>NZ_JAVXZD010000006.1:0-261671 GCF_032460275.1 Mesorhizobium sp. SP-1A | reverse complement strand
CAGAAAAAGTCCGGGCTGCCCGGCCGACGCAAGTCGCAGAAGTTGACGCGGGATGGAGCAGCCCGGTAGCTCGTCAGGCTCATAACCTGAAGGTCGCAGGTTCAAATCCTGCTCCCGCAACCATCTTTACTTGCAACCCCGCCGCACCCGCAGCGGGGTTTTTGCTTTGCGCGGAAAGTGTAAGGATTCCAGCAAGATCGCCGCGAACGTCGATCTCCACCTTGCCATCCACAGGCGTCAGCACAATGTCCTGAACCAGCGTGCGGATCACCTCGGCCGCCGCCGTCCTGCTTTCCTCGTCGTCGCTTTGCAGCGTCTCGTAGAGCTGTTGGACCCGCTTGCGGTATTGCAGCGCCATGTTCGGGTGCAGCAGGGGAGGCGGCTCGTCGGCCGTCGCCAGGAAGTCGCTGAGTTCGGCCTTGCGCAGCTTGAGCTTGTCGCCGCGTTCCTTCACGGCTTCGATCGAGATGGCCTCCTTGAGATAGAGGTCCATAAGCCGCCCTTCCTCCCGGCCGATCTTCTCGATCTCTGCCTTCGCCCGGTCGATGTGGCCGCTGCTTTCCATTCGCAGGCGATTGGTCTCGCGCGTATAGGCGTCGCAGAACTCGGCGAAGATCTTCGGGTCGAGCATCCGGGTGCGCAGTGCGTTCAGGACACGCGATTCCAACTCGTCACGACGGATGTTGACCCGGTTCTCGCAGGTGCCCTTGTTGCGCGCCGTCGAGCAGCCGATATGCGACGCCGAGATCGCCGAATAGCCCCCGCCGCAGCACGAGCACTTCGTCAGCCCGGAAAACAGATACCTCGGCCGACGGCGATAGTTCATCTTCCGGACGTCGGCGACACCGCTCTCGTCCCGCTCCGTCCGGTTCTCGCCCTGCCGTGCCTTCACCGCATTCCAAAGCTCGTCATCGAGGATACGCAGTTCCGGCGTGTCCTGAGTGACCCATTCGGATTCCGGGTTGGGACGCGCCTGGCGCTTGCCGGTATCGGGGTCTTTGACGAAGCGCTGGCGGTTCCAGACGATCTTGCCGACATACATCTCGTTGTTGAGGATGCCGTTCCCGCGCCGGGGATTGCCGTTGATCGTGCTGAAGCCCCAATCTCCGCCGGTCGGCGCCGGAATGCTGTCCCTGTTCAGGGAGACGGCGATCATCTTGGCCGACTTGCCGGCGGCATAGTCGCGGAAGATACGCCGGACGACCTCGGCCTGCGCCTCGTTGATCGTCCGGTCGCCGCGGACGGGCTCGCCGTTGCTGTCAAACTTCTTGACCACATCGTAGCCGTAGGCATTTCCGCCGCCCGACTTGCCGGCCTCGACCCGGCCGCGTTGCCCGCGCCTGGTCTTGTCGGCCAGATCCTTCAGGAACAGGGCGTTCATCGTGCCCTTGAGCCCGACATGCAACTCGCTGATCTCGCCCTCCGACAAGGTGAACATCTTTACGTCGGCATAGCGCATGCGCTTGTAGATGCCGGCGATGTCCTCCTGATCGCGGCTGATCCGATCCAGCGCTTCGGCCATGATCAGGTCGAAGCGCCCACGGGCGGAATCCATGATCAGCGCCTGGATGCCAGAACGCTGAATCATGCTGGAGCCGGAGATGGCGTGGTCGGAATATTCCTCGACCACAGTCCAGCCTTCCTTCTCTGCGCGCAGACGGCACATGCGGAACTGATCGGCGATGGAGGCCTCGCGCTGGTTGTCGGAGCTGTAGCGGGCGTAGAGTGCGATCCTCATCGGGCATCCCTCCTTATCGGGAGTCGCGCGAGGGCCGTCCGTCCATCTGCGACAGGAAATTCTCTCGCGCCAGTTGCTCGCCGAGCAGACGGGCGAGCCGCACGAGGCGCGGGTCCGGGTCGCCGCGCGGGGTGAAGGTGAGTTCGGATGCGTCGACCGGCATCGCATCGAGCAGCGCCTCGCGCTCGCTCTGCAATGCCTTCGTCGATTTGCGTGCATCCTGGGTCATGCCATAAGAAAATCACGGCAAATCCCGAATAAGCAACTGAATCCAAGGGAGAATTGGCGGCGGCATCTGGCGCGTTCCCGCGTGTCGCGGCGCAGAACAGCGTAGAGGAGCGTGCCCTGTCGGAGTAAAATAACCTATGGGTTCTTTGCGAAATCCGCTGCTGGCGCATGTGATCTCCTCGGCGGGCGCCCATCGTTTGTCCTGATAAGAAGTTAACCGAGGCGCAAGTGAACAGACTTTAGCGTATTGCGTTTGGCGCTACAAGTCTCTATATTCCCCTCAAGGAGACGATCACATGGCCAGCACCGTAGAACGTAAGGAATACCCGATCTCGATGCGTCTGCCCGAGGCGGACGTTGCGATGATTGATCGCGCGGCGAGTCTGCGCGGCCGCTCCCGCACGGATTTCGTGCGGGATGCCGCCGTGCGCGCGGCCGAGGAAGTCGTCATGGAGCAGGGGTTGATCCGCATGAGCCCGGAGGGATTTGCGGATTTCATGGAAATCCTGTCCCGCCCGCCCACCATCGTCCCTGAGATGATGGAAGTGCTGAAGCGGCCCGCGCCGTGGGAGCCCGGCTTTGAGCCGAAGCGGTGAGCCGTGGCTTTATCTGCGCCCGAGCCGCTGACTGCGGCCCATGACGTTTCCGCGTTTTCATGCGGCAAGCCCACGCTCGATCACTGGCTGAAGACCCGCGCCCTTGCCAATCAGGAAAAGGGCTTCACGGCAGTCGTCGTCGTTCACGACGCAGGGCGCGTTGTCGGATACTATGGCCTCGCACCGACGGCGGTGGTGCCCTCGATCCTGCCTCGCACGATCCGCACCGGGCAGCCGCCCAACCCGGTTCCCTGCCTGCTTCTTGGACAACTCGCCACGGACACGGAATGGGCAGGGCAGGGTATCGGCACCGGCTTGATGAAACATGCCCTTCAACGTTGCGTTCAAGCTGCTCGTCTAGTCGGCGGACGGGCCTTGATGGTTAACGCTGTCGATGAGGAAGCCGCCCGGTTCTGGCAGAGACATGGCTTCATGCCCTCCAGGGATGATCCGCTGGTCCTGCTGCGGGCGATTTCTGACATCGCCGTGATGGTGGCGAAAAGCGGGATCGAGGTTTGACGGTGCGCTGAAGCTTTGAACCCGCGACAATAGCCCGAACTCGGAACTGATGATGGATCACGCGGACGAATTTCTTGTTGGCAAATACTCGGACTACAGAGCCGCGCTTCAAGGCGTCGAGCAATGCACGCCGTTCATACCATATGGATGGTTCGAGCCGCCCCAAACCGTCAGGCTGGATGCTGAGTTCGGGCGTCAGCAGATGGTTTACCGGGATCAGGCCGAGGACGCCGCGCGGGATCTGGCCAACGGTATCAATCATCTGATCGGCCTGACCAAGCGGCTGGAAGCGTGGAAAACAGTTCTGGATGGACTCGATCTTCCCCAGAAAAACGATCTGCTCCACGAGTTCGTTCAGGATCTGGCCGCTACGGCTCTTCTTTCCCCATATACGCTCAAGGCCAGATTCTACTTCGCGATCGCACATCTCTCGCATCAGGCGAATTGTGTGCAGCAAGGGGCGTTATGGTCTGACGACTTTGCCATCCTACCCGAAGATTGGGGGATCAATGAGGAGGTCGCGGCAAGGCTGGCGAAGCCTTGGCGATCCTGGAAGCGGTTGATCAAGGCTCTCAACACCGTCGATAACGGGGACTACAAGACGGCAACGGATGATTTCCGCAGCAAGCATACCCATCGCTTCACCCCGCATGTTGAGCTTGGGATAACGCAGATGATGAAACGCCTCCCCTCCCAAAATGCCGGGAAGCCCTGCTATGGGGTGGGCGGCAGCAATCCCGTCATGCTGGAAGTTCTTGTGAGCGAACTGAAAAAGCAATGCGCAGGTTTGTCGAAAAGCTACCAAGCGTTTCAGCAGCTCGTTGGCGAGCAAAGCACGGTCCTTTTCGGAGAGCCTTGCACCTGATATCGGTTCCCAGATTTAGAAGTGAGTTTCCAGGGGCGTCCGTCTGCCTGTTCAGTGGAGGGGGAAAGCCTTCCCCCTGGCCGGCACTTCGTTGCCAGCGCACCCCCATCTGCGGGGAGACCCCCAGACTGTGCCAAAACGTCGGCCCTCGGCCGCCGCGTCGGCCAAGTGGAACCGACGCGAAGCGCCGCCTCGCGTCAGCTCGGGGTAATAGCGCTCGTTCCGAATGTGTTCGCGGCGTGTAGGATGTTGAAGGCTAGGATCGAGAGCGCCGCCTCCGCCTTTACCGCCCTAAGCCCTCTAGTTAGGAACCGTCCGCCGCCCGACATTCGCTTTATGGTGCCGAATGGATGTTCGACCGTGCATCGTCTGATCGTCATCAGGCTGGGATTGGCATGGATTCTGGCCTCCATGCGATCAAGGGCGCCTTGATCGACAAGCCGATGAATTGTGCGCTGGGCTCCCGGCGTGCATCTTGGCTTCAACGCGCAGGTCGCGCAGGACGACGTGCGGTAGCGGATCGCCCGATTACGAGTATGGATTCCAGACGGGCGCAGTGTTTGCCCGCCGGGGCATCGGATCGTGTCGCTGTCCTCGTCGTAGAGGAACTGGACCGGTCGAAAATGCTCGGAATTCATCGCGCCGCGCTTGATCGGCGCAGCGACCTCGATGTTCTCGCGTTCGCAATGGGCGACTTCTTCGGCGTTTGAATAGCCACCGTCGGCCAACACCTGGAGCTGATATACCTCCAGCACGGCCTTAGCCGCGACTGCCATCGGATGAAGAAGGTGGCTGTCGTTCGCGTCATTGTAGACGTCATGGTGGACGATCAGCCCACTCGCAACGTCGACGACGCTTTGCAGATTGTACGAGGGAAGCTTCGGCGCGTGGGCATGTCCCATCGGTTTGGCCTCCGACTCGCCAAACTCGAGCACCTTCTCGTCCCGTCGATCGAGTTCCTGCTGTCGCCTGGCCAGCCGATCCTTCCGACGCTGCAGAGAGGCAATGGCGGACTTGAAGCCTTCGCGGTGCAGTGGTTGATCATCAAAGCCCTGCGCGACGTTCTCATCGATGATGTCCAGTCGGTCGAGATAATAGGCGATCTCTTTTTCGGTATGCGCGATATCGCGCGCGAGCCGCTCCGCCCCGGCGATGTTCTTTGGACTGGCGACGGCTCGCATCTTGGTGCCGTCGAGTGCGACCGACCGGCCACCCACCAAATTCTGCTCGCGACAAAACAGCACGAACGCGGCGCTGGCGGCGGCGATCGCATCGGGATAGTCGTGCCGGAAGGCGGCAATGGTCCGATAGTCCGGCGCGAGTTGGCGCATAAGCCACATTGCTTCAAGGTCGCGCTTGCAGGAACGCTCCAAATGTCGCGATGATCGAACCTGATTGAGGTAGCCCCAGATATGCAGCCGGAGCATGTCGCTGGGATGATAGCCTGGTCGTCCGGTCGAGGCCGCAACGGCGCGTGTGAAGCCAAGCTCAACCAGATCCAAGCTGTCGACGGAAGCATCGACGACGCGGACGAGCGTGTCAGGCCCAACATAGTCATTGACACATGGGGGAAGCAGGTTGGCCTGATCTCGTGCTATTCCCTCAATGAAGCTCATAGACACCTCGCCAAAGCAGATCAGGAGAGTTTGATTCTACACTTGTTTGCTCACAGGGAAAGGCTTTGTACTTGGTCTCGAATAACTACGCAGCTGCGGGATCGCGGCACCTCTCGACCCTCCAAACTTCCGAGAAGGGGTGGCTTCCTGCCAGACCGCTTCTAGGCGGCGGCGTTGGGAAAGCGGTCAATCAGTTGGCCGCTGCACTTCGACAGCAACGCGCCTTCATATCGGTCGCATTACGCGACCCCATAGGTTCTCGAAAGCAGCTGTTCAAAGCTCGTCGCACTATTCTCCCAGCTCGGCCCGAGTTTACCCTACCGACGGACAATCCGGAGATCGCGTTGAAGGCCGCGGCG
The DNA here is from genome assembly GCF_032460275.1 of Mesorhizobium sp. SP-1A. NCBI lineage: Bacteria > Pseudomonadati > Pseudomonadota > Alphaproteobacteria > Hyphomicrobiales > Phyllobacteriaceae > Mesorhizobium > Mesorhizobium sp. SP-1A. The sequence continues at coordinate 255,750 of NZ_JAVXZD010000006.1, read as the reverse complement.
CGACGGCAAGCGCGCCTCATGCTATGGCTGACGCCAATGCGACTTTCCTCGCCCCATACGCCTGATGAGAGAGGATTGTCCGTCGAGCGCGAAGTCGATCTGGGTCAGACTTGGGCTCGGTGCATCGAACCTCTGCGCCACAGTGCTGATCGGCTGAAAGTCTGGAGATACGAGTGCGGCAGCCTTCGTTTCCGGATCAACGATTAAGCGAGCGGGCATGCCCGCGGCTAGCCAAGGCGGCCGCTTTGTGTTGAAAGGCCACGTCTCCTCATTCCACCTTTGATGCGGTGCGGCGAGCATATCCGTCCGGTAGCGCCGCCAAAGTTCGCCGGTTTGTGGCGTTGGCCAGTTGGGATTGTCAGTAAGTGCCGTGACCTCATTGGAGCCGAGCCAGGCGACCATTTCAGCTTGAGTCACAAAGACGGGTGCGGTGTCGAGGACAACCTGACGTCCCGCTATTCTAGACGGAAGCCCGCTGCGCACGAGCATGGCCATCATTCTGCTCGGAAGTCCTGCTTCTAAGCAAGAGGATGCGCCGCCCTGAACATAGTCTGGTTCGGGTCCGGTGAGGCGTCGCTTCATCCTTAGCGCTTCAAGAGCCCAGGTTAGGCGGTAGACAAAGACATCCTCGACAACCTTCATATTGTCGGTGCCGATCAGCGCAACATCGTCTCCGCCGATCCAAGTTTGCAGGATTTGCCGCCAATTGGCCGGAAGATCATCGTCGGGGACGAAGGGCGGAATGGCCAACATCGCTTCAGCTATTGAAGCCAGGGCTGTGCCGAGCGCCGCAGCATTGCCCTGGATCGCGGCTAGGTCAGCCGTATCGAGATGTTGAAGCATCTGCGGCGCGATCGCATCAATTGCAAGACCGGATTCGAGTCCGACGCCCATCGCGAATTGCGCCTTGCGCTGAGCCGACGTGGTCTTGTTCCAGATAAGGGCGGAGCGGACATGCATGATCCAGAGCTGATACTGTCTGGTGTTGTCGGCCATTCGCTCAACTTGTCGCGCCCAGAGTGATCCTTCCAGCGCAGTCTCGAGAATCTGTGCGAGATCGGCGGTATCGGCCTCGAGCGATTCAAAGAGTCCGAGCACGGTCGCATCGAGGCGCTCGATCAGGCTCTGGATGGATTCTTGCTCATCTGGTGTGTCGGCCGGGAACCACGCCTCCTGCGAGTTCGCGAGGTACTCAAAGGCATCGGCTCGTCCGAAGACTCCGGTTCTGGCGAGACGGCGCGTTACCTCGGCGACGACCGCGATAATGCCGCTCGAAAGCGACCGTGCCTTTGCAGAGTTCACGAGTTTTGCCCATTCACGGAAGCGCCAGGGCTTGGGCTCGTACATGACATGGAGCACCAGGCCATCCAGATCCACGAATGCCCGACCAGCCCGGCCAGCGACGTTCGCGAACTCCTCGCCGGAGAGAGGCTGCCCGGCACGATACAACGTAGGGATGAGCAGTACAGCAGCATTGAGGTTGAGACCCTGGGCAAGTGTCGGCGACGCGATCACGACCTGCAATGTCCCTGTGGCCAGGAGGGCCTCAACCTCGCGAAGGAACGGACTCGGCAACCGCGCATGATGAATCGCAACTCCCAGTGCGAGGCACTTGACCGCAGCATGGTTAGGACCCAGCCACTCTGTGCCGATAGTAGTGGCGCGGGCAACTTTGCCGACATCGTCGAGGAGTGATGGAAGGAACCCGCGTCGGTTGAGCTCGACAACCGATTTCGCATAGCCTTCGACATGGTCTCGCTGGGTGCAAAAGATGAGACTACGCTTGCCGGTCCCCGAAAAGCGCCAGGCAGTGGCGAGGGTAAGTTCCTTGTTATCCCGTGGAAATGCTGTCCTTCGTGGTGCGATCGGTGGCACCTCGGAAATGAACTGGCGAATGAAGGGAGCGTCTGGCTCCAGACTGAAACGCAACTGCGCGGCCGCGCCATGCCATTCTATCGTCCCGAAACGCTGGCGCGTCGGCCGCCATTTCGACTGGATGGGTTCGCCGGGCGCGTCGCTGCGTATCCAGGCGTTCATATCATCAAGTTGATCGCCCTCGGGAAGGATGGCTGAGAGACAAACGATGCGCCGCTCGGCTGCATCTGCGCGCCGAAGCAATCGTTGAACCAGGTTCTCGTATCGGATTTCGCGATCGGTAGGCCCTATGAGGTGACCCTCATCGAGCACGACCAGTCCCACATCGTCGATGAGGTTCGGGTCGTTGCGAAGCGCGAAGTCGATCTTCTCGGGCGTCGCGATGACGATGTTCTGTGTACGCAGCGCATCCTCGTCGGTGCCGGCCAAACCAGCCGCGCCATAAAGCGAGGAGATTGTAAAGCCGAGAGCAGAAAAAGTGCTCCGAAACGATCGTTCGGTCTGGGCTGACAAGGCCCGGAGCGGAGTCACGATGAGGACTCGTTTCCCGACGGCCAGACTCATAAGGGTCGCTATTTCAGCAATGCGTGTCTTGCCAGCGCTTGTGGGCAAGGCGACCACGAGATCGTCGGAGACATTCGTCGATCGTCTTGCTGCTTCTATCTGCGATGGCCAAAGTTCGACCTCCGAGATGCGCTTGGCGAACAAGACGCCCAAGAAGAGCCGGCGAAGACCGGTATAGTCATGTGCCCCAGGTGGTCCGGCGACGGGCAGAACGATATGGAGACTGCTCGACCAGAGATCGTCGATAAGATTGGCCGTAACACGGGTCAGCCACCACAAGGAAACGGCATTGGCGTTGGCGGATAGGGAGAGCGTGCGGGCGAGAATGGCGCGCGCAGCCTCGACCAGCGCCGCCGTGCCCGTCTGCAATGCGAATTCGAAGTGCGCAAGCGCTCTGAAGATAGAGGTGATGACGACCTCGGTTACGGCATCATCGGGATCGACGGCGCCATCGGCAATCCGTGCGGCGAGGGCTCCATCGGTATGCGCAGGATCGGTTAGCCACGCTCGCGCCCGGTCTGCCAAGGAGGTCAAGTCTCGACGGATAAGGTCAATCAATGCCCGCTCAGGTGGGCTTAGGTTCAAGTCATCCGGACCTTGACCCATAAGGGAGAACGCTAGAGCGGAATATCCTGCCAGGTGATAGCTCGCCGCACCGATGACCCTGTTGAAGCCCCGCGCTGGATCATCAATTGGGCCGTTCTGAACGAGCGCCTCGAAACCATTTGCTGCGGCCAGAAAACCTACGCGCCACTCTTCGGTCAATCCGCCGCGCTCCTTGAGCGCGAGCGAGGCCCTGAGCAAAGAGAAGGAATATTCAGCGAGATCGGTATCGATGGTTGGTGCAAAAGGTGGCGCGCCTTGCGGGAGAATGCCGTTCTCGCGGATGATCGACCGAGCTTCGCCTCGTGCGCGGAGCCGTCCGCGTGCTCCATCCTGTCGTGCCATCTGAAGGAAGGCGGTTAGCTCTTCAATCGTTTCCAAGCTTCAGCGCCTCTTCATAGGAAAGTCTGATAAAGTCCTGATGGTCCTCGATCTTCAAATGGATGACTGCATTCGGCCTGTCGACACCCGCATTCTCTAGGTCGTCGTCGAGGGCTTGGGGAGGGTTATTGGCCGACACCGTGAAGAGGATATGCGCAATTTGAGCAGCGGGAATGATCTTGGTGGCCACGTCGTTACGCAGAGCACGGCCAAGTGCTTCCTCATCTCCCCCGCGTTCGAGGAGCCGATCCGTAACGAATAGAATTGATGTGGGTGTGGGTCGTCCCGCATCGCGCGACAGAACGTCGCGCGCCTCGGCGATGGTAGCGGCGGTCAGATTGGCTCTGCTTTTGGACTCCCCTTTTGCAACATGAACGGCACCAGCTGGGTCGGTTCGTAGGCCAAGAAAGTCGTCGCCGCGGAGAGCCATCTCGCGGCCGTCTTTGTAACGTAAGCGCCGCACGGGGACGCGGTAGCCCAATTGCTCTTCTACAAGCTCTGTCGCAAGGATTTCGCCAAGCTCGCCTGAGCGCGCGCGTGGCGTGCGGGGCAGTCGCTCCGCGAGAATGGCCGCGGCCTGAGTGAAGCCAAGCGCGGCGATGTCTTCGTTGATGCGTGCAACGTCATCATAGTGCGAGCGCACAATCGGAGGCAGCGCTTGCATCGCTGCTGCCCTTCCCGTCGGTTTTTCCGTCAGCCTGAGCGATAGCTTTTGGCCGTTATTGGCGCGAACACTGTCGCACCAGTTGTCGTATAATGGCATCAGTGCCCCCAGGGTATAATATATTCGATTGCTCTTTGGGAGAAGTAGTCTGTGTTACGAAGATCGATGGTACGTCCGCAAGATCCGTTTTCGGCATCGCTGCATTTGGCCACCGCATTTCGTCTCGAGCTGATGGCATGGCTCCAGAACCTCGCCACCGTACCGATGATCGACGTTCGCTCTTGCGCCGCCTGACTCGTTGAGCGGCCCACGGTCGGCGGCGATGTCTAAGGGATGCTCTAGCGCCGAGGCCGCCGATCGGGAACGCTACGCCAAATAGTTGAACAATCCTACAGCGTCGAGGTTTCACAATGCAGACTGAGCGATGGATCTACTTCCCGGAGGAGTCCGAAGATGGCGCATGGACTGGTCGCATCTGGTCCGACGCCAACGCAATGGGCCAATGGCGTTTTGAGGCCATCCGTATTGTCGAAGAGAACGCATTTCCGTACGCGACCGGGGTATTTGGCAAAGCAGCACCAGTGATCGGTCTGGTCGACTTTGAAAAGAAGGCCACACTTGTCCGACCTCTGGTAGAGCGGGTCGAGCCTGGGAACCATCACTTCCCACGGACCAAGTTGGCGGGGTCCTTTCAGGCCTTTCTCGAAGGGACCTGCGTCGACGATGAAAACGAGGCACTGTTTGCCTCAGTATCGTTCGAGTCGCGATCGTTCTCGGCTTGGTATGGTAGCGACCTCATTCGACCTACACGCGACGACCAGTTCCGCACGCGCAGTATCGATCTGGCTGAACCCTCAGTTGATACCTGCGTCGTCGACAGTCTTGGAACCGTTGAAGTCGCTTCATACGGCCAGTTTAGCCGAGGTGACGACGAGCATTCGTTGCGAACGAGAACAGTGTTCCGGCTGCGCTTTGAGGAGTTGAGATCGCTTTCGTATGTGATGGATGTTTGCGTCGGTTTGGAATCCCTGTTCGGGTTCCTTGTCGGCTATCGTCCTCCAATGCCCGTGTTCCAACTTCTGAAGCCGCGGCCGAAAGAAGATCCCCAGTCGCCAGAGCCGATATCAGGATTGAGGATAGGCGGTGCCTACGCTCTGGAAGGAAAAGCTCCACATCCTCTGGAACGTCTGCATATGCGTGGCCGCGACGGCGCTAGCCTTGAGGTGCTGCTGAAGGCCTATATGTCAGCTCGCGTCTCGTTGGACAGCCGAATCCACGCCATTCAATATTCCAAGTGGTTCGGCGCCACTCTGAATGATCAGTTCGCTGCCGTGATGCCGGTTTTCGAGGAGCTGGTAAAAGCGCGCTTCAAGAATGACAGCGAGCTCAGCTACGAGCATCTCGCGCAAGCGTTCTGGGCGTACGTCGACGAAGCGCCGGACCCAGATTTAGTCGAGTTCGCAAAGAAGCATCTCGATGTGAAAGACAAGAAGTCACCGGGACTGCCGGCCTTGATCGGGAGGGCGATAGAGTCGATCAACGCGGAGGGCTTCTCTTTTGAAGAGTTGCTCGCCAAGCGCATAAATAAGCGCCGTGCAGAAATGTTTCATACCACTCCATTCAAGAGCGGGGAAAACCTGGCGGGCTTTTACGAGGAGAAGCTAGCTATTACGGACTTGCTCATGCTGCTTACCCTCAAGGATCTCGGCGTATCCCTTCCCGTCGTAGCAAAGGGCTCAGCGACAGACTATCACCGGTTTTCGCGGCAGCAGAGGGCTATCCCATGACCGCTCTCCGGAACCAGTCAGTCTGGAATGGCCCGATCACGCCGACAGTTGGTCCTGCCAGGAACGGCGGCTTTCGGGAGGCCGTCGGTGACCTTGGAACGACAGAGATGAGGTCGAAAACAGCCAAAAGCCATATCCCATAGAGCGAGAAAATCATTCGCTGCGCTCGCACGATTGGTGAATTTTAGCACAGCCTGCCCCGCAACGCCCCCTATAGAGTGAGAGTGCGGACGGGTTTTCCGTGACGGGTTGAGGGCTGGGAGAGAGGCTTCCGGCGCCCGTCGCGGAGAACCGCGATGACCAGACAGGATCGCCGCACGTGCCCCGGCCCCGACCGGGCGAGCCTTTACGACGAAATCACCGACAAGATCATCGGCGAGCTGGAGGCCGGGCGTCTGCCCTGGGTCCAGCCCTGGGGCGCGGCGGCCGTCAAGGCGCCGCTCGCCATGCCGCAGAACGCCGCAACCGGCCGGCGCTATTCGGGGATCAATGTCCTGATCCTCTGGGGCGCCGTCATCGAGCATGGCTTCCCCGGCCAGAGCTGGCTCACCTTCCGCCAGGCGCTCTCGCTCGGCGGCAATGTCCGCAAGGGCGAACGCGGCACCACCGTCGTCTATGCCGACCGCTTCACTCCCGAGGACGAGAAGCGACGCGCCCGCGAGACCGGAGACGAGCCGGACCGCATCCCGTTCCTCAAGCGGTTCACCGTCTTCAACGCCGCCCAATGCGACGGGCTGCCCGAGGAGATCGCCGTTGCCGCGCCGCCGCCCGCGCCCGGCCTGATCGAGCCGCGTGCCGAGGCGTTGATTCGGGCCACCAGCATCGACTTCCGCATCGGCGGCGACCGCGCCTTTTATATGCCCTCGCAGGACTTCGTGCAGGTGCCGCCTCCGCAGGCGTATTTCGAGCCGATCAACTGGCATCGGACGGCGCTGCATGAACTCGGTCACGCCACCGGACACCCCTCCCGCCTCGACCGCGATTTCTCCGGCTCCTTCGGCACGAAGAAATACGCCTTCGAGGAGTTGGTGGCCGAGATCAACGCCGCCTTCTGCTGCGCGTCGCTCGGCATCGTGCCGACTGTCCGCCATGCCGATTACATCGGTTCCTGGCTGGAGGTGCTGCGTGAGGACAACCGCGCCATCGTCCGCGCCGCCTCGCAGGCCAGCAAGGCCGCCGACTGGATTCTGTCCTTCCTGCCCGATGTGGACGGGATCGGCACGGCCGACGACGAGCGGGAGGCGGCGTGATGAGTGCGCTCGCCTTTCCAGGCTTCGCTCCCGATCCCGCGCAGGCGGCCGACATCCGGCTGCGCGTCCTCAGCCTCGGCGCCGGCGTCCAGTCCACCACGCTGGCGCTGATGGCCGCGCATGGCGAGATCGGCCCCATGCCTGATTGCGCGGTCTTCGCCGATACCGGCTGGGAGCCGAAGGCGGTCTATGAGTATCTCGACTGGCTGCGGTCGCCCAATGTCCTGCCGTTCCCCGTCCATATCGTCTCGGCCGGGGATCTGCGCGCCGACCTCATCGCCGGCGCACGCGGCGAGCGATGGGCCTCGATCCCCGCCTTCACCCGCACGGTGACGCCAGCCGGAACCGAGCTGCCCGTCTATGACGAGGACGGAAACGGCGCTCTCGTCGTCGTCGGCTCCCGCATCGTGGCGACCGAGCGTGTCGGCATCGGCATGATCCGCCGCCAATGCACCGGGGACTACAAGATCGTGCCGATCCGGCGGAAGGTGCGTGAGATGCTTGGTATCGCCGGGCGGCGCTCGCCCGCCTCGCCGATCGCTGAGCAATGGATCGGGATTTCGCTCGACGAGGCTCTGCGCATGAAACCCTCGTTCGAGGCATGGCAGGTCAACCGCTGGCCGCTGATCGAGCAGGGCATGACCCGCCTGGATTGCCTGCGTTGGCTGGAACGGCATGATTATCCCATACCGCCCAAGAGCGCCTGCATCGGCTGCCCGTTCCATTCCGATGATCATTGGCGGCGCCTGCGCGACCATGACCCGGAGGCTTGGGCGGACGCCGTATCGGTTGATGCCGCCATTCGCACCGGCTTCCGGGGCATCCGCGGCGAGGTCTATCTGCACCGCTCCGCCGCCCCGCTCGACAAAGCCGATCTCTCGAAGGCCACCGACCACGGCCAGCTCGATCTCTGGCCGAATGAATGTGAGGGTATGTGCGGAATTTGACCCGCCTGAAACCCACGCAATCGCAAAGCCGGATTTCCTGCTTTGCGGCTTTCCAGTCCCTCGGTTCTGCGGCGCCGTCCCTTTGGAGTCAGAGGGTGGCGCTTCGCCTCGTGACGGGTTGGAGGCTGGAGAGAGACTCGCGGCCGCCCGTCACGGAGCAACCCCGATGACCAACAATCAATCTCGGACTTACCTGAAAGTTTTCCTCGTCTGCTACGGCTCCGAAAACGAATCCTGGATCTGCGATGGTGAGGATCGCGATCACGCTATCGAACAGTTCGAAGCGGCCGAGCTGGATGGCGACATCAATGAGGTGTTCGAGTGCATCCCCTCTCTGAACCGCTATTTCGTCCGTCAGCGACGGGCGATGTGGGTCTGCTTCGTCCAAGAGGTCGAAGCCGAGGACGAGGAGGCTGCGCTCGACGCCTTCTATCAGGCGTTCGATCCGCAGCACTCCTTTATCGAAGGTGCCATTCAACATGCAGATCACGGCCCGGCGACGGTCTTCGACCGTCGGCACCATCCCATCGCGCAGGAGATCACCGAAGCCGACTGAGATGGGGTTCCGGCCCTGAATACCCGATGCCGGTGCGATGGCGCTACCTTCTAGAGCAAGAGGGCGGCGCTTCGCTTCGTGACGGGTTTAGGGTCGAGAGAGAGGCTCTCGGCGTCCGTCGCGGAGAAACCACGATGGCAAAAGCTGCCAAGAAGAAGTCCACCCCCGCAATGATCGTCTTCTCGCGGGCACGGGACATTCCGTTCAACCGGATCAGCCTTTCGGACAGCAATGTCCGCGAGATCGACGTCGAGGCGGGCCTCGACGACCTTACCCATGACATCGAGCGCCGCGAGGATCTCGTGCAAGGTCTCAATGTCCGCGCCGTGTTGGACGAGGACGGCAACGAGACCGGCGATTTCGAGACACCCGCCGGCGGCCGCCGTTACAGGTCCATCGCGCGCCTCGTGGAAGCCGGTCGTTTCCCGGCCGACGGGCTCGTCCCCTGCATCGTCAAGAAAGCCGATGCCAAGACCTCGGCCGTCGACGACTCGCTGGCCGAGAACCTGTTGCGCCTCGCCCTGCATCCGCTTGACCAGTTCAAGGCGTTCAAGCGGATGTTCGACATGGGCATGTCCAAGGAGGAGATCGCCGATGCCTGGCGGACCACACCGCGCTACATCATGCAGCGCCTTCGCCTCGCCACGGTCGCGCCGACGCTGCACGATGCCTATGCGCGGAACGAGATGACGCTGGCGATGTTGGAAGCCTTCACCGTCAACCCCGACCACGAGCGCCAGCAGCAGGTCTGGGAGCGCGTCAGCACGTCGTGGCAGAAGGAGCCCTGGCAGATCCGCAATATGCTGACCGAGACCACGGTTCCAGTCGCCGACAAGCGCGCCCTCTTCATCGGCATTGATGCCTATGAGGCGGCGGGAGGCCCGGTGCTGCGCGATCTCTTTTCCGACGAGAACGGCGGCTGGTTGCAGGACGTCACGCTTCTCGACCGTCTGGTCGAGGAGAAACTGCGTTCTGTCGCCGACGAGATCGCGGGTCAGGGCTGGAAATGGATCGACGCTGCCGTCGAGCTTCCCTACGGCTACACCAACGGCCTGTGCCGATTGGTCGGCGTGACCCAGGAACTGACCGACGAGGAGCGGGCCGTCCGCGAGGCGCTGCGCGACGAGTATGACGAACTCGAATCGCAATACGCCGAGGCCGAGGAACTGCCCGACGAGGTCGATCAGCGGCTCGGGGAAATCGAAGGCGAGCTGGAAGCGTTCGAGAACCGGCCCGTCACCTTCGCTCCGGAAGACGTAGCCCGTGCCGGCGTGTTCGTCAGCATCGGCCGCGACGGCGAGTTGATTGTCAGCAGCGGTTATGTTCGCCCCGAGGATGAGCAACCCGAGACCGTCGACGGCGAGGATGCCGGACATCCGGCGAACCCGACCGATCCCGACGCCGTGCAGCGTGCCGTCATCACCGTCGGTGGCGAGCCGGTCCCGGAGAGTGACGAAGAGGAGGACGATGCCGTCAAGCCGCTGCCCGAGCGGCTGATTATCGACCTGACCGCCTGGCGGACGTTGGCGCTGCGCAATGCGGTCGCCGAGAATCCGCATGTCGCCATGACGGCCCTGCTGCACAAGCTGGTCCTTGACACCTTCGAGCGCACCTCCACCTCCGGGACAAGCCTCTATGCCGCGGTGCGTCACATCCACCTCCCGGCTGATGCGACCGGGCTCGCGGACAGCGCCGCCGCGAAGCTGATCGACGAGCGCGCCGACGTCTGGCGGGGCGACATTCCCTCCGGTAATGACGACCGGCTCTGGGACTGGATCGACGGTCTCGACGATGCGAGCCGTCTCGCGCTGCTCGCCCATTGCGTCAGCTTCGGCGTCAACGCCCTCTACGAACGGCCCAACCCCTATTCGGGCAACGGCATTTCGCAGCACGGTCTCGACCGCCGCATGGCCGAGGCGGAACGGCTTGCTCAGGCCACCGGCCTTGATCTCGTCGAGGCGGGCTGGAAACCCACGGTCGAGAACTACTTGGGCCGTGTCACCAAGAGCCGAATCCTCGAAGCGGTGCGCGAGGGCGCGGGTGATCGCGCAGCCGATCTCATCGCCCACCTCAAGAAGGGCGATATGGCGAAGGAGGCCGAAAGGCTCCTGGCCGATACTGGCTGGCTGCCGGAGCCGCTGCGCCCCGCCATGGACGCGCAGATCGTGGATGGCGCGATCGATCAGGACGAGGATGGCGTGGCGCTGCCCGACTTCCTCGCCGCTGACGATGAAGAAGTTGCCACCGATGCCGATCCGGTTGTCCTCGTCGCCGCCGAGTGACGTATCCCGGCGGGGCGGCCCCCCCGGTCGCCCCGCTTTCCTTCCCCCTTCCACTCCAAGGCCCGGCTCCCCGCCGGGCCATTTTCGTTTCAGGAGATCAGCTTCATGACCGCTTCCCTCATCTTCGACATCGCGCCGCTCGGCTCGCTTGTGGCTTACAGCGACGGCCAGCCGAAGCCGCCCGCGCGCTTCACGAAAAAGCTCGCCGCGTGGAAATCCCGCAACGGTGTCGGCCGTCTCGTCCGCAAGACGCCGGGCCGCGAGCGGCCGACCTATAACACCCCGCCGTCCTTCACCCTGCATGAGGGCGATTTCGGCGGAGACGGCATCATCCTCATCACCATCATGCGCAGCTACGGCATCGACAGCGATCTGAAGTTCCGCGTGATCGAGCGCCCGAAGATCGGTCAGGTCCGCATCTTGCAGGATGTCGGCGAAAACGTCGAGCTGCTGCATCTCGCCGAGAGCCGCGAGGCGGCCGAACTCTGGCTGGCCAGAAAAGGATACAGCCGCGCCCGTCTTGAGGAGATCACGGCCGACGAGGTTGGCGCCGATGCGATCGAGGGTCGCGCCGCCGCGTGATCATCGCAACCCCATCCACATGGCCCGCTGTCCTTCGACGGCGGGCCATTTTCGTTTCAGGAGAACATCATGGCTATTCCCGATCCCGTCCGAACGAATTTCAACACTCTGCTCCGCGCTGCCGGTGACGGCAATCTGGCGCTGATGGAGTGCCTCGACGCCGAAACCCGCGAGGTGCGCTACGTCCTGTGCGCCGTGGGCCGCGAGGCCGGGGATTACGTCTTCACCCCGTTCGGCCATCTCGCCGATGGCAACCCCTATGACGCATATCTGCCGCCGGACCCAGGCAACCCGACCGGCTTCCTCTCGCAACCCGAGACAGGAGGCGCATCATGATCACCGTCGATGAAATCTTCGCCGACGACCGCCGCAATCCACCCTCGGAGCGGTCGCTTCCCTGGGAGGAAACGCGCGGTGGCCTCACCGTCGTCGTGGAGCCGAAGCCGCATTGGGCCGAGGACATGCGCGCCTTCCGGCTCGATGCCCGCGAATACTGCCGTTATACCGACTGGACCGCACATGGCGCGCGGGCGCGATTCTACGGTCATATCGACACCTCCGGCGACGATGTGATGATGAATGCCCGCGCGATGATCGTCCGCGAGATCGCGGATGGGCTCTGGAACTGAACGGCGCGCACCTTGCACTTGTCACCGGGCCGTCGGGTATCGCTGCACAGGCAGCGATGGATCGAGGTCCAGCTTCACTATTGTGCTGTCAGCTTCTCGCTGCGGAACAGCGGATTCCATCCCCGGCCTGAAACACATCGGGGAAATCAGCGTGGAAACGAGGCTGGCGCGGAAAGGCAACTGCGATGGTTTCCCGGCATCCCGTCAGAGGCAAGGCACCATCCCCCGCTTCCATTCGCGAACCTTGGTTCGGTCGTCTCTTCGTCAATCAACCCGCAAGGGGTCGGCTTACGCGAGCGTGCCGCCCTCGCGGATTCGGGGCACATGCCCGAACGCGCGAGGGTGATTGCAGATCCGGCCGGACACTTCGGGCGCCTGTCGCGCGGGGGATGGTCCCCCGCCTCCAAAGACAGGAGCCGGAACCCATGTCCTATGCAGATGCCATCGCCTTCGCCGCCAGCCTCGCTTCCACGCTGATGGTCTCGATTGTCGTGTTTCAGGCCGGGGACGGAACCCATGCCGCCATGCCCGCCGACGAGTTCGACGGCGACGAGGAGATGGTGAAGCTGGAACTCGATCCATGGAGTTGAGGCGCGAACGCGCCTCAACCCGACGGCCCGGCACCCAGGCACCGTCGGGCCTTCTCCCGTCAATTGCCGCCGATTGCCGCTTCCGTGCCAATCTGCATTGCGATCTCGACCCGCATAGGAAAGAACCGTCGGTGATCATGCCGATTTCGCTCCTTCAAGATGAAAGCCATTCGCCATGTTCAGCCATATTGTCGTTTCCGTCCTGCTCTGCACGGCATCCTGCGAACCGGCCGAAATCCGGGTCTGGGATGGCGATTCCATCCGCTTGAGCACGACGCGGCAAGCTGAGACCGTCCGGATCTTCAACATCGACGCCCCCGAGATCGAGGGGCCGTGCGCGTATGAATCCGGCCTCGCGCTGCAATCGAAGGTCAGACTGGCAGAGCTTCTGAACGGCCGGCGGGTGGAAATCTTGCGCCAAGGCACTGACCGCTATGGCCGGACTCTGGCGGTGATCCGCGTCGAGGGCCGAGATGTCGGAGACATTCTCGTCAGCGAGGGACTCGCCCGAACCTGGGCGGGACGCCGTGAACCGTGGTGCTGATCCACCCCGACAACAAGAGAGTGAGAGGGCGGGCCGGTTGGCCGTGACGGGTTGCAGGCGGGAGAGAGGCTTCCGCCGCCCGTCGTGGAGTAAGCCCCATGACCCTTTCCCGCCACCCCGGATTTACCTCAATCGGCGACATCATCACGCGCGAGGTGCTGCCTCGGCTGCGCCATGCGCAGAAGGTGCCGCTGCGCCTCTCCTGCATCGGCACCGCCGGTTACGAAGGCCTCGACGAGGCCGATGAATTCGACCGCACGGTCGTCATCGGCCAATCCGCATCCGCCGAAGAAGCCATGATCCTCGCCAGCCAGCGCGTCGCGCATGGCGATATCAACGTCGGCACGGACGAGACGTTGCGCTTTCGCCCACGTGTCATCGTCATTCAGGACGGCGATCTCGGCCTGGTTCTCGGCGGCGAGATCCGGGCCGGAATCGTCCTCTGGCAACAGCCCGTCGCCTCCGACGCGGAGGCCCGCCGCATCATCATCGAAGCCAGCCGCTTGCGCGGGCTGGCCTTCGCCGCCTCCGGCCGGGGCGATCACGCGGCAGCCCGCGATCATCGTTTTCGCGCCAGCCTGATCGAGGCGCGGCTGGTCGATCCCTGCTGGCGCGTGACCGCCGCCGAGCTTCTGCGGCTGCCGCAGGCCGCGTGACCCTTTCCCATTTCCACCCCTTGACCCGGCGGTTCGCCGGGCACGGTCCTATGGAGTTTTCCCATGCCAAAATTTGTCGTCAGCAAAAGCCATGACGCCTTCGTCTATTATGAAACCATCCTTGAGGCCGAGACGCCCGATGCGGCTCGCGATCTCGCCCAAAGTGTCCACTACGAGGGCGAATGGCATGCCACCGGCTATACGCAAGAGTTCGACGACTTCGAGATCGACGAGCACAGTGGCGTTCGCCTGCTGGCAGACGGAGAGGCCATCGAGACGTTTTCGACCATCGGTGTCACCGCCCAGGAGCGCGATGCCTTGTTGACGGGCTTGCGGCTGCTTCAGCTTGCCCTTGCGCGCAGCGACATCGACCCCTCACTCGGGGGCATCCTCACCAATGACGGTGCGCATGCCGGCCTCGATCTCAACCGGATCGATGCCCTCTGCGAACGCATCAACGTCTAGGAGGCCGCGATGTATTCGACCTATTTGCGCCTCGGCATCCGGGTCTGGGACGGCAACCGCTCCGTCATCCGCGCCGCGCGTCGGAAGCTGGCTCGAACCGCTCTGCACGATCCGGGCAGGCGGGATGCGCGCAAAAACTTCTACCGCGAGATGCTGCGCCACCATGCCGAAGCGCAATGGCGCGTGATGCAATTCCGCCTCTGAGGCCAGCCGCGTCACCGTCCTTCATCCTCGCCCGGCCTCGCGCCGGGCTTTCTCGTTTCAGGAGTCTGAGATGGCAAACTATTTCACGCATTTCTCCTGCCTGCTTGACGTAGGCACCCCGGCAAACGCCGCCCATGCGCTCGACCTCTACAACGCGCTGTCGGAGGAAAACGCCGCCGAAGATCCTCCTTCGGAAGGATTTCTTCTGTCGATCCAGCCCGAGCATGGCGGCACCCAGCTCTGGATGCGCGACGATGGGACCGGCGATCCCGAGCATGTGATCCAGTTCGTCAAGCGCTGCGCGGCCGCGTTCGGCCTGACCGGCTTATGGGGCTTCCAGTACGCAACCACCTGCTCGCAGGCCAGGGTTAACGCCTTTGGCGGTGGCGCGCATGTCCTCGATCTCGCCACCGGCAAGACGGTGGATTGGATCTACAGTGGCAGTTGGTTGGAGATCGTCCTGGACGGAGGCGACCCCTATGCCTGAAGTCATCGAAACCACCGTCTATCGGCTCAACGAGCTTTCCGACGAGGCGAAGGACAAGGCCCGTGCCTGGTATCGCAAGGGCGGCTTCGACTATGAGTGGTATGATGCCATTTATGAGGATTTCCGGCAGATCGCGGAGATCCTCGGCATCGACTTCAAGACCCGCACCGTCCGCCTCATGGGTGGCGGGTCGCGCCAGGAACCGCGCATCTTCTTCTCGGGCTTCTGGTCGCAAGGCGATGGTGCCTGCTTCGAAGGTTCCTATTCCTACCGGAAGAACGCCTCGGCCGCGATCCGGGCCTATGCACCGCAGGATACCACGCTGCACGGCATCGCTGACACCCTCCAGGCCGTGCAGCGGCGGAATTTCTACCAGCTTCGTGCCGAAGCCACCCATCGCGGCCACTACCACCACGAGTATTGCATGGCGATCTCCGTCACCCGCGACAGCCCGGCTTGGCAGGACATGACCGCCGATGCCGAGGATATCGTCATCGAGGTGCTGCGCGATCTCGCCCGCTGGCTCTATCGCCAACTTGAGCGCGAATACGAATACCTGACCTCGGATGAGGCGGTCGACGAGAGCATGATCGCCAACGACTACACCTTCACCGGCTCTGGCCGCCAGTTCGGCTGATTTCGACAAGCGCCCCGCCTGACGGCTGGGCGCTTGCTTCATGCCGGCTATCGCCACGGCTTGAGAGGGAGAGGGTGGCCGAAAGAGATTGAGCCGGTGCGGTCGAGAGAGAGCGCTGTGCGGCTCGATCCTTTCCGCTCTCCCGAGGAATCCCCGATGAACATGATCCCCGCATCCGCGGCGGTATCCGCAACCGCGCCGCTGGCGCTCGACCATGACGCCGACACCGCGGAGCGCGTTTTCGCCGCGGCCGGGCTTCTGCTGCCGCATCTCGAACGTGGCCAGCGCATCGATGCCGCCACGCTGCGCGGTGCCATGGAAGCGGCCTTCGGCGCTTCCGACGCCACCGGCGCCTGGACCTGGAAAGTGGCCTACGACGCCTGCGAGGCCGCAACCGTCCTCTTCCTGCGCAAATACGGAAAGCCGCTTTTCCGCAAAGCCGATTCCCCGGCTGCGATCCTGTCCCAGCTCGGAAAGATCGCCGGGCTTCTGCCGACGCATACGCGCCGGTCGGAGGAAGCGCAGACCTTCCAGCAGTTCTCGACCCCGATCCCCCTCGGCTTCGCGGCGGCGACGGCTGCGGCGATCACGCCGGCCGATCGCGTGCTGGAACCCTCGGCCGGAACCGGGCTCCTCGCCATCCTGGCCGAGATCGCCGGCGGCACGCTGCTCGTCAACGAACTCGCCGAGGCCCGCGCCGGTCTCTTGTCTTCCCTCTTCCCGGCCCTTTCTGTCACCCGCTTCGACGCCGCCCAGCTCGATGACCACCTCGATCCCGGCCTGATCCCGACCGTGGTGCTGATGAACCCGCCGTTCTCGGTCATGGCCAACGTCGAGGGCCGCATGGCCGATGCCGCCTTCCGCCATGTCGCCTCGGCGCTGGCGCGCCTGGCGCCCGGCGGGCGGCTCGTGACCATCACCGGGGCAAGCTTCGCGCCCGACAATCCGGCCTGGACCGCCTCTTGGACCCGGCTGCAGGAGCGTGGCCGCGTCAGTTTCTCCGCCGCCGTCGATGGTTCGGTTTATGCCAAACACGGCACGACCGTCCCGACACGACTCACCATCATCGACAAGCTGCCCGCCGAAGATCCGGCGGTGTTTCCGGCAGCGCCCGGCGTCGCCCCGGATGTCGCCACGCTGATGGGCTGGTTTGCGGACCAACTTCCGGCCCGGCTGCCGGTCGATCCCGGCCTGGCCGTGCCGGTGGCACGACTGGCCGCGCCGCGCACCGTGCGAGGCTATGTCAACTGGGCAGCGAAGACCGCATCCGCTGCGCCGCTTGCCGAGCCGGAGGGGGTGCCGCTCGCCTATGAGACGGTGGATTGGGAACCGGCCGAGGCAGACCGCCTCTCCGATGCGATCTATGAGGACTACGGCCTTCAGACGATCTGCATCGCCGGGGCACAGGCGCATCCGACCCAGCTCGTGCAATCCGCCTCGATGGCGAGCATCGCGCCGCCAAAGCCCAGCTATCGGCCCACGCTGCCTACGGACATTCTCGGCAAGCTGTCCGAGGCGCAGTTGGAGACCGTGATCTATGCCGGCGAGGCCCATGCCGGGTTCCTCGCCGGGGCCTGGACGGTGGACGATACCTTCGACACCCTGTCGGCCGCGTCGGAGGGTGCCACGAGCGCCATCCGTTTCCGGCAGGGCTTCATGATCGGCGACGGCACGGGCGTCGGCAAGGGCCGGGAATCCGCCGCCATCATCCTCGACAACTGGATGCAGGGCCGGCGCAAGGCGGTCTGGATCTCGAAGTCGGACAAGTTGCTGGAAGATGCACAGCGCGACTGGTCGGCGCTCGGCATGGAGCGGCTTCTGGTCACGCCGCTGTCGCGATTCCCGCAAGGCAAGCCCATCACGCTGGGCGAGGGCATCCTATTTTTAACCTATGCCACGCTGCGCTCCGATGATCGCGGAGAAAGGGTTTCCAGGGTCAGGCAGATCGTCGAATGGTTGGGTTCAGACTTCGATGGAGTGGTGATTTTCGACGAGGCGCATGCCATGGCCAACGCTGCCGGAGGCAAGGGAGAACGCGGCGACGTTGCCGCCAGCCAGCAGGGCCGCGCCGGGCTGCGCCTTCAGCACGCCCTGCCGCAGGCCCGCGTCGTCTATGTCTCGGCCACCGGCGCTACCACCGTCCATAATCTCGCCTATGCGCAACGGTTGGGTTTGTGGGGTGGCGAGGATTTCCCGTTCTCGACCCGTGCCGAGTTCATCGAGGCCATCGAAGCCGGGGGCGTGGCGGCGATGGAGGTGCTGGCCCGCGACCTGCGGGCGCTCGGTCTCTACACGGCGAGGTCGTTGTCGTTCAAAGGCGTCGAATATGAACTTCTCGATCACGAGCTGACGCCGGAACAGGTCCGCATCTACGACAGCTATGCCGATGCCTTCGCGATCATCCACAACAACCTGGATGCGGCGATGCAGGCCGCCAATATAACCGGCGGCGATGGCGGCTCCGGCACGCTGAACCGGCAGGCAAAATCCGCCGCGCGCTCGGCCTTCGAGTCTGCCAAGCAGCGGTTCTTTGGCCACCTGCTGACGAGCATGAAGACCCCGACGCTGCTCCGGTCCATCACCGCCGATCTGGAAGCGGGCCATTCGGCCGTCATCCAGATCGTCTCGACCGGCGAGGCGCTGATGGAACGGCGGCTGGCGGAGATCCCCACCGAGGAATGGGGCGACCTGAAAATGGACCTGTCGCCGCGCGAATATGTCCTGGACTACCTCGCCCATTCTTTCCCGGTGCAGCTCTACGAGCCGTTCACGGATTCAGAAGGCAATCTGTCTTCGCGCCCGGTCTATCGCGATGGCCAGCCGGTCGAGAGCCGCGAGGCCGTGGCGCGTCGCGACGAGATGATTGCCAGCCTTGCCAGCCTGCCGCCGGTTCCCGGCGCGCTGGACCAGCTCATCCAGCATTTCGGCACCGACACGGTGGCCGAGGTGACGGGACGCTCGCGACGTATCGTCCGCAAGCGCGGTATCACCATCGACCGCTTGGTGGTGGAGAACCGCGCGGGTTCGGCCAATCTGGCCGAGACCCAGGCGTTCATGGACGACGCCAAGCGGGTGCTGGTCTTTTCGGACGCCGGTGGCACCGGCCGATCCTATCACGCCGAGCTTTCGGCCAGGAACACCCGGCTGCGGGTCCATTACCTGCTCGAAGCCGGTTGGAAAGCGGATACTGCCATTCAGGGCCTCGGCCGCACGCATCGGACGAACCAGAAGCAGCCGCCGCTGTTCCGGCCGATCTCGACCAATGTGAAGGCCGAGAAACGCTTCCTCTCGACCATCGCGCGTCGCCTCGACACGCTGGGCGCGATCACGCGCGGCCAGCGCCAGACCGGCGGCCAGGGTCTGTTCCGGCCCGAGGACAATCTGGAATCGCACTATGCGCGCGACGCGCTCCGCCAACTCTACCTGCTGTTGGTGCGCGGCAAGGTCGAGGGTTGCAGCCTTCAGCGGTTCGAGGCCGCCACCGGCCTGAAGCTGATGGACAGCAACGGCATCAAGGACGATCTGCCCGGCATCACGACCTTCCTGAACCGGCTGCTGGCGCTGACCATCGAGCTTCAGGGCGTGCTGTTCACCGCCTTTGAAGGGCTGCTGACGGCGCGGATCGAGGGCGCCATCGCTTCCGGCACCTATGACGCCGGGCTGGAGGCCCTGCGCGCCGAGAGCTTCATCGTCACCGACCGGCAGGTCATCTACACCCACCCCCGCACCGGGGCCGAGACCAGCCTGCTGACGATCACCGAGCGCAAGCGCAACCGGCCGGTGACGCTGGATAGCGCCTTGGCCGAACTCGATGACCCGCGCGCGAAGCTCTTGATCAACGAGCGTTCGGGCCGCGCGGCGGTGCAGATCCCCACCACCAGCGTCATGCTGGACGATGGCGAGATCGAACGCCGCGTCCGCCTCATCCGGCCGATGGAAGCCCATAATGTGCCGGTCCGGATGATGGGCGAGACCCATTGGATCGAGGCCGAGCGGGACGCCTTCGCATCGGCTTGGGAGGCCGAAGTTGCAGAGGTGCCGGAATTTGCCGACAGCACCCTGCACATGGTCACGGGTTTGTTGCTGCCGATCTGGAAGCGTCTGCCCAACGACTCCACCCGCGTCTATCGGCTCCAGACCGATGCGGGCGAGCGCATCATCGGCCGCAAGGTCTCGCCGGCCTGGGCCGCGAATGCGACCACGACCGGCATCGCCAAGGTCACACCGGAGGATGCCTTCGCCGCGCTGATGGAAGGCCGGACGATCCTCGATCTTGCCGAGGGGCTCCAGCTCCGCCGGGTCCGGGTCATGGGTGCCAACCGGATCGAGCTGTCAGGCTTCACCGACACGATGCGCGACCGGCTTCGGGCCTATGGCCTCTTTCACGAGATCATCTCCTGGAAGCTGCGCATGTTCGTACCCGTCGATGCGGCTGGCTCTGCCGTTCTCGCCAAAGTCCTCGACCGCTGGCCGGTCGAGCGTATCGGCGAGCGGGAGGCGGCCTGATGCCCCGGCACGACGCATCCGAGCTGGCGATCCGTCTGGGCCGCGAGGCCGAGGCGGTTTGCCGTCACTACCTGTCGTCCGGCCATCGCGCCGGACGATACTGGCTGGTCGGCGATGTGCAGAACAATCCCGGCCGCTCGATGTTCGTGCGCCTGATCGGCCCGGAGGGCGGCAAGGGTGCGGCAGGAAAATGGACCGATATGGCCACGGGGGAACATGGCGATCTGCTGGACGTCATCCGCGAGACGCTTGGCCTTGTCGACTTCAGGGACGTGGCCGAGGAAGCGCGCCGTTTCCTCGCTCTCCCGCATCCCGAGCCGGAAAAGACGAGGACGCCGACCGGCAACACGTCCAGCGTGGCATCCGGTTCGCCTGAAGCGTCGCGTCGTCTCTTCGCCATGGCGCAGCCGATCCGCGGCACGCTTGCGGAGATCTACCTCAGCGGGCGAGCGATCACCTCCCTCTCCGGCACCGCCGCACTGCGCTTCCATCCCCGGTGCTACTATAGACCTGACGAGCGTTCGCCCACCGAGATCAGGCCGGCGCTCGTTGCAGCCGTCACCGATCTGGCCGGCCATCAGACCGGCGTGCATCGCACCTGGCTCGCCCCGGACGGTTCCGGCAAGGCGGCTGTCGAGACACCGCGGCGGGCGATGGGCGACCTTCTCGGGCACGGGGTCCGCTTCGGCGCCGCCGATGAGGTGCTCGCCGTCGGCGAAGGCATCGAGTCCGTGCTGTCGCCCCGTCAGGTTCTGCCCCGCATGCCGATGCTGGCGGCGCTTTCGGCCGCTCACCTCGCTGCCATCCTGTTCCCGCCGTCCCTGCGCCGGCTCTATGTCTTGTGCGATCGCGACCCGGCCGGGGACGGTGCCAGAGACAGCCTACTCACCAGAGCAGCGAGCTTCGGGATCGAGGCGATATCGCTCACGCCGCGCGAGGGCGATTTCAACGATGATCTGCGACGCCACGGCGCCGATGCCCTCGGGGCGGCCCTGAAGGATCAGCTTCGTCCTGAAGACGCCCGCCGGTTCATGGAGGGGTGAGGGTGTAATCGGCCCCGGAGGCACGGCCCGGCTCGGCGCCTGCCGGTTTCGCTCATCTGTCATCGGCAGGTGCATCCTTCGTCGGAGAGTCCCGCGCCCACGGCCTTCTGAGAGGGCGATCGGCGCACAAACGGGCCGGGCAGGCAATGGCCGGGAGCGGACTATTTTCCGCCGGCGGGGACGAGCCCCGCCTTTGCATCGCGAAAGTCAAAATAGCCCGCACCCGGCCATCAAGGCCCTCGCGGAGCGGGCGAGGGCTGCCAACCCGTCCCGTCCGTGCGCTTCGACGCCTGCGAAGGCCGCGATGGGCGCGGTCTCCAGACGAAGGACGCTCCCGATGACGAACGAAACCGAATACGCAGGCGACGAGCCTTTCCACACCTCCTCCCAGACCGATCACGCCCTCACCGAACTCCAGCTCTACGGCTGGCGCCCGTTCCAGGACGAACCCGATCCCCGGCCGCTGCCCGAGGGCAATACCGTCGCCGCCGCCATCGCCGACATCTTCGACGCCCTCGTCGCGACGCTCGGCGATACCCGCCTCGAACCCGACCTCGAAGATCTGCTCTGGGGAGCCGTCAATATATTCCACCGCGCCACCAGCCGGGTCGAACGCGATCTCGACGACAACGAGCAGGCGCAGCGCCGGATGCAGCGGGAACAGGATGGCAGCGAGGTGAAGTCGGTCGAACTCGAACGCCTCACGGCCGAGGGGCAAACCCTGATCGAACGGCGCAACAGCATGGAACTCTTCCGCGACCTCGCCGCCGAGGCTTTCGAGCATCACACCGGCAGCGCCTGGCGGCCGCGCACCGGCTCGATGGTCAACCATCGCAACCTGACCGCCGCGATGATCGACAGCCGCGACTTCCTTGCCGCGAAACGCCGGGCTGAGATCGAGGTGCTGCTGCCCGCCGGCCCGAAGGTGGCCGTGACCGGCGGCGCCGACTTCAACGACCACCACCTGATCTGGGCGAAGCTCGATCAGGTCCATGCCAAGCACGCCGAGATGGTGCTGCTGCACGGCGGCTCGCCGAAGGGGGCGGAACTGATCGCCTCCCGCTGGGCCGATCACCGCAAGGTGCCGCAGGTCGCCTTCCGGCCCGACTGGACGAAGCACGGCAAGGCCGCGCCCTTCAAGCGCAACGATGCCATGCTGGACGTGCTGCCGGTCGGCGTCCTCGTCTTCCCCGGCACGGGGATTCAGGAGAACCTCGCGGACAAGGCCCGCAAGCTCGGCATCCCGGTCATGAAGTTCGACGGCGGCGCGTAAGCGCCGCCCTCTGGCGGCTGAAAGGCCGCCAGACCTTGACAGTCGGCCCGCATCCGCCTTTGATGGAGCATCCCTGAAGAACCGGCGAAGCAGCATAGTCGCAGGCGGAGCGCATCTTCCGGCAGCCTGTCGCGCAACTCAACCGTTCCGCTGGAGGCTTCCATGACGCTGATCCTACTCGCCATTTCTCTGACCCTCACCGCCTGCGTGATCGCCTGGAATCTCGCGATCTATGCTCTCCCGGTCATGACCGCCATTACCGCCGCTCAATTTGCCTGGGGTGCCGGAGCTGGCGTCCTGTTGTCCGGCCTTAGTGCCGCAGGAGCCGCCCTGCTGTCGGTCGCAATGGTGATTCTGGTTCTCGGCTTCGCCCGGAATCCCGTTCTGCGTTTCATCGCGCTGGCTCTCTTCGCAGTGCCCGCCGTCATCGCAGGCTATGCGCTGGTCTATGGCATCACCAAGAACGCCATCGACTCGAGCCTCGCCCTCAACCTGCTCGGCGGCATCGGTGGCCTTGTCATCGGCGTCTCGGCCATCATCAATCTGAACGCCCTCGGGGAGTCCGTGTTCTCGCGCTGAAACGGCGGGACGATCCTCTTCCAAGGCAAAACCCGGCGGCTTGCGCCGCCGGGTTCCGGGTGTCCCGCACAAGTGCTGGGCGGTCATGTCATCGCTGCCTTGCCCCAATCGCTCTGGGTTTGCTTCGCCCGCCTTGGAAATCTGTCATCGGTATGATTCCCGCAGCCGTAGCGCTCAACCCCCGCCGCGTCCATCCACTCCTTTCCGTGAGTGCAGCCGCGAACCAGCACCTTCATTGTCGCCTTGCGCAATGACACTGGACCGGACCCTCCTCAGTCGAAGCAAGGCAACGCCGTGCCATTGGTTCTTTCCGGACCCGATGGCCGTTTCCTTCTCGACGCGGAGGACACGGCCTTCCGGCGGCGAGCGCAAGGGCGGCCGGTAAGAAGGGTGGATGAGCGGCGGCGGCACCGGATAGTCCGGGTTCAAGGGCCTGTCTGTTCGCTGTTGCCGGCACTGACGATGAACGTGCTGTGCGTCTCCGATCTGCTCTCGAAAGCACCAATCCCTCCGACTGACTGATCCCCTAAGTCCGTTCGGTTTCCACCAGCAACCCCCGCGGCTCCCAGCCGTGTTGCCGCGCAAGCGCGGCTGCCCGCCCCACCTGGGGCCTTAGGGGCAAGCTGCCGCCAAGGCGGCAGTTGCGGGAGTCTCCCGACGGCCTTGGCCGGGTCTCGTCGGAGGGATGGTCCCTCCGAGGAGCAACGGAGACTTACAATGCAGAACATCGTCATCCTCGCCGGCAACATCGGTCAGGCCCCCGAAACCCGCACCACCCAGGGCGGCACCGGGATCACCCACTTCACTCTGGCCACCTCGCGCCCCCGCTACTCGGAAGGCCGCGTCCTCCGCGACGAGAACGGCTATCGGGTCCAGGACACCGAATGGCACCGCATCACCTGCTTCAACGGCCTCGGCAAGACGGTCCAGCAGCATTGCGACAAGGGCATGAAGGTGCTGGTTCGCGGCCGCATCCACTACACCAAGTGGATGGACGCGGCGGGGGTTGAGCGCTACGGCTGCGAGATCATCGCCGAGACGGTCGATTTCCTGAGCCGGGCGAAGCAGACCGAGAACGACGACGGCAAGTTCATCGACGAAGATGACATCCCGTTCTGAGCGGAACGCCCGGAACCCGGCGGCGCAAGCCGCCGGGTTTTCCCGTGTTCACGTCGGATCGCCCGGCTGTTTCAGTGCAATATTTCCGGCCGGAGCCGCTGCGCGCTCATGGGCGCTGGCGTTCCGATTTCTTTGTCGGAGCATCGGATCGGTTCCAAAAACCGGGAACCACTTTTTGGTCCGATGCTCCCCGAATGAAAGGGGGGCAAGCCGCCCCTCTCAAACTCTCCCCATGAAGGGCCAGGGCAAAGCCCCGCCCCCTCAAACTCCCCCACCCATGGAGGGGCTTCCCCTCCAAACCTCCCCTTTGCCGTTGTGCCGAATATTGTCGCGGCCCCTGGTCGGGGCCGCGGTGCTCCTCTCTCTCTGACTTCGGATCATGCACCAGCCACTCCGGCGTCAAGGACTTCACGGTTCCCCCCAATTTTCAGTCGCCGCCCGAGACGGGCAGCGCCAGAAAATCGGAACCCCCGCTTACCGCCGCAGGCGGTCGCTACGCGATCCCTGACCCCTCGCGGCAACAGTGCAGGCTCCTTCCGTCAGAACGAAAGGAGAAACAAATGTCTGATCTCGATTTCCTCGATCTTTCCCGGCAGCTTGGCGCCTTGAGGACTGCGGTTCGCAAGAACCTCGTCAGGTGCGACACCCGCTTTGCGCAGTCCCTCCATGAAAAGCTGCTTGTTGCCCTCAATGGCCATCTCAAGACCTGCCGCGAGGGTGCGAGGGTCCAGCGGCGGCTGCGGACCGAGACCGATCCCGCCGCGCGCGAGGTTCTTGAACAAACCCTCGGCGACTGCGTGGGCGATCTCGAATCCGGCGGGCGAGGCTTCTATCCTTGGCATCTGCTGGATGCAGTGGATCGTGACCCGGACTTTGGCGGATACCGCCATCCCGTTGCGGCGATGTGGTGCCACGGCCCGATCCCGGAACGGATGACCGTTGGCGACGAGCATCTGTGCGGTCTTGGCCCGATCCTCCAGAAGATAGTCGCGCAGACAGGAATTCGCTTCACCACCTATCTCTGCGATGCCAGCATCGGCCCCGAAGGCGCAGGGCATCTCGATCCCGAAATCTACGAGCGCCCGATCAACAATTTCCGATACCGATAACGAGGTGGCGGGCGGCCGAAGCCGCCCGCCACCTCTCCCACGTCTATGAAGACATGCCGACCGGATCGACCGCTCGGCATGTCTGATGAAAGGGGGGCAAGCCGCCCCTCTCAAGCTCTCCCCATGAAGGGTCAGGGCAGAGCCCCGCCCCCTCAAACTCCCCCACCCATGGAGGGGGTGGTCCACCCCCTCCAAACTTCCCCGGCCCATGCGGTCGCGGCCCCTGATCGGGGCCGCGGGCTCCTCTCTCTCTGACATCCTATTGTGCACCCGCCACTCCGGCGTCAAGGACGAGTGGTTCCCCCAAATTTCCGACCCGTCCCTGCGGGCCGCGCCAGAAATTCGGCTCCCCCACTCGCCGCCGCTGGCGGCCGCGTGCCGCGGTCCCTGACCCCTCGCGCCTACGGTGCAGACACCTTTTCGTCAGAACGAAAAGGAGGCTTCTTATGCGTGATATCGACTTTCTGAAACTCTACGCCAGCGCGACCGGCTTGCGGATCATGGTGCTGGCGAACAGGCTTGGTTGCGAGACCGAAACAGAGCGCGTGCTTCACGACTGGGTGGAGCAGTTCCTCAGCCGGTTCATCACCTTCACGCGGGGCGCGCTGGCGGCGGAGCGGCGCGTCCTCACCAATACGGATCCGTTGCAGGACGCGGACCTTGACGAAGAACTCTACTACTTCCGAGCGAACTACGAGGACTTTTGGTGTGAGGAAGGCGACCACGATCTCTGGGACGTCGTGCCGTCGGGAATGGTCGGGTTCAGGCGCATCCTCGGTCAAATCCATCGGGATCTACGGGTCTTTCTCTCCTCCAGCGGCTTGGCCCTCCCGAAGGAGTTGCCACCAATGAGATTTCCATCACATGAAATCGACCCCGAAGACATTGACCCGGAATGCTATGAAGACCTGCATGGCTTCGACGACGACGGCAACATCTCGGCAATCTACGCCCTCCTGCACGGCTGCGATCGAAACGATGGCTCATAGTGCGTGGAAGAGAGGCGGCTGTCGCCGCCTCTCTTCCTTGCGTTGAACGATGAGCCGAGGCAGCCGGATCGACCGGCCACCTCGACTGATGAAAGAGGGGCAAGCCCCCTCTCAACACTCTCCCCATGAAGGAAGGGGCAAGCCCCCTCCTTCAAACATCCTCCCCAAGGGAAGGGCTGAAGCCCCTCCCTTGAACCCTCCCATGGGAAGGAGGCGACGGTTCCCTCGCCCTCCTTCCCAAACCCATCCTCCTCTCCCCAAAGATGATTCGGTGAGATCGGCCTCTCACAGCGTTGGAGGCTGTGCTTTCCGACGACCGAATCAGATAACGGGCGATGTCGAGAAACTTCGCTGAAAAAGGGGGTTCCTCTCAGATTCCGAATGACGTTTGATCTGGGAGCGACTATTTTAGTCGTAGTTCTGGAGTGTGTGCAGGTCCGAATGGGAGGTGATCATGTATGATCACCGCCCGACAATCACGGGCCGCACGCGCGCTGCTGGGATGGACACAGGAGACGCTCGCTGACAGGGCTCGCATATCGCTGACTGCGCTCAAACGCCTCGAATCCGAGAACCGGCTTGAGGTGTTCGAGTCGACGCGCGATCAGGTACGCCGCGCCCTCGAAACAGCCGGGATCGTTCTCTTGTCAACAGACAAGGGCGAAGGCGTATTGCTCCTGCATGACAGGACCGACGTTCAAAGATAGTGTCGCGGATCGCGTGATGACCAATTCTTGTTAGAGAAAATGGCTACCTCCTACGGGAGACGGTTAACGAACATGTAACCTGCGAGTATAGGAGAATGATGGGACAGGGCACGCAGACGTTTGTCGACGAACCACCCTCCGGTGATACGCTCACCTCTTATGATCGCGAGCATATGAAGCTTTATATGCGCCTTCTCGACGCCGAGCGGGACGGTGCTGATTGGCGTGAAGCGGTGCGAATCCTCTTCGGACTCGATCCCGAACGCGATCCTGAACGATGTCGTCTCATTCATGACTCACATCTTGCGCGCGCCCATTGGATGACTGAGGGCGGCTATCGCGAGCTGGTTCGCGAAAGCCAGCGGAAGTCATGATCGTGATGCGGGGCATGCATCACCTGTTGATCGGCGGCTGGCTTCCTTAACTCAACCCGAAGGTGAATCGTAAATCCTACCAGATTCCTGTACCGAATCTCTGGAGGCTGCGATGACGACACCCAACGCATCGATCTGGCGTTCCTCGGCGGAATACGAGCATCTGGATGTGATGACGGCATCCGATCTGGCTTGGGAATGGCTCCGCCGAAACGACAGCTATGACGCAGATTTTGAAGCTTCGGCCTCTGGCCGTGGAGACCCCACCGCGCTGAGGGACCATATCCGTCAGCGGTGGGGACTGCGATTTCCCTGTCGATCCCCAGACGCCACCTCCTGATGCCCCCGTCTTCTGGCTTCCACAGGAGGATACAAGCGTTGTCGTGCTGACCGAAGCCCCTGCGGATATCGGTGGCGATATTGATTATGCTCCTGCGGCAGACTTGCGGCACGATCTCCGGATGGGCGACGCCGATGCAGAATTCCGCTTCGCTCTCGGCAACGGGCAATATCTTCAGATCCTCGACCGCAATATCGATGGCGGCACAATCGCCGTCGCCGTCATCCCGCTTGATCTCGACGGATTCGACCGTATTGAAGCCGTTCGCCGGCTCCTCTCAGCTTTGCATGGCCGCGCGATCCCACCGGACACACGATTGACCCGGCAGCAACGTGCACGCCTGCGACGGATGCTACGCGCTTTCGACGGCCATAAAGCCGGGGCAACGCAGCAGGAGATCGCGGAAGAACTCCTCAACATTCCTAGACTCAGCCGTGACGAATGGCAGGCATCCTCGGCCCGTCATACCATCAAGGCGCTCCTGCGCGATGCCCGATCCATGGTCGCGGGCGGCTATCGGAAACTCCTGCGTCATCGCCGCCCCCGCTAACGCGATTCCGCGCTCCCGATGGTGGGCGATTTCGATACCCCCCAATTTCGCCCTGCAACTCGCCGGTTCTTCTTCGCCACCGTGGTCGTTGCCCGCCGCTGATCCGCAGCGGCCGTCTCAACACCACGGAGGCCCGTTCCATGCCGCACGAACCTGTCGTTTTGCCGCCGCGCTTTCTTCGCACCAAGGAAGCCGCCGAATTCCTCAGTCTCTCCGCCCGCACCCTCGAAAAACACCGCACCTACGGCACCGGCCCGGCCTATCGCAAGCTCGGCGGGCGTGTCGTCTATGCGATCGACGATCTGGAGACCTGGGCCGATCGCGGCGCGGTGACGTCCACCTCCGACCCGCGTGGGAGGGTGTCGCCGCCGAGACGCCAATCGGTCGGCTCCGGGCCCCGGGCCGGCCGCTACGCGCGCTGACCGCTTGCAGTTCCCTTCATGACGGTGCGACGTCGTTCCCTTGCCGAACGTGGGCAGCTCGACCTGTT
The DNA here is from genome assembly GCF_032460275.1 of Mesorhizobium sp. SP-1A. Taxonomy (NCBI): domain Bacteria; kingdom Pseudomonadati; phylum Pseudomonadota; class Alphaproteobacteria; order Hyphomicrobiales; family Phyllobacteriaceae; genus Mesorhizobium; species Mesorhizobium sp. SP-1A. Next base: position 226,968 of record NZ_JAVXZD010000006.1, on the reverse strand, counting down.
CAGGGCGCTCCCGGGCGACTTCGCTCCACGAGACGCGCAGGATCTCATGGCCTATCCCTTCTTCTCCCTCGCCAAGTCGAAGCGCGTTGCGCCCATCGACTTCGCCGCCGGCAACGTCACGATCAGGGTCGAGGCGGTCCCCGATCATGGCATGGCCACCATCTGGGATGCCGACATCCTGATCTGGGCCGCCAGCCAGATCGTCGAAGCCCGCGACAACGGGCTCCGAACTTCCCGGCTGATGGCCGCCACGCCCTATGAAATCCTCACCTATGTCGGTCGCGGCACGTCGCTTCGAGACTACCAGCGCCTGAAGGCCGCACTCGACCGGCTGCAATCGACAACGATTTCCACCTCGATCCGGCAACCGGCCGAAGGCCGCCGCCACCGCTTCTCTTGGATCAACGAGTGGCAGGAGCGCACCGATCGCAACGGCCGCCCGGACGGCATCGAGATGATCGTGCCAGACTGGTTCTACCAGGCCGTCCTCGACGATGCCCTCGTGCTGACTATTGACCGGACCTATTTCGACCTGACCGGCGGCCTCGACCGCTGGCTCTACCGCCTGGTGCGCAAGCACGGCGGCCGTCAGCCGGGTGGCTGGCGCTTCGACTTCCACCACCTCCACCAGAAATCCGGCAGCCTGTCGCCCTTCAAGCGCTTCGCCTTCGAGTTGCGCGACATCATCCGCCGCCAGCCGCTGCCGGGCTACACGCTGTTCCTGGAGGCCGAGATCGGCGGGCGGATGCTGCTCGCATTCGAGCCCGTTCCGCCCTGTGGAAAACCTGTGAATGGCCTCGTGCTATCGGGAACCCAGGCTATCGTGCTATCGGGAACCGGACCATCGTGCTATCGGGAACCGAAACCGGCCCTAACGCACGGAAAACAATCACGAAATATCGCCCTTAACTTAGAGTCTAACATAGACTCTAACCTTGAAGAGCGCGCGCGCGATGTGGAAAACCTCATCCGCGACACCGCCCGAAGCCTCCGCGTAGAGGCAAAGAAGAAGGCATCCGCCGCCCCTCCGGCATCTCGATCCGCCTCCGATCAGGAGGCGACGACAGGCCTCGACGCCGCCGGAGCACCACGCCTTCCTCTCGATCTTCCGGGAGGTGGCAAATGATCATCGCGCTCCTCAACCAGAAAGGCGGCGTCGGCAAGACGACACTGGCGCTGCACATCGCCGGTGAACTGGCCGGCCGAGGCAATCGCGTCACCTTGGTCGACGCCGATCCGCAGGGATCGTCGCTCGACTGGTCGCAGCAGCGTGCCCGCGAGGGTCTGCCCCGGCTTTTCGGCACCATCGGCCTCGCGCGCGACACGCTGCACCGGGAAGCACCGGAGCTGGCCCGCGATGCCGATCACGTCGTCATCGACGGCCCGCCCCGCGTCGCCGGCCTCATGCGCTCCGCGCTTCTCGCCGCCGACCTGGTGCTGATCCCGGTGCAACCGTCGCCTCTCGATGGCTGGGCCTCGGCCGAGATGCTGGCCCTCCTGGCAGAGGCCCGCATCTACCGGCCCCAGCTCGTCGCCCGCTTCGCGCTCAATCGCTGCGGCGCCCGCACCGTCATCGCCCGCGAGACGGCCGAAACGCTCGCCGACCACGATCCGCCGATGCTCGCCACCGCCATCGGCCAGCGCGTCGTCTTCGCCGACGCGGCGCAGGCCGGGCGGCTGGTTCGCGAGATCGACCGCCAGTCTCCCGCCGCCCGCGAGATCGCGGCGCTCACCACCGAAATCGAAGGGCTGGGCATCGGGAGGGCCGCGCGATGACCATCCTCACCGGCGATTGCCGCGAAGAAATGCCCTGGCACGCCCCCTATGACATGATCCTTGCCGATCCGCCCTATGGCGACACCTCGCTCGCCTGGGATCGGCGCGTCGAGGGCTGGATTGCGCTGGCGCGCGCCGCCCTCCGGCCGACCGGCTCGCTCTGGGTCTTCGGCTCGCTGCGCTGCTTCATGGCGACCGCCGACCGCTTCGCCGATGCCGGCTTGCGGATCGCGCAGGAGATCGTCTGGGAAAAGCAGAACGGCACCGGGTTTCATGCCGACCGCTTCAAGCGTGTGCATGAGCTGGCCGTGCAGTTCTACCCGGCCGAGACGGCCTGGCGGGACATCTACAACGACGTCCAGACCACGCCCGATGCAACGGCGCGGACGGTTCGCCGCAAGCGTCGCCCGCCCCATACAGGCCAGATCGACGCCGGGCATTACGTTAGCCACGATGGCGGGCCGCGCCTGATGCGTTCGGTCATCTATTTGCGCAATTGCCACGGCCGGGCAATCCATCCGACCGAAAAGCCGTCGGCACTCCTGGAAATCCTTATCCGCACCAGTTGCCCGGAAGGCGGCCTGGTCGGCGACTGGTTCGCCGGTTCGGGCGCTGCCGGAGAAGCCTGCCGGCTCTCCGGCCGGCGCTACATCGGCTGCGAGATCGACCCTGACATGGCCGAACGTGCGCGGGCGCGCATCGCCACGGTGCTGCCGTTCCATGACGGAGGCGCGTCATGACGGTGCGCAGCGACAGGCGCGGGTTTGCAGCGCGCCCGACCGATCCGGACGGCTGGATCAAGGCCGGTGACGCATCCACAGCGCGCGAATGCACTGCGCCGGCCAACACCGCCCGGCTGACCATCGACGTCACGCCCGCAATGCGTGGCCGCATCAAGGTTGCGGCGTTCAATCGCGGCATCACGGTCGCCGACATGCTGCGCGAACTGCTCGCGCGCGAATTTCCCGACACGTCAGGAGATCGCCCATGATTGGCATCGGTTCCCATGACGATGATCTCACCCGTGTCGAACTGACGTGGGTGGAGAAGAAGATCGAATACTGGATAAGGTTCGGCCACGCGACTGGTGAGCAGATTCTCGACCGCAGCCGCCGCGTCGTCTCGTTCTCTCCCGGTGCAGTCTTTGCTTTCGTGCGTTGGGCGTCGAATGACTACGGCACCGTCATCTCGCGTATCGACATCCTGCGCGCGATAACGCCCGGCAGCGCCTATCAGACGCTGCCCTTCGTGCGGCCGGGCGGCGAGATCCTGCTGAAGATCGAGGGCTGGCCCAAGGTCGAGTCCGTTCTTCGCCATGTCCAGGCGATCGAGGCCTTCGGAGTCGATCCTGCCGAGGTCGATCCCGATCACTGGCGCCATGTCGCCCACTGGATGAACGCGGGCGAAGCGCCGCGTCCCTACACGATGGAGCGCCATTCCGCATGGCTACGCCGCCGGGGGATGGGGCTATGACCCGCGCCCGTTATCTCGTCGTGACGGTCGCGGCCGTGTTCACTGTCGCCCTCGCCAGCGGTATCCAGATCGCGCCCAGACTGGTCTGGAACGCATCGGCCAGCGTGCCGATCGGCTTCTACACCATCGCTCCGGCGGATGGGCTCGACGTGTCCGATCTGGTCGCAGTCATGCCGCCCGAACCGCTCTCCGCCTTCATGATGGAGCGCGGCTACGTCGCCCGCGACGTGCCGCTCCTGAAGCGCGTCCTCGGCTTGCCGGGACAGCGCGTATGCCGCAACGGCCACACGATCACCGTGGACGGGATCGAGATGGGCGAGGCGTTGGAGCGCGACAGATTCGGCCGCGACCTGCCGGTCTGGCAGGGCTGCCGCGTCATCGCCGAGGGCCAACTCTTCCTCATGAATCTGGATGTCCGCGACAGTCTCGACGGCCGCTATTTCGGCCCTCTGCCTGCCTCGACCGTGATCGGCCGGGCCACCCCGCTTTTCACCGACGAAGACGGCGATGGCCGCTTCGTCTGGCGCGCGCCGATGCGGTGACGGCGTGTCATTCGCAACCTCACCGCACAACAGGAGACCACGATCATGGCCCAGATTGGACATTTCACACGCACTCAATCCGGCTTCGAAGGCGAGTTTCGGACGCTCGGCATCCGCGAAAACATCGCGCTCGTTCCCGCCGAGCCGTCGGAGGTCGAGAACGCGCCGAAATATCGCGTCCTGCTCGGCGGCGACGAAGGCCTCGATATCGGAGCGGGCTGGAAACATGTCGGTGAACGCGCTGGTGAGTTCGTCTCAATCACGATCTACAGCCCGCTCCTTGGCGGCACTTTCCGCGCAAATCTCTTCCGGGCTGGTGACGACGATTCCGCTTGGGTGCTGCACACCAACCTGCCTTCCAAAAAGCGGCAGGAGGACTGAATGGCGGCGGTCCGACACCGCGCACGCGCCGGACGCGATTCCACCGTCCGGCGCTCAGCGCTCCTCTTTCTTCTTTCCGGCCTTATCTTCACCTCAGCCGCGTCGCCCGCTGTGCTTGCACAGGTCTTGCCACTATCGCGCGCTTCAGCAGCGCATCCGCACGCGGCGCACATCACCGAAGCATCGCAGCGTTTCGGCATCCCGGCGGCATGGATTGTCACTGTGATGCGGGCCGAAAGTGCGGGCCATGTGCGCGCCGTGTCTTCGGCAGGCGCGATGGGGCTGATGCAGGTCATGCCCGACACCTGGGCCGAACTGCGCATCCGCTATGGTCTCGGCCGCGATCCTTATGACCCGCGCGACAATATCCTCGCAGGCACCGCCTATCTGCGTGAGATGTGGGACCGCTACGGCAATGTGGCCGCGATGCTCGCGGCCTACAATGCCGGTCCCGCCCGCTATGACGAATACCGGATGGCGGATCGTCCGCTACCCACTGAAACGCGCGCCTATGTCGCTACGCTTGCGCCCATGCTGTTCGGCGAGCAGCCTTCGGGCGACGCATCCGCTGTCGCTAGGCCGCTCGACTGGCGCGAGGCGGGGCTCTTCGTTTCGCGCGGCGGTGACGCTTCCTCCGCCGATCCGGCTACGCTCGACCGCGCGCAGGACGATACCAATTCCCTCGTTCCGGCGGCACCCGAGGCGCTCACCGACTTGCAGCCCGAGGGGCTCTTCGTCGCCCGCAATGCCGGTGAGGACCGACCATGAGCGGCTCCGCAGTTTTTCGCGCTGCATCGGGCTCTGGCGCATCATGGACGGCGCTGGGGGTGTCGGCAGGCACCACGACCGGAAGATGGCGAGATAAAAAGGCGCACGGTGCGCTTCGGTTGGGCGGTTGTTTTTGCGGGGTTTTCCGGTGCGTTCCGCACCGTGCGGCGCTGGCGCGCACCGTGCGCTGCGCACCCATCTTCTTGAATTTACATCCTGTTCTGCACCGTGCGGGCCAGCGCCATGTCCGATGAGCGCGAGTTCCGCATCCGTCCGGGGCGCATCCGCTCGACCCGTGCGCAGCAGGTCCGGCCTTTCATCGCCCAGGCGCTCGCCGCCGCGCAGAAGGCCGGCGGGCGGGTCTCGCGCTCCGGCAAGATCACCTCCGGCAAGCGATCCCGCTTCGGGCGCGGCCAGCGCGCCAGTATCCAAGCCAATCGTCTCCTCACCGGGCGCTCGCGCATCGTCGTGATCAAGACCCGCGTGGTGCGTCATACCGCACGTTCCGCCCCGCTCGGCGCGCACCTCAATTACCTGCGCCGCGACGGTGTGACCCGCGATGGGGGAAGGGCGCGGATGTTCGGCCCGGAGAACGACGACATGGATGCCCGCGCTTTCGCCGAGCGATGCGGGGATGACCGGCATCATTTCCGCTTCATCGTCTCCCCGGAGGACGCGGCGGACATGACCGACCTCAAGGCCCATGCCCGAGAGCTGATGGGCCAGATGGAGAAGGATCTCGGCACGCGCCTCGATTGGGTCGCCGTCGATCACTGGAACACCGACAATCCCCATATTCATATCATCCTGCGCGGCCGCGCGGATGACGGTCAGGACCTCGTGATCTCCCGCGACTACATCAAGGAAGGCATGCGCGCCCGCGCGCAGGATCTCGTCACGCAGGAACTCGGCCAGCGTACCGATCTGGAGATCCATCGCAATCTGGAGCGGCAGGTCGAGGCGGAACGCTGGACGGTACTTGACCGGCAGCTTGTTCGCGATGCCGGGAAGTCGGGCATACTCGATCTCGCCCCGCTTGCCGACCGGCAGCCAGATGCGCTTCACACGCTGAAGGTCGGTCGGCTGCGCACCCTCGAAATCCTCGGCGTGGCTGGTCAGGTCGGGCATTCGCAATGGTTCATCAAGCCCGAGGCTGAAAAGGTGCTGCGCGAACTCGGCGAGCGTGGCGACATCATCAAGCGCATGCACCGTGCCCTGACCGAGCGCGGCATCGAGCGGGGCTCGGCCAGCTATGTCCTCGCAGGCGAGAGCCTCGACGTTCCCGTCATCGGCCGCCTGGTCGAGCGCGGACTTGATGACGAGCTGAAGGGCACGGCCTATGCCGTCGTCGATGGCGTCGATGGGCGCAGCCATCACATCAAGCTGCCGCATATCGACGCTGCCGGCGATAGCCCGCCCGGTTCGATCGTTGAGTTGCGCGCCTACGAGGATGCGAACGGGCAGCGCCGGGTCGCACTGGCCGTCCGCTCTGATCTCGATCTCGCCGCACAGGTCGGCGCCACCGGCGCGACCTGGCTCGACCGGCAGGCCATCGCCCGCGAGCCTATTGCCCTGTCGGACAGCGGTTTCGGCGCGGAAGTCCGTCAGGCGATGGACGCGCGTGCCGAGCATCTCATCGGTGAAAACCTCGCCGAGCGGCAGGGCGGCCGCGTCGTCTTCGCGCGCCGGCTGCTCAACACGCTCCGCAATCGGGAACTGCGGGCAGTCGGAGAGCAACTCGCCTCCGAGACCGGCATGCCGTTCAACCGCACCGGAAGCGGCGAATATGTCGCCGGCACCTATCGCCAGCGCCTTGCCCTCGCTTCCGGGCGCTTCGCCATGCTCGATGACGGCCTCGGCTTCCAGCTCGTGCCTTGGTCGCCCTCCCTCGAAAAGCAGATCGGCCGCCATGTCTCCGGCGTCGCCCGCGACGATGGCGGCGTCGATTGGGATTTCGGGCGCAAGCGCGGCCTCGGCCTCTAGCCTCAACCGGAAAGGACCAATGCAATGTCCGCGACCAAGATCCTCTGGGGACAGATCACCGTTGTCTTTCTCATCATCCTCGTCACCACCTGGGGCGCGACACAGTATGTTGCCTGGAGCCTCGGCTATCAGCCGCAGCTCGGGCCGCCCTGGTTCGTGCTGTTCGGTGTGCCGGTCTATTATCCGCCCACGCTCTTCTGGTGGTGGTATTTCTACGAAGCCTATGCGCCGCCGATCTTCGCCAAGGGCGGGATCATCGCAGCGTCAGGCGGCTTCATCGCCATCGCCGTCGCCATCGGCATGTCGGTCTGGCGGGCGCGCGAGGCCAAGAACGTTGCCACCTACGGCTCGGCACGATGGGCCGAGAAGAACGAGATCAAGGACGCTGGCCTCCTCGATCCCGATGGCGTGGTTCTCGGCCGCTACGAAAAGGAATACCTGCGCCATGACGGGCCGGAGCATGTGCTCTGCTTCGCGCCGACCCGATCCGGCAAAGGCGTCGGCCTCGTCGTCCCGTCGCTGCTGACTTGGCCGGGCTCTGCCATCGTCCATGACATCAAGGGTGAGAACTGGCAGCTCACCTCCGGCTTTCGGTCGCGCCATGGCCGTGTCCTGCTCTTCGACCCGACCAACTCCAAATCCTCGGCCTACAATCCGCTGCTCGAGGTGCGACGCGGCGAGTGGGAAGTGCGGGACGTTCAGAACATCGCCGACATCCTCGTCGATCCCGAAGGCAGCCTCGACAAACGGAACCATTGGGAAAAGACCAGCCATTCGCTTCTCGTCGGCGCGATCCTGCATGTTTTGTATGCGGAGCCCAACAAAACCATGGCCGGTGTTGCCAGGTTCCTTTCCGATCCGAAGCGTCCGGTCGAATCTACACTGCGCGCCATGATGGAAACCCGGCATCTCGGTGAGGCCGGGCCGCACCCGGTTGTTGCCAGCGCAGCACGCGAACTGCTCAACAAATCCGACAACGAACGCTCGGGAGTCTTGTCGACGGCCATGTCTTTCCTGGGGCTTTATCGCGACCCCGTCGTCGCCGAGGTTACGCGCCGGTGCGACTGGCGGATCAGCGATATAGTCGGCGGCGAGCAACCGACCACACTCTACCTTGTCGTGCCGCCGTCCGACATCAACCGCACCAAGCCGCTGATGCGGTTGCTGCTGAATCAGGTTGGCCGCCGCCTGACCGAGGATCTGCAGGCGAACGTCGGGCGACACCGGCTGCTGCTGATGCTGGACGAGTTTCCGGCCTTGGGGCGGCTGGATTTCTTCGAGACGGCCCTGGCCTTCATGGCGGGCTACGGGCTGAAATCGTTTCTGATCGCGCAGTCGCTGAACCAGATCGAGAAAGCCTATGGACCGAACAATTCGATCCTCGACAACTGCCATGTCCGCGTGAGCTTTGCGACGAATGACGAACGCACCGCCAAGCGTGTATCCGATGCCCTCGGCACCGCCACCGAGATGAAGGCCATGAAGAACTACGCTGGCCACAGATTGTCGCCCTGGCTCGGGCATCTCATGGTCTCGCGCTCGGAGACAGCCCGCCAGTTGCTCACACCGGGCGAGATCATGCAGCTTCCGCCCACCGAAGAGATCGTCATGGTGGCGGGCATCCCACCGATCCGGGCGACGAAAGCACGCTATTACGAAGATGCCCGGCTTCGGGAGCGCCTCCTGGCGCCACCGGAATTGAAGCAGCCCGACGAAGCCCGTCCCGACGACTGGACCTCGCTGCCGATCCCGGCGCGGCCGGAGAGCGCTGAGGCTTCTTCCGATCTATCGGTCGATGATGAAGATCCCACCGAATCCGAACGCCGGCTGCAACCGGAACTTAGCCGTGCGAAGCCGGTGGAGAAGAAAAAGCCTATCGAGAACGAGTTTGAGGCTGGGTTGTCGGATGACCTCGATGAGGAGGTTGTCCAGAACCAACGCATGATTCGTCATGTGCAAGGCATCGCGCGCCAAGTGGCGATGGACCCCAATGATGGCATGGATCTGTAGTGCTATGACCAACCCTCGGAAGAAGAAAAAGGTCTCAGTTTATCTGGACCCGAACATCGAGAAGATCCTGGCGGATTTCGCCGCGCGCCGGGATCAGTCGCAATCCATGATCGCGGAAGCCGCCATCGCCTCGTTCCTGTCGCCGGACGATGCAGAGCGCCGGGAAGCGATCATCGCCCGACGTCTCGACCAACTCGACCGCCGCATGAGCCGAACGGAGCGCGACATAGGCATCGCCGTCGAGACCCTGGCCGTCTTTATCCGCTTCTGGCTAACGACCACGCCAGCCCTGCCGGAACCTGCCGCGCAGGCGGCGAAGGCCAAGGTTGGCGAGCGGTACGAGGCGTTCATCACCGCGCTCGGGCGCCGTCTCGCACAGGGGCCGAAGCTGCGGCAGGAGATTTCCGAGGACATGGCCGGAGCAAACCCGTCAACAGAAGAGTTGAACGGACCTTAGCTTTGAACCCGGTTCCGGCGTTCGGTCAGAATGAATCAGATGTGGGCGAGGCCGTTTCACCTACGCTGCTCGAACAGCCAGTCGCGGACGGCGGGGATGTCGTAGGCGTAGATCCATGTGTTGACATGGCCCGCGCCGCCCGTGTTTGCGCCGCCTTCGGGCAGCACAGAGCCGGGGGTAAAGGTGGTGAAGAACACGTTGCTGTCCGCCCCCGCCGCCCGGATGGCGGCCACCGCCTCGGCCTGCGCCTTGGGTGCGGCCCTGGCATCCAGGCTGCCGCGCGCGACCTTGGCCCCGTTGGCCTTTAGCACCTCCATGATGGCGGTCATGCCGGGGAACGCCTTGGTGTCGTCCTCGGACACGATGACCCAGAGGTTGTCGTGGGCCAAGGGCGCGGTGACGGCGGGGTCCCATTGCCCGGCGACGCACAGGGTGCCGGCGAACAGGTCGGGATGCGCCACCCCCAGCGCGATGCTGGTCATGCAGCCGCCCGACTGGCCGGTGGTATAGATGCGGTCGCGGTCGATGGCATGCTCGGCGGCCAGCGCCTCCAGCAGTCGCGGCAGCATCGCGACATAGACCGAGGTCTGCGAGGCATCGTTGGCCAGCGGCACCGGGAACTGCGGCGCCAGCACAAAGGCCGGGTGCCGCGCCTGATCCTCGGGGCTGGCGAAGGACACGGCGCCCAGCCCCTGTTGCAGGGTGCGGCGCGGGTTCGATCCGGTCACGCCGGCATCGTGCAGGAACATCACCAGCGGATAGTCCTGCCCGGCCTCGGCGCCCGCGGGGATATACAGGTTGTAGTCCAGCAGCAGGCCGGTTTCGGGATCGGTGAAGCGGAACTGGCGGAAATCGTCGACGATCAGGTTGGTAACGCGGGTGTTGATGACGCCCTTGTCCGTGGCTGCCAGCACCCCGCCATCGGCCAGCGTTAACGGGGCTGCCAGATGCACGATCAACTGCGGCGCTTCGTCCACACCGGGGGCGAAGACGACTGCGGCCTCGTCCGCCGGATCGAGTTCGAGGATTGCGAAGCGGCCATCCGCGGCGGGCGCGTCGAGGTCCGGCACGGTCGTCACCCGGACCGACAGGATGCGGCGGCCGTCCACGGCAAAGCTGTCGGGCGACAGGGCGGCGGCCGACAGCGGGGCCGCGAATTCGACGATGGCCGCGGTCACGTTCTGGCTGCGCCCGAACACCTGCGTCACGGCTGTGACGCTCGCGATAGTGTCGGTGACAAAGACACTGCGGTTCACCGCCGGCCCGCCGCCGCCCGGCTCCTGTGCTATGGCTGCAGGCGGGATGGAAAGGACCAGAAGGGTGAAAAGGTAAGCGAACTTCATGGCCCGGATCCTCGGCTTGCCGGCTCACGGGCCGGATTGATGTCGATCATGCGCATCTGTGGGACGGAGGCGACCTGAGCGACCATCACCCATACGGCCCGCATTGCAACCTTATCCGCCTACACGTCTGCGTCAGGTAGTCCCGTCGCAAGGAAGCACAGGATTTCCGTTTTGTCCTGCGCTTGCCAATCACGCTCCGCTCCTGCGGCGGAAGACGGACAACTCTCGCGAACAGCCATTTTCATCGAATCAATTGGCTGGGCTGGAGATCGCTATGAGTCGCTTGCAGTGTTCAAGGCGGGACAGACTACACCGCCGTTCTCCTGTATTTTTAACCCACACTACTACGACGCTAGATACTTGTTGAACCAACCCGTTTTGGGTCTCTTTTAGTCATCCCCATCCGGGGATCGTCTCTCGCCTCCCCGGTGGAACGGGGACGAGATGGCAGGCATCAAACACAAACAAGCAACGGTGGACCGCGGCGCACGTATGCTCCGGACGGCGCTCGGGCCTGCCATCTCAACCTTGTTGCAAGATCCGTCCGTTGTCGAGGTCATGCTGAACCCCGATGGCCGGATCTGGGTGGACCGCCTGTCCGCCGGGCTGGCCGACACCGGCGCGATGCTGTCCGCTGCCGATGGGGAACGCATCGTGCGGCTGGTCGCCCATCATGTCGGTGTGGAAGTGCATGCCCGGAGCCCGCGCGTCTCGGCAGAATTGCCGGAAACAGGTGAGCGGTTTGAGGGTTTGTTGCCGCCCGTCGTAGCTGCACCCGCCTTCGCGATCCGTAAACCCGCAGTCGCGGTGTTCACGCTCGAAGATTATGTGGCCGCCGCCATCATGACCGCAGGCCAGGCGGAAACGCTACGCACGGCTGTCACATCCCGCGCCAACATTCTCGTCGCGGGCGGCACGTCCACCGGGAAGACGACCCTTACCAATGCGCTGCTCGCCGAGGTGGCGAAGACGCATGATCGCGTCGTCATCATCGAAGATACCAGAGAGCTGCAATGCGCCGCGCCCAACCTCGTCGCCATGCGGACCAAGGATGGCGTCGCCAGCTTGTCTGATCTGGTGCGGTCGTCGCTGCGCCTGCGCCCGGACCGCATTCCCATCGGCGAGGTGCGCGGCGCCGAGGCGCTCGATCTCCTCAAAGCCTGGGGCACCGGCCATCCGGGCGGCATCGGCACCATCCATGCCGGTTCCGGCATCGGTGCCCTGCGCCGCCTCGAACAGCTTATCCAGGAAGCCGTCGTCACCGTGCCGCGCGCCATGATCGCGGAGACCATCGATCTTGTTGCTGTCCTCTCCGGTCGCGGCTCCGCGCGCCGGCTGTCCGAACTTGCCCGCGTCAATGGGCTCGGGCCGGACGGCGACTACCGGATTTCCCCCGCTTTTTCAGAACCCGACACCACTCACACCACTGGAGAACCTGCATGATCCGTTGCGCCTTCCCTATCCGTCACCATGTCGCAACTGCCGCCACCTTTGCTTGGGTGAGCCTGATGACGACACCGGCCTTTGCCTCGGGCTCCTCCATGCCCTGGGAGGCCCCGCTGCAGTCCATCCTCGAATCCGTTGAAGGGCCGGTGGCCAAAATCGTCGCGGTGATCATCATCATCGTCACGGGCCTGACGCTGGCATTCGGCGATACCGGCGGCGGCTTCCGGCGCCTGATCCAGATCGTCTTCGGCATCTCGATCGCCTTCGCCGCGTCCAGCTTCTTCCTTTCGTTCTTCAGCTTCGGCGGCGGAGCGCTGGTGTGATGGCGGCGAGTTTCGAGGCGCTCGATGCAGTGCCGGGCTTCAGCGTGACGGTCCACCGCGCCCTGACCGAGCCGATCCTGCTCGGCGGCGCACCGCGAAGCGTCGCCATCCTGAATGGCACGCTGGCCGGGGCCGTGGGCCTCGGCCTCCAGCTCTGGTTCGCCGGCATCCTGATCTGGGCGGTCGGCCACATTGCAGCCGTCTGGGCGGCAAAACGCGATCCGCTCTTCGTCGAGGTTGCGCGCCGTCATCTCCGTATTCCCGGCCATCTCTCGGTGTGAGGCACGTGCCATGATGAATCTTGCAGAATACCGCCGCACCGCATACCGCCTTGCCGATTATCTGCCCTGGGTGGCGCTTGTGGGGGAGGGTGTTGTCCTCAACAAGGACGGCTCGTTCCAGCGCACGGCAAAGTTTCGTGGGCCGGACCTGGATTCCGCCGTCGCGGCCGAGCTGGTCGCGGTGGCCGGACGGCTGAACAATGCCTTCCGCCGGCTTGGCTCGGGCTGGGCCATCTTCGTCGAGGCACAGCGGTCGGAAGCTGCAATCTACCCGGCGAGCCGTTTCCCCGATCCGGCCTCGGCGCTGGTCGATGCCGAGCGGAAAGCTGATTTCGAGGAGGAAGGCAGCCATTTCGTCTCGGGCTACTTTCTCACCTTCCTGTGGCTTCCTCCAGCCGAAGACGCCGCGCGTTCGGAATCCTGGCTTTATGAGGGGCGCGAGACCTCGGGTGTAAATCCATGGGAATTGGCGCGCAGCTTTGCCGATCGTACCGACCGCGTGCTGGCGCTGCTCGACGGCTTCATGCCCGAATGCCGCTGGCTCGATGATCCCGAGACGCTGACTTATCTCCATTCGACGATCTCGACCAATCGGCATCGTGTCTGCGTGCCGGAGACGCCGATCTATCTCGATGCGCTGTTGGCTGACCAGCCGTTGACCGGCGGGCTGGAGCCGCGCCTGGGCAATCAGCACCTTCGGGTACTGACCATCACCGGCTTTCCGGGCACGACCACACCCGGCCTGCTCGACGAGATGAACCGGCTGGCGTTTCCCTATCGCTGGTCCACCCGCGCCATCCTTATGGACAAGACTGACGCGACCCGGCTGCTGACGAAGATCCGGCGGCAATGGTTCGCCAAGCGTAAGTCCATCGCCGCCATCCTGAAAGAGGTGATGACCAACGAGCAATCCGCGCTGGTCGATACTGATGCAGCGAACAAGGCCGCCGATGCGGACATGGCCTTGCAGGAACTCGGCGCGGACATCGCCGGCATGGCCTATGTCACGGCGACCGTCACCGTCTGGGACGAGGACGCCCGCCGCGCAGACGAAAAGCTGCGGCTGGTCGAGAAGATCATCCAGTCCCGCGATTTCAGCGTCATGGTTGAGACGGTCAATGCCGTCGACGCCTGGCTCGGCAGCCTGCCCGGACACGCCTATGCCAATGTCCGGCAACCGCCAGTCTCGACGCTCAACCTTGCCCACATGGTCCCTTCGTCTGCCGTGTGGGCGGGGCCGGAACGGGACGACCACTTCGGCGCACCCCCGCTGCTCTACGGCAGAACCGAAGGATCGACCCCGTTCCGGTTTTCCCTGCATGTCGGGGATGTCGGCCATACGCTTGTCGTTGGGCCGACCGGCGCGGGCAAGTCGGTGTTGCTGGCACTGATGGCGCTGCAGTTCCGCCGCTACGCGCGATCGCAGGTCTTCGCATTCGATTTTGGCGGCAGCATCCGCGCCGTATCGCTCGCGATGGGTGGGGACTGGCATGATCTCGGCGGCGAGCTGACCGACGCTTCCGAGACTTCTGTTTCGCTGCAACCGCTGGCGCGCATCCACGAGACGGCCGAACGTGCCTGGGCCGCTGATTGGATCGTCGCGATCCTGATGCGCGAGAATATCCAGATCACGCCGGAGGTGAAGGAACACATCTGGACGGCGCTGACCTCGCTTGCCTCTGCGCCCGTTGGGGAACGGACGATCACCGGCCTTGCTGTGCTGCTTCAGTCCAACGATCTGAAGCAGGCGCTGCGCGCCTATTGCGTAGGTGGTCCCTATGGCCGACTGCTCGATGCCGAGGCAGAACATCTCGGCTCCGCCGATGTGCAGGCGTTCGAGATCGAGGGCCTTGTCGGGACCGGCGCGGCGCCTGCCGTCCTGTCCTACCTGTTTCATCGCATCGGCGGCAAATTGGACGGGCGGCCGACGCTGCTGATCATCGACGAGGGTTGGCTGGCGCTGGATGACGACGCCTTCGCGGAACAGCTCCGCGAATGGCTGAAAACCCTGCGCAAAAAGAACGCCAGCGTCATCTTCGCTACGCAGAGCCTGTCCGACATAGATGGTAGCAAGATTGCCCCGGCCATCATCGAAAGCTGCCCGACGCGGCTTCTGCTGCCGAACGAGCGGGCCATCGAGCCACAGATCACCACGATCTATCGCCGCTTCGGCCTCAATGACCGACAGATCGAGATCCTCGCACGGGCTACACCGAAGCGGGACTATTACTGCCAGTCCCGGCGCGGCAACCGGCTGTTCGAGCTGGGCCTGTCCGAGGTCGGCCTCGCGCTCTGCGCGGTTTCATCAAAATCCGATCAGGCGCTGATCGACGAGATCTTCGCCGAACACGGCCGCGATGGCTTCCTCGCCGCATGGCTCAAAGCGCGCGGCGTCGACTGGGCCGCCGATCTGATCCCGGACCTCAGCAATCTGGCCACCGAAAGCGACGATCTGTCGTCCCTCATTCTCGATGAGGACGAGTTCGAGTTCACCCTGGAAGAAGAGGAGATTACCCCATGACGCGCACGATGCCCCGGATTTCTCGCATGGCCAGCGCCTCCATGTTTGCGCTGACGCTGGCCTTTCCCGTCACGCTCACGCCCGTGCTGACGAGCCCGGCCCATGCCTGGCGCATTGTCTATGATCCGTCCAACTACGCGCAAAACGTGCTGACGGCGGCTCGCACCCTGGAGCAGATCAACAACCAGATCACCTCGCTTCAGAACGAGGCGCAGATGCTGATCAACCAGGCCCGCAACCTCGCGAGCCTGCCGCACAGTTCGCTTCAGGCGCTCCAGCAGAACGTTCAGCGCACCCAGCAGCTTCTGGGCCAGGCGCAGAATCTCGCCTTCGAGGTCGGCCAGATCGACCAGGCATTTCAGAGCCAATATGGCAATGTCTCGCTCTCCGCGACCGACGCCCAAATGGTCGCGGATGCCCGCTCTCGCTGGGAGAACACCGTCGGCGGCTTGCAGGACGCCATGCGTGTGCAGGCTGGTGTTGTCGGCAACATCGACGCCAACCGTGCCGAGATGGCAACGCTCGTCGGCGAAAGCCAGGGAGCGACCGGCGCGCTTCAGGCGACCCAGGCCGGCAACCAGCTCCTCGCCCTGCAATCGCAGCAGCTCTCCGACCTGATCGCGGTCATCTCGGCCAATGGCCGGGCCGATGCCTTGTCGGAAGCGGAGCGGGCGACCGCCGCCGAACAGGGGCGCATCCAACGCGAACGCTTCCTGACGCCGGGGTCGGGCTACCAGCCCGGCAACGCACAGATGTTCAACTGAGGCGGGGGAGAAGATCATGGAAAGAAAGGTGCTGGCCCGGATCGCGGCCATCGTTTTCGTTGCTGTTGCGATCACCACGGCGATCATCGAGACGACGCGCGAGGAAGCGCCCGCGCCAGCACCTTCTGCTTCAGCGCGTCAGACTCCGCCCGATCCCCTGCGCCTCGACCAGAGGCGTTGCCAGCAAATGGGTGAGGCCGCGGCTAGTGACCCCGACTGCCTCCGCACCTGGTCCGAGACCCGTGACCGTTTCTTGGGTCGGACGCCCGCGCAGGCGGCTCCCGGCCCGAACGGGGAGCGTTAAACCATGGGCGGAACGGGGGTCATCGACAACTTCCTTGGCATCTTCACGAGCTACATCGACTCCGGCTTCGGCCTGCTTGGCGGTGAGGTTGCCTTTATCGCGACGACGCTCATTGTCATCGACGTGACACTCGCCGCCCTGTTTTGGGCATGGGGCGCTGACGATGATGTGGTCGCCCGGCTGGTGAAAAAGACGCTGTTCGTCGGCGTCTTCGCCTACATCATTTCCAACTGGAACAACCTCGCCCGGATCGTCTTTGAGAGCTTTGCCGGTCTTGGCCTGATGGCGTCGGGCACCGGGTTTTCGGCCGCCGATCTTCTGCGACCCGGTCGCGTCGCTCAGACCGGTCTCGAGGCCGGGCGGCCACTGCTCGAATCCATCTCCGATCTGATGGGCTGGGTCGCGGTATTCGAAAACCTCGTGCAGATCCTCTGCCTGTTCTTCGCCTGGGCGCTGGTCATCCTCGCCTTCTTCATCCTGGCGATCCAGCTCTTCGTGACGCTGATCGAGTTCAAGCTGACCACGCTCGCCGGCTTCGTGCTGATTCCCTTCGGCCTCTTCGGCAAGACCGCCTTCATGGCCGAACGGGTGCTCGGCAATGTGATCTCCAGTGGTATCAAGGTTCTGGTCCTCGCCGTCATAATCGGTATCGGTTCGACGCTCTTCGGCCAATTTACTGCCGGCTTCGGCGGCGCGACGCCGACTATCGATGATGCCATGGCCATCGTGCTGGCGGCCCTTTCCCTTCTCGGCCTCGGCATTTTCGGACCCGGCATCGCCACGGGCCTCGTGTCTGGTGGCCCGCAACTCAGCGCCGGTGCCGCTGTCGGCACGGGTCTCGCCGTTGGTGGCGCGGCAATCGCTGCCGGTGGTGCGACCATGCTCGCCGCGAAGGGTGGTGGCGCCGCACTCTCCGGTGGTGCTGCATTCGCGCGCGGCGGCGCCTCCGCCGCCGGCGCTGCCTCATCAGCCTATACCCTTGGCTCCATGGGCGGGTCCGGCGCAGCCGGTATCGCATCCGGGCTTGGCGGTGTAGCGCGCGCGGGTGCGTCAGCGACCGTCTCGCCCCTGAAGCATGCCGCCGCCCGCGCCACCGACAGCCTGAAATCCAGTTATTCGGATGGCGTCAAGGGCGGGTTCGGAGCCTCCGGTGGCAGCTCCTCGATGGGCACGGTCGGCGGCACCACATCCCGCGAGCCGGCATCTCCTGCGACCACCGATAGTCCGCCAGCCTGGGCACAGCGCATGCAGCGCGGCCGGGCCATGAGCCATGGCGCTTCCACCGTCGCCCATGCCGTCCGTTCCGGCGACAGCCACGGCGGCGGTTCCTCCGTCAGTCTTTCCGAAAGTGACCGCACATGAACATCTTCAAACGACCAGCAACCCATTACGGCAAGACGCCAGAACCGGAGACACCTTACCAGAAGGCCGCACAGGTCTGGGATGAGCGGATCGGCTCAGCCCGTTTGCAGGCACGGAACTGGCGCTACATGGCCTTCGGCTGCCTGATCCTGTCCGCAGGCTTTGCCAGCGCTCTTGTCTGGCAATCGGCGCGCGGGACGGTCGTGCCCTGGGTCGTACAAGTAGATAGTCTCGGCCAAGCGCAAACCGTCGCGCCTGCTGTTGCCGACTATCGCCCCACCGATCCACAGATCGCCTTCCATCTCGGCCGCTTCATCGAGCAAGTCCGCGCGATCCCGGCAGATGCGATCATTGTCCGGCAGAACTGGCTCCGTGCCTATGAGTGGACTACCGATCGCGGCGCGGCCGCCTTGAACGACTACGCCCGCAACAACGATCCCTTTACCCGCGTCGGCCGCCAGCAGGTCGCCGTCGAGGTGTCATCCGTCATCCGGGCTTCGCCGGATAGCTTTCGGGTTGCCTGGACCGAACGCCACTATGAGAACGGGCAGCTCTCCACCACGGAGAGGTGGACCGCGATCCTCACCATCGTGATCCAGACCCCGCGCAACGCCGAGCGCCTGCGCGCCAATCCCCTTGGAATCTACGTCAACGCGATCAACTGGTCGCGGGAGATGAGCCAATGACCCGCACGCCTTTCCGCGAAGCCGCGTTTCCGGCTTTCCTTAAACCCGCCTTCGCGGCTTTGCTGCTTTCCGCCACCATGCTGACGGGCTGCGCGACCAACAAGCCGCCGCAATTCAGCTACGACGCCGACGTGTTGCCGCTGCCCACCGTGCAGGCCGCCGCCACGGACAACCGGCCCCGGCCCCTGCACGTTCCCCCGGCATGGACCGTGGCGCGCGGCGGCACCACAGCCGGCACGCCGACCGGCCGCGTCGAGAACGCCAATGCCGCCGCCCGCGTCGAGCCGCGCCGAGAAGGCTACTACAACGCGATCCAGATCTATCCGTGGTCGGAAGGTGCGCTCTATCAGGTCTATGCAGCGCCCGGCCAGATCACCAATATCGCGCTGGAGCCGGGCGAGAGCCTGACCGGGGCGGGACCGATTGCGGCAGGCGACACGACGCGCTGGATCATCGGCGACACCGAAAGCGGCTCAGGCTCGAACCGTCGTGTCCATATCCTGGTGAAACCGACGCGCCCGGACATTTCCACTAACCTTGTCGTGACCACCGACCGGCGCACCTACATGATCGAGTTGCGTGCGCGGGAAGCGCTCTACATGCCTTCCGTGGCATGGGCTTATCCCGCGCCGCCGGCAGGGAGCCGAGTGACCACGCCGACCACGCCCGCCATCCCCGCCGAGGCAGCCCGTAATTATCGCTACGGATTGCAGGTGCGGGGCGACAGCCCGCCATGGCGACCTGTTTCCGTCTTCGACGATGGCCGCCGTGTTTATGTCGTTTTCCCGCGCGGTATCGTGCAGGGCGAAATGCCGCCTCTGTTCGTCATCGGGTCGAACGGAGAAACGCAGATCGTCAACAGCCGCGTGCACCAGAACGTTTTGATCGTGGATCGCCTCTTCGGCGCGGCCGAGCTGCGCCTTGGCAGCGGCGACCGTCAGCAGGTGGTCAGGATCGTTCGTATGGAACAAACGCAGGCCGCGATCCCGCCGGTCCGCACGACCACAGGAGGATCGTCCTCATGAGTGAGACCGAAACCGTCGCACCCATGCGGCTTCGTGCGGAACCGCCCCGCGTCACTCGCCTTTCCAGGAGAGTGCTGGCGGGCGTTGGCGGGATCGCGCTTCTCGGCATCTCGGGCGCACTGATCTATGCGCTCCAGATCCGTGATGCAGGGCCTGGAGGTGAAGAACTGTATTCAACGGAAAATCGTTCCACAGCGGACGGCCTAGCCGGTCTGCCGCGCGACTACACCGGCCCCGTTCTGGGGCCGGCGCTGCCTGGCGATCTCGGCCGACCGATCCTTGAGGCACAGAACAGAGGGCAGCCAGTGATGCCGGCAGCGATCACGACGCCCGCCGTTGATCCAGAGGAACAGCGCCGTCTTGCCGAGGAAGAAGCGGCCCGCCTCAGCAACGTGTTCTTCCAGTCGGGGCCGCGTTCCGGCGGGACAGCGGGAACGGCCATGCCCGGTATCGCCGGGATTGGCGGACAACAACCCGATGGGTCCGGGCAGAACCGACATGCCGCCTTCCTCAACGGGCCGGTGGATCGACAAACCGTCGCCCCGGATCGTGTCGCGCCGCCGGCATCGCCCTATATCCTTCAGGCCGGGGCCGTGATCCCGGCCGCGCTCATCACCGGCATCCGTTCCGATCTGCCCGGACAGATCACCGCGCAAGTCACCGAGAACGTTTACGACAGCCCGACCGGCGCGCTGTTGCTGATCCCGCAAGGCACCCGCATCATCGGCCAATACGATGACGGCGTGACCTTCGGCCAGCGCAGGGTGCTCTTGGTGTGGAATCGCCTGATCCTGCCGGGCGGCCGCTCCATCGTTCTGGAGCGCCTGCCGGGCGCGGATGCTTCGGGCTACGCCGGACTTGAGGATGGCGTCGACTATCATTGGTGGGATCTAATGAAGGCGGCTGGCCTCTCCACGCTGCTCGCAGTCGGCACGGAGCTGGCGACCAGCGACGAAGATCGGCTGATCCGCGCCATCCGCGACGGGGCGCAGGATACCGTCAATCAGGCCGGCCAGCAGATCGTCCAGCGCCAGTTGCAGGTTGCGCCGACGCTCACCATCCGACCGGGCTTCCCGGTCAGGATCATCGTCACCCGCGACCTTGTATTCGAGCCCGCCGGAGGTTGACCATGACCAAGCTGAAACTCGGCCCGCTGCCCGACGACAAGCCCGTCAAGGTGATGGTGGAGCTGCCCGCGCCGCTTCACCGCGATCTGGTCGCCTATGCCGAGGTGCTCGCCCGCGAGAGCGGCCAGCCCGCCGCCGATCCCGTCAGGCTGATAGTGCCGATGCTGGAGCGCTTCATCGCTACGGATCGGGGGTTTGCGAAGGCACGGCGCTCCGCCCGGTCTCCAAAGGTGTAGGTCTGACGGCCATTGCCTTTGCCAGACTAAGGAACCGACGGAAAGCGGGATTGTCGTTGCTTGCAGACCAGACGGCCGAGAAGGGCAGAACCTCACCGAGGATTGGCCGGTAAACAACACCAGGAAACTGTGCAACGGTCATGGCCTCGCTTACCAGCGTTAGCCCCCGGCCGAACGCAACCAATGGCACGAGATTGTCCCGGCTGATATGCTGTACCTGAATATCGGGATGCCGGCCGAGGTCTGCCAAACAGCGAACCAAATGATCGTGAATCTCCTGCCCTGGGGCGGTTTCGCTCACAATGAAGGTTTCGTCGGCGAGATCGCGCCACACCAGTTCTTCCCTCTTGGTCAGGGCGTGACTGTCGGGCAGGACAACGAACACACGTTCCGACCACAAGGGTGCGCGTTCACAGTCTGGCCATTCCCGAGTTCCGGTAATGAACGCGACGTCGAGGCTGAGTTGCCGGATTGCCGCCACATGTTCGGCAGGGTTCCCATCTACCATCTCTATGCTAACATTGCGGTAGCGCTTGCCAAAGCTTACCAGCAATTCAGTAAGAAAGCCGGAAGCGATCGAGGAATAGATGCCGATCTTGACACGACCTTGCTCGGATCGCCCGACAGAGGCGACATCTTGCGCTCCTATCCCGACAGTTCTGATGGCCTGCCTGGCTCGCACAAGGAAACGCTGTCCGGCATAAGTCTGCGACACGCCCCATGTGTGCCGGTGAAACAAAGACGCGCCGATCTGGTCTTCGAGGTCGGCGATACACCGGCTTATTGTCGACTGTGAAAGCCCGAGTGCGGCGCCGGCTTTGCGAAAGCTTCCATGCTCGGCTGCAGCTACAAAATAACGGAGATGGCGAAGCTCAATCCAATCTGAATGCCTCGGCATTTCGGTTTCGGCACAATCCATTAATATCCCCAACATCGGCCGGCTAGCGCGGAGTGGAGCCTAAGAAAACTAAAGACGCTCAAATCGCGCTGGTCCGCGCCATAGAGGCGCGGACCAGTTCTTGCTCAGGAGCCAGTCTTGAAACTTTCAGGGAAGGGTGCCCCCCACGAGCTGAAGATGGTGGGCTGATCGGCAGTCCACATCTTCGGCCCGGCTTTACGATCCACGCAGCGCGGCATCTCGCCCGACAGTTCGTAGCGGTTACCGCAGGGGGTCCAGAAATACGAGTAGATGTTGGAACCGACCCCATGACGTCCGGGACCAGCTTCGGTCATGACGCCCCCGCGAGCGACCTGGTCGAGCATCATCTTCATGTATTCGAGGTTCGGGATGGTCCAGGCGAGGTGATCGAGGGTTTCATGCGGCGCGCCGGCGAACATCGCGACATCATGGTGGTAGTCGCCGACATGCATCCAGGATGCCAGGCGACCGTTACCGCCGGGAAAGTCCACGATGTCGGACGCATGAAAATCGACGTACTTCGAGAGGAATTCGATCGTTTGCGTTGCGTCAGGCCCCACGCGCAACGTGATATGGTCCAGATCCACCGGCGCGAGACCGCCGAGATGGTTGGCCCCACGCCGGGCCGGATTGTAATAGTGCTGACGCACCTCGGGTTTGCGCAGGGCGATCTGCATCTTCTGCTTCTGCGGCGGAAGATCGAATTCGATCACCTTCGCAACGCCGGGGTCCGGGTCCGTCATTTCGCGCACTCCGACACCCGCCTCCTCCACGCGGCGGCGATAGTGCGCCAGATCTTCCTCATCATCCGCGGCGATCGCAAAGCTGATGACGCCGGTGCCTCCTTCGGTCACGGCGAGGTCATAGGTTCCGTCCGTGCCGCAGGTCAGATACACACGTCCGTCCTGACGCGCGATCTCTTCCAGCCCGAGAACCTTGGTGTGGAATTCCAGCGATTCCTCAAGGTTTTTCACCCTTAGCGTCGCATGAGATAGTTTTTGCAGGGACATGAGAGGCTCCTCCTCCGTTTGAAGTTTATTGAAAGTTAGATACGGATGCCCTGGCTCAGGGCATCCTCCATGAAGGCAAGGCGGTCGTTGCCCCACCACATTTGATCGCCGACGATCATGGTCGGAACACCAAAAACGCCGGCCTCATGCGCCGCCTGGGTCGCAGTTTTCAGACGTGCGAAGGCTTCCTCCGAGGCCGTCCAGGCAGCAAGCTCTTCCGGGTTCAGGCCGCAGGTCGAGGCCAGATCGTCCAGCAGGGCCGGATCTGTCGGATCCCCACCTTTCCCCCACACCCCATCCCAGGCGAGCCGGATGAAGTCAGGTCCTTTTCCCGCGTCATGCGCATGCAAAAAACTGCGGTTGAGCGCGCCGGTATCCAGTGACTTCGGAAATTTCAGAGGCACCCCGTAGCGGCCTGCCCAACGATCAAGATCGGTCTTGAGGTAGCGAATCTTCGTCGGAATGGCCACATTCGCAGGCCCGGTATTCCCAGCCAGCAGCTTCAGTTTTGGCAGATCGACGACATGGGGCCGGAGTTCCAGCCCGTATCGTTCACATATCCCGGGCAGCTTTTGAAACGCCAGATATGCAAACGGGCTCATGAAATCGAAATAGAAATCAAGGGCACGATTGCTCATGCCGGTTTCCCGCCGTCAAGTTCGGCCGCGAGCTTTGCCCATTGAAGGCCCGATTCACGGCCGCCGGCAAGAATCTGCTCGGGGACGACATGATACGGCGGCCGGCATGGCCCGGCCGTCATCCAGCCCGCAGCGTCCATGCGCGCTTTCTCGATTCCGATGTTGTAGACCGAGAATTCCCTGAACGACCCGTTCGGGAAAAGGGTGCGATAGGTAAAAGCGATCCGGTCCGTCAGCGCTTTTGCCTTGCTCCAGTCTCCCGTCCTGTGCGCGTTCGAGACGAGATCGCGCAACTGGATCACGGGCGACGGACCACAGACCGCACCGCTGGTCCAGAACGCCGTGCAGGCTTCCGGATCAATCCGCGCAGCCGCATAGTAGTCCACATCGAGCGGCATCAGGCGAATCCGGCGTTTCGTCAGGTTGATATCCGTATAGAGAGCCGCCGTGCTCATGTATTTGGCGGAAACGATCTGCGGGATTTCAGCGATCTGTGCCCAGAAAGCCCGTGGGAATTCAAACTTGAACGCTTCGGGATTGGCGTAGGCGCAAATCGCCACGTCAGGGCAGGAAGAGGCGACATCCCGGTAGAACTGAACCGCCGTCGGCACGTCAGGCGTGCACCACATCGGAAGGCCGAGCATGACACCATCGACACCGATCTCACGCACGGCCCTGGTCATGCGGATCGTATCGCGGGTGTTCAGGCTGGTCGTGCCGCCGAAGACTGGAACCCGCCCTCCGACCGTTTCAACCACCGTGCGCAGAAACGCCTGCTTTTCTTCCCAGGTCGTTGTCGCGGCTTCTCCAAGCGTGCCCTGCGTCAGGATGCCGTTTACGCCTGCCGCGACCAGAGCCTCGGCGGCGCGGGCGGTTTCATCCAGATCAACGGTATCGGTTGCATTGATGTCTGATGCGTTGGGTTTCGAAGGTGTGGGCATGATTGCCCAGCACCCGGTAACGTCATCGACGGTAAGTAGAGTTTTCTTCATAATTACCACTTTCGGTTCTGGGATCGCGCCAGATACCCGGCCTGATCCGTATCTTCTCGTCGGTCACACTGCTCCGTGCCGGTCGTGCCGTCAGAGCGGATACTGTTGCGAGGGCGACTCGATCGTCAGCCATTTCAGTTCGGTGAACTCCTCGATCACCGCGCGGCCGCCGTCAAAACGGCCCCAGCCGCTGGCCTTGGTTCCGCCATAGGGCGCCTGGGCGTCGTTTGCGACGGTCGAGCCGTTGATGTGAACAGACCCGGTCTGAATCCGCATTGCGACCGACACCGCCTTGTTGATGTCGGTGGCGAAGACGGCGGCAGACAGGCCGTATTCCGTATCGTTGGCGACGCGGACGGCCTCGTCGCTGTCCTTGACGCGGATCACCTGCAGGATCGGACCGAAGGCCTCTTCGCTGTAGATGCGCATCCCCGAGGTGACGCCGTCCAGGACGGTGGCGGACATCAGCGTGTTCTGTGCATGGCCCCCGGCGCGCAGCCGGGCGCCCTTGTCGGTGGCGTCCTTCAGCAGCGCGTTCAGCCGGTCGGCGGCATTCTGGTTGATGACCGGCCCCAGGGCGCAGGCGGCCTGGACCCGCGGGTCGCCAGCCTGAAGCGTCGCGGCGCGTTCGGCCAGAAGATCGACGAAACGGTCGGCGATGCTCTCCTCGACGATCACCCGCTCGGTCGTCATGCAGATCTGGCCCTGATAGAGGAAGGCCCCGAAGATGGTGGCGTTCACCGCGCCTTCGATGTCGGCATCGCCCAGAACGACCATCGGCGACTTGTCGCCCAGTTCCAGGATGCAGCGCTTGAGGTAGCGGCCGCATTTTTCGGCGATGATCCGGCCGACATGGGTCGAGCCGGTGAAGTTCACGCGGCGCACGGCGGGATGGGCGATCATCGCTTCGACCAGCTCGGGAGCGTCCTTGGGGTCGTTGGTGATGAAGTTCAGCGTGCTGGGCGGGAAGCCGGCGGCATAGACCGCCTCGGCGATCAACTCGTGGGTCCGGGGCGAGGTTTCCGAGGCGCGGAACACCACCGTATTGCCGCAGACCAGCGGATAGGCGATCGCCCGCGCCGCCAGCACCACCGGACCGTTCCAGGGCACCATGCTGAGGATGACGCCGACCGGCTGGCGGACAGTCATCGAGAGCGTGCCGGGCTTGTCCGAGGGGATGGTCTCGCCCTGGATCTGGGTGGCCAGCGAGGCCGCCTCGCGGAACAGGTTCGCCGCCAGCATGACGTTGAAGCGCGACCACAGCTCGCCGGCGCCGACCTCGGCCTTCATTGCGGCAACGAACTGTTCGGTGCGTGCCTCGATCTCGTCGGCCGCCTTCATCAGCAGGGCCCGGCGCAGGCCGGGGCCGGTCTGCGACCACGAGGCGAATGCCCGCTCCGCCGCCTCGATGGCGGCGCTGGCGTCGCGCGCATTGGCGGCGGCACTGATCGTCACCACCTCGCCCGATGCGGGCGAGCGGCGCTCGAACCGGGCCTGCGTGCTGGCCGGCCGGGCTTCGTTGTCGATATGCAGAGTCGTTTCCATGAGTATCCTCCCTGTTTTAGTAATAAGTCCGCCTGCCGGGTCCTATTCGTCGGCCGTGGCGAGCGTCGCAAACTTTCCGCCGCTGAAGACAAGCGGCTGGTTTCCGTTTTCACGGCCGATGTCCGTCACCCGGCCGATGAAGAGCGTGTGGTCCCCGGCCTCGATTTCCTGCTCGACATCGGTCAGGAACACGGCCAGGGCATCCGGGATCACCGGCAGTCCGTCACGCTCGGAAAAGACCCCGACCAACTCCGGGTCGTGCTTGCCGGCGAAATGCATCGCCAGCGGCTTCATGTCCTGGGCCAGGACATTCACGGCATAGCGCCCGGAGGAGCGCACCTTTTCCAGCATCCGGCTCTTGCGGTCGAGCGAGATGGTGATCAGGGGCGGGTCGAGCGAGACCGACATGAAGGCATTGGCCGTCATTCCGTGATCGCCGTCCTCGGTGCGGGTGCTGATTACCGTCACGCCGGTGGCGAAACGGCCGCAGGCATCGCGCAACTCGCGCGGGTCAAAACCAGACATCGAAACTCTCCTCATACCTCATGTCATTGGTTAACAGCGCCCCACAGAGCAGGGCGGAAGGCGCAGTCTCGCCTTGGAGCGAGGCCGCCTCGCTGAGCAGGCAGCTCTCGTGCAGCGCGCGGATGCGGCTGGACGAGATCGTCACGCCCCGTTCGCAAAGCACCGGGGGCGCAAGGACGACTTTGAAGTGGCGCGCCAGAAGATCGGTGTCGCCAGCCTGCCGCGCGCCGAAGCGGAAATCGGCCCCGACATGGATGCGCTTCGGCCCGATACGGGATAGATCAGCCAGGAAATCCGCAGGACTGCGCGCCGCATAGCTGTGGCCGAAATTTGAAAGTACGATGTAATCGGGACCGAGCCGGGCGATCCGGGCCAGCTTTTCCGACACCGGCGTCAATTGCCGCGCCTTGCCGAAGAACACCTTGGGCGGCGGATCGAAGGTCCAGACCACCGCTGGCAGCCCGGTCGCCCGCGCCTCGGCGACGACGCGGGTGATCAGCTCCTGATGGCCGCGATGCACGCCATCGAAGGCACCGATCGTCACGATGCTGGCCGGCAGGGCCAACTGATCGTCACGCATCACATTCGTTTGGCACCCGGAATAATCCAGAGACAACGGCCACCCCCCCTTCAAGTGTTCGGCGATGCGGCCGGCCGGACCGGCCGCATCGCGGCTCTCATTTCTGGAAGCCGGCTCGCAGGCGGTTGACATCCCAGGGATTGATCAGGTCGGGCGCTGTCCAGCCGTTCAGGTCGTATTCCGACATGAAGTCGCGGACCGTCTGCTGCATCTGCGCCAACTCGCCCGAGGCTTGGGCCGCCATCATGGTCTCGACGCGGATCGCCTCGTAGCTGCCGGCGTAGTTGGTTTCGTAAAGCTCGTGCCGGCCGCCGAATTCCGATCCGATCGCATCCCACAGCAGTTTCAGCAGCTTCACCCGGTCCAGCGCGACCATCCCGTTCGAGCCGCGGACGTAGCGGTCGAGATAGGGCCGTACCTCCTCGGATTCGAAGTCCAGCGACGAGGAGGGCAGATAGATCAGCCCCGAGGCGACATGGCGTTCGATCAGTTCCTTGATCCGGATGTAGGCCATCGGCGCAAGCACACGATAGGCGGTGCCGGCATTCAGGTTGGGATGGACGTAGCCGTCGGTCCCGACCCACGGCACCGGGCTTTTCACCAGTGCGTCGTTCAGCGCCCACATCATGTTGCGCCAGGCCACGACCTCGCCCACGGCGGTCTGCGGGCCGCGGAAGGCCGACACCCCGGTCGCGTCAAGCGCCATGGACAACAGGCCGGCGATGAAGTCGAGCTTGACCGCGAGGCGCGTGCTGCCGTGCATGGTGAAGCGCGCGCCGAAGCCCGAGGCGGGCAGGAAGGCGTTGATCTTCTCGATGTCGCCATAGACGAACAGGTTTTCCCAGGGCACCAGCACCTTGTCGAACACCAGGATCGCGTCGTTCTCGTCCAGCCGGCTGGACAACGGATAGTCGAAGGGCGTTCCCATCACCGCGGCATTCAGCTCATAGCTGGCGCGGCTGATCAACTTCACGCCGGGGCTGTCCATCGGGGCGGTGAAGATCAGGGCGAACTTCTTGTCCTTGATCGGAACGCCGTAATGGGCGACGAAGTTGTAATGCGTCAGCGCCGAGCCGGTGGCGACGACCTTGGCGCCCGAGACGACCACCCCGGCATCGGTTTCCTTCTCGACCTGCATATAGACGTCGCTGGCCTGTTCGACGGGCAGGTGGCGGTCGATCGGCGGGTTGACGATCGCGTGGTTCCAGTAGTCGAGCCGTTCCTGCGTGCGGGCATACCAGGCCTTCGCGTTGCCGGCATATTCCCCGTAGAAAGACGAATTGGCGCCCAGCGTGCCCATGAAGGCGGCCTTGTAGTCCGGCGCGCGGCCCATCCAGCCCTGCGCCACGCGCTGCGTCTCGGCGATAGCGTCTCGCCCCGCGATGAGTTCCTCGGCCGTCTTGGCTGCCTTGAAATAGGGGTGCGTCCAGCCGCCCGAGCCGGTGTCGGTCGGCCGACCGATCTGGTCCTTCTTCTCGTGCAGCCTGTTGTACCAGCGCGCGACCATGCGTGCCGAGTTACGAAAGGCTGGATGGTCAGCAACCTTCTTGACCCGTTCCCCATGGATGAAGATCGTGCGACCGTCGTCCAGGCTGTCGAGATATTCGCTCCCCGTGTACGGCTGGGTCGCACTGACCCCCGCGTTGGGCTTGACATCGTCTTTCATTTTTCCTCCTCCCAAAGATCCGGCCACCGAAGCGCCGAAGTCTCATTCCGTATCGTCTTGCTGTAATGAGCACCCTACCTTGCAAAATTTGCATGGCTGTCGAAAGGTATGTTGAAATACCGCATACTTTTCCGGTAATACCGGAAAGCTGGTGCGGGGAGGGAGGGGAGTACCCATGAAAACGCTTCATAAGGTCGGAAGTCTGTTGCGGCAGTTCACAGCAGAGCAGCCGGAGCATTCCGTGACGGATCTCGCGCGTGCGATCAACAATTCGGTCAGCGGAACGCATGACCTTGTGAACGGGCTCGGGCGAATTGGCCTGCTCAGAAAGGTCGAACGGGGGCGGTATCGCCTCGGGCCGCTAGTGGCCACGCTCCATCGCGCGTTTGAGGATAGTTCGCCCCTGATGGGGGCCGCCCGCCCGGTCCTCGCCGAACTTTTGCGTGGCTATGGCGAGACCGTATATTTGACGATGGAGGACCACGGGCGGCTGCTGATTCTGGAGGCCTTGGAAGGCACGCAAGCCCTGCGCGTCTCGCGCGAGATGCTTGGGACCGGAGTCACGCTTCATGATAGCCCGCCGGGATTGTTGCATCTGGCGCAATACTCGCACCAGCAGATAGACGAATATCTCGATCACTACGCCCAGCCCGAAAACGCACTCCACAATCGGGAGAGCTTCCGCAACCGCCTCGCCGACATAGCAAGCGAGGGGTTTCTCGCCGGTCCACCCGCGAACGAGCCAGATGTCATCTGCGTAAGCGCAATGATCCAAAACCACATTTCCCAGCCTGTTGCGGCGCTGGTTCTAGTTGTTCCGCGCAGTCGTCACGAGATTCAGCCTCGGGCCTTTCGCAACATCGTCGTGGAAGCCGCGCGGCGTGTCTCGCTGCGTCTGCAGCGCCATCACGATCCCAACTAATAAGCGGCTTGCGCTGGCGCCGGGTCAGGCTGGTTCGGCCGGAAAAGCCTCGGGCCTAGGCGTCGAGCCTGTCGGGGAACATTCTGAAAGTGCTTCCTGGCAGACCGGACTTGCGAGCGCGCCAGCCAGGGTCGCGTGCGTTCCTGTCGAAAGCCGCCCGATCCATCATGGAACAACGGCAGGCAGTCGTCAGACGTGAACTGGCCAGCTTAGGGGCGGTTCAAAGTTTGCGTGCGAATCTCCGCGTCAGGTCCATAAACTGCATGACCTGCGGCGCCCGATTGTCGAGACGGGTATGAACCATCAGCCCTATGCCGGGATTATATCCTTCATAGGGGCGCAAGATCAGGCCCGGCCGCGCCCCGAGACCTAGGGATTGGGGCACCAAGGCGATCCCCACTCCGACAGAGACGAGGCTGATCAGGGACTGAAAATCTGGGGCCAGTTCGGTGCTGCCCGGCGTAACACCCTCATGCGAAAGAATGTCCAGGACCACGGCGCCATAGCTCGGGCGCGACTGGGTGACAGATAGAATGATTGTTTGATCGGTCAGATCGGCAAGCCGTATCGTATCCCGGCTGCTTAAATCGGATCCTTCTGGTAACGCCAGAATGAATTTCTCGACACACAGTGGTTCTTTGCGGAATTCATCGTCCTCAAGCCCGGGCCGAGCCACGGCAACGTCGATCTCGCGTTGAACCAGCGAACGTTGCAGATTGGCGTTGTTCATCTCCCGCAGGCTGAGATGCACATCCGGGTACTCGCGCCGATAGATTCGGATCAACGCCGGCAACACGCTGTAAGAGGCCGATCCGACAAAACCGATGCTGAGCCGTCCCGCCAAGCCCGAGCCGATGCGTTTTGTTTCGCTCAGGGCCAGTTCAAGCCGCTCAATAATCTCGCGGGCCCGGTCGCGCAGCACGCAGCCGGCCTGGGTAAGCTGGATCTGGCTGCGCGAGCGGTCAAAAAGATGAACCCCCAATTCCTCCTCAAGCAGGGCAATTTGGCGTGAAAGGGGGGGCTGTGCAATATCGAGCCTCGTAGCCGCGCGGCCAATATTCAGTTCTTCGGCAACTGCGATAAAATACTTCAACCTCTTGAGATACATGCGCCTTCCTCCCCCCGTCCTGCTTGGCAGAGCCGAGCGCGAGCGGATTCAGCATGCCTCCCTGGTCCGCATCGCGCAAGTTGAAGAGCCGCACAGTAAAGGCGGCTCTATCCGGCTTTGCTCAAAACAGCTTCAGAAGCCGAAGTTCGATCACCGAGCTGCTCTTGAAACCGCCGTCGACCTCGATATCTTTGGCCAGCATTCCTTGCAGTTGCACTGTCGGCGTCAAGAATGTGTTCGCATAAAGCCGAACCTGATCGCGCCGGGTGCGCAACCCAGTATCGACACCACCGATCTCGACCTTGCCTCCCGTTTGCGAGGACAGGCCCAGCGAAACCGAGGTCGTCGGCGAGAATTGTTTGCGCAGCGCGATCTGCGCCTGATAGGCGGTCTCACGTGAGACCGTCACGCCATTCTCGTCATGGTCGAAGGAAAATGCAGCATCCACGACCCCGTCGAGGAAGAAGCCGTTTCCCAGCCCCTGAACCAGGCCGATCTGTGGTGTCAGCGTCCAGGCGCCGGACCCCGCGCCGATTTCGGTCACGTCGTAGTTGCCTGTCGGTGCAGTCACGAACATGCTCACGCCCAAGGTGGTCCCGGTATCGGGATTGTCAGGTTGCACCGGCCACACTGTAAAGCCCAGAGTGAGGTCTCCGACACCTTCGGATGTGCCCTGGTCCGCCCCGCCGATTCTCGCGGTGTCGAATCCCACGACAGGCAGAATAGCGTGATAGAGCGCGGGCATTCCGAAAGCCTCGGAATAATGCAGCCCGTGCAACACCATGACGTTGGCTCCGAGTTCGGAGCCGGGAATGTCGCTGCCGTTCAGCTCGAAGCTGTCGGCGCTCTGATGCTGTAGATAAAGCAGAGCGATATTCGTACCCGACGGTGCAATTACATAGTCGCCCGGTGCCACGTCGATAGCACGTGCCGGGGCGGCGGCAAGTGTCAGGGTTGCGCCTGCGAGAAGCGCAATAAGTTCGGCTTTCATTCTTTCTCCTCCCTTGGTTAAATAGAAACGGTCTCCTCTAACCGTCCCTGCCGTTCCGCATCTGTTTTTGCGCCGAGAGCCGAAGCCTGGGGCGACACCCTTTGGCAATTCCTGCCTCGGGTCGGATGCGCATTTTTCCGGCATTGCCGGAGTGTCGAGGGCAAAACGCCGGGATCAGGACCCGCCGATCTTGCCGATGGGCCGTGATCGGACTGCTGCGAGCAGAGCGACGGCGGGCAATTCCGCGTCGCGCATGCCATTGCCCAGATCCAGCGCTCCTTGCCAGACGGCTGCGGCGCGGATACCGGGGAGTGCGCGGGTCGGGACTGTCGTGCCGTCCACCAACACCACCTCCATGTCCCACTGCTCTTCCGTCAGATCACGCCAGCAGACGTTCAGATGCACCTCCGAATGCTGGAACAGGTGCCGCAAAGCTCGTGCCGGCAAAGTTGCGGCAAGGTCGAGCGACGGCAGTTGTTGCTCTTCCAGCACGGGCAGGGTGTAGATTTCGCCCTTGCCGAATGCTTCGAGCGCAAGTGCCTGATGACGGGCGTCATAGCCGATCCGAGCGACGACATGGGCGCGGGTCAGGCCCTCGACGGCCGAGGGGGCATACAGCTCCGCATCCGGCAATTCCATCAACTTGCGCGCAAAATGGGCTGTGCCGCGACGCGCAAGCAGAAGATCTTCTGCCGGGGCATTGGGGGCGTCGTAACGCGCCCCTTTGCCCTGGCGGGCCTTCAGGGCCTCACGGGCGGCCAGATCCGTCTCGGCAAGAGACATCACTTCTGCCCCTCGATCTTGGTGCGCATGAAGGACAGGGCCTCCATGATCGGGGCATCCGAGAAGCGGAACAGATCGAACTGCGTCTCGGCCTGAAGCGACCACGGCACCCAGCTCGGCACTACGAACATGTCGCCTTTCTCAAGCTTCGTCGTCTCGCCGTTCATCACGACCGCGCCCGCCCCCTCGAAGACTTGAAACACGGTGGAGCCGACCTCGTTGCGCGTCGCCGTTTCGGTGCCCGCACGTAGCCGATGAAATTCGCAACGAAGTGTTGGCATTACGTCGCCCCCAGTGGTCGGGTTGACGTATCGGATTGCAGCATGGCCCGGGGCGACGGTGGCGGGCTGGCCTTCATCCTCCAGAAGCAGTTGCTCGGTCAGGGCGCGGTCGGTGAATTCCCAGCGATAGGCTCCAATGGGCGAGGCCACGGTGTTTTGCAGACCCGACAGCGGGCGCAGGCCGGGGTGGCACCAGAGACGCTCGCCACGAGAGAAGTTCGGCGTCGCGTAGTCGGTCACGCGGTCGGAGCCGAACTCGAAGAAGCCGACATCCATCTGTTGAGAAAAGGGAATGTCGAGACCGTCGATCCAGGCCATCGGCTGATCGGTGTCGTTGTGGTGGCCATGGAAGCACCAGCCGGGCGTCAGCAGAAGATCGCCACGAGACATGCGCACCGGATCGCCGTTCACCACGGTCCAGACGCCTTCGCCCTCCACGACGAAACGGAAGGCGTTCTGGGAATGGCGGTGTTCGGGCGCGGTCTCACGCGGACCGAGATACTGGATTGCCGCCCACATCGTCGGGGAGATATAGGCATTGCCGCCAAGGCCGGGGTTCGCAAGGCCAAGTGCTCGGCGCTCGCCTCCACGGCCCACCGGGACGAGTTCACCGGATTTCCGGGCCAGCCGCAGAAGAGTGGACCATTTCCACACGTGGGGCACGGCCTTGGACTTCGGGTGGATCGGCATCAGATCCCCGAGCTGGGTCCAGAGGGGAATGATACTTTCTTCCTCAAAGCTCTTGTAAAGCGCGCGCAGTTCCGGTGTGTCCTTCGGCTGCATCGCCTGTGTGACGCTCTCGTGATCGAGTTGTTCGTTCTGCATAGGGACCTCCTTGACGGAATGGGGGCGCGGGTCAGGCCGCGTCCGGCTGATTGGGCGGGGCGGCCCGCGTGAAGGCAGGAAGCCCGTCGAGGTTTCCGAAGATTCGGGAAATCGTGGGCCAGCCGGCTAGCGGAATGTCGAAACGACGGTTGTTCCAGACCTGCGCATAGAGACAGCAATCGGCCATGGTGGGCGTGTCGCCGTGGCAGCAGGTGCCAGTCTCCTTCGCGCGCGAAAGTTCCTCTTCCAGCGCGTCGAAGGTAAGCGTAACCCAATGGGTGAACCACGCTTTTTGGGCGTCGTCGTCGGCGCCGAACTGATCGTGCAGACGGGCAAGCACACGCAGATTGTTCAGCGGGTGGATTTCCAGCGCGATCATGTAGGAAAGCGCGCGCACCCTGGCGCGGGCATCCGGTTCGGAAGGCAAAAGCGGGGGGTGAGGGTAGGTTTCCTCCAGCCATTCCATGATGGCGAGGGATTGCGTCAGGAAGGTGCCGTCCCCTTTTTCAAGGGTAGGGACCAGTCCCTGCGGGTTCTTCGCCAGATAATTGGGCGTCCGCGTTTCCCCGTTGCGAAGGACATAGGGAACATAGTCATAGTCCAGTCCCTTGAGGTTCAGCGCGGCTCGCAGGCGCGTTGACGTGGAGGAGCGGAAGAAGTTGTGCAGCCTCAGCGTCATGGCTTATGCCTCACGCGGTCCGATTGGGGTCTCGATCGTGCCGAGCCCCTCGATCTCGACGACGCAGATATCGCCCGGCACCAGAGGGCCAACACCGGCAGGGGTGCCAGTCATGATCAGATCGCCCGGGGCGAGGGTCATGGAATGCGACAGGATCGAGATGATCTCCGGCACGGACCAGATCAGCTCCGCCAGATCGGCGTCCTGCCGGATCTCTCCGTTGACGGTCAGCCGGATCGACCCCTTGCACGGATGCCCGACCTTTTCGACCGGAAACACGGACCCGATGACGGCAGAGCTGTCGAACGCCTTGCCCCAGTCCCACGGACGGCCCTGTTCGCGGGCCTTGAGCTGGAGGTCGCGGCGGGTCAGGTCATTGCCGACGGCGTAACCCCAGACATGGGAAAGGCTGTCCTTTTCCGCGATGTTCCTGCCACCTTTGCCGATAGCAACGACGAGTTCCGCCTCGTAGTGAAAATTCCCGGTCTCTGGCGGATAGGCGACGGTTTCGCCGCTCTCCACCACGGCGTCGGCCGGCTTGGTGAAGAAGAAGGGCGGATCGCGCTCGGGATCTTTACCCATCTCGCGGGCATGGGCGGCATAGTTGCGACCAACACAGAAAATGCGTCGGACCGGGAAGCGATCATCCGTACCATCGACGGCAACGCTTGCCTGTGCGGCTGGGGGAAAAACGTAAGACATGGGCGGCACTTTCTTTCATTATGTCCCATCCCCTCGAACCGGGGGTGAGAGTTAATCCTTCATTTCAGTCTGGGGCGCGGCGGACGTGCCATGCTTTGCGTGGTCCGCCACGAGGGCCTGCCTGTCGATCTTTCCCGTGCCGGTTTTCGGCAGGTCGTCCACGTAGTCGAACAGGCGCGGCGATTTGAACGGCGCGAGTTGCGACTTGACGTAATCCCGCAGTTTGAGCGTTTGCTCATCCCGGGCCTCGACGCCTGCGGCAAGACGGACGACAGCCCGCAACGCCATGCGTTTGTCCTCAAGCTGAATCGCCAGAACCGCGCATTCATGAACGTCAGGGTGTTCGTTCAGGCAACGCTCCACCTCCATCGGCCAGATCCATTGCCCGGAAACTTTGATCAGGTCGTCCGCGCGCCCCTGGAAATAGTAGTATCCATCTCGCTCGATGAAGCGGTCGCCGGTATAGATCCAGTCTCCGCGCACGGTTTCGGCAGTCTTGTCGGGTCGGTTCCAGTAGGTCGGCGTCGAGGAGTGACCACGGACGAACATCACGCCTTCTTCCCCGGGCCTTGCGGGCTTGCCCTCGGGGGTTTCAAGCCGCACTTCATAGCCGGGCACCGGTGCACCGGCGGCACCGATACGATGATCGTCAAGCGCGTTCGACAAGTAGATATGCAGCAGCTCGGTTGAGCCCAGCCCCTCGGTCGGCCCATGTCCGACAAGCGATTTCCAGGTCTTGTAGATATCTTCCGAGAGGATCTCAGCCGCCGACATCGACTTGCGCAGCGACGACAGATCGTGATGCGTGACCGCGTCGGCCCGCGCGAGCGCGGTATAAAGTGTCGGCAGGCCGAAAAGAACGGTCGGGCGATACTTCTCGATCGCGCCAAGCACCACCTCTGGGCGCGGTTGCCCCGGCATCCACAGCGCCGTCGCGCCAACGGAAACGGGGAAAATCAGTGAGTTTCCGAACCCGTAGGCAAAGTAGGCCTTGGGCACGGAATAGCAGATGTCATCCCCGTCAAGCTTCAGTACATGTGCCCCAAAACTTTGTTGCACATAGGCCATATCGTGATGCAGGTGGACGATGCCCTTTGGGCGCCCGGTCGATCCCGAGGAATACATCCAGAAAGCCATGTCGTCCGGGCCAGTGGCGGCCGCGTCCATCTCATCGGCATGGCCGGACAAAAATACACTGGCATCGATCTGCCCTGCACCGGCGGCACAGCCATTGGCGACAATCGTGGTTTCGAGACAGGTGCCGTCGAGCATTTCGCCGGAGAAGATCGTGGCAAGCGCGGCATCGACGATCGCGAACCGCGCGCCGCTGTCCTTGAGAAAATAGCTGACCACATCGGGTTTCGTCTGGATGTTCAGCAGCACCGGCACGAAGCCCGCCCGAACCGCGCCATAGAAGGCCGCCGGAAAGACAGGGGTGTCATCGAGGAAAAATGCGATCCTTTCCCCCCGCGTCAGGCCGGCGGCGATGAAGGCATTGCCCCACCGTGCGGCTTCGGCGATCAACTCCGCATAGGTCAGGTTCCCGAGTGGGCCGATCACCGCCAGCTTGTCGGGATTCCGTGTCAGGTTTTGCCAGAGCAGTTCCGAGCAGTTTCCGTGATCGGCTTTGACGTAACCAATTTCCCTGGACCCCGGCGTCGTATCGGCCACGGGATCGAGGATCGCGTATGCGGTGGTCATGTCGGTCATATATCCTCCCAGATATTGCGGTGGAATCCGGCACGGGTGCGATACGCGCTTCCCCGTCCGGTTTATTGTTCCGAGAACGCCAGGCGCCTGAGCGCCCCGTCAGGCGATCAGCCGGCTACGGCGCTGTATCTGGCGTAATCCGCTGCGAATTTCGGCGCGATTTTTTGCAGACGCTCTTCGGTCATCCGCCCCGAGCGCATCAGGTAGTCATGCGCGAAATCCATCGGTGCGAGGCGCATCTTTTCGCCGAAATTCTCATACCAGCTTGCCGAGGTATTGGCGGCGTCCACGATCTTGCGGGCAATCGGCGGACGGGTGGCCTGATAATGGGCAAGCGCCTCGTCCACGTCGCCGAAATCCTTGAGCGCATGAACAAGCGCGATGGCATCTTCCATCGCCAGACGTGTGCCCGATCCGATAGAAAAATGCGCGGTGTGCACCGCATCGCCAAGCAGGACATTTCGCCCGGCGATCCAGCTTTCGCACCACAGCCGAGGGAACTGGCGCCACATGGATTTGTTGGTGATCAGTTGCGTGCCCCCGAGAGTCTCGCTGAACAGATCGCTGCACAGCTTCGCGCTCTGCCCTTCGTCCATCCTGTCGAAGCCAAAGGCTTTGAAGGTTGCATCCTCGCATTCGACGATGAACGTCGAGCGATCCGGCGCGAAGCGGTAATGGTGCGCGCTCAACGGCCCCTTTTCGGTCCTGATGAAGGTCTGGGTCAGCGTATCGAAGGGAATTGATGCGCCGAACCAGGCGAAATGATTGTCGAAATATTCGATGGTCGGCCTGAACTGAGCCTCCAGCGAGCGGCGGGTCAGCGAGTTCAGCCCGTCTGCCCCGATCACCAGATCCGCATCGAATGCATCGAGCGATTCCACCACCGTGTCGAAGCGGATCTCAACTCCGAGGTCGCGCACGCGATCCTTCAGGATTTCGATCAGCTCAAGGCGCCCTATGGCGGTAAAGCCCACACCGTCCAGCGTCACCCGGCCGTCGGGAAGGTTGAGTGTCATGTCCTGCCAACGCTCCATATGCGGCAGGATGAGGTCATGAGTATCCGGGTCGTCGGCCTTCAGGAAATCGAGCGCGCGATCGGAAAAAACCACGCCGAAACCGAAGGTTGCACCTTCCGGGTTCTGCTCCGTTACCCGCACCTTCACGTGCGGCAACAGCCTGCGGATGAGAATGGCCGTGTAAAGCCCCCCCGGCCCACCACCGAGGATTTCGATCTTGCCCAGTGCCGACATGGCTCCCCCCAAATTCGCTAGACGTTCTTCGTTCTCTAAGCTATTTTTCTATATTGTGCAATGAGTTTTATATAAAGGAAATCATCATGACGGTTGTTCTGACCACCGACGTCACCTTCGGAGACTGCGATCCGGCTGGTATCGTCTTCTATCCAAACGTTTTTCGCTGGTTGGACGCCGCCTTTCACAAACTTCTGCGGCCGCTCGGCGGGCACCACGGGATTTGCAAAGAACTTGGCAGCGCCGGTCTTGGCCTCGTCGATGCGCAGGCCCACTTCCGCAGCGCAATTCGAGACGGCGACGTGCTGGACGTCAGCGTCTCCATCGCGGAATGGTCACGCCGGAGCGTCACCCTCGTCTACGAAGGCCGCGTCGGCACGCGTCTGGCCTTCGAGGCCCGGGAGGTCCGTTGCCTTTTCATTCGGGAGAATGGCGGTATTGTCGCGGGAGACATCAGTGCACTGCGCGACAAGCTGGAGAAGACGAAATGACGGAGGACTTTGGTCACGGGTTGAAATCGCTGGATATCGCGCTTGGCGTCCTCGCCTTCATGGCGAGGCAGCAAGGCCCGATGACACTCTCCGATATCGCCCGTGGCTGCGACATGCCGCCAAGCAAGGCACATCGCTACCTCGCCTCTTTCGTCATTGCGGGGCTGGTCAGGCAGCAGGGACGCTCGGGGCGGTATGACCTTGGACCGGAGGCCATGCAGTTGGGGTTGGCCGCCATTGCCCGGCACGATTTCGTAAACGATTCAGCGGACGGCCTGCCCGAGCTTGCGCTTCAGACCGGCATGACCGTGCTACTGGCGGTCTGGGCCAATGAAGGCGCAACGGTAGTCCGCTGGCAGCGCGGCCTGTCGCCAACGGTGACTTCTATCGGACTTGGCACCACATTGCCGCTTCTGACTTCGGCCACGGGGCGCATCTTTCTCACCTATGCGCCCAGGGGCGCGATACATAAGGCCCGCGAGACCGAGTTGCGCCGCGCCGCGCGGAACCCCTCCCTGCTACCCGACACCCCTTCGACGGCAGAGGGGCTGGAAATGCTGCGGGCTGCCATCCGCGAACAGGGATTTGCCTCGGTGAACGGAGGTTTCATTCCCGGATTGGTCGCCGCTGCCGCTCCGATCCTCGACTGGCAAGGAGAGGCCCAGGTCGTCGTGACTCTTGTCGGCGTCGATCCGACCGGCATCGAAGCCGGTTCGCAACAGGTTGCAGCACTTCTCAGATTCTGCGACGAGCATTCAGTTCACAATCCGAAACCGAACTGATCCGTCAACCGCTCCAGACCTGTCAGCGGCCGACGCGAACCAGTCACAGCCCAAGCAGGATCGGGCGTGACCGATGGGCAGGCAGCGCGGAGGCTTCAGGTATCGCAGCGCTGCCCGCCATCGCGCGGCTTGATGCGCCGAGCTGAACGAAATGCTGGCAGCGCTAAAACCGGATACCGGCCAGCCCACCGGTCTGGCTCATTCATCAAGCACAAACTAAATCGTATGATTGATTTAATTCCTGATCCAAGCTACTGCTGATCGTGGGACAGGGGCCGGCACGCACCGCGAACAAGCGGACGGCGGCTTTCCGATCCCAAGATGAAGAATGGAGCACGGGCTGTTGAGTTGCACTGAGAAGTGACCCGGGAGGGTTATAAGTTTTCACTGAGAATTGACCCATGTTTTCCTCGCCCCTGGCTGACAGTCAGGAGGCATCGGAGTGATCGACATGGACCTACTCAGTGTGATCCGCCGCTGGCATTTTCGGCAAGGCATCCCCATTCGCGAGATCCGGCGGCGGACTGGATTATCGCGCAACACGATCCGCAAATATCTGCGCGATGACGCGGTGGAGCCGACGTTCAAGGTTCCCAAACGGCCGAGCAAGCTTGATCAGTTTGCAGAAAAACTGACGACGTGGCTGCGGGTGGAATCTGGCAAGTCGCGCAAACAGAAGCGAACAGCCAAGCAGCTACATGCAGATCTGGTTAAGCTGGGCTACGAGGGATCATACAGCCGTGTTGCCGCCTTCGCCCGCTCGTGGAAGACCGAACGCCAATATGAAAAGCAAACCAGTGGGCGCGGCACATTCGTACCGCTGATCTTCCAGCCCGGTGAGGCCTTTCAGTTCGATTGGAGTGAAGATTACGCCCTTCTGAATGGCCGGCCTACCAAGCTGCAGGTGGCCCATACCAAGCTCTCCCACAGTCGGGCGTTCATCACGCGAGCCTATCTGCTGCAAACGCACGAGATGTTGTTCGACGCACTGACGCAGGCCTTCCGGGTGCTGGGCGGCGTGCCTCAGCGTGGAATATTCGACAATATGAAGACGGCTGTAGACCGGATCGGCCAGGGCAAAGTCCGACAGGTCAATGCGCGGTTCGCTGCCATGGCCAGCCACTACCTGTTCGAAACGGATTTTTGCAATCCGGCCTCAGGCTGGGAGAAAGGTCAGGTCGAGAAAAACGTTCAGGATGCGCGTCGACGGTTATGGCAGCCAATGCCCAACTTCCCAGATCTTGATGCCCTCAATGCCTGGTTGGAAGAGCGGTGCATCGCACAATGGGGAGAAATCCAGCATGGCGTCCTCCCCGGCACAGTTGCCGATGTGCACGCCGTTGAGATTATCAGCCTGATGCCGATGGGGCGGGCCTTCGATGGCTTTGTCGAACATACCAAGCGCGTGTCGCCGACCTGCCTGATCGCGTTCGAGCGCAATCGCTATAGCGTTCCTGCATCCTTTGCGAACCGGCCAGTGAGCCTGCGGGTCTATCCTGATCGGTTGGTCATCGCGGCCGAGGGGCAAATCTTGTGCGAGCACAACCGGATTATCGACCGTTCTCACCAGAAGCCGGGGCAGACGATCTATGACTGGCGGCACTATCTGGCAGTTGTTCAGCGCAAGCCTGGCGCTTTGCGCAATGGGGCGCCATTCCTCGAAATGCCCGAAGCCTTCCGGCAACTGCAGGGGCATCTGCTCAAGCGGCTCGGTGGTGACAGGGAGATGGTCGAAATCCTCGCCCTTGTTCTACAGCATAACGAACAGGCTGTGCTCAGCGCCGTCGAACTGGCCCTCGAAGCTGGGGTGCCGACCAAAACCCACATCCTCAATGTTCTGCACCGCCTGATCGATGGCAAGGCTCCACCGGCATCCCCAATCGATGCCCCGCAGGCCCTGCGCCTCGCCCAGGAGCCTGTTGCCGATGTCGAACGCTACGACACGCTGAGGGCGTTACGCCATGCGTCATGATCCGGCCAGCGCCGCTGTGGTTGTCATGCTACGTGGCCTCAAAATGTATGGCATGGCGCAAGCCGCTGGTGATCTGATCGAGCAGGGCGCGCCAGCCTTTGATGCTGCCGTTCCGATCCTCTCACAGCTTCTCAAGGCGGAGATGTCCGAGCGGGAGGTCAGGTCCATTGCTTACCAGATCAAGGCAGCCCGGTTCCCGGCCTACAAGGATCTGGCAGGCTTCGACTTTGCCGTCAGTGAGGTCAACGAGGCGCTCGTGCGTCAACTTCACCGTGGTGACTTTATGGATAGCGCCGACAACGTCGTACTGATCGGCGGACCAGGCACCGGCAAAAGCCACATCGCGACGGCTTTGGGCGTCCAGGCGGTTGAGCATCACCGCAAAAAGATCCGCTTCTTCTCCACCGTCGATCTGGTCAATGCGTTGGAGCAGGAAAAGGCCGCAAACAGAGCGGGCCAGTTGGCCGAGCGTCTGTTGCGCCTCGACCTCGTCATCCTTGATGAGCTGGGATATCTACCCTTCAGCCCTTCAGGCGGGGCCATGCTGTTCCATCTGCTCAGCAAACTCTATGAGCGGACCAGCGTTGTTATCACCACCAACCTGAGCTTCAGCGAGTGGTCCAGTATCTTTGGCGATGCCAAAATGACCACCGCCCTGCTGGATCGCCTCACGCATCATTGCCATATCCTTGAAACCGGCAATGACAGCT
This sequence comes from Mesorhizobium sp. SP-1A, assembly GCF_032460275.1. NCBI lineage: Bacteria > Pseudomonadati > Pseudomonadota > Alphaproteobacteria > Hyphomicrobiales > Phyllobacteriaceae > Mesorhizobium > Mesorhizobium sp. SP-1A. Next base: position 185,079 of record NZ_JAVXZD010000006.1, on the reverse strand, counting down.
TCCGCTTCAGAGCCAGTTCCGCCGCCCCAAAATCCAGAAAGGACAAATCACCCGCTTGACCCTGCTCGTCGCAGGCAGTACATCATCCACGCCCACCCGGGTCACTTCTCAATGAAAATCCCGGGTCACTTCTCAGTGCAACTCAACAGGAAGGCGAAACGTTGGACCAACCATTCAAACCAGATCGTCGCCAACTTCTGGCAGGCGCAACATTGCTGCTGGGCGCCAGCCATTGGCCTGTCTTCGCCTCGACTGACGCAATTGAGCCGCAGCCGTACTTCGCGAGCGTGAAACGCGCGGTCGAGCAACTGGCCGCAATGGGGCAGCCGATTGCCGATGCGGATATGGCCAGGCTGGCGAGTCTGTTCTCGAGGGAAGATGCTGAGGCAGTTATTGCCGCCGAGGCGCTTCTCGAGCGCTATACACTCGCTAGGGTCACGCTCGACAAAGGCGGCATGGGCGCCGCTGCGTTAGGCGGAGCGAAGCGCCATTTGGTCGAGCAGGGATGGACCGCGTTCTTGGTGAGGGTCTCTAACCCATCATCGCTAACGCAGGCATTCGAAATTTACAGCGGCAGTGCGATGCCTGCGCGGATGTTCCCACAGGCCTCGAAGTTCGCCGCTGAGCAGAAGGCCTATCTTGCCGATACCGTTCGAAAGGAAGCCCTCATCGAACGAATGTGGCTGATGTCGCAAATCGAAGCTTCGCCAGTGCTGAGCGGCAATGTCGTGGAGTACAAGATCGCCACGATTTACAGCAGGGACCGGGGAAGAAAGACGGGCAGGTTGGGCTTTGGGGCAGGAATTTTGCAGGACAATCCTACCTGGGGGGCCGTAAGTCGCGCATCGGTAGCTAACCCGCTCGTAACCGATTTTGTCTCTCAACCATCTCGCGATATTCAGCTGCAGATCCTCGATGATGATGGTGTCGGCTGCATGGCATCGCTGATGATCCATGACGCCAATAAGCATATCTATCCGCCCCAGGTGATGCGCCTAGCACCCGACCTTGCGTTTCAACCCCACATATATCGAGCCGATGGCGAGACCGTCCGCCTGCCAGACGGCGAGTATCATATAATGGTCCGTAGGGGGCCTGAGTATCTGGTGCAGCGCGCCACCGTTCGCGTTTCGGCGAGCGACGCACGAATAGCGGTGCGGCTCAAACGATGGATCGATCCGGCGAAATGGGGCTGGTACTCTGGCGACACGCATCTCCACGCCGCAGGTTGTGCTCATTATATGTTGCCTACCGAAGGGGTAGCACCTGAAACGATGATCCGTCACATAAGAGGCGAAGCTCTCTCCGTTGGCGAGGTCTTAACCTGGGCTGGAGGTTATTCCTACCAGAAGCAGTTCTTTTCCGGTGCTGCGATCAGTCCCGAGGCGCGGCTCGAACATCCTCAACTGCAGGCTGCTAACAACGCAGACTGGAAGCCCATGCCCACGCCGAAAGATCGAGAGAGCATGCTCCGCTACGATCTCGAGATCTCGGGTTTTCCGTCAAGTCTTTCCGGGCATTTGATCCTGATGAGACTTAAGGAGCTTAGCTACCCTGGTACGCACGCGGTGGAGGACTGGCCATCTTGGAATCTCCCGGTGGCGAAATGGGCGAAAGCCCAAGGAGCACTGGTAGGATACACCCATTGTTCATTTGGTATGATAGTCGGCACCAACGCTCTACCAAATTACGAAATTCCAACTTTCAACAGCGTCGGCACGAACGAAGCGATTGTTGGCGTGACCCACGGCGCGGTCGATTTCTTGGCAGGTTGCAATGGTCCCCCTGCTGCTGAGCTCAATGCGTGGTATCATCTGCTCAACTGCGGTTACACGCTGATGATGGCAGGCGAGACGGATTATCCGTGTATCGTGCCTTCGGTCGACTCTCGGCCGGGGATCGGACGCACCTACGTGAAGTTGCCACAAAGGCCAGTGGACGATGCGGGTTACAGCGCCTGGGTGGACGGTCTTGAGAATGGCCACCTCTACTGGGGTGACGGCAGAACGCATTTTCTACATTTCACGGTGAACGGGCGGGAGAGTGGCAAGCAGCCCCTCGCATTTGTCCGCGCTAGTAACGTCAGGGTGAGCGCCACGATAGCCGCGATGCTCGAACTGACTCCATCGCCTGAGACGGTGCAGAACGCCTCGGAAGAGCCGTGGCACATCGAACATGCGCGGATCGGCAACAGCCGTAAGGTAGCGGTCGAGCTTATCGTCAATGGCGTGGCGGTGAAACGCCAGGAAATGCTTGCCGATGGCTCGCTCCAGCAGATCTCCTTCAAGGAGAAGATCGACCGCAGTTCCTGGATCGCAATGCGGGTGCTTGGGTCCGGCCATACCTATCCCGTATTCGTCACCATCGGAAACAAACCGATCCGTGCTTCGCGGCGTAGCGCCGAATGGCTACGCACCTGCGTGGATGCGCTCTGGAATGAGAAGCACAGTTTGATCCGCGATACGGAACTGGCCGACGCGGCCGCGGCATATGATCATGCGCGCCAGACTTATGATCGGATCATCGCCGAAAGCGACTTAACGTGAAGTGGATCGCCTGGCCGCTCCTGCTCATGGCCTCGGTTGCCGGCGCGCAGGACCATCACCAGCATCACAATGACAAGTCCGAAGCGCTCGGGCAGGATGCTCATATCGTCGTGACCATCAATCCGGAGGCGCGCGTAAGCGCGGCCCTACACCAGCCCTTACCGCTCCAACCGAAATGCGGCGATGCGAGAGACTTCAGCGTCGAGATCATCAATCAGGGCTTCGTAACAGCGCCGTTGCGTGCCGCCATCATTGATGGAGCAGGCGACCGTGTCGCGCTTCATATGGATGTGCAGAAGCTCAGTGGCAGGGCGAGGGATCTCCGACGGCTGCACCTTACCCCTCTTGATCAGCGCGCTTCCGACGTGACAGTTGCGTTCAGCCTCGATCACAATGTTGGTGATCAAGGTAAGCGTGATCGCGTACATATCCTGATGCGGTGTAGGCCTTAGCTTCAACCCGATTTTTGTCCATGCCTGATCCCTTCCGGCCCATGGCGGAGGAGTCAGGATCCGCAGTCTGGCAAGAGACGACGCGCCTTGACCCAGCTCAAGCTAACGTTCCCTTCAGCACAACTGAAACGTCGCTCGCGCACAAGCCATAAAGGTGCTGGCCGGATAATACCTGTATCGATCGATGGAAGTTCGAGAATAGGTTCATCACGCGCACTGCCGACCGATACGGTGGGGGCGGTCCGCCCTGCCTCGGCCGAACGACCTGTCGATCCAACACAGGCGAAATTAAGCGGGGGAAGACCGACATGCGCAGCTATTTATTGATAAGTGCTTCGATCATATTGCCGGGTCTCGCAAGCCCGTCAGTTGCTCAGGCCCTATCGGGTAATGCTGAAACGGCATCTTCAATTTCTGATGCAGATGGAGACAGCGCCGAAATCGTCGTGACAGCCTCGCGCCGCAGTGACAGTGTTAAAAACACGCCGATCGCTGTCACGGCTATCGGCGGAGATGCGCTGAGGGAAAATCAAATCGCCAACCTGGCAGATCTAGCTTCTTCCACTCCGAACATCCAGATCAGCACCTCGTTCAACAACGCCAACATCGCGATCCGAGGTGTTGGCAACAGCCAATTCGCGGCGGGTTCGGATGCCGGCGTGGCTGTCCACTCCGATGGTGTCTATCTCGGCCAATCGGTGTTGGCGCTGGCAACAATGAACGATGTCGAACGTGTGGAAATTTTGCGCGGTCCCCAAGGAACTCTGTTCGGTCGCAACGCGACCGGCGGCGCGATCAACATCATCCCCAAACGTCCGACGGAAGATCTTCATTATGGCGTCGAAGCATCGTTCGGCCTCGATCCCGCGATGGTGCGCAGTTCGGCCTATGTCAGCGGCTCCGTCGTCGAGGGGCTGCGCGGACGCCTGTCGCTCAGCCAAAATTATAACAAGGGTTATACCAAGAATCTCGTTGCGTCCTCGGGCTCCAGTGCGGTGCCGTCCAGGCTGGACGATGCGGACAGCGCTTCCATTCGCGCCCAGCTCGAAGCTGGAACGGGAGCGTTCGTCACGAGGCTGTCGCTCGAATATATGAAGGATAAGGGGGCCGGTCCCTCTATATGGCTGACGGGCACACCAAGCGGCGTGTTGCCTCCGGTCGTTGCGAACACGCCGTTGGGCAATCTCGATAAGCGTCAGGTTTATAACAATTACGGTTACAAGAATAATGAGGCAAAATTTGCCACGCTCATATCGACGCTCGACATAGGGCAGGGGCAGATCAAGGCGACTGCCTCATATGGAGAGACGCGCATTGAGACCCTGACGGATGGAGACGGTACCGCTGTCGACCACACGTCGACCTACGCGCTGAATAACGCCAAGCAAACGTTTGGAGAGCTCATTTACGCATCGGATCCAGCACGGCCGTTGGGCCTGATTCTCGGCGCGAACTATTTCCATGAGCGCTCGTCGCAGGCCTTCTCAATACCGATCAGCACCCTGCCGCCGCCTCTCGATGTCCTGGGTCCGGTCGTTTATGATGCTGGTGCATCCTCGCTCAAGTCTACGTCCTATGCCGCCTTCGGACAGGCGCAATACAAGATCTCTGATGCGTTTCGCGTTTTCGCGGGCCTGCGCTATTCTCGCGATCGGAAAGCAATCGAGAATTATAGCAATTTTGGCGTGTCTCCGGCCGCAGGTCGCGAAAGCTGGAGCCGTACGACATATGAGTTAGGTGCTTCGCTGAAGGTGAATGCGAACGTCACTGGTTACGCAAAATACGGCACGGGTTATAAGGGCGGAGGGTATTCTGCCGCTGCTAATGCGATTGCGTTCAACCCCGAGACCAATACAAATATGGAGATAGGCCTCAAGGGGAACTATCTCGGGGGCGCCCTGCAGGCGAATCTGGCGGGCTTCCACATGAAGTATAAGAATTTACAGGTAAATCAGGCCGTGGGCGCCGTCGTTCTAGTCACAAATGCGGCCCGTGCGACGATAAATGGTTTTGAAGCGGAGCTGAAAATTCGCCCGGTCCAAGCTTTTCGTGTCGATCTGAATGCTTCTTGGTTGGATGCTAGGTTTGACGATTTTTTCTCACGCGATGACTCGCGCCCTACTTTCTTGCCAGACACTAAGATCATCAACGGTATCCCAGTGCAAGGAATAGATCTTGAAGATAACAGGCTTCCTACCGCACCTAAATATGCCGTCAGTGCTGGTGCCTATTACGACATATCGATAGATTCTGGCCTTGTTACTGTGGGCGGGCGCTATGATTGGAAGTCACGTTGTTGAGTTGCACTGAGAAGTGACCCGGGAGGGTTATAAGTTTTCACTGAGAATTGACCCATGTTTTCCTCGCCCCTGGCTGACAGTCAGGAGGCATCGGAGTGATCGACATGGACCTACTCAGTGTGATCCGCCGCTGGCATTTTCGGCAAGGCATCCCCATTCGCGAGATCCGGCGGCGGACTGGATTATCGCGCAACACGATCCGCAAATATCTGCGCGATGACGCGGTGGAGCCGACGTTCAAGGTTCCCAAACGGCCGAGCAAGCTTGATCAGTTTGCAGAAAAACTGACGACGTGGCTGCGGGTGGAATCTGGCAAGTCGCGCAAACAGAAGCGAACAGCCAAGCAGCTACATGCAGATCTGGTTAAGCTGGGCTACGAGGGATCATACAGCCGTGTTGCCGCCTTCGCCCGCTCGTGGAAGACCGAACGCCAATATGAAAAGCAAACCAGTGGGCGCGGCACATTCGTACCGCTGATCTTCCAGCCCGGTGAGGCCTTTCAGTTCGATTGGAGTGAAGATTACGCCCTTCTGAATGGCCGGCCTACCAAGCTGCAGGTGGCCCATACCAAGCTCTCCCACAGTCGGGCGTTCATCACGCGAGCCTATCTGCTGCAAACGCACGAGATGTTGTTCGACGCACTGACGCAGGCCTTCCGGGTGCTGGGCGGCGTGCCTCAGCGTGGAATATTCGACAATATGAAGACGGCTGTAGACCGGATCGGCCAGGGCAAAGTCCGACAGGTCAATGCGCGGTTCGCTGCCATGGCCAGCCACTACCTGTTCGAAACGGATTTTTGCAATCCGGCCTCAGGCTGGGAGAAAGGTCAGGTCGAGAAAAACGTTCAGGATGCGCGTCGACGGTTATGGCAGCCAATGCCCAACTTCCCAGATCTTGATGCCCTCAATGCCTGGTTGGAAGAGCGGTGCATCGCACAATGGGGAGAAATCCAGCATGGCGTCCTCCCCGGCACAGTTGCCGATGTGCACGCCGTTGAGATTATCAGCCTGATGCCGATGGGGCGGGCCTTCGATGGCTTTGTCGAACATACCAAGCGCGTGTCGCCGACCTGCCTGATCGCGTTCGAGCGCAATCGCTATAGCGTTCCTGCATCCTTTGCGAACCGGCCAGTGAGCCTGCGGGTCTATCCTGATCGGTTGGTCATCGCGGCCGAGGGGCAAATCTTGTGCGAGCACAACCGGATTATCGACCGTTCTCACCAGAAGCCGGGGCAGACGATCTATGACTGGCGGCACTATCTGGCAGTTGTTCAGCGCAAGCCTGGCGCTTTGCGCAATGGGGCGCCATTCCTCGAAATGCCCGAAGCCTTCCGGCAACTGCAGGGGCATCTGCTCAAGCGGCTCGGTGGTGACAGGGAGATGGTCGAAATCCTCGCCCTTGTTCTACAGCATAACGAACAGGCTGTGCTCAGCGCCGTCGAACTGGCCCTCGAAGCTGGGGTGCCGACCAAAACCCACATCCTCAATGTTCTGCACCGCCTGATCGATGGCAAGGCTCCACCGGCATCCCCAATCGATGCCCCGCAGGCCCTGCGCCTCGCCCAGGAGCCTGTTGCCGATGTCGAACGCTACGACACGCTGAGGGCGTTACGCCATGCGTCATGATCCGGCCAGCGCCGCTGTGGTTGTCATGCTACGTGGCCTCAAAATGTATGGCATGGCGCAAGCCGCTGGTGATCTGATCGAGCAGGGCGCGCCAGCCTTTGATGCTGCCGTTCCGATCCTCTCACAGCTTCTCAAGGCGGAGATGTCCGAGCGGGAGGTCAGGTCCATTGCTTACCAGATCAAGGCAGCCCGGTTCCCGGCCTACAAGGATCTGGCAGGCTTCGACTTTGCCGTCAGTGAGGTCAACGAGGCGCTCGTGCGTCAACTTCACCGTGGTGACTTTATGGATAGCGCCGACAACGTCGTACTGATCGGCGGACCAGGCACCGGCAAAAGCCACATCGCGACGGCTTTGGGCGTCCAGGCGGTTGAGCATCACCGCAAAAAGATCCGCTTCTTCTCCACCGTCGATCTGGTCAATGCGTTGGAGCAGGAAAAGGCCGCAAACAGAGCGGGCCAGTTGGCCGAGCGTCTGTTGCGCCTCGACCTCGTCATCCTTGATGAGCTGGGATATCTACCCTTCAGCCCTTCAGGCGGGGCCATGCTGTTCCATCTGCTCAGCAAACTCTATGAGCGGACCAGCGTTGTTATCACCACCAACCTGAGCTTCAGCGAGTGGTCCAGTATCTTTGGCGATGCCAAAATGACCACCGCCCTGCTGGATCGCCTCACGCATCATTGCCATATCCTTGAAACCGGCAATGACAGCTTCCGCTTCAGAGCCAGTTCCGCCGCCCCAAAATCCAGAAAGGACAAATCACCCGCTTGACCCTGCTCGTCGCAGGCAGTACATCATCCACGCCCTCCCGGGTCACTTCTCAATGAAAATCCCGGGTCACTTCTCAGTGCAACTCAACACCATGGGGCCAGCGGCTATCTGATCCAGCAGTTCTTCGCTCCCAATGCCAACCTTCGCACCGATGCCTATGGCGGCGGCATTGAGAATCGTGCCCGTTTCGCCATAGAGGTGGCCCGGGCCGTGGCGGAAGAGATCGGCGCGGAGCGCACCGGCATCCGCCTTTCGCCCGGCGCGACGCTCGGTGGCCTCGACGAGGGTGCGGAAGGGCCGGACCTCTACCGCTATCTCGTGCGCGAACTGAATAAGCTGGGATTGGCCTTTGTCCACATCATGCACTTCGGAAACGAGGCGCTGCTCGCGGATATCCGCAGGTTGTGGGATCAGGCGCTGATTCTCAATCGCCCTGATCGTGCGCTCGAAAACGTCGGTTCGGACGTGAAGTCTGGGCTCGCCGATCTGGAAGCCTACGGCCAGTTTGTCCTGTCGACGCCCGATTTCGTCGAGCGGCTCAAGATCGGTGCTGCGATGAACGTGCCCGACCGCGGCAGCTTCTACGGCGGCAGCCCCGACGGCGCGGGCTATATCGATTACCCGACGTTATCCGAAATGGCGGGTGCGAAATGACCCTCGTCAAGGAAATCTTACCCGTCAAACTCGATCGCAGCATGAAGCGTGGGCACCGGGCAGGGGCATTCGGGATCGAGATCCTCTTTCCCGGTGTGACGCTTGGTCAGGGCGACAGCGGCATCGGTGCGATCGGTCGGATCGATCACGCGCGGATCGGGCCGGGAGGATTCATCGCGATGCATCCGCACCGCGATGATGAGATTTTGACCTATATGCGGGCCGGCACCATGCTGCACCGCGACACGGTCGGTAACGAGGAAGCGCTGACGAAGACCCGGCTGATGCTGATGAATGCTGGACACACGTTCCAGCACGAAGAAAAGATGACGGGAACCGAGGACATCGAATGCCTCCAGATCTTCATCCGCCCACGTGATCCGGATCTGGAACCAATGGTGCAGTTCCATGACTTCCCCGAGGAGGTCAGCCTTGATGAGTGGCGGTTGATCGCTGGTCCAAAGGGCGAGGCGCCGCTGGAACTGCGAGCCGCCGCCTGGGTACACGACAGCCATCTGTCCGCCGGCGGCTCATTGGCGTTGCCCGACGCGCCGGTCTCCGGCGCGACACGGCTGCTGTATGTCTTCGCGGGCCGCGCATCGGTCGGGACAACCACTCTGGTCGAGGGCGAAAGCCTGGTGCTGGACGACAAGGCCCAGGTGATCGAGGCTGAGGTCGACACCGATCTCGTGCTGTTCACCACCGACACCGCCGCGCCGGTCTTCAAGGGCGGCATGTTCAGCGGGAATGTCCTTTCCCGCTGAACCGACAAAACTACACGTGCCGATCGCGAGGCTTGGCCCGCCTGCCATCCAGCCCTCGACACGTCTTCCTCTCAACCCGATTTTCGAAGGAGACGTACAATGACCCAAGGAACCGCCGTCATTACAGGGGCCGCAAACGGCATCGGCCAGTTCTATGCAAAACGGCTTGCCGCCGACGGATTCGACATCGCCGTTGCCGATGTCGCCGAAGCCAATGCCACCCGCGCCATCGTGGAAGCCGAGGGGAGGAAGTTCTACTCGGCCGTCGTCGACGTGACCTCGCCGGACTCGACGCTTCAGTTCGCCGCTGCCGTCGAGGCGGCGCTGCCGCCGGTGACGGCGCTGGTCAACAATGCCGGAATCTACCCCTGGAAATCGTTCGAGGACACGGATTTCGCCACATGGAAGAAGGTGCTGGGCGTCAATCTCGACGGCCCCTTCCTGATGAGCAAGGCCTTCCTGCCGGGCATGAGGGCGCGCAAATACGGCCGCATCGTCAATGTCGCCAGCACGACCTTCTGGCTGAACGCGCCGCAGATGACGGCCTATATCGCCAGCAAGGGCGGCGTCATCGGCTTCACCCGCGCGCTGGCCAGCGAGATCGGCGCCGACGGTGTCACGGCCAACGTTATCGCACCCGGCCTGACGAACACAGCAACGATGCGGGGTGTAAACGAGGATATCTTCGAATACCTCCCCAAGCAGCAGGCCATTCCCCGCGTAATCGAGCCCGAGGATCTGGTGGGTGTCGTCTCCTTCCTCTGCTCGAAGGACTCCGGTTTCGTCACGGGCCAGACCATTGCGACGGACGGGGGACAAGTCAGAATCTGAGCTAAAATCTAGGCCCTTATGTTGGTGGCTCTTTCTGATCGTTCGGGCCGCGATCTTGGAGTTTGCGACTGCCGCCTGTTGAAAGCCTCTCCATCTTACTCTTCGCATTCAAGCGAACGAAACCCGGCCAGGGCGCCGGATCACCAAAGGAGAAATCATTATGAGCTACGACCGCCTTACACCGGAAAATGCCGCTGTCCTTTTTGTCGACCATCAGACCGGCCTGTCGAACGGTGTTCAGGACCAGAGCCTCCCTGAATACCTGACTGCCGTTGCCGGACTGGTGAAGTTCGCCAAGGCTTTCAAGCTCCCCGCCATCATTACGACAAGCGCCAGCGATGGACCGAACGGCCCTGTTCTGCCGGTGATCACCCAAACGCTTCCTGACGCTCCGGTCATCTCTCGTCCCGGCGAGATCAATGCCTGGGACAATGCCGAGTTCGTCGCCGCCGTCGAAAAGACTGGCCGCAAGAAACTGATTGTGGCCGGTGTATCCACCGAGGTCTGCGTCGCCTTTGTCGCGCTGTCGGCGATCAAGGCCGGCTATGACGTCTATGCGGTGATCGACGCTTCTGGCACCTGGAACAAGCTTGTTCAGGAGGTCGCAGTGGCGCGTATGGTGCAGGCCGGCATCAAACCGATCACCTGGGTCGCTGTCGGTGCCGAGCTGCAAGGCGACTGGCGTAACGCTACCGGTCAGGATCTCGCACAGATCATGGGCGAGCATCTGCCCTTCTACGGCAATCTCGCTGCCAGCTTCTTCGCTGCAAAAGGCTGAGGCTCCAGATCCGAACACGTCAGTACGGTGTTCGGGAATCCCTTACACGCTTGCTGATCGTGACAAAGCAGAAACCATCCTGTCCGATGGCTTGGACAGGATGGTCAGCAACGGCATCGCGAGGGCAGCGGCATGGCTAAATCGCGCTTGCATCTCAGGCGTGGGGGGTGTTGCGCTGTTCATCAGGTGGGAACTGGTATAAAAATGACATCTGTCCACAAATTAACCCGCTGACGGAGCAATGTATGTGGCATTTCTGAATGACATGGCTCTCTTCGTCGAGGTCGTGAAGGCGCGCAGTTTTCGCAGGGCGGCCGAAACGATGGGAATGCCCAACTCCACCCTGTCCCGCCGGATCGGCATGCTTGAGAAGGCGATCGGTCTGCGTCTGCTGCATCGCACGACGCGCCGGATCGAACTGACGGAAGCCGGCCAGATTTATTTCGAGCGATGCAAGCGGATCGTTGACGAAGCGAGGCTTGCCCACGAGCATCTCGGTGAAATGCTGGCTCAGCCGAGCGGTTTGCTGCGTGTCTCCCTGCCGGTGGATTTGGCGGTGACGTTCCTCGCTCCCCAAATCGCCGAATTCTCCCGGCGCTATCCAGGCATAAGCTTCGAGTTCGACCTGACGCCGCGCCGTGTAGATCTGGTGACCGAGCCCATCGATGTGGCAATCCGCATAGGAGAGCAGCCGGATTCTAATCTCATCGCCCGCCAGATCGCCGTTCTTCAGCGCTATCTTTACGCATCGCCCCGTTATTTGGAACTTTACGGCGAACCCAGCAGGCCAGCCGATCTGTCTGGCCACGAATGCCTGCGCATGCGGCCGTCCGCTAATATCTGGACGCTGCATAACGCAACAGAGACAGTCGACGTCACGGTCGGGGGTCGGTTCCAGCTCAACAGCATCGGAATGATGCGTCGCCTCGCTGCGCTGGATCTGGGCATCGTCATGCTGGTGGAAGAAATCGTCGCCGAGGACTTGGCCAGCGGACAGCTACGCCGCGTTCTACCAGAGTGGCAAGCTACGCCGGTTCCCGTCTATGCGGTTACCGAGACACGCTTGCTGCCGGCCAAAACCCAACGCTTTATCGAACTCCTGCGTGAGTGTACGAAGCAAAATCAGCCTATAGCTCAGCCTACCTCATAACTTTGAGACCACGGGGTAGGGCGTGAGTTGACCTTGCGCGACGCCGCAGGCAGGAACATTGCGCATCACGCCGCTGCAGCGCCAACTGCGACAAGGTGGTTCCCCTGCCGCAAGGCGGCATCCTCAATGTGCGTTTTGCACCACCCTTCCAGCCGCGGCGGATTCCACTGGTCCCGTTGGCCCTGATTACTTTGGCTGTTTGGCCCGTGGTGCGGCATTTGACACGACGGCCGGAACGGCTGCGCCATTGGGTCGAGGCATGGGGGAGGGTGATCTTGCCTTGCGGGTCCCCGTCGAAGGTCGGGATGAGATTGCCGCGGTAAGGGATTTCAATCGCGCTCGCGCTAGCGTAGGATATCTTCGTGAGAATTTTATTGAGTGCAACAGTCAGCATGTCTTCCAAACGCCGCCCATTCACAACCTAGTTGTGTTTCGCCGATCCTACGCTGCTGCACGAAGTAATTCTCCAGTCTCTACCCTTTTCAAATATAGTAGGATGGAGTGGAGGGGACAGGCCGAGCGCAAGTAAAGATTAAATCCTGCCCCCGCAACCAAACTCCCCAACCTCAAACGCCCCGGCTCCAACCGGGGCGCTTTTGCATGCCTATCCGCAATCCACTTCGCGCCAGATCCAGCCACCCTCAAAGCCGGCGCCAAATGGCCCGCCGAAATCAGCGCAGGGGAAACTGAAGCCAACCACTCTCAAGCCGCCTCAGACAGCCGGGTATGGATGCAACTGCACACATGCCGACGGTGCCGTCGGGCCGGCCAGGCTCACGGATTGATTCCGTTTTCCTTCAGGACCTCCGCGGCGTTCTCCTTGGTGATCTTCTTGGTTGGCAGAATGACTTCCTTTTCCACCTTCTCGCCGTTCAGATATTTGATCGCCTGACGCAGCCCTTCCGCACCCGGCGTCGCGTAGACGAAGGTTGCCGTCAGTTCCCCCTTGTTGACGAGTTGCACGCCCTCGTTCGGCAGGCCGTCGATGCCGATGAATTTCATCTCCTTCTCGCGTCCGGCATCCTTGGCGGCCAGATAGGCCCCGTAAGCCATCGGATCGTTATGGCCGTAGACGAGATCGATGTGCTCGTTGTTGCGCAGTGCCGTGGCCATGATGTTGTAGGCTTGATCCTGCTTCCAGTCGCCCGACTGCTTGTCGAGCAGATATTTGATGCCAGGCTCCTTGTCGGTGAACTCGTGGAAGCCGTCATGGCGATCATGCGCGGGCTCGGTGCCCATGCCGCCCCAGATTTCGACGACGTTGCCCTTGGCCTTGCCCTTGCCGCCCAGAAGCTCGACGGCGTATTCACCCGCGGCGCGGCCGATCAGCTTGTTGTCGCCGCCGACGAACTGGGTGTAGTCCTTGGTGTCGACGTTGCGGTCGAGCACGAAGACGGGGATCTTGGCCTCGATCGCCTCCTGCACGACGCCTGTCAGTCCGGCCGATTCCTTCGGCGAAATCAGCAGGGCGTCGACCTGCTGGCGGATGAGGTTCTCGACATCGGCGACCTGCTTCTCGGTCTTGTCCTCGCCGTCGGTGATGATGAGATTCACGTCCGGATGCTTGGCGGCTTCCGCCAATATGTCCTTGTTGAACTGCGCGCGCCACGGCTCGATGGTGGTGACCTGGCTGAAACCGATGGTCCATTTCTTTTCCTGCGCGAGCGCGCTGGTAGGCGACAGCGCGCTCGTCGCGATAAGCGCTGCGGTGAGGGCTGCCAGCCCGAGCATGTCACGGCGTTTCATTCGCGTTTCCTCCGATGTTTCGAGACCGGGTTTCCGGCGACGTCCGCCCCGGCGCGGACGTTTGGGTGGGCGCCTGCCGCGCTCGGTCAGGCGCAGATGGGAAAACAGTTCGCCCGCATTGCGCTCCTGCACCAGCACCGTGCCGACGATGATCATGCCCTTGAGCACGAGCTGGAGATTGGAGTTGATGTTGTGGAGCTGCAGGATGTTGGAGAGCAGGCCGAAGATCAGCACGCCGCACAGCGTGCCGGCGAGGCTTCCCCGTCCGCCCATCAGGCTGGTGCCGCCGATGACGACGGCGGCAATGGCGTCCAGTTCCAGTCCCGCGCCGGCATCCGGCTTGCCCTGGCGGTACTGCGCCACATAGAGCACGGCGGCGATGCCGGCGAGCAGGCCCGAGACGGCGTAAGTGGCGATCTTGACGCGCCCCGCCGCAATGCCGGAAAGCCGTGCCGCCTCCTCGTTGCCGCCGATGGCGTAGACATAGCGGCCGAAGGGGGTGAGGCGCAGCACCGCACCGTAGATGATGATGGCGCCAAGGAAGAACAGGCCCGGCATCGGCACGATGCCGAAGGCGAGCGAGCGCAGCACCTCGAACTCTTCCGTGGCGTTGGAACCGGTGTATACGGGCAGCACCGCGTTGTTCTGGCCGGCAGTCAGCCGCGCGACGCCGAGCGCCGTCACCATCATGGCCAGCGTGACGATGAAAGGTTGCAGCCGGCCGCCGACGATGATGACGCCGTTCAGCGCCCCGAACAGCAGGCCGACGCAGGGCGCGGCGATCAGCACGCCGAGCACGCCGAACTTGGCTTCCACCTGCGGCAGCAGATACCACAGCGAGAGCGCGCACAGGACAATGCCCGCGACGGCCGGCATGACCGTGCCGCGCAACAGGTCGAGCCGCACCACGCCGTGGAAGCCGCTGCCCGCCCGCGACTTGGCCAGATTGGCGAAAACGAAGCGGACGACGGCCGCGCCGAGGAACAGCGCCACCAACCCGACCGCCGGCACGGCCATCCAGGCGGCGGGAGTGCCGCCGGGCACGGTGAGCAGCATGGCGCAGACCACCGAGCAGATCGCCATCAGCGACCCCACTGAGAGATCGATGCCGCCGGTGATGATGACGGCGGTCATGCCGGTGGCGATCAGGCCGGTGATGGAAACCTGCCGCAGCACGTCGAGCAGATTGCCGTAGGACAGGAAGATGTTGGTGCCTTTGGAACTGACCGGCGAACTCAGCACGCCGATCAGGAAGATGGCGATCAGGCCCCAGTAGAGCTTGGTGCGCGAGATGAGCCTGAGCGCGCTCATGCGGCCGTCCTTGCGTCTCCGCGCCGCGGCGCGGCCAGCTGCATGATGCGTTCCTCGCTGGCCTCGGCCCGTGCCAGCAGCCCTGCCTGCCGCCCCTCGGTCATGACCAGGATACGGTCGGAGAGGTGGAGCAGTTCCGGCATCTCGGAAGACACCACCACGATGGCAAGCCCTTCGCCTGCCAGCCGGAAGATCAGGTCGTAGATCTCGCGCTTGGCGCCGACATCGATGCCGCGCGTCGGCTCGTCCAGGAGCAGCACGCGCGGACGCGTCGCCAGCCATTTGCCGATCACCACCTTCTGCTGGTTGCCGCCCGAAAGCGTGCCGGCGGGCTGCTCTATGCTTGCGCAGCGTATCACGAGCGCCTTTACGGCGTCACCGGCCAGTGCCTTTTCGCCGGACATGGAGCGCAACCCGAAACGGGAGAGCGCGCTTACCAGCGGCAAGGCGATGTTGTCCGTGATGGAGGCGCCGAGATGCAATCCCTCTGCCTTGCGGTCTTCCGTCACCAAAGCGATGCCGAGCCTGCGCGCCTCGCGGGGCGAGCGGATCTCGACCGGGGCGCCGTCGAGCCTGATCTCGCCGCCCGTACGGCCTTCCGCGCAGCCGAAGATGGTTTCCAGGATCTCGGTGCGACCCGAGCCGAGCAGTCCCCCTATGCCCAGGACCTCTCCGGCCGCGAGATCGAAACTCACGCCGTCGAGAAGCGTGCGCCAGCCGGAGCGGTCCGGTCTCGACAGCGAAAGCCTTTCGACCGAGAGCACGGTATCACCGCCGGGAATGGCTCGCACTTCATGGGAGGTGTCGAGGAGCGCCCGGCCCACCATGGCGGATATGATGGCGTTCTCGTCGGTGCCGGCCATGTGCTTCGTCATCACATGGCGACCGTCGCGAAACACCGTGACGCGTTCGGCCAGATGCATGACCTCATCGATGCGGTGCGAAATATAGACGATCGCCACGCCGTCCGCCGCAAGCTGGCGGATGATGCGGAACAGGCGCTCGCACTCGGCCGGCGATAGCGCCGAGGTGGGCTCGTCCATGATGAGGATGCGCGCCGACTTGGACAGCGCCTTGGCGATTTCGACGAGCTGCTGCTCACCCACGCGCAGCCCGCCGACCCTGGCTTCCGGATCGAGGTCGATGCCGAGCCGCGACAGCAGCGCGCGGGCGGCGGCGAAACTCGCCCTGCGATCCACGATCAGGCCGCCGATCAGCTTCTCGCGGCCGAGAAAGATGTTCTCGGCAACGCTGAGCTCGGGAACGAGGTTCAATTCCTGATGGATGATGGCGATACCGGCATCCTCGGCCTCGCGCACCCCGGCGAAGGTCGTCGGCCGCCCGTCGAGGGTGATGGTCCCTTCGTAGCCGGTGTGGACGCCGGACAGGATCTTCATCAGCGTCGATTTGCCGGCGCCGTTCTCTCCCATCAGTGCGTGCACTTCGCCGGGTCGCAGGTCGAAGCGAACATCCGTGAGGGCCGCGATGCCGCCGAACGTCTTGGAGACGTGCTCGGCGACGAGGATCGCGGCGGAACATGTCCGCGCGTTCGCTCCGGTAATGGAATCGCCATGCGCCATGACAGGAGCGGTCTCCCTTCCGTTGCTGTCATTGTGGCTTGAAGGCTAATCTAAACGTTTCGAAAGAGTCAAGCGAGCATGCGGGCCTGAACCGCCGGCTCCATTCAATTCTTGCGAAAGAGCGCGAAATTCCGTAGGTGTTATGGCCATGCGAGCGTCAAAACGTTTCGAAAATGGCTGAACAGCGACCCCGCAAACCGCGCCGATCCGACGCGCCGACCATGCTGCATGTGGCGGAGGCCGCGCGCGTTTCCGTAGCCACCGTCTCGGCCTATATCAACGGCAGCGCGACCGTCAGTCCGGAGCTCAGCGCCCGCATCGGCAAGGCGATCCATGACATCGGCTACAAGCGAAACGCCATCGCCCGCAGCCTGAAGATCGGCACGACGCGCACGATCGGGCTCACCGTGCCGCATATTACCAACCCCTTCTTCACCGACGTCGTGTCGGTGATCCAGCAGGCCTTCGATCGCGCCGGCTATGCCGTGATGCTCTGCTGCACCGACGAGGACCTGTCCAATCAGGACGACCAGATCAGGCTGCTGCTCGACCGCATGGTCGACGGGCTGATCGTGGCCCGCGTCGGGGAGGGCGCTTTCCTGAAGGAAGTGGTGGAACGCACCAGCGTGCCGGTAGTGCTGCTCGACCGCGTATGCGAAGGCGTGGACACCGACAGCGTGGTGCTGGACAACCGTCAGGCGGTGTTCGACGCCATTTCCTATCTTCTCAGCCTGGGCCACCGCCGCATCGGCTACATCTCCGGGCCTTTCGGCATCTCGCCCATGCAGGAGCGCATGGCGGGTTATGGCGATGCGCTGCGGGAGGCGGGCCTTGCGGTGGACGAGAGTCTCGTGCGCTTCGGCAATTTCCACGAGGCCGACGGTTACAACGCCACCATGCAGCTTCTTTCCCGCCATGACAGGCCGAGCGCCATCTTCTCCGCCAACAACCCGATGGTGGTCGGCGCGATGAAGGCGATCCGCGACATAGGCCTGGCCTGTCCCCAAGACGTGTCGGTCGCCTGTTTCGACGACTTCCCATGGGCCGACGTGTTTAGCCCGCAACTCACCACCGTTGCGCAACCGGTGCAGGCCATCGGCGAACAGGCGGCGAATCTGTTGCTGAACCGGCTGCACGGCAATCGAGAGACGCCGCCGCGCAAGCTGGTGCTGAAGGGCCGGCTGATGGTGCGCAATTCCTGCCGGCCGATCAGCGTGCCGCTCAGCGCGACGGCCTGAAACTCGGGCGCCGCCGCGGTCGCTCAACTTGCATGCAGATCGCGCGGGATCGGGTCGGAGACCGAGAAACCGGTGAAGACAGCCGAAAATCCTTCGCGTTGCGGTGAGCAGGCCATCATGCCGATGCGGGCCTCCGCCGTCGGGAAGGGGCAAAGCCGAGCCATCTGCCAGGGAGCTCCGCCGACCGAGAACTGTACGCGCACGGCATCGTCATGGCGTGTCAGCCGCACCGCGACACGATCGCTCGGCCTGGCGTCGGCCAGCGGGATGACGGACCAATCCGACGTGCCGCGGGTGACCACGACCGAAAAATGCATCAGTCCGTCGGTATATTCGATGCCGGCCTTGATCCAGTTTTCGGCGTCGAGCCGCAGGAACAGCCCGGCTTGGTCGTAAAGCGCCTCATAGTCCCCGGCGATCGTGACCGACGCTGTAAAGTCGCCCGACACCGGTCGCAGGTAGGCATGGCCGTTGTCGCGGGTGAAGCCGTAGAAGGTCTCGCGCCAGAAATCGGTCTCGTGTCCTGTCTTCAGGCGCAGTTCCGCCACATCGCCGGACCATGAGGCAGGTTCGTTCAGCCAGGAAAATGTGCTCGCCATAGGCTTTCTTGCTCTCGCACGCGCACCACCACTCGGCGCCTGTCGGCCAATCGGCAGGATAGCCTTGCTGGAGCCGGAAAGCCAATCGGCGAGACCCAGCCGGGCCGAGCCCGCCGATCGGTCAAGGCCCGGGATCGCACACTTCAAAGCACCTTGGCGAGAAAGGCCTGCGTCTGCGGATGCGAGGGGTTGCCCAAGACGTCCGCCGGCTTTCCCTCCTCGACGATCTCGCCCCCGGCCATGAAAACCACATGGTCCGACACTTCGCGGGCAAAGGCGATCTCGTGCGTCACGACGATCATCGTCATGCCGCTTTCGGCGAGGTCGCGCATGACGTCCAGCACGTCGGAGACCAGTTCGGGGTCCAGGGCGCTGGTCGGCTCGTCGAACAGGATCAGCTTAGGCCGCATGGCCAGCGCACGCGCGATCGCGACGCGCTGCTGCTGTCCGCCCGAGAGCTGGCGCGGATAGGCACCGATCTTCTCGGCAAGGCCTACCCGTTTCAGGATGGCGCGCGCCCGTTCGATCACTTCAGCGCGGGGCTCGCGCTTCACGCCGATCGGCCCCTCGATGACGTTCTGGAGCACGGTCATGTGCGGGAACAGGTTGAAGTGCTGGAACACCATGCCGATATGGATGCGCTGGCGCGCGATCTCATGTTCGTGCATTTCCTGCAAATAGCCGTTGCCTTCCTTGTAGCCGATCAACTCGCCGTCAACACGGATGCGGCCATGGTCGATCCGTTCCAGGTGGTTGATGCAACGCAGGAAAGTGCTCTTTCCCGAGCCCGACTGGCCGAGCAGGCACATCACCTGTCCGTTGGAAAGGGACAGGTTGATCCCCTTGAGCACCTCGAGCGCGCCGAAGGACTTGCGCACGTTGGTCGCCTGAACCATCACCTTGGCCGGAGGCTTCGGCTGAAATGTCATGGCGCGCTCCTTTTCTCGCCGGCGTCGAGCGGACGGGCGCGGGACAGGCCGAAGAACATGCGGACGCTTTGGAGCGGCGTGAGAGGCAGGCTGCGGCTGCCGCCCCGGGCATAGTGGCGCTCGATATAGTACTGGATGACGCTCAGCACCGAGACGATGAGCAGATACCAGATCACGGCGACCATGAGCAGCGGGATCGTCTCGAACGTGCGCGTATAGATGGTCTGCGCCGCGAAGAGCAGCTCCGGCACCGCGATGATGCTGACCAGCGCCGACATCTTGAGCATGTTGATGGTGTCGTTGCCGAGCGGCGGAATGATGACGCGCATCGCCTGCGGCAGCACCACGCGCCGCAAGAGCCGCCCGCGCGACATGCCGATGGACTGGGCCGCCTCGGTCTGGCCGTGGTCGATGGAGATGATGCCGGCGCGGATGATCTCGGCGCTGTAGGCGGCCTCGTTCAGGCCGAGGCCCAGAATGGCCGCGATATAGGGCGTGATCAGCGCATTGGCGTCGAGCTGGACGAAGTCCGGCCCGATGAAGGGAATGCCGAGCGAAATATTCGGGAACAGCGCCGAGAGGTTGTACCACAGAAGCAATTGCACCAGCAGCGGCGAGCCGCGGAAAAACCACACGAACAGCCATGAAAAACCCGATAGGATCGGGTTGGGAGACAGGCGCATGACGGCGAGCAGCACGCCGAGCACGACGCCCATCACCATGGCGATGGCCGTCAGCTCGAGCGTGCGCCGCACTCCCAGCAAGATGGTGTCCGAGGCGAAGTATTGCCCCACAACGGACCATTCGAAGCGCGGGTTGGTGAGGAGCGTATGCACCGTCATCGCCGCGAGCAGCGCGACGAAGGCGACGGCCACCCAGCGCCCCGGATGCCTGGCCGGCCTGATGACCAGGTCGATCGTGGGATCGGCGCTTGTTCCTGTGGAACTGGTCTCCTTGACGGACATGGCGGACTCCCAGATCTTGGCTGCCGGGTGGCGGTTCGACTCCTACTTGCCGTCGTTGATCGTAGCTTGCTTGATAGCGCCGACCTCCTGGCCCCATTTCGCCAGGATCTTGCCGTAGGTGCCTTCGTCGATCAGGGCCTGCACGGTGGCCTGCATGGCCTTGGCCAGGTCGTCGGAACCCTTGGGCAGCACCAGCCCGTAGGGGCGCGGCGCGTAGGAAGTGCCTGGCACCTCGAAGGCGCCCTTGTGCTGCTGCGCGATATAGGCGCCGGCGGAGGTGTCGATCATGGCAACGTCGGCGCGCCCCGACTGCAAGGCAAGCACGATCTTGCTGGTGCCGGGCAGCACCTTTGCATTGACCTCCGGCTTGCCGGCCTTGGCACAGTCCTCGGAGGCCTTCTTGGCGTCCTCGATTTCCGTCGTGCCCTTGTCGATGGCGGCGGTGACGCCGCAGATGTCGGCAAGGCTGTGGATCTTCTTGGGGTTGCCTTTCTTGACCAGGAAGCCGCCGCCGGACGTGAAGTAGTCGACGAAATCGACCTTCTTGCGCCGCTCCTCGGTGTCGGTCATCGCAGACATCGCCATGTCGTAACGGTTGGCGGCAAGGGCGGGAATAATGGCGTCGAAGCTCATATTCTCGAATTCGAGCTTGACGCCGAGCTTCTGGCCGATCGCCTCGGCCAGGTCCTTGTCGAGACCGATGATGGTGGTGTTGTCGGTGTCGTAATATTCGAAAGGCGGATATTCGACATTGCTGGCGACGCGGATCTTGCCCGCCTCCTTCAGCTTGGCCGGCAGCATCGCGTTGAGTTTCGCGTCCATCTTGGTGGAAATGTCGGACCCGGCGACGGCCGGCCCTGCAAGCATCGACCCCACCAGCAACAGCGCGGCCGCGGCGCCCGAGGCGAGCCGAACCCGACCAAAACGTCCAATGCTCATGTCTTCACTCCCAATCTTGTCGCGATGGCGACGTTGAAAAAACCTTGAAACACGCACGCTTATTCCGTCCGCCCGGACATGGTCCGGCCGGCGTTACCCCCTTGTCGGCACGCGCAGAAGGTCCCGGCCCGCCCGGCCTCGCGATCCGGCTTGCTTGGGCCGGTTACCGGAGCACAATGGCGTGGCGCGAGTTTTTCCCACCGATTCCTCCACAGCGCCGCTGCGACGGCGCCAATCAATGGCAATAGATATATACTTACATATACAAGTTGGCGGAGCCGTCATTGTCAAGCTCGATTCGGCTGCCCGGGCTCGATAAACCGCTGTTCGTACGCTTTGCCGGAGGCAGGCTTTCATGTGTCTCCGGCAGCTGGGCGGACAGGATGTCATCGAAAGTCGCCTATACCATTTTCATCCGGCCAGCGCCGCCATGGTTCGCCGGTAGTCGTCCCGCACGGCGGCTTCCTGCCGATGGTGGCGGTCGCGGATCACCCACTTGCCGGCAACCATGACGTCGCGCACCGGATTCTGCGTGCCACTCAAGAGCCAGGCGTCCAACACCGTTTGCGGGCCGTGGCCGAGCAGTGGATTGCTGTCAGGGTCGAGCATGACCAGATCGGCGCGCCGGCCGGCGACCAGTGCGCCGCCGCCTTGCGCCGAAGCCTGTTCGCCGCCCGCCAAGGCTGCGTCGAACAGCACGCGCCCGGTGTGCACCTCGTGCTCGGGGTGGGCCGCATCGGGCCGTGCGATTACGTTGCGGCGCCGCAGTTCCAGGCGTTTGCCGCATTCCAGCATGCGCAGTTCCTCTGCCGTGGACGTGCAGTAATGGCTGTCGGTACCGATGCCGAAGGCGCCGCCGGCTGCATGATATTCCACCAGAGGGAAGAAGCCGTCACCCATGGTTGCCTCGGTGAGCGGACAGATGCCGGCCACCGCACCGCTGGCGGCCAGCCCGGCGATCTCGGAATTGTCGAGATGAGTGGCATGGACAAGGCACCAGTCCGGCGAGAGACCGACATTGTCGATGAGCCATTGCACCGGGCGCGCGCCGAGCCCCGCCTCGACCTCGGCCACCTCATGGGTGGTTTCCGAAACATGGATATGCAGCCGCGCCTGCGGATCGATCGTCTTCATCGCGGCCAGGGTCGCGCGCACCTCGTCGGGCGTGACGGCGCGCAGCGAATGCAGCGCCACGCCGACGCGCAGATTTGAATTGCCCGCACGGCGGCCACGCAGCGTCTCGATGAGCTTCAGATAGGCATCGACGGAATGGGCGAAGCGCTTTTGCGTGGCCTCCAGCGGCTTGCCGATGCCGCCATGGGCATAAAGCACCGGCAGGATTGTCATGCCGAGGCCGGTTCGCATGGCCGCCGAGATCAGCCGGTCGGACATCTCGGCCGGATTGGCATGTGCCGCGCCGCCGGCCAGATGGTGGACATAGTGGAATTCGCAGACGGCCGTCATGCCGAATTGCAGCATCTCGAGATAGACCTGCGCGGCGATGGCCTCGTACGCCTCGGGCGTGAGGCGATCGACCATGCGGTACATTTCCTTGCGCCAGGTCCACAGATTGTCCTCGGCCCGTGCCGTGGTGACGAATTCCGTTCGCCCCGCCAGTGCCCGCTGGAAAGCGTGGGAATGCAGGTTCGACAGGCCCGGAACGCCGAAGCCGCGCAGGCGCTCGGTGATCTCACCGTCCGGCCTTTGTGCCGAGACCGAGCTGATGACGCCGCCGTCGATCTCGACATAACCGGGGGAGAGCCAGCCATCGGGCTGATGCAGATGTTCTACCTCGTAGATGATGGACATGGTTTCCCCCTGCTTGTTTTTCCGGCCAGCGCCGGATGCTGTCGGCGCCGCTGTCCGATGGCTCGTTGCTACGGCATCACGCGACCTCGTCCCGCCCGTCGAACACGATCTTGCCGGCCTTCATCACCAGCCGCGCGCGCCCGCGTCCCAGCCGGTAGGCCATGTCCTCGTAGCGTTCGTAAGGGAAGATCGCGATGTCGGCCTGCTTGCCGGGCTCGAGCGAGCCGATGCGGTCGCCGCGCTTGAGCGCATGGGCGGCATGGAGCGTGCCGGCGCGGATCGCCTCGGCCGGACTGAACTTGTAGAGACGGCAGGCGAGCTGGATGACGAAAGGCATCGATTCCAGCCAGCAGCCCGGACACATGTCGGTGGCGAGCGCCAGCGTCATGCCGGCGTCGAGCATGGAACGCGCATCGAAGGGGCGCGAGTGGCCGACGGCGAAGTCCAGCGCGGGCATGACCACCGAGACCACGCCGGCCTCGCGCAGCGCCGCGTATTCCTCCGGGGCGGTGTAGTTCATGTGGTCTGCCGACACAGCCTTCAGCTCGGCCGCGAGCGTCGAGCCGCCGATGTGGGAATAGGCGTCCGTATGGATCTTGACGTCGAGCCCATGCGCCCAGCCGCGCTCGAGGATCGTGCGCGACTCCTCCACCGTGTAATAGCCATCGTCGCAATAGACGTCGTTGAATTCGGCGAGGCCGCGCCGGCCGACCTCGGGGATCATCTCCTCGAGGATCTCCGCGATATAGGCGTCCCGGCTCTTGTCGTCGGGGAATTCGTGCGCCCCGAGGAAGGTGGACACGACTTCGATCGGCTGGTGCTGATCGAGCAGGTGGTTGACCTCCAGCATCTTGATTTCAGTGGCGGTGTTCAGCCCGTAGCCGCTCTTGCTTTCGACCGTCGTTGTGCCGAAGGACAGCATGTGCCGGAGCCGTTCCGTCGCGCTTTCGACGAGTTGGTCCTTCGAAGCTTCCCGCATCATCCTCGCCGTCGCGGTGATGCCCACGGGAATGCCTATGGCCCTGATCTCGGCCGCGTTGCGGCCGCGCACCTTCTGGGCATATTCCTCGACGCGGGATTTGTGGAAGACCAGATGTGTGTGGCAATCGACGAAGCCGGGCATCACCAGCCCGCCGCGGGCGTCGATGCGCTCCGCTCCGATGAGATCGTGCGCTGCGGCGATTTCGGAAGGCGTTCCGATGGCGGCGATCGCGTTTCCGCTGATCGCCACCACGGCATCGGAGCGGGCGCCGACGAGATCCGGCGCATCGCTCGCGCAGGTCAGTACCTGACCGGCGCTCTCGACAAGGGCCGTGATCTTGCTCATGTCGGTCCTCCCTGAAGCGTTTCCGCCCATGTAGCGGAAACGCCTTTTTCTCTGCGCAACTGCTCCGCTTGACGGTGATCAGGACGCGACGCTGTCGGGTCCGAAGGTGGCTTTCGGGCTCCACCACAGCGGCACCTGCACGCCGTCCTTGGCGAAGCGTTCGGCCGCCGCCTTGCGGGCGATGTCGTAGCCCGCCTGTGCGTGGCGCACCACGCCGATGCCCGAGTCGGTGGTCAGGCACGCCGCCAGCCGCACATCCGCTTCGGCGGAACCGTCCGCAATCATGGTCACGCCGGTATGCACCGCCTCGCCCATGGAATAGTTCTCCTGGATCGCGACCAGATCGGCGCCGGCCGCCACGTTCAGCAGGGCGTTGAGATAGGGCCAGTCGGAGATCAGGTCGCTGCCGTCCTTCATGCGCTCGGATTCGAAGGTCGGGTTGACGATCGAGCCCGAGTCCAGATTGTCGCGCGAGAAGGCCACCGGACCCTTCAGCTCGCCCGAGCGCACCATTTCGTTGACACGCATGCCGAATGCCTTGCGCTGACCGAAACCGAGATAGCAGATGCGCGCCGGCAGGCCTTCGATGGGGATATGCTTGCGGGCGAGCCTGATCCAGCCGGTCACCAGGGCATCGTCGGCGAACAGTTCCTCGACGAGATCGTCCAGCTTGGCCAAATCCTCCGGATCGCGCGACAGGCAGATCCAGCGGAACGGCCCGCGGCCTTCGCAGAACAGCGGACGGATATAGGCGGCGACGAAGCCGGGGATCTTCATGGCGTCCTCCGGCTTCATGCCTGCGTCGCGGCTCTCCTTGCGCAGCGAGTTGCCATATTCGAACACCTGCACGCCCTTGTCGTAGAACTCGTTCATGATGGTGAGCTGGTCCACCATCGAGGCGCCCGCGCGCCTGAAATATTCGTCGCGGTTCGCCTTGCGCAGTTCACGCGCTTCGTCGACGGTCAGCTCTGCCGGGATATAGGAGAGCGGATCATGCGCCGGCGTCATGTCGGTGATGATGTCGGGCATGAAGCCGGAGTCTCGGGCCTTGCGCAGCACGTCCACGGCATTGCCGAACAGGGCGATGCCCAGCGGGCGTTTTTCCGCGGCTGCCTGCTTCGCCAGGCGTACGGCTTCGTCGAAATCATGCACGATGACATCGCAATAGCCGACCTCGAGCCGGTGCTTCATGACCTTTTCGTCCACGTCGGCGCAGATGCACACGCCGCCCAGCATGGTCATGGCGCGCGGCTGGTTGCCGCCCATGCCGCCCATGCCGGCGGTGAGCAGGATGCGCCCACGCATGTCGCCGCCGAATTTCTGGTCACGGATGGCCACGAGGGTCTGGAACGTGCCCTGGATGACGCCCTGGGTGCCGATATATTCCCACGGGGCGGCGGTGTATTGCGCGAAGATCGTGAGGTTCTTGTCCTGGAGGTCGTAGAAGATCGGCCAGGTCGCCTTCATGATGTTGGTGGTGGCCATCACCACCCGCGGCGCCAACGCGTTGGTCCTGAAGATCGCCACCGGCATGCCCGACTGGACGACGAGCGTCTCGTCGTTTTCCAGATTCTCCAGCGACCTGACGATGGCGTGATAGCTTTCCCAGTTGCGGGCGCACTTGCCGATGCCGCCATAGATGACCAGCTCTTCCGGATGCTCGGCATTTTCCATATTGTTCTCGAGCATGCGCAGGATACCTTCCTGTTTCCAGCCCTTGCAGCGCAGGTTGTTTCCTCCCATCGCGCGAACGGAATAGAGTATCTCAGGCTTGTCCATCGTATCCTCCTCGGTGAAGCTGGCGCCCTGAACACGTATAGACAACTATGTACATATGTGAGAAACAGCTTTGTCAAGAGCGTTTGCGGACGCAAGGCGAGTTTTGATCCGATTGGGGTGACAGCTTGCATTAACGTGTGGAACGCGTTCTATGCAGGCAGATTGGCAGGCGGACATGAACAGGAAGATGACCAGCGCCTTGAAAAGGAACGCGTCTGAAAGCAACGGAATCGGTGTTTCGCTGGGCCAGCAGGTGCGCAACCATGTCCTGGAGAAGGTCAATTCAGGTGAGTGGCCGGAAGGCTATCGTATCCCCTCTGAATCACGCCTGGCCGAGCAGTTCGGCGCCTCGCGCATGACCATACACATCGCCCTGCGCGACCTCTCCGCCGAAGGTGTCCTGGTGCGGCGGCAAGGAGCGGGAACGTTCGTCGCACCGCGACGCAGCCAGTCTACCTTCCTTGAGTTGCGCAATATTCATTCCGAGATAGAGGCGCGCGGAAACCTACACACGACAGACATCATCAAGATAGAGGCGGTAAACAGCGACCTTTCCATTGCCACCGAAATGAACGTTATTCCCGGATCGATCGTTTTCCACTCCATTCTTGTTCACAGGGAAAACGGCAAGCCTTTGCAGGTCGAGGATCGTTACGTAAATCCTCAATTTTCACCGGACTACATGGAGCAGGATTTCACCAGGATCACGCCCCATGCCCATCTGATGACGATGGGGCCTCTGGAGGAAGTCGAACATATCATCCAGGCGGTTCTGGCCGATGACGTCAGTTGCAAGCTCCTCGAGATGCAGCAGGGCGAAGCGGTGCTGCTGCTGCGCCGCCGCACATGGTCGCGCGGAATGATTGCAACCAGCGCGCGTCTCCTGCATCCCGGCCCCCGCTTCAGCCTTGCCGGCCGCATGTCCGTGCCGCACTAGGCGCGGCAGCAATTCGTCCATCCGCGGTTCCCGGCTGTGATCCGGCTGTCGCAACCCGCTTCTTCGTCTTGACAAAGCAGTGCCTTATGAAGATGCTGATGTTGCATATACAACTAAGTACAATATGGTGGCGTGATGCCGTCTGGGATGGACGATCGGACGTTTCGCGTACCGCGGCCTAGTCGCAGGCTTGCCGGATTGCCGAGCTATGGAAAGGGCCGTGCCGGGCAGGCCGTTCCTTTCGCCCACCGGCTTGGTTCCAACGAAGCGCCGGATGCGCCGAGCCCGGCGGTCCAGGCTGCGGCGGCGGCGGCAATCGCGGGCGCGCACCGCTATCCGGATCTTCGGGGGGAAACGCTCGCTGAGGTGCTGGCGAAACGGCACGGCGTACCGGCTGATGCGGTCGCGGTGTCGGCCGGCTCCATTGTTCTGCTGGACCAGCTCATTCGCGCCTATTGCGATCCCGGAGACAGGGTTGTCACGCCCTGGCGTTCCTACGAGGCCTATCCCATCATCGTCGGCGGCGCGGGCGCGCGTCTGGTCGAAGTGCCGCTCGATGGCGACCACCGCCTGAACGCGGCAGCCATGCTCGATGCCTGCAGGGAAGGCGCGCGGGTGGTGCTGCTGTGCAATCCCAACAATCCGACCGGCATCGGGCTTGCGGCTGCCGAACTGGATGCGCTGCTGGATGCCTTGCCGGTTGAAACGCTCGTGATACTGGACGAGGCCTATGCCGACTATGCCGCCGACGCCGCCACTGTCGCGGCCTCGCCGGCGCGGCGTCTTGCACGACATCCGAACCTTGCCGTGCTGCGCACCTTCTCCAAGGCTTGGGGCCTTGCCGGCATGCGCGTCGGCTATTGCCTCGCCGATCCCGGCATCATCGCAGCGGTCAATGCGGTGGCACCGCCTTTTCCCTTGCCGGCACCGGCGCTGGCGGCGGCCCTCGCCGCGCTGGGAGAGGAAGACGTGGTGGCCAGACGCGTGGCCGTCGGCATCGACCAGCGCCATCGTATGAGCGAGGGTCTCGTGACCATGGGGCTGCCGGTCGCAGCCTCGCAAGCGAATTTCATCTGGCTGGCGGTCGGCGCCGAGGCCGAGGCCCTGACCGGATATCTTCGAGAGGCATGCATAGCCGTGCGCTGCTTTCCCGGCGAAGGCGTGCGCATCACCACGGGCACGGCTGCGGATACCGAGGCCCTGCTTGCAGCGGTCGCGGGATGGAAGAGGGCTGCGGACAGGCGATAGGCTGCCAGCGCCGGAGGAAGGTGAGGAAAATGACGAAGCCTTTGCATCTCGGGCAGGGCCCGATCAGCCTGGACGACATGATCGACGTGGCACGCCATGGCCGTGCGGTCGCGCTCACCGATGCCGCGCGCGAGGCCATGCGTGTCAGCGAGGAATGGGTCTCCGGACTGTCGGCGCAGATGGATCGAGGCGAGCCGACGCAGGCGATCTATTCCATCAACACCGGTTTCGGCTCGCTGTCGGGACGGCAGGCGTTCAAGACCTCGGCGCAGGCGCGTGATCTCTCGCGTCGGCTTGTCGTGTCGAATTCGGCCGGCGTCGGCCGCCTGTTCGATGAGGAGGTGGTGCGCGCCGCCATGCTCATTCGTGCCGCCAGCCTGACGCGCGGCTATTCGGCCTTGCGCGGTGAAGTGGTGGAAACCATCCTGGCCATGCTTGAGCGCGGGGTGATCCCGGCGGTGCCGGAATATGGCTCGCTCGGCGCCAGCGGCGATCTCATTCCGTTGGCGCATATGGCGCTGGTCATGTCGCGTGACGAGGCGGGCGAATCCGAGATCGACAGTGGGCAAGCCTGGTACAAGGGCGAGCTGATGTCGGGCGTCGCGGCCATGAAGGCAGCGGGCATAGAGCGTCTGGTGCTGGGGTCGAAGGAAGGGCTGGCGCTGCTCAACGGCACTTCCTTCTCGACCGCTCAGACCGCACTTGCGCTGGCCGACGCCGAGACGCTGCTGGCCACCGCCGAGGTGGCGGCGGCCATGTCCATCGAAGCGCTGATGGGTTTCGGCGACGCCTTCATTCCGGAATTGCATGAGGCTCGGGGTCATGCCGGCCAGATCGAATGCGCGGCTAATATCCGCCGGCTGCTGGAAGGCAGCGCCCTCATCGACGGCGGGATCGGCAAGGACCCCGTGCGCCAGCCGCCGCAGGATGCCTATTCCCTGCGCTGCGTGCCGCAGGTGCTCGGGCCCGTGCGCGACACTTTGAAATTCGTGCGGGGCATCGTCGAAACCGAGATGAACGCGGCCACCGACAACCCGCTGATCTTCGCGGACCGCCTGCCGGGGCGCAGCCTGAAGGCGTTGTCAGGCGGCAACTTCCACGCCGAATATGTCGCCTTCGCCGCGGACTTCCTGTCGATCGTGGTGACCGAGATCGGCAATATCGCTGAAAGGCGGCTGTTCCGGCTCAATGACGGCACGCTCAACCGTGGCCTTCCCGACATGCTGGTGGCAAGCGAGCATGTCGGCATGGATTGCGGCTACATGCTTCCG
The DNA here is from genome assembly GCF_032460275.1 of Mesorhizobium sp. SP-1A. Classification (NCBI taxonomy): domain Bacteria; kingdom Pseudomonadati; phylum Pseudomonadota; class Alphaproteobacteria; order Hyphomicrobiales; family Phyllobacteriaceae; genus Mesorhizobium; species Mesorhizobium sp. SP-1A. The sequence continues at coordinate 155,532 of NZ_JAVXZD010000006.1, read as the reverse complement.
CAATATCTGGCGGCCGCGCTGGTGTCGGACTGCAAGACGCTGGCGCACCCCGACAGCGTCGATTCCATTCCCACCTGCTCGAACCAGGAAGACCATGTCTCCATGGCCAATAATGCCGGGCGGCATGCGCGGCAGATCGTGAGGAACATCGAAAACGTCGTCGGCATCGAGGTGTTGATGGCCGCGCAGGCGCTGGAGTTGCGGCTGGCCGAGCGCAAGCAGGGTCGCGAGGCGCTTTCGGCGGCAAGCCGGTCGGTGCTGGAGATGCTGCGCGCCAGCGCCGCCACCGATGGCCGCTCCATCGACCATCTGGAGAAGGACAAGGTGCTCTACCCGCGCATGCAGGCGGCGACGGAACTGGTCCATGCCGGCACGGTGCTCGCCGCCGCTCGGGCGGCGACAGGTGGATGACGATGGCGGCTGGCGCGCTTCCGGAGGCTCTGGCCCAAACCTTGCTGGTCCGCTTCGGGGAGCGGTTCCAGAGCGGGTCGGCCATCCGGGCCCAGCACGGATCGACCGCCAGCTGGATCGCGACGCAGCCGCCGGACGCGGTGATCTTTCCCGAGAATACCGCCGAGGTGTCGGAGACCGTCTCGCTGTGCGGTGAAGCAGGCGTGCCGGTCATAGCCTTCGGGGCGGGCAGTTCTCTCGAGGGTCAGCTCAATGCGCCGCGAGGCGGCGTATCCGTCGACCTGTCGCGCATGGACCGTATTGTTGCGGTGAATACCGAGGACATGGATTGCGTGGTGCAACCGGGAGTGACTCGCGAACGGCTGAACGAATATCTGCGCGACACCGGCCTCTTCTTTCCACTTGATCCGGGCGCGAACGCGACGCTTGGCGGAATGGCGGCCACGCGCGCGTCGGGCACGACGGCGGTGCTCTACGGCACGATGAAGGATGCGGTGCTTTCTGTCGAAGCAGTCATGCCCGACGGCCGGGTGATCCGAACCGGACATCGCGCGCGCAAGAGCGCAGCGGGCTACGACCTGACCAGGCTGCTGGTCGGCTCGGAAGGCACGCTCGGCATCATCACGGAGCTGACGGTGCGGCTGCGGGGCATTCCGGAAGCTGTCTCGGCGGCGCGTTGCAGTTTCGCCACCATCGAGAATGCTTGCAATGCCGTTATCGGGGGGCTCCAGTTCGGCCTGTCTTTCGCGCGGATCGAGTTGCTGGATGCCATGACGGTGAAGGCAGTGAACCGTTATTCCGGGCAGGACCTGCCGGAGACGCCGTTGCTTCTGGCGGAATTCCATGGCAGCCCCGACAGCGTCGCCGAGCAGTCGCGGCGTTTCGGCGAGCTGGCCGGCGACTTCGGTGCGACCGCGCTGGACTGGACGGTCGATCCGGAGGAACGGACCCGCCTGTGGCGGGCGCGCCACGACGTGTTCTGGGCGGTGCTGGGCCTGCGGCCCGGTGCCAAGGGCATCAGCACCGATGTCTGCGTGCCGATCTCGCGACTGGCCGAATGTATCGCCGCCGCGACCGGGCGGGCGGAATCGCTCGGCCTGCTCGCGCCGATCGCCGGCCATATCGGCGACGGCAATTTCCACAACCTCATCCTTCTCGACCCGCAAGATCCCGGCGAACTGGCCGCGGCCAAATCCTATGTCGGCTGGCTGAACGAGCTAGCCCTGTCCATGGAGGGAACCTGCACGGGCGAGCATGGGGTGGGGCAGGGCAAGCGTGCCTATATGGAGCGTGAGATGGGCCAGGCGCTGGATGTCATGGCCGCCATCAAAGCCGCACTCGACCCGAAGAACATCATGAACCCCGGAAAGATCTTGCCTGAACGGTTCGACGGACAGCGGTAATATTGGTCCGGGTAGGCGGCAGCGCCGCACCCGCTCCGGGAGGAATATCAGCGCAGCCTGTGGGACCGGCGGCGTGACGCCGACACGGATCTTCGAGGCCGGCTCCGAACGACACACCCGCAAAATCCAGATCAAGTGAAGCCGGACACGCCTCACTCGCAGCACAGTTTGTCTTTGGACAAAGTTCCGCAAGGGCAGGCCGGGTAGGCTTACGCCCGAGTCGCCCGACAGGGACCGTCGAATGAATATCTGCGTGATGAAATCTTTTTTCAGGCGAACCCGTCGCCGGTGTGCCGTGGGGAAATGACATGACGGGCACAGCGCTTTCGCGTTGGACAATGTCTTATTTTGCCGCGGCCGTGGTCTTCCTCGTTGGCGCGCAGGTATTGATGGTCGCCGGCTTCGGCTTTCCCGCTACCGCGGCGGAGGCGCCCGAAACGCTGGTCGTCGTGCATATGGTGACGATCGGCTGGCTCAGTCTCCTATTGTGCGGCGCCCTGTTCCAGTTCGTGCCGGTCCTGATCGCGCAGCCGCTGCGCGGAGAATGGCTGGTCCTGCCTGCCCTGGTCTGCCTCCTGGCCGGGCTCGCCTCCCTTCTGGCGGGATTCCTGCAATTGGCGGGCATGCTCGATACGGACATCCCCCTGCTTGCTCTGGCAGGCGTCCTCCTGCCGACAGGTTTCCTGATGGTCGTCGTGGTGCTCGCCGCCACGCTGTGGCGCCCGACCCTGCCGCTTCCCGCGCAATTCGTCGCGATCGGTCTGGTTTGCGTGCTGGTCACGGCCATTCTTGGCGGATTTTTTGCGCTGCTGCTTTCAGGATTTCTCCCTGCGCCGGCCGGTATCGACGTCCGCACTGAGGCGCTTCCGGTCCATATCGCCATTGGCCTCGGCGGATGGCTGAGCTTTACGGCGGTCGGCGTCTCCTACCGGTTGCTGCCCATGTTCATGCTGTCGCCGGATCGCGAGCGTGCCAGCAGCAGGGTCGCCTTGTGGAGCGGGGCTGCTGCCCTGCTTGTGGTTGCCCTGACTGCGCCGGTCGCTGCCTTGCTGGAGCAGGCAGGATTTTCCAGCGCGGCCAACCCGGCCATCGTACTGGCCGTGGTGTTCGCGGTGGGTTGCCTCGGCTTCTATTGCCTCGACCTCGTCTTTTTCTATCGGCAGCGGAAGCGCCGCACCATCGAACTGAACAGCCGTTCGGCCCAGGGGGCCTTTTTGGCGCTCTTGTTGTCGGCGGCCCTGCTGGTCGGCTTGCTCGCCGCCGGAAGGCTTGGACAGCATATAGGCGCGCTGATCTATCTGGTCGCGTTCGGATGGCTGACCGGGCTGGGGCTTTCGCAGCTCTACAAGATCGTGCCGTTCCTGACCTGGCTGGAATGCTACGGACCGGTCATGGGCAAGAAGCCTACGCCGCGCGTGCAGGACCTGGTGGTCGAGCGGCGCGACCGCATCTGGTTCGGGCTTTATTTCCTTGGCGTGCTTACCGGCACGGCGGCCCTGCTCGCCGACGCGCCGGACCTGTTTCGTGTCGCGTCCACCGCGACCTTGCTCGCGACGCTGGCCATCGTGGCCGAACTGATCCTGGCGCGCCGCCTGGATAACGTGCCGTCGGGCAAGCGCCTGCCGGATGGCGCGTCCCGGCCGCGCCTTTTCCTGCCAACCCTGCATGGATGACGAGACCCGGAGAAAACAATGACCGCGCCTTACTACGATGTCGATGCCAGGCCGATATTGCGTGCGGGCGGGGAGCCGTTCAGCGCCATCATGGCTGCGGTGAACGCGCTCGCTCCCGGCCAGAGCCTGCGTCTGCTGGCTACCTTCAAGCCGATTCCGCTGTTCCAGGTGCTGGGCAATCTCGGCTTCGAGGCATCGGCGCGCGAGATCGGCGCCGGCGACTGGGAGGTGATCTTCACCCCTGTCGGCGGAGAACCGGATGCCGCCGCGGCGTCGGAACCCGGCAAGGCCGGTTCCGCTGACGAAATCTGGCCTGAGCCGGTCGCGGAGATCGACAACCGCGATCTCGAACCGCCCGAGCCGATGGTGAAGACGCTCGAAGGGCTAGAGGCGCTGTCGCCCGGCCAGACGCTGGCGGCGCTGCTGCCGCGCGAGCCGGTTTTCCTGTTCGAGGAACTGGAGGCCCGCGGCCACCGCTGGCGCGGGGCGTTGGAGCCTGAAGGCCACTATCGCGTCGTTATCCGGCGCGGCTGACGGGCTCTATAATTCCGAGGCCCCTGGGCGAGGCCGTCAGGCCTTCTGCAGCCGGCCTTCGGCGAGCATGAGCAGGCGGTGCGGTTCCACGACGGTGACTCTCTGGCGCCCGCTCTTGACCAGGCCTTTTTCCTCCCAGGCCGTGAGAAGGCGGCTCACCGTGTGCAGCGTCGTGCCTGTCATCTCGGCGATGTCCTGGCGCGACAGCGGAAAGTCTATCAGCAGGCCCTCGTCGGTCTGCTTTCCGCTCTGGTTCACCAATTTGAGCAAGGCATGGGCGACACGCCGATCGACCTGTTCGGTCGACATTTCGACAACGCGCTCGTGGGCGTCCTGCAGCCGGCTGCCGACGGTCTTGTAGGTGTTGGTGCCGAAACTCGGATAGGCGGAAGCGAATTCCGACCACAGGTTGCCGGGCCATGCCAGCACCACGCAATCGACCACGGCAACGGCAGTGGCCGGATAGGTGGTTCGGCCGATGGCGCTGGCAATGCCCATCAATTCGCCGGGGCTGATGTAGCGGACGATGACTTCCTGGCCTTCCGGGGTCGTCTTGACGACGCGGACATGGCCATCCAGCAGCAGAAAGAAGGAATGCGCATCCTGCTCCTGCTCGAAGACCAGTTGGTCTCTTGCAATGCGCAGCGAGCGCGCCTGTCCGACCACGCGGTCAAGCTCGACCGGGTCAAGCCCCTGGAACGGCGGCAAGGCGGCGATCAGCGAGCGGTCGAGACGACTCATGGCGTGTTTCCCCGGCTTTAAAGAACCCCTGGGACCAATCCCGGTCTATCGGGCTTCCCGAAGGCACCATGTCATACGTACGGCTTTTGCCGCAAGCAGCGCGACCTGCCACACTTTCTCGCGCTCGAACTTGCCGGAACCGGCTGCGTCCGCACCGCCGCGCACAAAATATGTTGCGGTGCAACAAAGAAGAAAGGCGACGGTCGTCCTAGTGTCTCGGCCATGGAAACAGGCAACTTCATAAAGGAGATTTGAAGATGCTTACGAGACGCGAAGCGCTTCTAGGAACGGTAACCGGGGCGGCGACGGCCGCGATCCTGACCGCGATGTCGGCAGTGCCGGCAAATGCGCGCCCGCTGCCTGTCGACGTCAGCAGGCTGCCGCGCGAGAAGGTCGCTCTGGTCGCACCGCCTTTCGTGCACGATCATGAGCAGGTTGCGACCGGTGGTCCGAAGGTGGTCGAGTTCGAGCTGACGATCAAGGAGCAGCCCATGGTCATCGACGACGAGGGCACGACCCTGCAGGCGATGACCTATAACGGCTCGATCCCTGCGCCCATGATGGTGGTGCACGAGGGCGACTATGTCGAGCTGACGCTGGTCAACCCCGAAACCAACGAAATGCCGCACAACGTCGATTTCCACGCCGCGACTGGCGCCCTGGGTGGCGCCAAGCTGACCGAAGTCAATCCGGGCGAGCAGGCGACCCTGCGCTTCAAGGCCACGCGCGCCGGCACCTTCGTCTACCATTGCGCGCCGGCGGGCATGATCCCCTGGCATGTGGTGTCGGGCATGAGCGGCACCATCATGGTGCTGCCACGCGACGGCCTGAGGGACGAGAACGGCAAACGTCTGAAATATGACCGCATCTTCTATGTCGGCGAGAACGATTTCTACATTCCGCGCGACGAGAAGGGCGGTTTCAGGAAATATGCGTCTCTCGGCGAGGCCTATGACGATACGCTGAAGGTGATGCGCGGGCTGGTCCCCACCCATGTCGTCTTCAACGGCAAGGTCGGCGCGCTGACTGGCGATAACGCGCTCAAGGCCAATGTCGGCGAGACGGTGCTGATCGTGCATTCGCAGGCCAATCGCGACACGCGTCCGCACCTGATCGGCGGCCATGGCGACCATGTCTGGGAAATGGGCAAGTTCCACAACCCGCCGGCCAAGGACCTGGAAACCTGGTTCGTACGCGGCGGCTCGGCCGCGGCCGCGCTCTATACCTTCCGGCAGCCAGGCATCTACGCCTATGTCAACCACAACCTCATCGAGGCGGCCGAGCTCGGTGCCACCGCCCACATCATGGTCGACGGGGAGTGGGACAACGACCTGATGGCGCAGGTGAAGGCTCCGGCTCCGATCACGGCCTACTGACGGGCGACGTTCGCAGATGTCGACGAGCGGCCCGCCGGTTCCCGGCGGGCCTTTTTTCTGGAGGGTGCGATCATGAAGCTGATGATTCCCGCGACCGTGGCAGCAACAGCGGCAGCGTTGGTTCTTGCCGCCGGTGCGGTCGCCAGGCAGCCGGCCGAGCGGCCGGCCGAACAGGTCGAGACCGTTACGGTGGCGCCGGGCTCTTTCGCGTTTCGCCTGCCCGGAGAATATCTGAAGGCGGACCTGCCCGTGGATGCCCCGCAGAGGGTCGTGACGTTCAGCAGCGGTTTCGAGATGATGAAACATCAGGTCAGCACAGCCGGTTACGGGCGCTGCGTGGCGGATGGTGCATGCGAGGCGGCCGATGCACGGCGGAACGTTTCCGGCGAGATGCCGGTGACTGGTGTCAGCTACCGCGACGCCGTCGCCTATGCCGGCTGGCTATCGGCGAGGACCGGCCAAAGCTGGCGGCTGCCGACCGACGAGGAATGGGCTTTCGCCGCGGCAGAGCGGCTGAAGGACGATGCGTTGGGACCGCGCGGGGATGAAGACAACCCCGCCGCGCGGTGGCTGGCCCGTTATCGGGCGGAGGCCGGCCCGGGCGCACGCGACACCGAGCCGAAGCCGCTCGGGCATTTCGGCCTGAACAGCAAGAACCTCGCCGACATGGCCGGCAACGTCTGGGAATGGACGACGACATGTTACGTGCGTGCGAGGCTCGCGCGCGACGGAGCCGTTGAGCAGAGCACCGAGAATTGCGGCGTGCGGGTCGTGGCCGGAAGCCATCGCGGCTACATGTCGAATTTCATCCGCGACGGCAGGAGCGGCGGCTGCGCCGCCGGCCTTGCGCCCGACAATCTGGGCATCCGCCTGGTGCGTGACCGGCCCTCGATACTGGCCGGCATCAGGAAGCTCTGGACAAGGACCATGTGAGCGGGGGCGCAAGCGAAGGCGCCCCTTCCGGCCACCCAGGCACGGCGGTCATAGCGGTTGTGCCGAAGACACGGACGGTCAGTTTCCCGTTCTTCCGGTTTCAAGTTCCCGGACGATGGCGAGGCGCTTTACGGCAAGGGTAGCCAGTGCCTGTGCGCGTTCCCGCGCGGCCTGCGAAAGCAGGTGCTCGCCGGCCTCGATGTAATGGTCCGCTAGCCATTCGCACAGCGCATCCAGCGACCGGGGCGGCGGGGGGCCGATGGGCGCCGGATCCTGGAGCGGGTCCGAGGCGAGGTCGAGAGAAAGCGTGCGGGCCTCGAAGGCGAGAGAGCGGTATTCGTCTTGCCTGGCATTCATGTCGGCATATTCCTCGAGGCGCTTGCAAACCTCCATTTCCAGGCTGGGCAGATCGTAGGGCTCCCGGATTGCCGCGCCGATGTTCCGCCCTTCGAAAAACGCTTTGCGACGCTCTCGCCGAAGCGTCTTGGCATGCTCCAGCTCCTCGCGCGCCATTCGTTCGGCGGCCTGCCGGATGTCCGGCGACGCGCCATGGGCCGCGACATAGGACCAGAAGGCGAAGGCCCGCTCCTCGTTGCGCACCGCGATGGCCAGCGAGCGATAGGCGTCCACCAGTTCGGGCGAGACGAGACCTATGCCCTCCTCGTCGAAAACGCCCTGCGGAAGGATTTCAGCCGGAAGCACCTCCGGTACCCGGTGATGGACCTGCTGCGACCAGTCCACGACCATATCCATATGGCCCGCTTCCTCGCTCACCAGCCGATCGAACACTTCAGCGAGTTCCGGCCGATCGGCCGCGCGCATGCGTTCAGCCAGATCGGCGTATCTGTCGGCGGACTCCTTCTCCATCGCCAGGGCGACGGCCAGAAGTTCATCCATCGAGCGAATCGGTACGGACGGCTCGAACGTCAGGCGCGGCATGAGGCGGCTACTCCGGTTTTGCCCGCTAATATACGGATGTCAGCGGGAGTTTATTTGAGGCGCATCAAAGAAGCCTCGGCCGAAAGAGACGACATGTTCCCGCCACGGGCGCCTCGGGAAGGACCCGGGGAAAGGGGCACATGTCGAAGAGCACGTCCATGCGCGGGGCCGACACCGCAGTACCGGGCCTAGCCGGGGCCACGCTGCCGCGCGTGCTGGCGTTCGCATTGGCCGCGCTGGCGCTGCTTTTCCTGTCGGCGGTGCAGGGACGGGCCGACGAAAGCCTCCAGCACTTTCTTTCCGGCACACAGCCGAACGAGCTGATCCAGGGCGCGGACGCCTATGGCGAGGCGCAGGGCAACCCGCCGCTCGTGCCCGTCCTGTCCGGCGGCAAGGCGGTCGGCTTCGCCTATCTCAACACCGACTACACCAGTGCGGTCGGCTATTCCGGCAAGCCGATCCGCATTCTCGTCGGCATCGATCCGAAGGGCGTCATCCGCGGCATCAAGCTGGTCGAGCACAAGGAACCCATCGTCCTCATCGGCATTCCGCAGGAAAAGGTCGTCGCCGCCCTCAATTCCCTGATCGGCAAGGATCTCGGCAAGGTGGCGGCCGGGCAGGAGCAGATCCCGCAGGTCGACATCGTCAGCGGTGCGACGGTGACGGTGCTGGTGATGAGCGACAGCGTCGTGCGCTCGGCCGTGAAGCTCATCCGCAACGGGCGTCTGGGAACGACGGTGTCGGGCGGCGGCGCGCCCGCCGCGCCGGCGAGGACCGTGGACACCGCGGTGTCGCAGATCCTCGACTGGAACACGCTGGTCGGCGACGGTTCGGTGCGCAGCCTGCGCCTGAGTGTGGGCGAGGTGACCAAGGCCTTCGCCGATGCCGGCCAGAAGCAGGCAGCCGACCGGCCCGAGACGGGCAATCCCGACGACCGCTTCATCGACCTCTATGTCGCGCCCGTCAGCGTGCCGGCGATTGGCCGAAGCCTGCTGGGCGATACGGTCTACGAAAGGCTGCAGGGCAAGCTCAAGCCGGGCCAGCAGGCGATCGTGGTGGCTGGCGACGGCGCCTATTCCTTCAAGGGCTCCGGCTATGTGCGCGGCGGCATCTTCGACCGCATCGAGCTGATGCAGGACGGCCAGGGCGTGCGCTTCCGCGACCGCAACCACACGCGTCTCGGCGACCTCGCCGCCCAGGGCGCGCCGCATCTGCGCGAGATCGCGCTGTTCACCGTGCCGGAAGAGTTTTCGCTCGACCTTTCCGAGCCGTGGGAACTGCAACTGCTCGTCCAGCGCAGCTATGGCGCGCGCGACAAGGCGACCTTGCCCTTCAATCTCGGCTACAGCCTGCCCGAGCGTTACCTCAAGGCGGCGCCAGCCCCGGCCATCGAGCCTGCGGCGCCCACGGCCGCGTCCGGGCAACAGGCGGCGGGGACGCTTGCCGCGCAGGGTTTGACGGACGAGGAGCCGCTCTGGGTGAAGATCTGGAAGCTGAACGCGGTCCAGATCGGCATCACCGTGGTCGCGCTGCTGGTGCTGACGGCCATCTTCTTCTTCCAGAGCTGGCTGGTCAGGCGGCCGCGCCTGTTTGCCTGGGTCAGGCGGGGCTACCTCCTGTTCACGCTTGTCTGGCTCGGCTGGTACGCCAACGCCCAGCTTTCCGTGGTCAACGTGCTGACCTTCGTCAATTCGCTGGTCACCGGCTTCAGCTGGGAGTTCTTCCTCTCCGCGCCGCTGATCTTCGTCCTGTGGGCGGCCGTGGCGGCGGGGCTTCTGTTCTGGGGCAGGGGGCCGTTCTGCGGCTGGCTGTGCCCGTTCGGCGCCTTGCAGGAGCTGACCAACAATCTCGCCCAGTGGCTCAAGGTGCCGCAGGTCAAGCTGCCCTTCGGACTGCACGAACGGCTGTGGCCGGTCAAATACATGATCTTCCTCGGCCTGTTCGGCCTGTCGCTCTATTCAGTCGCGCTGGCAGAGACCTATGCCGAGATCGAGCCGTTCAAGACCGCCATCATCCTGAAATTCGCGCGTCAATGGCCTTTCGTGGTCTTTGCCGTGGCGCTGCTGGTAGCGGGGCTGTTCATCGAGCGCTTCTACTGCCGCTATCTGTGCCCGCTGGGCGCGGCACTCGCCATTCCCGGCCGCATCCGCATGTTCGAATGGCTCAAGCGCTATCCCGAATGCGGCTCGCCCTGTCAGCGCTGCGCCAAGGAATGCCCGGTCGAGGCGATCCATCCCGAAGGGCAGATCAACGTCAACGAGTGCATCTACTGCATGCACTGCCAGGAACTCTATCACGACGATCACCGCTGCCCGCACATGATCCAGGTGCGGCTGAAGCGGGAGAAATTCGAGGCGCTGTCCTCGCCCGCCACGCGCGGACCGGGCAAGGGCCCGGCCAAGCCGCCCGTCATCACCCACAAGGGCGCGCCGGTGAAAGCGCCCGAAAAAGACACCAGTGCAACAGGCTGACACGCCAACACGAAGGAGAAGGACCATGTCGCAAGACGATCAGGACAGGAAGACCATCCTGAGCAGACGCCAATTGCTGGGCACCACCGCCGCCATGGCCGCGGCGGGTGCGGCGGGGGTCGGCGGCGGGCTGGCGCTCAACGGCGGCGTGGTTTCCAAGGCTGCGGCTGCCGGCAAGCAGGAATTCGAGGTCAAGCCGGGCGAGTTGGACGAATATTACGTGTTCTTCTCCAGCGGCCAGACCGGCGAGGTGCGCATCGTCGGTGCGCCCTCCATGCGCGAACTGATGCGCATCCCGGTCTTCAACCGTTGCAGCGCCACCGGCTGGGGCGAGACCAATGAAAGCCGTAAGGTGCTGACCGAAGGGCTCCTGCCGGAAACGAAGGAGTTCCTGAAGGATCGCGGCGGCATCTATCACAATGGCGACCTGCACCACCCGCATCCGTCCCAGACGGAAGGCACATATGACGGCCGCTACCTGTTCGTCAACGACAAGGCCAACACACGCGTCGCCCGCATCCGCCTCGACGTGATGAAGTGCGACAAGATCATCCAACTGCCGAACCAGCACACGGTTCATGGCCTGCGCGTGCAGAAATATCCCAAGACCGGCTACGTGTTCTGCAACGGCGAGGACCGCGTGCCGATCCCCAACGACGGCAAGATCCTCGACGACTCCAAGCAGTATCACTCCATCTTCACCGCCGTGGACGGCGAGACCATGAAGATCGCCTGGCAGGTGATGGTGGACGGCAATCTCGACAACGTCGATGCCGACTACCAGGGCAAATACGCCTTCTCCACCTGCTACAATTCCGAGGAGGGCGTGAACCTGGCCGAGATGATGGCCAAGGAGCAGGACTGGGTCGTCATCTTCAACCTCAAGCGTATCGAGGAGGCGGTGAAGAAGGGCGACTTCAAGGAGATGGGCGGGGTGCCTGTGATCGACGGGCGCCACGGTTCTCCCTACACCCGCTACGTGCCGGTGGCCAACAGCCCGCACGGCATCAACACCGCGCCGGACGGCATCCATGTCGTGGCCAACGGCAAGCTGTCGCCGACGGTGACGGTGTTCGACGTGCGCAAGTTCGACGATCTCTTCGACGACAAGATCAAGCCACGCGACACGGTCGTGGCCGAGCCGGAACTGGGTCTCGGGCCGTTGCACACGGCCTATGACGGCCGCGGCAACGCCTACACCACGCTGTTCATCGACAGCCAGATCTGCAAGTGGAACATCGAGGACGCCAAGCGCTCCTTCGCCGGCGAGAAGGTCGACCCGATCCGGCAGAAGCTGGACGTCCATTACCAGCCCGGCCACAACCATTCCTCCATGGGCCAGACCAAGGAGGCCGACGGCAAGTGGCTGATCTCGCTGAACAAGTTCTCGAAGGACCGCTATCTCAACGTCGGCCCGCTGAAACCCGAGAACGACCAGCTCATCGACATCTCCGGCGACCAGATGGTGCTGGTGCATGACGGCCCGAGCTTCGCCGAGCCGCATGACGCGACCCTCGTCCATCGCTCGAAGATCAACCCGGTCAGCATATGGGACCGGGCCGATCCGTTCTTCGAGGATGCGGTCAAGCAGGCGAAGGCCGATGGCATCGACCTGATGGTCGACAGCGAGGTGATCCGCGACGGCAACAAGGTGCGCGTCTACATGACGTCATCGGCGCCGGCCTTCGGGCTGGAGAGTTTTACCGTCAAGCAAGGCGACGAGGTCACCGTCTACATCACCAATATCGACGAGGTGGAGGACCTGACGCACGGCTTCGCCATCATCAACTACGGCATCAACATGGAGGTGGCGCCGCACGCCACGGCTTCGGTGACGTTCACGGCCAGCAAGCCCGGCGTCTACTGGTACTACTGCTCATGGTTCTGCCACGCCATGCACATGGAGATGCAGGGCCGCATGTTCGTCGAGCCGCAGGGCGTCTAGGACGTGGCCCGTCCGTTCCATATTGCAACCACGGGAATGGCGGCGCTTCTTGCCGCCGTTTCCGCGCGCCTTGCCGGCGCGGCGGAGATCGCCGTTCCGGCCGGGCCGCAGCCCCTGCAAGCCGTGGTGGATGCCGCGGCTCCGGGCGACGTGCTGCGTCTTGCTGCGGGCGAGCATCGCGGGCCGGTGACCATCGCCAAGCCGCTGACGCTGCTGGGAGAGCCGGGCGCGGTGCTGAAGGGCGGCGGGCAGGGCAGCGTCGTCACGTTGCAGGCGCCCGACACCGCCGTGCGCGGCCTCACCATCGAGGGTTCGGGCATGGACCTCGACGCCATGGATGCAGGCGTGTTCGCTACCGAGGCGGCTGCGCGCGCATCGATCGCCGACAACAGGATCCTCGGCAATCTCTACGGCATCTATCTGCACGGCGCGCGCGACGCGGTGGCGCGCAACAACCATATCGAGGGTCTGCGCGAAGGCCGCATAAGCCGCTCCGGCAGCGGCGTGTCGGTATGGAACGCGCCCGGCGCCAAGGTGCTCGACAACGACATCAGTTTCGGCCGCGACGGCATATTCGCCAACACCAGCAAGAAGAACGAGTTCCGCGGCAACGTCTTCCGCAACCTGCGCTTCGCCGTCCATTATATGTACACCAACGACAGCGTGATCGCCGACAACGTCTCCACCGGCAATGTCGTCGGCTATGCGATCATGTATTCCGACCGGCTCAAGGTCACCGGCAACGTCTCGGACCATGACCGCGACAACGGCATGCTGTTCAACTATGCCAACGGCTCCGAGATCAGCGGCAATATCGTGCGCGGCGGGCCGCAGCCGGCCGGGCGCTGGAGCAGCAACGGCCAGCGTTTTTCAGAAGACACCGACATGCCGGTTGCAGGCGAAGGCGCGCCGGCGGCATCGGACACGGCCACGCGCATCGGCCCGGAAAAATGCGTCTTCATCTACAACGCCAACAGGAACCGCTTCGGAGGCAATACCTTCGAGGGCTGCGAGATCGGCGTGCATTTCACAGCCGGCTCCGAAGGCAACGCCATGAGCGGCAACGCCTTCGTGCGCAACCGCAACCAGGTCAAATATGTCGGCACACGTTCGCTCGACTGGTCCAGCGGCGGACGCGGCAACTACTGGAGCGACAACCCCGCCTTCGACCTCGACGGCGACGGCATTGCCGACAACCCCTACCGGCCCAACGACCTCATCGACAAGGTGCTGTGGGAGGCGCCGTCAGCCAAGGTGCTGGTCAACAGTCCGGCCGTGCAGATCATCCGCTGGGCGCAGGCGCGCTTCCCGGCCGTATTCCCCGGCGGCGTGGTGGACAGCCATCCGCTGATGAAGCCCGGCGCCGCCAAGGAAATGGAAAAGCCATGAGCTTCGACGTCGAACTGAAGTCGGTCGCCCGCCACTACGGCCAGGTCAAGGCCGTTGACGGGGTCTCCTTCTCGGCGGGACCGGGCGAGGTGGTCGCGCTGGTCGGCCATAACGGCGCCGGCAAGACCACGCTGATAAAGCTCATGCTGGGCCTGGCCCGGCCAACCGCCGGTTCGGTCGCGGTGCTGGGCCAGGACCCGGCGGCAGGCAATGCCTCCGTACGCCGCCGGCTCGGCTATCTGCCGGAGACCGTATCCTTCAACCCCGCGCTGACGGGCCGCGAGACCCTGCGCTTCTACGTCCGGCTGAAGGGCGGCAAGCCGAGCGAGGAGGATGCGCTTCTGGAGCGGATCGGCCTCGCCCATGCCGCCGACCGGCGCATCGGCACCTATTCCAAGGGCATGCGCCAGCGACTGGGGCTGGCGCAGGCGATGATCGGCGCACCGGTGGTGCTTCTGCTGGACGAGCCGACCACCGGTCTCGATCCCGAACTGCGCCAGCAATTTTATGCCATCGTGCGCGAGATGCAGGCGCAGGGGACGACGGTGCTGTTGTCCTCCCATGCGCTGAGCGAACTGGAAGGCAATGCCAGCCGCGTCATCATCCTGAACGAGGGCCGCAAGATCGCCGACGGCACGCTGGACGAATTGCGCCACATCGCCCGGTTGCCGACGAAGATCCGCCTGAAGACTTGCGAGGGTGGCGCCGGGCGCCTGCGCGAATGGATAGGCAAGCCCGCGAAGCTGACGCAGATCAACGGTCATATCATCGAGATCGACGCGACGCCGGAGGACAAGGCCGCCTTCCTGCGGCGGGCAACCGCCGAGGGCGCGCCGTTCGAGGATCTCGAGATGGTGCCGCCCGGGCTCGACGAACTCTACGCCCATTTCCTCGCCGCGAGGACTTCCAAATGAACACGATCCTTCTGCTGGCCGCCAAGGAAGTGCGCGAGGGTTTGCGCAACCGCTGGGTGCTCGCCGCGACGGGACTGCTGGCGGCGCTGGCGCTCACGCTCGCCTTTCTCGGCAGTGCCCCCACCGGCACGGTCGGCGCCGGCGCGCTCGACGTGGTGGTCGTCAGCCTGGCCAGTCTCACCATCTTCATCGTGCCGCTGATCGCGCTGCTCATCTCGCACGACGCCATCGTCGGCGAGATCGAGCGCGGCACCATGACCCTGCTGCTTTCCTATCCGGTCCGGCGCAGCCAGGTGCTGTTCGGCAAGTTCCTCGGTCATCTTGCCATCCTGGCCTTCGCCACCTGCGTCGGCTACGGCCTTGCAGCGCTCGCGATGGTGGCCACCGGCAAGGTGTCCGGTGGTGGAAGCTGGGCAGCCTTCGCCACAATGACGGGTTCGTCCGTGCTGCTCGGTGCGGTATTCGTGGCGATCGGCTACCTCGTCAGTGCGCTGGTCGGCGATCGCGGCACGGCCGGCGGCATCGCCATCGGCATATGGCTGGTCTTCGTGGTCATCTACGACATGGCGCTGCTCGGGCTTCTGGTCGCCGATCAGGGGCGTCTCGTCGGCGGCGGCGTGCTGGACGCCCTGCTTCTGTTCAATCCGACCGACGCTTACCGGCTGCTCAATCTTGCCGGTTCCGGCGAAATCGCCGCCGCATCGGGCATGGCCGGCACGGTGCAGAACGCGACATTGGCGCCGGCCGTCCTGCTCGGGGCGCTTGCGGCATGGGTTGCTGCGCCGATGGCTGCGGCCGCGCTCGTCTTTTCTCGGAGGGAGCTGTGAGGTTCCACGCGACGATCGCTCTGCTTGCCGCTCTGCTGGCGCTTGCCGCCTGCCAGCGCCAGACGGATGCACCGCCGGCGCCTTTTGCAATGACCGAGGAGGCGATGGGCCGCTATTGCGGCATGAACATCCTCGAACATCCCGGCCCGAAAGGGCAGATCATCCTCGCCAAATACGACGAGCCGATCTGGTTCTCTTCCGCGCGCGACGCCATTGCCTTCACCATGCTGCCGGAGGAGCCCAAGGACATCAGGGCGATCTATGTCTCCGATATGGCCAAGGCCCCGACCTGGGAAAAGCCCGGCGCAGACAACTGGATCGACGCGCGGCAGGCGTTCTTCGTCGTCGGCAGCGACCGGAAGGGCGGCATGGGCGCGGCCGAAGCCATACCCTTTTCCATCGAAGAAGCGGCAAAGCTTTTTGCCAAGGACCACGGTGGCAGGGTCGTGCGCTTTGCCGAGGTGCCGCGCGACTACATTCTGGCGCAGCAGGCCGGAGGCGATACCCAAGCACCTTCCGGGGAGGTCGAATGACATGGTTCTCGAGACGATCACCAGACGCCGCATGATCGGCATCAGCGCAGCCGCGGCCGGTATGGCGCTGCTGCCGCTCTATGGCAGGGCGGCGCTCGAGGCGGTGACCTGGCAGGGTGAGGCGATGGGCGCGCAGGCCTCGCTGGTCATCCATCACCCCGATCGCGCCAAGGCGCAGGGGCTGGTGGCGGCGACGGTGGCCGAGGTGCGTCGGCTGGAGCGCATTTTCAGCCTCTACCGCGAAGATTCGGACCTGACGCGGCTCAACCGGCAAGGTTTTCTCGTCGCCCCGCCCAAGGAACTGGTGGACATATTGCAGCAGAGCCGCAAGGTCTGGGCGCTCACCGGAGGCGCCTTCGATCCCACGGTCCAGCCTCTATGGGAGGCCTACAGCCGCCATTTCTCGACGCCCGGCGCTTCCGAGACCGGACCCTCGGCAAAAATCGTGGGCGAACGCCTCGGCCGCGTCGGGCTCGACCGCCTCGTCTGTTCGCCCGAACGGATCGAACTGCCGGTCCGGGGTGCCGCGCTGACGCTCAACGGCATCGCGCAGGGTTATGTCACCGACAGGGTAGTGGAGCTTTTGAAGGCCGGCGGTATCGAGCGCTCCATGGTCGATATGGGCGAAAGCCGGGCCATCGGCTCAGCACCGGGCGGCCGGCCATGGCGCGTCGGCATTTCCGATCCGCTGCATGCGGAGACCGTCCTGAAGGTGCTGGAAGTTGAGGATCGCGCGGTCGCCACCTCAAGCCCCTACGGCTTCCGCTTCGACAGCGAAGGCAAGTTCAGCCATATCATCGATCCGCGCAGCGGTGCGACGCCGCAGCGTCACGCAAGTGTCACCGTGGCGGCCGGGCAGGCGACGATCGCCGATGCCTTTTCCACTGCCTTCAACCTGATGGACACCGCCACCGTCGCAACTGTGATCGGCAACAGCGAGGGCCTCGAGGCCTATCTGTTGTCGCATGAGGGGAAATGGCGGCATATTCCCGCACGAACGCCCGTTTTGGTCTCGAAGGCGCTCTAGCAGGTAGCCATACGGATGCCCGTCGCCAAGGGCGACCTGGCGGCTTTGAACCGGACCGACATCTCGATCCGCCCGGCGCCGATCAGTTCGAGGCAGTAGGGCACGGCGGGAAAAACGGCGCCCAGACAGACATCGATGGCCGATGGCCTCCCGGGCAGGTTTATGATCAGGGTGCGGCCACGTATGCCGGCTGACTGCCGCGAAAGGATCGCGGTCGGGACCTGTTCCAGACTGGCTCGCCGCATAAGTTCGCCAAATCCGGGCAATTCCCTGCTGATGACCTGGCGCATCGCCTCGGGTACGAGGTCGCGAGGCGCCGGCCCGGCTCCGCCGGTGGTCAGGATGAGATCGGCGCCATGACGGTCGCAAAGCTCGGTCAGGGCATCGCGGACACTCTCGACGCCGTCGGGAACCAGTTGAAGGACGAAGTCGAATGGCGTCGCCACGGCCTGTCGTAGCCAGCGCTCGATAGCGGGGCCGCCAAGGTCTTCATATTCGCCGCGGCTGGCCCGGTCCGATATGGTCAGGATGGCGATCCGCGTCATGACTTCGCTTTCCCCTCGGCCATCGGAACGGTGCGCCGGAGTTGGCGGCAGGTGGTGCCGGGCAAGTCGGCGACCTGGGTCTCCATTCCTGCCGCCAGCCCGCCCCCCGCCTGTCTTCGACGGGTCCCACGTTAGGCGGGATCGCGTGGGAAAAATTTGCTCAGGATCAAAGTATGTGCCGAAAACACCCGACGGCAGCGACGAAGCGTGCTAAAAAGATTCATATAGGATACATCTTTTATCGGATGCCGGCGCGACCCGCCGCCGCCCTTTACAGGGAAACCAAGACATGGCTGTCGAAGCAGCGTGGAGTCTCGACGACGAGAAGATCAAGGACGCGCTTCGGCTCGTGATCGATCCGGAGCTTGGCCACAACATCGTCGACCTGGGCCTGGTCTATGCCGTCCTGGTCAACGACGGCGGCGTGGTCAATATCGTGATGACCACCACGACACGGGGCTGCCCCGCGACCAACTATCTGAAGGAAGGGGCGCGGGACGCTGCCTGGAGCGTGCCGGGCGTAGAATTCGTGGACGTCCATCTGACCTACGAACCGCCTTGGACGCCACAGATGATGAACGCCGCGACCGGGGAAAGTCTCGGTTTCGTCGATCCCGCAGACAACCGGCGATGAAACCGGTGCGGCGAGGCGGCCGCCATCCCTATGGAAGCGAAACAATGCTGTTGTCGACAGAAAGGCAGATCATGAAATACGTGGCCAGGTCCGGGCCGGCAACTGAGCCGCAATCGGCTTGATATGCCGCCGGGCAACATGCCTGCCGGCGCGTTCATTCGAGCAGCAACAGGGTAATAACGACATGGCTATCCCGCGCACGCGGCCGGGCAACTACCCGGCGATCCTTTCTTACGGTTTCCGGCCCTTCTTCCTGCTCGGCGCGCTCCATGCCGGCGTTTCGATCCTGTTCTGGTTGCCCGTTTTCTATGGTTTGCTCGACACGGCGAGCAGTTTCGCGCCGGTCGACTGGCATATCCATGAGATGCTGTTCGGCTATTTGGCCGCGATCGTCACGGGGTTCCTGCTGACGGCGATTCCGAACTGGACCGGCCGCTTGCCGGTGCAGGGCGCACCATTGCTGGGCCTTGCCTTGCTTTGGCTCGCGGGGCGCCTTGCGGTGTTCTTTTCGGTGCAGATCGGCTGGGTTGCGGCCGCTGTCATCGACAGCGCCTTCCTGCTCGCGGTCGCGGCCTCCGCCGCCACGGAGATCTGTGTCGGCCGCAACTGGCGCAATCTCAAGGTGCTGGCGCCGGTCAGCGTGTTGTTTGCCGCCAATCTGCTGTTCCATATCGAGGCGCATTACCAGGGCCTGTCGGACGTGAGCCGCCGCCTCGGCATCGGTGCCGCGATCCTGCTCATCACGATCATCGGCGGGCGCATCATACCGAGCTTCACCCGCAATTGGCTGGTCCGGGAGAATCCGGGGCGCCTGCCCGTTCCCTTCGCCCGCTTCGATGCTGTGGCGATCGGGCTTTCAGCCGTGGCGCTGGTGGCATGGGCCTTTCTGCCGGACCGATCCGGCACGGGCGCGATGCTGATCGTTGCGGCCCTGTTCAACGGGGCTCGGTTGGCCAGATGGGCGGGTGATCGTACCCTGCGCGATCCGCTCGTGTTCATCCTGCACCTGGCTTACGCCTTCGTGCCGATCGGGCTTTTCCTTGCCGGACTGGCCAGCATCTTCCCGGCCGACATACCTGTGGCGGCTGCTGTGCATGCGCTCAGTGCCGGCGCCATCGGCTGCATGACGCTGGCCGTCATGGTGCGCGCCACGCTCGGGCACACCGGCCGCGAACTGCACGCCGGAATAGATGGATGCATGGTCTTCGGCGGCGTCCTGCTTGCCGCCATCCTGCGCATATGCGCCGCTTTTCATCCCGAACAGGCCATATTGATGGAGGCATCGGCGGGGTCATGGGCGTTGGCTTTCTTGGGGTATTCGGCGTTCTTCGGCGGCATGCTGCTGCGCCGCAGATTGCGGGCAGGGGAGGGCGAAGGTCGCATGTTCGGCAAGCTGCGCTCGACGGGATGACCAGGCCCAATCCATAGCTGCTGGTCATGATAGTGCCCCTGTAGCGGCCGACAGGAGCCTTGATGGTCCGGAACTGGTCAAGTCTGCTACAGATAGCTGCCGCAACTTAAAAAAAATCCGGACGCCATGTCGGATTGGCGAAGTTGCGCTCGTCCTGGAAGCATTGACGAAAACCAGCAGCAAGGATGAACGATATGCCCAGCACCGTACGCCTGCACCGCGTTCTGGCGACCAGCCCCGAAAAAGTCTATCGCGCGTTCCTCGAGGCCGATGCGTTGGCCAAATGGCTTCCGCCCAACGGCTTCACCTGCACGGTCCATCATCTGGAGCCGGAGGTGGGCGGCACGTTCCGGATGTCGTTCCGCAATTTCACGACCGGCAACAGCCATTCCTTCGGCGGCTCCTATGTCGAGCTCGTTCCGGGCGAACGCCTGCGCTACACGGACAAGTTCGACGACCCCAACCTGGCCGGCGAGATCGTGGTGACCGTGTCGCTGAAGAAAGTCTCGGTCGGCACGGAACTGAATATCGAGCAGGCGGGCATTCCGGACCTCATTCCGGCCGAAGCCTGCTATCTCGGCTGGCAGGACTCGCTGCGCAACCTGGCGCGTCTGGTCGAGCCCGAGATCAACCAATAGGGCAGGTCTGAGTATGACCCGGCTTTCGCCGGGTCCATGCTCGCCAGTGGTTGGAACTCTACCGCGCTCCTGGAAAAGCTGGTGCATGGCAGTGGTCGCTTGCCGCCCAACCAGCATCATGTGCACGTCACCGTGCCGCGCGGCGCGAGCTATGAGGTGATCTCGCCGGCCGACCTGCCGGGCTGAGACGCCATGCCTGCCGCCGACAGCAAGGTCTTCGGCGAAAAATGGTGCCTGGGGCGCCGCAGCCTGGTGCTGCTGGTGCCTTCCGCGGCTGGACAGGAATGTGCTGATCGATCCCGTGCATCTGGAGTTTCCCGGCATCGAGGCAAGCCTGCACGAACCCATCTATTGAGACCGCCGCTTATTCGGCGCCTGATATCGGTGTTGCCGGCGCTGCAGTGACCTGTCGGTGAGCGCAGCCGTTGCGGCCGCCGTCCGCTCTGCTACAGGAAAGGCATGTCCAGAACCACGCCCGCCACGCTCGCGCTGACCAAAGCCGGCATCTTCTTCGAACTGGCAAGCTACGAATACGACGCCGGCGCCGAGCGGGTGGGTCTGCAGGCGGCCGAGGCCATGGGCGTGCCGGCCTCGGCCGTGCTGAAGACGCTGATGGTGGAAGTGGACGGCAAGCCGGCCTGCGTGGTGGTGCCATCCGACCAGGAAGTGAACATGAAGAAGGTAGCTGTAACCTTTGGCGGAAAATCCGCGCAGATGATGAAGCCCGCCGACGCCGAGCGGCTGAGCGGCTACAAGGTGGGCGGCATCAGCCCCTTCGGCCAGCGGCGGCCGGTGCCGACGGCGGTGGAGGAGATGGCTACGCTTGAAGACCGGGTCTATCTCAATGGCGGCCAGCGGGGATTGCAGATCCGGATGCGGCCGGGTGATCTGCTGCAGGTGCTGGCGGCGAAAGCGTCCGATCTGATCCGCTGAATCGGCCGCCCGCTCTCGGCAAGACCAGCACAGCAGATTTTGTTCCGCAGTTGAGGCGTCTTGCCGTCGCGGGTTCAGTCGGTCATGCAATGACGACGCGCATTGGCGGTTCTCGCGCAACCGGGAATCGCCCTAAGCTGACCTCCCGCAGGAGGAAAACAGCAATGGCATGGTTTTATCTCTTTCTCGCCGGCATCTGTGAGATCGGCTGGCCGATAGGACTGAAACTCGGCATGACCGATGAGGGACTCCAGACGAAATGGATCGGTTTCGCCGTGGTGTCGATGGCGCTGAGCGGCGCGCTGCTGCTCATCGCCCAGCGCTTCATTCCCATCGGCACTGCTTATGCCGTCTGGACCGGCATCGGCGCCGTGGGCACCTTCATTGTCGGCATCTATGCCTTTGGCGATCCCGGCACGTTCATGCGCATCCTGGGCGTGGTGCTGATCGCGGGCGGCATCATCACGCTGAAGCTGGCCTGAACCGAAGCGGCACGCCGGATGGCTGCACGCCGCAAGCCCGATGCTCTATCGGAAGGCCAATCTCTGTCTGTAAAGCGCCGATCGAACTGATCTTCTTGACAGACCGGCCTTGCACGGGCGGCAACCGCTTTCAGGGCCTGTCCCAGTCAGGCGCGAAATCGAAATCGCAGAGGCGCTGGTTTTGCGTCCGGAGCGCGCCGATCGTCGCCATTTCGGCTTCCGAAAGGGAAAAATCGAAGATCTGCGCGTTCTCTGCCAGCCGCTCCCTGCGGCTGGTGCGCGGGATGGCGCCGACGCCGTCCTGCTGGACGTGCCAGCGGAGCACGATTTGCGCCGGTGTCCTGCCATGACGGGTGGCAGCCTCGATGACGGCCCTTTCCTCGAACAGGGGGCCGCCGCGATAGAGAGGGCAATAGGAAACCATCGCTATGCCGGCCGCCCGGCAGGCGTCATGCACCTTCCTCTGGTCGAGATAGGGATGATACTCGACCTGATTGCAGATCAGGGGCGCTTCCGAAAACGCCAGCGCCTGCCGCATGAGGCCGGTGGTGAAGTTGGCAAGCCCGATATGGCGCGTCAATCCGCGGCGCAGCACCGTGTTCAGCGCTTCTACAGTGTCTTTCAGCGCGATCCTCGGATTGGGCCAATGGATCAGCAACAGATCGACATGATCGAGGTCGAGCCGTTTCAGGCTGGCTTCGGCCGAGCGCTCCAGAGCGGCGGGCGCCAGATCCGTCCACCACACCTTGGTGGTGACAAACATCTCGTCACGGCCGACGCCGGAGGCTTTCAGTCCTGCCCCCACAGCCTCCTCGTTTCCGTATTTCGCGGCCGTGTCGATCGAACGATAGCCGGTCCTAAGCGCCTGCTCGACCAGCTCGGCGCAATCGTCGCCCTTCAGCGTCCAGGTGCCGAACCCGAGCGCCGGAATGGCGGTGTCTCCAATCGTTGCGGTCATGTTTTAAGAGCCTCGTTGATCGGTCGGGCCATGGCCTGCGGCGGCGTGCCGGAACCGCTGACCAGATGGCAGGCGACAAGCCTGCCCTGCGGGCCGACGCTGCGCATGGCCGGCTCCTGCTGCCGGCATCTCGGCTCGGCAAAGGGGCATCGGGCGGAGAAATGGCAGCCCGCCGGCGGATTGGCGGGATCCGGCGGGTCTCCCTGAAGCACCACCGTGCGCGCCTGTCGCGTCGTGCCCGCGGCCATGCGCGGCACCGCCGACATCAGTGCCCAGCTATAGGGATGCAGCGGTTCGGCGAAAAACGCTTCGGCCGGCGCCTGCTCCACGATCTTGCCCAGATACATCACTGCTATGTCGTCACACATATATTCGACCACAGCCATGTCGTGCGAGATGAACAGATAGGTCAGCGCCAACTCGTCCTGCAGTCGGCGCAACAGGTTGAGCGTCTGCGCGCGCACCGCGACGTCGAGCGCTGAGACCGGTTCGTCGCACACTATCAACTTCGGCTCGCTGGCCAGCGCCCGGGCGATGTTGATGCGCTGCCGCTGCCCGCCGGAGAACTGGTGCGGGAACAGGAGCCGCTGGTCCGGACGCAGGCCGACGCCTTTCAGAAGCGCGCTCACCTTCTCGTCCCGCTCCGCGGGCGTTCCCCGGCCCAGCCGGTCGAGCGGCGCGCGCACGATGTCGCCCATGCGCATGCGCGGATTGAGCGACGAATAGGGATCCTGGAAGATGATCTGGTAGTCGGCCCGACTGCGCCGCAACGCGTCGCCCTTCAGTGCTGCGATATCCTGTCCGTCCAGGCGGATCGAGCCGGAAGTGGCTTCCACCAACCGCATCACCGCCAGGGCCGTCGTGGATTTGCCCGAGCCGCTCTCGCCGACCAGACCGAGCGTGCGGCCGCGCTCGATGTCGAAGGAAACGCCATTGACGGCGGGTACCTTCAACGGCGGTACGAACGGGTTGAGGCGCCTGCGCGTGAAATGGACGTTCAGGTCGCGGACTCGTAGCAACGGGCTCATGCCGCGGCCTCCAGCGGTGAATAGAGCCAGCAGGCCACATCATGCGCCTCGCCGAGGCGGGTAGCCGGGGGCGTGCGCGTGAAGCAGTGCGGCATGGCTTTCCCGCAACGGGCAGCGAACGGACATCCGGCGCCGAGTTCGTGCAGCGGCGGCACCACGCCGGCGATCTCAGGCAAGACCTTTGCGGACTGCTTCGACGTGCGTCCGAGTTCGGGAAGACAGGCGATAAGGCCCTGCGTGTAGGGATGGGCCGGGTTCTGCATGATCTCGGCGGTGTCGCCGGCTTCGATCGACATGCCGCCATACATCACGACCACGCGCTGGGTCATCTCGTTGATCACGCCCATGTCGTGCGTGACCAGAACCATCGAAGCGTCCAGCCGCCGCTGCAATTCCTGCAACTGGTAGAAGATCTGGGCCTGAACCGTCACGTCCAGCGCGGTCGTGGGTTCGTCGGCAAGGATGAGCGCCGGCTCGCAGGCGATGGCCATGGCGATGACGACGCGCTGGCGCATGCCGCCCGAGAACTGATGCGGATAGTCGTCGATACAGCGGTGCGGGGCGGGTATGCGCACGGCGTCCAGCAGCTCGATCGCTCGGTCGCGGGCGGCCCTGCGGGAAATGTCGAGGTGCAGTCTGAGCGCTTCGCCGATCTGCTCGCCCACGGTGAACACCGGATTGAGCGCCGTCATAGGCTCCTGGAAGATCATCGACACGCGGTTGCCGCGGATTTGCCGCATGCGCGCCTCGGAGGCCGTCGCAATATCCTCTCCGTCGAAGCGTATCGAGCCCGACGAGATAGCAGCCTGCGATGGCAACAGCCGCATGATGGCCAGCAAGGTCATGCTCTTGCCGCAGCCGGATTCGCCGACCACGCCCAGCGTGCCTCCCTTGCCGATCGAGAAGCTGACATCGTTGAGCACCCTAATCGTGCCGTAGCGTCCCTTCAGCGCGACGTTCAGGTTGCACACGTCCAATGTGGTGTCTGTCGGTGCCTGCTTGGAATGGTTCTGCATGTTGCCTCACCTTTCCCTGAGCTTGGGGTTGAGAGCGTCGTTGAGGCCGTCGCCGATCAGGCTGATGGCCAGAACGGTGAGGAAGATCGCCGCGCCGGGGATCGTCACGGACCACCAGGCGTCCAGGATGTAGTCGCGGCTGGTGCCGATCATCAGGCCCCAGGTCATGGTGTTGGCGTCGCCGAGGCCGAGGAAATTGAGACCGGCAGAGAGCAGGATGGCAATGCCGATGCTGAGCGCCGCCGAGACGATCAGCGGCGGCATGGCGTTCGGCAGGACCACCAGCCAAATCAGCCGGCTGTCGGTCGCGCCGATGGCGCGGTCGGCCGTCACATAATCCAGTTTCCGGATGCGCTTGAATTCTGCGCGCGTCAGCCGCGCGACCGAAGGCCAGCTCGCCAGGCCGATGGCCAAGGCCACCGTCCACAGCGACGAGGAGAACAGCGTGACCAGCACCATGGCGAACAGCAGCGCCGGAAGCACCTGGAAGAATTCCGTGACCTTCATCAGAAGGCGGTCGACCATGCCGCCGAAATAGCCGGCCAGCGCGCCGATGCCGATGCCTATGACAAGGCTCAAGCCGGCCGCGATGGCGCCGACCGCAAGCGTAGGACGCCCGCCATAGACGATGCCGGTCAGCACGTCATGCCCGAGATAGTCCGTGCCGAAAGGATAGTCGCCGAACAGGTCTGGCGGCTCCATCGGCGCGCCGGCCATGGCGAAGGGGTCGGCGTTCATCACCAGCGGGCCGATCAGCGAAACGGCCAGGATGAACGCCAGGATCACCGTCCCGACCAGCGCCGAAGGGTTCGAGACGAAAAGGATCAGCGTCTCGCGGAACGGATGGATCGCCTTCGTTTCCCCGGCCGCCGCTTGCAAGGGCGCGGCCAGTGCGCTCTCCTGTTGGATAAACTGCGTCATCTTCCTTCCTTCATGCGCGGATCGATGCGCTGATAGAGAAGATCGGTGAGAGCGTTCGCCACGATGGTCAGCGCCGCCGAGCAGGCGAGTATTGCCAGGATCGTTGGATAGTCGCGCCGCAGGATGGAATCGAACGCCAGCCGCCCGAGTCCCGGCCAGTTGAACACGGTCTCCACCAGCACGGCACCCGCGATCATGTTGCCGAACTGCATGCCGATCATGGTCACGACCGGAAGCATGGCGTTGCGCAGCGCATGGCGGGACAGGAGCGCGAACTCGCCGACGCCCTTGGCGCGGGCGGTGCGGATATAGTCCGCGCCGAGAACCTCCAGCATGCTGGCCCGCGTCAGCCGGCTGTACTGGGCAAGATAAACGATACCGAGTGTGATTGCCGGCAGCACGAGATGCCACAGCACGTCGAGCGTCGAATCCAGCATGCCGCCCTCCATGCCGGCGTCGCGCATGCCCGAGATCGGAAAGATCGGGATCGTGGAGGCGAACAATATGGTCAGCAGGATGCCCGTCCAGAATACCGGCGCCGCGTAGCCCACGAGCGAAAGCACCGTGACCGACTGGCTGAGAAGTCCGTCCGGCTTGCGCGCTGCCAGCACGCCGAGCAGGACCCCGAGCACGACGGAGATGACCAGCGCGCTGAACACCAACAGCATGGTCGCGGGCAACCGCTGGAGGATGAGTTCCGACACAGGCTGGTTGAAGTAGTAGGAAAAGCCCAGATTGCCGGAGAATATCTGCTTCAGGTAGGCCACAAGCTGCTCGAGGAAACTCCGGTCCAGCCCGTAGGTAGCACGGATTTGCGCCCGCAACTCCTCGCTCATGCCCCCGGCCGCGCCGGCGATGGCTTCGACCGGATCGCCGGGCGCAAGCTTGATGAGCGTGAAGTTCAGCGTCACCACGGCCAGGATCAGCAGGCACGCGCCTGCGATCCTACCGGCAACAGCCATCAGCGTTCTCGACATGCACAGCTCCTCCCTGCCGTGTGTCCGGGTCTCGGAGATCAGTTCCCGATCCCGGCGAGGCAGATATATTTGACCTCGAGATAGTCCTCGACGCCGTATTTCGAGCCTTCTCGGCCGAGGCCCGATTCCTTGACGCCCCCGAAAGGCGCAACATCGGTGGAAATGATGCCGGTGTTGACGCCAACGATGCCGGATTCCAGCGCCTCGGCGACCCGCCAGACGCGTCCGATATCGCGCCCGTAGAAATAGCCGCAGAGCCCGAACGGCGTAGCGTTCGCCCGGCCGATCACTTCAGCCTCGTCCTCGAAGGAGAACAGCGGTGCCACCGGGCCGAACGTCTCTTCCGACGAGACCAGCATTTCATCCGTAGCGCCGGTGAGTATGGTCGGTTCGAAGAACGTGCCGCCCAGCGCATGACGCTTGCCGCCCGTGGCAATCGTCGCTCCCTTGGCCTGGGCGTCGCCGAGATGCGCTTCGACCTTGGCCACGGCGGCCTCGTCTATCAGCGGACCCTGATCGACATCCGGATCTGTGCCGGCGCCGACCCGCAGTTCCCGGACCCGCTTGGCCAGCCTGCCGGCGAAGTCGGCGTAGACACTGCTTTGCACGTAGACGCGGTTGGCGCACACGCAGGTCTGGCCGGCATTGCGGAACTTTGATGCCATCAGGCCCTCGACCGCGGCGTCGAGGTCGGCATCGTCGAAGACGATGAAGGGCGCGTTGCCGCCCAGCTCCAGCGACACGCGCTTGACCGTATCGGAGCACTGCCGCATCAGGATCTTGCCGACCTCGGTGGACCCGGTGAAGGACAGCTTGCGCACGATGGGATTGCCGGTGAGTTCGGCACCCACCTCCTTCGGGTCCGAGGAGGTGACGACGCTGAAGATGCCGGCGGGCACGCCTGCCCGTTCAGCCAAAACGGCGAGCGCCAGCGCCGAAAGCGGCGTCTGCTCAGCCGGCTTCACGACCATCGGACTGCCGCCGGCCAGAGCGGCTCCGGCCTTGCGCGTGATCATGGCCGACGGAAAGTTCCAGGGCGTGATGGCGGCGCAGACACCGATCGGCTGCTTGATGACGACGATGCGCTGGCCGGCATGCGGGGCGGGGATGGTGTCGCCATAGACGCGCTTGGCCTCCTCGGAGAACCATTCGAGGAAGGACGCCGCATAGTCGATCTCGCCGCGCGCCTCCTTCAGCGGCTTGCCCTGTTCGGCGGTGAGCAGGCGCGCCAGATCCTCGCGGTTTTCCTGCATCAGGTCGGCCCATTTCTTCAAGGTCGCGGCGCGCTGCTTACCCGTAAGGACACGCCACGCCGGCCATGCGGCCTGGGCCGCCTCGATGGCCTGCTGCACCTGCCGTCGGCCGACGTCCGGCACCGTGCTCACCAGATCGCCGTTGAAGGGGTCGCGCACGTCGAAACGCTTTCCGCCATCCGCCTTCACCCAATCCCCGCCGATGAAGCAGCGGTCTCGAAGCAACGCGGGATCCTTGAGTTCGAGGCTGCGGCCTGTGCGGGGATCGGCTGTTCTGTGGGCGGCGGCGCTTGTCATGGCTTCCTCGAATGAACTCTCCGAACAGTTCAGGAGAACTGGTCCAGCATGCGGTAATAGGTGATCATCGCGTGCACGCCGACACGGTGGAAGGCGTGAAAGGGGATCGGGTGAAGGTCCGAAACGGGGTAGGGCAACGAGCGGCTGTCCGCACCGAGGCAAGCGGCGGCCAGGATCTTGCCCATCATCGTTCCCATGCCGACGCCGCGCCCGTTGCAGCCCAGAGCGCTGAAGACGCCGGGCGCGAGCTGATGCAGATGCGGGATTTGGTCGGTGGTCATGGCGACGCGCCCGGCCCAGCGATAGGGGAACTGCGTGCCGCGCAGCATCGGAAACAGCGTGCAGGCGGCCTCGACCAACGACTGGACATCGCGTTCGCTGGGAAGCGCTTTAAACGGGCCGCGGGAGCCGATGATGAAGCGATGGTCGCGGTCCTTGCGAAAATACCACACCAGCCGGCGCGTGTCGGCCATGGATTCCACCACGGGCAGCACCTGGCGGCGCAGCTCTTCCGGTAACGGCTTCGAGGCGATCTGCATCGAATAGAGCGGCACCACCGATTGCCGCAGCCCCGGCCAGATGGGCGTGTTGTAGCCGTTCGTTGCGATAACCACCTTGTTGGCCAGAACCGAGCCGTCTTTCGTGGCCACTTTCCAGCCGGACGCGTCACGCTTGATCGACCGCACCTGTGAATCGGAGAATACCCGAGCCCCGAGCGACGCGGCCGCGATCGCCATGCCGCGCGCGTAGCTGAGTGGCTGGACCGTGCCGCCGTTACGGAACAGCAGGCCGAGCGGATAGAGGCCGGTGCCGGCCAGACGTTTTAGCGCATCGGTTTCGAGAAGCTCGACCGGCGCGCCGCGGCTCTGCCACTGGCGCTGGCGCGACCTTATGGTGTCGCAGCCGCTTTCGCCGTGGGCGGCTTGGATCCAGCCCGTCTGCCGGAGATCGCAGGCGATGTCGAACCGGCGCACAAGGTCGAAGACCACGTCGGCGGTTTTGGAAACCATATCCAGCACGGTCTCCCCCAACTCGTCGCCATAGACCTTGGCGATGCCGTCGGGGTCGTATTTGAACGCCGGGATCACCTGGCCACCATTGCGGCCCGAGGCGCCAAATCCTGGCTCGCGGGCATCCAGAACGACGACGTCGCTGCCTTGCCCGGCAAGGTCGATCGCCGCCGAAAGGCCTGTATAGCCGCTGCCGACGATGACGACGCCGGCCTTGTGCGCACCCCGCAAGGTTGGATATCGTGGCGCGACGATTGCTGTCTGGTGCCAGAGCGAGGTTTCGAAACTGTCCCTCGCGGGATTTTCGAAGACCGGCGGATTGATGCTCATCGTCTTCTACTCGTCAGGCGTAACGTTCGTCTGCGTCCCGGGCGGCGAGGCTCGGGTCGCGCCGCGCGGGCTCGCCCCAGCCACCGCCGCCGGCGCTTTCCAGCCGCACGACGTCGCCGGCACGGAGCGGCAGGCCGATTTCCTTAGACGTCAGGCGCCGTTCGCTTGCCGCGCCGGGGTTCAACACGGCGCCGGCCGGCCGCCCGGGGCCGCCGCCCTCGAAGCCCCAGGGCGCGGTCCGGTCGTTACCCTGCTGGAAGAACACGCTGACCATCAGATCGTCGGCAAGCAACTCGTAGTCGCGCCGCATGGCGAGTCCGCCCCGGTGTTCGCCGGTTCCCCCGGACGTTTCGATCAGTTCCGAGCGACGGATGCGGACGGGGCTGGTGGTCTCGAACACTTCTGCCGATAGCAGGCCGCAATTGCCGCCATGTGTGTCGACGGCCTGCAGCCCGTCGCCGCTGGCGTGACCGCCCATGCCGCCGCCGATGATGTCGTGCACGATGAAATAGCGCGCTTCGCCGTAGCGTTCGGCCACCTCCTTGCGGGTGTCGAAGCCGCCGGCACGGAATGACGGAAAGGAGATGTGGCAGCCGGCGGCAGAGCGCTCCGGAACCAGGTCGGCCAGTGCCTTCAGCACCACGTCGGCTACGGCCTGCTGCGCATAGTGGCGGTTGCCGACTGCTGCGGGCCGGTGCGGGTTGAGGAAGCTGCCGGCCGGCACCTTGATCGAGATCGGCCGGTTGCAGCCGCCATTGCTCAGCGTCTCCATGCCGATCACGCAGCGGATGGCATAGAGCGTCATCGAGCAGGTGGAGGCGGCGGGACAGTTCAGGGCGTTGCGGCGCTGCATGTCCGTTCCGGAAAAATCGACCTCGATCTCGTCTCCACGGATGGCGACCGTCACCGCCAGCCTGACCGGCGCCTTGCTGGACACGTCGTCCTCGATCCATATCTCGGCGGAACGCGTCACGTCCGGGATCGCGGCGATGGCGTTGCGCATGAAGCGCTCGCCATAGGCGAGGCATTCGCTCGCGAGCGCCTTGAAACGTTCGACGCCGTAGCGTTCCAGCAGCTTGGCGACGCGGCGTTCGCCCGTGCGGCAGCCGGCAATCTGTGCCCTGATGTCGCCTGTGCAGGCGCGCGGGTTGCGCACGTTGGCGGAAATGAACCGGAACGCGGTTTCGTTCTGCACGCCCTCGCGCACCAGATGCATCGGCGGGAAGATCAAACCTTCTGCGAACAATTCGAGATTGTCGGGCGCGGTGGTGCTGGGCAGCTTGCCGCCGATATCGACATGATGGGCGACCGTCGCGGTAATGGCGATCAACTCGTCGCCGTGGAAGACGGGACTCAGCAATACGATGTCCGGAGTGTGGGTGCAGCCGCGATACGGATCGTTGCAGACCAGCACGTCACCGGGTCGCCAGCTCTCCAGCGGGATCTCCTTGACGATGCCCCGGAGCGCGTAGGTCAGGATGCCAAGCTGGGCCGGAATGGTGTCGGCCTGTGCCAGCATCTCGCCATGCGGAACGACGAGCGCGCAGGAATAGTCGAGCATGTCCCAGATGATCGGCGAGAAGGCGGAGCGCCGCAGCGCGGCCGACATTTCTTCGGCAATGGCCGCCAACTGGTACTGGAAGACGTCGCGGTCGATGATGTCGGCGACTTTGGACATTTCAGTTCTCCTCCGCTATCGCGATGATGCGCAGCACGCCGTCGCGGCCCACTTGCGCCTCCTGTGTCGGAAGCACGAAGATGGTGGTGTCCGGCTGGTTGATGACGGCCGGTCCCGTCAGCCGGTCGCCTTCGTGAAGGCTGTTGCGGCGATACACGTTTACCTCGCGGTAGCCGAGCGCCGGTCCCAGATAGACGCTGCGCCGGCCGGGCTTCACGGGAGTCTCGCGCACCTCAGACAGGGAGTTCTCGGTTTTCGGCTTCGCGACGTTGCCGACGCCTTCCAGCCTGAGATTGACCACCTCGCAAGGGATCGAACCGTCGGCGAAACCGTAGGCTCGCTCATGCGCCCGGCTGAATTGCTCTGCGAGTTGTCCCGCGTTCCAGCGGATCGCGCCGTTATCATGTTCGATGGGCAAGGTCAGTTCGTGCACCTGGCCGACATAGCGCAGGTCTGCGAGATAGCGGATCTGGCGGTCCTGCGCCGCCACGCCGTCCCGCTCGAACGCCTGCCGGGCCAGTTCGCGCATACCGCTGCCGGCGCTGTCGAGGGCGTCGTGATCGACGGCGTCGAGTTGCGCCAGGAAAGGGGTCTGGAAAGTATAGCGGATATCGCTGAGCAGCAGGCCGGAGGCCGAGAAGACGCCGGGCCGCGAAGGAATTACGATGTCGCGCATTTCGAGGTCCTCGGCCAGGAAAGGCGCGAAAATCGATCCCGCGCCGCCGAAGGCGAGCAGGGAAAATTCGCGCAGATCGTGGCCGCGTTCGACCGAAAGGCTGCGGATGGCCTGCGCCATCTGCGCATTGGCAATGGTGATCATCGCATAGGCCGCATCCTCCACGCTGATCGAGAGCCGGTCGGCGATGGCAGCTTTGATGGCATGCTTTGCCTTGCCGGTGTCTAGCCGCATTTCGCCACCGAGATATTCGTCGGCGTCGAGCAAGCCGAGAACCAGCGCCGCATCGGTCAGGGTTGGTAGCGTGCCGCCGCGTCCATAGCAGGCCGGACCCGGCACCGAGCCCGCCGAAGCCGGCCCGACGCGGATCGCACCGCCGAGATCGACCGAACCGATCGAACCGCCGCCGGCCGAGATGGTCGGGATGTCCAGCGTCGTCAGCCTCAGCACCTCGCCGTTGATTAGGCGTTCGTTGGCGGTCACGGCAGCGCCTTCGGCAATCAGCGAGAAGTCGGCCGAGGTGCCGCCCATGTCGAAGGTGATGATGTTGGGCGTCGCGTGGTCGCGACTGATGGCGCAACCGGCGACGACGCCGCCGGCCGGGCCGGACAGGAGCATGGTGGCGGGGTTGTCGCGCGCCGCCTGGATGGTCGAGACCCCGCCGTCGCTGCGCATCAGGAGCACCGGTGCCATCATGCCAATGGCGGGTAGAGCGGTCTCCAGCTTGCGGATGTACTCGTCCACCGCCGGGCCGACATAAGCCGCCGTGACGGTGGTGTTGGTGCGCGGATATTCCTCGATCTGGGGGTTGATGACCGAGCTGCAATAGACCGGCAGGTCGGGGGCCCTGCTCTTCAGCGCGCGGGCGAGAAGCTGTTCGTGGGCTGGGTTCAGGTGGCTGAACAGCAGGCTGATCGCGACCGCCTCTGGCTTCAGCGCCAGGATCGCCTCCACCGTGCGCTCCGCTTCCTGCTCCGAAAGCGCCGCAGCGACGCCGCCGAAGGCGTCCAGTCGTTCATCGACCTCGATGACGCGCGATCGCGGAACCAGCGGCATGGTGCGTGTCTGGGTCAGCGAATAGGGCAGGCCGCGACGCTGGGTAGCTATCTCGAGCACGTCGCGGAAGCCTTGCGTGACAGCCAGCACCACGCGCGCGCCGCTGCGCGTCAGCCAGACGTTGGTGGCGATGGTGAAGCCATGCACGAAGATGTCGATGTCCGACGGTTTCACGCCGGCCCACCCGGTGAGCCGCAATATGCCGGCGACGATCGCGTCGCTTGTGCCGGGCGTGGTGAGCACCTTGTCGGCGAAAGTCCTGCCGCTGGCGCTGTCGGCAAGCACGACGTCCGTGAAGGTGCCGCCGACGTCTGCGGAAAGAGAGATCATTGGAAGCTCGCTATGGGGCGGTTGGTCTGCATGTTTCTTCGATCCCGCCGCCGGTTGAGGCGGCGGGCGAAAAGTTCGTTTTCCGCCTGCGCGTCAGGCGAGGCGGATCTCGTCGAACGGCGCCAGGGCGCCGAACACGCTCAGCGAAACGTTGGCGAGCTTCTTGTTGTAGACGGTCGTGTAGATGCCCTCGTTCGTCCAGATGAAGGCCAGATCCTCGCTGACGATCTTCTGGAACTCGGCATACATCTCCTTGCGCCGTGCCGGGTCGTTCTCGGTCGCGGCCTTCGTCAGCAGTTCGTCCACCTTCGGGTTCGAATAGCCTTCGGTGTTCGTCCAGGTCTGCTTCTTGATGTTGGAGGACAGGAAGGAGCGATTGACCCCGACCACCGGATCGGACCAGTTCCAGGTCGAATTCATGGTCATCTGGTAGTTCCACTGGCCGACCTTGCTCGACCAGTCGGCAAGGTCGGTGCTCTTGCGGATCTGCACGTCGATGCCGACCCGGCGCAGCTGCGACTTCAGGTAGTCCGCCACCAGTTGCATGGAGTCCGGCTCGAACGTCGGCACGTCGAGCGTGAGCTGGATACGGATGTCGCCGCTCTTGCGCACGAGCCCCGCCTCGTCGAGAAGCTGGTTGGCCTTGTTGAGATCGAACGGATAGCGGGTCAGCGCATCTCTTGCGAAATAGGCGCTGCCGCTGTGGAGCGGACCGTCGAGCGGCCGCGACATGCCCTTGTGCAACGTCTTGGAGATGAAGTCCTTGTCGATGGCATGCGCGATGGCCTGGCGTACGCGTATGTCGTTGAACGGTGCCTCGCGCAGGTTCAGTTCCAGATAATTGACCGGCCCCAGCGCTTCATAACCCTTGCTTGTGACGACAAGCGCCTCGTTCTCCGACAGCCGTTTGAGGTCGTTCACCCGCAGGAACGAGAAGGGCAGGTAGTCGATGTCGCCCTTTTCCATGGAAAGCGCCTTGGTCAGCGAGTCCTCGATCAGCTTGAACACCAACCGGTCGAAATGCGGCTGACCAGAACGGAAGAATTCGGCATGGCGCTCGAGGATCAGATGCTCGCCCTGACGCCATTCCACGAATTTGTAGGGGCCGGAGCCGATCGGCGCGTTGTTGGCCGGATTGGTCTGGATGGCGCCGGCATTCTTGCCGAAGACGTGTTCGGGCATGATGGGGGTGAGGGCGGGCGTCAGCAGGCCGAACAGACCGACGAAGGGCTTCTTGACACGGATCGAGATAGTATGGTCGTCCAGTGCCTTCACGCTTTCCAGGATCGCGCCGTAGGTGACCGACATCAGCGGGTGCGAGGCCTTCACTGTTTCCAGCGAAAAGACGACGTCGCTCGCCTTGATCGGCTTGCCGTCGTGGAAGACGGCGTTGTCCACCAGGTTGAACCGGTACTCCAGGCCGTCCTTCGAGACCTCCCAGCTCTTGGCCAGATAGGGAACGGGCGCGAAGGCGCGGTCAAGCTGGACGAGGCCGGCGAAAAGCTGCGTGCCGGGCACGCCGGTGGCGTTGCCGGGCTGGATCGCGGGGTTGAGCGTACGCATGCTCTGGCTGCCGATGTTCAGAACGCCACCAGTGGCGGCCTGCGCCGACGCCATCTTCTGCAAAGTGAGGGCCGTGGCCAGGCCGGCGGCCTGTGCCAGAAAACTCCTGCGCGAATAGTGCACTGATTCCTCCCTCAGATTGCATTTTCGCCTTTTGTATATCGCATAGCGATTTATCTAAATCGCATTTAGAGATGGTTAAATCGTTGACAGCGCAATGTCAAGCTCGTTAGATGATTCAAGAACGGTCAAAAAACCGACCGTCGGCGACAATCATCTTGGCTAGTCAAATGCAGGCTTTGTAGTTCGGAGCTACCCTGCGGAAGCCTTCGAGAGAGCAAATGGATTCCAAGGTGACGTCCAAAGAAGAAGACCAGCAAAGCCGTCTCTATATTCAGTCCTTCGCCAAGGGGCTGGCGGTTATCCTGGCCTTCAGGCCCGGCCGCAGGGAGATGAATCTTCCGGAGCTGGCCGCAGAGACCGGTATGAGCAAAAGCGCGGTGCAGCGCTTCGCCTTCACGCTGGAGACGCTCGGCTATCTGCGCAAAGATCCGGATAGTAAGCGCTACTCCCTGACCCCGAAGGTCATCGAGCTGGGCTATCGCTATCTGCTGATCGATCCGATCCTGGAGCGCGCCAGCCCCTATCTGCTGGAACTCAACCGCAAGTGCGGCGAGAACATCAACATCTCCGAGCCGGACGACACGGACATGGTCTATGTCGGCCGCTTCCCCGGCTTCCACTACATGCCCGTCTATATGCCGATCGGCCGCAGGCTGCCCATGTTCTGCACCTCCGCCGGGCGCGCCTATCTCGCTGCCCTGTCACAGGAGCAGGCCGCCGAGATGATCGATCGCTCGCAACTGGAGAAATTCACCCCGACCACGGTGGTGGACAGGCAGGAACTGCTCGACCTAGTGGAGAAGGCGCGGCAGGACGGCTACGCCACTGCCAATGGCGAATATTATCAGGGCGATCTCGGCATCGGCATCGCCATCCGCGACCACCACGGCCAGCCGGCCGCCGTCATCAACATGTCCGCGCCGAGCAGCCGGTGGAGCCTGCCGCGCATGGAGCAGGAACTGGCGCCGCAACTCCTGGAAGTGTCGCGGCTGATTTCCTCCATCCCGCCGGAACCGCGCAAGGCCACCCCCTTCAAGCGCGGCATAGAAGAAGTCCAGGCACAGCGCTGATCCGATAGCACATGAGGCGACCTCGCTTGCATCATCGAAAAGCGGTCGCCTAGAATGTGGCCCTCGTCTGGAAAGACGTATTGAGGTGTTCGCGGGCTGTTGCGTGCAGGGAGTTCCGATGTCGAGGGCCAATCCGCAGTTCAACAAGGACGCGCTGCCCGGCCTCCTGGCAGCGTTTGAGATTTCGCACCAGCACATCGCAGGCCTCGGGGGATTGCGCGGGAGAACTCGAACCGTGCATTCGGCCGCCAGCGGTTGTGGGTGAAGACAGCTTCCATGCCTACGCGGATTATGCTCTTTTGGAACGGCGGAATCGTCATCTGTCCCGCCGCAAGGTCTCCTGAATGCTGGCCGGCTTTGCTCCGGTTCACCTTTGCCCCGCCACGGAGCTTGCGGGTTGCCTCGGAGGCGAAACACCATGACGTCCTGTGATCGCATCCGCGCGCTGCCGTGCTGGAACGGCGGCATCGACATAGCGCCGCTGAACGGCGGTCTGAGCAACGAGAATTTCCTGGTCAGGGACGCCGCCGGCTCGCATGTGGTGCGGATCGGCAGGGATTTTCCCTTCCATCATGTCTTCCGCGAACGGGAACTGATGACGGCGCGCGCAGCCCATGCCGCCGGTTTCGGTCCGGCGGTGGAATATGCCGAGCCGGGCATCACCGTGGGTGCGTTCATCGACGGCAGGACCTTCGCCGGATCGGATGTGCGCGCCAATATCGAGCGCATTGCGCATCTGATGCGCGCCTTCCACCGCGAGATGCCGAACCATGTCTCGGGCCCCGGCTTCATGTTCTGGGTGTTCCACGTCATCCGCGATTATGCCCGCACATTGGAGGCATGCGGCAGCCGCATGATTGCGGAGCTTCCGCGCTACCTGGCGCTCGCCGACGAACTGGAGCGGGCGCAGGCGCTGCTGCCCATCGTCTTCGGCCATAACGACCTGCTGCCGGCCAATTTCATCGACGACGGCGACAAGCTCTGGCTGATCGACTTCGAATATGCCGGCTTCAACACCTCCATGTTCGATCTTGCCGGCGTCGCCTCCAACGCCGGCATGTCGGAGGACGAATCGCAGCGGCTGCTGGGCGCCTATCTGGGTTTCGCGCCGGATGACCAGATCCGCCGCTCGCACGCCGCCATGCAATGCGCCTCGCTGCTGCGCGAAGCCATGTGGAGCATGATTTCCGAACTGCATCTCAAGGCTCCGGGGGCCGACTATGTGGCCTACACCGCCGAGAACCTTTCGCGGCTCGGCGAGGCGCTGGAGCGCTACAGGACGAAATACGGGACAACGGCATCATGACCCTGCCCACCCATGCCACGGTCGTCGTCATCGGCGGCGGCATCATCGGCTGCTCCACTGCCTATCATCTGGCGCGCGACCACAAGGCCGACGTGGTGCTGCTGGAGCAGGGCGCCATCACCTCCGGTTCGACATGGCATGCGGCTGGGCTGGTGGGGCAGTTGCGTTCGTCCGCGTCGATCACGCGCGTGCTGAAATACTCGGTCGAGCTCTACAAGGGACTGGAAGCCGAGACGGGTCTTGCCACGGGCTGGAAGATGACCGGGTGCCTGCGGCTCGCCACCAATGAGGACCGCTGGACCGAGTTCAAGCGCCTGGCCACCACCGCCCGCAGCTTCGGCATGGAAATGCACCTGATCTCGCCCCAAGAGGTCAAGCGCATGTGGCCGCTGATGGAGGTGGGCGACCTTGTCGGCGCGAGCTGGCTGCCGACCGACGGACAGGCCAGCCCCTCAGACATCACCCAGTCGCTGGCCAGGGGCGCACGCATGCACGGCGCGAAGCTGTTCGAGAACGTGCGCGTCACCGGCTTCGACATGAAGGACGGCCGCATCGTCGCCGTGCGCACCGACCGTGGCGTCATAGTCTGCGAGAAGGTGGTGAACTGCGCCGGCCAATGGGCGAGGCAGGTGGGCGCCCTTGCCGGCGTCAGCGTGCCGCTGCAACCGGTCAAGCACCAGTACATCATCACCGAGAAGATCGACGGGCTCGCCGCCGACGCGCCGACCATCCGCGATCCCGACCGGCGCACCTATTTCAAGGAGGAGGTCGGCGGCCTCGTCATGGGCGGCTACGAACCGAACCCGCAGGCCTGGTTCCCGGATACGCCTGGTCATGATGTACCCGACGAATGGGAGTTCCGCCTGTTCGACGACGATTTCGACCATTTCGAGCAGCATATGAACCAGGCGATCGCGCGCGTGCCGGCGCTGGAGCACGCCGGGGTCAAGCGCATGATCAACGGTCCCGAGAGCTTCACGCCCGACGGCAATTTCATCCTCGGCGCCGCGCCGGAATGCGAGAACATGTTCGTCGGCGCAGGCTTCAACGCCTTCGGCATAGCCTCCGGCGGCGGCGCCGGCTGGGTGCTGGCCGAATGGGTGGTGAAGGGCGAGGCGCCGCTCGATCTGTGGACGGTGGACATCCGCCGCTTCTCCGATCTGCACCACGACCGCAAATGGGTGTGCGACCGCACGCTGGAAGCCTATGGCAAGCACTACACCGTGGCTTTTCCGCACGAGGAGTATGAGAGCGGCCGCCCGCGCATCGTCTCGCCGCTCTACGAGCGGCTGAAGAAGCACCGCGCCGTGTTCGGTTCCAAGCTCGGCTGGGAGCGGCCGAACTGGTTTGCGCCCGAAGGCGCGGAGGCTCGCGACCGCTATTCCATGGGCCGGCAGAACTGGTTCGAGGCGGTGGGCGCGGAGCACGCCCACGTGCGCGAGGCGGTCGGCCTGTTCGACCAGTCCTCCTTCGCCAAATACGAGATGAGCGGGCCGGACGCGGTGCGCGCGCTGGACTGGATTTGCGCCAACGACGTCAACAAGCCGGTCGGCCGGCTGACCTACACCCAGCTTCTGAACACGCGCGGCGGCATCGAGGCCGACCTGACGGTGGCGCGGCTGGCCGACGAAAAATTCTATATCGTCACCGGCACCGGCTTCCGCACGCACGATCTTTCCTGGATCCGCGACCATGTCGCGGCGGGGCTGGACGCCACGCTCGCCGACGTGACGGAGGATTTCGGAACGCTGTCGCTGATGGGCCCGCGCGCACGCGACGTGCTGGCCGCCGTCACGGATGCGGACGTGTCCAATGCCGGCTTCCCCTTCGGCCATGCGCGCGAGATCGTCATTGCCGGCCATGTCGTGCGCGCGCTGCGCGTCACCTATGTCGGCGAACTGGGCTGGGAACTGCACATGCCGATCGCGGCGGCAGGCGACGTCTTCGACGCGCTGATGGCGGCGGGCGTGCCTTTCGGCATTCGTCCTGTGGGCTATCGCGCGCTGGAATCGCTCAGGCTCGAGAAAGGCTACCGCGCCTGGGGCTCCGACATCACGCCCAACGACACGCCGCTGGAAGCCGGCCTAGGCTGGGCGGTGAAGCTGTGCACGAACGTCGATTTCCTCGGCCGCCGCGCGCTGGAAAAGGCCAATGGGGCCTTGCCCGCGAAGCGCTTTGCCGGCTTCACCGTGGACGATCCCGACATCGTGCTGCTCGGCCGCGAGACCATATTGCGCAACGGCGAA
Organism: Mesorhizobium sp. SP-1A; assembly: GCF_032460275.1. Taxonomy (NCBI): domain Bacteria; kingdom Pseudomonadati; phylum Pseudomonadota; class Alphaproteobacteria; order Hyphomicrobiales; family Phyllobacteriaceae; genus Mesorhizobium; species Mesorhizobium sp. SP-1A. Next base: position 115,935 of record NZ_JAVXZD010000006.1, on the reverse strand, counting down.
CCCGTCGGCTATCTCACCAGCGGTGGCTACGGCTACACGCTCGGCAAGAGCATCGGCTACGGCTATGTGCGCAAGGCCGACGGGGTGACCGACGACTTCCTCGCCGGCGGCGACTACGAACTGGTCGTGGCTACCGAGCGCACGCCGGCCCGCATCCGGCTTGAGCCGTTCTACGATCCCGAAGCGAGAAGAGTGAAGGGGTGACGAGCGCCGGTTCCGAGGCCCGCTCCATCATTTCACGACGTGCTTGAGACCGGCCAGGGCATTCTGCACGTCGGCGCGGCCCTGGTCCGCTTCAGCATAGACAGCATAGGCGGGATAGGTGAATTCCGGCGCGCCCGCCACGAGTTCCAGCTCTCCCGCTTCTATGTGGGGGGCGACGGCGCCTTTGCGGAAGTAACCCATGCCGCCGGCCCGCAGGATGTAGCTGAGGCCGAGTGGCCCGAGACCGACCGTCAGCCCGGCCGCGCCCGCCGCGACCTGCGCCGTGCCCTGTTGGGCGGCAAAAACAGGCCCCCAATCGACATGGACGTAGTCCGGAGCGGTCTGCGTCTCGTCCCGCTTGCCGGGCGTCCTCACCAGCACGAGCTGTTCTTCTTGCAGAAGCTCGACGCGGAAGCCGGGAAGCAGCGTCGGCGCGTAAAGCACGGCGATGTCGAGAACGCCGGTGCGCAACTGGTCGACAAGCTGGTCCGGAACCCCGACCCGCGCATGAATGGCGATTTCCGGTTTCGACCTGCGCATCCATACCAGCCAGTCGAGCAGAAGCGGGTTCCAGAGGCTCAGCTCTCCTCCCAGGGCCACGACGCTGGTGTGCCCGGAAGGAATGGCGAGCTGCTGGCGCGCCCGTTCCCAGATTTGCACGAAGGATTGCGCGAAACGCTCGAACTCGCGTCCGGCGGCGGTGAGCTGCGCCCCGTTGCGATTGCGGATGAAGAGCTGCCGGCCCAACTCCTCTTCCAATGTGCGCACACGGGCGCTCACCGTGGTCTGGGTGACGTGCAACCGGTCGGCTGCGTTCAGGAAGCTGCCGGTATGGACGATCTCCAGGAATGTTCGCGCGCGATCAATGTCCATTGGATGTCGGCACCGAGGTCAGTGCAAAAATATTGCGGTAATCCTGCATTTAATTCTTCTCTTTTCAATGGGCACAGGCTTTCACCCTCCCCCGCAACCATGGACGGATCGAGAATTGGCAACCGGTTCCTGTTCGAAAAAAAACAAATGGACGGATCGTTGAAGCGATCTAGAAAGTGAAATCGGTCAGCACGCTTTCGGCGGCGCCGATCTGGTTGCCGATCAGGGGTAGGATGTCCTGCTCGATCTCGCCGTCGCCGACGAGGAAGGTGCCGCATCTGGAGATCATTTCGCGAAACGGCATCTCGCGCGTGATGCGCTCCAGCACGACCCGCGAGGCGGTCGGCTTGCCGCTCGACGTGCTGTAGGAACTCTGTATCCCGGTCAGGAAGCGCTGACCCGGCCGGCGCTGGCATGAAAACGCGGCATGGCCGACGCAGCCCTTCATGATGCGCTCATATTCGACGTTGAAGAGGCATCCGGAGAGCGCGATCATCACGCCGTCATATTTCAGCGTGGTGAGGCGTTGCGAGCCGTTGGACCTGTGCTGGATGCGCTCCAGCAGCTTGGTGAAGAAAACGCCGTCCCGCTCATAGATGGAGAACAGGCTGCGGATGACACGCCCGGACCCGTCGAAGCTGTAGTTGTAGCGGAAATAATAGCCTTCATATTTCTTCAGCAGGCCGATGTCCGAGCGGGCGAGGGCAAGGATGGTGTCGAGCGGATTTCGGCCGCTCGCTTCGCTGCGCCGGTCGCTACCTTCCTGCCGGCCTTCCACGATCTTGCGCAACTCGGCAGGCGACAGGAACATCTCGTCGATGTCGATGCCGAAGAAATCGGACGTGCGCTTGAGCACGTGCACGGAAGGCACGATGCGCCCCGAGAGATATTTGTTGAACTGCTGGCGATTGATCCCGAGCTTGCGGCAGACATGCGAGATCGACGGGTAGAAGGAACAGAGATAGCGGAGATTTTCGGCGATCGGCCGCGACCTCGGTCCGGCGTTCGTGCCCTGCGCCCAAACCGTCGTCCGCTCAGAAGATTCCCGCACCGAGGCTTATCCCAACCGGATTGAACGATCTGCACCCAAGGCCTTGAAGGCCTTGAGCACTTGTGCGTCAAGTAGCAGAGAAATGCGAAATTGTCCAATGCTTTGCCTGCTGTATCGTAAGCTTCCGATGAACGATTCCTCAGCCCGGCCCAGCGTTGCCCCGTCCGATCCGTCATGGTGGTTTGCCGATGCGCTGAAGCAGGAGCGCGGACAGCCGGATGCGCCTCGCCTGGTGGGCGAAATCGCGGCCGACGTTGCGATCGTCGGCGGCGGCTTCACCGGCATGTGGACGGCGCTGGCGCTGAAGCGGCGCAGGCCGGGGCTTGCCGTCGCGCTCATAGAGGCGTCGCTATGCGGTTCCGGTGCCAGCGGCAAGAACGGCGGGCTCATGCATGGCTACTGGTCCGCGCTCGCCGGCCTGACCGATCTTCTCGGTGCGGACGGCGCGCTTGCCGTCGCCCGCGCCGGAGCGATGGCGCAGGATGGCCTGCGGGCGTTCGCCCGGACGGCGGACCGCGACGTCTGGTTGCGCGACGGCGGGCAACTGCGCGTCTCGACCACCCCGGCGCAGGATGCCAGGGCAAAATCGATGGCGGAGGCGGCGTGTCGTCTCGGCGTGCCGGACATGGCGCGGCTGCTGGCACCGGGCGAACTGCCGCAGGGTTTCAGGCCGCCGCTGTTTCGCAGCGCAGTGTTCCTGTCGGAAGGCGGGACGGTCCATCCCGGCCGGCTGGCACGAGCCCTGCGCCGGGCCGTCGTCGATGCGGGCGTGCAGCTCTATGAGAACACCCCCATGACCGGCCTGGACAAGGGTTCGCCCAACAGGGTGCGTACCGCCGCGGGCCAGATCGTCGCCCGCGAGGTGGTTCTTGCAACCAATGCCGGGCTCGCGACCAACGTCCATATCAAGCCTTATGTCACAGTATTCTCCAGCTTTGCGCTGATGACCGAGCCGATGCCGGAGAAGCTCGAGCGGATGGGCTGGGAAAGCGACACCGGCGTCTCCGACCTGCGCATGTTCGTGCACTATTTCCGCAAGACGCAGGATGGCCGCGTTCTCGTCGGAACCGGAGGCGGTCCGCTCAGCTACAATGGCAGTTCGACAGCCACGCAATTGCGCGAAGACAAGCCGACGGTCATGCGGGTCGAAGCGGGCATGAAGCGGTTGCTGCCGGCTCTTGCCGATACGCCCGTAGCCAAGGCCTGGGGCGGGCCCATCGACATTTCGTCCGACAGGTTTCCGTTCTTCAAGACCTTCCCCGGCACCCGCATCCATTATGCCTGCGGATTCTCGGGCCACGGCGTCAATCCGACCTACATTGCCGGCCAGTGCCTGGCGTCTCTAGTGCTCGGCGAACGGGACATGTGGTCAAGCCTGCCGCTTTGCACGCGCGAGCTTCCGCGCCTGCCGCCGGAGCCGTTCCGTTTCCTCGGCGGCCATGCGATCCGCCGCGCGATCATTTCGTGTGAGGATGCGGAAGATCGCGGCGCGCGGGGCAGCGTCGCCGCGCGCGGCATTTCCATGCTGCCGCGACTTTTCGGCCTGCGCATCGGCACCCGCTGAAAGGGAGGCCGGTTATCGTCACCGTCCCTGCCGGCGAAACCGGGCGACATGCGCGGTCTTGAGCTCCCGCATTGAGCAGATGTGCTTCAACCTGCAAAAGACTGCGAAATTGTCCGCTCCGACGCTTTCGATAAGCTTCTCCCATAGCGGCCGTCGGGCCGCGACGACCAGAGCGGAGATGGCCTGTGAAGTGTGACGCGATCGTAATCGGTGGTGGCGTTGTCGGGTTGAGCACGGCGCTCTGCCTCCTCGAGGCCGGATTGAAGCGGGTGCAGATATTGGAACGCCAGGTTCTGGCGTCCGGCGGCTCTGGATTGGGGACGGGCTCCGTCCATACCCAGCGCTGGTTCGCGACGGACTCCGACCTCATCGTGCGCAGCAAGCGCATGATCTCGCAGATATCGGAACGCAGCGGCGGCGTCTTCCAGCTCTTTTCGGTCGGCCGCCTCACCGTCGTGGGCAGGAATGACGCCGATGCCGTCGTCAGCTACGGCAGGCACCTTCGCGAATGCGGCATAACCACAGTCGAACTGTCTCCGCAGGAATTGCAGAAGCGCTTCCCCGGCATGAACGTTTCCGATGTCGGTGCCGGCCTGTTCACGCCGGAAGACGGGGTCGTCTATCCGCCTGCGATGATCTGGGCACTGGCCGGCGCCATCAGGCGGGCCGGCGGCAGCATATGGGAAGGCTGCGGTTCGCAACGTATCGTCATCGAGGACGGAACGGTGCGCGGCGTCGAACTGCTGAATGGCGACGTCTTGGAAAGCAACCGGGTGATCGTCGCCTCCGGCGTCTGGTCGCGCCGCGTCCTGCAGTCGTCCGGTCTCGATCTGGCCCTCAAGCATTCGGTCACCCACAATACCGTCGTCACCGTGGGGCGCACGGATCGCTGGAACGAGGTGCCCTCGCTGCTCGACGGCATACAGGGCGTTATCGCGATCCCGCGCAACCCCGGCACCATCATGGCGGCCAACACCGCGGGTGAATATGAATCCTCGGCGGACACGGCCGAACGCGTGCTGAACGCCACGACCGTCGAGCTTCGCGAGAACAGCCAGGCTTTCCGCGAGGAAACCGCCACGCAGCAGCGCCAGGTGGTGGCGCAACTGCGCCATCGCTACAAGGACTATGACATCCGCGGCATCGTCGGCCACTGGGCCGGCCTGCTGGACGGGACGCCCGACAATCACCCCTATATCGGGGCCTATCCCGATATCGACGGACTGTGGGTGGGCTGCGGCCTGACCGGCTACGGGGTGCAGCGAGGCCCGGGCGTCGGCGAAACGCTGGCTGCGCTCGCGCTTGGCAAGGCGCCTCACGTCGATGTCAGCCACTATGGGCTTGGCCGCTTCGACGCCAAGAAGGACTTCAAGATCGACCTGAGCAGCGACAACCCGTTCGAAGGGTTCAAGTCCGTCGCAGCGTGACGTGAAAGCCGGCCGCCATCGAGACAGGAGAGGAGCGTATCGCAACCTTAGCGAATTGTGAGTTGAGATCAGGGGAACAAAAAAAGAAAGGTTCGTACAATGAGGCTCACAGGTCTTACCAGATTTCTGGCCGCCGCGGCGGTTGCCTTCCTTGGCATTTCCAGCATCTCGCCGGTGTCGGCGGCAGATCAGGTCACCATCGCTTATCAGCCTTTGGTCGCTATTCCCCAAGGGGCGATGAAGCAGCAAAAATGGTTCGAAGACGCGGCCAAGATGCCGGTGGAATGGAAGAACTTCAGCTCCGGCGCCGACGTGAACACCGCCTTTGCCGCAGGAGCCATCGATATCGGCCTCGTGGGACTTCCCGCTTTCGTATCGGGCGTGGCGCAGGGCATCCCCTACAAGCTCTTCATGCTCTATGACGTCCCCGGCACCATGTCGGGACTGGCCGTTCGCGAAGGGTCCGGCATCAAGTCCGTGGCCGATCTCAAGGGCAAGCGCGTCGGCGTGCCGTTCGGTTCGGGCGCCGACTACATGCTGCAGGGCGCGCTCAAGGAAAACGGTCTTTCGGCAGACGACGTAATCCTGGTCAATCTCCAGCCGCAGCCGATCGTCGCGGCCTGGACGACGCAACAGATCGACGCGGCCTATATCTGGGCGCCCATACTGGGCCAACTCCTGGACCAGAAGGGCACGCTTATCCTCAACGACGGCGACATGGCCAAGAAGGGCTATTTCGCCGGCGACGTGGCGCTGGTGTCCGACAAGTTCGCGGCCGAGCATCCCGATCTCGTCAAGGCGTGGGTCGAGCAGAACCTGCGCGCGGTGGACTGGGTCAACGGAAACAAACCGGGCGCGTACGACGCCATGATGAAGGAATATGAACTGACGCCCGACCAATTCAAGCAGGCGGCGCTGCCTCCGGCCACGGCGTTCCCGACGCGTGAAGACCAGCTTTCCGACCAATGGTTCGGCAACGGCGCCAAGGGTATCATCGCTTCGTCCGTGCGTATCGGCGAATTCCTCAAGGCCAACAAGCTGATCACCGCGGCGCCGACCGAGGAGCAACTGACCCAGCGCACCGATGCGAGTTTCCTCGAAAAAGCGAAGGTGCCGCCGGCTCAATGAAGGGTCCTGACAGAGCCCCGCCGATGGTGACAGGATATTGGCCGGGTTCTGTCGAAGTATCATCGGCATATCCTCAATTCCCGCAAGCAGAGGAAAAGAGCGAATGGGCAAGCAAGGCACACAGACTTTCATCCCTCGTTTCTTCATCTGGTGCGTCAGCGGATTGTCCGTGCTGGCCTTCGTCGGCGTCTGGGCGTATGCCGCCAAACACGGTGCGGTGTCGCCCACCTTCCTTCCGTCTCCGTCGACCGTGTGGGGCGCGCTGGTGAACGCCCAGGAAGAAGGCTACCGCGGTTATACGATCGTGGACCATACGGCCTTCAGCCTCTACCGGGTGTTCGCCGGCTTCGCGCTTGCCGTGCTGCTCGGCGTCCCGGTCGGGCTGCTGATGGGCCGTTACGAACTGCTTTATGCGATCATCGATCCCTTCGTGGAGTTCTTCCGGCCGCTTCCTCCCCTCGGCTACTACATGCTGCTGGTGTTGTGGCTCGGCATCGGCGAATCGTCCAAGATCGTGCTTTTGTTCCTCACGGGGTTTCCGGTCATGGTGGTTTCGGCTTCCGCGGCGGTTCGCAATGTCCAGCAAAACCATTTGCGTGTGGCCCGTTCGCTCGGCCTGACCGAGCGCCAGGTGTTCTGGTCGGTGATCTTTCCCTCCACGCTCCCGGCTCTCTTCACGGCGGCCAGGCTGACCATCGGCGTCACCTTCGGCTCGCTGGTGGCGGCCGAGATCGTGGCGGCCACGCGCGGGCTGGGCTTCGTCATCCTGAATTCCAGCCAGTACCTGCGCACGGAGTATGTCTTCATGGGGATTCTCATCGTGGGGGTCATCGCCATGGTCCTCGACAAACTGGCCTCGTCCATCGAAAGCTGGGTCGTGCCATGGGCCGGCAGGGCATGAGCATGCACGGATCGTTCACCTCCGCACAGGCTCCAAAGGCCTCGGTCGCTCCCGTTCTGCTCGATCTGCAAGGCATCGACGTGCGTTTCGGCGACGTCGTTGCGCTGGCCGGCATCGACCTGCAGATCAAGGAAGGGGAATTCGTCGCCGTGGTGGGGCCTTCGGGCTGCGGCAAGAGCACGCTGATGCATGTGATCGCCGGCTTCACCAGGCCCTCGGCCGGCAAGGTTCTTCTGAACGGCAAGCCGATCACCGCCCCGGGCGCCGACCGCACCGTCGTGTTGCAGCAGGCCACGCTGTTTCCCTGGCTCAGCGTGCGCGGAAACGTGGAACTCGGTCCGCGCTCGCGCGGCGTTCCGAAGGGCGAATGCGAGCGCCTGGTGGACCACTATCTGGACCTGGTCGGGCTTTCCCATGCCAAGGACAGGAAACCCTACGAATTGTCGGGCGGCATGCAGCAGCGCGTGTCGCTCGCGCGGGCGCTGGCCAACGACACCAAGATCCTGCTGGTGGACGAGCCCTTCGGCGCGCTCGACGCCTTGACCCGCGACCGCATGCAAAGGGAGATCGTGCGCATATGGCACGAAACCGGCAAGACGGTGCTCTTCATCACGCATGACGTGGAAGAGGCGGCCTTCTGTGCGACCTCGATCGCCGTGATGGGAGCGTCCCCCGGCCATATCATCGAGCGCGTCGACGTGCCGTTCTCGAAAATGTACGCGACCCACGAGCTCAAGGCGCGGGCGATCCGATCGCTTCCAGAATATATCGAGCTGCGCGAGAACGTGCTGCGCAAGGTGCTGGGCCCGGACGCCGACGATGATTGATGCCGGACCGATCCGGGCCGCTTCGATGATCCAAAAAGGGAAGACATGGGAAAAAGGCTGCAAGACCGGGTGGCCGTGGTGATCGGCGCTGCGCAAGGCATCGGCGAAGGGATCGCCGAACGGTTCGCGCAGGAGGGCGCGTTTGTCATCATCGGCGACATGAACCCGGAAAAAGGACAGGCTCTTGCCGACAGGTTGGGCCCGTCCCGGGCGCGCTTCTGCCGCGCCGACATATCGCGGGAGGAAGATGTCGAGGCGCTGTTCGCCTTTGCCGTCAAGGAAGCCGGCCGCGTCGACATCCTCGCGCAGAACGCCGGGATCTACCCGCTGGCTATGATCGAGGACACGTCGCGTGAGCGGTGGGAGCGCGTCTTTTCCGTCAACATGACCGGGACCTTCATGGCGGCGCGCGCCTGCATACCCTTGATGCGCGCCCGAAACTACGGGCGTCTGGTGTTCACCTCATCGATTACCGGGGTGCGGGTGGTCAATCCGGGGCACAGCGCCTACGCGGCCACCAAGTCGGCCATCAACGGTTTCATCAAGGCAGCGGCGGTGGAACTCGCCGGGTCGGGCATCACGGTGAACGGCGTCGAGCCCGGCAACATCATGACGGACGGGCTGAGCGCAGGCAGGTCGGCCGAATATATAGCGGCCATGGAGGAGTCGATCCCGATGGGGCGGCTCGGGACGCCGCGCGACGTCGCAAACGCGGTTCTGTTCCTGGCCTCGGACGAGGCAGCCTACATCACCGGTACGACGATCGTGGTGGACGGCGGCCAGACTTTGCCGGAGAGCAAGGACTTCAACACCGCGTCATAGGCTGGGCGATCCGTTGTACGGGCCGGGACAGTCTGGCCGGATCGCGATGAGCAATGCGGCGGACGATCCGGGACCGCCCGCCACATTTGATTGCATCGGATTGGACGCTGATTCAGCCGCGGGCGGAATCGAGCTGCTCATGGTCCTTCTGGACCTGCTGGGCCTTGAGGTAGCTTTCGATCAGCAGTTGGTAGGGCGGGAAGATCTTGGTGTAGACATTCGCCCATTCCTGCGCGTCCGGACGGTTCCAGGTGCGCTGCAGTTCGGAAGCCACGGCGGCCGTGTCCATCGGTACCACGCCTGCCTGGACGACCCGGGCGAGGGTGATTTCCTGCGCCATCTTGGAATAGGTGCCGGAAGCGTCGACCACGGCGAACACCTTGTAGCCGTCATAGGCCGCGCTGATTGCCGGGAAGGCCATGCACACGCTGGTGATGGTGCCGGCGATGATCAGGGTCTTGCGTCCGGTCGCCTTGACGGCGGCGACGAAGTCGGGATTGTCCCAGGCGTTGATCTCGCCCTTGCGCGCCACATACTGGGCATGCGGGGCATTCTCGTGGATTTCCGGGATCAGCGGCCCGTTGGGGCCCTGCGGCACCGAGGCGGTGGTGATCACCGGGATCTTGGCGAGCGTCGCCATCTTGGCGAGCGCGGCCGCATGGTTGCGCAGAACCGGCATCGGCATGTCGGCGACGGTCTGGAACAGGCCGCTCTGGTGGTCGATCAGCAGCATCACGGCGTCGTCGACATCGATGACGGGACGCTGGCCGTTGAAATTGGCGATATTGGTCGTGCTCATTTCAGTTCTCCTTTGCTGACGATGTACGTGGTTGAAGGCACAGGCCGAGGGTGGGCCGGAACTCTCTCCGGCCCGGTTGCCCCGGTGGGTCCTGCGGGGTGGAAACTGTGGGCGGTCAGGCCGGAATCGCGCCGAACCTGCCGGCCCTGAAGTCCGCGAACGCCTGCTGCAATTCTTCCGTCGTGTTCATGACGAAAGGTCCATGCATGGCCACCGGCTCGCCGAGCGGCTCACCGCTCAAAAGCAGCACCGTCGCGTCGGTTTCCGCATCGACGGTGAAGGCGCCGCCCTCGCGGTCGAGCAGGACGAACTGGCCTTCGTGAGCCGCGGAGGCACCGTTGACCAGCACCGAGCCGCGCAGCACGACGAGACCGGCCGTATGGCCCTGTGCGGGTTCGAACTCGGCGCTACCGCCCCGGTTCAGCCTCACATCCCACAGGTCGATAGGCGAGAAGGTGCGGGCCGGGCCCTTATGGCCGTGATAGTCGCCGGCGATGACGCGCAGGCGGCCTGCGCCGTCGACCAGATCGACCGAGGGTATGTCGCCGTCGAGCAATGTCTGGTAGCCGGGCGCATGGTTCTTGTCCCTTGCCGGCAGGTTGACCCAGAGCTGCACCATGTCCAGCGTGCCGCCGCTGCGGGTGAAGGCGTGCGAGTGGAATTCCTCGTGCAGGATGCCTGCGGCCGCCGTCATCCACTGCACGTCGCCCGGGCCTATGATGCCGCCGGCGCCGGTGGAGTCGCGATGCTCGACCTCGCCCTCGTAGACGATGGTCACCGTCTCGAAGCCGCGATGCGGATGCGCGCCGACGCCGCGAGGCCGGGTTGCCGGCTCGAAGGTCTTCGGGCCTGCATGGTCGAGATGCAGGAAGGGGCTGACATGTTCGCCGAGCGTCGAATAGGACAGCATCGAGCGCACCGGGAAGCCATCGCCCACCCAATGCTGGGCGGGGCTGCTGTAGATGCCTAGAACTTTTCTCATCGTTCTTCTCCTTGCGGGTTGCCCTTGCAGGCGAACCGTTGAGGAGAAGATAGTTCCGCACCAAAACTGGCTGTAGACGGCAAAATCGTGCTAGTCTGTCCTATAAACAGGACAATCCGCCGCGATGCAGGACCTCAACGATCTCCGTTTCTTCGTCGTGGTGGTGGAGGAAAACGGCTTTGCAGCCGCCGCCCGCAAGCTCGGCATTCCGCGCTCACGGCTCAGTCGCCGCATCGGCCTGCTCGAGGAGAGCCTCGGCGTGCGCCTTGTCCAGCGGTCCACCCGGCAGTTCACGGTGACGGAAATCGGCCAGGAATTCTATCGCCATTGCCTGGCCATGGTGGTGGAGGCGGAGGCCGCGCAGGACGTGATAGAGCGCATGCGCGCCGAACCGCGCGGCCTGGTGCGGGTCTGCTGCCCGTCCTCCGTCATCTATTTCCAGCTCGGCGGGATGATCGCGCGCTTCATGGCGAGATATCCGCAGGTGCAGGTCCATCTGGAAAGCACCAACCGGCGCGTCGATGTCATCAAGGAGGGGTTCGATATCGCCATCCGCGTGCGTTTCCCGCCGCTGGACGACAGCGATCTGGTGATCCGCAAGCTGGCGGAAAGCACCCAAAGGCTGGTCGCAAGTCCAGGCCTGCTCGCCGCCTGCCTGTCGCGCCCGGCGGTGCCGGCCGACCTTGCCGCCATGCCGAGCCTCGCATGGGGAGCGCCGTCCGGCGGCCATCAATGGCGGCTGGAAGGGCCGGATGGGGCGACGGCCGTCGTGCCGCACGCGCCGCGGCTCATCACTGAGGACATGGTGGCGCTGCGGCAGGCGGTCCTGGCCGGCATCGGCGTCGGCCAGTTCCCGACCATGGTGGTGCGTGGCGACATCGATGCGGGCGAACTGGTGGATATCCTGCCGCAATGGACGCCACGCGCCGGCATCATCCACGCGGCGTTTCCGTCGCGGCGCGGGCTGCTGCCGTCGGTACGGCTGCTGCTGGATTTCCTTGCCGGGGAGTATGCGGCCCTGGAGAAGCAATGACCCGCCGCAGGGCGGCGGGCCAACTCGGACCTGACCGTTTCGTTTCGCTATTGGGCAAATGCCGGCAGGCGCCCGCCCGCCGGCGTCTGCGCCAGCAATCTCGCCATGTCCGCGCGTCCGAAGCCTGCGCCGAAAACGGGCGTGCCGACCCCGAAATTGCGGCTGGCCGCGAGCGGCCCCGCATCGACCGGGTCGTAACCCAGCCGGTCGACGAAGCCGGCCACGGTCTCGCGGGCCCCGGCATCGTCGCCGGCTATCGCCAGAGCGCGCCGGTCGGGATCGCCCTGCGGTCGGGCTTCCTGCTCGATCTCATGGTAGCCCATATGGTTGAAGCTGCGCACCACAAGCGCTTCCGGCAGATGGCGCTGGACGATCTCGCTGCTGGAAGCATCACCCTCGAACTCGGGGATGATCCCGTCGGTGGGCGCCCAATAGTTCATGGCGTCCACCACGATCCTGCCGGCGAAGAGGTCCGGCCGCAGGCTGCGGTATTTCGACAGCGGCAGGGCCAGGATGACGATGTCGCTGGACGCCGCCAGCGCTTCCGCCGTTTCCGGCTTGGCGCCCGGAGCCATGATTTCCAGAAGCAGCGCGATCTCTTCCGGCGGACGGGCCGTGGCGACGCCGACCTCGTAGCCGGCGGCGAGAGCCAGCCGCGCCAGCGCGGTGCCGACGCGGCCAGCGCCCAATATTCCGATCTTACGCACTGGCATGGGCTTCCTCCGTGACCGTCCGGCCGGCGCCGAGTTCGGCGTCGACCAGCGGCTTCACCTTGGTTCCGAGCAGTTCGATCGACCGCAGGAACTCCCGATGCGGCATCTGGCCGACATCGGTCTGGAAGAACTGGCGCATATGGCCGAGGCTTCCGTGCAGCTTCACGATGCGTTCGGCGATCTCTTCCGGGCTGCCGGCGAACAGGGCGCCGTCACCGCTCGCTTCCTTGTCGTAGTGGTAGCGCGGCGGCGGCGCGAAGCCGCGGATCCTGCCGAGCTGTTCCATCACCGCGTGCCAGTGCGTCCAGAAGAAGTCCTTGGCCCTGGCGGCGTCCTCGCCGACGAAGCCGGGACTGGCGACCGAGACCTTGATCTTCTCCGGCGCAATGCCCGCCTGGTTCGCGGCGCGGCGATAGAGCTCGGCCAGCGGCGCGAAGCGGTTGGCCTGCCCGCCGATGATGGCATAGGAGATCGGCAGGCCGAGCAGGCCGGCACGCACCGAGGAGTGCGGGTTGCCGCCGGTCGCCAGCCAGATCGGCAGCGAGCCGCTGTCGGGGCGCGGCACCACCAGCGCTTCGTCCAGCGCCGGACGGAACTTGCCTTGCCAGGTAACGGTCTCGCTCTCGTTTATCTTCAGGAGCAGGTCGAGCTTTTCGGCATAAAGTTCGTCGTAGTCGTTCAGGCTGTGGCCGAACAGCGGAAAAGATTCCGTCGAGGAGCCACGGCCCGCGGTGATTTCGGCGCGTCCGTTGGACAGCGCGTCGAGCGTGGCGAACTGCTGGTAGACACGCACCGGATCGTCGGTGCTGAGCACCGTGACCGCGCTGCCGAGCTTGATGTTTCTGGTCGTCGCGGCGGCCGCGCCGAGGATCACGGTCGCTGCGGAAGCCGGCATCTCGCGGGTGTGATGTTCGCCGATGCCGAAATAATCCAGCCCGACTTGATCGGCCAGCCGGATGGCTTCCAGCAGGTTGCGCGTGGCGTCGGCCGTCGAGCCGAGCGCGCCGGTCTTGTCCTTCTGCACGTCGCCGAAGCTGTAGATGCCAAGTTCCATGATCGTCTCTCCTTCGCCGGCAATTGCTTGCCGGCGTTCGTGATAGTCGGTATATTTTCGTAACCAGGCCTCATATCGGAACTGAATTTCGAGGCGCAAGGAGGCACACCGGTGTTACCTGAACCCGTCAATCTGCTGGAGACCTGCCGGCCCGTGCGCCAGATCCTGGCCCGCATCGGCGACAAGTGGAGCGTGCTGATCGTCATGGCCCTGCGCGGCGGCCCAAGGCGCTTCAACGAGATCAAGCGCGACGTGGGCACCATCTCGCAGCGCATGCTCACCCTCACGCTGAAGGGCATGGAGCGCGACGGACTTGTCAGGCGCACGGTGCTTCCCAGCAAGCCGCCGCGGGTCGACTACGAGCTGACCCGGCTCGGCCATTCGCTGCGGGAGCCGGTCGAGCGGCTGGGCCAATGGGCGATCGACAACGAGGCCGAGATCGTCCGCGCTCAAATGGCGTTCGACCTGCGGACCGACAAGGCCGCCTGAGCCTGCGGCTATCGGATCGGACCGGGACAGCTAGCGGTGTTCGTGCCGCCGCCGCTTGCTTCCATGTTCCCGGCGAGGGTCTGCCGTGAAACGAGGACCTTACGAACGGCTGGACCGCGATGCCGGTCCATCATAGCTTGCCCGGACGTTTAGACCCGGCGCAGCCGGGAAAGACCAGGGAAGGACTATCGATGATCAAAGGCATAGCCCTTCTGCTGCTGTTCCAACTCATCGGAGAAAGCATCGTTTTCGTTTCCGGCATCCCGCTGCCCGGGCCGGTGGTGGGGCTGGTGCTGCTCTTCGTCGCGATGCAGCTCTGCAAGGTGGCGGGTTTCGGTCTGTTCGCCGAGGCAGAGGCGGCGGCGGACGGCTTCCTGGCAAATCTCGGCCTGCTGTTCGTGCCCGCCGGCGTCGGCATCGTGGCTCTATGGGGCGAGTTGCAGAGCCAGGCGGCCATCTTGCTGGCCATCCTGGTGATCTCCGCCGTCCTCACGCTGGCCATAACGGTGTGGACCTTCATCATCATGCAGCGGCTGGTGGGGCGCAGATAGTCCCATGAAGCACCCCGCGGAACTTTGGGTCTATCTGTCCACCTCGCCACTCTTGTGGCTCACCCTGACGCTGTTCGCATGGATCTTCGCCGTGTCGATCTCCGTGCGGCTGAACCGCCACCCGCTGGCCAATCCGGTGCTGATCTCCATCGTTGTGCTGTCCTGCACGCTGCAACTGTTCGGCGTGCCCTACCAGAAGTTCTTCGAGGGCGCGCAATTCATTCATTTCCTGCTCGGCCCGGCCACCGTGGCCATCGCCGTGCCGCTGTTTCGCCAGTGGCGGCAGGTGCGGCAGGCGCTCGTTCCGATGGTCGCCGCGCTCATCGTCGGCTCCCTGTCGGCCGCACTCTCCATCATGCTGATGGGTAGCTGGGCGGGGCTGCCGCGCGACGTGCTGATCTCGTTCCTGCCCAAATCGGCCACCGCCGGCGTGGCCATGGCGATCTCGTCCTCGCTGGGCGGAAACCCGTCGCTGACCGCCGTTCTGGTAGTGCTGACGGGCATCGTCGGCGCGCTGGTCGTCACGCCGTTCATGAACGCCATGCGCATCAAAAACTACGCCGCGCGCGGTTTCGCGGTGGGGCTGACTTCGCACGGCATCGGCACGGCGCGGGCCTTCGACGTGGACCGGACCGCCGGCCTCTTTGCCGGCATCGCCATGGCGCTGAACGCCATCGCGACCTCGCTGGTCGTGCCGCTGCTCGTCAGGCTGTTCCTGTGAAGGTCAGCGGCCGGCCGCCGGATCGTCCGGCTTGACCGTCATCACGTCCTGCCAGTCGGGGTGTTTGCGGTACTGCGCCCGCACATAGGGGCAGATCGGCATGATCCTGAACCCGTTGCTGCGGGCGTCCTCGATCATGAACGACACGAGCGCGGCGGCGGCGCCCGTACCGCGCATCGATTCCGGCGCGCCCGTGTGGTCGGCGCTGATGAGGTCCGGACCGCGCTTGGTGAAGGTGAGCTCCGCTTCGCCCTCGACGCCGTCGATGCGGGCCACGTAGCGGCCGTGGCGTTCGCCGTCCTCCTTGGAAATCTCGATCTCAGCCATGTCCTTCTCCGCTTTCCTGCGTGAACCATTGCCTTGCCAGCGCCTCGTCCGCCGGGACGAGGTCGTGGCCGGCATCGACGGTGCGCAGGTCCAGCTCCGCGCCGCACGCCCTGAACCACTCCGCCAGTCCCGGCGCGTTCTTGCCGAACGGATCGCGTGATCCCGCCAGCATCAGCACTTTTGCACCCTCCAGCCCGGCTGGCGGAAGCTCCTCCAGCACCGGAATGGCCCGCAGCAGCATCGCCCGGCGGATGACTTCGGGATAAAGCGCCACGACCGCGGCGGCGAAATTCGCGCCGTTCGAGTGACCGAGGAAGGTGAGGCGGGCCGCGTCGAGCCGGTAGGCGGCGACCGCACCCTCGACGAAGGCCGCGAAGGCCTCGGCCTCGGCGCGGATGTCGGCCTGATCGAAACGCGTCGCCGTGAACCGGCGGAACCAGCGGGCGTTCCCTTCCTCGTGGCTGCGCCCGCGCACGCCGAGCAGAGTTGCGCGCGGCGCGATGCGCCGAGCCAGCGGCATCAGATCCGCCTCGTTGCCGCCGCTGCCGTGAAGCAGCACGATCGTGTTGTCGTCGGGATCATCCGGCACATGGAAGCGATGCACGAAGGGCAGGTCGCGGGGCGCCATGCGCGGCTCGCCGGGCATAGAAAACTGCGGCAGCATCACCGCGATGTCCTGCGCCCTTTCCTTGTCACCCGGGGGCACCAGCAGCTTTTCGCCGAGATGCTTCGCGTCTTCGTCCACGGTGAAGCCCGGCCCGTCGGTGGCAAGTTCGAACAGCGTCCCTCCCGGCTCGCGCACATAGAGCGAGGTGAAATATTTCCGGTCGTGCACATTGGTGGCGGACGAGTTGAGGCGCGACAGAGCAAGCTCCTCGACGCGGACGCCGGCCACGTCGGGGGCACGGAACGCCACGTGGTCGGCGGTGCCGGTGCCCGGTATGCCCGGCACATAGCCCGAAACGTCGCGTATATCGACGGCGTCGGTGTCGGAGACCATGCGGGTGGTGTTTTCGATGCGCGGCCCCGGACGGTAGCCGAAGCGGCCGACGAAAGCCGTCGTCTCCTCCGGCGTCTCGGTCAGGATCGTCACCGCCCGCAGCCGGCGCGGCGCCAGCGCCTCGTCGCCCCAGGGGTGGGCGGCCGCAAGATCGGCGCCAACCAGCTTGACGATGATCCCGTCCGGGTCCTTGAGCCGCAGCACCGGCTCGCCGAACTCGCGCGCCGGACCTTCGAAAGGCACGCCAGCGCGCAGCGCGCGCGTCATCCATTCGCCCAGGCTGTCGGGCGGCACCGCAAAGGCGATCTCCGCCACCTGGCCAGTGCCGACCCGTCCCGGCGCGCCGTCTTCCCAGACGAGGAAGGTGACGAGCGAGCCCGGCGAGCCGAGACGGTCGCCGTAGAAAAGGTGAAGCTGCAAAGCGTCCTCATAGCCGCCGGTGCGCTTGACCAGGCGCAGGCCGAGGAAGCCGACATAGAAATCGACATTGGCCTGCACGTGACGCGTGATGAGCGTGACATGGTGAATGCCGGCTGTGCTGCTCAAACTGTCGCTCCGGGGGTCATGCGCGTGTTCGCTGCCTGGTCGCTTCGATGCCGCGCAGGTTGGCACGATGCGCCGTCGCTTTCCAGCGCCGCGGTTCTCCAGGCTTCCTTGGGGCACGCCGATAACGGTTCCTCATGGAGCCATGCGATGTACTTATTTGCCGCCGTGGCACCTCCAAATTACCGTCAGGGAAGGCTGAGGCTTGCCGGAACCAAGCCGGCCAATGTTTCCAGACAAATGGGAGGGATGGAAATGGGACATCGCTTAGCAGGCCGCATGCTTGCCCTGTCGCTGGCGGCCTTCGCGCCGTTATGCGCAAGGCCGGCGCTGGCGCAGGATTCGCTTTCCGTCATGAGCTTTGGCGGTGCCTATCAGGAGGCGCAGCGCAAGGCGGTGTTCGAGACCTATACCACCAGCTCCGGCATCAAGATCGACGAGCAGGAGTATGGCGGCGAGATCGCCAAGATCAAGGCGATGATCGAATCCGGCAACACCACGGTGGATGTCGTCGACGTCGATGCGCCGACGCTGCTGCAGGGTTGCGACGAGGGCATCTTCGAAAAGATCGACTGGTCGGCGATCGGCCCGAAGGACGACTGGATCGCAGGCACGACCTCCGACTGCGGCGTGGGCACCATCGTCTATGCCACCACCCTGGCCTATGACGGCGCCAAGCTGCCAAACGGCCCGACCACGATCCGGGACCTCTTCGACACGAAGAAATTCCCGGGCAAGCGCGGCCTGTGGAAGAACCCCGCGACCAACCTGGAGTTTGCCCTGCTTGCCGACGGCGTGCCCGCCGACAAGGTCTATGCGACGCTGTCCACGCCGGAAGGCGTCGACCGCGCCTTCGCCAAGCTCGACACGATCAAGGACTCGATCGTGTGGTGGGAAGCCGGCGCGCAGGCGCCGCAGCTGCTCGCTTCCGGCGAAGTCGTCATGACCACCGCCTGGAACGGCCGCATCTACAACGCCAACAAGGAAGGCAAGGACTTCCGCATTGTCTGGGACAACCAGATCCTCGATTCCAACTACTGGGTGATCCCGAAAGGCGCCAAGAACCCCGCTGCCTCGCTCGCCTTCGTGAAGTATGCGGTGGAGCCCAAGGTGCTGGCCGGCATCACCAAATATATTCCGTATGGCCCGGTGCGGAAGTCTTCCGCCGAGTTCGTGGCTCCCGAGGATGCCAAGAACCTTCCCACCAGCCCTGCCAACCTTACCGTGGCGCTGACGCTGGATAACGCCTTCTGGGCAGACAACGGAGACGAGATCCGCAAGCGGTTCACGACCTGGCTCGCTCAATGAGGCGAGCATAAGGAGAGCATCGATGAACTTTTCCCAGCCCATGTCGCTCGTGACGGACAGACCAGTCGATGCCCTCGTTCGCTTCGAGGATGTGAAGAAATCCTACGACGGCATCAACTTCGTCGTGAAGGACCTCAACCTGAGCGTATCCCGCGGCGAGTTCCTGACCATGCTGGGGCCTTCGGGCTCCGGCAAGACCACCACCTTGATGATGCTCGGCGGCTTCGAGCGCCCGACACTCGGCCGCATCCTGCTGGACGGCAGATCGGTCGAGCGCCTGCCGCCGGAGAACCGCAACATCGGCTTTGTGTTCCAGAACTACGCCCTGTTTCCCCACATGACCGTGGCGGAGAACGTCGCCTTCCCGCTGCGCTATCGCGGCGTCACCGGAGCCGCGGCGGCCGCAAAAGTCCGCGAGGCGCTCGGCCGCGTCAGCCTCGACGCGCTGGGCGACCGCCGCCCGGCACAGCTTTCGGGCGGCCAGCAGCAGCGCGTCGCCCTGGCGCGGGCGCTGGTCTTCGAGCCGTCTCTGGTGTTGATGGACGAGCCGCTCGGCGCGCTCGACAAGCAATTGCGCGAGCGCATGCAGGTCGAGATCAAGCAACTGCAGACCGCGCTCGGCATCACCATGGTCTATGTCACGCACGATCAATCCGAGGCCCTGACCATGTCGGACCGCATCGCCGTGTTTCACGACGGGCGCATCCAGCAGCTGGCCGATCCCGAAACGCTTTACAACGAACCGGCGAACCGGTTCGTCGCGTCCTTCATCGGCGAGAACAACACCTTGCCCTGCACCTTGCTTGGACGGGAGGGCGACTTCGCCCTCGTGCGCATGGCCGACGGATCGACGATGAAAGCCGCCGGCGCTCCGGCCTCCGGAGCGGGCACCGAACTCAGCGTGTCGGTGCGTCCCGAAAACATCTCGCTTGCCGGCGAGAGCGCGGATGCGGGCCGCAATCGCATGACGGGCAAGGTCCGGGATGTCTTCTTCCTCGGCGACCACATGCGGCTGTCGCTGGAGGCTTTCGGCGGCCAACTCCTCACCGCGCGCATTCCCGCGCGCCGGGCAGGGCCCTTCGGGCCCGGCGACGATGTGAGGCTCGAATGCAGTGTTTCGGATTGCCGCCTGCTGGAGGCCTGAACCGATGAGCGCCGTGGACATCGATCGCATCAACGTCTTCCTGGCGGTGCGCAGGGCCGCGCGTCCCGCGCGGCGTTCGGCGCTGTCGCTCGCGCTGCCGTTGATCATCTTCCTTGCGGTGGCCTTCGTCGCCCCGATCCTCTACCTGCTGGTGACCGCGGTCGGGAACCCCGAGACGCGGGACGTGCTGCCGCACACGCTGGCGGCGCTCCAGGACTGGGACGGCAAGTCAGTGCCGGACGAACCCGTATATGCCGCCCTGGCGCAGGATCTGAAGGCCGCCAGGGACAACAGCACCGCCGCCCTGCTCGGCAAGCGCCTCAATTACGAGATTTCCGGCATGCGCAGCCGCGTGCTGGCGGCTGCCAGGATGGTGGAGAAGCAGGACGCCGGCCCCTACAGGGAGAAGTTCATCGAACTTGGTAAGGAATGGGCCTCGCCGGAGACCTGGGCCGTCATCAAGCGCAACGGCGCCCCTCTGACGCCCTACTATCTCCTGACCGCGCTCGACCTCAGGCAGGCGCCGGACGGCTCCATCGAGCGAGTCCGCGGCGACCAGGCGATCTTCCTCGACGTGCTTGGGCGCACGCTGTTCGTGGCCGGGCTGGTCACGCTGTTCACGCTGCTTCTGGGCTATCCCGTGGCCTATGTGCTGACCATCGCGCCGAAGGCGGTCGCAGGCGTCATGATGCTCATGGTGCTCCTGCCGCTGTGGACCTCGCTGCTGGTGCGCACCACCGCATGGGTGGTGCTGCTGCAGTCGGACGGCGTCATCAACGACATTTTGATGGGCTTGCACCTGACCAGCGAAAAGCTCCAGCTCATCTTCACGCGGTTCGGCACGGTGACGGCGATGACCCATATCCAGCTGCCGTTCACCATCCTGCCGATCTACAGCGTCATGCGCTCGATCCCCTCCACGCAGCTCAGGGCCGCCCGCTCGCTCGGCGCGGGGCCGTCCTCGGCGTTCTGGCGAGTCTATGCCCCGCAGACGCTGCCTGGCGTCGTCGCCGGATGTCTGATGACCTTCATCCTGTCGCTCGGCTACTACATAACCCCGGCGCTCGTCGGCGGCCCGCGCGACCAGATGGTGTCCAATTTCATCTCCGTCTACATCAACCGCGACCTCAACTGGGGCCTGGCCGCCGGGCTCGGGGTGGTCCTGCTTGTGGTGACGCTCGCAATCTATCTCCTGTTCCTGCGTCTGGTCGGCGCGGACAAGATCAAGCTGGGGTGACGCCATGTGGCTGCCTTCCTACGCGACGCCCACCGAACGGTTGCTGCGGATCCTCGTGGTGGCGTTCGCGGTCGCCGTGCTGCTGTTCCTGATTGCGCCGCTGTTCATCATCGTGCCGCTGTCGTTTTCGAAGGACCCGTTCTTCACCTTGCCTGTGCGGGAATATTCACTGCGCTGGTACGAGGACTTCTTCGGCAACGCGCGCTGGATGACCGCCATCTTCAACAGCGCCGTCGCGGCCGTTGCGACGACGATCTTGGCGACCACGCTCGGCACGCTCGCCGCGCTCGGCATATCGCGGCCCGACTTTCCGGCAAGGCGCCTCATCATGGCCTTGCTGATCTCGCCGATGATCGTGCCCATCGTCATCGTGGCGGTCGGCAGCTACCTCTTCTTCGGCCAGCTCGGACTGACCAACACGAGAACCGGGCTGGTGCTGGCGCATACCGCGCTGGCCACGCCCTTCGTGGTCATCACCGTGACGGCGACGCTGTCCACCTACGACACCAACCTGACGCGCGCCGCATTGAGCCTCGGCGCGCCTCCGTCGTCGGCGTTCTTCCGGGTGACGTTGCCGAACATCATGCCCGGTGTCGTGTCGGGAGCGATCTTCGCCTTCGCGACCTCGTTCGACGAAGTCGTGGTGGCCCTGTTCATGACAGCGGCCGAACAGCGGACATTGCCGGTGCAGATGTTCTCCGGCATACGCGACCAGATCAATCCGACCATCATGGCGGCCGCCACGCTGCTGCTCGCGCTGTCGATCACGCTGTTTGCGGCGCTGGCCTTGTTGACGCGGCGACGCGTGAGATGATGGGCGCGAACCGGACCGGTTCCGCCAATCGGGAATTCCGAACCACGCAGAGAATTGGCCGCGCCGCCTAGCCGGCCTTGGCGCTATCGCCCTGGCCGGCCACGAACATGTCGGCAAAGAGCGCCGCAAAGCTGCGCGCGACCGCCGAGCGCTTGCGATCCGGGCCGACATAAATGCCGACCACCACATCGGCCAGCCGGGGCAGGTGGCTCGACGGCTCGACGATGCGCAACGCGGCCGGGATGATGCGACGCGCGAGCACCGTCATGCCGAACCCGGCCCCGACAGCCGCTTCCAGTCCGGACAGGCTCGGGCTCGTATAGACGATCTCGAAGTTGCGCCCGTCGCGCTGCAGCGCCGTCAGCATGTTGCGGCGGTAGAGGCAGCCTTCCGGATAGCACACGATCCGCAACTGCTTGCCCGCATCTGCGGGCCTGCTCGCCTGCTCCGCGGCGCCGACCCAGGCCAGCGGTTCCTTCCAGGTCATGAAGGCGCCTTCCGAGGGACCGTCGGGGGTCATCGCCACGACGATGTCGTACTGGCCCTTGCGCAGGCCTTCCAGGAGGTTGTGCGAGATGTCGCAGACGACGTCGAAGGTAATGTCCGCACCGTTGCGTGCAAAGCTTGCCATCAACTTGGGCAGGAAATGATCGGCATAGTCGTTCGGTATGCCGAGCCTCAGCTTGCCCGTGCTTTCGCGGCTGGACAGCTTAAGCATCATCTCGTCGTTGAGAGCCAGGATCTGGCGCGCATAGCCCGCGACCAGTTCGCCTCGCTCGGTCAGTTGCGCGCCGCCCTCCTTGGCGAACAGCGAGACGCCGAGAAGGTCCTGCAGCTTCTTCATCTGCAGGCTGATGGCCGGCTGCGTGCGGCCGAGCTGCTCGCCGGCCCGCGTATAGCCGCGCAGATCGATGATGGTGACGAAGGCGCGAAGAAGGTCGGTGGGAATGCTGCGCATCGGCATCCTCTGGAACATGAGCGCATCCGCGCTGATAAGATCACCCATTGCCGGACAAATGCAAGCGGGCCCCGGCTTTCGCCAAGGCCCGCCGGCAAGTCAGGTCGGCCTTCAGGCCTTGATGATGTTGTGTTCCGGGCCGAAGGGGAATTTTGTGATGTTCTCCGCGCCGGCTTCGGTGATGACCAGGATGTCGTGCTCGCGATAGCCGCCGGCCCCCGGCATGCCTTCCGGCAGCGTGACCATCGGCTCCATCGAGACCACCATGCCGGGCTGGAGCACGGTGTTGATGTCCTCGCGCAGTTCCACGCCGGCCTCGCGGCCGTAATAGTGCGACAGCACGCCGAAGGAATGTCCGTAGCCGAACGAGCGGTAGCCCAGCAAATTGTGGCTCCGGTAGATGTCGTTCAGTTCGGTCGCCACGTCGCCGCAGCGCGCGCCTGGCCTGAGCAGTTCGAGGCCACGGCGGTGCACCTTGCAGTTGATCTCCCAGATGCGCAGGTGCTCGTCGCTGGCATGGTCGAGGAAAAGCGTGCGTTCCAGCGCGGTGTAGTAACCGGAGATCATCGGGAAGCAGTTCAGCGAAAGAATGTCGCCCTTCTGCACCTTGCGTGAGGTCACGGGATTGTGGGCGCCATCCGTATTGATGCCGGACTGGAACCACACCCAGGTATCCATCAGTTCGGCATGCGGAAACGTCCTGGCGATGTGCCGCACCATGGCCTGTGTGCCGGCCAGGGCGACCTCGTATTCGGGGACATTCTCGCGGATGGCGTCGCGGATCGCTTCGCCGCCGAGATCGGCAGTGCGTGCGCCTTCCTTGATCAACGCGATCTCCTCGGCCGACTTGATGGTGCGCAGCCACATGGTGGGGGCGCCGATGTCGACGAACTCCACCTCCGGGAAAGCGTCCTGCAGGAGCCTGCGCAGGTCGAGATTGACATGGTCGAACTCGATGCCGAGGCGCTTTGCGCCCGGCAATTGCTGTTGCAACGCATGGAAATAGTTGTCGCGCTGCCAGTCGGTGTAGGTGATGTTGTCGCCGAAGGTGCGGCGCCAGGGCTGACCCGCGTCGATGCCGGCCGAAACCGATACGGCCTTGTCGGCCGTGACCACGAAAGCGTAACGGCGCCCGAAATAGCAGTACAGGAAATCCGAGAAATAGCAGATGTTGTGGTAGGACGTGAGGATGGCGCCGTCGAGCTTCAGCTCGGCCAGGATCTTCCGCAACCCGTCCTGGCGGCGGCTCATCTCGGCGGGGCTGAAGGTCGGGACGGCCTTCTCGCCATTGTGCATGTTCTGCAGCCGCAACAATTCGTTGGGCATGCCTTTGGCATAGACGTTCATGATTTCCTCCGCATCGGGCCGGGTGCCTGGGTTTCGATACGGACTATAGGAAACCGGTCCAGGCGCTGGAAATTAGAAGTCGATATCAGCCAATTAGGGTTTGTAATCGTGCCGCAGGCAGGCGGCATGCCGTCCGGCAGTCAGCCGGAGGCCTGGCGTTCAGCGATCGGCCGGCCTTTGGCGCGGTAGGCCACGGGCGTCATGCCGCGGCTTTCGCGGAAGGCGCGGATGAAGTGCGAGGAATCGCAATAGCCGCTCTCCACGGCGATCGTCGCGACCGGCTTGTCGGAATGGTCCAGCAGATATTCCGCGTGCCGCAGCCGGATCAGCTTGTAGGCCTCCGTGGGCGTATGGCCCACCCGCGTCTGAAAGCGCCGTTCCAGTCGGCGCCGGTTGGTGCCTATGCGCCCGGCGACCTCCTCGATGGCGAGCGGCGTGTCGATGTGCTGCTGCATGGTGAGGAGCGCGCGCTTCACCAGCGTGTCTTCGCTGCGCAGGTCCAGCGGAATGCCCGGCTGCGGGGTCTCCGCCGTCTCGGCCTCGTCGATGATCATGATGTGCAGGCTCTTCTGCGCCCGCGCCTGACCGACATGCCGGTCCACCAGGAAGGCGGCCAGATGCGCCGAACTCACACCGCCCGAACAGGTCAGGCGGTCGCGATCGACGACGAAGATCTGGTCCGCCACCGGCTCCATCCCCTCGAAACGTTCCAGGAAGTCGTCACGATGGAACCAGCTCACGCAGCAGCGATAGCCGTTCATCAGCCCGGCGCGGTGCAGGATGAACGCGCCGGTGCAGACGCCGACCAGCGGCACGCCGAGCGCGGCGGCGCGATGCAGGAAGCGCACGTAGTCCGGATGCAGGTTCTCGATTTCGCCGATCAGGCCGCCGACCACCACGATGTAGTCGAATCGCGCGGGGTCACCCAACCGCTCCTCCGGCTGCACCGATACGCCCGAACTGGAGGTGATCGGCTCCATCGTCGCCGACAGCACGCGCCAGCCGCAGGAGATGGGGCGACTACGGTCGCCTTCGTCGGCCGAGAGCCGCAGCACGTCCACGAAATTGGCGAAGGCGCACAGGGTGAAGCGCCGCGCCAGGACGAAGCCGACGTTCAGCCTGGGTTTCTGGACGGCTGTCCGCGCAGATTTCAGAACGTCGGCCATGTCGCTGGTTCCCGAAAAGATGTGTCGCAGAGATAACATTACATCGACGCATCCATTCTGTCCAAGACGAGCGCCGCGACGCACAATCCCGTCACGCTGGTTTTGTGGGAGGCAAATGCGTGACCCGCTTTTCGTTTTCGTCGCTGCTCACCAATGCCTTGACCGGCAACAAGAACTGGCAGCCGCAATGGCCCGATGCCGAGCCCAAGGCCGAATATGACGTCGTCATCGTCGGCGCCGGAGGGCATGGACTGGGCGCGGCCTACTATCTCGCCAGCCAGCACGGCATCACCAATGTCGCCATCATCGACAAGGGCTGGCTCGGCGGCGGTAACACCGGCCGCAACACCACCATCATCCGCTCCAATTACCTCTATGACGAAAGCGCCATGCTCTACGAGCATGCGATGAAGCTGTGGGAGGGCTTGAGCCAGGAGCTGAACTACAACGTCATGTTCTCGCAGCGCGGGGTGATGATGCTGGCGCATAATGTGCACGACGTGCAGAGCTTCAAGCGCCACATCCATTCGAACCGGCTGAACGGCATCGACAACGAGTGGCTGACGCCCGAGCAGGCCAAGGAATACTGTCCGCCGCTCAACATTGCGGCCAACGCCCGCTATCCCGTGATGGGCGCGGCCCTGCAGCGGCGCGGCGGCGTCGCCCGCCACGATGCGGTGGCCTGGGGCTATGCGCGCGGAGCCGCCGCCCGCGGCGTCGACATCATCCAGAACTGCCCGGTGACGGCGATCCGCCGCGATGCGTCGGGCAAGGTGATGGGCGTCGAGACGGCAAAGGGCTTCATCAAGGCCAAGAAGGTCGCGGTGTCTGCGGCCGGCAACACTTCCGTCGTGATGGACACGGCAGGCGTGCGGCTGCCGCTGGAAAGCTACCCGTTGCAGGCGCTGGTGTCGGAGCCGGTCAAGCCGGTGTTCCCCTGCGTGGTCATGTCCAACACGGTGCATGCCTATATCTCGCAGTCCGACAAGGGCGAGCTGGTGATCGGCTCGGGCACCGACCAGTATGTTTCCTACAGCCAGCGCGGCGGCCTGCCGTTGATCGAGCACACGGTGGCGGCGATCTGCGAGGTGTTCCCGATCTTCACCCGCATGCGCATGCTGCGCAAATGGGGCGGCATCGTCGATGTCACGCCCGACCGCTCGCCGATCATCGGCAAGACGCCGGTGCCGGGTCTCTACGTCAATTGCGGCTGGGGCACGGGCGGCTTCAAGGCGACGCCGGGTTCAGCCCATGTCTTTGCCCACACCATCGCCCGCGACGAGCCGCATCCGATCAACGCGCCCTTCACGCTGGAGCGCTTCACCACCGGCCGGCTGATCGACGAGGCGGCGGCCGCCGCCGTCGCGCACTGATTCTGTTTGAGCATGATCTTGTCCGAAAACCGGTTCCCACTTTTCGGGATC
Organism: Mesorhizobium sp. SP-1A; assembly: GCF_032460275.1. Classification (NCBI taxonomy): domain Bacteria; kingdom Pseudomonadati; phylum Pseudomonadota; class Alphaproteobacteria; order Hyphomicrobiales; family Phyllobacteriaceae; genus Mesorhizobium; species Mesorhizobium sp. SP-1A. The sequence continues at coordinate 89,528 of NZ_JAVXZD010000006.1, read as the reverse complement.
ATGCTCTGAGGGAGACCGAAAGATGCTGCTCATCCGCTGCCCCTATTGCGAGGCCGAGCGTCCGGAACTCGAATTCACCTATGCCGGCGAGGCGCATATCGCACGCCCCGCCGACCCGTCGAAGCTGACGGACGACGAGTGGAAGGATTTTCTGTTCATCCGCTCCAACCCGCGCGGCACCCATTTCGAGCGCTGGCGGCACCAGCATGGCTGCGGCCGGTTCTTCAATGCCGTGCGCGACACCGTCAGCGACAAATTCGCGATGACCTACAAGGCCGGGCTGCCCCGCCCGAGCGAGACCGAACTCGAGGAAGCACGGTCATGACCAGCTACCGCATTCCCGGCAAAGGCCGCATCGGCCACAACAAGCCGGTGCGTTTCACCTTCAACGGCGACAGTTATGGCGGCTATCAGGGCGACACGCTGGCCTCCGCGCTGCTCGCCAACGGCGTGCATCTGGTCGGCCGCTCGTTCAAGTATCATCGTCCGCGCGGCATTCTGTCGGCCGGGTCGGAGGAGCCGAACGCGCTGGTCGGCACCAGCCGTGGCCCCGGCCGCTTCGAGCCCAACACGCGGGCGACGGTGCTCGAGGTCTTCGACGGCTTGAACACCACCAGCCAGAACCACTGGCCGTCGCTAAAGCGCGACATCGGCGCGATCAACGACACGCTCTACATGCTGTTCTCGGCCGGCTTCTACTACAAGACCTTCATGTGGCCGAAGAGCTTTTGGAACAAGGTCTACGAGCCTTTCATCCGTGGCGCCGCCGGTCTCGGCAAGTCGCCGGCGGTGCCCGATCCGGACACCTATGCCAGCCGTTTCGCGCATTGCGACGTGCTCGTCGTCGGCGCCGGACCTGCGGGCCTTGCCGCTGCCCTGGAAGCCGGTCGCAGCGGCGCCAAGGTCATTGTCTGCGACGAGCAGGCCGAACTTGGCGGCTCGCTGCTGTCGGAAACGGACGCCGGCATCGACGGTCGCTCCGGCAGGGACTGGCTGAAGGCGGCCACCGCCGAACTGGCTGCGATGGCGAACGTCACCGTTCTGACCCGTACCACGGCCATCGGCTACTATCACCAGAACCTCCTCGGCCTCTGCCAGCGGCTGACCGACCACCTCGCCAGCCCGCCGCAGGGCGCGCCGCGCGAGCGCTTGTGGAAGGTGCGTGCAAGACAGGTCGTGTTGGCGCAAGGGGCGATCGAAAAACCGCTCGTGTTCGACGGCAACGACCGCCCCGGCGTGATGCTGGCCGGTGCCGCGCGCAGCTATCTCAACCGCTACGGCGTCAAGGTCGGGAACCGCCCTGCGGTGGTGACTTCGCATGACAGCGCCTGGCTCGCCGCCTTCGATCTCGCCGAGGCCGGCGCGAAAGTCGCGGCCATCGTCGATATCCGGCCCGAGGTCGCCAGCCACCTGAAGCAGCGCGCTGCGGCTCTGGGGATCGAGGTGCTGAGCGGCTGGACCGTTACCGGCACCAGCGGCCGGCTGCGTATTGCCTCGCTGCGCGTCAACCCGGTCAGCCGTGGCGGCGTGGTCGGTCCGGCCCGCACGATTGCCTGCGACGCGCTCCTGATGAGCGGCGGCTGGACGCCGAGCGTGCACCTGTTCTCGCACACCAGGGGCAAGCTCGACTGGAACGAGGACGGCCAGATGTTCCTGCCGGGCGAGCGCACGGAGGAAAGCCGCTGCGCCGGCGCCGGCAATGGCGGCTTCGGCCTTGCGACGGCCCTTGGCGAGGGGGCCGCGGCGGGTGCTGGCGCTGCCGCTGATGCGGGCTTCAAGGCAAAGGCAGCAGTCTACAAAGTCGACGGCGAAGTGCCGCTGACAGGGGTCAGCAACCGCGAACTGCCGACCGACCGTAACGCTTCCAAGGCCAAGGCCTTCGTCGATTTCCAGAACGACGTCACCGCCAAGGACATCCGGCTCGCCGTGCGCGAAGGCTTCAAGTCCATCGAGCACATCAAGCGCTACACCACCACCGGCATGGCGACCGATCAGGGCAAGACCTCCAACATCAATGGTCTCGCCATCGCCTCCGATGCAGTGAAGCGCCCGGCGCCGGCGGTGGGGCTCACCACCTTCCGCCCGCCCTACACGCCGACGACCTTCGGCGCCTTCGCCGGATACAATCGCGGCGAATTGTTCGAGGTGACGCGCAAGACGCCGATCGATGCATGGGCCGAGGAAAACGGAGCCGTCTACGAGCCCGTGTCGCTGTGGCGGCGCGCCTGGTATTTCCCGAAGCCGGGCGAGGACATGCACGCGGCTGTCGCGCGCGAATGCAAGGCGGTGCGGGAATCGCTCGGCATGTTCGATGCCTCGACCTTGGGCAAGATCGAGATCGTCGGGCCGGATGCGGCCGAGTTCCTCAACCGCATGTACACAAACGCATGGTCCAAGCTGGCGCCCGGCCGCTGCCGCTATGGCGTGCTGCTGGGCGAGGACGGTTTCATCCGCGACGACGGCGTGATCGGCCGCATGACCAGCGACCGTTTCCACGTCACCACCACGACCGGGGGTGCTGCGCGGGTGCTGGCCATTATGGAGGACTATCTCCAGACCGAATGGCCGGACCTCAAGGTGTGGCTCACCTCAACCACCGAGCAGTGGGCGGTGATTGCCCTGCAGGGGCCGAATGCACGCAAGCTGCTGGAACCGCTGGTGGAGGGCATCGACCTCTCGGAAGAGGCGTTCCCGCATATGTCGGTTGCCGAAGGGCGCATCTGCGGCGTGCCGACGCGGCTGTTCCGCATGAGCTTCACCGGCGAGCGCGGCTATGAGGTCAACGTGCCGGCGCGCTATGGCCGCGCGGTGTGGGAAAAGCTCCATGAGGCCGGGCAGCAGTTCGGCATCACGCCCTACGGCACGGAAACCATGCACGTGCTGCGCGCGGAGAAGGGCTACATCATCGTCGGTCAGGATACCGACGGCACGCTGACGCCGGACGATGCCGCTCTCGGCTGGGCCATCGGCAAGGCCAAGCCCGACTTCGTCGGCAAGCGCTCGCTGACCCGGCCGGACATGCTGAAGGAAGACCGCAAGCAACTCGTGGGCCTGCTGACTTCAGACCCGAAGACCGTGCTGGAGGAGGGCGCCCAGATCGTGCTCGACCCCAACCAGACCTTGCCGATGAAGATGGTCGGCCACGTCACCTCGTCCTACTGGAGCGCGACGCTCGGCCGCTCGATCGCGCTTGCCGTGGTCGAGGGCGGGCGGGCCCGCGAGGGCGAGACTGTACATATCCCGATGCCCGGGCGCACGCTGGCCGCCAGCATCACTGGCACGGTGTTCTACGATCCCGACAACAAGCGTCTGAGCGCATAGGAATCTACCATGCTGCATGAACATCATCCGCTGAAGGGTCGGGAAATCGCCATGCGCGAGGCCGGTCCGCTCGCCATCCGCGCCGCTGCCGACTGCGCTCGCTTCAGCCTGCGGCTTGATCCGGCGCATCTTGCCGAAGCGTCGAAATCTTTTGGCCTCGCTCTGCCCGGGCGAATCGGCGACGTCGCTGTCTCGGGGGGCAGGCTCGCCGTCTGCCTCGGTCCGGACGAATGGTATCTCACCGCGCCTCTGGCCGAGCAGGAGGCGGTGGAGCATGCTTTTGCCGGGCTTTATGCGACGGCTGTTCACAGTCTCGTCGATGTCGGCCATCGCGAAGTCGGCATCGTGGTGGAGGGCGCCGCGGCACTGCCTGCCTTGCGCTCGGCCATCGCTTTCGACATCGAGGCGATGCCCGTCGGCACGGGCTGCCGCACCATTTTCGACAAGGCACAGATCGTGCTGCTGCGTGAGGCGCAGGACAGCTTCCGCATCGAGGTCTGGCGTTCCTTCGCCGACCATGTCTGGGGCATTCTGCAGGCCGCCGGCCGCGAAATCGCGCTGGGCGTTTAGCGATCTTGGCGCGAAACGCTTTGCGGCCGCAAACGCGTCAAAACAGATAAATGGGTCGTGCGGCGGTTCTGTCTGAACGGGGCCGCTCCCGCCTCTGTACCGCGAATCTGGCGAATCGAGGCAACAGCATCGGATCCGATCGGCCGGGCGAGATTCGCGCCGCGAATCCAGCAGGGCGCCTGGACCATTTCGGGACACATCGAAGCCGCGCGTTTCCGGCACGCACTCGTTGTATTTTCATTTAACTGATTGATATAAATACAATTTCTTGAAATTGAGCCGATTGCCGGTGCGTGCTTTCTCGTCGGCGCGCCGCAAAAAATTTACCTTTTGTTAACCATTTTCTCGATACACAGAAGCAACCGAAAATTTACCAAGATGAACGACGTGTTAACCCAGCCCCGGCCGATCCGCCTCAAGGGTCGATCCTTCCTTGCGCTTGCCTTGACCCCGGAACTCCCCTTCGAGGACTGGCTGGTGCGGCTCGACGATCTCGCCGCCCGTTCCGCCGGTTTCTTCCTGCGGCGACCGGTGGTGCTCGACATCGATGGACTGGATATCGACCGCTCGCAGCTTCGCGAACTTGTCGACCAGCTCGGACGGCGCAACGTGCGCATCATGGGCATCGAAGGCGCGCGTCCCTCGCTTCTCGGCGCCGACCTGCCGCCTGCCATGGCCGACGGGCGGCCGGCGTCGGATTTCGAAGCGCCCGAGGCGGACGAGGACGATCGGACCGAGGTCGTCCATAGCGCCGTGTCGGCCGATCCGCAGCCGGCCAAGACCATACCCTCGCTCGTCGTCACCCAGCCGGTGCGCTCGGGCCAGTCGCTGTTCTTCCCCGAAGGCGACGTGACCATCGTCGGCTCGGTGGCTTCCGGTGCGGAAATCGTCGCCGGCGGATCGATCCACGTCTACGGCACGCTGCGGGGACGGGCCATGGCCGGAACGACCGGCAACGCTTCCGCGCGCATCTTCTGCCGCAGGCTGGAGGCCGAGCTGATCGCCATCGACGGCTTCTACAAGACCGCCGAGGACATGGAGCCCGATCTGCGCGGCAGGGCGGTCCAGGTGTGGCTCGAAGGCGAAGCGATCAAGGCGGCGATGCTCGGCTGAGCCGAAGGCGTGGCTATAAACAGGAGAGGTCAATGGGCAAGGTAGTCGTAGTCACATCGGGCAAGGGCGGCGTCGGCAAGACCACTTCTTCCGCCGCGCTGGGCGCCGCCCTCGCGCAAGGCGGCGAGAAGGTGGCGGTCGTGGATTTCGACGTCGGCCTGCGCAATCTCGACCTGGTCATGGGCGCGGAAAGGCGCGTGGTCTACGACCTCGTCAACGTCATCCAGGGCGAAGCCAAGCTGACGCAGGCGCTGATCCGCGACAAGCGGGTGGAGACGCTCTATCTACTGCCCGCCTCGCAGACGCGCGACAAGGACAACCTCACGCCCGAAGGCGTAGAGAAGGTCATCACCGCGCTGAAAAAAGCCTTCGACTGGGTCATCTGCGACAGCCCGGCCGGCATCGAGCGCGGCGCCACGCTTGCCATGCGCCATGCCGACGTGGCCATCGTCGTGACCAACCCGGAAGTCTCCTCTGTGCGCGATTCCGACCGCATCATCGGCCTGCTGGACTCCAAGACCGCGAAGGCCGAGAGCGGCGAGCGCATGGAAAAGCACCTGCTGCTGACCCGCTACGATCCGGCCCGCGCCCAGCGCGGCGACATGCTGAAGGTGGACGACGTCCTCGAAATCCTGTCGATCCCGTTGCTCGGCATCATCCCCGAAAGCATGGACGTACTGCGCGCCTCCAACGTCGGCGCCCCGGTTACGCTCGCGGACGGCCGCAGCGCGCCGGCGATGGCTTATTTCGACGCGGCGCGACGGCTCAAGGGCGAGGAACTGCCGGTCGCCGTTCCGGGCGAGAAGCGCGGCTTCTTCGGCAAGATCTTCGGAAGGAAAGCGGCATGAAGTTCTTCCAGCTCTTTTCCCGCCCGCAGTCGGCTCCCGCCGCGCGCGAGCGCCTGCAGGTGCTTCTGGCGCATGAGCGCGCTTCCTCGGGCGATTCCGAACTCGTCAGCAAGCTGCGCGACGAGATCATGCGCGTGATCTCCAAGCACATGCAGGTCGACGACGAAAAGGTCAGTGTCAAGATGGAACGCGGTGCCCAGGTCTCCACTCTCGCCGTGGACATCGAAATCCCCTTCGACGCGGTCAAGAAGAAGAAGGCGGCCTGAGGGCCGCCTTGAATCCGACAGGTAACGCCAGCAACGATCAGCATTCCGAACAGATCCAGATCCGGCCCGCCTTGCGCCGCGCAGGCCAAGGCTCCGCCCAAACAGACAACAACCCCGTCAAAGGAGGGATATCATGACCCGACTCGCACTTCTGGAAAGGCTCAAGGAGGTCCAGCAGATGCCCAGGTTCCAGGGCCGCGATATCACCACCATCAGCGCCGCGCTGTCGAACCAGGCGCTGGCCAGGCACATAGAGCTGTGCGAGGAAGCCGCCGGCGCCAAGCCGCGCACGGTTGCGCCCACCGATGGCGGAGCCGGGCACGCGCAACAGGCCGGCAGGGCCTGAGCTTCCACGCCGCGCCGAAGCGCGGCGAGGCCCGAACTTCACATTGCCTTGGACCGGGGCCGGTGACATGTTGCCGGCTTTCGTACAGGGAACCGGCGTGCTGAAGTCCGAAGACAAGCAGATCGATACGCGGCAATTGCGCATTTTGCTGACGCTGATCGAGGAGCGCAGCGTCACCCGCGCCGCCGAGATCCTCAACCAGTCGCAGCCCTATGTCAGCCTCGTGCTCAAGCGCCTGCGCGAGCTGGTGGACGATCCGCTTCTGGTGCGCAGCGGCTCCAAGCTGGTGCCGACCGACCGGGCCCGCAGCATGGTCGAGCCGATCCGCACCGCGCTTGCCGGCATCGAGCAGGTCGTCAGCCGGGCCAAGGCCTTTGATCCGGCGGAGGCGACCGGCACTTTCCACATCGCCTCGGCCGACTGCATGGAGGCGTTCTTCCTGCCCCGGCTGATCGCGCAGGTGCGTTCGGCAGCGCCCGGCGTGCGCCTGATGATCCGCTCGATCGAACAGGGCTACGACTACGCGGCCGCGCTGGAGAAGGGTGAACTGGATGCCGTGATTGGCAACTGGCCGAGCCCGCCGCAGAACCTGAAGACCGTTCACCTGATGGCCGACGACATCGTCTGCCTGATGGGCGGTCAGCATCCGCTGGCGTCCGAGACCGCGATCGCGATGGAGACATATCTCGAGGCGGAACATCTGGCGCCGGTGCCGATGTCCTCGGCCGATCCGGGGCCGATCGACGGGCGGCTCGCCGAACTCGGGCTGAAACGCGACATCCGCGTCATGGTGCCGGAGTTCAACCTCGTTCCCTATGTGCTGCTGTCCTCGGACCTGATTTTCACCAGCAGCCGGCATTTCGCCCAGCATTATTCCGCCTTCCTGCCCATCCGCACCGTCGATGCGCCCGGCGAGTTCGGCAAGATGCGGTTCTATCTGCTTTGGCACGAATGCGCCCACGCGGCGCCGGAAAACAGCTGGCTGCGCAGCCAGATCATCGGCGTGTCGCGCATGCTGGGCAGCCGGCCGGCAGCCGCAGTATAAGCGAATCGATATAGACTTCTTTCGGGACATGCCACTTTCGATATGCGGACGTGGCTGTCACTCTTTCCCCGTCGCTGCAGAGACACATCAAGCCGCCGACGCGGCATTGAACGCGATGGAACAGGAGATTCACATGCAGGCGAGCGAAGCGGAGAAGCTCGGCCGATGGGCCGGCCGAAACAGCGACAAGGACGTATTGCGCGAGGAGGTTTGGGGCGCGCTGGAAAGCGGCAACCACAATGTCGGCCCGGTCTGGAGCCGCATTCCCAATTTCGTGGGCGCCGACGAGGCGGCCAAGCGGCTTTCGGAACTGTCGTTCTGGAAGAAGGCCAAGGTGGTGAAATGCAATCCCGATCCGCCCCAGATCCCGGCGCGCCTGCGCGCGCTTTACGATGGCAAGTTGCTCTACACGCCGGTGCCGGAGCTGGTGGAAGGCTTCCCCTTCGTGCTGCTCGATCCGGAGAAGTTGGCCAAAAACAATGTGCAGTTCGAACTGGCCGCCACATCGCAGGGCGCGGTCGAGCACGGCGAGCCGGTGGCGTTCGAGGACATGATGCCGCTGGACGTGGTCATCGTCGGCTGCGTCGGCGTCACTCGCAACGGCGGCCGCACCGGCAAGGGCGGCGGGTTCGCCGACCTGGAGCTGGGTATCTTCCGCGAACTGGGCAAGGTCACGCCGGATACGCCGATCGTCACCACCGTGCATTCCACGCAGGTGGTCCACGACGACCGCATCATCATGCTCAAGCATGACTCGGCGCTGAACTGGATCGTCACCGAGAAGGAGGTCATCGAGACCCGCTCGCCCTATCCGCAGCCGACCGGCGTGGCCTGGGACGTGGTGCAGCAGGACCAGCTCGACGACATCCCCTTCCTGAAGAGGCTCAAGGAAGACCTGCTGGCACGGCGCGCCGGATAGCAGCCGAATGAAGCAATTTCGGGCCGGACCACGCAGGTTTCGGCCCGGAACTGCACCGGAACGGCGGCTTGGGAGCCTGCAATCCGCAACAACAACCAAGAAAAGAGGGGTACGAACATGCTGACACGCAGGAATTTTCTGAAGCATACCGCTTTGGCGGCATCCGCCGCGTCCTTGGGTACGGCGGGCTTCGCAAGAAGGACGATGGCCGCCGAACCGGTTCGCGTCGCACTGATCATGACTGGGCCCATCACCGACGGGGGATGGGCCCAGCCTGCCTATGAGGGGCTGAGGGCGCTGGGCGAGGGCGGAGGCTTCGAGGTCGCCTATGCCGAGAACGTCACCCAGGCCAAGATCCCGCAGGTGGTGCAGGGCTACGCCGACGACGGCTACAACCTCATCATCGGCCACGGCTTCGAATTCGGCAGCGCCTTCATCGAGATCGCGCCCGACTATCCCGACCAGAAGTTCTTCGCCTCGACCTTCAAGCCGGACGGCGACGTGCCGGCCAACGTGCGCTACATCGACCTTGCCTATTTCCCGGCCGCCTATGGCGCCGGGGCGCTGGCGGCGCTGGCCTCGGAGGGCGGCAAGTCGGTGGGCTTCGTCGGCGGCGGCGACAACCCCACCCAGCAGCGCATGATGAAGTGTTTCATCGCCGGCGCCGAAAAGACCGTCGCCGGGGTGAAGGGCCTCGGCGTCGTCACCGGCGACTACGAGAACGCCGCGCGCGGCAAGGAGGCGGCCGAGACGATGGTCGCCAACGGCGCCGACGTCATCTGGCATGGCGCCAACGTCACCGGCCTCGGCGCCATACAGGGCGCGGTCGCGGGCGGCGCGGCCGTCATCGGCTGCTATTCGGACCAGACCGAACTGGCGCCCGACAAGATGGCCACCAGCTTCGTCATGAACCTGGCCTGGATGGTCAAGGAAGTGGCCGGAACGGTTGCGGCCGGCACGTTCGAGGGCGGCACCGAGTGGAAGCCCAAGGTGACGGAGATGTGGGTGCCCAGGGCCGGAGCCATGGGCGATCACAATCCCAAGCTCGTATCCGACGAAAACTGGAAGAAGTTCCAGGCCATCTGGGAGGATCTCGGCGAAGGTCGCATCGACGTCGCCACGCTGGTCCCATAGCGCTGGAGGTCCGGCTGGCGGCATGCTAGCCGGGCTTTCGCCGGCTGTCCGCAGCCACTGGGGGAATAAGGCACCGTTGCAGGGAGGATGAAATGGCGCCATTCCTGACCGCTCGGCGGATCGTCAAGCGGTTCCCGTCCGTGGTGGCGAACGACCATGTCGATTTCGACGTGGGGCGTGGCGAAATCCATGCGCTGCTGGGCGAGAACGGTGCCGGCAAGAGCACGCTGATGCAGATCATCTATGGCCAGTACGCCATGGATTCGGGCGAGATCGAGGTCGAAGGGCGCCCCGTCGCCATTCGCAACACGCGCGACGCCATCGATCTCGGCATCGGCATGATCCATCAGGAATTCATGCTGGTGCGGCGCTTCTCGGTGGTCGAGAACGTCGTCATGGGCCTCGACGGCACCAAGGGAGGCGCCAAGGGACCGCTGGTCGATCTGAAGGCGGCCGCAGCCCGGCTTGCCGAATTGTCGCGACAGCACGGCCTGCAGGTCGATCCTTTCGAGCTGGTCGAGCACCTGCCGGTCGGCGTGCAGCAGCGCGTCGAGATCCTCAAGCTGCTCTATCGCGATGCGCGCCTGCTCATCCTTGACGAGCCGACGGCGGTGCTGACGCCGCAGGAGACGGAAGCGCTGTTTTGCGTGCTGCGCGAACTGGCGGCGCAGGGCCGCTCCATCGTCATCGTCACCCACAAGCTGAAGGAGATCATGGCCATCAGCGACCGCGTGACGATCATGCGGGACGGGCGCGTCGTTGCCTCGGTGAAGACCGCCGAAAGCTCGCAGGACGAACTGGCGCGGCTGATGGTCGGCCGCGAAGTGTCGCTGCGCGCCAGCAAGTCGGCTCGCCCGGCAGGCAGTGACGTGCTGCGCATCGAGGGGCTGCACGTCGCCGACGGGCGCGGGCACGGCGCGGTCAACGGCGTCGATCTCACCGTGCGGGAAGGCGAGATCCTGGGCCTTGCCGGCGTGGACGGCAACGGCCAGTCGGAGCTTGCCGAGGCGATCATGAACCTGCGGCCCGTGGCCCGGGGACGCGTGCTGCTAGGCGATGCCGACCTGACCAGAGCCTCGCCGGCGGAGCATCATCGCCAAGGCCTCGCCTATGTTCCGGCCGACCGCCGCCACGTCGGGGCGCTGACCGACCTGTCGATCGCGCGCAACGCCATACTCGGCCGCCAGCGGGCCTTCGCCGGCCGGGCGGGGCTGATGGAGGAGGACCGCATCTCGGGCTTCGCCTCGGAACTGATCGAGCGCTTCGACATCCGCCCGCGCAATCCCGCCTACACGGCTGGCAAGCTCTCCGGCGGCAACCTCCAGAAGGTCATCCTCGGCCGCGAGGTGATGCGCGATCCCGCCGCGATCGTGATCGAGCAGCCGACGCGCGGGCTGGACGTGGGCGCCATCGAATCCGTATGGCGCGAGATCATCGCCCAGCGCGACGCCGGCAAGGCGATCCTGCTGATTTCGGCGGAACTGGAGGAAATCCTCAATCTCGCCGACCGCATTGCCGTCATCTACGAGGGCCGCATCATGGGCGTGATCGACGCCGCGGAAGCGTCGCTGGCCTCGATCGGCATGATGATGGCCGGCGCGGCGCCGCGCAGATCCCGGCTGGAGGTCGTGTCATGAGCAGATTCATCGAGCGCCGGTTGGTTCCCGCGGACTCGCTTTGCGCCGTGCTGGTGACGACCGGCCTTTCCGTCCTGCTGGCGCTGGTGATCGGCGGCCTGCTGTTCCTGCCGTTCGGGACCAATCCGCTGCATGCCTATGGCGCGCTGTTCGAGGCGGGCTTCGCCACATGGCGCGGTTTCGGCTTCACGCTGGTGAAGGCCGCGCCGCTGATCCTGATCGGGCTCGGCACGATCTGCGCGTGGCGCACGGGATTTGCCTATCTCGGCTTCGAGGGCTGCCTGCTGATGGGTGCAGCCACCGCGACGTGGGTTGCGTTGCAGACGGTCGAGGGCGGCCTGTTCGGGCCTCTGCCTTTCGCCGTCTTCCTGCCGCTGGCCGTCCTGGTGGCGTTGCTGACCGGCGCGGTGTGGGCCGGCATCGTCGGCTTCTTCAAGAGCCGGTTCGGCGGCAACGAAGTCATCACCTCGCTGATGATGAATTATATCGCGATCTTCCTTGTGCAGTATCTTGTGTCGGGCCCGCTGCGGGCCAAGGGCGAGCTGCCGGCCAGCCCACGCCTGCCGCAGGAAACCTGGCTGCCCATGATCCTCGACGGCACGCGCGCCCACGCCGGCATACTGATCGCCGTGTTCGCGGCGGTGGCGGTGTGGCTGCTGCTCCTGCGCAGCCGCGTCGGCTATGAGCTCGTCGTCACCGGCCTCAACTCCAAGGCGGCGCGCTATGGCGGCATCAATGTCGGCAGCCGGCAACTCATCGCGGCCTTCCTGGCCGGCGGGCTCGCCTCCCTGGCCGGCATGGTGGAGGTGCTCGGCGTGCATCACCGGCTGGTCGACGGGCTCTCGGAGGGCACCGGCTTCATCGGCATCGTCACGGCGCTGCTCGGCAAGCTCCACCCGGCCGGAGCGGTCATCGCCGCGCTGCTCTATGCAGGCATGTCGGTGGGCGCAGACGCCATGCAGCGGCAGGCCGGGCTGCCCGCCTCGGTGATCTTCATCGTGCAAAGCCTGATCGTGCTGTTCATTTTGGCAAGCGATATGCTGCGCCATTTTGCGCTGGTGCTGCCATGGCCCCGGTGCAAGACGCGACGGGTCGCGGCGGCGGAAACCGGAGCGGAATGAGATGGAAACCGACCTCGTCTCCTCCACCTTCCTTGTCGCCTGGCTCGCCGCGGCCGTCCGGCTCGCGGGCCCCTTGCTGCTGTCGGCGCTGGGCGAGATCTTCGCCGAGCGCTCCGGCGTCCTCAATGTCGGCATCGAGGGCACGATGCTGATCGGCGCCATCGCCAGCTACCTGGCCGCGCTGGCCACCGGCAGTCCGATAATCGGGCTGCTGGCGGCGATCCTGGCCGGCGTGGTCGTCAGCCTGTTCCTTGCCTGGATGTATGTCACCGTCCAGGCCAACCAGGTCGTGGTCGGCATCATCTTCAACATATTGGCGCTGGGATTGGCGAGCTATTTCTACCGGCTCGCCATGGGCGGGGTCACCGGCCCGCAGAAGATCGCCATGTTCGAGCCGGTCGCGCTGCCGTTCCTGTCCGGCATTCCGCTGCTCGGCCCGATCCTGTTCAACCACACCGCGCTGCTCTATGCGGTGATGCTGCTGGTCCCGGTCGCCGGCTTCGTGCTCTACCGCACCAAGCTCGGCCTGCGCCTTCGCGCGGTGGGCGAGAACCCGCGTGCGGCCAGCACGGCGGGCATCAGCGTGTCGCGCATGCGCTATGTCGGCGTTCTCGTCTCCGGCGCGGCTGCCGGTGCCGCGGGAGCCTATCTCATCCTGGCGCAGGTCGGCCTGTTCCGCGAGACCATCGTGGCGGGGCAGGGCTTCATCGCGCTCGCCATCGTCATCTTCGGCCGCTGGGACCCGTACAAGGCGGCACTGGCGGCGCTGGTGTTCGGCGCGGCGGACGCGCTGCAATTGTCGCTGCAGCTGTTCCATGTCGGCCTGCCGCCGCAATTGCTGCTGTCGCTGCCCTACCTGCTGACGGTGCTCGCCATGTCGGGCCTGCTCGGCAAGGCGCATCAGCCGGAAGCGCTGATGACATCCCATCGCAAGGAGTGACGCCGGCGCGATAAGTGTCCCGGGCGCTCGTCGACGGCCGCCGGTGCTTGCCAGCCCGGCGGCCGTGCCATGTCGGCTGCCGGCATCGGTGCCCGGGCAGCCCGAAGGAACGCGTCTTCGCGGCCTTCTACGCTTGGTGGAGCACTTCGCGGCTGGTCCGTCGCGTCAATGCACGCCATAGGTGCAGGGTAAAGGGCTACCCCTAACCGAAAAGGCGTGCGTGCTACTCGAATGACTATACTCCGTGCCCGCGCAAATGGGCGCAAGCTGTCGGCCTTGTTTGAAGTACGATGAACTTTGCGGGGGCAAGGCGAGATGGCTTCTCAAACGAAGAAGAGCAATCCGTTCCTGAGCATCTTCGGGGGTGCCGCAGGCATCGCCTATGCCCCGTCCTCGCCCTCTTTCGTGAGTGGTATGGCAGGCAACGCCGCTTCGGCGTTGGGTTCGTCCGGCGCGCGGCTGGTGGCCCTGGGCTCGGGCCTGTTCGGATCGACGGGCGCCGGGCTGGCAGACATCCAGGACGACGCGGGCGTCGATGAGGAGAAGTCCGCGTCGAGCACCGGATCGTCCTCGCCGTTGGTGCAGCCCGCCGCAGCGGCTGCCCTGTCCTCGTCATCTTCCTCGTCCCCGTCCGGCGACGGCACGCAAGCGCAAGCGTCTCCCGGCAGCACTACTCCCGTTGCGACTTCGCTTTCGGTGCCCGCCGACAGCTCCTCCGGTGCCGTCGTTCAGACCGACCCGGCCTCATTCCTGTCTCGCGTGCAGTCGTTCTCGACCGGGTTCGACGCCGTTTCCGAGCCCGCCCCGGGATCGAGCACCGCGGGTGGCGGCCAGCCCGCACTCGTGGGCGGTGGCCAGCCTGCCCTCGTCGGCGGCGGTGAGCCGGCCTCTGCCACCAGCGCCGCACCGACGGACGAAGCCGGGGGTGGAACCGTCTCCCCGGCGCGTCAATCCGCCGTCGATCCGGGCACCGGCGTCAACGCGAATGTCGCTGCGCCGACCACCGGGCAGGCAACCACGCTCAACAAGATCGCCCTGGAGAACATGAAGCAGGGCAATCCCGAAAGCGAATGGGGGCTTTCCGGCGACGGCGACACCAACATCCAGGGCTTCGCGGCCGAGATGAGCGTCAATCTCGGCCAGGCGGTGAACTTCAAGATCGCCACCGATTCCACCCACTACCGCATCGATATCTACCGGCTCGGCTATTATGGAGGCGCCGGCGCGCGCAAGGTGGGCTCGATCGAGCAGAACCTCGCCAGCGCGCAGGTGCAGCCTCACCCGATCGTGGACTATTCGCTGGGCCTCATCGATTGCGGCAACTGGGGCGTGTCGGCAAGCTGGCAGGTGCCCACGGACGCGGTCTCGGGCGTCTATATCGCCAAGCTGGTGCGCGAGGACGGAACCGCCGGCGAAAATCTCATTCCATTCGTCGTGCGCGACGATTCCTCGAAAAGCAACATCGTCTTCCAGACCTCGGACACGACCTGGCAGGCCTACAACGCCTGGGGCGGCGCCAGCCTCTACTATGGCGAGGTCCCGCTCAATCCGGACGACATGATGGCCTATATGCCGCCGAACTGTCATTGCGGACTGAAGGCCATCGGACGTGCCTATGCGGTGAGCTACAACCGCCCCTACATCACCTCGACCAGCCCGGTCGGAGGTCCGTGGGATTTCGTGTTCGGCGCCGAATATTCCGCCATCCGCTGGCTGGAGCAGAACGGCTACGACATCTCCTACATTTCCGGCGTGGATACCGCCCGCTCAGGCAACCTGCTGCTCAACCACGACGCCTTCCTGTCGGTCGGCCATGACGAATACTGGTCGGGCGAGCAGCGCACCAATGTCGAGGCCGCGCGCGACGCCGGCGTCAACCTCGCCTTCTGGAGCGGTAACGAGGTCTATTGGAAGGTGCGCTGGGAAACCAGCATCGACGGCAGCGGCACACCCTATCGCACCATGGTCTGCTACAAGGAGACTTGGGCCAATGCCGACATCGATCCGAGCAGCACGGGCACCGGCACCTGGCGCGACCCGCGCTTCGCCGATCCGGGCCAGAAGCCGGAGAATGCGCTGACCGGAACCATGTTCCAGGTGGACAGCTACCGGCAGGACACGATCAGCATTCCCTACGACATGTCGAAGCTCCGCTTCTGGCGCAACACGGACGTCGCCAACCTGCAACAGGGGCAAACGGCGACGCTGGTTCCGAACCTGCTCGGCTACGAATGGGATTCCGACGTCGACAACGGCTTCCGGCCGGCCGGGCTGGTCAACCTTTCGCTCTCCACGGTTTCAGTCGATACCTATCTCTATGACTACGGCTCCACCGTCGGTCCGGGCACGGCAACCCACAGCCTGACCATGTACCGCGCCGCAAGCGGCGCGCTCGTCTTCGGCGCCGGCACCGTCTACTGGTCATGGGGTCTCGACGACAATCACAAGGCGGAAGCCACGCCGGTCGATCCGAACGTCCAGCAGGCGATGGTCAACATGTTCGCCGACATGGGCATTCAGCCGACCACGCTGCAGGCGAGCCTGGTGCTCGCCACCCAGTCCACCGACCATATGGCGCCGGTTTCCACCATCACCTCGCCCGTGATGGGCGCCAGCTTCGTGGAGGGCCAGCGCGTCACCATCACCGGCACGGCGCAGGATCTCGGCGGCGGCCTGATCGCCGGCATCGAGGTTTCCACCGACGGCGGCCAGACCTGGCACAAGGCCACCGGCCGCGAGAACTGGAGCTACAACTGGATCGCGCAGGCCAGCGCCACCTATGTCATCAAGTCGCGCGCGGTGGACGACAGCCTGAACCTCGAAACCCCTTCCGCCGGCAAGCAGGTGACAGTGAGCCTGCCTTCGACATCGAGCCTTTGGACCTTCGCCAGCAAGCCCGCCCAGGAAACGGTGGTGGAACGCCAGCCGGTGGCGCTCGGCATGCAGTTCCAGGCGACGACTTCCGGCTATGTGAGCGGCATCCGCTTCTACAAGGGCTTCTACAACGCCGGCGACCACTCGGTCGATCTGTGGACGTCGAACGGAACGCTGCTGGCAAGCGGCGTCTCGGTCGGCGAGACATTGTCCGGCTGGCAGACCGTGGATTTCGCGAGCCCGGTGCGCATCACCGGCGGCACGGCCTACATCGCCTCCTATCACACCAACGGCTACTATTCCGTCACGGACAATTATTTCGATCAGGCCTATACGAACAATCTGCTGTCGGTGTCGACGAACGGAGCCGTGTTTGCCTATGGCGACACCAACGTCTTCCCCAACCTGCACTACAATGGCAACTACTGGGTCGACGTGGTCTTCACGCCCGATCCCAACAAGCCGCCGGTCGCGGCCGACGATTCGGGCTTCACGACCGCCCGGGATGCCACTCTCGCGCTGACCTTCGCCACACTGACGGCGAACGACACGGACCCGAACGGCGATGCCCTCACCATCATTTCGGTGTCGAACGCCGTCCACGGGCTGGCGACCATCGACAGCCAGACCAAAACCGTGCGTTTCACGCCGAGCACCGGCTACAGCGGCGACGCCAGCTTCACCTACACCGTCTCGGACGGGCGCGGCGGAACGTCGTCGGCCACTGTCAGCCTGACGGTCAACCAGCCCGGCATCGGCCTTACGCTGTTCAAGGACACCGACATGCCGACCGGCTCGGTGCAGAACGACAACGCCGCGCTCGAACTGGGCGTGAAGTTCGTGGCCTCGACCAACGGCACCATCACCGGCATCCGCTTCTACAAGGCGGACGGCATGACGGGCGTGCACACGGGCTCGTTGTGGACCTCGACCGGCACCTTGCTGGCGACGGCCACCTTCACCGGCGAGACCGCCAGTGGCTGGCAGACGGTGACCTTCTCCAGTCCGGTCAGCATCACCGCCGGCACTACCTATGTCGCGTCCTATCACAGCGGCGGCGCCTATGTGGCCAATTCGAACTATTTCGGGTCCGCCTATGTGAACGGGCCGCTGAGCGCGCTTTCCAGCGCCCAGGGCAACGGCAACGGCGTGTTCGTCTACGGCAACGGCTTCCCGACGGGCAGCTACCAGGCCACCAATTACTGGGTGGATGTGGTTTACAACCAGGGCACGGGCGGCGTGAACCATGTGCCGGTGGCGGCGAACGACAACGGCTTCTCCACGCTCTACGGTACGCCGCTCACGATTTCCGCCTCGGCGCTGCTGGCCAACGACAGCGATCCTGACGGCGACCCGCTGGCCATCACGGGCGTCGGCAGCGCCGTCAACGGCACGGTCGCCTTCGATGCCCAGAACAACGCCGTCACCTTCACGCCGACAGCGGGCTACACCGGCGGCGCCAGCTTTTCCTACACCATCTCCGACGGACGCGGCGGCGTGTCGAGCGCTACGGTCAGCCTTTCCGTCGGCGGCTCTGCGACCGCAGAGAGCCTGTTCTCGCCCAGAGACACTCCGGCGGTCGCGGCCGATGGCGACCCCGGCTCCGTCGAACTCGGCGTCAAGTTCGTCGCTTCGGCGAATGGCACCATCACCGGCCTGCGCTACTACAAGAGCGCGCAGGACACCGGCACCCATGTCGGTTCGCTGTGGACCTCGACGGGCACGCTGCTGGCCAGCGCCACCTTCACCAACGAGACCGCCAGCGGCTGGCAGACGGTGAGTTTCGCCAACCCGATCAGCATCAGCGCCAGCACAACCTATGTCGCCTCCTACCATTCGAACGGCCACTACGCCGCCGATGCGAACTATTTCACCACCGCGCATACCAGCGGCTCGCTGACCGCGCCGGCCAGCGGTTCGAGCGGCGGCAACGGCGTCTACGCCTATGGCTCGTCCTCGCTGTTCCCGAACCAGAGCTACAACGCGGCCAACTACTGGGTGGATGTGCTCTACGAACGCTCCAGCGCCAACAACGCACCCGTGGCGGCCAACGATTCCGGGTTCCAGACCAATTCCGGCTCGCCGCTCGTGCTCCAGGCTTCCGCGCTGCTGGCCAACGACAGCGACCCTGACGGCGACCCGCTGACCATCACCGGCGTCGGCAGCCCGGTCAACGGCACGGTTTCGTTCGACAGCCAGAACAACACCGTCACCTTCACGCCGACCACCGGCTATTCCGGCGCTGCGTCCTTTTCCTACACAATATCGGACGGGCGCGGCGGCACGGCCAGCGCCCAGGCCTCGCTCACCGTCAACGATCCGAATCCGGCAGTCAGCCTGTTCTCGGCCAGCGACACGCCGGCCCGCACCTATGTGGCAGATCCCAACAAGGTCGAGCTCGGCATGAAATTCCAGGCCGACGTCGCTGGCACCGTCACCGGCGTCCGCTTCTACAAGGGCGCCCAGAACACCGGCACGCACAATGCGCATCTGTGGACGGCTACCGGCTCGCTGCTGGCCAGCGCCACCTTTGCCAACGAGACCGCGAGCGGCTGGCAGACGGTGACGCTCGCCCAGCCGGTCCAGATCCAGGCGGGAACGACCTATGTCGTGTCCTACAGCTCCAATGGCAACTATTCGGCGACGAGCAATTTCTTCGGCTCTTCCGTTACGAACGGTCACCTGACGGGACTTTCCGACGCCCTGGCCGGCGGCAACGGCGTCTATGCCTATGGCGACAGCGGCCTATTCCCGACCAACAGCTACAACAAGACCAACTACTACGTTGACGTGCTCTTCAAGCCGCAACTGGCGGCCTAGAGCATGACCCCGAAAAGTGGAAACCGGTTTTCGGAGAAGGTTATGCTCAAGCAAAAGGTCGGGGCGGCGACGGCGGGGACTCGGGGCAACTCGGACCTTCTCCCGGTAACGGTGCTGACCGGCTTTCTCGGCGCAGGCAAGACCACGCTGCTCAACCATGTGCTCGCCAACCGCGAAGGCCTGCGCGTGGCGGTGATCGTCAACGATATGAGCGAGGTCAATATCGACGCCGACCTGGTGCGAGAGGGCGGAGGGGATCTCTCGCGCACGCAAGAGGCGCTGGTCGAACTCAGCAACGGCTGCATCTGCTGCACGCTGCGGGAGGATCTGCTGGCCGAGGTGCGGCGCCTCGCGGCCGAGCGGCGCTTCGACTACCTGTTGATCGAGGGCACCGGCATAGCCGAGCCGCTGCCGATCGCCGCCACCTTCTCCTTCCGCGACGAGTCCGGGTTGGCGCTGAGCGACCTTTCCCGGCTCGACACCATGGTCACCGTGGTCGACGCCTTGAACCTTTTGGCCGACTATTCCAGCCGGGACCTGCTCAGCGACCGCGGCGAGGTGCGCGACGGCGAGGACCAACGCAGCGTCATCGATCTTCTGGTCGAGCAGATCGAGTTCTGCGACGTGGTGGTGCTCAACAAGATCTCGGAGGTGGACGAAGCGGCTCGCGCCGAACTGCGCGCCATCGTCGGCTCGCTCAATCCCGACGCGCGCGTGGTGGAGACGGATTTCGGCAGGCTGCCGCTTTCCGCCATCCTCGACACCGGCCTGTTCGACGAAGCGAAGGCGGCCACCCATCCGCTCTGGTTCAAGGAACTCTACAATCCCGCCGCGCATGTGCCGGAGACCGAGGAGTACGGCATATCGAGCTTCGTCTATCGCGAGCGGCGTCCCTTCGACCCCGAGCGCTTCCACAAATTCCTCGACCGCAGATGGCCGGGCCTGATCCGCGCCAAGGGCCATTTCTGGCTGGCGACGCGGCCGCAATGGGTCGGGCATCTGTCTATCGCCGGCGCCCAGATTCACGCGGGACCGCGCGGCTTCTGGTGGGCTTCCGTGTCCAAGGACAAATGGCCTGCGCATCCGCAGTTCCGCAGCCATCTCGCCAGGCATTGGAGCCCGGTCTGGGGCGATCGTCGCCAGGAACTGGTCTTCATTGGCACCGGGCTGGACCGTCAGGCGCTGAAGGCGGCGCTCGACGAATGCGTGGCCGAGGTTTGCGAACAGGCAGGGCCGCACCAGAAGCTGGCGCTGAACGATCCGTTCCCGCCGTGGGTCTACCCGCATGCGGCCTGAGCTTTCCCGTTTCACCAAGGAGAAGACGATGAGAGACGAACTCTATGCCGACGGCATCGGCGAGATCACGGTGACCGGATCGATCGTGCGCATCGACATGGTCAGCCTTTCGGCCACGGAGCGCGACGAGAAGAACACGCCGAAGACTGAGCTGCGCCAGCGCATCATCATGCCGCTGGACGGCTTCGCCAACGCGGTCGACCTGATGCAGAAGGCGCTTGCCGGGCTGGTCGAGGCGGGTGCCGTGCGCCGCATCGGCGATATTTCCAGAAGCTCGGATGGAAAGGCGCCCCCGGTGCAGGCTTCGACCCAGGCCTCGGCGTCGGGACCGAACGCATCGCCGAATTTCAACTGACGGCGTCCATCGGGGCAGGGGGCAGACATGGTCACGCAGCCGCACACGAGCCTGCAATGCCTGGCGGCGATCGCGCGGCATCACGGCATCGACCTGTCGCCCGAACGATTGCAGCACGACTATGCGGTCGGGTCGGAAGCGCCATCGTCACGCCTGATGCTGCGCATTGCCAAGGATGCCGGTCTCAGGGCCAAACGCACGCGTCTCGGCTGGCATGACCTCATCAAACTGCGCGACGCCTATCCGCTGATCGCCGAACTCGAGAACGGCAACTGGGTCATCGTCGGCGGCATGGCCCGTGGGGATGGGGCCGGCGGCGACGGGGCAGGCGCGGAGGGCGAACCGCTCGTCAGGGTGTTCGACCCGCTGGCCGCGCGGCCCGAGCCGCTGCTGCTTTCGCGCGAGCAGTTCAACCGCCAATGGAGCGGCGGGGTGATGTTCCTGAAGCGCGGCTATGCGCTTTCGGACGCCGACCAGCCTTTCGGCTTCCGCTGGTTCATCCCCGAACTGGTGCGCCAGCGCGCTTTCTTCCGCGACGTCGCGGTGGCCGCCTTCGTGCTCTACGCGCTGGGACTGGCCACGCCCATCTTCTTCCAGCTCGTCATCGACAAGGTGCTGGTGCACGAAAGCTATTCGACGCTCACGGTGCTGACCATCGGCATCGGTGTCGCCCTGCTGTTCGATGCCGCCTTCACCTATCTCAGGCGCTACCTGCTGCTCTACGCCACCAACCGCATCGACATAAGGGTGGCCACGCGCACCTTCGCGCATCTGCTCAACCTGCCGATCTCGCTGTTCGAGCAGATGTCGGCCGGCGTGCTGGTCAAGCACATGCAGCAGGCGAGCCGCATCCGCGAATTCCTGACCGGCCGGCTGTTCCTCACGCTCCTGGACGGCATCTCCTTGTTCGTCTTCATACCGGTGCTGCTGCTTTACAGCGTGAAGCTGACGCTGGTGGTGCTGAGTTTTGCCCTTCTGGTCGGCGTGATCGTCATGCTGCTGGTCGGCCCGTTCCGCCGCCGTCTCCATGCGCTCTACAAGGCCGAGGGCGAGCGCCAGGCGCTGCTGGTCGAAACCGTTCACGGCATGCGCACGGTGAAGTCGCTGGCGCTGGAGCCGCGCCAGCGCCGTGTGTGGGATGATTCCGCCGCCGCCGCCGTTTCCCTGCGCTTCCGCGTCGAGAAGATCTCGACCGCGGCCCAGGCCGTCACCGGGCTGGTGGAGAAATTGCTCAGCGTCGCCATCATCGGGCTGGGCGCACTCGACGTGTTCAACGGCGCCATGACCATCGGCGCGCTGGTGGCCTTCAACATGCTCGCCGGCCGCGTTTCCGGACCGCTGGTCCAGATCGTCACCATGGTGCACGAATATCAGGACATCGCTCTTTCGGTGCGCATGCTGGGTGAGGTCATGAACCGCAAGCCCGAGCAGTTCGGACGCGGCCACGGCCTGCGCCCGCCGCTGGAAGGCAGCATCGAGTTCGAGAACGTCTCCTTCCACTACGCGCCGGACGCCGCGCCCGCGCTGGACGACGTCACCTTCTCCGTTCCGGCCGGCTCCGTCTTCGGCATCGTCGGCAAGAGCGGTTCGGGCAAGACCACGATCACCCGCCTCATCCAGGGCCTCTATCCGGTCCAGCAGGGGCTGGTGCGCATCGACGGCTATGACAGCCGCGAGATCGACCTCGTGCATCTGCGCCGCTCCATCGGCGTGGTGCTCCAGGACAATTTCCTGTTCCGCGGGACGGTGCGCGAGAACATTGCCGCCGCCAAGCCGGATGCGACGCTGGAGGAGATCGCGCAGGCGGCGCGGCTGGCCGGCGCTGACGAATTCATCGAGCGGCTGCCGCGCGGCTTCGAGACCATGCTGGAGGAGAATGCGGAGAACCTTTCCGGCGGCCAGAAGCAGAGGCTCGCCATCGCGCGCGCGCTCGTCACCGATCCGCACCTCTTGATCTTCGACGAGGCGACCAGCGCGCTGGACCCCGACAGCGAGGCCATCATCCGCGACAATCTCAGGCGCATCGCCGAGGGCCGCACGGTCATCATCGTGTCGCACCGGCTTTCGACGCTGGCCGACGCCGATGCGATTCTGGTGATCGAACGCGGCAAGATCAGCGATCTGGGCCGCCACGACCAGCTCATGTCGCGCTGCATGGCTTACCGCCATCTGTGGAACCAGCAGACGAGGCAGGCAGCATGAGCGACGAAGAAGAAGGCGGCGATGCCCAACTCCCCGTTCCCGCCGCCCGGCCGGCCCACGAGATCGCGCCGAGGTCCAGCCTGGTTATTTCCGAATTCCAGCCCGATGCGGTGGAACTTGAGGAGCGCGCGCCGTCGAAGGTGGCGCGGCTCACCCTCTATGGCGTGACGGCGCTCATCCTGTCTGCCGTCACCTGGGCTTCGGTCTCCTCCATAGACGAGATCGTGGTGGCGCCGGGCAAGCTCATCACCACGGCGCCGACCATCGTCGTGCAGCCGCTGGAGACTTCCATCATCCGCTCGCTGGACGTGAGCACCGGCGATGTCGTGCATGCCGGCCAGAAGCTGGCGACGCTGGACGCCACCTTCACGCAGGCCGACGTGGACCAGCAGCGGCTGAAATTCGCCGCGCTCGACGCCCAGGTGAAGCGCCTCGAGGCCGAGATCGACGGCACGGATTATACGCTGACCGCCGGGACCTCGCCCGACGAGGTGCTTCAGATAAACCTGTTCGGCCAGCGCCGCGCCTTCCAGATGGCGCAATTGCAGAACTTCGACCAGCAGATCGCCGCGCAGGCCGCCGCCATCAGTTCCAACCGCGACCAGGAGGCAATCCTCGCCGCCCGCCGCGACACGCTGGCCGAGATCGAGAACGCCCGGCAGACGCTCTATGACCGGCAGACCGGCTCGCTGCTCAACCTTTTGTCCTCGCGCAACGATCGCTTGACCGTCGATTCCGGCATCGCACAGTTGCGCGGCAATACGAGCACCTCGCAGCATACGCTGGACAAGCTGAAGGCGGACCGGCAGGCCTTTATCGAGGACTTCCGCCGCGCCACGATGGAGCAGCTCGTGGAACTGCGCGGCCAGCGCGACACGGCTTCGGAAGAGCTGAAGAAGATGGAGCTGCGCCGCAACATGGTGACGCTGACCGCGCCGGCCGACGCGGTGGTGCTGGACCTTGCCCAGCGATCCATCGGTTCCGTGGTGCGCGAGGCCGAGCCGATCGTCACGCTGGTGCCGCTCAACGTGCCGCTGGAAGCGGAGGTGTCCGTCGACGCTCGTGACATCGGCCGCGTTTCCGCCGACGAGCCGGTACGCATCAAGTTCGATGCCTTCCCGTTCCAGAAATACGGCACAGGTTCGGGCTCGATCCGTACCATCAGCCGGGACGCCTATCCGGCCGGGGAGAAGGACGGGAAGGAGAGTTCCGCCCCGCCCGTGTTCCGGGCGCGCGTGACGCTGGCGGACACCAATCTGCGCGGCCTCGCCGAGCCCGTGCGGTTCCTGCCGGGCATGACCGTCTCGGTCGAGATCAAGGTCGGCCACCGCAAGGTCATCTCCTACTTCCTCTACCCGCTGCTGCGCGGCCTCGACACGGCCATCAAGGAGCCGTGACCGCCGACCGGCGGCATGCACCGGAACGCATGGCGTGGCGGCAGTTCTGCCACCCGTCACAAATGCTGTGCGCTTTTGCGATCATCGCTTCCGCATAAGTGCACTGGATGCGCTATGGTGACGGCGCATGATTCCATCCGCCGTCGCCCGTTCTGATCTTCCTGCCGCCGGCGCCAAGCGGGGCAGGGCGGCGCGCATCGTGGCCATTCCTGTCGAGCCGGAACCGCTGATCGTGCCTTGGTGGGCGCTTCCGCAGGAGCAGGTGCCGCAGGAGCCCGAAGCCGCGTTCCTGGCAGGTGCCGCGCTGAATTCGCTCGACAGGCTGGTGCGCTCGCAGCCTGTTTGGACAGGAGCCTGGCGCCAGCGGCTTGCGCTCGGCTGCGCGGTCGCTGCCTGCCGGCTTGCCGGCCGCACCGAGAACGAGGCGGCCCTGCGCGATGCCTGGGTGCTGCGGCCGGCCGGCGTTTCCGAAGGCGAGGCAATCGAGGCGCTTGGGCCCGGCGGTTCGCTGCTTTCGGCCTGGCGTCTGCTGGCGTCCCGCGCGCCGGATGCGGACACATCGGCGCTTGCCCAGGTGGCCGAACTGCTGGGGCTCGCCCACGACAGCGGGCTGGAGGCGATAGCCGGCCTTGTCTCGAGGCGACGGGATTCGGAGGAGCGGCAGCCGGCGCCCTTTGTCGCCGCGACCCTTGCCGGGGAGGCCATGGAACTACGCCCCGATGCGGAGCTGCTGGCCTGGTGGCTGGCCGATTTGGCGCTGGCGAAGGCCATGCGCTGGCCACGCGCCGTGCCGCTGTTCATGGCGCAGGCCTTCGCGCCCGCCTTCCGGGTCGAGGAAGCTGCTCAAAGCGACGGAATGCGCCGGAAGAGGACGAGACTGCGGCCCGGCGCGGACGGTTTTCGTGCTGCTTTCTACGTCGCGCTGGCGCAAGGCGCCGCCGACGCCCTGCGGCTCGCCGGGGAGATGTCGCGACGCGCCGCCCGGCTTGCGGAGGTCGAGCCCAGGCTTCGCGCCAAGGGCGCGCCCGATGCCATTCGCCTGCTGCTGGAAGACGACACGGTCCCGGGCACCTTCGCGACGAAGAAACTGTCGCGCTTCGCTTCTCGGCGGCTGTTCCAGCGGCTGGAAGGGTTGGGCGCAGTGCGCGAGCTTTCCGGGCGCACGGCTTTCCGGCTGTACGGGCTGTAGCCGATGAACGACCGGACGGCGGAAACGATCGAAAGGCATGAACGGCGGGGACGCGCGCGCGAAACGACGCGGCCGCCTCTGCTCGACACCGAACTGGAGCACCTGCCGCCGGAACTGCGCTGGCGCGAATGGATGGGACGCGTCGAGGCGGTGATCTTCGCCTCGGCCGAGCCTGTGTCGCGCAAGGTGCTTGCCAAGGTCGTCGGAAGGAACTGCGATCTCGACCTGATCATCGAAGACATCCGCGCCGAGCTTGTCGGGCGGCCCTATGAACTGGTCGCGGTGGCGGGTGGCTTCCAGCACCGCACGCTCGGAAACTTCTCCGATGCCATCCGCACCGCCCTGGGCTCCGCTGTCCCGGAAGGGGGGCGGCCGCTGACCAAGTCGGAGGCGCTGGTGCTGATGACGATCGCCTATTTCCAGCCGATCACGCGTGGCGAGCTGTCGACGTTCTTCGGCAGGGAGATCAGCCGCGACCTGATCGCGGCACTGCGCTCGAACGATTTCATCGCCTCGGGTCCGCGCAGCCCCACACCCGGCGCGCCCTATACCTATGTCACGACCCGCGCGTTCCTCGCCCATTTCGGGCTCGACACGCTGCGCGACCTGCCCGATTTCGAGGCGCTGGAAGACGCCGGCCTGCTTTCCAAGGACAAGCTGCTGGCCGGCGACGTGCCCGTCGCCATGGCGGGCAGTCCGGACGACGACGAAGAATAGAGAAGGCATGGGCACAGGCTGCGGCCCGCGCCCATGTTGACAGGCGGCCGGTCAGACCGCCTCGACGATGTGCTTGACGCCGGTGAAGGCAGACAGTCCCCAGGGGCCGAGTTCGCGGCCGATGCCGCTGGCCTTGAAGCCGCCCCAACTCGTCTGCGGGAAGATGACCTGCTGCGAATTCACCCACACCATGCCGGCTTCCAGCGCCGCCGCGACCCGATCTGTGCGCTCTTTGTCCGGCGAGACCAGCGTCGCCACCAGTCCGTAGTCGGTGTCGTTGGCCAACCGAACCGCGTCGTCCTCGTCGCTGAAGCCGCGCACCGCCAGCACCGGGCCGAAAATCTCGCGCCGCCAGATGGCGTGGTCGTCCGGCACGTCGAGATAGACGGTCGGCTCGATGAAGAAGCCGCCGCCGTCGCGCGTCCTGCCGCCCGTCAACGGCATCAGCCCGTCCTTCCCGGCATCGTTCAGCACCTGTTGCACGCGCTCGAACTGCGGGCGGGTGGTCAGCGGCCCCATCTCGGTGCCGTCCTCGAAGGGCGAGCCGACCTTCAGCGCGGAAACGCGCGCGGTGAGCTTTTCGACCAGCGCCGGCAGGATCGCCTTGTCGGCCAGCAGGCGCGAGGTGGCCGAGCACATCTGGCCGGCGTTGGTGAACATGCCGCCGACTATGAAGTCCACGGCGGCATCGAGATCGGCGTCGGCGAACACCAGGATCGGCGACTTGCCGCCGAGTTCCAGCGACACGGGTGCGGTGCGCTCCGACAGCGAACGCATGACCAGCGCGCCGACCCGGTTGGAGCCGGTGAACGAGACCTTGCGCAAGAGACGGTTGGCGACCAGCGCCTCGCCCGCCTCGGCCGCGCCGGTGACGATGTTGAGCACGCCGGCCGGCAGGCCGCTCTCTGCGGCGATGTCGGCATAGACGAGTTCGGCAAAAGGCGTGAACTCGGAGGTTTTCAATACCACCGTGCAGCCGGCCGCCAGCGCCGGCGCCAGCTTCCAGGCGCTGGTCACCAGCGGGAAGTTCCACGGCACGATGAGGCCGACCGGGCCGATCGGCTCCTGCCGCAGTCTGGCGCGGAAGCCGTCGTCCGGAACCGGCACATCCGCGCCCTGGCGCGCGTCGAGGCCGGTGGCTTGCTCGGCGTAATATTCGAAGGTGGCGATGGCGTCGGAAATGTCCAGTTCGGCCTCGAAACGCGGCTTGCCGTTGTTGGCCATCTGCAATTCGATCAGCGTCTCGCGGCGTGCGCCGAGCCCGGCGGCGAAGGCCGCCAGATGTTCGGCCCGCTTGCGCGAGGAAAGCCGCGACCAGGCCGGGAAGGCGCTGGCGGCAGCTGCGCGGCGGCCTCGACATGGCTGGCGCGGCCGGGCGCGATCTCGCCCAGCGTGCCGCCGGTCGAGGGGTTGGCCACGACGAGCGGGGCGGTGTCGGCGCGCAGCCAGCGCCCGCCGATGTAAAGGCTCTCGCGACGGTAGAGCAGGGGATGTTCCGTCATTTCATTGTCCTTGAACGAAGCTGCGCCTTCCGCATGTCGGGCCGGACATGGGAAGGCGCGGGAGAGTTTGCGAACCTGGCCTTGGCGGCCGCCCCGGGTCGGTCTGCCGATGAGGCTTTTCCCGGTCAGGCTTCCCCCAATCAGGCATCCTTGTACTTCACGCCGGGAAGCACGCACAGCATCTCGTAGAGCAGGTTCGCGGCCGTGATCGCGGTGGTGCCGGTGGTGTCGAAGGGCGGGCTCACCTCGACAAGGTCGCATCCGACGAGGTTGAGGCCGCGGCAGCCGCGGATCAGTTCGATCGCCTGGACGACGGTCAGGCCGCCGATCTCGGGCGTGCCGGTGCCCGGCGCATAGGCGGGATCGAGGCTGTCGATGTCGAAGGAGAGATAGACCTTGTGGTCGCCGATGCGCTTCTTGATGTCGGCGATCAGCGGCGCCAGCGACTTGTGCCAGCACTCCTCGGCCGGCACGACGGTGAAGCCCTTGTCGCGCGACCAGTCGAAATCCTCGGCCGTGTAGCCGGTGCCGCGCAGGCCGATCTGGAAGACGAGGTCCGGCTTCAGGCAGCCGGCCTCATAGGCCCGGCGGAAGGGCGTGCCGTGCGCGATCTTCTCGCCGAACATGGTGTCGTTGATGTCGGCGTGGGCATCGACGTGGATCAGCGCCACCGGGCCGTGCTTCTCGGCCACGGCCTGCAGCACCGGATAAGTCAGCGTGTGGTCGCCGCCGATGGTCAGCGGGATGCAACCATGCTTCAGGATGCGGGCGATGCCTTCGCGGATCAGGCCGATGGTGGCGGGCAGGTTGAAGGTGTTGATGGCGATGTCGCCGACATCCGCGATCTGAAGGCTCTCGAAAGGCGCGGCGCGGGTAGCCATGTTGTAGGGGCGGATCATCACCGATTCCGCGCGCACCTGGCGCGGGCCGTAGCGCGTGCCGGAGCGGTTCGATGCGCCGATATCCATCGGAATGCCGACGAAGCAGGCATCCAGCCCCTCGGCCGTCGCCGCCTGCGGCAGGCGCATCATCGTGCCCGGTCCGCCGAAGCGGGGCATCTCGTTGCCGCCCATGGGCTGGTTGAATTGCCGTTCGTCCATTTCGCTCTCCCTGAAAAGTGCTTTGGCGGCGAGGATACAACTTCGCTTGCGTTGAAAAATTGAAAAGTTTTGCAAGCTTACTTTATCGCAGGCCAAAGAATGAGCTGGCTCGTCCTACGAGGCTGCGGCAGCGGCCTGTGCGTCCTGCGAGGCCACCTCGTCCAGACATTCGCGGAACACCGCCATCACCGGCGTGTCGTGGCGCTCGAAGCGCGAGATGATGGAGAAGGGACGGTCCACCACCAACGTGTCGGGCGACAGGCGCCGCATGCGGCCTGCGGTCTCGTAGGGCTGCGCGTAGTGGTTGGGCAGGAAGCCGACATGCCTGCCCGCCAATATAAGCATGGCCACGGCTTCGATGCTGGCGGCGATGGCGGTCGAGCGCACCACGTCGAAACCGTAGCGGTCGCCGCGGCCGAGGAAATAGCCGCGCTGCACCCAGTCGCTTTCCTCGATCTGGCGTTGCGTGATCGCTTGTGGCGGCAGGTCGAACAGAGGGTGTCCGGAGCCGCAATAGGCGTATTGACGCTCAAGATGCAGGGCCATGTCTCGGATCGCCAGGTTCTGCGTGTCGAAGCAGCCTATGGCAAGGTCGAGTTGATCGTCCAGTATGGCGTCGCGCAGTCCCTGCTGCGCGCCCTGCACGATCTCGATCTTGGCGTCCGGTGCCCGCGACAGGAACAGCCGCAGGGCATCGACGATGCGGAAGGTCGGCTCGCTGATGACGTTGTCCAATATTCCGAGGCGCAAAGTGCCGACCGCGTTTTCGGCGAGATCGTTCACCCGGAACCGGAAACCGTCGATGGAGGCGCGCAGCGTCCTGAAGGCGTCCAGCACCGCGTGGCCGCGTTCGGTGAGGCGAAAGCCGCCGCGCCCGCGCTCGCACAGCCGGTAGCCGAGGCGCGCTTCCAGCGTCGAAAGCTGCACGCTGATGGTCGACTGGCTGATGTTGAGGATCTCCTGCGCGCCCACGAAGCTGCCGGCCTCCGCCACGCAGGCGAAGACGTTGAGCGCACGCATGTCCGACGCCGAAAGCTGGTTCAGCATGTTCCCTCGAGGGCGGTTTGTCCGGCCAGTTTGAAGCCGTTCAAAGCAATGTTCGAACGCTCAAGATAGAATCGAAAGTGAGCGCATGACAATCTCGCGTGACGACCATTTCAAACTTGCGGCACGGGGGAGGATTGACCCATGTTGAAGCGCTTCGCGCAAATGATTGCCCTGGGCGGCGTGTTTCTCGCCGCGCCGGCGCAGGCGGACGACGCCCTGCACATCTATAATTTCTCGGATTATTTCGCCGAGGACACCATCTCCAACTTCATCGCCAAGAGCGGCATCGACACGCGGCTCGACCTGTTCGATTCGCTCGACGTGCTGGAGACGCGGATGCTCACCGGCGCCAGCGGCTTCGACGTGGTCTATCCGAGCTCGACGGTGGGCGAGCGCCTGATCCAGGCCGGCGCGCTGAAGCCGATCGACCCGGCCAGCCTCGGCAACTACGGCAATCTCGATAAGGACCTGCTCAAGCTGCTCGCCGAGCAGGATCCCGGCAACAAGTACCTCGTGCCCTATATGTGGCTGACGACCGGCATCGCCTACAATCCGGACCTGGTTTCCAAGCGGCTGCCGGATGCGCCGACCAACAGCCTCGACATCTTCTTCAAGCCCGAGATCGCGCAGAAATTCCAGGATTGCGGCATCGGCATGGTCGATGCGCCGAACGAGGTGATCCCGATCGCGCTCAACTATCTCGGCCTCGATCCCTATTCCACCAAGGCCGAAGACCTCGAAAAGGCGCAGGAGCTGCTGCTGAAGCTGCGGCCCTTCATCCGTCACATGCAGAGCGGACAGCTCGTGTCCGACATGGCGTCGGGCCAGCTCTGCCTCGCGCTGATGTGGAGCGGCGACGCCGGCATCGCCGCCGCCCGCGCCGAGCAGGCCAAGTCCGGTGTGACGGTCGAATACAAGATCCCGAAGGAAGGCACGATCATCTCCTTCGACACGATGGCGATTCCGGCCGACGCGCCGCATCCGGACAAGGCGCTCGCCTTCATCAACTACATCCTCGAGCCCAAGACCGTCGCGGACATCTCCAATTACGTCTACTACGCCAACGCCAACGCCGCGGCGACGCAACTGGTGGACGAGTCGATCCGCAACAACCCGAACATCTATCCGCCCCAGGAAGTGCGCGGAAAGCTGTTCGTCGACAAGTCGCTGCCGCCGCGCCAGACGCGCGAACGCACCCGCGTCTGGACCACGTTCCGGGCCGGCGGCAACTAGCGATCCACACACCTGCCTGTGCCCGGACGGCGACGTCCGGGCACTTTGCGTAGGCTAGAACGAGACGGCCGGCGGCGCATGAGGCGCGCGCAGGCAGGTCGGCGGCAGGCCGCCGGCCCCTTCAAGGAAACAGATCCGTGTCCAATCCGACCTTCATCTCGATAGAGAATGTCGTGAAGTCCTTCGGCTCCTTCACGGCGATCAACGACATCTCGCTGGCGATAGGGCAGGGCGAGTTCTTCTCGCTGCTCGGCCCCTCCGGCTGCGGCAAGTCCACGCTGCTGCGCATGCTCGCAGGCTTCGAGACGCCCGACCGGGGCAACATCCTGCTCGACGGCGCGGACGTGACGCAGATCCCGGCGCACCGGCGTCCCACCAACATGATGTTCCAGTCCTACGCGCTGTTCCCGCACCTGACGGTGCGCAAGAACATCGCCTTCGGCCTGGTGCAGGACCGCATGGACCGCGCCGAGATGGGCAAGCGCATCGCCGAGGCGGCGCAGAAGCTGCACCTGGAGCCGCTGCTCGACCGCAAGCCCGCGCAGCTTTCGGGCGGCCAGCGGCAGCGCGTGGCGCTGGCCCGCGCGCTGGTCAAGCGGCCGAAGGTTCTGTTGCTGGACGAGCCGCTCGGCGCGCTGGACAAGAACCTGCGCATCCAGACCCAGCACGAGCTGGTGCGGCTGCAGAAGGAACTCGGCCTCACCTTCATCATCGTCACCCACGACCAGCACGAGGCCATGACCGTTTCCTCGCGCATTGCCATCATGCAGCAGGGCAAGGTGCTACAGGTGGGCTCGCCCGAGACGGTCTACGAGGCGCCTTCCTCGCGCTACGTGGCCAAGTTCCTCGGCGAGACCAACATCTACGAGGGCGTGGCGGGCAGCCGTGACGGCGAGGCCATCGCGCTGGACAGCGACGAGGCGGGCGGCCGCTTGCTCGGCCAGACCGCCGAGGGCGTGCGCGAGGGCGACCGCGTCTGGCTGTCGGTGCGGCCGGAGCGCATCGAGCTGAAGCCGTCCGGCGAGGGCCTGTCCGGCACCATCGAGGAGGTCAGCTATGTCGGCGTCGAGCGCCGCTACCAGGTGCGGCTGAAGAGCGGCGCGACCCTGGAGGCGCTGCGCATCAATCGCGGCCTCGGCGACGATTTCGCGGTGGGCGACCCGGTCGTGGCGCATTGGGATGCGCGCGCCGCGCGGCTGCTGACGCAATGAAGGAGGCGGGCATGAAGTCGTCGTCCTCCGCCGGCCGGTCGCTGCTGATCGCGCCGCCCTTCCTATGGCTGCTGGTCTTCTTCCTCGCGCCCTTCGTGCTGGTCATGGCCATCAGCCTCTCCGAGGTGCGGCTGGGCATGCCGCCCTATACGCCGCTGTTCAGCCGAGACGGTTTCGTGCTGGCTTTCCAGCTGAATTTCGAGAACTACGCCTTCCTGCTGCGCGACGACATCTATTTGCGCGCCTATCTCACCAGCGTGAAGATCGCCGCCATCTCCACCTTCATCACCCTTCTGGTGGCCTATCCGCTGGCCTACGGCATCTCCCGCGCCAGCGACCGCTGGCGGCCGATCCTGGTGTTCCTGGTGATCGTGCCGTTCTGGAGCTCGCTGCTGATCCGCGTCTATTCCTGGATCGGCATCCTGCGCAACGACGGGCTGCTGAACTGGCTGCTTCTGAAGCTCGGCCTCGTCTCCTCGCCGCTCGCCATCATGAACACCGAGACGGCCATCTATATCGGCATCGTCTATACCTACCTGCCGTTCATGGTGCTGCCGATCTATTCGGCGCTGAGCGGCGCGGACGAGACGCTGGTGGAGGCCGCGCGCGACCTTGGCTGCTCGCCCTTTTCCGCCTTCTGGCGCGTCACTTTCCCGCTCAGCCTGTCGGGCGTGGCGGCGGGCTGCGCGCTGGTGCTGATCCCGGCCATCGGCGAGTTCGTCATCCCCGACCTGCTCGGCGGCGCGGATACGCAGATGATCGGCCGCACCATCTGGCTGGAATTCTTCAACAACCGCGACTGGCCGATCGCCTCGGCGATCACCGTGGTCCTGCTTGCCATTCTTGTCATCCCCATCATCGCCGTGCAGTCGCGCCTGGCGCGCGCCAAGATGTAGGAGAAACGGTCATGCGCAGATTCTCCTGGTTCAACACCGTGTCCGTCGCCCTGGGCATGGCGTTCCTCTACATCCCCATCGTCGTGCTGGTGATCTATTCCTTCAACGCGTCGCGGCTGGTCACGGTCTGGGGCGGCTTTTCGACCCACTGGTACGCATCGGTGCTGGCGAACGAATCCATCCTCGACGGCGCCCGCATTTCCTTCACCGTCGCCGCCATCTCGGCCACCGTCGCCACCTTCCTTGGCCTGCTCTCGGCGCTGATCCTGGTGCGGCTCGGCTGGTTCAAGGGCCGCAACCTGTTCAGCGGCATGATCGCGGCGCCGATGGTGATGCCCGAGGTGGTCATGGGCGTTTCCATGCTCCTGATGTTCGTGACGCTGGGCATCGACCGCGGCCCCGTCACCATCACCATCGCGCACATCACCTTCACCATGTGCTTCGCCTCGGTGATCCTGCAATCGCGCCTGATGGAACTGGACCGCTCGCTGGAAGAGGCCGCGCGCGACC
This sequence comes from Mesorhizobium sp. SP-1A, assembly GCF_032460275.1. Taxonomy (NCBI): domain Bacteria; kingdom Pseudomonadati; phylum Pseudomonadota; class Alphaproteobacteria; order Hyphomicrobiales; family Phyllobacteriaceae; genus Mesorhizobium; species Mesorhizobium sp. SP-1A. The sequence goes on along the minus strand of NZ_JAVXZD010000006.1, from coordinate 55,919 downwards.
TCGGCTGCCCGCCGGTCCTCGCCTTCATCAAGGTGGGGCTGCCCAACGTGCTGCCGGCCGTCGTCTCGGCCTGGCTGCTTTCCTTCACCCTGTCGCTGGACGATTTGGTGATCTCGTCCTTCACCACCGGGCCGGGCGCGACCACGCTGCCGATGAAGATCTATTCGCAGGTGAAGTTCGGCGTCACGCCCGAGATCAACGCCATCTCCACCATCGTGCTCGGCATCGTGGTGACGGGGCTGCTGATCGCAACCTTCCTGACGCGCGGCAAGAAGGACGGGGCCGCCCTCGCCGCCTGACGGCGTTTTGCCGGTTGACAGCGGTCAACCGGCATTTGCCGAGGGCCGCTTGAGGTAGCTTTCCAGCGGGTCCTCGTAGACGCTGCCGGCAGCCGACACGGATTCGATGAACAGCGCGAATAGCGCCGTCTGCGAATTGATGTCGAGCTTGGCGTAGAGATTGCGCCGGTGCAGCTTTACCGTGGCCGGCGAGATGCCCAGCCGTTCCGCCGCCCCCTTCAGCGAATAGCCGCGCAGGATGAGGTTCGCCACCTCGCATTCGCGCTCGGTCAGCACGGAGCTGCCGAAGCGCGCCAGGGCCTGCCCCAGCGCGTGGTTGAGATAGCCGGACGACGGTTCCAGGGTCTCGGGCCTCAGATCGCGCCAGTGGCGCACCACGGCCGATTGCAGCAGCGGCGCCGCGCTCGCCAGCAGCGCCTCGTCGTCGGCGCTGAAATCGCCGAGCGACCGGCCGCGCCCGAGCGAGATCGCCACCTTGCGGTCGCTGTCCAGCGAGAACATGAAGTTGAATTCGTCCAGCAGGCCGGAATGGCGGTAATAGTCGCGATAATAGGCGCTGTCGTCGAAGCGCGCGGGCGCGATTTCCTTCAGCCGGTAGAGCCCGTCATTCTGGTTGTCCGCTGCGAGCTGGTAGAAGGGATCGTGCCGGTACGGTCCGCCGAGATAACGCCGGATGTCGGAAAGCCCGCGCCGCGTCACCCAGTCGTTGTAGAGGATGCGCGGCGCGCTGCCCTTGCGGTAGAGCAGGATCAGCCCCGCGTCGATGGCCAGGCACTGGCGCAGCGCGCGCGCCATCTCGAACTGGAAATCGGTGCGGCCGATGCTTGCGATCAGCGAGACCGCCATCGCGTTGAGGTGCGGGGCATTGGGCGCCGTTTCGGCCTGCATTTCCGGTCTGTCGTCCCTGGCGGCGCATGGCGTCGTGCCCGGCCGGAGTGGCGGCCTCCCGTGGAAGCCGGCTATCGGTTCACACTAGCCCAAACCGCGCCGAAAACCTAGCCCGATGGAGTATTCCGCCATTGGCGCCTCCTGCGTCATCATCGGGGGATGCCGGCGTTGCGGCCGCCGGCCCGCATTTGGCATTTCGCCGCACGAGGAGGGGTTTTGATGAAGTTGCCAGCAGGCATCCGCGCGATGGGCGCGACATCGGTTCTGGCGATCATGGCGTTCGCCGCGCAGCCGGCATTGGCCGCGGCCGACCTGATCGTCGTCAACGGGGACATCCGCACGGTCGATCCGGCGAAGTCGAAGGCGCAGGCTTTCGCCGTCGAGGACGGCAAGTTCACCGCCATCGGCACCGACGACGAGATCAAGGCTCTGGCCGACGCCGACACCAAGGTGATCGATGCCGGCGGCAAGACGATCACGCCGGGATTCATCGACGGCCACACGCATCTGGCGTTCGGCATGGACATGGTCACCGGTGTCGATCTTTCCTACATCCCCGACAAGAAAACCTGGCTGGAGAAGATCAAGGAAGCCGACGCGCGCCTGCCCAAGGGCGCATGGCTTTCCGGCGGCGGCTGGGACTACACGCTCGGCGAAGGCAAGCTGCCGACCAAGGAAGACATCGACGCCGTGGTGCCGGATCGCGTCGTGATCCTGCGCGACATCGATTTCCATTCCGTCTGGGTGAACTCCAAGGCGTTGGAAGTGGGCGGCATCACCGCCAAGTCCGAGGTGTCGGAAGGCGGCCAGGTCCTGCTCAACGACAAGGGCGAGCCGAGCGGCATCCTGCTCGAGAGCGCAAAGGACCTGGTCGAGAAGCATCGTCCCACGCTCACCGAGGCCGAGCGCCGCGACGGCCTGATCGAAACGATGAAGTTCGCCAACAGCCTCGGCATCACCGGCGTCAACGACATGGGCGATCTCGCCGCCGTGCACGACTACGCCGCCATCGCCGCGGAAAAGAAGCTGCCGCTGCGCGTCTGGTACGGCTTCTTCGAGGGGGATCCGAAGGTCATCGCCGGCGCCGTGAAGGACCGCGACGAAGTCGCCAAGGTCATGGCCGACTCCGGCGAGACGGAGAAGAAGGGTCCGCTGCTGACGCTCGGCTACACCAAGTCGGTGATGGACGGCGTGCTTTCCACCCGCACCGCCTATCTGCACCAGGATTATTCCGACCAGCACGGCTGGAAGGGCAAGCCCTTCGAGACCACGGAGCAATTGGCCGCAGCCATCCGCGCCTCGAACGAGAACGGCTTCCCCACCGCCGTGCACGCCATCGGCGACGGCAGCGTCAGCATGGTGCTCGACGCCTTCACGCAGGGCTCGGCGCCGCGCGCGCAGCCGAACCGGATCGAGCATATCGAGGTGGTCGAGACCGCCGACATCAAGCGCTTCAAGGACCTCGGCGTCGTCGCCTCCATGCAGCCGAACCACGCCACCGGCACCATCGGCAAGTACATCACCGAGCGCATCGGCGAGGGACGTGAGCCGCGCGCCTATGTCTGGCACTCCATGCTGGATGCCGGCGTGCCGCTGGTGTTCGGCTCCGACTGGCCGACCTCGCCGCTCAGCCCGCTGACCCAGATCAACGACGCCGTGTTCCGCGAGAGCCCGTTCGGCCTTGGCAACGGCCCGTGGCATCCGGAGCAGGCGGTGAGCTTCGACCAGGCGCTGCACGCCTATACGCAGGCCGGCGCCGACATGACGCCCTGGGGCGACCAGATCGGCTCGATCAGCGTCGGCAAATGGGCGGACTTCGTCGTCATCGACGGCACGCTGGCCGACCCGCTCGACCGCTCCATCCGCGAACGCAAGGTGGAGGCAACCTATCTCGCCGGGAATGAGGTCTATCACAAGCCCTGACCCGGAAGAGGCTCCGCGCCGGGGCCGATGCTCCGGCGGCGGCTGTCAAAGCAGTGCCCTTGGGGGCGGACGGGACAACCCGACCGCCCCTTTGGGCGTAAACGCGAACCAGAAAGAACAGGAAAAGACCATGACTTCCATCATCCGCATCGGCCGCGACGGCGCTGGCGCCGCCGGCCTCGAAAAGTGCTCCGTGGTGCCGCCGGAAGCGGTTCTGTCGGGCGCCGCCAACGAGCAGGGCGAGGTGCATTTCGAAACGGCCGACGGTTCGCTGGTCATCGGCACCTGGGAATCGACACCCTATGCCGAGATCCTGTCCTATCCCGACAGCACCGAATATTGCACGGTCGTCTCCGGCAAGCTGGCCGTCACCGGACCGGACGGCAAGGTCGAGACCTTCGGTCCCGGCGAATCCTACGTGCTGACCGCAGGTTTCGAAGGCCGCTTCGAGGTGCTCGAGACCATGCGCAAGATCTACGTCCTCCACACGCGGCGAGCCTGAGCCCGCTTCGGTCCGGCGCCTTCGGGGAGCGCCGGACCGTCTTCCGCTCCAGCCCGGAGCCATCCCCAACCCGGAGCAAATCTTGACTTCAATGGCACGTAGCGCGCTGTCCGGCGTAGCGATGAAGCCCTTCTGGCTCGACAGGCCCGACGCACCTGAAACGACGCCCCCGCTCGAAACATCCACGGATTGCGACCTGCTGATCGTCGGCGGCGGTTTCACCGGCCTGTGGGCCGGCATCCAGGCCAAGCAGCAGCGCCCCGATCTCGACGTCGTGCTGATCGAAGGCGGCACCGTGGCGCATGGCGCGTCCGGCCGTCCCGGCGGCGTCGTCTCGACCTCGGTCATGCACGGGCTGTCCAATGCCGCGCGCATCTTCCCGAAGGACATCCACGAACTGGAACGCCTGGGGCACGAGAACATGCACGGCTTCCTCGACACCATCACCCGGCACGGCATCGACTGCCATGCCGAATGGGGCGGGGAACTGACCGTGGCGGTCGATCCCGACCATGTGCCGGCGCTGTCCGGCGAGCACCAGTTGCACCTGAAGCACGGCCACGATTCCACTCTGCTCGACACGGTGGAAGTGCGCGCGCAGATCAATTCGCCGCGCTATTTCGGCGGCATCTGGTCGAAGAACATCAGCGGCACGGTGCATCCGGCGCTGCTCGCCTGGGGCCTGAAGCGCACGGCCATGGAACTCGGCGTACGCCTCTACGAAAACACCCGGCTGATCCGGCTGACCGACAATGGCGCGACGCTCACGGCCGAGACCTCGACCGGTGTGAAGGTGAAGGCGCCGAAGGTGCTTCTGGCCACCAACGCCTTCGCGGAAGGCGATCGGCGCATCAAGCGCCGCGTGGTGGCGGTGCGCGACCGGGTTCTGGCGACAGAGCCGCTTTCCGACCAGCAGATGCAGTCGGTCGGCTGGCAGAACCGCCAGGGCGTCTACGACACGCGCACGCAGATGAACTACATGCGCCTCACCAAGGACAACCGCATCATCTTCGGCGGACGCCTCGCCTACGCCTATGGCGGCGAGATATCGCCGGCGGTGGACCGCGAACTGGACACCTACGAGCCGCTGGCCGGCGCCTTCTTCTCCACCTTTCCGCAACTCGCGGGCCTGCGCTTCAGCCATGCCTGGAGCGGGCCGATCGACCTCACCACGCGCATGGCGGTGCATTTCCAGCGCTACCATGGCGGCAAGGCGGTCTATGCAGGCGGCTATTCGGGCTTCGGCGTATCGGCCTCGCGCTTCGGCGCGCGCATCGGGCTCGACATACTGGACGGCTCGACAAAGCCGGAAAGCCGGCTCGAATTCGCCACATCGATGCCGACCGTGGTGCCGCCCGAGCCGTTCCGCTGGCTCGGCGCGGAAATCACCATGTATGCGCTGGACACCGCCGACGCCAAGGGCGGCTGGCGCCGGCCGTGGCTGAACATGGTGTCGAAGCTCGGCTTCCCGCTCAGCTGAACCTCGGGACTCCTGGAAATTCGGAGAGTCCAGCCTCCCGCCGGTGGCGGCGGGAGGCTTCCGCTCGCGCCGGATCCGTTGCGGCGGTCGACGCCAAAAACCGGGTGCTTGATATTAGTTTGCATGTCATCTAAATACATGACATGCAAACTATTGCATGGCCCGGAAGCGCAAAAGCTTTCAAAGAGGCTGTGCGCCGGTGTCGGAGGCCGCCTTGCAGGACCAGCAGGAAAGCAATTTCCAGGCGCTGCGTTTCGCCAGCCTCGTCGGGTTGACGGCAAGGCTGTGGCGGCGCGTGGTGGACACGCGCCTGCAGGAATACGACCTGACCGAGGCGATGTGGCTGCCTTTGCTGCATCTGGCGCGGGCGAAGGAGCCCATGCGCCAGAAGGACATCGCCGCGGCGCTGTCGCTGGACAGTTCGTCGGTCGTCCGCGTCCTCGGCAATCTTGAGGCCGCCGGCCTTATCGAACGCGAGGAGGACGAGGGCGACCGCCGGGCAAAGGCGATCGTCATCACCGATGCGGGCCGAGCGCTCGGCAACCGGGTCGAGGCCCTGTCGCGCGATCTCGAGCGGGAGATACTGGAAGGCCTGACGAAGCCCGACGTGGAGGCTGCCCGGCGGGTCCTGGAGCAGGTCTGCACCATGCTGACCCAGCTCAACGATAAAGGCGGCAATTCATGACATCCGTTCCGATCGAAGCCGGGCCGGCGTCGAGGTCGGCCGGCAGGAAGGGGCACGCGCCGCTCTGGCTGCTGGCGATGATCACGCTGAGCGGTACGCTGGCGATGCACATCTTCGTTCCCGCCCTGCCGCTTGCCGCGCGCGATCTCGGCGCCAGCGCCGCGGCCACGCAGCTCACGCTCAGTTTCTACATCTTCGGTCTGGCGCTCGGGCAGCTCGTCTATGGCCCTCTGTCGGACCATTTCGGCCGCCGGCCGGTGCTGATCGTCGGCATGGTCGTCTATGCGCTGGCGAGCATCGCTTCCCTGTTGGCGCCCACCATCGGCACGCTTGTCGCGGCACGCCTCCTCCAGGCGCTGGGCGGCTGCTCCGGCCTGGTGCTGGGACGGGCCATCGTGCGCGACCGGGCGGCGGGCGCGGAGGCCGCGCGCAATCTTTCGCTGATGAACCTGATGGTCATGGCCGGACCGGGTCTCGCGCCGCTGCTTGGCTCGCTGCTTTCGGCCGCCTTCGGCTGGCGCTCCATTTTCGCCGCGCTGTCCCTGCTCGGAGCGGCCAATCTCGCGCTGATCTGGCGGCTCCTGCCGGAAACCACCGGCTGCAAGGACCACGACATGCGCAACGTGCTGCGCAGCTATCGCCATCTGCTCACCTCGCGCGGTTTCCTCGGCTTCGCCATCGGCGGCGGCTGCGCCACCACCTCGCTTTATGCATTCATCGGTGCCGCGCCCTTCATCTTCGTGGACGAGCTGCACCGGCCGATCCACGAGGTCGGGCTCTACCTGGCCTTCAACATGGGCGGCGTGTGGCTGGGCAGCCTTACGGCAAGCCGCCTCGTGGGTCGCGTGCCGACCGGCCGCCTGATGGTGACCGGCAACCTCATGAGCTGCGCGGCCGCGCTGGTGCTGTTCCTGTTCGTCGTCGCCGGTTGGCTGAACGTGCCGTCGATTGTCATTCCCATGGTGCTGTTCTGCTGGGGCGCCGGCATCGCCTCGCCCACAGCGCTGTCGGAGGCGCTGGGCATCAACCCGTTGATCGCGGGTTCGGCCTCCGGCCTCTACGGCTTCCTCCAGATGGTTATCGGCGCGGCCTGCACCGCGCTCGGCGGCATGGGATCCAACCCCGCCTTTTCGGCCGCGACGGTATTGCTCGTCGCGGGCCTGATCTCGCAGCTTTCGTTCTGGATGGCCCAGCGCGCGGTGCGCCCGACCTGCCGGGCCTGACCCGCAGCGCTACTGGAGAAGCTGCGTCCAGACCTTGCTGACGAGCTCTTGCGCCGCCGGCGACGAACCGGAGCCGCGCCGACCGAGCGCAAGATATGAGCGCCCTTGCGGAGACGAAATTCGGAAATTGCTACCCGTGAGTTCGGAGATTCATTACGCGTCCCCGACCCCTCCGGCATTTAGGGACAGGCTAACCACTGCCACGAGAAATCGTAATTTTCGCGGTTCGGCCCCTTCGATACACCAGCGACCGGATCTCCGTCGCCATGTGCGGCGCCAGAAAGGGACGCTGAAATGTCAGTTGAGAAGATTGATACGCTCGTCGTAGGCGGCGGCCAGGCCGGGGTGGCCATGAGCGAGCATCTCAGCAAATGCGGCGTGCCGCATCTGGTGCTCGAGCGTGACCGCATCGCCGAACGCTGGCGCACGGCGCGGTGGGATTCCCTCGTCGCCAACGGCCCGGCCTGGCACGACCGTTTTCCGGGCATGGAATTCCCGCAGACCGGTCCGGATGGCTTCCCGCCCAAGGAGGAGGTCGCGGATTATCTCGCCGCCTATGCGAAGATGATCGACGCCCCGATCCGTTGCGGCGTGGAGGTGAAGGAAGTGCGCCGCAATGTCGGCCGTCCCGGCTTCCGCGTCGAAACTTCGGCGGGCGTGATCGAGGCCAACAGCGTCGTCGCCGCCACCGGCCCGTTCCAGCGCCCGATCGTTCCGAAGCTGGTTCCCGAGGATGCGGGGCTGATGCAGATCCATTCCAGCGCCTACCGCAATCCCGGCCAGCTTCCCGCCGGCGCGGTGCTGGTGGTGGGCGCGGGATCTTCCGGCGTGCAGATCGCCGACGAGCTGCTGCGCTCGGGAAAGCGCGTCTATCTCTCGGTCGGGCCGCACGATCGTCCGCCGCGCGCCTATCGCGGCCGCGATTTCTGCTGGTGGCTGGGGGTGCTCGGCAAGTGGGACGCCGAAACGCCGGGACCCGGCACGGAGCACGTCACCATTGCGGTGAGCGGCGCGCGCGGCGGCGAGACCATCGACTTCCGCCGCCTCGCCGCCCAGGGCATGACGCTGGTCGGCCGCACGGAGGCCTATAAGGACGGGGCGATGAGCTTCGCGCCGGACCTTTCCGAAAACATCGCGCGCGGCGACGCCAACCTGATGTCGCTGCTCGACGAGGCCGACGCCTATGTCGCCCGCAACGGGCTCGATCTTCCCGAGGAGCCGGAGGCCCGCAGGATCGGCCCCGATCCGCAATGCATGACGAACCCGATTCTCGAGCTGGACCTGGCCGAGGCCGGGATCACCTCGATCATCTGGGCGACGGGCTTTTCCGCCGACTATGGCTGGCTGAAGGTCGATGCCTTCGACGAGAAGGGCAGGCCGAAGCATCAGCGCGGCGTCTCGGCCGAGCCGGGAATCTATTTCCTGGGACTGCCGTGGCTGTCGCGCCGGGGGTCCAGTTTCATCTGGGGCGTCTGGCACGATGCCAAGCACCTGGCGGACCGCATTTCGACCCAACGCAAATACATGGCCTATCATGCGGCCGCGAAGCCCGAGACCGCGGACGCCTAAAGACAGCCGCAAAGAGCGGACGAACAGGAGATCAGCATGGCACATACCCGAATCCGCAAGTTCAACACCAAGGACACCTATCCCGAGCAGAAGCTGGACAACGACCTGTGCCAGGCGGTCGTCACGCAGGGCGGCAAGACCGTTTACCTGCGCGGCCAGTGCCCGCAGGACCTCGATACGGCCAAGGACATCGGCAGCCACGATCCGGTCGAGCAGACCCACAAGGTGATGCAGAACATCAGGCAGCTCCTTGAGGAGTGCGGCGGCAGGATGGAACATCTGGTGAAGGTGGTGGTCTACATCACCGACGTGCGCCACCGCGAGGCCGTCTATCGGACCATGGGCGAGTACATCAAGGGCGTGCATCCCGTCTCGACCGGGCTGGTGGTGACGGCGCTCGCCCGCCCGAGCTGGCTGGTCGAGATCGACGGCACCGCCGTCATCCCCGACTAACGCATGTCTCCCGGAAGCGGGAACCGGTTTCGGGGCAAAGATACGTAAGATCAATAACTAAAGGCGGTTCACTATGACGCGGAAAGTGCTGGCACAATGACCTTCTCCATCGTCGCGCGCTGCGCCCGCACCGGCATGTTCGGGGTCGCGGTGTCCTCCTCATCCCCGGCCGTGGCGGCGCGCTGCGCCTATGCGCAGGCGGGCGTCGGGGCCGTCGCCAGCCAGAACGTCACCGACCCGACGCTGGGAACCCGCGGGCTGGAGCTGATGGCGCGCGGCGCTTCCGCCGCCGAGGCGGTCGCCATATTGAAGCGCACCGGGGCCTACCCCGAATACCGGCAGGTGCTGGCGGTCGATGCGGCCGGCCTCAGCGCCATCCATTCCGGGCCGAAGGCGCTCGGCGTCTGGGCCGAGGCGCGCGGCGAAAACGTCGCCTGCGGCGGCAATCTCCTGGCCGACAAGCGCGTGCCGCAGGCCATGGTGGACGCTTTTCTGGCGTCGGAAGGCCATCTTGGCGACCGTCTTCTCGACGCCATGCGCGCAGCGCTGGCAGCCGGCGGCGAGGCCGGGCCGGTGCGTTCTGCCGGCATGAAGCTGGTGCGCGACGTGGCGTGGCCGGTGGCGGACCTGCGCTGCGACTGGACGGAAGCCTGTCCCATCGAGGAGCTGGCGAAGCTCTGGGACATCTACAAGTCCCAGCTCGACGCCTATGTGACCCGCGCCATCAATCCGACCGAGGCGCCGAGCTACGGCGTTCCGGGCGACGAATAGGACCAATCCCCAGGAGCCATCGATGAGCGAACTCAGCCACGAGGACTGGATCGGCAAGGCATCGCAAGTCCGCTTCCGCGACAAGGCCTTCATCGACGGCAAATTCGTCGCCGCGCGTTCCGGCCGTACCTTCGCGAGCGTCAACCCGGCGACCGGCGAGACGCTCGCCGAAGTCGCGTCCTGCGGCGGGGAGGACATCGACCTTGCCGTGGCCGCGGCGCGGCGCAGCTTCGAGACGGGCGCATGGTCGCGCGCCGCGCCATCGCACCGCAAGGAGGTGCTGCTGAAACTGGCCGCCCTGCTGCGCGAGAACCTGCACGAGCTGGCGCTGCTGGAATCGCTCGACATGGGCAAGCTGGTCAACGACGCTGCCACCATCGACGTGCCCGGTTCGGCGGCCATCTTCCAATGGTACGCGGAAGCGATCGACAAGGTCTATGACGAGGTGGCGCCGACGGGCGAGGGCGACCTGGTGCTGGTGCGACGCGAGCCGCTCGGGGTCATCGGCGCTGTCGTGCCGTGGAACTTCCCGCTCGACATGGCGACCTGGAAATGTGCGCCCGCGCTGGCCGCCGGCAATTCGGTGGTGCTGAAGCCGGCCGAGCAGTCGCCGTTCTCGGCGCTGCGGCTTGCCGAACTCGCCATGGAAGCCGGCCTGCCTGCCGGCGTGCTCAATGTCGTTCCGGGTCTTGGCGAGACGGCCGGGCAGGCGCTGGGGCGGCACATGGACGTGGACTGCCTGGCCTTCACCGGTTCGACGGCGGTGGGCAAGATGTTCCTGCAATATTCCGGCCAGTCGAACATGAAGCAGGTCTGGCCCGAGACCGGCGGCAAGAGCCCCAACATCGTTTTCGCCGATTGCCGCGACCTCGACGCGGCGGCCGACATGGCCGCCTTCGGCATCTTCTTCAACCAGGGCGAGGTGTGTTCGGCGAATTCGCGCCTCCTGGTGCAGCGCTCTGTCAAGGATGCGCTGGTGGAGAAGCTGGTGCAGCGCGCCGCCGCCACCCAGCCGGGTGATCCGCTCGACCCCGCTTCGAAGATGGGAGCGATGGTCGATGCGAACCACACCTCGCGCGTCATGCGCTTCATCGAGGCAGGCAGGAAGTCGGCCCGGCTGGCCATCGGGGGCGACCAGGTCACGGTCAACGGGCGCGGCAGTTTCGTGCAGCCGACCGTCTTCGACAATGTTGCGCCAAACGATCCGCTGGCGCGTGACGAGATCTTCGGGCCGGTGCTGTCGGTAATCTCCTTCGACGATGAGGAGGAGGCGGTGCGCATCGCCAACGACAGCATCTACGGGCTGGCGGCCTCGCTGTGGACGGACAGCCTCTCGCGCGCGCACCGCATCGCCGGGCGGCTCAGGGCGGGCACGGTTTCGGTCAACACCGTGGATGCGCTGAGCCCGATGACACCGTTCGGCGGTTTCAAGCAGTCGGGTTTCGGCCGCGACCTGTCGCTGCACTCCTTCGACAAATACACTGCGCTCAAGACCACTTGGATAAAATACTGAAGGCTTGATCGAAGCGTCCAAACCGGCAACATAGCCGCCCATGCCGCTACGCTTCACGCTCAGACAACTGGAATATTTCGTTGCCGTGGGCGAAGCCGGCTCCATCGCCAAGGCGGCCGAGCAGGTCAATGTCTCGCCGCCGTCGATCTCGGCCTCCATCGCCCAGCTCGAGGCCGAATTCGGCGTGCAGCTCTTCGTGCGCAAGCATTCGCACGGCCTGTCGCTGACGGCCGGCGGCCGCGTGTTCCTCAAGGAGGCCGCGCGCCTGCTCAACGACGCGGACGCGCTGCACGACATCGCCGGCGACATTACCGAGAAGGTGCGCGGTCCGCTGGCGATCGGGTGCCTGCTCACTTTCGCGCAGATCGTGCTGCCGGCGCTGCGGCGCAAGTTCGAGGACGCCTATCCCGACGTGCGGGTCAGGCAGTTCGAGCGCAACCAGGGGCAATTGCTGGAGATGCTGCAGCGTGGCGAGATCGACGCGGCGCTGACCTACGACCTCGAACTGTCGCAGGACATGACTTTCGAACCGCTGCTGCAACTGCCCGCCTATGTGATGCTGCCCGCCGGGCACAGCCTCGCCGGACGATCGGGCATCACGCCCGAGGAACTGGTGGATGAGCCGATGGTGCTGCTCGACCTGCCGTTCAGCCGCGAATACTTCCTCTCCGCTTTCCAGCAGAGGGGGCTGCGTCCCAACATCGCAGAGCGCACGGGCGACATCGCCGTGATGCGCTCGATGGTCGGCAACGGTTTCGGCTACGGCATCGCCAACATGCGCCCTCTGCACAATATGTCGCCGGACGGCAAGCCGCTGGTGTTCGTTCCCCTGTCGGGCGACCTGCGGCCCTTGACCATGGGCGTCGCCCTGCCCAATGCCGACCACCGCACCCAGACCGTGCAGGCCTTCATCGATCATTGCCGCCATTTCGTGGAGCAACAGGGCGTGTTCGGCACCGAACGCGCGGCAGGTTAGCGCTCGCCTACATTTTTGCCTGCAGGCGCTCGCCCGCCAGCCGTCCCAGCAGATTGTCCAGCATGTCGTCGCAGCGGCGCATCTGCTCGACGCTGACGAACTCGTCAGGCTTGTGGCCCTGCGCCATCGAGCCCGGCCCGCACACAACCGTCGGCGTGCCGAGATCGCGGCTGAACAGGCCGCCTTCCGTACCGAAGGCGACCTTCATGGTGCTGTTGCCACCTGTCAACGACTTCACGAAGGCGACCGCCTCGGAACTGGCCGGCGTGTCGAGCCCCGGATAGGTGTTGGTCACCGCGATGTCGATGGAGGCTTCTGGCGCGATGGCGGCGGCGGCCTTCGCAATGCGATCCGCCTCGTCGCGCAGGCGACCGAGGATGGCGTCGGGATCGTCCGCGGCGACGTTGCGGATCTCGAAATCGACCGTGCACAGGTTCGGCACGATGTTGAGCGCCACGCCGCCGTTGATCTTGCCGGCATGCACGGTGGTATAGGGAATGTCGTAGTCGCCGTCGCGCGCGCCCTCGCGCGCCAGCCGGTCCTGCTCGCGGCGCAGCGCGGCGACGAAGTCGCAGCCCAGATGGATGGCGTTGAGCGCCAGCGGCGCCAGCGCGGAATGGCCCTCGCGGCCGCGGCAGGTGGCGCGCGCGGCGAGCTTGCCCTTGTGGCCTGTGGCGACCTGCATGGCGGTCGGCTCGCCGACGATGCACAAAAGCGGCTTGTTCGGGGCCGAGCGCAGCATGTCGACCAGACTGCGCACGCCGATGCAGCCGATCTCCTCGTCATAGGAAAGCGCCAGATGCAGCGGCGTCCGCAACTCCATCTTCGCCGCCTTCAGGCAGGCGGCCAGCGCGGTGGCCACAAAACCCTTCATGTCGGCCGCGCCGCGCCCGTAAAGCCTGCCGTCGCGCTCGGTCATCTCGAATGGCGGCAGGGTCCAGTCCTGACCGTCCACCGGCACCACGTCGGTATGGCCGGAAAGCATGACGCCGGGCAGATCGTCCGGACCGATGGTGGCGAACAGGTTCGCCTTGTGCCCGTCCTCGCTGCGGATGAGGTCGCATGTGACGCCGGCTCCGTCCAGCGTTTCGGCGACATAGCGGATGAGGTCGAGATTGGAATCGCGGCTCACGGTCGGGAACGCGATCAGCTTTTCGAGGATTCGGATGCTGTCCATCTTGCCTGCCTTCACTGCTTTTGTGGGCTTACTAGCACCACGTGGCCTTGCCGTTGAATTCGCATTTGGTTCAGCCCTGCATCGGCGGATACGATCCCGCTGCGATTAGGCCCCTCCTAAGCGATGCAGAAGAAAACACTAGTTTTCCGCCGTAACACCCATCCTATGAATGGGATGACGGCACCAGCCTGACGGCATGGGCGTGATCGCGCCTTGCCCCGATAGCAAGAGCGGTCGCAGAAGGGGAGTTTCATGCGCGATCCACGCTACGACATTCTGTTCGAACCGGTGAAGATCGGCCCGGTCACGGCGAAGAACAGGTTCTATCAGGTGCCGCATTGCAATGGCGGCGGCTATCGCGACCCATCCGCCGCCGCCGAGATGCGCCGCACCAAGTCGGAGGGCGGCTGGGGCGTCATCTTCACCGAGCAGACGGAGATGCACCATACTTCCGAGATCACGCCCTTCATCGAGCTGCGCCTGTGGGAGGACCAGGACATCCCGGCGCTGGCGAAGATGGCCGAGGCCATGCACGAATATGGCGCGCTGGCGGGCATCCAGCTCGCGTATTCCGGCATCAACGGTCCCAACCTCTACACCAAGGAGGTGCCGCGCGGCCCGACCGCGCTGCCGATCCGCACCTTCACCAACGACCCGGTGCAGGCGCGCGCCATGGACAAGCAGGACATACGCGACCTACGCCGCTGGCATCGCAACGCCTTCCTGCGGGCCAAGCAGGCCGGCTTCGATCTCGTCTGCCTCTACGGCGCGCACGGCTTCGGCATCATCCAGCATTTCCTCTCCACCGCCACCAACCAGCGCACGGACGAATATGGCGGCTCGCTGGAGAACCGCGCGCGCCTGATGCGCGAACTGATCGAGGAGGGCCGCGATGCCATCGGCGATACCTGCGGCCTGACGCTGCGGCTGTCGCTGGACGAGATGATCGGCGAACTCGGCTTCGCCAATTCCGAAGTGCGCGACATGATCGAGATGCATGGCGACCTGCCGGACCTTTGGGACCTCGCCCACGGTGCCTGGGAGGATTGCTCCGGTCCGTCGCGCTTCAAGGAAGAGGCGGCACAGGAAAGCCTCGTCGCCGGCATCAGGAAGCTCACCTCAAGGCCGGTGGTCGGCGTCGGCCGCTTTACTTCGCCCGACGTGATGGTGCGCATGGTGAAGTCCGGCACGCTCGATTTCATCGGCTGCGCCCGCCCCTCCATCGCAGATCCCTTCCTGCCGAAGAAGGTCGAGGAAGGCCGCATCGAGGATATTCGCGAGTGCATCGGCTGCAACATCTGCATCACCGGCGACATGACCATGTCGATCTCGCGCTGCACGCAGAACCCCACCTTCATGGAGGAATGGCGCAAGGGCTGGCATCCCGAACGCATGCAGGCCAAGGGCGACAGCGAAAGCGTGCTCATCGTCGGCGCCGGCCCGGCCGGGCTGGAGGCGGCGCGGGCGCTGGGCTCGCGCGGATACCAGGTGGCGCTGGCGGAAGCCGGCACCGAGCTGGGCGGGCGCGTGGCGCGCGAATGCAAGCTGCCGGGCCTCTCCGCCTGGGGGCGCGTGCGCGACTACCGGCAGTACCAGATCGGCCGGATGCAGAATGTCGAGACCTATTTCGACAGCCGGCTTTCGGCCGACGACATCCTCGCCTTCGGCTTCCAGAACGTCGCCATCGCCACCGGTTCGACCTGGCGGCGCGACGGCGTGGCGCGCGCGCATGTGGTGCCCATGCCGATGGACGCCGCGATGCCCGTCTATACGCCCGACGATCTGATGGACGGCAGGGTGCCCACCGGCAATGTCGTGCTGTTCGACGACGACCACTACTATATGGGCGGCGTGCTGGCCGAGCTGATGGCGCGGCAGGGCGCAAGGGTCACGTTGGTGACGCCCTCGGCTTATGTGTCGGACTGGACCCGCAACACGCTGGAGCAGGGCGCCATCCATCGCAGGCTGGCGGAACTGGGCGTCGAGATCGTGCTCAACCGCACGGTGACGCGCATTGCGGCGGGCGGCGTCGCCACGGCCTGCGTCTACACCGGCGCCGAGCGCGATATCGAGGCCGGCGCCGTGGTGCTGGTCGCCTCCCGTCAGCAGAACGACGGCCTGTGGCAGGAACTGAAGGCACGCCAAGAGGAATGGGCCGACAACGGCATCCGCTCGATCAAGGTGATCGGCGACGCCGAGGCTCCGGGACCCATCGCCTGGGCGACCTATGCCGGCCACCGCTTCGCCCGCGAACTGGATATGCCCGATATCGGCGATGCGCTGCCGTTCCGGCGCGAGGTCACGGCGCTCGCGGCGGAATAGGGAAAAAGAGCGCGAGGAGCGCAAGCCTCCCGCGCGCCTTTTCATCGTGCAGGCGCATTCAGCGGGCGCACAAAAAAGGCCGGACCGCTTTTCAGCCGGCCCGGCCCGAACTCACGGGACTGCCTGCCTTGCCGGCGAGGCAGTCCCTATGGAGATGCGCTTACATCTTCACCCATTTGCCGTCGCGCACGGTGAACATGTCGACCTCGATCGGCATTTCGGTCTGGCCTTCCTTGTCGAAGGACACGGTGCCGAGGATGCCTTCGTGATGGATGCCGCGGATGGCCTGGCTCAGCGCGTCCTTGTCCTCCGTGCCCTTCTCCTTGATGACGTCGAGCAGGATCTGCGTGGCCTCGTAGGCGTATTTCGCATAGGCGCCGGCCGGATCGGCGTAGCCCTTCGCGTCATAGGCCTTGTTGAAGGCTTCGAGCTTGGGGTTGCTCTGCACGGCCGGGCTGCTGACGATGGTGCCCTCGGCGGCCTTGCCGGCGATCTCGATGAACTTCGGATCGTAAATGCCGGAAATGGCGTACATCGGCAACGAACCCATGCCGAGGTCCGCCATCTGGCTGCGCACCAGCGCCGCCTCGGTGACGACGCCGCCGAAATAGACGGCGTCCGGCGCTGCCGCCTTGGCCTTGGTCAACATGGCGCGGAAGTCGGTCGTGCCGACCGCGGAAGCGTCGGAGAAGACGATTTCGCCGCCATCGGCCTTGAAGAAGTCGCCGAACCATTTGGTGTTGGCCACGCCATAGTCGGTCGTGTCGGAGATGATGGCGATCTTCTTGATCTTGCCGCCCTTGGCGATGCTTTCGGCCAGCGGCTTGTTCTCGTTGACCAGCGTGGGGGTGACGCGCGTCACGTTCGGGAAGTTCTGTTCGGTGATCTTGGGGCTGACCGCGCCCCAGATGATGAACGGCATCTGCGCACGGTTGAAGACCGGCATGGTCGCCAGCGCCACGGAGCTGTTCCAGTGGCCGGTCGCCGCGATCACCTCGGGATCGTTGACGAGCTTCTGGGCGGCGGAGACGCCGACGGCCGGATCGGAGGCATCGTCGAGCACCACGCCCTCCACCTCATGCGGATAGCCGTTGGCGTTTGCCTCGTCGATGGCGAGCAGGAAGCCGTTCTTTGCGCCGAGGCCCTGCTGGGCGTTGCCGCCCGAGAGCGGGCCGATGAAGCCGAGCTTGATCTTGTCGGCCTGCGCCTGGGCGGCGCCGAGCGAGACCGCCAAGGCTGTCGCGGCCAGGAATGAAGATATGCGGATGAGCGCTGTGCGCCTGGTTTGCATGGTTCCACCTCTAGAATTTCTGCCGCGACGGCCGCGGGTCGCCGATCCTGATTGCCGGCCCTGTAAATCTATTAACGGCTGCCCGCGCGCGAAATTCGGAATTTGCAATCCGTTACATCGGAAATTCGTTATGTGCGCATATGGGTCGCGCTGATAATCGTTGCGGCCCCGATCAGAGGCACGCATGGCATGGTGGAGCTGCTTGTCCAGCAACTGGTGAACTGGATAACCCTTGGGTGCATCTATGCCCTGTTGGCGATCGGTTTCAGCCTGATATTCGGCGTTCTCAACGTCATACATTTCTCGCATGGCGACGTGGCCATGACTGCCCCGTTCATCGCGTTGGCGCTGGCGCAGGCATTGGCCGTCGCCATCGGCGTCGCAAGCCCGGCCTGGCTGGTCTTGGCCGTGCTGGCGGCGGTGCTGGCCGTGGGACTGATCGGCGTCGTGCTGGACAAAGTCGTCATACGCCGCTTCCGAGACGCGCCGGCCATGATGGCGCTGGTCGCCACCGTCGCGCTCGGCATCGTCATCCGCGAGCTCATCCGCCATCTCTACCCGCAGGGCTCCAACCCGCACGCTTTCCCGCGGCTGGTCTCGGGCGTCGCCTTCGAATCCGCCGGCGTCCAGATCAGCTGGTTCGCGGTGCTGGTGGTGGTGCTGACGGTCGTTTTGGTGGCGCTGCTTTTCGTCTTCCTGCGGCTGACGCCGCTCGGGCTGCGCATCCGGGCGGCTTCCGAGGATCGCGTCGTGGCCCGCATGATGGGCATTCGCGACGCGCGCGTCTTTCGCGCCACCTTCTTCATCGCCTCCGCCATCGGCGCGATAGCAGGCCTGCTGTTCGCCAGCTATGCCGGCGTGACGCGCTTCGACTTCGGCGTCATGGCCGGCCTGCTGGGCTTCTCGGCGGCGGTCATCGGCGGCCTGGGCTCCATGCCGGGTGCCATTCTCGGCGGCCTCATCATCGCCGGCATCGAGGTGCTGGCGCAGACGCTGGTGCCGGACGGGGCCTCCTATCGCCTGGTTTTCGTCTTCCTGCTTGTCATCGCCGTGCTGCTGTTCCGTCCGGAAGGCCTGCTCGGGCGCGCCGTCATGGAGAAGGTCTAGATGCGGGACCACCTCTCGTCCGCCGCACCAGGACCGGGCGCCGCGGCAGCAATCACCATTCTTGCGCAGCTTTGCGGCGCAGCCTTCCTTTATCTGATCCTGAAGGCGGACGGTGGCTGGCAGATCGTCGGCCTGTTGGTCCTGCTCGGCGCCGGCTTCTTCGTGCTGGAGAAAAAGCCCGCCATCGCCGACCGCGTCATGGCGAGCTTCGCGCGCGTGCCGCTGGTGGCGATGGCGACGGGCGCGGCCGTGGTGCTGCTGTTCCCGTTCATCCTCGGCTCCAACACCTATCTCATGCACCTGCTGATCGTGGCGCTGCTCTATTCCGTGCTGGCGCTGGCCCTGAACTTCCAGCTCGGCAGCGCCAACATCCCCAATTTCGCAACCGGCGCGTCCTACGGCATCGGCGCCTATGTCTCGGCGCTGCTGGCGATCAATTTCGGCATGAGCTTCTGGCTGACGCTGCCGGTCGCGGCGGTGGCGGCGACGCTGTTCGGCTTCATCATCGGCATTCCGTCGATGCGCACGCGCGACACCTATCTCGCGCTCGTCACCATCGCCTTCGGCGTGGTGGTGCAGCAGCTTCTCAACAATTTCGACTGGACGGGCGGCCCCAACGGGCTGGTCGGCATTCCCGCGCCCACTTTGTTCGGCCATTCTTTCGCCCAGCCGCTGGTGATCTTCGGCCACAAGCTGCCCAGCCAGGCCAATTTCTACTATCTGTCCGCCGCGCTCGTCGTGGTGGCCATCATCACCGCGCACCGCCTGCACGGCTCGCGCATCGGGCTTGCCTGGAACGCACTCCGGGCCGACGAGATCGCGGCGCGGGCGCAAGGCATCAACGTCGCCTGGTTCAAGGTGCTGGCCTTCGCGGTCGATGCCTTCCTCGCCGCCTTTGCCGGCACCATCTACGCCTTCTACGTGTCCTATATTTCGCCGGACAATTTCACCTTCCTGGTGTCCGTCACCATCATGACCATGGTCATCGTCGGCGGCATGGACAACATCTTCGGCGTCATCGTCGGCGCTTTCCTGCTGACCATCCTGCCGGAGAAGCTGCGCGCATTCTCGGACTACCGGCTTTTGTTCTTCGGCGTGGTCATCATCGGCTTCCTGATGATCCGCCCGCAGGGCCTGTTCCCGCAGCGCATGCGCAACTACGGAGAAAGCCGGTGAGCGCGCTTCTCACGGTCGAAAACGCGACCATGCGCTTCGGCGGCCTGGTCGCGCTGAACGATGTCTCCTTCTCCATCGACAAGGGCTCGGTGCTGGCCGTCATCGGCCCGAACGGCGCCGGCAAGTCCACCTTGTTCAACGTGGTGACGGGCGTCTACAAGCCAACCTCCGGCCGGGTGAGTTTCGACGGCGCGGACATCACCGGAAAGCCGGCCTACGAGGTGGTGGAACGCGGCATCGCCCGCACTTTCCAGTCCTCGCGCCTGTTTTCCGATCTCAGCGTGCTCGACAACGTCATCATCGGCATGCACACCCGCACGAAGACCGGCGTGCTGACGGCCCTGTTCCGCCCCGGCGCGTCGAAGCGCGAGATGGCGGCCTGCGTGGAAAAGGCCGAAGCGCTGCTCAAGGCCGGTTCGGGCGACCTCTTCGCCCAGCGCTACCGCCCGGCCGGCACGCTGGCACAGGCCGACCGCCGGCGCCTAGAGATTGCGCGGGCGCTGGCTTCCGAGCCGAAGCTGCTCCTGCTGGACGAGCCCTCCGTCGGCATGGACGACACTGAAACCGACGCGCTGGTCGCCGATATCAAGCGCCTGCGCACGGAAAAGCCGGACCTGTCGGTGATCCTGATCGAGCACGACATGCGCGTCGTCGACGCCTTTCCCGACCATGTCATGTGCATCGACTATGGCAGCAGGATCGCTGAAGGCGACTTCGCCGCCGTAAGGAGCGACCGGCGCGTCCAGGAAGCCTATCTCGGAAAGGCCATGGTCGATGCTTGAGCTGAAGGACGTGGACACCGCCTACGGCGCGGTGCCGATGCTGCGCAACGTGGTGATGAGCGTGCGTGCCGGCGAACTGGTCTGCCTTCTGGGGCCGAACGGGGCCGGCAAGACCACCACCTTCATGACCGTGTGCGGCGTG
This sequence comes from Mesorhizobium sp. SP-1A, assembly GCF_032460275.1. Classification (NCBI taxonomy): domain Bacteria; kingdom Pseudomonadati; phylum Pseudomonadota; class Alphaproteobacteria; order Hyphomicrobiales; family Phyllobacteriaceae; genus Mesorhizobium; species Mesorhizobium sp. SP-1A. The sequence continues at coordinate 35,640 of NZ_JAVXZD010000006.1, read as the reverse complement.
GTGCGCGCCCAGCGCGGCAAGGTGGAGGTGATGGGTCAGGACATTGGCCGGCTGGGCACCGAAAACCTCGCCTCGCTCGGCGTCGGCCTGGTGCCGGAAGGCCGCCGGCTTTTCCCAAGCCTGACCGTGCAGGAGAATTTGCGCCTCGGCTACGACGCCGTTTCCCGACGCGGGCCGAATTTCGAACCGCAGCTCGACAAGATGTGCGCGCTGTTCCCGCGTATCCGCGAGCGGCTGCGCCAGGTGGCGGGCACCTTGTCGGGCGGGGAGCAGGCGATGGTGGCGCTGGCGCGCGCGCTGATCGGTGAGCCCAAGCTGGTGGTCATGGACGAGCCGTCGCTCGGCCTGTCGCCCAAGCTCATCAGCGAATATTTCGAGATCACGCAGGAAGTGCACCGGCAAGGCACGACCATCCTGCTGATCGAGCAGAACGCCGAAATGGGCCTGAGCATCGCCGACCGCGGCTATGTGCTGGTCAAGGGACGCGTCGCGCAGGAGGGACCGGCGCGCGAACTGCTGTCGTCCAAGGCGGCCAAGAGCCTTTACCTCTAGCTTTCCGGTCCGTGAGGAATATCGCGCATGATCGAGCTGCTTTCGGCGCAGGACTATCGCCGTACGCCCTGGAAGAACGGCAACGGCATCACGGAAGACGTGCTGCTCCTGCCCGAAGGCGCATCTCATGACGATTTCGACATCCGGGTCAGCCGCGCGCCGATCGTGGACGAGTCCCGCTTCTCGCCTTTCCCCGGCATCGACCGCACGATCACGCGGATTGGCGAGAAGCCGCTGGTGCTGTGCTTTTCCAACGGTAAAGAGGTCGTGCTGGAGCATCTGTCGCCCGTCAGCTTCGACAGCAACCTCGCGCCCACCTCGCGTCTTCCATCCGGCGCTTCACAGGTCATGAACGTCATGACCCGGCGCGGCCGCTGGACCTCGCAGGTCACGGTGTTGCGTGAAACCGGGACACACAGCCTCCCAATACCGCAGAACGGACTGGTTGTGGTGCATGTCGTCGCGGGATCGTGCGACATGACTGGAACCCGCGCCGACACCGGCGAGACGCTGGTGGCGCGCGACATGGAGCAGGCGGAACTGGCTCTGGGCGGCGGCAGCGCCTGTCTGGTCGCAATGATCGCGCCGGCAAGCGGTTTGTAGAGAGCGGCTCGGGGCAACGAAACTGGTTCGGGATTTCCGATGCCGATACTTTCAACTTAATAATTTTCCCGAAGCAGCAGCGTGCGTTACCGTTCCGGTCATGAACAAGATGGTCGATCTTCGGGAAAGTTTGGCATCGCCGCTCGCGGGCGACCCGGATAGCGTCCGCAGGACGGAGTGGCCTTTGGCGAACATGCGGCCGGAGCGCTCGACAGGCATGCGCTTTCCCGCTGCCAGACCGGCGCTGCGCTGCGTGGCTGATGTAGGCGCAATGCCCGAAGACCTCAAGGGAAGCGTCATGCTTCTCGGCAATTTCGACGGCTTCCATCTTGGACACAGGATGCTGCTTGCGGCCGCGAAGGAGCACGCGCTGCTTTCTGGCCGTCCGATCGGCGTCATGTCGGTGGAGCCGCATCCCAAACAGTTCTTCGCGCCGCAATGCGCGCCGTTCCGGCTCTCGACGCTTGCCACCAAGAAGGAAATCTTCGCCCGCCTCGGCGTGGACTTCATCTACGGCCCCCGCTTCGACCGAACCTTTGCCGGCCAGGAAGCCGAGCAGTTCGTCGAGACCGTGCTGGCGCAAGGCTTGGCGGTCTCGCGCGTGGTGGTCGGCCCCAATTTCCGTTTCGGCCGGGAGCGGCGGGGCGATGTCGAATTGCTGCGCCGTCTCGGCGAGCGGCACGGCTTTGAGCTCACCTGTGTCGGTGAGTTCACGCAGGCCGGCGCCGCCTGCTCGTCGACGCGCGTGCGCGAGCGCCTCGCCAAGGGCGACATCGGAGCCGCCAATGTGCTGCTGGGCAGGGCCTGGAGCGTCGAGATCGACCGTCTGCCGAAAACGGGGCAGGGAGAGATTTCCTGGCCCGAGGCGGTCCTGCAACCCGCCTGCGGCAGCTATGTCGTCGCGCTCCGCCGGGCGAACGACGCGCGCGTGCTGTCGTTCGGACGCCTCACGATTTCCGAAGCAGGACCGGTGCGGCTCGCCTTGAACGGCCCGGCGGGCGCGGAGGAAACGCCGCTGTTCCTCGATTTCCTGGCGCGCGCCTGACCCCACCGCAGCTTCGGACGAGCAGGCAGGGCGGCAATGCCGCGCGGCCTTTTCGCTTTGCGGCTGTTGTTTGCGGTCTGTGCCCGGGCGTTGCCGGGCGGATCGGGAATGCCGAAGCAAAAGATATCTAAGTTCTATTATACAGATGCGCATTTGTCCGCGAGAATTCTTGCGTCGATCAGGTCCACGAACAGGTCGCGAGACAAAGAGATGTCGGTCCTTCAAGCATCGTCCAGCGCAATCTCCATCAGGTCCGGCCGCGCGCTGCCGGCAGCAGACCGTGCCGCCTTCGTTTCGGCGATGAGCGGCGCCGTCACCAGCGTCAACGTCGTCACCACCGGTGGCGCCGCCGGCATGTTCGGCGTCACCGTCAGCGCCATGGCTTCGGTTTCGGCCGATCCGCCCATGCTGCTGGTCTGCGTCAACCAGCGCAGCCCCGCTTGCGCGGCAATCAGGGAGAACGGCGTGTTCTGCGTCAACCTGCTGGCCGTGCACCAGGACAGCATCTCCGACGTCTTCGCCGGACATCCCCGCGAGGGCGAGGCGTTCGACTTCCGCTGCGCGCAATGGCAGGCCGCGGCCACGGGCTCGGCCCGCCTGCCGGATGCGGCGAGCACCTTCGACTGCGCGGTGCACGACAGCCATGACGTCGGCACCCACACCATCTTCGTCGGTCGCGTGGTGGAAGTCACCGCCACCCAGAGCGCCCCTCTGGCGCATTGCCGGCGCACATATTGCCACCCCGCCGCCCTGCCGTTGAACGGCTGAGCGGACAGGTGACAGGAATTCTGAAGGAAAGGCATTTTCAATGATCAGAACCGGTGATCAATATCGGGATTCGATCCGCGACGGCCGGCGTGTCTGGATCAATGGCGAGCGCGTCAAGGACGTGACCGCCCATCCGATGTTCAAGCCCATCGTCGATATCCGCGCGCGGATTTACGACATGGCGCATGAGGCCGTGCATCGGGACGTCATGTCCTATGAGGAGAAAGGCGAGCGTTTCGCCATCGGCCTCAAGCTGCCGCACACGCAGCAGGACTGGCACGACAAGCGCCGCGCCACGGATGCGGTGCTGGACGAGGTGAGGGGCATCGTCACCCGCGTCGGCGACGAGACTGTGGGCGAGATGTGGTCGCTGTTCGACGGTCGCGACATGCTCAACGACGTCGATCCGCGCTTCGCCGCAAATATCGAGCGCCATATCGATGTGGTGCTGAAGCAGGATCCGTTCCACGTGTCGGCCAACACCGACCCGAAGGGCGACCGCTCAAAGCGCCCGCAGGACCAGGACCCCGACATGCTCCTGCATGTCGTGAAGGAAACCGACGCCGGCATCATCGTTCGCGGCGCGAAATACGAGACGGCCGCGGCCTATGCCAACCAGGCCTTCACCAAGCCGACCATCGCCAATTGGGGCGACGACAAGCTGTCCGACTACGCGGTCGGCTTCATCTGCGACTTTTCCTCGCCGAACCTGCGCTTCATCGCCCGCACCGGCTTTGCCGGGCGCGCGCCGGCGGAAGACTACCCGCTGTCCAACCGGGTGGACGAGATCGACACGCTGGTCATCTACGACAACGTGCTGATCCCTTGGGAGAACGTGCTGTTCTACCAGTACACGAAGGCGGCGCAGTTCATCCGCGCCACGCTGCATCGCTACTCGGCCTTCGCCTTCGTGCAGCGCAACCTCAAGCTCGCCGACCTGATGATCGGCGCGGCGCTGTGGAACGTGCGCCAGACAGGGCTGGAGAAGCAGCAGGCGGTGCAGGAGAAGCTGGCGCAGCTCGCCTGCTATCGCGAGGGCATCAACGCGCACCTGACCGCCGCGATCGCCAATGCCGAGCCGAGCCCGGCGGGGCTTCTGATGCCCAACCAGTCGCTATTGATGTCGGGCCGCGTCCACGCCTGCTCGCAGCTCCACCACATGATGCATCTCGCCCGCGAGCTGTGCGGCGGCCAGATTTGCGTCACGCCCGACTATGCCTGTTTCCAGGATCCGGAAGCCGGCGAATGGCTGAACAAGTTCTATACGCTGAACGACAACTGGCATGCCGAGGATCGGCGCAAGCTGCTGGCCTTCGCCCGCGACCTGCTGAACTCCGACTATGCCGGGCACCGCGTCACCTTCCAACTGTTCGCGCAGGCCCCGCCCTTCGCCCATCTGGCAGCCGTCTACAACAATTTCGACTGGAACGAACCGCTGCGCTTCACCAAGGAAGCGGCTGGACTTTCCGACCGCGTCTATGGCCGGCAGCCGCAGCTGGCCGCAGCGAAGTAGCAATCCCCCTGTCGCCCGCATCGGCCGTTCCCATTCGGCCGGTACGGGCGATCTCAACTCTCCCGAAAGAACGCCGACGATGATCCACAAGCGCATCCGCCCCTTCAACACCCGCGACACCTATCCGGAACAGAAGCTCGACAACGACCTGTCGCAGGGCGTGGTCGCCCGCGGCACCATGGTGTTCCTGCGCGGGCAGGTCTCCCAGGACCTCGAGACCCGCGAATGCCTGCATGTCGGCGACGCCGGCAAGCAGACCGCCAAGACCATGGAAAACATCAAGATGCTGCTCGAGGAAGCAGGCAGCCAGATGTCCCACATCTGCCGCATCGTCGTCTATGTCACCGACATCCGCTATCGCGAGGCCGTCTACCAGGAAATGGGCAAGTGGCTGAAGGGCGTGTTCCCGTGCTCGACCGGCCTCGTGGTTCCAGCCCTCGCGCGACCCGAATGGGTCGTGGAAATCGAGGTGACGGCCGTCATCCCCGACGCCGCCTGAACGGGAGGCCGACGACGTGACCTTCTCCATTTCCGCCCGCTGTGCCAGGACCGGCATGTTCGGCATCGCGGTCTCGTCCTCCAGCCCATGCGTCGCGGCGCGCTGCGCCCATGCGCGGGCAGGCGTCGGCGTGGTGGCGACCCAGAACGTGACCGATCCGACGCTTGGCCCGAAGGGTCTCGACCTCATGGCTTCGGGGCTGTCCGCCACCGAGGCGCTGGAGCGGATCCGGGCCGAAGCCGGGCATATCGACTACAGACAACTCGCGCTGGTGGACAGGAACGGCAATGGCGCCGCCTTCTCCGGCGCCAACACGCTCGGCACCCATCGCACCGTCATCAGGCCGAATGTCGTGGCCGCCGGCAACCTGTTGTCGAGCCCCGCCGTGCCGGAGGCGATGGTCGCCGCGTTCCTGGCCGACGAGGGCGCATCCCTCGGGTCGCGGCTGATCGGCGCGATGCAGGCGGCGGTCGATGCCGGCGGCGAGGAGGGCCCCGTCCACTCGGTCGGCATGCTTCTGGTGCGCGAAGTCGCCTGGCCGGTCGCCGACCTGCGCGTCGACTGGCACGAGACCGATCCGATCGGCGAGCTCGCCCGGCTCTGGGCGCTTTGGGAGCCACAACTGGAGGCTTATGTCTCGCGTGGCATCAACCCGTCCGTCGCCCCGACCTACGGAGTGCCGGGCGACATGTGAGCTATTTCGGCACCGGCTTGACTCCCTTCCCGCCAGCCGCCATCGTCGCCGGCGGTTCCCGGGGCGGGCGTCAGGATTGGTGCCAGCTCCGCGAGGAACTGAAGCTTGAATTCCAACCTGGCTCAGAGCCTCGTGAGCGATCCGAATCCCCGCACGTTCTCGATGCGGTTCACGCTTCGGCAACTCGCCTATTTCGTCGCGGCGGGCGAGGTGGGCGGCGTCACGCTGGCGTCCGAACGCATCAACGTCTCCCAGCCGTCGATCTCGGCGGCGATCTCGCAATTGGAGGTCGAGTTCGGCCTCCAGCTCTTCGTGCGCCATCACGCGCAGGGCCTGTCGCTGACGCCTGCCGGCCAGCGCGTCATGCAGGCCGCAAAGGCGCTGCTGCAGCAGGCCGAGGAGCTTCACGGCATCGCCGACGAAGTGGCCCGGTCCGTCTCGGGCCCGCTGAATGTCGGTTTCTTCCGCACCCTGGCGCCGATGCTCATCCCGGAGCTCTGCAAGACGTTCCTGGAACTGCACCCGGCGGTCAGGCTGCAAGTCTATGAAGACGACGAGGCGACGTTGATCGCCCGCCTGCGCCGGGCCGAGATCAATCTGGCGTTGACCTATTCCGTCCATCTCACCGACGACATCGCCTTCGAGCCGCTGGCCGAGTTGCCGACCCATATCGTGCTCGCGGCCAGTGACCCGCTGGCTTCGGCCAGATCGCTTCCGCTCGCCGCGCTCGCCGAGAAGCCCTTCATCCTCCTCGATATGCCGCTCAGCAAGGAATATTTCCTGTCGCTGTTCATGACGCAGGGACTGGCCCCGAACATCGTCGCCAAGTCCGAATACCCCGAAACCGTGCGCAGCTTCGTCGCCAGCGGGTTCGGCTATTCGCTGATGACGGCCCGCCCCGCCAACCGGGTGGCTCTCAACGGCAAGGAACTTGTCTATGTGCGCCTCGAGGGAAGCTATTCCCCGATGATGCTCGGCATCGCCACGCTCAAGGGCCTGCGCAAGACATGCGCGACCGAGAGCTTCGAGGAGCATTGCCGCGCGCAGGTCTCGACGGAAAACCTGCCCGGCATGGCCTCTTGGCGCTGAGATTTCCATGAAAGCGCCGGTAAAATCCGCGCCGCTTCGACGGAAATAGCCGTATTCCCGGCGCCGGCCGAAAGGCTTTTCCGCGCCGACATTGCCATATCGTTTTCGGCCATACTAACCTCTGCACGAGGAACCGATGCACAGAGGCCGCGTATGGCGAAGCATGCTTCTTTCGACGCCCTGACCACCGAAACCCTGGCCCTGCGTCTGGGCGGTCTGGAGGCGCTGGTCGAGCGGCTGGGACCGGACAGGTCCGCATGGAAGGTGCGCGAGGTCGGCGACGGCAATCTGAACCTCGTCTTCATCGTCGAAGGGCCGAAGGGCGCGGCGGTGGTCAAGCAGGCGCTGCCCTATGTTCGTCTCGTCGGCGAAAGCTGGCCGCTGCCGCTCAAGCGCTCCTTCTTCGAATATCATGCGCTGGTGCGGCAGGAAGCGCGCGCCGGCAAGGGCTCGGTGCCGGCGATCTACCATTTCGACGAGGCGCAGGCGCTCATCGTCATGGAATATCTGTCGCCGCACGTCATCCTGCGCAAGGCGCTGATCGAGGGCCGGGAACTGCCGCGCATCGCCAACGATCTCGGCCTGTTCGCGGCACGCACGCTGTTTCGCGGCTCCGACCTGCACATGACCGCGCGCGAGCGCAAAGCGGACCTTGCGCTGTTCGCCGGCAATGTCGAACTGTGCGACATCACCGAGAATCTCGTCTTCACCGATCCCTATTTCGAGGCGGAGCTGAACCGCCACACCCCGGCGCTCGACCCGCTGGTGGCAGAGTTGCGCGCCGACCGCGACCTGAAGGTGGAAGCCCAGCGCCTCAAGCACCTGTTCGCAGCCAATGCCGAGACGCTGCTGCATGGCGACCTGCACACCGGCTCGATCATGGTGACGGAGGACGACACCCGCGTCATCGACCCCGAATTCGCCTTCTATGGCCCGATGGCCTTCGACGTCGGCATGCTGCTCGCCAATTTCTGGATGTCGTTCTTCTCGCAGGCCGGCCACGAGCAGGAGGGCTCGCGCGCGTCGATGCGCGGCTATCTGCTGCGTACCGTCTCCGACCTCTGGTCGGTGTTCCGGGCCGAGTTCTCGTGGTTGTGGCGCACGGAACGCACAGGCATGCTCTACGCCGACAGCCTGTTCGAGAAGCGTGGCGATGCGCTCGGCGCCGAGCAGGCGCTGGACGGCGTGCTGCATTCGCTGTGGCAGGACCTGCTCGGCTTCGCCGGGGTGGAGATCCACCGCCGCATATTGGGGCTTGCCCACAATGCCGATTTCGAGACCATCGCGGACGAGGCCCTGCGGGCACGGTGCGAGGCGAAGGCTCTGCGCTTCGGCCGCCATCTCGTCGTGAACCGATGCCGCATCCATAGCGTTGACGAGGTGAACGGGCTCGCCTTGCTCATCGAAAAGGAGACGCGCGCATGAATGTCGGCGACCGTCATTACCGTACCATCTGGCTGAACGAGGACGGCCGCTCGGTCGACATCATCGACCAGCGCTGGCTGCCGCACGAGTTCCGCATCGTCACGCTTCGCATGGTGGAGGATGTCGCGACGGCCATACGCGACATGTGGGTGCGCGGCGCGCCGCTGATCGGCGTCACTGCCGCCTACGGCATGGCGATCGCCATGGCCGCCGATCCTTCCGACGCTTCGCTCGACGCCACGTGGGAAAAGTTGCACGCAACGCGGCCGACCGCCATCAACCTGCGCTGGGCGCTCGACGAAATGCGCCGCCTGCTGAAGCCGCTGGCCGAGGACAGGCGGGTGTCGGCGGCCTACAGCCGCGCGGCGGAGATCGCCGACGAGGACGTGGAACTCAATCGCGCCATCGGCGAGAACGGGCTGGCCATCATCCGCGAGATCGCCGCCGGCAAGAAGCCGGGGAAGCCGGTCAATATCCTCACCCATTGCAATGCCGGCTGGCTGGCCACGGTGGACTACGGCACAGCGACCGCACCGATCTATCTCGCCATGGAGGCAGGTATTCCGGTCCACGTCTATGTGGACGAGACGCGCCCGCGCAACCAGGGCGCGCAACTCACCGCCTGGGAAATGGCCGGGCACGGCGTGCCGCACACGCTAATCGTGGACAATGCCGGCGGGCATCTGATGCAGCGCGGCGAGGTGGACATGGTGATCGTCGGCACCGACCGCACGACGGCCAATGGCGACGTCTGCAACAAGATCGGCACCTACCTCAAGGCCCTGGCGGCGAAGGACAACGGCGTGCCGTTCTACGTCGCCCTGCCTTCGCCGACCATCGACTGGACGGTGAGCGACGGGCTGAAGGAGATTCCCATCGAGGAACGCTCGGGCGACGAGGTGTCGCTGGTGTGGGGCAGGACCGCATCGGGCGAGATTGCGCAGGTACGCGTTTCGCCGGACGCTACGCCGGCCGGCAACCCCGCCTTCGACGTCACCCCGGCACGGCTGGTAACGGGTCTGATCACCGAGCGCGGCGTGGCGGAAGCCTCGAACCCGGGGCTGAAAAAGCTGTTCCCGGAACGTTAACGCCTGAAGAAAGCGCTTCCAAAAGTCACGATAATTCGTTGTTTTCACACAATTCCGGGCGCAAGGTCGGCACTCGCCTAGTCCCTGCGGCGCGGCACGTCCGCGGCGCCCTCCGGGTCCGGAGCCTGGCCGTAGCTCATCTTCTTCATCTGCTGCATGACGCGGCCCATCTCCTCGTCGGAGAGCACTGGCGGTTCGCCGAGCGCCAGCGCCTGCACGTAAAGCCGCGACAGCGTCTCCACCTCGACGGCCAGCGCAAGTGCTGCCGCCGACGTCCTGCCGAGTGAAATCTGGCCGTGTTGGCCGAGCAGGCACGCCAGCCTGTCCTCCAGCGCCACGATGGCCGCGTCCGACAGGGCCTGCGTGCCGAAGGTAGCGTAGGGCGCGCAGCGGATCGTGGTGCCGCCCGCGACCGCGATCATGTAGTGGAAGGCCGGGATCTGCCTGTGATGGACGGCAAGCGTGGTGGCGTAGACCGAATGGCAATGCAGCACGCAATCGACATCCTGCCGGCTGGCGAGGATATCGCGGTGGAAGCGCCACTCGGACGAAGGCCGCCGCTCGCCCTCATAGCTGCCGTCGAAGAACATCTGCACGAGGTCTTTCGGTTCCATGCGCTCATAGGGCAGGGAAGTCGGCGTGACGAGGAAACCGCGCGGATTGCGCACGGACAGGTTGCCGGAGGTACCCTGATTGATGCCCAGCGCGTTCATGCGCCGGCAGGTGGCCACCATTTCCGCGCGCAGGGCGTCGTCGTCATAGGCCGTCATGAGGCCAGTTTGCCCAAGTGCCCGCCGGTTTCAAGGCCGCCGTTCTCGACGATGAAGTCGATGACCTCCTGCAATCCCTTGCCGCGATGCAGGTCGGTGAAGGCGTATGGCCGCTTGCCGCGCATGCGCGCCGCGTCCGCCTCCATCACCTCGAGATCGACATGGACGTAAGGCGCGAGGTCGCTCTTGTTGATGACGAGAAAGTCCGAGCGGGTGATGCCGGGCCCGCCTTTGCGTGGAATTTCCTCGCCTTGGCAGACCGAGATCACATAAAGGGTGAGGTCGGCCAGGTCCGGCGAGAAGGTCGCGGCGAGATTGTCGCCGCCGGATTCGATGAAGACGATGTCGAGGTCGGGGAAGCGCCGGTTCATTTCGGCGATGGCCTGAAGGTTGATCGAGGCATCCTCGCGGATGGCGGTGTGCGGGCAGCCGCCGGTCTCCACGCCGATGATGCGGTCTTCCGAAAGCGCCTGATGACGCGCGAGGATCAGCGCGTCCTCGCGGGTGTAGATGTCGTTGGTGACGACCGCGACCGAATAGCGGTCGCGCAGCGCCTTGCAGAGCTTTTCTGTGAGCGTCGTCTTGCCCGAGCCGACCGGGCCGCCGATTCCGACGCGCAAGGGCCCGTTGCTTGAGCGGACAACCGGGGAGTGGCCGATTTTCTGTGTCATGAGCGGAACAGCCTCGAATGCTGGGTTTCGTGTTTCATGGCTGCGATGTCGGCAATGAAGGTCGCTGAGCCGAGATCGTCAAGGGTCGATGCGGCCGCGCGCGCGGCGGTGGCCGCAAGCAACGGTTCCAGCGCTGCAAGCAGCGCGGTCACGCCGTTCTGGCCGGTGACCGAAAGGCGGATCGCCGCCTGCATCAGGTTCAGGCACAGGGCTTGCAGGAAGAGCGCTAGCGCGGGGGCGAGCGCGACGCCATGCGCGCCGCAGGCGGCACCGACGGCAACGCAATAGGGACAGGCGCGCGGCAGGGCCGAAAGCGCCTCGGCAGGCCATGGGCCGGCAGCGTCGAGGAAGGCCGCGCCCTGCAAGGTGCTTTCCATGTGCCGCTCAGCGCTGCCGGCGAGCGCCTCGGCAAGCTCCGCCAGTTCGGCCAGGTCGCCGCCGTCGCGCGCGCGCCGCCAGCTCTCGGCAAACAGCACCGCGTCGTTCCAGCCGGAGCCGCAGGAAACGAGGTCTTCGAGCCAGTCGCGAAGATCGCCGGCGCTGCCGACCAGCCCGTCATGCGCGGCGCCCTCCAGCCCGTTGCTGTAGCTGAAGGAGCCGACCGGGAAGACCGGCGACAGCCATGCCGTCAGCCGCAGCAGCGAGCCATCGGCCTCAGCCGTGGTGATGGTGGTCGTCATGGCTGTGCGCATGGCCGGCGTGGTCGTGATGATCGCCGTGGCCGTGGTGATGGTGCCCGCCGGAATAGGCGCCGCGCAGCGGGCTGAAGATCGCCTCAACCTCCTTCACCGTCGCGCCGAGCCCCTCCAGCATTGCCTTGATGACGTGGTCGCGCAGGATGAAGATGCGGTCCGCGTCGATCTGGGCGGCGAGATGCCGGTTGCCGATATGCCAGGCGAGTTCGGCGATGTGCAGGGCGTCGCGGCCGGCGATCTCGTAGAGCGGTTCGCTGGCGGCGCGGATCTCGACCTGGCGGCCGTCTTCCAGCAGCAACCGGTCGCCATGTTCCAGCACCACCGGCTCGGCGAAATCGGCCAGCACCTTCTCGCCGCCTTCCAGCGTGATCGCCTTGCGGCGCAGGTGACGCTCGTCACGCTCCAGCACGGCGTGTCCCGTTGGTATGTCGGCGGGCGCCTCATGGGCGCGGATGAGGGCGGTGGCGCGCAGCATGGTCGTTTCGCTCCTCAGAACAGGAAATAGCGCTGCGCCATCGGCAGTTCGTCCGCCGGTTCGCAGGTGAGCAGTTCGCCGTCGGCCCGCACCTCGTAGGTTTCGGGATCGACTTCCATCTTCGGCATCGCGTCGTTCAGCATCATGGAGCGCTTGCCGATGCCGCCGCGCGTGTTGGCGACGGCCACCATCTGCTTGTCCACGCCGATCTTTTCACGCAGCCCGGCAGCAAGCGCGGCCTGCGAGACGAAGGTGATGGAGGAATTGGTGCGCGCCTTGCCGAAGGCGCCGAACATCGGTCGGTAATGCATGGGCTGCGGCGTCGGGATCGAGCCGTTGGGATCGCCCATCGGCGCGGTGGCGATCCAGCCGCCAAGCAGGACCATGTCCGGCTTGACGCCGAAGAAGGCAGGGTTCCACAGCACCAGATCGGCGCGCTTGCCTACTTCCACGGAGCCGATCTCATGCGCCATGCCGTGGGCGATGGCGGGGTTGATGGTGTATTTCGCCATGTAGCGGCGGGCGCGGAAATTGTCGTTGCCGGGCCTGTCCTCGGGCAACGCGCCGCGCTGGCGCTTCATCTTGTCGGCCGTCTGCCAGCAGCGGATCACCATCTCGCCGACGCGGCCCATGGCCTGGCTGTCTGAGGAAATGATGGAGAAGGCGCCCATGTCGTGCAGGATGTCCTCCGCAGCGATGGTCTCCTTGCGGATGCGGCTTTCGGCGAAGGCGATGTCCTCGGGGATCGAGGGCGACAGGTGGTGGCACACCATCAGCATGTCGAGATGCTCGGCGATGGTATTGACCGTGTAGGGCCGTGTCGGATTGGTCGAGGCCGGCAGCACGTTCGGATACTGGCACACGCGGATGATGTCGGGCGCGTGGCCGCCGCCCGCGCCCTCCGTGTGGAAGGAATGGATGGTGCGGCCCTTGAAGGCAGCCAGCGTGTCCTCCACGAAGCCGCCTTCGTTGAGCGTATCGGTGTGGATCGCGACCTGCACGTCGAAGCGGTCGGCGACGGCGAGGCAGTTGTCTATGGCAGCGGGCGTCGAGCCCCAGTCCTCGTGGATCTTCAGGCCGCAGGCGCCGGCGCGCACCATCTCCTCCAATGCGCCGGGCAGGGAGGCGTTGCCCTTGCCGAACACGCCGATATTCATCGGAAGGCCGTCAAAGGCCTGGATGGTGCGGGCGATGTGCCAAGGCCCCGGCGTGCAGGTGGTGGCCAGCGTGCCATGCGCCGGCCCGGTGCCGCCGCCCACCATGCAGGTGACGCCGGAGGTCAGCGCCTCGTCCACCTGCTGCGGCGAGATGAAGTGGATGTGCGTATCGATGCCGCCGGCGGTGAGGATCTTGCCCTCGCCGGCGATGACCTCGGTGCCGGGCCCGACAATGATGGTCACGCCCGGCTGCGTGTCGGGATTGCCGGCCTTGCCGATGCCGGCGATGCGCCCGTCATGCAGGGCGACGTCGGCCTTGTAGATGCCGGTGTGGTCGAGGATGAGCGCATTGGTGATGACGGTGTCCACCGCGCCTTCGGCACGGGAAAGCTGGCTCTGACCCATGCCGTCGCGGATGACCTTGCCGCCGCCGAACTTCACCTCCTCGCCATAGATGGTGAGGTCCTTCTCCACCTCGATGAAAAGCTCCGTGTCGGCGAGCCGCACCTTGTCGCCGGTGGTGGGGCCGAACATCTGCGCATAGGTCGCGCGGCTGATCCTGGCTGGCATGAAAATCTCCGTCGGCGCTTCCCGTGGAAGCTGGATGATGCGTGTCGCAGGGCAGGGCGAGCGGCCCCGCCCCGATATCAGAGCTTGCCCATGACCATCTGGCGGAAGCCGTAGATCTCGCGCTTGCCGCCGAAGGGCACGAGGTTCACGTCGCGCTCCTGTCCGGGCTCGAAACGCACGGCGGTGCCGGCGGCGATGTCGAGCCGCATGCCGCGCGCGGCCTCGCGGTCGAAACTCAGCGCCGCGTTGACCTCATGGAAATGGTAGTGGCTACCGACCTGGATGGGGCGGTCGCCGGTGTTGGCGACCTTGAGCGTCACCACAGGCTGGCCCTGGTTCAGCTCGATGTCACCGTCAAGCGTGACGACTTCTCCGGGGATCATGGCCGCTTACCCCGCCATCAGCATCAGGCCGCCCAGCGCGGTCGCGCCGCCGGCGACACGCATGGCGATGCGGCCCGCGCGCCCCTGCCACAGGCGGCTAATGCCATGCCCGAGGCCGATGCCCGCCGCATGAAGCAGGGCCGTGGCCAGCGCGAAGCCCGCGCCGTAGGAGAGCAGGCCTGCCGCACCGATCTCGCTGCCGTGGGCATGGCCGTGGAAGAAAGCGAAGAAGCCGGCGACGAGAGCGCCGGTCGCGGCCGGCACCGGCAGCGCCAATGCGACCACCAGGCCAAGCGCCACGACCGAGGCGAGTATGACCGGCTCGACGAAGGGCACCGGCAGGCCGGACAGCGCGGCGAGGAAGCCGACGATCATGACGCCGACGAAGGCGGCCGGCACCGCGAACAGGGCGCGGCCGCCCAGCATCGCCGCCCACAGGCCGACCGCCACCATGGCGAGAACATGATCGACGCCGGTAATGGGATGACTGAGGCCGGCGACGAAGGAACCGTGCTCTGCCGGGTTCAGGTGGGCGAAGGCCGGGCTTGCCGTCAGCGCCAGCCCCACTGCCGCAACGATCGTCGTCTTTCTCATCGTCTTGACCTTTCTGTCAGTTGCCTGCGCTTCGATGCCGTTTTCGACGCGAAGCGGAAATTTCGCCGAGGCGCGAACCTGCCGAAGGCCGGCTCAGCGGATCGGTTCGTGCACGGTCACCAGCTTGGTGCCGTCCGGGAACATGGCCTCGACCTGCACGTCGTGGATCATCTCGGCGATGCCCTCCATCACCTGCTCGCGAGTGACGACATGCGCGCCGGCCTCCATCAGGTCCGCGACCGAGCGGCCGTCGCGCGCGCCCTCGACCACGAAATCGGAAATGAGTGCGATGGCTTCGGGATGGTTGAGCTTCACCCCGCGCTCCAGCCGGCGGCGCGCCACCATGGCGGCCATCGCGATCAGCAGCTTGTCCTTTTCCCGCGGCGTCAGATTCATGTCACGACCTAACCAGACCTAGATTGACCAAACTTTCGGCAGGCCCGCCTGCCCGTTGAGCAGCGCCAGCAAGGGCATCAGCCGCTTGCGAAGCGCATAACCGTCGGGCGCATGGAGCCGCGCCACCAGCTTCGCGTAGCCGCCGGCCCGCCAGGCGCTGGCGCCGCCGTCCTCGCCGACAATATCACGCGCGCCGGCCAGCCGTCCTTCGGCGTCGCGCGCCATCAACAGAACCGTCGCGACCGCGCGGGCCCCGTTCGCCACGGCGCGACGGCCAAGCTGGGCGGCCAGTTGCGGGCCGAGGCGGAAATCCTCGGCATGCGCCAGCCTGCCGTCCACGCGCACGCGCCAGCGGTCGTGGAAAAGCGCCGTCTTCGCCACTTCGCCCATCGCCTGCCGGCCGAAAACCGTGGCTTCGGCGACCAGCACCTCGGCATCCGCCGCCATGTCCACCTCCATCGAGCGCGACAGGGCCGCGCCGTTGAACAGGATCGTCTCCTGCGGCAGCCAGGCAAGGCGCGTGCCGCTTTCCGCCTTCAGCGCCGACGACACCCGCGACACCCCGCCGGCCGAGCGGTAGATGCGCTCGCAGGCCTGCGTGGTGACGACCGCGGCGGCCTCCGCCTCGGTCTCGATTTCCCAGCGCAGCCGATCGCCGCCGGTCAGACCGCCCGAGGTGTTGATCAGCACGGCCCCGAAAGGGTCGTGCGCGGCGTGCGGCATGCGTATCTTGGCCGCGCCCTCCTGGTAGAGGCGCGAGATGCGGGACCGTCCGTCCTTGTAGTGTATCGAAAGCCTGCCCAGCCCGTTGACGCGCTGCGAGGAAAGCTCCGCTAAGCTATTGTTATTTATTATCATAAACGCGAATCTCGCCCGCTTGTTTAACCTAAGCCGGGCCCTTCAATAAGAGGGGGGTAGGTGCGGCAGGATGACGCCATGGCGGCGACAAGCCAACAGGACTTTACGCGCAGGCAAAGGCGGCGCCGCAAGAGCCCCGATCCGGCGTTTTCGGCGAGCGGTAAAGCGTTCTTCGAAATCGGCAGTTTCGCTGCCATGTCTTTCAGGAGTGGGCGCAGCGCGATGTCGAAGCGGGGGCCGTCCCGGTTTACATATGAACTCATTATTCGTATCTAATTTCGGAAATGCGGCTGCCTGTTCGGGAGGAAACGGATCATGCGGCAGCAACTCCTGGCTTCTTCGCGCGCATCGACCGGGCGCCTTCACGGCTGCATCGTGGCGTGACTTCCGCCGCTTCCAACAAGTTCGAACAGGCGGCGAAGCGGCCGGCTCGTTTGCATGGCCGGCAAGTCGTCTCCCGGCGTGTACGCGCCCGTCAAACCGCCAAGCAACCGGACACCCGCCCATGACCCGCATTACCGGCCTGCGCGTCTTCGACCTGCGCTTCCCGACCTCGCAACAGCTCGACGGTTCGGACGCCATGAACCCGGACCCCGACTATTCCGCCGCCTATGTCATACTCGACACCGATACGGACGGGTTGAAGGGGCACGGCCTGACCTTCACCATCGGCCGCGGCAACGAGATCTGCTGCGCGGCGATCGTGGCGCTGCGGCATCTGGTGGTGGGCCTCGAACTGGACTGGGTGAAGGAAGACCCCGGCCGCTTCTGGCATCACCTGACCGGCGACAGCCAGTTGCGCTGGATCGGACCGGACAAGGGCGCCATGCATCTCGCCGTCGGCGCGGTGGTCAACGCCGTATGGGACCTTTGGGCCAGGCAGGCGGGCAAGCCGGTCTGGCGGCTGGTGGCCGACATGAGCCCGGAAGAGATCGTCAGGATCGTCGATTTCCGCTACCTAACCGACGTGCTGACGCCGGTCGAGGCGCTGGCGATCCTGAAAAAGGCCGAAGTCGGGAAGGCCGGGCGCATCGCTACGCTCGAGCGCGAGGGCTATGCTTGCTACACCACTTCGGCCGGTTGGCTCGGCTATGACGACGACAAGCTGCGCCGCCTGTGCCGCGAGGCCATCGAGGCCGGCTTCGACCATATCAAGATGAAGGTCGGCCGCGACCTCGACGACGACATCCGCCGCCTCACCATCGCGCGCGAGGTCATCGGCCCCGACCGCCACCTGATGATCGACGCCAACCAGGTGTGGGAAGTCGATCAGGCCATCGACTGGCTGCGCAGGCTCGCTTTCGCCAAACCCTTCTTCATCGAGGAGCCGACCAGCCCGGACGACGTGGCGGGCCATGCCAAGATCCGCAAGGCTGTGACGCCGATGAAGGTGGCGACCGGCGAGATGTGCCAGAACCGCATCCTGTTCAAGCAGTTCATCGCCGGCGGGGCCATCGACGTCGTGCAGATCGATTCCTGTCGCATGGGCGGGTTGAACGAGGTGCTCGCGGTGCTCCTGATGGCCGCAAAGTTCGGGCTGCCGGTGTGGCCGCATGCCGGCGGCGTCGGCCTGTGCGAATATGTGCAGCATCTGTCGATGATTGATTATGTCGCGGTGTCCGGCACCAAGGAGGGCAGGGTGATCGAATATGTCGATCACCTGCACGAGCACTTCCTCCATCCCTGCATCATTCGCGACGCCGCTTACATGCCGCCGACCGCGCCCGGCTTCTCCATCGAGATGAAGCCGCAAACGCTGGAGAATTTCAGCTACGGGGCGTGATGCCGCAACGTGGCTACCCGGCCGCTTCGATGGCGTCCCACAGGGCTTCGGGAATGTCGCGCTCGAACCAGTCGATGTTGGCGGCGATCTGGTCCGGGCTCTTTGCGCCTACCACCACGGAGGACACGGCAGGATTGCGCAGCGGGAACTGTACGGCCGCCGCGCCCAGCGGCACGTCGTGACGTTCGCAGATTTCCGCCAGCCGGCCCACCTTGCGCACGATGTCTTCGGGCGCGTCGACATAGTCGAACTTGCGCGGACCGCCGCCGTTGGCGGCGAGAATGCCGGAATTGAACACCCCGCCGATCACGATCGAAACCTTGTTGGCGCGGGTCTTCTCCAGCAGGCGTTCGGCCGAACGGTCGAGCAGCGTGTAGCGTCCCGCCAGCAGGCAGCAGTCGAGATCGGCTTCCTGCATCGCCTCCTCGATCGCCTGCGCCTCGTTGACGCCGAGGCCGAAGCCCTTGATCAGCCCGGCCGCGCGCAGTTCCGCCAGCGCCTTGAAACCGCCGGAAACGAGCGCTTTCCAGTGCAGTTCATGCCGGTCGGCATGGGTGACGCGTCCGATGTCGTGGACATAGAGCAGGTCGATCTCCGGCAGGCCGAGCCGCTGCTGGCTGTCGTCGAAGCTGCGCATGATGCCGTCATAGGAATAGTCGAACACCTCGCGGAAATTCAGCCCGTTGCACCAGCCTGGATCGAGCGGGTTCTTCGGCGCCTCGGGCGGCAGGTCGCGTCCTGGCCGCGGCCGCGCCATCAGGCGTCCGACCTTGGTGCTGATCGCCGGCCTGGATTCCTGCTCCGGCAGATCGCGCAGGAAATGGCCCAGAAGATGTTCGGAGCGCCCGAGGCCGTACATGGGGGCGGTATCGAAATAGCGTATGCCTGCCCGCCACGCTGCCTCGAGTGTGGCAAGTGCTTCCGCGGTACTGGTGGGCTGGTAGAGGCCCCCGAAAGGCGCGCTGCCGAGGCCGAGCGCGGTAAGCTCCAGGCCGGAGCGCGTGACGGTGCGGCGTTCGGAGACTTTCATGCGGGCTTCCTGCGGTCCGGCGGCGTTTCGACTTCCTTGTCCATGGCAATGCGGCCTTGGAATTTGTCGGAACAATTCCGTTCTGCAATATACCAGAGCGCGGTGCCGGTCGAGCGTCAGCGTACCGCGGGTCAGTCGCCGATATAGACGCTTGCGGTGCGGCCGGCGACGAGATGCACGCTGTCCGGCACGTTTTCCAGGGCGATGCGCACCGGAATGCGCTGCGCCAGCCTGACCCAGTTGAAGGTGGGCGTGACATTGGCCAGCAGGCTGCCGGAATCCGTGCGCTCGCGATCCTCGATGCCTCCGGCGAAGCTCGCCACATGGCCTTTCAGTTCGACGCCATTGCCCATCAGCCGCACCTTGGCCGGTGCGCCGATGCGGATACGTTCCAGCTTGTTCTCCTCGAAATAGCCGGCGACGTAGAAGGAGCCGCTGTCGATGAGCGCCATTACCGGGCTGCCGGCCGAGACATAGTTACCGGCGCGCAGCGTCAGGTTGGTGACGATGCCGTCCGCCGGGGCCTTCACGGTCGATCTTTCCAGGTTCAGCCTGGCGACGTCGCGGTCCACCTGCGCTTGCCTGTAGGCGGCGTCCGCCTCTTCCAGCGCGGTGGCGGTCTGCTCGCGCTTCTGCTGGGTGATGGTGGCGTCGTCCAGCCGCTTGACGCGCGCGGCGTCGCTTTGAGCCATTTCGAGCCGCGCCCTGGCGCCTTCGACGTTCGAGTCCGCCGCGCGCAGCGCCAGCTGGAAACGGGCCTGGTCTATGCGGAACAGCACGTCGCCCTTCTTCACCTCCTGGTTGTCGGTAACCAGCATCTCGCCGACGATGCCCGAGACGTCCGGAGCCAGCCGGATGACGTCGGCACGCACCTTGCCGTCGCGGGTCCACGGCGCATCCATGTAGTAGCCCCACATGTGCCAGCCGAGTGCAACGGCGAGAACGACCATGACGGCGGTGAGCAGCAGGCGGCCGGAATTGGCGATAAGGGTTTTCATTGCAATATCCGATCAAGAACAAACACGCTCGTTCCGAGCAGGCAGACATACATGGCCGCATCGAAAAGCGGCCGGTGCCAGACGAAACGATAGAAGCCGGCCCGCGCCAGTACCCGGCGGACGACGGCGTTGACCATGAAGCAGAGCACGGCGAGCGCGCCGAGCGTGGGGATGAAGACGCCGTAGATGTCGATTTCGGGTCTCATGCCGCCAACCTCATTTTATGCGGGGTGAAAGGCGATGCATCGGGGAACAGGTTGTAGCGCAGGGCAACGACGGCCATGCGGGCGCGCCCGGCGGCTGGTCCCTGCCTGTTCTCGCCAAGTGCGGCCAGCGCGTTGTCGATCGCCGAAAGCAGGGCCGCGCCGTCCGGTTCCACATGCTGCATCTTGTGCCGGTAGTGGTCCGCGACCTCGTTCAGCAGGCGCGAAACCGCCGTGCGGCTGCGCCGCGCCAGGCCGCTCCGGCATTGCTGGAGATCGGCCGTGTTCAGCGCGTTGCGCAGGTCCTTGAGGATGTCGATGCCAGCCGCATTCTCGGTCGCGGGCATCGCCGCCAGCCGGGGCGCGACGAGGCCGCAACGGTCCAGCATCCTGTGCAGCAGCCTGGTGTTGTCGGAGCCGGTCGCGGCGCGTGCCGCCAGGATGATATCTGCCCAACCGGCGCGCACGATGCGGCGCACACTCCATTCGGCGCCGACCGAGCGCACCAAGGCGGTCGTGCCGATGGAGATCGCCATGCCGACAATCATGGCCAGATTGCCGTTTATGAACGCCTGGAAATCGAGACTGGAATGCGACTGGAGCATCAGCATGTAGGGGAAGTTGACGCACAGCACCATGCCCATGAGCATTGTGGCTGGCGTGGTCAGAAGCAGGCCGACGGGAACGAAATAGAGGCCGAGCAACAGCACCAGAGCGACGAAGCCGTCGATCAGCGGCATCACCGCGAACTGCACGACGAAGGCGATCACGATGACGAGCACCGCCATTCCCAGGAACTTCTTCATCGCCGGGGCGGGGTCGTCCATGGTGGCGAAGATGCAGCCGACGATGCCGGCCATCTGCGCTGCGCCGCCGCCGTCCTGCCATTCGGTGGCGATCCACAGGCCGACGCCGACCCAGGTGGCCAGCATGACCGACAGTCCGGAGAGCAGGGCCATGCCGTAGTCGCGGTGGATGGGCAGGCTGCCGCCGAGCGCGCCGAAACGCTTCCAGCGCAAGGCATGGTGCGAACCGGAGGCGATGTCCTGCCTGAGTGCGATGCAGTCGCCCCAGATCTGGATGAGGTCGCGCAGCCGCGCGGCGAAATTGGTCAGAAGCAGCGTTTCCCAGCTTTCGCCGGGCTTCGCCTGTTGTTCCAGCGCCTCGAGGCGGGAGAGAAAACGGATGCGCTCTTCGTCCGAAAGGGGTTCTCCGCTGTCCAGCCAATTCTCGACTCGTTCGATCAGCTCGTTCAACTCCTGCCGCAACTGCGGCCCAATCTCGCGCCGCAGCGCGGCGACAACGTCGCCGATGCCGGAAACGATGGGCAGCAGCGCCACCATGCTGCGCTGGAGCAGCCGGAACGGTTCGACCAGGCTGGCGTGCGAGGAGGTGTCGTAGGCGACATGGGTGGTGATGTTGCGCATCTCGACGGCGTCGGCCGCCAGCCGCCTTCGGTCTGCCGCCAGCGCCTGTTCGTCGCGCCGTCCGGCGAGCGTGTCCCTGGCCAGCCGCGCGCCGTCCGCCATCCAGCCGTCGATGCGAGCAGCCAGCACCGGGCCGGTGTGGCGGGGGAAGACGAGGCGGTTGACCACCGCTGCGCAGATGATGCCGATGGCGATCTCCAGCACCCGCGAGACTGCGAAATCGAAGGTGGTTTCGGGCGCCGAGGTGATGGAGAAGCCGGTGATCGCCACCGTGTAGCCGGCGAGCATGAAGGCGTAGCTGCGCGGCGTGCGGTCGAGCAGGCTCATGACCAGGCAGCCGGCCATCCACAGCGAGATCGCGAGCGTGAGAAGTTCGGGCGAATCGATCAGGTTGGGTATCAGCACCACGGCCATGACGCCGCCGGCGGCCGTGCCGACGAGACGGTAGACCGCCTTGGAGGTGACCGCGCCCGACAGCGGATGCGCGACGATATAGACCGCGCCCACGGCCCAATAGGGCTTAGGCAGGTCGAAGAGCAGGGCGATGAACAGCGCCAGCATGGCCGCCGCGAACGTCTTCAGCGAGAAGACGACGTCCCAGAAGCCCGGTTTGGTGAATTGCGGCCTGCTCATTTCCGTCTCTGCGAATTGCCTGCTATTTCGTCCGCTCGACGATCCGGTGCAGCACCGCCATGGCCGCCTCGACCTGCTCGGGCGGCAAGTCCGCCAGCAGCCCGACCCGCAGCTTCGTGGCGATGCAGTCGGCCAGTTCGGCGCGTTTGCGCCCTTCCGCCGTCAGCCTGACCAGCTTGACGCGGCGGTCGGATTCGTCGGCCTCGCGGGTGACGAAGCCGTCGCGTTCCAGCCCGTCCACAATGCGCACGATGGTCGGGCCTTCCACGCCGACCCGCTCGGCCAGAAGGCCCTGCGGAATGCCGTCGCCCTGCCGGATAAGCGCAAGCAGCGGCAGTGCGGTCGCATCCGACAATTGATGGTCGGCCATGGCAGTGTCGAAAGCCTTGCGCCACCCGCGCGCGGAGGCGTTGAGCAGCGGTGCGAATTCGGTCCAGTGGGGCGGCAATTTAATTTGCATCCTATTAGATAGTATACAAACTAATTGGATGCAATGGAAATCTGCAAGGCGCAAGCCGCAGGAGGGAGGGCCGTTGCAGACTCATTTGCGTCCGCCTCTTCCCGCCAGGGCGAGGGGAACGCTTCCGCTGCCGTCGAAGCCGGCGCCGTCGCAATTTCCGGTCGGGACTGCTCAGGCGGCGAAATTCTCCGTTGCGCAGGAGGAGGGGCAGGGCAGGGAGCCGTTCGGAGGAGCCGCTACGCGCGATCGCCTGCCGGGAGAAGCGGTAGGGTGTGCCGGCGGCCGTGGCAATGCGCGCGATCCGGTAGAGAAGGCGGGCTCTTGGCGAAATCCGCGGTGTCGCTACCGCCGCGCCGGTCGCAATCGGCGCATGTGACGGCACGACGGGTGCCGGCCAAAGAAAAACCCCGCCGGAGCGGGGTTCTGGTTCGAGGCCGACGCGGTTTCCCGCACACAACCGCCTACGAGCGCGGGCGCTCCTTCTTGGGATCGTAGTGGGCGAAGCCGACGATGCGGGCCGGCAGGCGCTTCTGCTGACCATCGAGCTTGCCGACCTCCACCTCGGTGCCGATATTGGCGTGAGTGGCATCGACGCGGGCCAGCGCGATGTTCTTCTTCAGGATGGGCGAGCGCATCGAGGAGGTGACGACGCCGATCTGGGCGCGGCCGATATGGACGCAATCGCCATGGCCGACGGCCACTTCGGAATCGATGTCGAGGCCGACCAGCTTGTTGATCGGGTTCTCCTTGCGGCGGATGAGCGCCTCGCGGCCGATGAAGTCGTCGGTCTTGGTTTTCAGCGGCACGGTGAAGCCGATGCCGGCCTCGAACGGGTCGGTCTGGTCGGAGAACTCGTAGCCGGCGAAGATCAGGCCCGCCTCGATGCGCACCATGTCGAGCGCGGCGAAGCCCATCGGCTTCAGCCCGAGCGGCTGGCCGGCTTCCCACACCGCGTCGAACACCTTCTCCGCGTCGCGCGGATGGCACCACACTTCATAGCCCAGTTCGCCGGTGTAGCCGGTACGGGAAACGACGATGGGCACGCCCTGCGAATCGCCGATGCGGCCGATGGTGAAGCGGAACCACTCCAGCTCAGCCAGTTCCGGCTGGTGCGGCGGCGTCCACACGATCTTCTTGAGGATGTCGCGGCTGTTCGGCCCCTGCACGGCGATGTTGTGCATCTGGTCGGTGGAGGAGCGGATCAGCACCTTCAGCCCGAGCTTTTCGGCCACTTCGCGCAGCCACACGCCGGAATAGTCGTCGCCGCAGATCCAGCGGAAATTGTCCTTGCCGAGGCGCAGCAGCGTGCCGTCGTCAACCATGCCGCCGTGCTCGTAGCACATGGCGGTATAGACCACCTGGCCGACGCCAAGCTTCTTGACGTCGCGGGTGAGCGTATACTGCATCAGCGCTTCGGAATCCGGGCCGGTGACCTCGAACTTGCGCAGCGCCGACAGGTCCATCACCACCGCCTTCTCGCGGCAGGCCCAGTATTCGTCGATGGCGCCGCCCTTGGCGAATTCCTGGGGCAGCCAGAAGCCCTTGTATTCGATGAAATTGCGTGTGTGCTTGGCGAAACTCGAATGGAAGCCGGTCTCGCGGGTCATCTGGGGTTCGGCGTCGGGGGTCATTCGTCTAGCTACCGCTCGAGAGAACTTGTTCTGCCCGGAATAGGTCCGGACGTGGATGTCGGTGAGGTTCCAGCCATTGGCCGGCGTGGTGTCGTCGGGGCAGGCGGAGGACACGCACACGATGTCGGTCAGCGCCCTGAGCAGCACGTAGTCGCCCGGACGGGACCAGGGCTCGTCGGAATACATCACGCCATGGGCGTCGATGCCGGTGTTGAAGAAGAAGTTCGCCGCCATCCAGCCGCCGCGCGGCGTCACCCCATGCGGCGCCAGCGCGCCGTTGAAGTTCTCCGAGCAGTTCGCATGGCCGGGATAGCCGATGTCATCGTAATATTTGGCGAAGCAGGCCAGCGCGAAGGCATCGTGGCGGCCGCACGTGTCCTGGATCACCTCGACCAGCGGCTCGAAATCCTGGTCGTAATATTTCGCGTGCAGGCCCGGCATGGGATAGGCATGGCCCATCAGCGAGCGCGTCGCGGTGACGTCCAGAGCGAGGTCGCGGCCCTTGTCGAGCTTGCGCGCCGAAAAGCACTGGAAGTCGGTGCACTGGCGGCCGTCCACGTCTATGATCTGGAGATAGTCGCCGGCCTTGACGAAATAGGCCTCCGCCGTGCGCGATTTCACCCTGAGATCGAGGATCGGATCGGCAAGCGGCTCGGGCAGGTCGGACTTGCCGGCCGGGCGCAGCGTGGCGCGCTTGACCATCACGACCAGCGGCGTCGAGGTGTCCTGGCTGTCCACCGTCATCGGCGCGCCGGGGGCGGCTACGACCAGCGAACCGGCGCGAGCGACAGTGAAGCTTTCCTCCGCGCCGGCCTGTGTCGCCGAATCGAAGAAGCGGATGGCTTCGGCCTTGGCGAGATTGACCTTGCGCCGATCGAGCCCGCGGCGCAGGGCGCGCAGGCTGTCGTCGCCGTCGACCAGCAGCGCCTTCAGCCCCGAGGCGTCGCCATTGGCGCCGGCACCCAATATGCCGGGATCGCAGCGACCCTCCTTGTCGAAAGCCAGCACTTCGCAGGGCTGGCCGCCTTCCAGGTTGCGGATGGTGATGCGGTCGCCCGGCTCGATGTCTATCAGCATCGCGCCGGCACCCGGCACCTGATAGCGTTCATGGCCGGGCAGCAGCAGGCCGGGCTGCAGGATCAGACTGGGCCGGGGAGGGCCCGAAGTCACGGCGGGGTAGTCTGCAAGCGTCATCACCACCTCGACTAATTTTGCCTGTGTGTAAAAATATTTAATTGGAGAGAATACTCGTTTTGGCGAAACTGGCAAGGCTTCCTTTCACGCGCGGCTGTAAAATAAGCGGGGTCGGGCCTGCTTCCCAGGCTGTCGGCATGAATGTCGAATGGTTCTGCCCATCAACCGATTGCCGCAGCCGGCCCGGTCATGTTAGCGAATTGAATCCGACACATCTTGCAAGTCCAGGCCGTGCCGCGGCAGGATTCGTCCTGCGCAGCAACCTGGGGCGAAACGGGAATACAAGGCCGTAACATGAAGGCTGGCACCGACCACCTGACCTCCCAGATCATCTCCACCTATTCGGTGGGAGCGACGGTGCAGATCGTCCTGGACCGGCTGTTCGCGAAAATCCGGTCGGAGGAATATCCGCTGAATGCGCGTCTTCCGTCCGAACGGGCATTGGCGTCGGAAATGGGGGTCGCCCGCAACACCGTGCGCGAGGCGCTGGATGTGCTGGAGGCCCGCAACGTCATCAAGCGGCGTCCCGGCAGCGGCAGTTTCGTCACCTATCGTTCGGAAGATGAGGTGCCCGAGCGGGAGGAAAGCTCGGTCGCGCTGGAAACCAGCCCGCTGGACCACCTGGTCGTGCGCGGCATCCTCGAGCCCGAAATGATCCGCCTCGCCGTCATCAACATGACCCCGCGCGAGATATGGGACCTGGAACAGCTCATGTCGAAGATCGAGGGCGTGCACACCGACGTCGCCGCCTTCGTGAAATGCGAAGAGGAAATCTATCGTAAGATCGCCGAGGGGACGCACAATCCCCTGCTGGCGTCCTGCTATAATCTGGCGATCGAGGCCTGCCGGGTCAGCTTCCGCACCACGCTGCTTCGCCGGCACCTGTCGCCGAAGCGCATCCTCGAATACCAGCAGCGCTACAACGCGCTGTTCAACGCGATCGCCTCGCGCGACGTGGAGCGGGCCGTCGAGTTCATCAAGCTGCACCTCGTCGAGGAGCAGAAGCTATTTCTGCAGAACTGATTCCGGCGTGCGCGCCTGCAGGGCGGTCCCGTTCTCGCGCGTGCGCAGGCGCTGTTCCCAAAGCTGCCCCAGATCCGACATCTCCCGCTTGAGAAGGTCGCCGTGGCGTTTCAGCCAGCGGGGAATGGAGCCGAACGCGGCGATCCTGGCCTTGCCGTTCTTCAGCGTCACCACCGGCCAGTCCCCGACAAGGGCGTTGTCGATCCCGAACATGCTCTCGCCCCACCAGTGCGCCGGGCCAAACGCATGGGTGACGTGGCCAAGCTGCTTCATCGCCGCCAGCACGGACAGCGGATTGACGCTGTTGGATTTCTCGACCGCGGCATGCCAGATGTCGAGGATGGCGACATATTCCCAGCTCACCGCGGTCCAGGTGCCGGGAAAGCGGCGGTTGTATTCGTCGAAGAAACCCTTGGGCTGGTTGAAGAAAAACGTCTTGCCCGTCAGCTTCTCGTCGTCGAAGTCCGGAAACTGGAAGACGAACCCTTCCATGAATTCGGCGGATGTGCGGGCGACGAGCTGGTCGTAATAGTCCAGCGTGCAGGATATGATCTGTCCCTTGAAGCCGCGCGCATGGGCATATTCGGTCATGGCATGGACCATCGGCGTATAGCTGGTGCACCAGCATAGGATGTCGGCGTTCGAGTCCAGCATGGGTTGCACGATGGCGGCGGCATCGGTGGCGTGGGGATCGTACCGGATTTCCTTGACGATCCCGACATCGGCTGCCTTGAAGGCCGCGCGGTAGGTGGCGAGCGAGGGCAGGCCGAGCGCATCGGACTGGCTGCAGATCGCGACGGTGCGGAGCTCCGGCCTGGTCCGGGCCAGCCAGTCCACCCCCGTCACGTTGTAGATCGGATGCAGCTCGCTGGGGGCGATCAGATAGGGCGTGTCCGGCGACAGGTCGCTGGGCAGCAGGGTCGAGGTCAGGACTTTCCGATCTGTCAGGTAGTCCCGTATCTGCGAGATCGTGTCGCCGCCCAGCATCATCAGCAGTTTGACGTCATGCTGCTCTACCAGGTGGCGCGCCCCCCGCTCGGCCTCCGCCGCATCATAGTCGCAATCATATTCCACGATTTTGATCGGATAGCGCCGCCCGTTGATCAGCAGCCCGCCGGTCTTGTTCAGCCAGTCCTCCCAGATTCGGCAGCCGTGCAATCCGGGCAGACCCCACGACTCGGCCTGGCCGCTGAGCGGTGCCAGGAAGCCGACATTCACTGCGTTCGGCATGCCGACGGACAGCCGGGGCAGCACACTGGAAACCGCGAGTTGATGGGCAAAGCTGGGATTCTGCATGGCCGTGAGTACCATCAAAAGCTGAAAGCTTCATCCTGAAGGTGGGGGACGAAATGAAATTTCCCTTCCTTACAGGAAACTTGTTGACAGATTGGTATAACGGCGGGCACCATACGCTGGACCAGAGGAACCAATACCGAAATTTTGGTCTATACCACCTAGGAGGAGACTATGTCAGCTAAGCGAGTGGCCGTCATCGGCGCCGGACCGTCCGGGCTTGCACAATTGAGAGCATTCCAGTCTGCGGCGCAAAAGGGCGCCGAGATCCCGGAAATCGTCTGCTTCGAGAAGCAGGCCAACTGGGGCGGCCTGTGGAACTACACCTGGCGCACGGGCCTCGACCAGTATGGCGAGCCGGTCCATGGTTCGATGTACCGCTACCTCTGGTCGAACGGCCCCAAGGAGGGTCTGGAATTCGCCGACTACCCCTTCGAGGAGCACTTCGGCCGGCAGATCGCTTCCTACCCGCCGCGCGCGGTCCTCTTTGATTATATCGAAGGCCGCGTGAAGAAGGCCGGCGTGCGCGACTGGATCCGCTTCGAGACCGTCGTGCGTCTGGTGGACTGGAACCCCGACACGAAGAAGTTCACGGTTACCGTGCAGGACCTGCCGAAGGACCACTGCTATTCCGAGGAATTCGACCACGTCATCGTCGCCTCGGGCCACTTCTCGACCCCGAACGTTCCCGAATATCCCGGTTTCGCCGGTTTCAACGGCCGCATCCTGCATGCCCATGACTTCCGCGACGCGCGCGAGTTCGCCGGCAAGGACGTGCTGCTGATCGGCACCAGCTATTCGGCCGAGGACATCGGCTCGCAGTGCTGGAAGTACGGCGCCAAGTCGATCACCAACTGCTACCGCACCAAGCCGATGGGCTTCAAATGGCCCGATAATTGGGAAGAGAAGCCGCTGCTGGAGAAGGTCGAGGGCAACACCGCAACCTTCAAGGACGGCTCGACCAAGAAGATCGACGCCATCATCCTGTGCACGGGCTACAAGCACCACTTCCCGTTCCTGCCGGACGACCTGCGCCTGAGGACCGCGAACCGCCTGGCCACCGCCGACCTCTACAAGGGCGTCGCCTATGTCCACAATCCGGCGATGTTCTACATCGGCATGCAGGACCAGTGGTTCACCTTCAACATGTTCGACGCGCAGGCCTGGTGGGCTCGCGACGTCATTCTTGGCCGCATCAAGCTGCCGGCGAGCAAGGCCGAACTGGTCGCTGACGTCGAGGACCGCGTTGCCCGCGAGGATGCCGGCAAGGACGACTACGAGGCGATCAAGTACCAGGGCGACTACGTCAAGGAACTGATCTCGGAGACGGACTATCCGAGCTTCGACGTGGACGGCGCCAACCAGGCCTTCTTCGAGTGGAAGAAGCACAAGAAGGCGGGCATCATGGAGTTCCGCAACCACGCCTACCGGTCGGTCATCACCGGCACGATGGCGCCGTTGCACCACACTCCGTGGAAGGACGCGCTGGACGACTCGCTGGAATCGTACCTGCAGATCGAAAAGACTCCCGCCGCGGCGGAGTGACAGCCGGTCGGGCCGGTTGACCGGCCCGACATGCCATTTCCCTTGCGATGCCGCTCCCCGAAGGAGCGGCATTTGCCCGCGATGCATCTGTCGGCATCGTCCCGGTGGCATCGGAGCCCGGCTCCGGTGGCGGCCGTTGAACCTTGTTTTTTGAATGTCAGTGAAAAAACGATTCGGTGTCCACCGCGCATGAAAGGCTTCTCCGCCGCCAATTGCGACGGTCGTCAAGGCGACAAACGCGCTTGGTCGGGCACGAAAAAAAGAGCCTGGTAGGGTTGGTTCAAGCCTACCCGATAGGCCAAGTCGGTCGGCCATCATGATATGTCCGCGAAGCCAAATCGACATCCAGCGGTCGGAGCGCGGGCAGGGGCTGAACCGGCCAGCCTCGAGGGAGCGAAGTCGATGGCCGATTGACCTTCGTCGAGATTTCTCCACGCGGAACAGGGCGATTCTAGCCATGTCTACCCGAGCGGGCTTGCGAGTTCGGGCCGCGGCGGATTGAGCGCTCAGATTCGTTGAAAAGGCGCTTGTGGGCCGGCACCAGCGCGGTCTTTTCACCTGCTAGAACACGGAATCCGGCTCAAGCCAAGCCTGGGCGGCTGAACCTATTGCGAGTTGGGACGCGGAGCGCGGCTCTTCTCGCCGGCGTAGAGCGCGACGGCCATGGCGCGGTTGCGCACATCCAGCTTGTCGTAGAGATTTTTCAGGTGGTATTTGACCGTATTCTCCGAGATGCCGGTGCGCGCCGCGATCTGGAGGTTGGTCCAGCCGTCGGCCAGCACTTCGAGCAGCTCGCGCTCGCGCGTGGTCAGGCGCGAAAGCGGCGTGTCGTTGATCTTCGACACGTCGATATAGGGAATGCAGATGCGCCCGTTGGCGACCGCCACCAGCGTGTCGAACAGGATCGACGGGTCGTCGAACTGGTAGCAGAAACCCTGCACGCCCAGCCTCACGCACTGCTTGAGAATGGCGATGTCGTGGTCGTTGGAGAAGATGACCACACGGGCATGCAGCCCGCGGCGCTGCATTTCGGACAGCACCTCGCCGCCGTCCATGTCGGAAAGCTTCCAGCCCAGCACGGCGAGGTCGAAGCCGGGTTCGGCGCGTGCGGCGGCTTCCAGGAAGGCCTTGCCGCTCTGCAGGCTATCGACGAGCTCGAAATCGCTGGCACGACCGATCATGTCGCCAAGCGCGGCGACCACCAGCGGATTGCGCTCGGCGATCAGGACCCTGAACTTTCTGTTTCCTGCCATGGGCGTCGCCTCAATCCCGATGCCTTGGCGGGGGCCTTTCCATTCGGCGTTCATGCTCCTCCGCCTGAAATTCGTGCCAACCTCTTGTCGAATGTTCCTCAGCCTGGCCGCTCCTCCTCAAGATGCAGCCTGACATGAATTCATATCATGAATTAATTTTTCATTCCAGTGGATGCGTCAAATTAGTCGCCGAATGTTCCCGAATCTGTCGAAAGGGCCGAAAATCCGCTCCACTACCCGAACGGGTAGGGAGGGATTGGCCGCCTAGGCATGAGCGGACTGGCCGATCATCCAGTCAAATCGCTAATGAAGCAATGTTTCCTGAAACGATGCGACAAAGTGACTTGACTGCGCTTTCGATTCGGACAAGCTTCACCTTGAGGAAAAAAAGACGCCTAAGCGGAAAATTGCCTGCGTCCCATGCCCGTGAAGATCGGAGTGGGCGGACGGCAGTGCTGTAGCCAATGGGGAACTAAAGCCAATGAGCGCTATATCGGACGTCAACACGGCCGGGGCGGATACCGCCGGCCAGCTGCATCGAACCATCGACTGGCGAGGTGCCTTCTGGGTTGCCAGCGGCGTGCCGCCGCTCGTGCTGTTTTCCATCGGCGGCATCGCCGGCACGGTCGGAAACATCGCCTTCCTGATCTGGACGCTGTCCATCCTCATGGGCTTCATCCAGTCCTTCACCTATGCCGAGATCGCCGGCCTGTTCCCCAACAAGTCGGGCGGCGCCTCGGTCTATGGCGCCACCGCGTGGCTGCGCTACTCGAAGTTCATCGCGCCGCTGTCGGTGTGGTGCAACTGGTTCGCCTGGACGCCGGTGCTGTCGCTCGGCTGCACCATCGCCGCGGCCTATATCCTGAACGCGCTGGCGCCGATCCCGTCCTTCAGCGAGACCTCGCCGGAAGTGCTGGCCTATATCGCCGCGCACGCCGGAACCGCTCCGGCCGACGCCGTCGCCGCGGTCACCGCGGCCGCAACGCCGGCCATCCGCAGCTGGACGCTTTACAGCCATACGCTGGGCCCGGTCGGTTTCTCGTTCAACGCCACCTTCTTCATAGGCGTGATCCTGATGCTGGTCACCTTTTCCATCCAGCATCGCGGCATTCTCGGCACGGCGGTCGTGCAGAAGGTCGTCGGCATGCTGGTCATCATCCCGCTGCTGATCGTCGGCATCGTCCCGATCCTCACCGGCCAGATCCACTGGGACAATTATTCGCCGCTGGTGCCGCTGGCCGTCGCCTACGAGCCGGCTCCGGGCATGTGGAACATCTCCGGCTGGACGCTTGCGCTGGGCGGCATGTTCATCGCCGCCTGGTCGACCTACGGCTTCGAGACGGCGGTCTGCTACACCCGCGAATTCAAGAACCCCGCCACCGATACCTTCAAGGCGATCTTCTATTCGGGCCTGCTGTGCATCGTGCTCTATACGCTCGTGCCCTTCACCTTCCAGGGCGTGCTCGGGCTCAACGGCATGCTGGCCACCCCGATCGTCGACGGTTCGGGCGTCGCCGCCGCCCTGGCGACGATGGTCGGCGGCGGCGCGATCATCAAGACGCTGCTGGTCATGCTGATGCTGCTGGCGCTGATCCTCGCCATCATGACGGCGATGGCCGGTTCCTCGCGCACCCTCTACCAGGGTTCGGTCGACGGCTGGCTGCCGCGCTACCTCAGCCATGTCAACGAGCATGGCGCGCCCACCCGCGCCATGTGGACGGACCTGATCTTCAACCTGTGCCTGCTCGCCATCGCCTCAACCGATGCGACCAGCTTCTTCTTCATCATGTCCGTCGCCAATTGCGGCTACATCATCTTCAACTTCCTGAACCTGAACGCCGGCTGGATCCATCGCATGGACAACGGCCACATCGAGCGCCCGTGGAAGGCGCCGACCTGGCTGCTGTCGCTTGGCACCATCTTCGCCTTCGTCAACGCCGTATTCATGGGCGCCGGCGCCAAGGTGTGGAACCCGGTGGCGCTGTGGGCCGGCCTGTTCACCGTGGCCCTGATCATCCCGGTGTTCTGCTTCCGCCACTACGTGCAGGACGGCGGCAAGTTCCCGGAACACATGCTCGACGATCTCGGCATGCAGGAAGCCGACCTGGTTCGCAGGAAGGCGGGCATCCTGCCCTACCTCGTGCTGGTCGCGGGATTGGCCGTGGTGCTGATATCCAACTGGTTCTTCGTCCTCTGACGCGCCGAACCGGACAAACCAACAGTCCCGCGCCCAAAAGGCGCGGGACCTTTCTCATAAGTTGGGGACTAGAAGGGGAACTGAAATGACAGCAACGACAATAACGGCCAGCGAAGCCGGCGACGGGCTTCACCGGACAATCGACTGGCGCGGCGCCTTCTGGGTGGCCAGCGGCGTGCCCGCGCTCGTCCTGTTCTCGATCGGCGGTATTGCCGGCACCACCGGCACCCCCGCCTTCCTGATCTGGACCTGCTCGATCATCCTCGGCCTGATCCAGTCCTTCACCTATGCCGAGATCGCCGGGCTGTTCCCGTCGAAGTCGGGCGGCGCCTCGGTCTACGGCGCCACGGCATGGCTGCGCTACTCGAAGTTCATCGCGCCGCTGTCGGTGTGGTGCAACTGGCTGGCCTGGACGCCGGTGCTGTCGCTCGGCTGCTCGATTGCGGCCGCCTACATCCTGAACGCGCTGGCGCCGATCCCCGGCTTCACGGAATCCTCGCCGGAGGTGCTGGCCTACATGGCGGCCAATGCGGGCACGAGCGCGGCTGACGCCGTCACCGCCGTAACGGCCGCCGCCACCCCGGCCATCCGCAACTGGACGCTGTTCCACGGCACGCTCGGGCCGGTCAGCTTCTCGCTCAATTCGGTGTTCTTCATCGGCGTGATCCTGATGCTGGTCACCTTCGCCATCCAGCACCGCGGCATCCTGGGCACCGCCAGCGTGCAGAAGTTCATCGGCCTGGTCGTCATCATCCCGATGCTGATCGTCGGCATCGTGCCGATCCTCACCGGCCAGATCCACTGGGACAATTACTCGCCGCTGGTGCCGCTGGCGACCGCCTATGAACCCGCGCCGGGCTCGTGGAACGTCGCCGGCTGGACGCTGGTGCTGGGCGGCATGTTCATCGCGGCCTGGTCGGCCTACGCCTTCGAGACCGCCATCTGCTACACGTCGGAGTTCAAGAATCCCGGCCGCGACACGGTGCGGGCCATCTTCTATTCCGGCCTGCTGTGTCTGGCGCTCTACACCATCGTGCCCTTCACCTTCCAGGGCGTGCTGGGCCTCAACGGCATGCTGGCCACCCCGATCGTCGACGGTTCGGGCGTGGCAGAAGCCATGGCCCGCATGGTCGGCGGCGCAGGCTTCGTCACCTCGATCATGGTCATGCTGATGATCATGGCGCTGATGCTGTCGATCATGACGGCGATGGCCGGTTCCTCGCGCACCCTCTATCAGGGTTCGGTGGACGGCTGGCTGCCGCGCTACCTCAGCCATGTCAACGAGCATGGCGCGCCGACCCGCGCCATGTGGACGGACCTGATCTTCAACGTGTTCCTGCTGGCCATTGCCGCTGCCGACGCGTCCAGCTTCTTCTTCGTGCTGTCGGTGTCGAACTGCGGCTACATCATCTTCAACTTCCTGAACCTGAATTCGGGCTGGATCCATCGCATCGACAACGGCCACATCCACCGGCCCTGGAAGGCGCCGACCATCCTGATCGCCGCGGGCGGCATCCTGTCCTACGTCAACGCCACCTTCATGGGGGCGGGCGCGAAGGTGTGGAACCCGTGGGCGCTGTGGGCCGGCTTCATCGCCGCCGCCCTCATCATCCCGGTATTCTGCTTCCGCCACTATGTGCAGGACGGCGGACGTTTCCCCGCCCATATGCTGGACGATCTGGGCATCACCCAGGAGGACCTGAAGGTCCGTAAGGCGGGCATACTGCCGTATCTGACGCTCATTGCCGGCGTGGCGGTGGTGCTGCTCGCCAACTGGTTCTTCCAGATCTGACGCAGACGCATACCGAGGAGGCCGGCGCGTGCCGGCCTCCCCCATTTTTTCCTGCAAAGACTTGGATTTGCTGCGAAAAGAAGTTTTTGCCGATATTTCTTTTCATGAAAGATTCTTGCATTAAGGTTGACTCTTGGGCCTATTGGCTGCTATAGATTCAGTCGGAAAAATCAGTGAAAGGCCGGTCGGAAATCTCTTCCGCATCTGCTGACCTGCGGTATAAGCCCGCGGGAATGGCTGGTCTCGTCCTGGGAGGAATTGCACAGCATGACGACGGTAATCGATGGCAAGGCAGTCGCGGCCGATGTGGTGGAGAAGGTCCGCGCCGCGGCCGAGAAGCTGACCGCCGAGACGGGCGTGGTTCCCGGCATCGCGGTGGTCATCGTCGGCAAGGATCCGGCAAGCCAGGTCTATGTCGCGTCCAAAGGCAAGAAGGCCAAGGAATGCGGCTTTCATTCGGTCGAGCATGCGCTGCCGGCCGAGACCACCGAGGGCGACCTGGTGGGAATGATCGAGAGGCTCAACGCCGATCCGGCCATTCACGGCATCCTGGTGCAGCTGCCGCTGCCCGACCATATCGACGCGGGCCGCATCATCCAGACCATATCCGCCGACAAGGACGTGGACGGCTTCCACTTCACCAATGTCGGCAAGCTCGGCACTGGCGAGCTGGAGACCGCCTTCGTGCCGTGCACGCCGGCCGGCTCGATGCTGCTGATCGAACGCGTGCGCGGCCGTGACCTGTCGGGCCTCAACGCCGTGGTGGTCGGCCGCTCCAACATCGTCGGCAAGCCGATGTTCAACCTTCTGCTCAACGCCAACGCCACCGTCACCGTCGCTCACAGCCGCACCAAGGACCTGCCGGCGCTCTGCCGCACCGCGGACATCCTGGTTGCGGCCGTCGGCCGGCCGGAAATGATCAAGGGCGACTGGGTCAAGCCCGGCGCGACGGTCATCGATGTCGGCATCAACCGCCTCGACGGCGGCGCCAACGGCAAGTCGAAGCTGGTCGGCGACGTCGATTATGCCGGTGCTGCCGAGCAGGCCGGCGCCATCACCCCCGTGCCCGGCGGCGTGGGACCGATGACGATCGCGCTGCTGATGGCCAACACCGTAACTTCCGCCTATCGCGCGGCCGGCAAGACGCCGCCGCGTTTCTGATCTTCAACCACCTTCGTTCCTTTGGGAACTCGAACACATTTAAGGGAGGACCCCCTGATGGCCGACGTTAAGAGCGACATTGAGATAGCGCGCGCAGCGAAGAAGCGTCCGATCCAGGAGATCGGTTCGAAGATCGGGATTCCGAACGAGCATCTTCTGCCTTACGGACACG
>NZ_JAVXZD010000005.1:0-400244 GCF_032460275.1 Mesorhizobium sp. SP-1A | reverse complement strand
GATCGGCGCGCGCGGATATCCATCTTGGCCGCGAGCAAAGTCTCGTGAGACCGGATACGTTTGTGCAGACCTCTCACGCCGCCTTCAAAACCCTCTTGCAGACGGGGCGGGCCATACGTTTTTTGAACCGCAGACCTTCGCAGCGCAGGAACCGCCACACCGCGTCATGCGACACCTTCACCCCGCGCGCTGCGAGTTCCGCCTTCAACCCGTGCAGCGTCAAATGCGACGTCTGATTGATCCGCTCCACGATGAATGCCCGGTGCGGCTCGAGAAGCCGTTGGCGATGCCCGCCCATCTTGCCCGGAGTAACCGAACCCGTCCTCCGATAGCGTTGATGCCACTTCACTGCCGAGGACACCGCCACGCCGAACCGGGCGGCCACCGAGCGGCAGCTCTCGCCGGCGACGATCGCGCGTACAACGCGCTCGCGAAGATCGTTGGAAAGAGGTGCTGTCATCAGATGCTGGCCTCCTGCCCAGCCAGCATTTTGAATCACAAAACTATCAAACAGGGAATCCCGTCGATTCCGTCAATCCGTGAAACGCTCTAGCCGCGCGACAGCAGCGCCGCGTTGATGCCGGCCATGTCCTTCTCCTGCGGTGCGGTTTCCAGCGCCAGCACCGGCAATTGCGCGCGCAGATGGTCGTGATGGGTGCGCACCCCATATTCGAGGTCGGACAGGTAGAAGCCGGCAAACGCCTCCGACAGCATGGATTCGTTCGACCACACCGAAAGCTGCACGTCCTCCGCCTGCGTGTCGCGGTCGATGCGCAGGGCGAGATAGCGCGCGGCCGCCTGCTCCCGGGTCTCGTCCGCATGGCGGTAGATGGCCCCGCGCAGCAGCGTCTCGCCCGTCGAAAGCGGGAATTCCTGGTAGAACTGCACCGTCTCCGGCGTGGTGGCGATCACCGCATTGGGGAAGATGCCGTAATAGACCCAGGCCTTGCGCAGGTTCTCGGGCAGGTGCTTCGCCTCCGGCGCGATCCGCACATAGTTGCGCACGCTCCAGCGCCGTCCGGCGTGCGGATTGTAGGTGGCGAAGGAGCGCGACACGCCGTTGACGAAGGGTTCGTCGTAATAGGTCGATCCGTAGAGGTCCTGCAACGCCGGATGCGCCATGGCGACGTGATAGCCCTCATTGTCCACGTCGCGCACCGATTTCCAGTTCACGGGCGATTTCTGGGTCCAGATGCCCCATGAAGGCACCATTTCCTCCGTGCGGTACTGCGCGAATTCGGCCGCCACCGGCTTCAGCAGTTCGGCCACGGAAGGTTGCGGCCCGCCGCTGCGGAAGCGGATGAAGATGAAGCCCATCCAGATTTCCAGGTCGAGCGGCATCAGGCCGAACTCGTCCTTGTCCAGTTCGGGAAAGGAGTTCGGGCGGGCGGCGCCCCGCAACGTGCCGTCGAGATTGTAGACCCAGCCGTGGAAAGGGCAGACCAGCGCGTTCTTGCACGTGCCCTGCTCGTCGGCGACGACGCGACTGCCCCGGTGCCGGCAGATGTTGTGGAAGCCGCGCACCCTGCCGTCCTTGCCGCGCACCACCAGCGCGCGTTCGCCGATCACGTCCATCGTCAGATAAT
The DNA here is from genome assembly GCF_032460275.1 of Mesorhizobium sp. SP-1A. Taxonomy (NCBI): domain Bacteria; kingdom Pseudomonadati; phylum Pseudomonadota; class Alphaproteobacteria; order Hyphomicrobiales; family Phyllobacteriaceae; genus Mesorhizobium; species Mesorhizobium sp. SP-1A. The sequence continues at coordinate 398,658 of NZ_JAVXZD010000005.1, read as the reverse complement.
CGCCGGCGGCAGGCACGTCCGAGACGTGCCCGACGATCTGCCAATGGTTGCGGAAGAGGCGGTCCTTCTCCAGTTCGAGCAGCGCCGCGCTGTGATAGGCCCAGCCCGGGAGCCCCCTGCGGTCCCAATCATTGGGAACCGCCACGTCACGGATGTGCGGGTTCATCGGCGCGACCTTTATTGAATGCATATTCAATAAGATCACATTTTCCGTTCAAATGCAATGGTTTGCGCAGGTGTCGCAAATTTCGAAGAGATCGCGGCAGAGATTTTCGCCGTCTTTTCCGGCACTTGGAACAGGCATTGGCCGGACGCGTCAGCCGTCGAATTCGTCCAGTTCGGCCACTGCCGTCAATATGCCGCGCACGTCGAGCATCGAGAACGGCTTTTCGAGCACCGGCGGGCTTTGGCCGGGCGGCAATGCCTCCATCTCGGCACGAGCGCCGACGAGGTCGCCGGTCACGAGCACCAGGCGCCGGGCCAAGTGCGGCCGCTCGGCGAGCAATTGCTGATGGATGCCGACCCCGCCCAGGCCGGGCATGCGCAGGTCGGAAAAGATGATGTCGGGCTCCTGCGCGCCGGCCAGGATGCGGGCGGCCGAGACCCAGCCCGTCACCACCTGCGACTTGATGCCCATCAGCTCCAATATGTCCGACAGCGAAGCTGCGACGTCGGGCTCGTCATCGATGATGAGCGCCCGGCGCAGAGCGCTCGACCTCGACAGCCTTTCCGCGACGACGCCGTTGCCGGGCGCCACCGCCGGCAGTTCGACCAGGAAGCGCACGCCGTGCGGGTCGGCGTCCTCGAACCAGATGCGGCCGTCATGGCGCTCCACGATCGACTTAGAGATCGACAGGCCGATGCCCGTGCCCACCCCGACGGGCTTGGTGGTGAAATAGGATTCGAAGATGCGATGCCGGATCGAGGGAGGAATGCCCGGCCCGCTATCCTCCACGAAGAAGCCGGGGGCGCCCTCGGCGCCGCGATAGGTGCGCACCTTGATGAGCCGGCTGCCGTCGGTGCCCGCCAGCGCATGCTGGCTGTTGATGAGGAAATTGGCCACGACCTGGGTGAGGTGATCGGCATCGGCCAGGACCAGCAGCGGCCCCTCGGCGAAGTCGCTGTCCATGGTGATGCCGTTGGAGCGGGCGCCATAGGCGGTCAGTTCCAGCGCCGCACGCACCACCTGGTTGAGGTCGGTCTGCGTCTGGACGCTGGGATGCAGCCGCACCATCGACAGGAAGCTCTTGACGATGCGCCCGCAGCGCTCGGCGGCCGCCCGCACCTTCTCGGCCCGCAGCTTGGTCTGCTGGTCCGAGGCGAATTCATGCAGCAGCGTCGACTGCGCCACCACCACCGCCAGCGGATTGTTCAGCTCGTGCGAGACGCCGGCCAGCAGCGAGCCCATGGCCGCCATCTTCTCGTTCTGGTGCAGCTTCTCGCGCTGGCGATGGATCTCCTCCTCCGCGCGCAGCTTCTCGCGCAGGTCGCGGATCGAGCCGATCGTGATGCGCCGGTCCGCCACCTTGACCACGGAGGCGGTCAACTCGATCGGAATGATCTCGCCGAGCGCATTCTGGGTCACCGTCTCCATGCGCCGGCCGATCATCGGCGCGCCCCGGCCGGCGAGATATTCGCCGCCGTTGGAGTAGCCCTGGCGGTAGTAGACGGGCACGACCGTATCGAGGATGTCCTTGCCGATGACCTCGGCCTTGGGCCAGCCGAACAGCTTTTCGGCGGCCGGGTTGAACTCGATGATCTTGCCCGTCTCGTCGAGCACCATCACGGCGTCGAGCGATGCCTGCAGCAGCGTCGCGCGGATGACGTCGTTGACATGCGCCTCGGACTGCGAGCGCTCGATGGCGTCGCCGAGCGCAAGCGCCACGATCTCCATCGTCGCCTTGTCCTCGTCGGTCCAGATGCGCTCGTCCACGCAATCGTTGATCGCCACGGAGCCCCAGGAATTGCCGTTGGCGCGCACCGGCACCGACAGGAACGACTTTATCCGCTGGTTCTCGAAATCGCGTCTGAGGAAGCCTTCTATGTCGCGGGTGAGGCCGGCGAACATCTTGCCCTGCCTGCCTTCCACCGCCACCTTGCCCAACAGCGGGTCCATATGGACGACGGCCTGCGGGATCACCGAGGGCGGCGAGGCCACCCCGGCGATCGAGCCGTCCACCCAATAGGCCTCCACGGACTGGGTGAGCCCCTGCCCCATGTCCTCCAGCCTGAACAGGATGGCGCGGTGCGCCGCGAAGGAGCGGCCGAGCAGTTCCAGCAGTTCACTGATTTCCTGGCGCCAGTCGACCGCATGGCGCAGCCGGCGCAGGATGCGCGCCGCCGCGACCGCCGGGCTTTCCTCCCGCGGCGCCGTGCCGCTGCTTGGCAGCGTGGTTTCCGTCCTGCGCAGGGGAGCCTCCCTCGGAAAACCCCCGTCGCCCGGCCGGCCGTCAGTCTGCGCCGACATCTTGAACCGGCAAGGAGAAGATATAGCCTTCGCCGCGCACCGTGCGCAGAAATTTCGGATTGGCGGGATCGCTCTCGATCCGCTTTCTCAGCCGCATGACCCGGATGTCTACCGCCCGCGAGGATTCGTCCGGGTCTTCGGCGAAGCCGATCGCCTCCGAAAGCGCCGCCCGCGTCAGCAGCCGGTTCGGGCGGGTGAGGAATATTTCGAGCACGTCGAACTCGCTCTTGGTCATGTCGACGGCGGTGCCGCCGGGCCCGACCACCATGCGCGCGTCGAGATCGGCCCGGAACGGACCGAAGCCGACCGAGCGGCGGCGCAGCGGCGCGGCGTCCTTGCCGCCTTCCTTCACAAGGGCGGCCGGTTGTGGCACGCGGCGCAGCACGCTGCGCACCCGCGCCAGCACTTCACGCAGTTCGTACGGCTTGACGATGTAGTCGTCGGCGCCGAGCTCCAGCCCGACGATGCGGTCGAGCGTCGTGCCGGCGGCCGTGGCGTAGATGATGCCGACCTGCATCCTGCCGCGCAGCCACCGCCCGAGCGACAGGCCGTCCTCGCCCGGCATGGCGATGTCGAGGATGGCAAGGTGGAACGGCTGGGTTTCCAGCTTGTGCCTGGCGTCGGCCGCGTCTGCGGCCGTTTCCGCCTCGTAGCCGTTGGCGACCAGATATTCGGCCACGGCCTCCCTCAAATCCGGCTCGTCCTCGACGATGAGTATCCGTGCGCGCAGTGTCGTCTCGCCCCCGCTTCCAGAGGAAGTTAGATTGGGTGTAAACATCCTGTCTAGGGCTCTTCTATCGGGTGGCGGGGGCAGGCGGAAAAATGGCGGCAAGACCGGTGGTCGCGCTGATCTGTGTGGCCGGGGTGGTGGCGGACGACCTTGCCGGCCATCTGCAGCGACGCGGCAACGACACGCGCATGGCCAGGCAGGCCTGGGAGGCCGAGACCGTGCTTTCCGCCGGCGGCATCGATGTCGCGGTGGTGGGCGACGAACTGTCCCAGGCGGAGGCGCGCAACCTGCTGCGGCGCCACGGCGGCGAAGGCGGGCCGGATTTCATCCTGATCTGCCGCCCGGGCGACCTGCTCGACAAGGTGCTGGCGCTCGAACTCGGCGCCGCGGACGCCGTCGAGAGCCCGCTGGTGGTGCGCGAGCTGGCCGCGCGCATCGGCCGCCTGCTGGCGCGCCGCGGACGCAACGCGCAGGAACTGGTGGTGCTGGAAAACGCCACGGTCGACATGAGGTCGGCCATGGTCATGCACGCTTCGGGCGCGGAGGAGCAGTTGTCTCCCGGCCAGGTGGCGCTGCTGAAGCTGTTCGTGGCGAGCCCGCGCAAGGTGCTGACGCGCGACGACATCATGGCCGCCGCCCCGGCCGAGAACGCCGACGCCTTCGACCGCTCCATCGATTCGCGCATCGTGCGGCTGCGCCGCAAGCTGAACACGGCCAGCATCGCCACCATTCGCGGCTCCGGCTATCGCTTCGATCCGCCGGAACCGCTTTCGGAGTGAAACGGCCGCCGCCGGGTCAGCCCAACGCCGAAACATGCAGGCTCGAACCCGGCGACGCGCCCGACTGCGCTGCCGAGCGATGCACGGTGAGGCCGGTCTCGCCCGTGCGATCGCGCAGCAGCGCCCCAGCAAGCCCCGCAAAGCCCAGAAGGCCGTGCGCATAGAGCAGTGCCGAGAGGATGGAAGCGGCAAGCTTCCTGTTCATCGTCTCAACTCCTGAAATTGTCGGCGGGCAACGGCCCGGCTCCGGGCCAGTCCCCCGCGAAAACCCCACCACGCCCGGCCGCCCGGGACAGGTCCCCCGAAGCGCCCGCGCCGCATGCAGAGCCCCCTGCAGCGGCGCGGGCGTCCGGGTCTCGCTGCGGCACACCGCGCGAGGTGTTGCGCATCATCGAAAGCCGCCGGCCAACCCGCCAGGTGGCCCGCAGGCGATGGACGCGCAAACTGGATCCGATACCGACCACGGCGAAGAACGACCCGGCATAGGCCAGCAGGATCTCACTGCCGTCGAGGCCGCCCACCACCCGGCTCACACCGTGCGCCGCGGCGACCGCGCCTTCCGCAGCCAGCCCGATCGCCGTCGCGGCAACCGCCGGAGCGACGAGCCCGGCCGCAGCGGCCAGTCGTATATGCGTGACGTGGGCGAGCATGCCCCTCCAGCCTTTCGCTTTCGTTCTTCGAAGATTCGCATCCGGCTGTTTCCGCTTCATGCCGTGAAGACGCGGTTTCTGTTGCAATCCCGTTTCGAAAGGACAGAGTTTTCTTTCGTTTTGAAGAAATCGTAGTTCAGCGCCGGCTGGCGCTCTGTCAGCGCCGCCGCTCAAGAGCGCCTTCTTTACGGTCGCATCGGTCTTCGGCTCCAAAAGGAAACATAATCGAAACGATAAGAATTATCTAACGAAATCGATCCGAAACATGCCGCAGCGATAAGCATGTCCATCGCTCAACCGAAATCGGCCGCAACGGCGGCAAGGAGACAGACATGCGCATCGCAACATCGGCGTCCCTGATTCACATCGCGGCCGCCTTCGCCGGATCGGCTATCCTGCTTGCTGCGGCAGAGAACACCGCGCGGGCGGCGGACAGCCTCGTGGCCCGCATATCGCTGTCGCGCCAGACCATGCAGGTGCTGGCGGAGGGCCGCCCGGCCTTCGAATGGAAGGTCTCGACGGCAGGCAGCGGCTTCGTCACGCCGACCGGCTCTTTCCGCCCGACCCGGATGCACGAGATATGGTATTCGAAGAAATACGACAATGCGCCGATGCCGCATGCGGTGTTCTTCAGCGGCGGCTATGCCGTTCACGGCACCAGCCAGATCGCGCGCCTCGGCCGGCCGGCCTCGCATGGCTGCGTCCGGCTGCACCCCGATGCCGCCGCCGACTTCTACGAACTGGTCGAGGCGTTCGGGCCGACCCACACCAGGATCATGATCGTTCGCTGAATATCCGGCGCAAGCCCGCCTCCGTCCGGCCCGCCGGGCGTCGTGCTGGCAGCCCGGCCGCCCCGGGTCAGCGCATGGCCAGCGCCGGCTGGGTCCAGCGCGCGACGATGAGCCGGTAGGGGATCAGCGCAAAGACGGCGATGGCGAGCTTGACCGAGAGATCGCCTAGCGCCCACGACACCCAGCGCATGGCCTCGACCGGCAGCACGCCCATCAGCGGCGCCGTCTCCAGCGCGAAGGCGTCGCTGGGGCCGGCAAAGGCGAACGCGCCGGAAAAGGCGACGGAGAAGAACACCGCCGTATCGAACAGCGAGCCGGCCAGCGTGCCGAAGATCGGCGCCCGCCACCAGCTTTGCCGCCGCAGCCGGTTGAACACCGTCACGTCGAGCAATTGGGCGGTGAGGAAAGCCGCGCCCGAAGCCATGGCTATGCGCGCGAGCCGTGCCGCCGCCGTGTCGAATTCGATGACGCCGAGCCGGAACAGGAGCGGCGGAACCACGATCGAGCAGATCACCGCCGTCATGAAGCCGACGAACACGATGCGCCGCGCCACGGCCGGCCCGTAGCGGCGGTTGGCGAGGTCGGTGACGAGGAAGGAGAACGGGTAGGTGAACGCGCCCCAGGTCAGGATGTCGGCCAGCGAAAGGCCGGCGACCATGCCTTGCATGGGAAATTGCACGAGCACGTTCGAGGCCACGACGACAAGCGCCATGGCCACCACGAAGGGCAGATATCGCTTCAGGAAATTCATTTTTTTAACCTGGGTGATGGAACCAGTGGAACGCCCGCAAGGCGCCCCGGCAAGGCGGTGTCCCCCGCCTCGATCCGGTTTGTCAGGCCGCCTGCTCGGCGACCTTCTTGGCGATCTGCTTCTTCAGCAGGCGTGCCCGCTGCGACAGCTCCTTCTCGTCGGCCTTGGCCAGGAAGCCGTCGAGGCCGCCGCGATGCTCGACCGAACGCAGCGCCGCCGCCGAGATGCGCAGGCGCACGTTCTGGCTCAGCGCTTCCGAGATCAGCGTGACGTTGACGAGGTTCGGCAGGAAGCGACGCCGGGTCTTGTTGTTGGCGTGGCTCACATTGTTGCCGGTCTGAACGGCTTTGCCGGTGAGTTCGCAGGCGCGGGACATTTTGCTACCTTCAGTTCTCGGGCCAAGCATCTGTACCGCGCGGGGCGGCGCGCGGATGGCTAAAGCGGCCTCATGGAAAAAGTTGGCGTTCCATAGGGTCATTTCGCAGGAACGTCAAGCGCACTGTTTCCGTCCGCCGTTCGAAAGCCGCACGCCGCGGAAACCGTCGCCGGCTATGCCGGTGCACAGGTCGAACCATTCGCAGCCCTGGCAGGCGCCGCGCAGGTGTCCGGTCCGGAAAGCTTCGCGCATGCGCCGCAGCATGTCCGGTTCGAGGACCATCCGCACGCCCTCGCGCACCGGACGGCCGAGCAGCGCCTCCACGGCGGCGGCCGCGCGCTTGTCGCGCTCGGTCACGCTGTCGCAGAGACAATGCGGCTGCGCATCTTCGAGCAAGGGCTTGCAGATATCGTCCGGCCCGGTGACGAGGAGCAGGTCCTCGCCGTCTCCGAGCCGTTCGACGACCCTGTCATAGCCTTCGACGAAGGCGCTGCTGTAGCCCTTGCCGACATAGGCCAGCATGCACAGCAGATGGTGCGCGCGGATGCGGACGGTCAACCGCCCGGCCTCACGTCGCGCCCTGTCCGCGTCGGGTCAGCTCTTCGCCCGGCGCATCACCTCGACGGTGGCGCTCGCCAGCACTGCCTTCAGGATGCCGCCGAGCACGAAGGGCGCGAAGCCGAACACATAGGCCTTCTCCATGCCGATCATCATGGCCAGCACGGCGGTGCCGAGCACCAGGATGAAGGCGTTGCCGATCAGCATGGCCGCGACGTTGCGCAGCATCTTGCCCTCGGCCGTCCAGCCGCGCTCGGCCAGCCAGCCGACCAGCGCCGCCGCCAGCGGGAATGCGGCGAGATAGCCGGCGGTCGGACCCGCGAAATGCACGATGCCGCCCGAGCCGCCGGCGAGCACCGGGAAGCCGACTGCGGCTTCCGCCAGCCAGGCCAGCACGGTGACGGTGCCGAGGCGCCAGCCATAGAGGGCGCCCACCAGCGTCACCGCGAAGGTCTGCATCGTCATCGGCACCGGGAACATCGGCACCTCGATCCAGGAGGAGACGGCCAGGAAGAGGGTGCCGAGCACGACGGCCGTCGCCTTCAGCGCCAGCGGGCGGCCAGCGAGGCGCAAGGGGACGAAAGTAGGAGCGGTAAGGACGTTCATCGAAATCCTCCAGAGATTGGGCGCAGCGTCGCCTTACGGCGCGTCAGCGGCATATTTCACAGGCGCATGGTGCAACGCAACAGGATTTCCCGCGTTGAGGCCAAGGCTTTGCCGCCGGATGGCTCCAGATCCGCGCACCATAGAATGGCCGGATTGCCCCGCTTGAGACTTCGGCCGCGTGCCTTCCGGCGGACCGTTGCGCCGTTCGACGCAGGAAGGCTACGCTCCGCGAGCCCGTGAAGAGAGACCGACGTCCGATGTTTCGTTCCCTCCCAAATCTCTATTTCCAAGTAGTTCCGGACGGAAAGCCGCTTCGCACTTTTCCCGGAATGGCTCTGGTGTTGCTGCTTCTGGCCGCCGCCCTGCCGGATCCGGCGGCTGCCGCCGGCGGCGAAGCCTTCAAGGGCGAATATACGGTTTCCTTCCTGGGGCTGACGGTCGCGCGGGCAAGCTTCTCCAGCCGCTACCAGGGCGACGGCTACTCCATCAACGGCAGCGTGGCGGCCGCCGGTCTCGCCCGCCTTTTCGACGACACCGAGGGCTCGCTGACGGCTTCGGGCGCCCTTTCGGCCGACCGCCTCGTGCCGCGCGCTTTCCGCGCCGACTATAAATCCGGCAAGAAGGCCTCACTGGTCGACATCCGCTTTTCCGGAGGCGGCGTCGCCTCGACCAAGGTAGTGCCGCCGCCGAAGCAGCGCGGCGACGACTGGCTGCCGCTCGGCCCCAACGACCTCAAGGGCGTCACCGATCCGATCGCCGCCACCGTGGTCCGCGCGCCCGATCCGGACAAGGTCTGCGGGCGGACCGTCAAGATGTATGACGGCGAGATGCGCGCCAACCTGAACCTGTCCTTCGTGGAGAAGGGCACCATCTCCGTGAAGGGCTATAAAGGGCCGACCGTGACCTGCCGGCTCGGTTTCGAGCCGGTCTCCGGCTTTGCCCAGCGGCGCAAGGCGCTGAGATTCCTGCGGGACCGCTCCCGCATCCTGGTAACGTTTGCGCCGGTCGGGAAAACCGGCATATATGCGCCCATCCGCGCGACGGTGGGGACGGAGATCGGCACCATAACCATCCGCGCGCGGCGTTTCGAGGCGAACGGCTAGGCGCAGGCACGCGCCGCCGCCCACGCCGGGAGGGGGATATGGCGCGCGCGACCTTGATCGGCTTTTCGGCGGTGGCCATGTGGGCGCTGCTGGCGCTGCTGACCGACGCTTCCGGCACCATGCCGCCCTTCCAGCTTTCGGCCATCACCTTCGCCATCGGCACCTGCGTCGGCCTCGCCGCGCGGCTGCTGACGCCCGCCCCCGCGGCGCGCGTGAAAATTCCGCCGCAGGTCTGGGCCATCGGCATCCTCGGCCTGTTCGGCTATCACTTCTTCTACTTCACCGCGCTGCGCAACGCGCCGGCCGTCGAGGCGAGCCTGATCGCCTATCTGTGGCCGCTGCTGATCGTGCTGGGCTCGGCGCTGATGCCGGGCGAGCGGCTGGCCTGGTACCATGTCGCCGGCGCCCTGCTCGGCCTTGCCGGCACCTTCCTGATCGTCACGCGCGGCGGCGCGCTGGCCTTCGACCCGCGCTACGGCTTCGGCTACGCCATGGCAGCCGTCTGCGCCGTGCTGTGGTCGTCCTATTCGCTGCTGTCGCGGCGCTTTCCGTCCGTGCCGACCACGGTGGTGACATGGTTCTGCGCCGCCACCTCCGCGCTCTCGCTGGTCTGCCACCTGCTGCTCGAACACACCGTCTGGCCTGAAAACGCCGGCCAGTGGCTGGCGGTGCTCGGCCTCGGCCTGATGCCTGTGGGCGCGGCCTTCTATGCCTGGGACATCGGCGTGAAGCGCGGCAACATCCAGGTCCTGGGCGCGGCCAGCTATGCCGCGCCGCTGCTTTCGACGCTGGTGCTGATCGTCTTCGGCTTTGCCGAGCCCTCCTGGCGCATTCTCGCCGCCTGCGTGCTGATCACCGGCGGGGCGGTGCTGGCCGCCAAGTCGCTGCTGTTCGGCAGGCGCGCGCCGCTGCGCGACGGGGCCGGCGCATGATCCCGCTGCCCTTTGCCGGCGGCATCGAGGCGACGCCCAACGCCACCCTGCTGTTCTCGCTGGCGGCCGCGATCATCTATGCCTGCGCGCCGCCGACACCGCCGCGCCTGTCACGCACGGCGGCCAAGGCCGGTTCGGTCGCGTTGCTCGCCCTGCTGGCCTTCCTGCAGGGCGGCCCCTGGCTGCTGGTCGCCGCTCTGGCGCTCAGCGCCATCGGCGACGCCTTCCTGTCGCGCGAAGGCGAAGCCGCCTTTCTCGGCGGGCTCGCCAGCTTTCTTGCCGCGCACCTCGTCTATATCGCGCTGTTCCTGAAGACCGGCAGCGGGCTCGAAGCCTTCCGCGCCGCGCCCTGGCATCTGGCGCTGGCGCTCGCCATGGCGGGGTTCGCGCTTCTCATGCTCCGGCTGCTGTGGCCGCGGGTGGGCGCGTTGCGGATGCCGGTCGCGGCCTATGTCGCGGCGATCCTCGCCATGGGATTGGCGGCGTTGACCACCCCTGCGCTGGCGCTCATCGGCGGCGCGGTGCTGTTCATGGCCTCGGACGCCGTGCTGGCCACGGAAAAGTTCCTCATGGCGCAGGACTCGCCGCACCGCGCCTGGATGCACCGCGCGGTCTGGTTGCTCTATTATCCCGCGCAGGCCGTCATCACGCTGGGCTTGCTGCTCGCTTGACGCCGGCGTCAGAAAGTGTCCTTGCGGCGGCGGATCTCGGCAAACACCTCGGCGTCGGAGGCGTTCTCCATGCCGAGATTGCTGCGAATGGCCGGGTCGCCCCAGCGCAGGAACGGGTTGGTCGCCAGTTCCTCGCCGATCGTGGTCGGCAGCGTCGGCTTGTCCCGCGCCCTCAGCGCCTCGATCTTCTTCACCCGTGCCTGCAAGGCCGCGTTGCCCGGATCGATGGTCAGCGCGAAACGCGCATTGGCCAGCGTATATTCATGGCCGCAATAGACGACCGTTTCATGCGGCAGCGCCGCCAGCTTCTTGAGCGACGCATGCATCACCGGCGCCGGCTTCTCGAACAGGCGCCCGCAGCCCAGCGCGAACAGCGTGTCGGCGGTGAACACCACTTTCGATTTCGGGAAGTGATAGGAGACATGGCCGGCCGTGTGGCCGGGCGTCTCGATCACCTCGATCGCCTCGCCGCCCAGGCGCAGGGTCGAGCCTTCGCCGACACCATGGTCGATGCCGGGAATCTTCGCCCTTTCCGCCTCGGGCCCGACGATGCGCAGGCCGAAACGCTTCTTCAGCGCCTCGTTGGCGCCGACATGGTCGGCATGGTGATGCGTGGTGAGGATCAGGCCCGGCGTCCAGCCGGTGCGCTTTACGGCGGCCAGGATCGGTGCCTCCTCCGGCGCATCGACCAGCGCGACCTCGCCGCTCGCCGGATCGCGCAGCAGCACGCCGAAATTGTCGGTCAGGCACATGAACTGTTCGATCTCGATGGCCATATGTCCGTCTCCCGGTTGCATCCAAAACGCCGCGGTCCGGGACCAGAGATAGGGCTTGCCGTGGCCGCTGTCACCCGGCGGGGCGGCCCGCGCCGACATGGGAGGGTTTGTTGAATTCGTCGTCCATCGCAGATAGCGTCGCGCCCATGCATTCCGACATCGTCGATCTCCGCTCCTTCTATGCGAGTCCGCTGGGCAGGCTGGTCGAGCAGTCGATCACCATGGCGCTGTCCTCGATCTGGGCGACGATCCCCAACGAGCGGCTGGTCGGCCTCGGCTACACCCTGCCCTGGCTGGAACGCTTCGGCGCCGACGCCGAGCGCGTCTTCGCCTTCATGCCGGCCACGCAGGGCGCCGTGGTGTGGCCGGCGACCGGGCCCACCGCTACGGCCCTGGTGTTCGACGAGGAATTGCCGCTGGTCGATTCCTCTATAGACCGCATGCTCCTGGTCCACTCGCTCGAACATGCGGAAAACCCGCGCGAGACGCTGAACGAGATCTGGCGCGTGCTGTCGCCGGCCGGACGCGCCCTCATCGTGGTGCCGAACCGGCGCGGCGTCTGGGCGCGCTTCGAACACACGCCCTTCGGCACGGGCCGCCCCTATTCGCGCTCGCAGCTTGCCGAATTGCTGCGCGAAGCGAACTTCACCCCGGCCGCATGGTCGGACGCGCTCTATTTCCCTCCCTCGCAAAGCAGTTTCCTGATGCACTTCCACAACATCCTCGAGCGCGGCGGCAGGCGGCTTTGGCCGATCTTTTCCGGCGCCATCGTGGTGGAAGCGCAGAAGCGGCTCTACCAGGGCATACCGGCGGTGCAGCGCGCCTCGCGCCGCGTCTTCGTGCCGGTACTTACGCCGCAGGGAGCAACCGGCCTGCGCAGGCAGGCCGGCGGCGGCCGCATCGGAACGCCGCCATGAGCGACAGCCGCGACGCAGAGTACCAGTCCAGCAGCTTCAGGGACCAGTTGGCGACGATCCGCGAGGGTCTGAGCGGTTCGCCGGTGCGCCGGGCGTTGCTGTGGCTGGCCTTCGGCATCCTGGCCGTCGTCGTGGCGACCTCCTACGGGCAGATCCTGCTCAACCGCTGGAACCAGCCGTTCTATGACGCGCTGCAACGGCGCGACTTGCCGCAATTCCTGCAACAGCTCGTCGTCTTCGCCGCCATAGCCGGTGGCCTGCTCGCCCTCAACATCGGCCAGCAATGGCTGAACCAGCGCTTCCGGCTGCACCTGCGCGAGGCGCTGACGCTCGACCTGATCGACCAGTGGATGAAGCCCGGCCGCGCCTTCCGCGTGGCGCATGCCGGCGCCATCGGCGTCAATCCCGACCAGCGCATGCAGCAGGATGCGGGACATCTGTCGGACCTTTCGACGGACCTCGGCCAGGGATTGCTTCAATCGGTGATTCTGCTGGTCTCTTTCGTCGGCGTGCTGTGGGAGCTTTCGTCCGGCTTCGTGTTCCACATCGGTGGCCACGCCGTCGCCATACCCGGCTACATGGTGTGGGCGGCGTTCCTTTATGCCGGCACCGCCTCCTGGCTGAGCTGGCTGGTCGGACGGCCGCTGATCCGGCTGAACAGCGAACGCTATGCGCGCGAGGCGAATTTGCGCTCCTCCATGGTGCGCGTCAACGAACATGTCGACGCCGTCGCGCTCGCGCGAGGCGAGGCTGGAGAACGGCGCAGGCTGGAGACCGATCTGGGCTCGCTGCTTTCGGCCATGCTGCGCATCTATACCGCCCAGATCAACCTCGCCTGGGTTACCGACACCTATGGCTGGATCACCGTTGTGGCGCCGATCCTGGTGGCCGCGCCGGTCTATTTCGCCGGCGACATCTCCTTCGGCGGCCTGATGATGGCCGTCGGCGCCTTCAACCAGGTGCATTCCTCGCTGCGCTGGTTCGTCAACAATATCGGCTCCATCGCCGACTGGCGCGCCACGCTGATGCGCGTCGCCGATTTCCGGCTGGCGCTCGGCGAGGCCGAACAGCTCCACGGCCAGGAACGGCGCATCGAGTTCACCGAAAACGCCGACGGCCGCATGACCTTCGACAGCCTTGAGATCGTCTCGCCGGGCGGCTGCACCCGCCTGCGCGACGAGCACGCCGCGATCAGGCCGGGAGAGCATGTGCTGGTCACCGGCGACCCCAGCGCCGGAAAGACCCTGTTCTTCCGCGCGGTGGCCGGGTTGTGGCCCTGGGGCACGGGGCGCATCGGCATGCCGGCGGGGCAGTCGCCGGTCTTCGTGCCGCGTACTCCCTATTTCGCGCCCGGTACGCTGCGCGAAGTGCTGGACGGTTCCGACGGCGACAAGCCGCCACGCGACGACGACCTCAAGGCGCTGCTGGCGGAAGTCGGGCTGGAGCGCCTTTCAGGCTCGCTCGACCGCACCGCGCGCTGGGACCATGAGCTGAGCGAGGACGAGCAGCGGATCCTGGCCTTCGTCTCGGTCGCGCTCCGGCAGCCGGACTGGGTCGTCATAGACGAGGCTCTCGACACCTTCGACGGCGCCACGGCCAAGCGCGTGCTCGCCATGTTCGCCAAGCATCTGCCGAAGGCGGCGATCCTCAACATCGGCCGGGGCCAGCACAATTACGAATTCTTCCCGCGCACGCTGGACATCGTCAAGGACACCTCCGGCAAGGCGCTGGGACCGGCGCGCATCCGCGCCGGCGCCGTCGAGCCGCCTCCGCCGCAGGAACGGCGCCGGGCCTGAGCGACGACTTTCTGCCCTGGCTATGAGGCGGGCTGCGCGCTCCTGCCGACGGCTTCCAGGTCGTAGGACGTGGTTTGGTAGACCTGGTTGATCCAGTTGCCGAACAGCAGATGGGCGTGCGAGCGCCAGCGGTTGAGCGGTTTGCGCGTCGGATCGTCGTCGGGATAATATTCGTGCGGAACCTCAATGCGGACGCCGGCCGCCACGTCGCGGTCGTACTCTTCCTTCAGCGAGGTGGAATCATATTCGATGTGGTTGAACATGTAGAGCCGGTTGCCGGTCGCCTCCGCCAGCAGGCAGGGGCCGGTCACGTCCGATTCCATCAGCATGTCCAGTCCCGTGCCTGAGGAAATGTCGGCGCTGCGCACCTCGGTCCAGCGCGAGACGGGAATGGCGAAATCGTCCGAGAAGCCGGCGAGATAGGGCGATGCCGGCGCGTGGTTGCGGTGGCGGAACACGCCGAAGGCCTTCTTCTCCAGCGTGTATTTCGGCACGCGATGGAAATGCCAGGCGGCCGCCATCGCCCCCCAGCAGATGAAGAAGGAGGAATGGACGTGGCTGGTCGTCCAGTCGAGGATTTGCTTCAACTCGTCCCAATAGGTCACGTCCTCGAAGGGCAGCAGCTCGATCGGCGCGCCGGTGATGATGAAACCGTCGAACTTGCGCTCCTTCACCTCGTCCCATGTCTGGTAGAACGAGATCAGGTGCTCCTCGGGCGTGTTCTTGGCCTTGTGGTTGCCGATGCGCACCAGCGTCAGCTCCACCTGCAACGGCGAGGCGCCGATCAGCCGCGCGAACTGGGTCTCGGTGCGGATCTTGTTCGGCATCAGGTTCAGGAGCCCGATCTGCAGCGGACGGATGTCCTGCCGCAGCGCCGTGCCTTCGTCCATCACGGACACGCCCTCGCGCACCAGCACTTCGCGGGCGGGGAGTTGATCGGGGATCTTGATCGGCATGGCACAAGCTCCAAAAAAGGGCCGGCTCAAAACAAAAAGCCGGCGGCGAAATCGCGACCGGCCCGTACGGACTTGTTGTCTGCGGCCCTTTTTAGCGACTTCTTTTACGTGGCTGCAAGCCGACCGGCAAATCACCACGAACGCCGCCCGTATCTATGCCCGCCGGCGGTCTCCGTCAATGGCAATGCGGCACGCCGCGCCTAAGCGGACCGCGTCTCCCCTCGACAGAACCCGCCATGGCCTGTATTTCCCCAGCGGCCCCGCACTTCAGGCTTTGCGACGGATCCTTCGGCATGGAAAAGACAGCAGATCAGGCACGTCCCCGCCCCCGCGCGGGCATCATGGACATCGAGGCCTACGTGCCGGGCAAGAGCGCCGCTCCCGCGGGCGTGAAGCTGCATAAACTGTCCTCCAACGAGAACCCGCTGGGCGCCTCGCCCAAGGCGATCGAGGCAGCGCGCGAGGTCGCCGCTCGGCTGGAATTCTATCCCGACGGCACCGCCATGCGCCTGCGGCAGGCCATCGCCGAGGCGCATGGGCTGAACGCCGCCAACATCGTCTGCTTCAACGGCTCCGACGAGGCGCTCGCGCTCTTGTCGCGCATCTATCTGGAGCCGGGCGGCGAGGCCATCCACACCGAGCACGGCTTCCTCGCCTATCCGATCTACACGAAGGCGGCCGGCGCCACGCCCGTGGTGGCCGGGGAGAAGGACGAGCGCGTCGATGTCGACGCCATCCTCGCCGCCGTCACGCCGCGCACCAGGATGGTGTTCCTGGCCAACCCGAACAACCCGACCGGCACCTATATCCCGTTCGAGGAGGTGCGACGCCTGCACGCCGCCCTGCCCAGGCACGTGCTGCTGGTCCTCGACGCGGCCTATGCCGAATTCGTGCGGCGCAACGACTACGAGGCCGGCGTCGAGTTGGTCGCCGGCAACCAGAACGTCGTCATGACCCGCACTTTCTCCAAGGTGCACGGCCTCGGCGGCGCGCGCATCGGCTGGTGCTATGCGCCGGCCCATGTCGTGGAGGCGCTGGAGCGCGTGCGCGACCCCTTCAACGTCACCGCCACGGCCATCGAGGCCGGCGTGGCCGCGATCCGCGACCGTGCCCATGTCGACAAGAGCCTTGCCCACAACGACACCTGGCTGCCCTGGCTGACCGAGCGGCTGACCGCGCTCGGCCTGCGCGTCACGCCAAGCGTGTGCAACTTCATCCTTGTCCATTTCCCCGGCGACGGGAAGCATTCGGCATCTGCGGCCGACGACTATCTCACCGCGCGCGGCTATATCCTGCGGCGCGTTGCAGGCTACGGTTTTCCCAACGCGCTGCGGATGACGGTCGGAACCGAAGAAGCCAATCGCGGCGTAGTCGCCGCACTCACGGATTTCCTGAAAAGCTAGAACAATGTCCGAACCCATGTTTGAGAAAATCGCGCTGATCGGCATCGGCCTGATCGGCTCGTCGCTGGCGCGCGTCATTCGCCGCGAGAACCTTGCCCGCCACGTCGCCATCGCCACGCGCAGCACCTCAACGCTGAAGCGCGCCGAGGAGCTTGGCCTTGGCGACAGCTACACCACCGACCTGAAGCAGGCCGTGCGCGCCGCCGACCTCGTCATCGTTTCGGTGCCGGTCGGGGCTTCCGGCGAGGTCGCCGAGGAGATCGCGCCGGCGCTGAAGCAGGGCGCCATCCTCACCGATGTCGGCTCGACCAAGGCCTCCGTCATCGCGCAGATGTCGCCGCACGTGCCGCAGGGCGTGCACTTCATCCCTGGCCATCCGTTGGCCGGCACGGAGAAATCCGGCCCGGACGCCGGCTTCGCCGAGCTGTTCGAGAACCGCTGGTGCATCTTCACGCCGCTGGAGGGCACCGACCCGGCGGCGCTGGAGAAGCTGTCCGAATTCTGGCGGCGCTGCGGCGCCAACATCGACACGATGGACCCGGCCCATCACGACATGACGCTGGCGATCGTGTCGCACCTGCCGCACATCATCGCCTACAACATCGTCGGCACCGCCGACGATCTCGAGACGGTGACCAAGTCGGAGGTCATCAAATACTCGGCTTCCGGCTTCCGCGACTTCACCCGCCTCGCCGCCTCCGACCCCACCATGTGGCGCGACGTGTGCCTGCACAACAAGGACGCGATCCTGGAGATGCTGGCGCGGTTCTCGGAAGACCTCGCTTCCCTGCAAAGGGCGATCCGCTGGGGCGACGGCGAGAAGCTGTTCGACCTGTTCACCCGCACCCGCGCCGTGCGCCGCTCGATCATCGAGGCGGGACAGGACATCGACGCGCCCGACTTCGGCCGCCAGGCGGTGGAACACCCGCACAAGCCGAACTGAGGGCGGCCTGCGCCTTTTGAGCGGTCGGCGGCGCAGAGCCCGGCCGGCCGCTAGTCCCGGCTGCTCATGTCTTGGCGAAGCGGCGCAGCAGCTGGCGTTGCAGCTGTTCCAACGGCATCAGCATCGCTCCGCCATACCGATCGACGATCCACAGCGACAGCATCGCCACAGGAACCGCGATGATTGCGGCGCCGACCATGTCGAGCGGATAGTGGACCCCGAGATAGATGCGCGACCAGGCCACCAGGACGCCGAGCGCCGTTGCCAGCCAGGCCGCCGCCCAGCGCCGTGTCATGAACAGGACCGCCGCCCAGACGGCGAAAGCCAGGCCGTGATCGCTGGGAAAGGAGGCGTCGGGGCTGTGGCTGATCAGCAAGTGCCCCAGCCCGATCATGAATGGGCGCGGCCGGAAAGCGACTGCCCCGATCACGTAGCCGACGGCGCCGGCAAGGATCAGCGCGAGCACCAGCGCCAAGGCCGTCAATCGATTTCGCTGCCCGCCTGCGATCCACAGTTTGGCGAGGTAGAGCGGAATGGCGAGGATGACGAACTTGGCGGCGAAGATCGCCAGCCATTCGACGCCTGCATTGGGATTGACTCCGGCATTCAGAAGCAGGAACAGTTTGGTGTCGAACTGGAACATGAAAAGCCTGTCAGGGTCTGCGATGCTGCCGCGTGCACCACAATGATGGCGGTATCATGCCCGATAGTTCGATGGCCGGCTGCGGCAGTCACAGTCGACGGCATCGATGCGTCAATGCATGGGCGGTTGCCCGTGACGGGCAGGACGACGTAGCAGGGCAGGCAGGTCATGGACGTTGTTTCGTGGAGCGTCGCCGCACCGGCGCTCGGTTCGGCCTTCGCGGCTTCCCTGGTCGAGATGGTGGAAGCCTTCACCATCGTTCTGGCGGTCGCGACGTTGCGCGGCTGGAAGCCGGCCGTTCTCGGCGCTGCGGCCGGACTGGCTGTGCTCGGGCTTTTGACGCTCCTGCTCGGCCCGCTGCTCAACCGCGTTCCCCTTCATCTTCTGCAGCTGGTCATCGGCGTTCTCCTCCTGCTGTTCGGCATGGGATGGCTGCGCAAGGCCATATTGCGGTCCGCCGGCATCATCGCCCTGCATGACGAGGAAGCGATCTTCCAGTCCGAGCAGGCGCAGTTGCGGCAGGCCGGCGGCGGGGCCGCGCTCGGCTGGGTGGCCGGCCTGGCGGCGTTCAAGGCCGTGCTTCTGGAAGGGCTGGAAGTCGTCTTCATCGTCATCGCGGTGGGGGCTGGACGCGGCCTGCTCTGGCCTGCGTCCCTTGGCGCGCTGGCCGCCTTCGCGAGCGTCGGCGTAATCGGCATTCTCGTGCGCAAGCCGCTCGCGAGCGTGCCCGAGAACACGCTGAAGTTCGGCGTCGGCGTCATGCTCTCGAGCTTCGGCGTGTTCTGGACCGGTGAAGGCCTCGGCATCGACTGGCCGGGGCAGGACCTGGCCCTGTTGCTGTTCGCGGCCCTGTTCCTGATGGTCGGCCTCGGCGCCGCTTCGCAGTTGCGGCAGCCGCGGCGGGAGGCGTTGCATTGAGCGTCCTTGCCGAAGTCGTCCGGGAACTCCTCGGCATGTTTGTGGCCGACGCCAGGCTGACCCTCGCCACGCTCGCGCTGGTCGCGGTCGTGGCCGCGCTGCTGCTTGCCGTGCATGTCGCTCCGATGCTCGCCGGCGCGATCCTGCTGGTCGGCTGCTTCGCCGTTCTCATCGAGGCGACCGTCCGGGAAGCGCGGCGCCGACGCAGGTGAACCTTGCATGCGCGCGCGGCCTCGGGCAGTCGCTGCCGATCGTTGCGAAGGCGCACAGGACAAGCTGAACACCGGTCCGCCGAGAGCGCGGCGGGCTGCATTTTCGTCCTGGCGCGCCTCCGGATATCGTGTATCAACGACGCGCAACTGCGCTGATGGGATTGGCCTGCCAAGGGAGTTGCCTGACTGGTTGGCTGGCGTCCGGGCGGATGCAGCGAGCCGCGCCAGGCAGCCAGATTTCGGGAAGTGGTTTCGAGGTCGTCAATGGAAAAGGTTGACAGCGCGCCGGCCGCCGAGGCTCAGCCTGCGAAGACGCTCCCGCACGGTTCCGCCCTTTGGAAGCGTCTCGACGATTCCTGGCGGACGGCGAAATGGGCGGCCTTGCGGTGGCTGAACCGGCGCGAGATCGCGGCCGTCAAATCCGCCTTCGCCGAGCAGCCGCTCGCACGCATCCTTGCGAAATATCCCGACATTCCGCTCAAGCCGGTACGGCCCTACCTTCTGAGCGGCCTCAAGCGGCGCGACCGCCCGGCGGCCGTCATCAGGCATTATGCGGCGGCGGCCCGCATCCTCACCGCCGAGGCATTGGTGGAAAGCCACACGACCGGCGTGAGGCTCCTGTCGCTGCCTACGCAGGCAGGCGAGATCACCGTGGACCTGGCCGGACAGGGACCGTTGTATCGCGAGGCGGAATGGCGGCTGGTGCTGAATGTGGACAGGCGGCCGGTGGTCGAAATGGGCTTGGCCATCGTCGAACCGAGGCTTGTGCAATTTGGCGGAAGCGGCGAGGTTTTCTGGATCGGCGTGCTGAAGACGGTGCTTGCCGGGAAGCACGGGCTTGAGGATTCACGGGCGCTGACCAAGGCCCTGGAAGGCTTGAGACCAAAAGCCCTGCTGCTTCTGGTCGCCCAGGCGCTGGCCGGCGCGTTCAATCTCTCCGGAATATTCGCGGCATCGAACAAGGGCCACGTCTTCGCGGGCGACTACAGCCTGCGCCGACGCATCAAGGCGGATTACGACAGCTTCTGGACCGAATCCGGCGGCAACCGGGTCAGCCCGGCCGTGTTCGCGCTGCCGCTCGTCAAGACGCAGCGCGATCCGTGCGAATACAAGCCCAACAAGCGGGCCCAGATCCGTCGTCGCCAGATGCTGGAACAGGAGATCGAGAAGCAGGTCCGCGAAGCGGTCGCGCCGCTGCTGGCTTAAAGGGCCCTCGGCTCTAGAAGTCTCTTTCAGCCGCCGGCTTGACCAGGCGAGGCGCTCTTCGATTGCTGCCCGGAGTTTACCGCGCATACGGATATGCGCCCGGTTGGATCTCGTGGTTGCTCCGCCAACGGTACAGACTTTGTTGATCATGAAACGGCAGGGTTAACAAATTGCACTGCGAAACACCTTGCTAACCCTTCCCCTTAAAGAAAAGGTCCATTTTTAAACGCCTTTTAACCTTTACAATTGATTATCCCCCCGACAACGGGTGAAGTCCGGCTCACGAGCATCGAGGCCGGCCCCGCCACACAAGGGGTGACGCATGTTCAGTTTTGCAAGCAAAGCCGCCCTCGCCGGGCTGTTGGTCGGGATCGCATCGCCTGTGCTGGCGGCGGACCTGATCGAACCGCCGGTCGAGGCGGCGCCGGCCCAGCCCGTCTATCAGGAAGCGGACTACGGCGGCTGGTACATCCGCGGCGATCTCGACTACCACAAGTCGCAATGGCGCGGCGCCCGCTACACCGTCTACGGCACGCCCGGCGGCTTCAACGAATTCGATTCCGGCAAGCTGCGCGGCGCCTTCTCGCTGGGCGGCGGCGTCGGCTATCAGGTGACCCGGCATTTCCGCGCCGACCTGACCGGCGACTACTGGTTCAAGTCGGGCTTCGACGGCTCGACCGTCGGCACCTGCGGCGGCACCGGCCTGCCCTGCGTGTCGAGCGACACCAGCCGCATGTCGGCCTTCCTGCTCCTGGCCAACGCCTATGTCGATCTCGGCACCTGGAACGGCTTCACCCCCTATGTCGGCGCCGGTATCGGCGGTGCCCACATCAAGTGGGACACGCTGGTCAACACGGATGACGACGGCACCTTCCAGCACCAGGGCGGCAAGGGCTGGCGCTTCGCCTATGCGCTGATGGCAGGCACCTCCTACTGCCTGACCGATCGCGCCAAGCTCGACGTCGGCTACCGCTTCACCCACATCGACGGCGGCCGCATGTTCGACTACGCCAACGGCGCCGGCCCCGGCTTCGACAAGGGCTTCAACACCCATGAGGTGCGCGCCGGCCTGCGCTACCAGTTCGGCAATTCGGACTGCGCCCCGCCCCCGCCGGTGGTCGCCTACGAGCCCGAGCCGCTCTACACCAAATAGGCCGCGCCCGATCCAGTTAACCAGACGAACCGCCCGGTCAGCAGCCGGGCGGTTTTTCCTTGGCACCGCACCTGCAGCCCGCGCGCGGCG
This sequence comes from Mesorhizobium sp. SP-1A, assembly GCF_032460275.1. Taxonomy (NCBI): domain Bacteria; kingdom Pseudomonadati; phylum Pseudomonadota; class Alphaproteobacteria; order Hyphomicrobiales; family Phyllobacteriaceae; genus Mesorhizobium; species Mesorhizobium sp. SP-1A. Next base: position 377,231 of record NZ_JAVXZD010000005.1, on the reverse strand, counting down.
GGATCACGCCGCCGGTCATGACGTTCGCGGCTGCGGCGAACCGGAGCCGCCGGCAGCGGCCTGTCACCAATGAATCGCCGCCAACGGCGGCTCTGCGGGAATTGCCCGGCCGGATCGCCTTATTCCGCCGCGCCCTTGAAGGCGTCGGCGCCGGTCTCGAATTGCAGCCGCGCCAGTTCGGCATAGACGCCGCCTCTGGCGACGAGGCTCTGGTGGGTGCCTTCCTCGACGATGCGGCCTTCCTCCATCACCAGGATGCGGTCGGCCTTCAGCACCGTCGCCAGCCGGTGGGCGATGACCAGCGTGGTGCGGCCGCGCATCAGGTGCTCCAGCCCCTCCTGCACCAGCGTCTCGCTGGCGGCGTCGAGCGCCGAGGTCGCCTCGTCGAGCAGCAGGATCGGGGCGTCGCGCAATATGGCGCGGGCGATGGCCATGCGCTGGCGCTGGCCGCCCGACAGCATGACGCCGCGTTCGCCCACCTGCGTGTCGTAGCCCTTCTCCAGCTTGGTGATGAACTCGTCGGCCAGCGCCGCCTTCGCCGCGGCCTCAATATCGGCGTCGGAAGCGCCCGGCCGCCCGAAGGCGATGTTTTCCCGCGCGCTGGCGGCGAAGATCGTCACGTCCTGCGGCACGATGGCCATGCGTTCGCGGATCGCGACGGGATCGGCCTCGCGCACGTCGACGCCGTCGACGGTCACCGCGCCGGTCTCCGGATCGTAGAAGCGCAGGATCAGCGAGAACACGGTGCTCTTGCCCGCGCCCGAGGGCCCGACGATGGCCACCGTCTCGCCCGGCTTCACCGAAAAGGTCAGGCCGTGCACCGCCGCGCGATCCGGCCGCGCCGGATAGGAGAACGACACGTCCGAGAAGGTGATCGAGCCGCGCGCCGAGACTGGCAGGGGCTTCGGATGGGCAGGTGCGACGATGTCCGGCTTCTCGGCCAGGATCTCGGTCAGCCGCTCGGCCGCGCCGGCGGCCTGGGAAAGATCGCCCCACACTTCCGAAAGCGCGCCGAGCGCCCCGGCCGCGAACACGGCATAGAGCAGGAACTGGCCGAGCGTGCCGGGCGACAGCGCGCCCGACAGAACGTCGCGCGAGCCGAACCACAGCACCGCCACCACCGAGGAGAAGATCATGAAGATGGCGAAGAAGGTCAGCAGGGCGCGCGCGAAGATCGAGCTGCGCGCCGCCTCGAACGCCGCCTCGACCGCCGCGCCGAAGCGGCCGGTCACCAGCTTCTCGTTGGTGAAGGCCTGCAGGGTGCGCATGGCGCCGATCTGCTCGCTGGCATAGGCGGTGGCGTCCGCCAGCGTGTCCTGCGCCTGCCGGGATTTGCGCCGCACCGAGCGGCCGAAGGCGACCAGCGGCAGCACGATGATCGGGATCGCCGCGATCACCAGCCCCGACAGTTTCGGGCTGGTCACCACCATCATCGCCAGCGCGCCGAAGCCGAGGATGACGTTGCGCAGCGCCACCGAGGCCGTGGCCCCCACCGCCGACTTCACCTGCGTGGTGTCGGCGGCCAGCCGCGACACGATCTCGCCCGACTGGGCGGTGTCGAAGAAGGCGGGCGAAAGCTTCGTCACATGCGAGAACACGTCGCGGCGGATGTCGGAGACGACGCGCTCGCCCAGCGTGATGACGAAATAGTAGCGGCCGGCCGATGCCAGCGCCAGAAGCGCCGCCATCAGCACCAGCATGCCGAAATAATTGGCGATGAAGCCGGAATCGGAGGTGGAGAAGCCGTGGTCGATCATGCGCCGCACCGCGACCGGCAGCGCCAGGGTGGTCACCGCCGCCAGCGTCAGCGACACCAGCGCGCCGGCGACCAGCCTGCGGTAGCGGCCGATATAGGGAAACAGCCGGCCAAGCGGCCTTATGGAGCGCCTGCGCGCCTCCGTGCTGCTGGTTTCGGCCATGATCTGCCTTCCTGTCCGAATGGCTCCGGCGCGGCTCTTATTCCAACTTGTGATTCCAAATCGGCTGATGTATAGGCACGCCGACCGTTTCTGAAGCCGCGGCTCCTCATAGCTGCGGCTTCGAGTTTTAAAAAGGGGCGCATCGCCGCAGGGCCGTCCCCCAAGCCAGGACAAGAGCGATGAAGGCTGACATCCATCCCGACTACCACACCATCAAGATCGTCATGACCGACGGCACCGAGTACCTTACCCGTTCCACCTGGGGCAAGGAAGGCGACACGATGAACCTCGACATCGACCCGACCACGCACCCGGCCTGGACCGGCGGCCAGCAGACCCTGCTCGACCGCGGCGGCCGCCTGTCGAAGTTCAAGAACAAGTTCGCCAATCTCGGCATCTGAGCCGACACGGCCCGAACACGAAAACCCGCCTCACGGCGGGTTTTTTGTTGCCCCGCAGCGCGCAAGCGGACAGTACCGGATCTGCGAAGCTGTCGTTTCCCCCGCCAACTGCGGGTTGCAGCATGGGGCGAACTGGTCGATCCTGCGCCGCGCGGGGACGGGAGGACCAGTGACACACGGCCACATCGATTTGAACGACGCCCGCCGCCGGATAAAGGCGATCTTCATCGGCTCGATCGGCAATCTGGTCGAGTGGTACGATTTCTACGCCTACACCGCCTTCGCCCTCTATTTCGCCCATGCCTTCTTCCCCTCGGAAGATCCCGTGGCGCAGCAGCTCAACGCCGCGACCCTGTTCGCGGCGGGCTTCATCGTGCGCCCCGTGGGCGGCTGGCTGTTCGGCCACCTGGCCGACCGCTACGGCCGGCGCCTGTCGCTGACCGTCTCGGTGCTGATGATGTGCTTCGGCTCGCTCATCATCGCGCTGACGCCCACCTACGCGACCATCGGTTTCGCCGCGCCGGCCCTGCTGGCGCTGGCGCGCATCATCGAGGGGCTGAGCCTCGGCGGCGAATACGGCGCCAGCGCCACCTATCTCAGCGAGGTGGCCGATCCCGAGCATCGCGGCTTCTATTCCAGCTTCCAGTATGTGACGCTGATCGGCGGCCAGCTCACCGCGATCCTGGTGCTCCTGCTGTTGCAGAACGTGTTCCTGACGCATGAGCAGCTCGTGGCCTGGGGCTGGCGCATCCCCTTCGTCATCGGTGCCATGCTGGCCATCGTTTCGGCGATCATGCGCCGCCACCTGCACGAGACGGAAGCCTTCGTCGAGGAGGCGGCCGGCACCGAAAAGCGCGACAGCGCGCTGCGCGGCCTGATGAAATATCCGCGCGAGGTGGCCATCGTGGTCGGGCTGACGGCCGGCGGCACGGCTGCCTTCTACACCTTCACCACCTATATGCAGACCTTCGTGAAGCAGACGGTGGGGCTGCCGGACCTGACGACGACCTATGTCATCGCCGGCTCGCTGATCTTCGCCGCCATATTGCAACCAATATACGGGCTGATCTCCGACCGCATCGGCCGCAAGCCGCTGCTGGTGTTCTTCGGCGTTGCCGGCACGCTGCTGACGGTGCCGATCCTCACCGCGCTGTCGCACACGCAGTCGGCCTTCGCCGCCTTCCTGCTGATCTGCGCGGCCTGGATCTTCACGGCGGGCTACACCTCCATCAACGCCGTGGTGAAGGCCGAACTGTTCCCGGCGGCGGTCCGGGCGACCGGGGTCGCGGTGCCCTACGCGCTTACCGTCTCGATCTTCGGCGGCACGGCGCCGGTCATCGCGCTGTGGTTCAAGACGCAGGGCCACGAGCAATGGTTCTACTACTACCTCGCGGGCGTCATCTTCATCTCGCTGCTGGTCTATGTGACGATGCGCGACACCAAGCACGCCTCGGAGATGGACAGGACCGCCGGTGTCGCTGAAAGGGCCTAGCGACAGGCACGGCGCTGGCCGGCTTCAGCCGGCCAGTTCCCTCAGCGCCATCCTCTTGTAGGCCGCAACGAGGCGGTCGCCCTCTTCGCGCGGGACGGAGATCGCCAGCCGCATGGTCGCCTCGCCCATCTGCCACAAAAGCAGCGCCGAAGCCTCGAGCGCGGCCATGTCCGCCCGCGGTTTCACCCGCTTCAGCGCCGCGACCAGCATGTCCGCATTGGCGCGGCTGTCGGCCAGTTCCAGCGCCCGCAGGGCCTTGTCGGCCTGCGTGCCCGACCAGATGTCGCGCATCACCGGTTCGGCCAGGAACAGGCCGTAATAGGTGTCGACCAGCTCCGAAAAGGCGCGGCACAGGCCGTCCGTGTCGGAGACTTCGGCAAGCGCCGCCGCGATGCAGGCGCGGCTCTCCTGCGTGTAGCGCTCGGCCAGCGCCCGGATGAGCGCGCTCTTGTCCGGGAAGAACTGGTAGAGCGAGCCGATCGGCACGCCGGCGCGCTCGGCCACCTCGCTCATGCGCAGGGCGTCGCTGCCGTTCCCGGCGATCAGCGCCGAAGCCGCCGCCAGCATGCGCTCCACGCGCTCGCGGCTGCGCTCCTGGCTCGGAACGCGCCGCTGCGCCGATGCCTGCCGTCCTGCCGATCCGACGCCTTGCGCCATCGCCTCGCCGCCCTTTCCCAATCCCGCCCGCAAATCCAGCCCGCAAATCCAGCCCGCAAATCCAGCCCGGCGATTCCACTTGACTTCAAGAATATGAGGATTTATCACATTTATCAAACATGAGGATTATTCATATTTGTTGACGGGAGGATATTCGGCGATGACCCTTCTCTTTTCCCTTCTGGCCTTCCTTGCCCTGCTCGGCAGCGGCCTCATGGCCGGCCTGTTCTTCGCCTTCTCCAATTCCGTCATGGCCTCGCTGGCGCGCCTGCCCGCGCCGCAGGGCGCGGTGGCCATGAACACGATCAACGTCGTGATCCAGAACCCGCTGTTCCTGCTCGTCTTCATGGGCACGGCGCTCCTTTGCGCGGTGCTGGCCGCGAAGGCGGTGCTCGGCTGGGGCGAAAGCGGCGCGTTCTGGCTGCTGGCCGGCAGCCTGCTTTACCTGGTCGGCATCTTCGCGGCGACGATTATCTTCAACGTGCCGCTGAACGACGCGCTCGCGGCCGTCGATGCGTCAGGCGTCGAGGGCACGGCGATGTGGAGCCGCTATCTCGCCGAATGGCTGCCGTGGAACCATGTGCGCACGCTTGCCGGCACCGCCGCGCTGGCCTGTTTCGCCCTGGCGCTGCGCTGATCGACATGCGCGGCCGGCACGAAAAACCCCGCCTCAGGCGGGGTTCTTTTTCGCGTGGCGGTCGGAATGGCCGAGGTCGCGCTCCGGATCGATGCGGTCGCGCACGAGCTGCTTGAGACGCGCGGCGTCGGGAAAGCCGCCGTCGCGCTTGCGCTCCCACACCGGGTCGCCGTCGCAGGTGATGGTGAACACGCCGCCGGTGCCCGGCACCAGAACGACCTCGCCGAGGTCCGTGCCGAAGGTGGACAGAAGCTCCTGCGCCATCCAGCCGGCCCGCAGCAACCATTGGCACTGCGTGCAATAGGTGATGACGATGCGGGGTTTGCTCTCGGACATGGCCGCCATCGATAGCGCTCGGGCGCACTGCGCCGGCATGCGGCCGGCGCCGTGAAAGATCTCTGCGTTACGCCGCGCTGAGCTTGGCCAGGGTGGCGTCGTCCACCTCGAAATTGGCGTAGACGTTCTGCACGTCGTCGTCGTCCTCGAGCGTGGCGACCAGCCGCATCAGCGACTGCGCGCGCTCCTCGTCCACCGGCACGTTGTTCTGCGGCTTCCAGATCGCCTTGACGGATTCGGCTTCGCCGAGCGCGCTTTCCAGCGCCTTGGACACCTCGCCGATGTCCTCGAAGCCGCAATAGATGGTGTGGCCGTCCTCGTCGCTTTCGACGTCCTCGGCCCCGGCCTCGATCGCGGCTTCCATGACCTTGTCGGCGCTGCCGGCCGAAGCGGGATAGACGATCTCGCCGGCCCGGTCCCACATGAAGGCGACCGAACCGGTCTCGCCGAGCGCCCCGCCGGCCTTGGTGAAGGCGGCGCGCACGTTCGAGGCGGAGCGGTTGCGGTTGTCGGTCAGCACTTCCACGATGAGCGCCACGCCGCCGGGGCCATAGCCCTCGTAGCGGACCTCTTCGTAATTGTCGCCTTCGCCGCCGGACGCCTTGTTGATGGCGCGCTGGATGTTGTCCTTGGGCATCGACTCGGCCTTGGCGTTCTGGATCGCCAGCCGCAGCCGCGGGTTCATCGCCGGATCGGGGATGCCCTGCTTGGCCGCCACGGTGATCTCGCGCGCAAGCTTGGAAAACATCTTCGACCGGGCCGCATCCTGGCGGCCCTTGCGATGCATGATGTTCTTGAATTGTGAATGGCCGGCCATGGGACCCCTTGTCGTCTCTCGCGGCTGTTTGAATGGCCGGCTTATAGATAAATCGGCCCGAAACGTCCAGATAGTGCCGCAAACGCGGAAGACGAAACCGTCCTCATTCTTCCATGTCGGCTTTCAGCCGGTCGAGGATCGACACGGCGTGGCCGGCATACTCGCTGATCCAGCGGTCGTGGATACGCTTGATCGGCAGCGCGTCGAGATGGTTCCAGCGCTCGCGCCCCTCGCGCCGGGCCACCACCAGCCCGGCCGTCTCCAGCACCTTCAGATGCTGCATGACCGTGCAGCGGTCCATGTCGGCGAACGCCTCGCACAAGGACCCGGTGGTCTTCGGCCCCTCCTTCAGCGCGTCCAGCATTTGCCGCCGGCGCGGATGCGCCAAGGCCTTGAAAACATGGTCGTCCTGCGCTTCGCTTGACATGTTATATTTTTATAACTTATCCTTCCCATATTCAAGGAAGGAGCTGTGGATATGTCTCTGGGATTTCGCGTTTCGGGGCGCATCGGCAAGCCGGTGGCCGAGGTGTTCGACGCCGTGGCCAACCCGAACAAGCTGTCCGGCTATTTCACCACCCTAGGCGGCGCCTCCGCGCCCTTGGTTGCCGGCACGACGGTGACATGGTGGAAGACGGTGCCGGTCGAGGTCGACGAGGTGGTGGCGAACGAGCGCATCGTGCTGCGCTGGGACGCCGCCGGCGCCGACGGCAAGCCGGCCTACAAGACCCGTATCGAGATGAATTTCGAGCCGCTGGACGACGGCGGCACCTTCGTGACCATCGCCGAATCCGGCTGGACCGAGGACGAGCAGGGCCAAAAGGCCTCCTACAACAACTGCGAGGGCTGGTCGCAGATGCTGTCCTGCATGAAGGCCTATGTCGAATACGGCATCAATCTGCGCGAAGGCTTCTATCCGAGCGAGATGCGCGGCCAGCTGCCGACCGACGCCGACCGCAAATAGGGCGCGCCTCAGCGCCCTTCGCGCCGCGCCCGCCTGTTGCGGGCCAGCATGTTGAGCCCTTCGACCAGGGCCGAAAAGCCCATGGCGGCGTAGATGTAGCCCTTGGGCACGTGATAGCCCATGCCGTCGGCGATCAGCGTCATGCCGATCATCAGCAGGAAGCCCAGCGCCAGCATCACGATGGAGGGGTTGCGGGCGATGAAGTCGGCCAGCGGCGTGGCCGCCAGCATCATCACCGACACCGCCACGATGACGGCAATGTACATGATGGCGATCTCGTCGGTCATGCCGACCGCGGTGATGATGGAATCGATCGAGAAGATCAGGTCGAGCAGCAGGATCTGGAAGATCGCCCCGCCGAGCGACATTTGCAGCACCCGGCTGGCGCTCGCGTCCTCATGGTCGATCGGATCGACCGTGTGGTGGATTTCCTTGGTCGCCTTCCACACCAGGAACAGGCCGCCGGCGATCAGGATGATGTCGCGCCAGGAAAAATCCTGCCCGAACACCGAGAACACCGGCTGGGTCAGCCCCACGATGAAGGAGATGGTGGCCAGCAGCACCAGCCGCATGACCAGCGCCGCCGAGATGCCCAGCCGGCGCGCCGGCTTGCGCTGCGCCTCGGGCAGCTTGTTGGTGAGGATGGAGATGAAGATCAGATTGTCGATGCCGAGCACGATCTCCAGCACCACCAAGGTGAGCAGGGCGACCCATGCGGTCGGATCGGTGACGAAGCCGAAATGGGGGCTGAGAAACTCGACAAGCTGCAAAGGCGTCTTCCCCCGATGGCGCTTCGTAAGGCGGGTTTCGACGGCAGTTAGGTATGCGGCGCGCCAAGATCAATGTCGGCGCGCGAGAAAGTTGTGAAAGCCCTCAGCGCCAGAAGAACGGCACGGTTTCCTCCAGCCGCGGCCCGCGCCGGAACGGCGCCACGGCCTCGGCGAGCCCGGTGCGGTCGGAGATGTCCACCCCGACGCCGCACAGCGTCGCCGGCCCGCTGGCCGCCTCGAAACGGCCCTTCGGCACCTTGGAGAGGAAGCGGTTGAGCGGCTCCTCCTTGTCCATGCCGAGCGAGGAATCGTAGTCGCCGCACATGCCGGCGTCGGTCAGGTACGCGGTGCCCCCGTTGAGGATCTGGTGGTCGCCGGTCGGCTGGTGCGTGTGCGTGCCGACCACCAGCGAGGCGCGTCCGTCGACGAAATGGGCGAAGCACATCTTTTCCGACGTCGCCTCGGCATGGAAGTCGATCATCACCGCATCCGCCTGCTCGCCGAGCGGACAGGCGGCGAGCTCGCGCTCGGCGGCCTGGAACGGATCGTCCAGTTCCGGATGCATGAACACCCGGCCCATGATGTTGGCCACCAGCACGCGCGCGCCGTTGCGGGCGATGTAGACGCCCGAGCCGCGCCCCGGCGTGCCCTTCGGGAAATTGGCGGGCCTGAGGAAGCGCTCCTCGCGCGGGGCGAAGGTCAGCGCCTCGCGCTGGTCCCAGACATGGTTGCCGGTGGTCACCACGTCGGCGCCGGCATCCAGCGTGGCGCGGAAGATCTCCTCGGTGATGCCGAAGCCGCCGGCGGCGTTCTCGCCGTTGACGACGACGAAATCGAGCCGGAAATCCGAGATCAGGCCGGGAAGCTGTTCCCACACGGCCGTGCGCCCGGTCTTGCCCACCATGTCGCCGAGGAAGAGGAGTCTCATGCTCTTCCTTTAGCCAGCGCCGTTGAAGCGATGCAAGCCGCTCTCGGTCAGTATCTCGTGGAGCACGATGTCGTGGTCTTCTTCCGGCACGCGTTCCACCTGCTGGCAGTCGAAGGCGACGCCGACGAGGCGCGGCTCCAGCCCCTTGGCGTGCAGCCTGGCGATGGCGCGGTCGTAATAGCCCGCGCCGTAGCCGATGCGGTGGCCGCGGTCGTCGAATGCGGCGAGCGGCACCAGCATGATCGTCGGATCGAGCACCTCGGCCTCCTCGTGCGGGCCGACCGTGCCGAAGGCCATCTCCACCATCGGCGCGCCGCGCACCAGTTCGCGGAAGTCGATGGTGGTCTTGTCGAGGATCGCCGGCAGGCAGAGCCGCGCCCCGTGCTCGCGCAGCGCGAACATCATCGGCCGCACGTCCACCTCGGTGCGCAGCGGCCAGAACCCCGCCACGATGCTGTCGGGACCGACCTCGATGCTGTCGCGCGCCGTCTCGGCCATCTCCAGCGAGGCCTCGACGCGCCAGAAGGCGTCGAGCGCGTCGCGCCGTCCCAGCGCTTCCGCACGCAGGTGCTTCTTCAGGGTCTTCAGTGAAGTCATGCCGGCGCCTCCCTTGGCGGGCCGGACAAAACCGCAACTTGGCTGACAGGTCAAGGGAAAGCGGCGATCCACACGACCGGTGGAGAAGTTGATCCCGGGAACCTACAAAGTAGGTGGGCGCCATATGTCCGAGCCCACGGGCCCGGTCAGGGACAGCTCCCTTCGAGATCAATAAGGCCCCGGGGAAATGTCTCTCCTGCCGGGAAGCGCAGACCGCCGCCGACGAATATAGAGCCGCCTGCGCGGTTGCGCCAGTGGAATGCTTGCCCCTTGGCCGCCGCGCCCCTACTGTCCGCCGAAAACGACCCGGAGACCGGAATGCGCTTCGAAGGCACGGCCGACTATGTCGCCGACAAGGATCTGATGGTGGCTGTCAACGCGGCGATCGCGCTGGAGCGGCCGCTGCTGGTGAAGGGCGAGCCCGGCACCGGCAAGACCGAGCTGGCGCGGCAGGTGGCGGCCGCGCTCGGCCTCGACCTGATCGAGTGGAACGTCAAGTCCACCACCAGGGCGCAGCAGGGCCTCTACGAATATGACGCCGTCTCGCGCCTGCGCGACAGCCAGCTCGGCGACGAGCGCTTCAACGACATCGGGAACTACATCCGCCGCGGCAAATTGTGGGACGCCTTCGCCGCCGACAGGAAGGTGGTGCTTCTGATCGACGAGATCGACAAGGCCGACATCGAGTTCCCCAACGACCTGTTGCAGGAGCTCGACCGCATGGAGTTCTTCGTCTACGAGACCGGCGAGACGATCCGCGCGGCGCAACGCCCCATCGTCATCATCACGTCGAACAACGAAAAGGAACTGCCCGACGCCTTCCTGCGCCGCTGCTTCTTCCATTACATCCGCTTCCCGGACCTCGACACGCTGGCCCGCATCGTCGAGGTGCACTATCCCGGCATCAAGCAGCGTCTGGTGCAGGCGGCGCTTTCCCGCTTCTTCGAGATCCGCGAGGTGCCGGGCCTGAAGAAGAAGCCCTCGACCTCGGAGGCGCTGGACTGGATCAGGCTGCTGGTCGCCGACGACGTCGAGCCGGAAGACCTGCGCGCCGACGCCAGGAACGCCCTGCCCAAGCTGCACGGCGCGCTGCTGAAGAACGAGCAGGACGTGCACCTGTTCGAGCGGCTGGCCTTCATGGCGCGAAGGTAGAACGCCCGCAGGCATTGCGGGGTAAGCTACCCTCGCCCCGCCTTCGCTGCGCTCGGGCGGGTGAGGGGGATTGCCGGCGCAGGCGCCAGCCCGTAACCCGTTGAAACGGCGCGGCGTTTGCAAAAACAGCGCGCGTTTCCATCCACGCCTTCCGCCCTCCCCCCATACTCCGTCGCAGTTTCTCCTGCGGGAACGCGGTGTCGCGACGGCGGGACGTGGGGAGGAACCGGTGCTCCGGGGAAGCGGCTAACGTGGCCGACGAAGCGGAGGGCAGCCCGGAGTCTCCAGACTTCCGTTTCGGCGGAAGCGAGCATCCGTATGTCGCTGGTGCGGGCCTGGGTGACGATCTGGTCATCCCGCCGGGAGACGGGTGAGCCGAAAAACGCCGGCGGGCGCCTGGCAAGGCGCCATACAATTACCAATCAGAGGCACCGAACCAGGCGCCCGCTTCCTACTTCTCCCGGCCCTGCCTTTCGGCCAGGGAGAAGCGCTCTTTGAAACAACGGCCAGACCGGAAACGGGGCGTGGCAACGAAAAGCCGCGTCTGCCCCATCGCCGGAGCCGCCTGCCGAGCCTAGAACGGAACGGCTCTCAACAGGATCGCAACCGAGATGACATCGATCACCATCCGCCCCCTCGAACAGTCCGACCATGAAGACTGGCGCCGGCTCTGGACCGCCTATCTGGAATTCTACAAGACCACCGTGCCGGAGGAGGTCTACGCCACCACCTGGAGGCGGCTGTTCGCGCCCGGCGAGTTCGAGCCGCGCGGCTTCATCGCGCTGAAGGACGGCAGGGCGGTGGGGCTGACCCACTATCTCTACCACCGCTCCTGCTGGTCGGTGGTGAACAATTGCTATCTTCAGGACCTGTTCACGGCAGCCGAGGCGCGCGGCAGCGGCGTGGGTGCTGCGCTGATCGAGGCGGTGCGGCAGGAGGCGGGCAGGATCGGCGTCACCAACGTCTACTGGATGACGCACGAGACCAACGCCACCGCCCGCAAGCTCTACGACCGCGTGGCGCGGCTCACCGGCTTCGTCGAATACGATCTGCTGTAGGGCGATCGCACAACGACAAGGATCGGCGCACGATTTTCCCGCGCGCCGCTCAGCTCTGTGCGCCGGAAACCCAGTCGTGCCACTCGTCCTCGCTGCCGTGGAACACGTTGAGGTCGATCTTGCCGCTGACGCCATGCGACAGGCCGGAGCCGGAATATTGCCAGAACATCCATCTGCGGCCCGGATAGATCTTGGACGGGTGGGCGGCGACCGAACGCAGCCAGAAATGGTGGTTCGGGAAGGCGCCTTCGAGATTGTCGCGGTAGAAGTCCGGCGCGGTGTAGATGACCGGCCGCTGGCCGTAATGGCGCTCCAGCTTGTCCATGAAGACCTGCATCTTCTCCAGCACCGTCTCGCGCGACGGCCGCCGCCGGCAGCTCGACTCGCCGTTCCACTCCACATCGATGACCGGCGGCAGGGCGCCGGCCACCCGCGGCACGTTGCGGATGAACCAGTCGGCCTGCTCCCCGGCGGTGCGGCACCAGTAGAAGAAGTGGTAGGCGCCGCGCTTTAGCCCGGCATCGGCCGCGCCGCGCCAGTTCTTGCGGAACATCGGGTCGAGATGGTCGCCGCCGTCGGTCGCCTTGATATAGGCGAAGTTGGCGCCCTGGCTGCGCAGTTTCAGCCAGTCGATCTCGCCCTGCCAGCGCGAGACGTCGACGCCGTGCACGGCCAGCTTGCGCGGCGAGCGCGAGCCGAAATTGATTGGCTTGGCGTCGCGGAAGCGGCGGCTGTAGATCTGGTAGGGCATCACGGCCTTCACGGCCGGCTTGCCGGGCGCGAGCATGGCGACCGGCCGCGCCTGCGGCACCGGCAGCTCCGCAATCGGCATGGGCACGGTTTCGGCCTGCTCGGAGACGAGGGCCGCCATCGGGACGGGCGCCGGCGGCTCGATGGCCGGCGAGGCCTCGGCAATCGCGGCCGGCGGCACCGGGGCGCGGGCCTGCCTCACCGGCGCGTCGGGCCGGCTGATGGAGCTCGTCGTCTCGAGCGATGGCGTCGACAGGATCTCTTCCATGCGCGAGCTGGACGTGCAGCCGGCGACGCCCAGGCAAACCAGAACGATGGAAGGCACGCTGAAAAAACGCATGGCTACCCGCACGCAAAACACTCTTCGGTGGCCCCCGGGAACACTCGCCCGGGCGCGCTTCGCAAATCCCTAACGACAAATTACCAAGAAAGACTGAATCCTAAGTTTCCGTTGACGCTTTTCTGCCCCGGCCGCGATTCGGGATCGCGCTTGCCTCGCGGCGAGGCGCGGCGCAAAGTGCCGGCCATGTACCTGCCCTTCTTCCTCGAACTGAAAGCCGCCAAGGTTCCCGTCTCGCTGCGGGAATATCTGTCGCTGCTGGAGGGCATGGAGGCGGGGCTCGCCGACTACGACGTGGAGAACTTCTACTATCTCGCCCGCTCCTCGCTGGTGAAGGACGAGCGCCATATCGACCGCTTCGACCAGGTCTTCTCGCATTATTTCAAGGGGCTGGCGGCGATCTCCGGCGAAACCGGCGTCGATGTCGCCGGCCTGCCGCAGGATTGGCTGCGCAGGCTCGCCGAAAAACACCTGACCGAGGAGGAAAAGAAGCTGGTCGAGGCACTGGGCGGCTTCGACAGGCTGATGGAAACCCTGAGGCAGCGGCTGGAGGAGCAGAAGGGCCGCCACCAGGGCGGCTCGAAATGGATCGGCACCGCCGGCACCTCGCCCTTCGGCGCCTATGGCTACAATCCCGAAGGCGTGCGCATCGGCCAGCATGAAAGCCGCAACCGTCGCGCGGTGAAGGTGTGGGACAGGCGCGAATTCCGGAATTTCGACGATTCCGTCGAGCTCGGCACCCGCAACATCAAGGTCGCCCTGAAACGGCTTCGCCGCTGGGTGCGCGAGGGCGCGGACGAGGAATTCGACCTGCCCGGCACCATCCATGCCACCGCCGAGCACGGCTATCTCGACGTGAGGACGCGGCCGGAACGGCGCAACGCCGTGAAGCTTTTGATGTTCTTCGACGTCGGCGGCTCGATGGACGACCACATCAGGGCGGTCGAGGAGCTGTTTTCCGCCGCCCGCGCCGAATTCCGGCACATGGAATATTTCTACTTCCACAATTGCCTCTACGAAGGCATGTGGAAGGACAACCGCCGCCGGCATTCGGAAAGGATCGCCACCGTCGACGTGCTGCACAAATACGGCCACGACTACAAGGCGGTCTTCGTCGGCGACGCCTCGATGAGCCCCTATGAGATCGCCCATCCCGGCGGCTCGGTGGAGCACTGGAACGAGGAGGCCGGGGCGGTCTGGCTGCAACGCGTGCTCGCGCAATGGCCGAACGCGGTATGGCTGAACCCCACCCGCGAGCAGCATTGGGGCTACACCCATTCGATCGGCATGATCCGCGACATCTTCGCGGGCCGCATGTTCCCGCTGACGCTGACCGGGCTGGGACAGGCGACGAAGGAACTGTCGCGCAGGCATTGAACACGCTTCAAGCGGCCTGCCGGCGCCCCTATATATGCGCCGGAGCCGCCGAGGCACGCCACAGGGAGAAAGAAAGATGGACGAACATCGCTATCCCGTCACCCGCACCGACGCCGAATGGCGCGCGCTGCTGACGCCAGAGCAATACGCCGTCATGCGCGGCCACGGCACCGAGCGGCCGGGAAGCTGCGCGCTGCTGCACGAGCACCGCTCCGGCGCCTTCGCCTGTGTCGGCTGCGGCAGCAGGTTGTTCGAATCGTCGCTGAAATTCGAGAGCGGCACCGGCTGGCCGAGCTTCAACGACCCCGTGCCCGGCTCGGTCGAAACCACCGAGGACCGCAGCTACGGCATGCTGCGCACGGAGGTGCACTGCGCCACCTGCGGCAGCCATCTCGGCCATGTCTTCCCCGACGGCCCGCCGCCCACCGGCCTGCGCTACTGCATCAACGGCGTGGCGCTGAAATTCGAGCCGGCGAACTGATCCGGCCCATCTAGTCCGGTGCGCGCAGTCGGTAGCCGATGCCGGTTTCGGTCAGCACATATTGCGGCCGCTCGGGGTCGCGCTCGATCTTCTGCCTGAGCTGGCGCACGTAGACGCGCAGATATTGCGCGTCGGTCAGCTCGTCCCAGAGCTGGCCCAGCAGGAAGCGGTGGGTCAGCACCTTGCCGGCATGCTGCACCAGCACGCGCAGCAGTTCGTATTCCTTCGGCGACAGCTTCACCTCCTCCTCGCCGACCTTGACGATGCGCCGCACCAGATCGACCGAGAGCCCGCCGGTGCGGAAGACCGGGCGCTCGCCCTGGATCTGGAGCTGGTGGCGCAGCGCCGCCCGCATGCGCGCGAGCAGTTCGTCCATGCCGAACGGCTTGGTGATGTAGTCGTCCGCGCCGCCGTCCAGCGCCTCCACCTTGCCGGCCTCGTCGCCGCGGCTGGACAGGACGACGATCGGGACGTTTTCCTTGCGCGCGCGGATCGTCCTGAGCAGGTCGTGGCCCTGCATGTCGGGCAGGCCGAGGTCGAGGATCACCAGGTCCGGCTCCTGGTCCAGCAGTTCCAGCGCCGTCCGCCCGTTCGGCGCCTCGAGGATGTGATAGCCCTGCGTCGCCAGCCCCATCCGCAGCAGCTTTCGGATGGGCGGTTCGTCGTCGATGACCAGGACCTTGAGCGGTGCGTTCATGCTGCGGTGTCCAATGCTTCCAGCCCCACGGGCACGGGCAGGCGGATGGTGAAGACCGCGCCGTTGCGGTCCGGGCGGTTGGCCGCGACCACCGTGCCGCCCATGGCCTCCACGAAGCCGCGGGCGATGGCCAACCCAAGCCCGGTCCCGGCCCGGACCCGGTCGGCCTTCCTGGCGCGGTAGAATTTGTCGAAGACATGTTCGAGGTCGTCCGGCGGGATGCCGTCGCCCTCGTCCGCCACCTGCAGATAGACGCTTTCGCCGTCGCGCCAGCCATGGAGCCGCACGGTCGTGCCGGCCGGCGCGTATTTCGCGGCGTTGTCGAGCAGGTTGAAAAGGGCCTGTTCGAAGAGAACCGGATCGAGCGCGACCATCGGCAGGTCCGCGGAAAGCTGCAGGTCGATCTCATGTCCGGCCAGTATCTTGCCCGCCCGCCGCAGGGCGGTGTCGACGATCTCGCCGAGATCGTGCGGCGTCAGCTTCGGGCCGATCGCGCCGGACTCGATCCGGGTCATGTCGAGCAAATTGGCGATGAAGCGGTTGAGCCGCTCGGCCTCGTCGATGATGGTTCCCAGAAGTTCCGCCTTCTCGGCCTCGCTCAAATTCCCGGCCAGGTCCCGCAGCGTGCCGGCCGAGCCGAGCACGGCCGCGAGCGGCGTCTTCAGGTCGTGCGAGATCGAGGTCAGCAGCGCCGAGCGCAGGCGGTCGGTCTCGACAGTGCGCTTCACCCGGTCCATGTCCTCGACCAGATGGACGCGCTCGATGGCCAGCGCGCTCTGATCGATCAGCGCGTCGAGCAGGCGGCGCTGGTCCGGCGTCAGCAGCGGGCCCTGCCTGTCGGCGTCGATGCCGACCACGCCGATGGCGCCGCGCCCGGTGCGCATGGGCAGGAACAGGCGTTTGGCGCCGGGCAGCGTGTCGGAGCCGCGCCCCGCGGGCCGGTCGTTCTGCCAGGCCCAGTTGGCGGCAGCGAGGTCGGCTTCGTCCAGCATGTCCTCCGGCGGATAGCCTGCCTTGATGGCGATGGCGCCTTCCTCCGGCAGCAGCAGCACGACGCGCACCTTCAGCATCAGCGCGGTCTGGTAGGCTGTGGCCCACAGCACGTCGTCGAGCGTGCCGACGCCGGCCAGCTTGCGGCTGAACGTATAGAGGGATTCGGTGGTGCGGGCGCGGGCCGCCGCCACCACCGCCTGCGCGCGGACGCGGCCGGCGAGGTTGGAAACCACGCCGGCCACCACGATGAAGAAGGCGAAGGCGGCGATGTTCTTCGGGTCGGAGATCGAGAAGGTGAAGATCGGCTGCATGAAGAAGAAATTGTAGCACAGCGAAGCCGCCACGCTGGCGAGCAGCGAAGGCCACAGGCCGAAGCGCACCGCCACGGCCACGATGGCCGTCATGAAGATCAGGTCCACTGTCTCCACCCCGACCAGCGGCAGCATCAGCCTGCTGAAGCCCAGCGCACCCGCGACCGCCGCGAGCGCGACGGCATAGGGCCGCGGGTTGGCGAGGCCGGCACGAGCGCCCTGCCGCGCCTGTTCCCGGGCGGAAGCCTTTTCCAGCGTCTCCTCTCCGGCCACGACATGCACGCTGATGTTGCCGGAGCGCCGCACGAGATCGTGCACCACCGAGCCGTGCAGGATCTCGAACCAGCGCGAGCGCAGCGACTTTCCGACCACGATATGGGTGACGTTGTTGGTCTGCGCGTAATGGATCACGTCGTCGGCGATGCGCCTGTCGCCGCCGGGAATGGTGACCGCCTCGCCGCCGAGGCTCTGCGCCAGCCTCAGCGTGTCGGCGATCCGGTCGCGCTGCTGTTCGCTCAATTGCAGGCTGCGGCTGCCCTCCACCGCCAGCGCCGTGAACGGCCCGTGCAGGCGGTCCGCGAGCCGCTTGCCGTAGCGCACCAGCGCCGGTGCGCGCGGGTCCTCGCTGACGCAGATCAGCACGCGCTCTCCCGCCGCCCACGGACCCTGTATGGCACGGGACCGCATCTCGGTCAGGAGCTGCTCGTCCACCCGGTCGGCCGTGCGCCGCAGCGCCATTTCGCGCAGCGCCGTCAGGTTGGCGGACGAGAAGAAATGCTCCAGCGCCCGCCGCGCCTGTCCCGGCACATAGACCTTGCCTTCCTTGAGCCGCTGGATCAGGTCGTCGGGAGTGAGATCGACCAGCTCGACGGCGTCGGCGCGGTCGAAGATCGCGTCCGGCACGGTTTCGCGCACGCGCACATGCGTGATCTGCGCCACCACGTCGTTCAGGCTTTCGATGTGCTGGATGTTGACGGTGGTGTAGACGTCGATGCCGCGGTTCAGGATTTCCTGCACGTCGATATAGCGCTTGGGATGGCGGCTGCCGGGCGCGTTGGTGTGGGCAAGCTCGTCCACCAGCACGATCTGCGGGTGCCGCGCGACGATGGCGTCGAGGTCCATCTCCTCGAGCTGCTGGCCGCGATAGTCCAGCTTGCGGCGCGGCACGATCTCCAGCCCTTCCAGCAGGGCGGCGGTCTCCTTGCGGCCGTGCGTCTCCACCACGCCGACGACGATGTCGTAGCCGTCCTGCCTGCGGGCGCGGCCCTGTTGCAGCATGGCGTAGGTCTTGCCGACGCCGGGCGCGGCGCCGACGAAGATCTTCAGCTTGCCGAGGCGCGTTTCCTCGCGCCGCGCGGCCTCCAGAAGGGCCTCTGGCGATGGACGTTGTTCCGGATCTCGGCGCCGTTCAGCCATTTGCGGACATTTCTCCGGGCCGCACTATTCCTCCGTTGCTGCCATCTCGTCCAGCGCGAGATTGAGCTCCAGCACATTGACGTGCGGCTCGCCGAGGAAACCGAAAGCGCGCCCGTCGACATGCCGGCCGACGAGGTCGCGCACCTGCTGTTCCGGCAGGTTGCGCGCCCTGGCCACGCGCGGCACCTGGAACAGCGCCGCCTCCGGCGAGATGTCGGGGTCCAGCCCGCTGGCCGAGGTCGTGACCAGATCGATCGGCACCGGCTGCGAAGGGTTCTCGTTTCTGAGCGCGGCGAGATCGGTCTTCACGCGCCCGATCAGCGCCTTGTTCGTCGGCCCCAGGTTCGAGCCCATGGAGTTCGCCGCGTTGTAGGGCGCCGGCACCGTCTTCGACGGATCGGACGGGTCCGCACCGGTGGTGGCGGAAGGCCGGCCGTGGAAATAGCGGCCGCTGGCGAATTGCTGGCCGATCAGGGCCGAGCCGACGATTTTGCCGTCCTTCCCGATCAGGCTGCCCTGCGCCTGGCTCGGGAACAGCACTTCGGCAAGGCCGGTCACGGCGAGCGGATAGGCAAGGCCGGTGATGGCGACGAGCGCGACCAAAAGGACGAGGGCGGGACGAAGTTCCTTCAGCATCATAGTGCTCCTCAGGCCAGGTGCAGGGCCGTGACGGCGAGGTCGATGGCCTTGATGCCGACGAACGGGACGATCACGCCGCCCAGCCCGTAGACCAGCAGGTTGCGGGAAAGCAGCGCGCCGGCGCCGACGGCGCGGTAGGCGACGCCCTTCAGCGACAGCGGGATCAGCGCCACGATGATGAGCGCGTTGAAGATGATCGCCGACAGGATGGCGCTCTGCGGGCTCGACAGGTTCATGACGTTGAGCGTCTGCAATTGCGGGTAAAAGGCCACGAACATGGCCGGGATGATGGCGAAATATTTCGCCACGTCGTTGGCGATGGAGAAGGTGGTCAGCGCGCCGCGCGTCATCAGGAGCTGCTTGCCGATCTCCACCACCTCGATCAGCTTGGTCGGGTTGGAATCGAGGTCCACCATGTTGCCGGCCTCGCGCGCGGCCTGGGTGCCGGTGTTCATCGCCACCCCGACATCGGCCTGCGCCAGCGCCGGCGCGTCGTTGGTGCCGTCGCCGCACATGGCGACCAGCTTGCCCTTGGCCTGTTCGGCGCGGATCAGCTCCAGCTTGTCCTCGGGCGTCGCCTGCGCCAGGAAATCGTCCACGCCGGCCTCGGCCGCGATCGCCGCCGCGGTCATCGGATTGTCGCCGGTGATCATCACCGTGCGGATGCCCATGCGCCGCAACTCGGCGAAACGCTCGCGGATGCCGCCCTTCACCACGTCCTTGAGGTGGATGACGCCGAGCAGCCTGCCGTCGCGCGCAACCGCCAGCGGCGTGCCGCCGGAGGTGGCCACTTCCTCCGCGATGGCGTTGATTTCGCGCGCCGCCTCGGCGGTCACGCCCGGCCGCACCGCCCCCTCGCCTGCGCCGTCCGCGGGAAGGGATTCCAGGAAGCGCAGCACCGAATCCACCGCGCCCTTGCGGATCCACGAACCGTCGATCTCCATGCCGCTCATGCGGCTCTGCGCGGTGAAGGGAATGAACCTGCCGTGGCGTTCGCCGAGTTCGCGGCCGCGAATGCCGTATTTCTCCTTGGCCAGCACCACGATGGAGCGGCCCTCCGGCGTCTCGTCGGCCAGCGAGGCGAGCTGCGCGGCGTCGGCCAGTTCCTGTTCGGTGACGCCGCGCAGCGGCCTGAATTCCGCCGCCTGCCGGTTGCCCAGCGTGATCGTGCCCGTCTTGTCGAGGAGCAGCGTGTCGACGTCGCCGGCCGCCTCCACCGCGCGGCCGGACATGGCCAGCACGTTGAAGCGCACCAGCCGGTCCATGCCGGCGATGCCGATGGCCGATAGCAGCGCGCCGATGGTCGTGGGAATGAGGGTGACGAACAGCGCCACCAGCACCACCACGGAGATGCTGCCGCCGGCATAGGCGGCATAGCTCGGGATCGTCACGGTTGCGAAGGTGAAGATGATGGTGAGGCCGGCAAGCAGGATGTTCAGCGCGATCTCGTTCGGCGTCTTCTGCCGCGCGGCGCCTTCGACAAGCCCGATCATGCGGTCGAGGAAGGTCGAGCCGGGCGCGGCGGTGATCCTGACGCGGATTTCGTCCGACAGCACCTGCGTGCCGCCGGTGACCGCCGAGCGGTCGCCGCCGGATTCGCGGATGACCGGCGCGGATTCGCCGGTGATGGCGGCCTCGTTCACCGAGGCGACGCCTTCCACCACCTCGCCGTCGGAGGGGATGGTGTCGCCGGCCTCGACCAGTACCAGGTCGCCGACCTTCAGGCTGGTGCCGGGCACGAGCCGGTAGTCGCGCCCCTCGCCGGCCAGCAGCTTGGCCTGCGTCTGCGTGCGGGTCCTGCGCATCGCGTCCGCCTGCGCCTTGCCGCGCCCTTCGGCGACGGCCTCGGCGAAATTGGCGAACAGGATGGTGAACCACAGCCACAGCACCACCTGGAACTCGAACAAGATGTTCTGCCCGCCCGTTGCCAGGTCGCGCAGCAGCACGACCGTGGTGAGCGCGGTGACAACCTCCAGCACGAACATCACCGGGTTGCGGGCCATTTTGCGCGGGTCGAGCTTGGCGAAGGATGCGCCGATGGCCGGAACCACGATCTTGGCATCGAGCAGGGCCGTGACCGGCATGGACTTGCGGGTTGTGGCGGTTTCCATGGAAATGATTCCCGATCCTAAAACGAGGCGCCGGCGGACATCGACAGGTGCTCGGCGATCGGCCCCAGAGCCAGCGCGGGGAAGAAAGTGAGCCCACCGACGATCAGCACGACGCCGACCAGCAGCCCGACGAACAGGCCGCCGGTCGTGGGGAATGTGCCGGCCGAGGCCGGCACCGATTTCTTGGCCGCCAGCGAACCGGCGATGGCCATGGCCGGGACGATCATCCAGAACCGGCCGACCAGCATCGCGATGGCGCCCGCGATGTTGTAGAAGGCCGTGTTGCCGGAGAGGCCCGCGAAGGCCGAGCCGTTGTTGGCGGTCTGCGAGGTGAAGGCGTAGAGCACCTCCGAGAAGCCGTGCGGACCGGCATTGGCGATCGACGCCGCGGCGGCGGGATAGACAACCGCCATCGCCGTCCAGCCGAGATACATCAGCGGCAGCACCAGGATCGCCAGCATCGCCATCTTGACCTCCTTGGCCTCGATCTTCTTGCCGACATATTCGGGCGTGCGGCCCACCATCAGGCCGGCGACGAAGATGGCGATGACGACGAAGATCATCATGCCGTAGAGCCCCGCGCCGACGCCGCCGACGATGATCTCGCCGAGTTGCATGTTGATGAGCGGGATCATGCCGCCGAGCGCCGTGAAGGAATCGTGCATGGCGTTGACCGCGCCGCAGGAGGCGGCTGTGGTGACGACCGCGAACAGCGCCGAGGCGGCGATGCCGAAGCGGGTCTCCTTGCCCTCCATGTTGCCGCCGGCCAGGCCGAGCGCGTTGAGCGCGTCGTTGCCATGCGCCTCGGCCCAATAACACACGACGACGCCGGCCACGAACAGCACGCCCATGGCCGCCAGGATCGCCCAGCCCTGCCGGCGGTCGCCGACCATGCGGCCGAACACGCTGGTCAGCCCCGCGCCGATGGCGAAGATGGCGACCATCTGCACCAGGTTGGACAGGGCGGTGGGGTTCTCGAACGGATGCGCGGCATTGGCGTTGAAGAAGCCGCCGCCATTGGTGCCGAGCATCTTGATGGCCACCTGCGAGGCCACGGGGCCGAGCGCGATGGTCTGCCTCGCGCCTTCCAGCGTGGTCGCCTCGACATAGGGCGCCAGCGTCTGCGGCATGCCCTGCCAGACCAGGAACAGCGCCAGCGGCACGCAGATGGGGATGAGCACGTAGAGCGTGCAGCGCGTGACGTCGACCCAGAAATTGCCCACCGTCTGCGCCGAATGCCGCGCGAAACCGCGGATCAGCGCCACGGCCAACGCGATGCCGGTGGCCGCCGACAGGTAGTTCTGCGGCGTCAGGCCGAGCATCTGCGCGAGATAGGACAGGGTGCTTTCGCCGCCGTAGTTCTGCCAGTTGGTGTTGGTGACGAAGCTGACGGCGGTGTTGAACGAAAGATCGGACGCCACCGCACCCTGCCCGGCCGGATTGAGCGGCAGCAGGCCCTGGACGCGCAGCAGCGCATAGAGAAAGACGAAGCCGGCAACATTGAACAGAAGCATCGCGAACGTATAGGCAAGCCAGTGCTGTTCCCGCCGTTCATCGACGCCGGCGGCCCGGTACAGCACCCTTTCCACGGGCACCAGCAGCGGCGACAGGAATGTCCGCTCTCCCTTGAAGACGCGGGTCATGTAGGCGCCGAGCGGGGAAGCCAGCGCGACGACGATTGCGCAGAACAGGACGATCTGCATCCAGCCGGTCAGGGTCATGATGGCCTCTCAGAAGCGCTCGGGCTTGATCAGGGCATAGGTGAGATAGACGAGCAGCCCCGCGGCGACGGCGGCGGCCAGCACATAGTCGAAACCCATGGCAGCCTCCGTCACAGGCGCTCGCAGGCATAGGCGTAGGCGACGGACAGGGCGAAGAAGACGAGCCCGATCGCAAGCATGAGAACGTCCAGCATAAAGATCTCCAGTGCCGTCGTGCGGATCGAAAAATCCCGGGGGAGGGAAATCGAGCCGATCCGCCGTTCGAACGGCCCGGCCGGGGCCGCCGGATCCTTGCGGAAAAAGGCTGCCCGGCCAGGACCTTGGCGCGACGCCGGCCGGATTGGGACGGCGCTGCGCACGGCATGAGAAGTGCCACCGCAGGCATAGCTTTTCGAGATGAGCGCCCGGACTTCCTTATAGGAATTCCATAAAGACCGCCGTGTTGCGGACATAGTGAGGGGCCGCCCTCTCCGCCGGCGTCGATCCGACGGGCGGCATGATCGCAGGGTGCGGTGGCGATCCGGTTACGAGGCTGCCTGGACCAGGCTGTCAAATAGCGCGAGAGCGAAGCGACGATACCGAGCAGATTGCCCAAGGTAGGTGAGTTTGCTGACGTCCGCGACGCCGTCGTCAGGCGTCAGCATCCAGCACATACCGACCCGGTTCGTACCCGCCCGCCGACAGCGCCCGCAGCAGCCCGTACTTCCGGTAGTCGTTGATGTCCCCGACGTATTGATGCTTCACGTGCCCCGCCCTGCATGCTGCGAGAGCGGAGAACTGATTTCTTTCGCAGGTCAGCGCTGCCCGCCGAGTCTCACACTCGAAGGTAGAGTGTGTCGCTCGCAGCAACTTTCGGATCGAATCTACGCCATCATCGAAAGGCAAAGCATCTCACGCAAGACCAGCTTGCCGAAATGGTCGAGCTTTCCTCGGAGATGATAAGCAAGATCGAACGTGGAATCGCAGCACCGTCCTTTGCCACGGTGGAGAAGCTGTCCGAGATGCTTGAAGTGCCCGAGGTTGCATTCTTCGGCGTCGGCCTAGTGATGACCAGCGACAACGCGCGGACGCGTCAACTCTCAAAAATTCAGACGCAGCTATCCCGCATGAACGAGGATCAGTTGGCTCGCGCCAGCAAGCTGCTCAGCGCGTTGGTGGACTGATAAAGCATTGGATCCAAAATAAACAGCGCGTCAATCACATCGTATAGCCACGGACATGTTTGTGACAAAATCTGCTAAGTCTGGGGGCTCCAGTCGATTCTGAGCGGTCGCTCCGTCTGCAATTGCTACGCTGACACCATTCGCAAGGAGAAAAGATACCGCGGTAGAACTACGGATAGCGAAATTCACGTTTTGTACAATGTCGCCTGTAGCAACCATCGCGGCGAATGCGTTGAACTTCCCGGTCACGATACCGGCAACGTTGCCATAATAGTCAACCAACGGGCCGCCGCTGTTACCCGGCTGAACCGGTGCTGATGTCTGTAGATAACGGGAATCATCACGTAGGCCGCTTAAGGCAGTGACGCTTCCTAGGGTAAAGTTCCCTCCGCTGGAAAGAATTGAGGCGAGCGGATAGCCGAAAGCGGCGACCGGCTCACCCAATCTCACCTTCACATTGAAGTGCGCAAACTGGTCAACCTTCTTCTCGACCTTTAGCAGTGCGAGGTCATTCGTTTCATCCCGCGCTATGATAGCGCCAGGCACAGATGGCGATCGGCCATGAAGCACAAGCGGATTTTGGCATCCGTCGATGACGTGGAAGTTTGTAATGATTTCCCCGTCCGTGGTAACAAAGAAGCCAGTTCCAGAAGATGCCGCTTGCGATGTAGTATCACTTTTCTGCGATTTCGGGGATGCAGCCCTAGAATCGGACGTCTTAGCGGCAGCCACCGTGCGCTCTTGCGTAGTGCCCAGGAGATACCCTCGCTCCTGAAGATGGGCTCTCAGTGCCACAGGGAAGGTGGCGTTAATCTTGGCGCTATCGGGACAATCAGAGAAATTGATTGGTTGGCTGCACACCTGTAATTGCCAATCATTCGCGCGGTCGAATGAGGCCAACATCTTGGGCCAAGCATCGTCGAATTCCCCCACAAGAGCCTTAGTGGCCACCCACGCCGCCAAGAAGCCATTTGAATTCCACAATGACGCATTTTGCTGAGCGAGATGCTCCATCCCGGCAAGTTCTCGTCGGTAGTAGGTGGTGAAGCTGGAATTGTGACTCTGATTCGAAAGCACTCCATCACGCAGTTGCTCGATAATTTTCGGTGCCCAAGAATACGCATAGGGAGCGAAAGCGTAGTAAAAGCTATTGTCGTAGCTGACTAACTCCATACTCCCATCGTGATCAATGTCTTGGAAAGTGTAGCCCCCACCATCGAGGGTGGAGGCTTCTGTCCTAGTCCAATGGTTGTTCACCGAACTGTAAATTTCAGTTACGGTGCAACAGTGAGCGCCACCCCAGAACGCAGAAAAGACGATCTCAGGTGCGCTTGATGCTGGATCGAGTGGAACTGCCATTGCAGACGACTGACCGTTGTTGGTAGAGACGGCAGACATGACGGAGGAGAAGACGACCTGCCCGTTGCTTCTGCCTATTATCCGTGGTGAATACATCTCGGAGTCGGCGGGAACAGTGTCTACTGTCACTTGTAGACTGGAGGTCTCGAAGCGCGCTGCATCCGAAGAATCTGCCTGCCATTTAGGAAAGGTTGTTCGCTCTGGTTGCCAAATCGTCTCCTGGAATTCAGCGCCGTTGGACATAAACAAGTCCTTGGGTAGCCCTCCTTCGGCAAGAAGGTCTTTCTTGGCCGCCTTTATTCCATTAGGTACAGGGACAGGCCCACCCACGACGGCAAGCCAGCCATTTGATGACCTGACCACCCGGATATCGTTAAAACGCCATTGGTATACCGATGCGATGCCAATCGCGTCGTCGATACTTTTACTGCTGGCGAGGACCACCCAACGCGCAACGGCTCCGCTAGGTACTTCAGCAGAAGCACCCATACCGCCGAGACTAAAGCATACGATGGCCGATAGCAGTCGAAACCTGAACATCCAACGCTCCCCAAGTTCAAGATGATGGCCAGCCAGTCTATTAGCGTCAATGACATTGGTGAGTTGGTGCGAATTTTAAGATCGAAAAGTGTCCGTTCGGGCATTTCCGGGTGTCTTCGAATTCCGTTGAACCGCCGCGCACCCGCCAACGCCGCGATTTCACGCTCCGTCGATTCCGCGAATTGGTGACCCCGCTGTAACCGCGACCATTTTGGCGGCTTCGAACGACAGCGATTCCAACCATCCAGAAAACGAAAAAGCCGCGGAAGACCGCGGCTTTTCGATGCTTGATTCCCGAAGGAAAACTGGAGCGGGTGAAGCGATTCGAACGCTCGACCCCAACCTTGGCAAGGTTGTGCTCTACCCCTGAGCTACACCCGCTCACACGGCGTCTCGCCGCAAGCCGCGCCTATATGGCCGAAGAGCGCGGCGATTGCAACAGGGAAATCGCGCGTTTTTCGACGCTCTTTCGAAGATGCGAAAAACGCCGGCACGGCGGGGCCTTCATGGACGGCGGCGGCCGAAAAAGGTGGCTCCGGCGCGCGGACATCCCGGGCCGGCCGTCATGCGGCCATCGAGCGCCTTGTCTTCGCCGGCACATTGGCCCTAAACGGTTGCGGCAACATAGCGGAGAGGACGATGCCGAAAACCGAAGCCGAGCTTTTCGCCTTTCTCGACGGGCTCGGCATCCAAACCTCGACCCGGCGCCATGCGCCGCTGTTCACCGTCGCCGATTCGCAGTCCCTGCGCGGCGAGATCGCCGGCGGCCACACCAAGAACCTTTTCCTGAAGGACAAGAAGGACAATTTCTTCCTCGTCACGGTGGATGAGGAGGCGACCGTCGACCTGAAGCAGATCCACCACCTCATCGGGGCAACCAGCCGCGTCTCCTTCGGCAAGCCGGAGATGCTGATGGAACTGCTGGGCGTCGTCCCCGGCGCGGTCACCGTCTTCGGGCTGATCAACGACGTCGCGCACCGGGTAAAGGTGATTCTCGACGCGGCCTTGATGGAAAACGCGGTGATCAACGGCCACCCGCTGACCAACGAGGCGACGACCTCCATCGCCGCCGGCGACCTGCTCAGGTTCATCGAGGCGACCGGCCATCATCCGAACGTCTTGAAAGTCTCCGCATGATCGCCACATTGGGCGGGACGACCGGTTTCGCTTGCCGCGGCCAGCGAACCGGCACAAGAATTGGATCATGACCAAGCCCGCGACGGCCACGAAGGACAAAAGATGAGCGACGACAATCCGTTTGGCGGCCCCTTTTCCGGCCAAGGCGGCCAGTACGCCACGACGGTGCAATATGGCGGCGCGGTGCCGGATGCGCGCCCGGGCGGCGACACGCCCGCGGCGGATCTCGTCAAGGACACCACGACGGCGAAATTCGCGGCCGACGTCATCCAGGAATCGCGCCACCAGCCGGTGCTGGTCGATTTCTGGGCGCCCTGGTGCGGCCCGTGCAAGCAACTCGCACCGGCGCTGGAAAAGGCGGTCAAGGCCGCCGGCGGGCGCGTGAAGCTGGTCAAGATGAACATCGACGAGCATCCGGCCATCGCCGGCCAGCTCGGCATCCAGTCCATCCCCGCCGTCATCGCCTTCAAGGACGGGCAGCCCATCGACGGCTTCATGGGCGCGGTGCCTGAAAGCCAGATCAACGACTTCATCCGGAAGCTCGGCGCCGGTGACGACAAGCTGCAGATCGCCGAGGCGCTCGCCGCCGCAACCGAGGCGCGCGCGGCCGGCGACATGCAGTCGGCGGCCGGCATCTACGAGGCGGTCCTGCAGTACGCGCCCGACACCGTCGATGCCCTGGAAGGGCTGGCGGCGCTGCGCTTCGAGGCGGGCGACCGCAAGGGCGCCGAAGCCGTGCTCGCCCGCCTTCCCGAGGGGACAAAGGAAACCGCCGGACTGGCCGCGCTGCGCGCCCGGATGGCGCTTGCCGACCAGGCCGCCTCGCTCGGCGACATGGCCGATCTGGAGCGCCGCGTGGCCGAGAACCCGAAGGACCATCAGGCGCGCTTCGACCTGGCCATGGCGCAGAACGCGGCCGGCGAGCGCGAAAAGGCGGCCGAAAACCTGCTGGCGATCGTCAGGGCGGACCGTAACTGGAAGGACGATGCCGCGCGTTCGCAATTGCTGCAGCTGTTCGAAGCCTGGGGCATGACCGACGAGGTCACGCTTTCGGCGCGGCGCAGGCTCTCGTCCCTGCTGTTTTCGTGAGCCCCTCGCCGGGCGCGCGGGAAGAACGGAAAGGAACGCATGCAGGCGGGTAACGCACATTATCGGCAGGGGGCCGACCTTCCCGCGACGATACCGGTGTTTCCGCTTGCCGCCGCGCTGCTGCTTCCGGGCGGCCGCATGCCGCTCAACATATTCGAGCCGCGCTATCTGCAGATGCTCGACCAGACCATCGCCGGCGACCGCCTGATCGGCATGGTCCAGCCTGCGTTCGACGGCGAGATGCGGGCCGACGACGAGCCGGAACTTTGCAATGTCGGCTGCGTGGGGCGCGTCACGTCGCTCTCCGAAACCGGCGACGGACGCTACCTGATTTCGTTGCAGGGCGTGTGCCGGTTCCGCATCGTGCAGGAGCTCGCCGTCAAGACGCCGTTCCGGCAATGCCGGATCGCGCCCTTCCTGGCCGATCTGGCCGAGGATCCGTCCGCCGCGGAGATCGACCGGCCTGCCCTGCTCAGGACGTTCCGCGCCTATCTCGAGGCGAACGAGCTGGAGGCCGACTGGGAAAGCGTCAGCCGTGCCGACAACACCATGCTCGTCAACGCGCTGTCGATGATGTCGCCCTACGGCGCCGCGGAGAAACAGGCATTGCTGGAAGCTCCCGACCTCAAGGCCCGCGCGGAAACGCTGATCGCGATCACCGAGATGGCGCTGGCCCGCGCCAACGAGGATTTCGGTTCGAGCCTGCAATAAGGCACTCGGCACCGGTGCGGAAACTTTTCCCGGACTGCGTGAAGGCGACGAGTTCATCGCCGCGTTCCGCGAAAAGCAGCTATGCATTGACGCAGGCAAGCCGGGGATGCAGGCAAGCGGGGCGCAGACAAATGGGCCTGGGCAGGTGAACCCAGACAGGGGAACCCAGGCAGGCGGGATGGCCGATGACCGGAAGACGCGATCAAGACAAGGGCTCGGTGGATCCGAAGCTTCTGGAGCTTCTGGCCTGCCCTTTGACCAAGGGCCCTCTGGCATGGGACTCGCAGCGCAACGAGCTCGTCTCTCGCCTGGCCAAACTCGCCTATCCCATACGCGACGGCATTCCGATCATGCTGCCTTCCGAGGCGCGGCCCATCGCCGAGGACGCGGAAGACTGACCCGAGACAGTTTGCCTGCCGCAAGATGGCGGCTGCCGGGCTCGTCACAGGCAGCCGGCCGCAGCGAAAACGTTCCGCTACTGGAAATTGCGCCCCTTCGGCATGACCCCTTGCGCCGTGCGGGCGAGCGTTTCCCGGTCGCTGTCGGAACCTGGGTTGCCAAGCCGGCGCATCCTGCCATGCACTCCCGCTCCGCGCGCGCCGCCTGCCCCCCGATCCGCACGGTTTGCTGTCGACCTCGCATCCAGGTCCGCCGCCGCGGGCGCAGCCTCTTCCAGCAGGGTGGCCAGCCATGGCGAAAGGTCCTCGATCCTCTCGGCGACGATATGGATCACGTCCGATTCCGATTGCAGCCTGCCGGTGACGCGCACGAAACGCGCACCCATCACGACCGCGCGGTAACGGTCGAACACCCGCGGCCAGAAGATGACATTGGCGATGGTTTCCTCGTCCTCCAGGGTGAGGAAGATGGCGTTGCCCTTTCCCGGCCGCTGCCGCACCAGGACGAGGCCGGCAACGGCGACGCGCGTGCCGTCGGCAAGCGCAGCCAGGCGCGCGTTCGCCACGATGCCGTCGCGGTCCAGTTGCGCGCGCAGGAAGCTGACCGGATGCGCCTTCAGCGAGAGGCCGAGCGCGCGATAATCGTGCACGATATGTTCGCCGGGCCGCATGGCCGGCAGGCGGGTGGTGGGCTCGAGATCCGGCAGGCGAAGGTCTGGCCGGTCGAACAGGGGCAGCATGCCGACGGTGCTCTTGCGATCGAGCGCGCGGACTGCCCACAGCGCCGCGCGGCGGTCGAGGCCGATCGAACGGAAGGCGTCGGCATCGGCCAGTTTCTCGATCTCGTCCATGTCGAGGCCGGAGCGCAGCCAGACGTCGCGCACCGATTCGTAGCCTTCGCCGCGACGCTGCACGAAGGTCTCCATGCGCTTCTCCGGCAGCCCCTTCACCTCGCGGAAGCCGAGGCGCACGGCATGCATGGTCCGGATCACGCGGCGCATCTCGACATGGCGTGCCGAAATCCGGGCCGGGTCGAAGGAAGCCTTTTCGAGGCCGCAATCCCAAACGGAATGGTTGATGTCGACGGGCCTGATCTCGACGCCATGCTCGGCCGCGTCGCGCACGAGCTGGGCCGGCTTGTAGAATCCCATGGGCTGGGAGTTCAGGATCGCCGCGCAGAAGACGTCCGGATAGAAGGTCTTGAACCAGCACGAGGCATAGACCAGCAGCGCGAAGGAAGCGGCATGGCTTTCGGGAAAGCCATATTCGCCGAAACCCTCGATCTGCTTGAAGCAGCGCTCGGCGAACTCCCTTGGATAGTCTCTTTTGACCATGCCGTCGATCATGCGGTCGCGATAATTCCCGATCGTTCCGTTTCGTCTGAAAGTAGCCATTGCGCGCCGCAGCTGATCCGCCTCGCCGGGCGTGAAGCCTCCGGCTTCGATCGCGATGCTCATCGCCTGCTCCTGGAACAGCGGCACGCCAAGCGTGCGAACCAGTATCCGTTCCAGCTCGGGCTTATGGTATTCTATTTTTTCTTTACCCATCCTGCGGCGCAGATAGGGATGCACCATGTCGCCCTGGATCGGGCCGGGCCGCACGATCGCCACCTCGATGACGAGATCGTAGAACTTGCGTGGCCGAAGGCGCGGCAGCATCGACATCTGCGCGCGCGATTCGATCTGGAAGACGCCCAGCGTGTCGGCGCGGCAGATCATGTCGTAGACGCGGGAATCCTCGGAAGGAATGGTCGCCAGGGCGAGACGCCTGCCATGATCGTCCCGCACCCGGTAATGATCCTCCAGCAGATCGAAGGCGCGTTTCAGACAGGTCAGCATGCCGAGCGCCAGAACGTCGACCTTGAGGATGCTGACGGCGTCGAGATCGTCCTTGTCCCATTCCACCATCTTGCGCTCGTCCATCGCCGTCTTGACGATGGGGACGATCTCGTCCAGCCGGTCCTTGGTGATGACGAAGCCGCCGACATGCTGCGACAGATGGCGGGGACATTCGGTCGCGACCAGTTCGTTGGCGCGTGCCAGCACCTGCCTGGTCAGCAGGTCCGTCTTGTCGAGGCCGCCGGCCTTGGCTTCCTTCGCTCCGAGCTCCGAAGACGACCAGCCCCATATGGAACCGGACAGCGCACCCCGCACGTCGTCCGACAACCCCATGGCCTTGGCCACTTCGCGCAGGGCCGATCGGGCGCGATAGCTTATGACCGCGCAGGCAAGCGCCGTCCGCTTTTCGCTGTATTTCTCGTAGATATAGGCGATGATCTCGTCGCGCCGCTCATGCTCGAAATCCACGTCGATGTCGGGCGGCTCGTCCCGCTCGGTGGAAACGAAGCGCTCGAAAAGCACTTCCGAGCGGCTGGGATCGACCTCCGTGATGCGAAGGCAGTAGCAGATGACCGAATTGGCCGCCGAACCCCGCCCCTGACACAGGATTTTCCTGTCGCGGGCGAAGCGGACGATATCGTGGACGGTCAGGAAATAGCGCGCATATTTCTTGCCGGCTATGATGCCAAGCTCATGCCGGATCAGGCCCTGCACCTTTTCAGGTATGCCGTCCGGAAAGCGGGTCTTGGCCCCCTCCCAGGTCAGCCGCTCCAGTTCCGTCTGCGGGTCCACCCCCGCCTCGGTCGTCTCTTCCGGATAGTTGTGCTTCAGTTCGTCAAGCGAGAAGGAAAGCGTTTCGGCAAAGCGCTCCGTCTCGGCCAGCGCATCGGGATGATGCTTGAAAAGCCGGGCCATCTCCTGCCCCGGCTTCAGGTGCCGCTCTGCGTTGGCGGCGAGCTCCAGCCCCGCTTCGGCAACCGTCACGTTGAGCCGGATCGCGGTCAGCACGTCCTGCAAAGGGCGCCGCCCGGCTGTGTGATAGAGCACGTCGTTGGTGGCCATCAGCGGCATACCTGTCGCCTCGGCAAGCGCTGCCGCCTGCGCGATGCGGAAACGGTCGTTGCCGCGATAGTCCGGCGCGACGGCCAGCCAGAGCGCCTTGCCGAAACGGTCTTTAAGCCGGCCGAGCAGGTCGAGCGTTTGCCGCGCGGGCGCAGCGAGGTCGGGCAGCACCGCCAGGGACATGCCGTCCCCCCACTCCAGCAGGTCGGCGAGATAGAGCAGCGGGGCGCCCTTTTCGCTTTCCTCGCGCATATTGGCCTGGGTGAGCAGCCGGCACAGATGTCCCCAGCCCGCGCGGTCGCGCGGATAGGCCAGAACGTCCGGAGTGCCGTCGGCGAAGACCAACCGGCAGCCGGGATGGTAGGGCAAATGAAAGGGTCCAATCGACTTTTTCGGCTCGTCCTTGTTCTCGATATAAATGTATTTCGACCGGCTCCAGGCCCGCACCACGCCGGCCACCGTGTTGCGATCGGCGAGCCCCATGCCGGCATGGCCGAGCAGGCATGCCGAAACCACCAGTTCCTCCGGCCCCGAGGCGCCGCGCAGGAACGAGAAATTCGACTGCACGCCGAATTCGACATAGGCCGGCGTTATGACCGGCGCAGGCGGGAGAATGGGCGCGCTCATGGGAAAATCCCGTGCAGGAACCATCGCGGCGACGGCTGGTCCGCCTCATCGTAAAGGCCCTGGCGGTAGAGCCAGTAGCGTCGCCCTTCCACGTCCTCGACGCGATAATAGTCGCGCGTCGGTTCCGCTTCGGCGCTGCGCCACCATTCCGGCGCGATGCGTTCCGGTCCTTCGGCGCGCGCGACGCGGTGGAGCGCGCGGCGCCAGCGGAACTGGAGCGGCGGCCCTTCCGGGATTTCGCTGGCCGGCACGTCCACCGGCTCCGGCTGCCGCAGAAGCCGGATAGGCCGTTCCGGCAGGCGATGCGGCACCGGCCGCGGATTGCGGATGCGGTCCCGCCGCTCCGCCGGCAGGGGTTTTTGCGCGACCCCATCCGCGGAGGGCCTGAGGGCGATGGCGCGTTCGGGCAGATGGCTTTCCACCGCGAGGGGCCGCAGCACCGCCCCCTCGCCGAGCCGGGCCCGCACGCGGTCCGTGAACAGGGCGAGGTCGTCCTCGTCCCGGTCCGCTTTGTCGGCCAGGTCGTTCTGGCGGATATGGAAGGGCGCGGCCGAGAGCACCGACAGGCGCACGAGGTCGAAACCGTAGCCGGCATCGAAATCCTGTTCGACCGCGACCAGCCTTTCATGGAACAGCCTGCGGATCAGCTCTGGCTCGCGCAGGGGCCGTGACGTCGCCACGGCGATGCGGCTGACGACGCCGTCGACCCTGAACAGGGCGAGCGCCAGCCTTCGCGCGCCCTCGCCGCGCCGCTCCAGATCGCGTTTCAGCGTCGCGGCCAGCATTCCCGTCAAGGCTTCGACATCGTCGGTCAGCACGATGGGCTCCGCGAGTTGCCGCTCGACCGAAAGGGACGGCACGGGCAGGCGCGGCGAGATGGATTCCTCGAGGCGGCCGAGCGCCTGGTCGAGGCGCATGAGCAACTCCCTGCCGAAGCGGCGCGTGAGCGGCGCGCGCGGCGCCGACATGACGGCGCCGGCCGTGCGCAAACCCACGCTCTCCAGGCTGCCGCGGACATCCGCCCCGATGCGCAGCGCCGCCAGCGGCAGCGGCGAAAGCAGGGCCTCTTCCTCACCCCGTTCCACCAGCCGCTCGCCGCAGAAGCGCGCCGCCGCCCAGGCCGCCCCCGCGGTCGAGGCGATGCCGGCGCGCACGTCGAAGCCCTGGTGGAAGAAGCGCGCCAGCATATCGTCCAGCATCGCCCGCTCGCCGCCGAAAAGGGCCGCGCAGCCGGTGATGTCGAGGAACAGCCCGTCCTCGCCGTCCAGCGCCACCAGCGGCGTGTAGCGGTCGCACCAGTCGGCGAGCCCCTCCAGCAGGCGGCGGTCGGCGGCCGCATCCGCCTCGACGAAGTCGATGCCGGGGTGCATGGCGCGGGCGTCGGCCATGCCCATGCCGCGCTTCAGGCCGAGCGCCTCGGCCTTCTCATCCAGCGCGGCGACGCGGCGGGCGTTGGCCTCCTGCCGGCTGACCAGAAGCGGCTTGTGCCGTTGCGGCCCTGAACGCCACGACCGCCCCAGGCGCTGCCGCAGCACCCGTTCCGTCGCCAGATAGGGGAACCATAGCGACAGGATCCGTTGTCCTTCTTTCCGTGAATTCGTGCTCATCGGGGTTCCATTCCAGGGTGAATCGGCCGCTCATGGCGGCGGCGCATTTGTCAACGGCGACGGTGAAGGCGGGACGGCCGAGCGAACCCGCGAGCGGCCCCGCGACGGTCGAACGCGTCGCCGCCGGCGCCGGCGACACGCAAAGCCGCACGGGCGCGGCGGTGGATTCGGCCTGCGCCGCCTGCCGCAGCAGGAAGACCGGACGCCCGGCCGCCTGGGCCCGCCGGTGCAGGCGCCGCGTGGCGGTCAAGTCGAGCCGCTCGGAATTGCCGCGCACCTCCAGCACCACGGCCGAAAGCGCCGTCAGCGCCGCGGCCTCCTCCGCCACCCACAACACATCGGCAAGTTTCGGCGCCTCGGAAAACAGAAGCTTTTCCGGTTCGATGCCGTAAAGCTCGCGCAGGCCGGCGGCATAGGGAACGCCCGCCTCGCGGAAGACCTCCGCCGTTCCGATCCACAGGACCGGTGCTTCCACCGACCCGGGCTGCTTCAACAGGGCACCGGCCAGGGCCAGCGCAAGTCCGGCGACCGCGCCGGCATCACGCGTCTCCGCGCCATGGAACTCGGTCAAGGCGGCGCGCGCCAGTCCTCCGCCCAGCATCCTGTCCAGCCGATCGATCCCGAAGCGCAGCCGGGCGGCGTCGCCGGCAACCATGCCACAGGCGTCCTCGGGCCGCGCAAGCCGTTCCGGCAGCGTTCCTTCGATCCTCGCGATTTCCCGGCGCAGGGCAAAAAGGGTTCCCCGCGCCGCGGCGTTCCTCGCCATGGCGTTCCGGCTTCCATATGTTCCTGTTATGTTCTTATGGATTCCAGAGCCGGCCAGCAGAGTCAAGCTGAGTCGTAAAAAGAATTTATTCCTCTTTTGGCTGCGGCAGGCAGGCCAAAGCCTGCCTCATTTGCCGAGCGGCTCGCAAAAGCCTATATGCCCCGCAACCGAAGGACGCAGCATGGCCCGCATTTACAAGACCCGCACCTGGCACGGCGAACTCTCGCCCTCCCTGGAGGAGATGGAGTTCCTGGCGCTGGAGGCCTATGCGCATCTGCCGGAGGACTTCCGCAAGCTGACCGGCGAGATCGTCATCCAGGTGGCCGAATTCCCCACCGACGAGATCATGGACGACCTGTCGCTGGAAACGCCCTTCGACCTGCTCGGCCTGTTCGAGGGGCGCGGCATCGCCGAGCGCTGGAACCCCGCGACCGGGGAAGGACCGAACCGCATCACGCTCTACCGCCGCGCCATTCTCGACTACTGGGCCGAGAACGAGGAGACGCTGGGCGACATCGTCACCCACGTCCTGATCCACGAGATCGGTCATCATTTCGGCCTGTCGGACGACGACATGGAGCGCATCGAGGCGGCGGTAGAATAGCTCCCAGCCGCACGCCTACACGCCCAGCCGGGCCTGGTGCTCGTTTACGCCCTCACCAGTCGCTCAGCTTGGTCTCGCCGGCCACATATTCCTGCCCGTCCACGTCCTTCACCACGGCCTGGCCGCAGCGCATGACCTTTTCCTTTTTGTCGTAGGCATAGGTCGGCGAACCGTAGAGATGCCAGCCCTTGTTCAGCGCCGCCGTGACCTTATGGCAGAACGCGGCATCGTCGACGGCGGTGAGGAAACGATAAAGTCGCATGGAGGAGCTCCGGTGGGATCGCGGCCGATCATGCCCCGAGGCCTGCCGCCTTCGCCAGCAGTTTTTCGGCCTGCGCCGGATGCGCAAGCGAGCGCCCTGTCGTCGGCAGGCGGCGCCGAGCGATCCGGACGGCACGGTTTTCCATCTGGTCTTCCCGCTCGGCAAGGCTGGCCCTTGCAAGAGCCCGCGCCGCGATGGCTCAAGCGGTCAGGCAGCTTGCCTCGCGCCGCGTGGGATTCTACCACTGCGGACAATCGGAAGTGCGGACAATGGCAAAATACGACATCGTCATCATCGGCGGAGCCATTATGGGCTCTTCGGCCGCCTATTATTTGCGCAAGGAAGGATTTTCCGGCTCGATCGCCCTGATCGAGCGCGACCCGCAATTCACCCATTCGGCGACGACGCTTTCGGCCGCCTCGATCCGCCAGCAATTCTCGATTCCCCAGAACATCCGCCTGTCGCAATTCACGCTTGGCCTGTTCCGGCGGCTGAAGGAAGAATTCGGCCCCGATGCCGATATCGGCTTCCGCGAGGGCGGCTATCTTATTCTCGCCACCGACGAAGGCCTGCCGGTCCTGAAGGCCAATCACGACACGCAGCGCGCCGAGGGCGCCGACATCGTGCTGGAGGATGCGGCGGCGCTGGCGAAGCGGTTCTCCTGGCTGTCGACCGAGGGCATCACGGCCGGAGCCTACGGCGTCAGCGGCGAAGGCTGGTTCGACGCCCACGCCTACCTCCACCTGTTCCGCAAGGCGCTGCGCACGATGAATGTGGACCTGATCGCCGCCTCGGTCACCGGCATCGAGCGGCAAGGCGCGCGCGTCAGCGCCGTCACGCTGGACAATGGCGAGAAACTGGAGGCCGGCATCGTCGTCAACGCCGCCGGGCCGAATGCCGGCAAGGTGGCCGCCATGGCCGGGCTCGGCCTGCCGGTGGAACCGCGCAAGCGCAACGTCTTCGTGTTCGAGGCGCGCGACCGCTACGAGGACATGCCGCTGACCGTCGACCCGAGCGGGGTCTGGTGGCGGCCGGAAGGCTCGGTCTACATCGCCGGCGGCGCCGAGGTCGAGGAGGGCGAGCAGGCCGCCGATCCCGCCGATTTCGAGCCCGACTGGCCGCTGTTCGAGAACGAGATCTGGCCGGTTCTGGCCAATCGAGTCCCGAGCTTCGAGGCGATCAAGATGACGCGCGCCTGGGCCGGCCACTACGATTACAACGTGCTCGACCACAACGCCGTTATCGGCCCGCATCCCGAGGTGCAGAACTTCCTCTTCGCCAACGGCTTTTCCGGCCATGGCCTGCAGCAGGCGCCCGCGGTCGGCAAGGCGCTCGCCGAACTGATCGTCCATGGCGGCTATCGCAGCATCGACTGCTCCGCCTTCGGCTACGAGCGCGTCGCCGAGGGCCGCCCCTTCCGCGAGTTGAACGTGATCTGATCCGGCTGCGGGGCCCCGCGCTTCGCAGCGGCCGCGCCGCCGTCTACGGCCGCATCGACATGCAGCGCGTTCTGAAGCGCATGGCCTTCGGCCGTGTTGTCGAAGATGCACCATGTCTCGGCCCCTGCCGCGCGGCTTCGCTCCAGCCTCGCTGCGATGGCGGCCAACGCCCGGTCGTCATAGGCCGAATAATAGATGCGCGGCGAACCGTGCAGGCGAAAATAGGCCAGATGCGGCGATCCGCCCGGCTCGGAGGCCGTCGGGTGCGGCGGCGGATCGGCCGCGACCCGCGCCACACGGAACCGACGCAGCAGAGCCTCGATCTCGACCCCGAACCAGCTTGCATGGCGCGGCTCCAGCGCGAGACCTGCTTCCGTGCGTTGTCGCAGTTCGCCGAGGAAGCTCTCGGCGGCCGGCGCTTCGAAGCGCAGGCTGGGCGGCAGTTGCACCAGCACCACGCCGAGCTTTTCGCCCAGGCCGCCGGCCTGTTCGAAGAACCCGTCCAGCAACGCGCGGCAATCCTTCAACCGATGTTCATGGGTGATCGTCTTGGGCAGCTTCGCCGAAAAGCGGAAGCCCGCCGGCACCGCATCCGCCCAGCGCGCATAGGTCTCGCGCCGGTGCGGCCGGTAGAAACTGGAATTGATCTCGACCGCGCGCAGCCTGCCGCCATAGCGTTGCAGATGCGTTCCGGCTTCCGGAAAGTCCTGCCGATAGCGGGAAGCGATGCTCCAGCCGGCGGTGCCGATGAAAAAGTCCCGTCCTGCCATGCGGCCGATGTGGAGGAGAAACCCGCAGGATCAAGCCCGCAGTATATGCCGAATCCGGTTTCGCCTGCGGTTCGGACTTTGATTCGAGGTCTGCTTTGTGTAAACCGGGCGCAGCGAAATTCCCGAAACTGTAAGACGGGCCCAAGCCATGGACAAGTTCACCAAGCTCACCGGCGTTGCCGCGCCCCTGCCGATCGTCAATGTCGACACCGACATGATCATCCCGAAGGACTATCTGAAGACGATCAAGCGCACCGGGCTCGGCAAGGGTCTGTTCGCGGAAATGCGCTACAACGAGGACGGCTCGGAGAACCCGGACTTCGTGCTCAACAAGCCGGCCTACCGCAACGCCCAGATCCTGGTGGCGGGCGACAATTTCGGTTGCGGCTCCAGCCGCGAGCACGCCCCCTGGGCGCTGCTCGACTTCGGCATCCGCTGCGTGATCTCGACGTCCTTCGCCGACATCTTCTACAACAACTGCTTCAAGAACGGCATCCTGCCGATCACGGTCAGCCACGAGGATCTCGAAAAGCTTCTGGACGACGCCTCGCGCGGTTCCAACGCCACGCTCTCGATCGATCTGGAAACCAAGGAGATCCATGGTCCGGACGGCGGCACGATCAAGTTCGACCTCGACGACTTCAAGCGCCACTGCCTGCTGAACGGCCTGGACGACATCGGCCTGACCATGGAGAAGGCCGGCGCCATCGCCAGCTTCGAGAAGAAGAACGCCGAAAGCCGGCCCTGGGCCTGACCGAGGCGCCGGACGGCACGGCCTCCAGACCGCTCCACTGACAGGGGAGGATTCCTTGGCGCGCTCGTCTCTTTTTGCCTGCACCGGCCTGCTGGCCGCTCTTCTCCTGCCGGTCCCGGCAAACGCCCAACAGGACACGGCGGCACAGCCGGCGGCGGAGCAGCCCGCCGCCCCGGCCGACGGCGCCGCGCCCGACGCAGATGCCTCCGACGACAAGCAGGCGCCCATACCCTTCGCCGGCGGCCAACTGACCGTCACGCAGAAGGAGGAATATGGCGAGAAGACGCTGTCCTTCGACGGCAAGGAACTCGCGCACAATTACGTCGTCTATTTCGACCAGATCGCGAAGGTGGCGGGCGTCGATGTCGCGCTTTTCGATGTCGGCGACGGCGGCAACGCCTGCGGACCGGCCAAGGTGATGGTCTGGAAGCCCGAGGGCGGCCAGGTCGAAAGCGCCAGCATCGGCGGGGACGACTGCGGCGCGCCGCCGGCCGCCATCAACCAGGATGCCATCTATTTCGTGCCGTGGCTGATGCCGGGCGGCTCGGCACAGGTGAAGAAATGGGCGCCGACGACGGGCTTCACGCTGGCGGGCAACCTGACCTACATGCCCGAGCCCGGCACCGGCTGGAAGGACATCGACGCCTCGAAATACTCCAACATCATCGACGCCTTCCACAACGAAGCCGTCTACAAGGCCGCGACCAGGCTGCTCGGCGACAAGCTGGACGAGGTGACGACCAGCCTGCTGGTCGGCGGCGGCACCGACAGGACGGCGTCCGGCATCATCTATGCCTCGGGCTGCGTGCCGCACGATTGCGGCGGCAATGACGGCTTCATGGCGATCGACGCGAAGGAAAAGAAGCTTTACTTCGCCCGCCAGAACGACAAGCCGGAGCCCGATGCCTGGCCGGCGCTGAAGACCTGGCCGGCGGACCTGCGCGCCGCCGTGCAGAAGGCCTTCGCCCCGCCGCAATAAGCCCGGAGAAGAACCATGCGCAGGCTGATCTCCACCGGTTCGCCCTTCGAGAAGACGGCCGGCTATTCGCGCGCCGTGGTGCAGGGCGACTGGTGCTTCGTGTCCGGCACCACCGGTTACGACTACGCCACCATGGCCATGCCCGAAACGGTCGAGGCGCAGGCGCGCAACTGCCTCGCCACCATCGCCCGCGCGCTGGAGGAAGGCGGCTTCGCCCTCGCCGACGTGGTGCGCGCGCATTACTACATCACCGACGCGGCCTATGTGGACCTCGCCTTCCCCATTCTCGGCGAAGCCTTCGGCGACATCCGTCCGGCGGCGACGATGATCGTCTGCGGCCTCAACAAGCCGGAAATGAAGATCGAGATCGAGGTGACGGCATTGCGGCGCGGCAGCGAGGGTCGGCCATGAAGGTCAAGCGCATCGTCGCCAACATCGCGACCGCCGACATCGCCGCCGCGAGGCGCTTCTATGGCGACGTGCTCGGCCTCGAGCTTTTGATGGATCACGGCTGGATCGCCACCTACGGCTCGCATGAGAAGATGACCGTGCAGGTCTCCTTCGCCGAACAGGGCGGATCGGGCACGCCGGTGCCGGACCTTTCCATCGAGGTGGACGATGTCGACGCCGCCCTTGCGGCCATGGAGCAGGCCGGCTTCCCAATCGAATACGGCCCGGCGGACGAACCCTGGGGCGTGCGCCGTTTCTTTGTACGCGATCCCCTCGGCCGGCTGGTGAACATCCTCGCGCACGGTTGAGCCGCCGCTTCCCACGCCGGTCAAAGCCATGCCGTCTGTTTCGGCTTGCGCGGCGTGCATCCTGCGTTTAGCAAGGCCGCGGTTCTTCTAATCCTTGGGAAACGCCTCCATGACCACGAAAAAACTCTTCCTGCTCCCCGGCGACGGCATCGGCCCCGAGGCCATGGCCGAGGTGAAGAAGCTCATCGCGGTCATGAACGAGCGCCTTGGCGCCGGTTTCGAGACCGACGAAGGCCTCGTCGGCGGCTCGGCCTATGACGCGCACGGCCAGGCGATCTCGGAAGCCGACATGGAAAAGGCGCTTGCCGCCGACGCGGTGCTGTTCGGCGCCGTCGGCGGGCCGAAATGGGACGCCGTGCCCTACGAGGTGCGCCCCGAGGCCGGCCTGCTGCGCCTGCGCAAGGACCTGGCCCTGTTCGCCAATTTGCGGCCGGCCATCTGCTATCCGGCGCTCGCCGATTCCTCCTCGCTGAAGAAGGAAGTGGTCGAGGGCCTCGACATCCTGATCGTGCGCGAACTGACCGGCGGCGTCTATTTCGGCGAGCCGAAGGAAATCATAGACCTCGGCAACGGCCAGAAGCGCGGCATCGACACGCAGGTCTACGACACCTACGAGATCGAGCGCATCGCCGGCGTCGCCTTCGAGCTGGCGCGCACCCGCAAGAACCACGTCACCTCGATGGAAAAGCGCAACGTCATGAAGTCCGGCGTGCTTTGGAACGAGGTGGTGACGGCCACCCACAAGGCCAGATATGCCGACGTGAAGCTCGACCATATGCTGGCCGACGCCGGCGGCATGCAGTTGGTGCGCTGGCCCAAGCAGTTCGACGTCATCGTCTGCGACAATTTGTTCGGCGACATGCTGTCGGACGTGGCCGCCATGCTGACCGGCTCGCTCGGCATGCTGCCGTCGGCTTCGCTCGGCGCCCCGGACGCCAGGACCGGCAAGCGCAAGGCGCTCTACGAGCCGGTGCACGGCTCCGCGCCCGACATCGCCGGCAAGGGCCTGGCCAACCCGATCGCCATGATCGCCTCCTTCGCCATGTGCCTGCGCTATTCCTTCAACATGGTGGCCGAGGCCGACCGCGTCGAGGCCGCCATCGCCGCCGTTCTGGACGACGGCCTGCGCACCAAGGACATCATGTCCGCTGGCAAGAAAGAGGTCGGCACCACGGCGATGGGCGACGCCATCATCGCCAAATATGTGGCCCTCTCGGCCTGATATCATCCGCTTGCTGCCTGGCGCCGCTGTCGAAAGCGGCCCGGGCGAGGCGAACGGCGTGCCTCGAGCGATCAGTCTTCGATAGGGTCGACCAGGTCGTGAGCGCCCAGCCCTCCCAATCCGTAATGACCGGAATCGCCCTGATGGCCGGGGCGATGCTGCTCGTGCCCAATGTCGACGGCATCGCAAAGGCGCTGAGCGCAACGCATTCGCCGCTCTATATCAGCTGGGCGCGCTACGCCTTTTCCTGCATCTTCGTGCTGCCTTGGGCGATTTCGCGCCGCGGCCGGCATTTCCTGCCGCGCGAGCAGCTTCCCGCGCACGCCCTGCGCACCTTCTTCGCCGCGGCGTCGATGTGCTGCTTCTTCGCGGCGATCTCCTTCTCGCCGCTGGCCGACGTGACCAGCGCCTACTTCGTCGGCCCGATTGTCGCGGCGATCCTGTCGGTTGTCCTGCTGGGCGAGGCCATGACGGTGCGAAAGGTGGCGGCGCTGGCTTTCGGCTTCATCGGGGCGATCATCGTGGTCAATCCCGCAGGCGGCGTGAACACGGGCCTCCTGCTCGGAGTGGCCGCAGGTGTCTTCTTCGCCCTCTACATCGTCGCCACGCGCAAGGCCTCGCGCGCCAGCGACCCGGTGGGCACGCTGGCCTTCCAGTGCCTGTTCGGCTCGGCGATCCTGACGCCGCTTGCCGTCTGGAACTGGTCCTTGCCCGCGCCGGAGGAATGGGGCCTCCTGCTGCTGATGGGGGCTATTTCCGCGTCCTGCCACTTCATGACCATCAGCGCCTTCCGCCATGCGGAAGCGTCGATGCTCGCGCCGCTGTCCTATCTCGAACTGCTGGGCTCGGTGATCGTCGGCTACCTGGTTTTCGGCGACATTCCCGACGCCCGCATCGGGATAGGCGCCGCCCTGATCGTCGCCGGCGGGCTGATCCTGGTGCAGCGCCGCAGCACCGCCAAGGCCGCGAGCGAGATCCATTGACTCTTCGGCCGGTTCGCGCCATATGCCGCGCGTAACGGAGCTTTCCATGCGCGCCTCATCGACAGCTATGGCGAACAGCGCTTCCGGCATCCTGCCGGGGCTTGATCGCGCGCGTGCCCGTTTCACCAAAACCACGGCCAAAAAAACGACCGTCACCACGGTCTGATCTCCCTTGGCCTGCTCGCCCTCTCCCCGGGTCCGGCCCGGGGCAGCGAGACCCGCACCGGCCGGCGGGTTTCCCAAACGAGCGGAGAGGGACGGAGATTGGAAAATGGGTTTCAAGGTTGCGATCGCTGGCGCCACGGGCAATGTGGGCCGGGAAATGCTCAATATCCTCGAAGAGCGCGGCTTCCCCGCCGATGAGGTGGTGCCGCTGGCCTCGCGCCGCAGCCAAGGCACCGAGGTGTCCTACGGCGACAAGACGCTGAAGGTGAAGGCGCTCGACACCTACGACTTCTCCGACACCGACATCTGCCTGATGTCGGCCGGCGGCAACGTGTCGAAGGAATGGTCGCCCAAGATCGGCAAGCAGGGCTGCGTCGTCATCGACAATTCCTCGGCCTGGCGCTACGACGCCGAGGTGCCGCTGATCGTGCCGGAAGTGAACCCGGACGCCATTTCGGGCTTCACCAAGAAGAACATCATCGCCAACCCGAACTGCTCCACCGCCCAGATGCTGGTGGCGCTGAAGCCGCTGCACGACAAGGCGAAGATCAAGCGCGTGGTCGTCGCCACCTACCAGTCCGTGTCCGGCGCCGGCAAGGAAGGCATGGACGAGCTGTTCACCCAGACCCGCGCCGTCTTCGTCGCCGATCCGGTCGAGGCCAAGAAGTTCACCAAGCGCATCGCCTTCAATGTCATTCCCCATATCGACGTCTTCATGGAAGACGGCTCGAC
The DNA here is from genome assembly GCF_032460275.1 of Mesorhizobium sp. SP-1A. Lineage (NCBI taxonomy): Bacteria > Pseudomonadati > Pseudomonadota > Alphaproteobacteria > Hyphomicrobiales > Phyllobacteriaceae > Mesorhizobium > Mesorhizobium sp. SP-1A. The sequence continues at coordinate 333,702 of NZ_JAVXZD010000005.1, read as the reverse complement.
CAAGGAGGAATGGAAGATGGTGGCCGAGACCAAGAAGATGCTCGACCCCAAGATCAAGGTCACCGCGACCTGTGTGCGCGTGCCGGTCTTCATCGGCCATTCGGAAGCCGTGAACCTGGAGTTCGAGGAGCCGATCACCGCCGACGAGGCGCGCGAGATCCTGCGCGAAGCGCCCGGCTGCCTGGTCGTCGACAAGCATGAGAACGGCGGCTACATCACCCCGATCGAGAGCGCCGGCGAGGATGCGACCTACATTTCCCGCATCCGCGAAGACCAGACCGTCGACAACGGCCTCAATCTCTGGATCGTCTCCGACAATCTGCGCAAGGGCGCGGCGCTGAACGCCGTGCAGATCGCCGAGTTGCTGATCGAGCGCGGCCTGATCCAGCCCAAGCAGAAGGCGGCCTGAGCGCCGCGCCAAGCGTCTCCCTGCCGTTTCCAGCGGGCCGCCGGGCAACCGGCGGCCCGTGTCCGTCATTTCCGGGTCATGTCGCGCCTCGCCGCCATGTCCTGCAGGATCGCGAACGCTTCTTCGGCCCGCTCCGCGGGCACGAAGAGGTGGTCGTGATAGAAGCCCGAGACCGGGTTCACGCCCATTCCGGCCTCGGCCAGCCGCGCGGTGATCGCGGCGAGGAAGCCCACCGCCTCCAGCGAAGAGTGGATCGCCAGCGTGATCATCCGGCAGCGGAAGGTGCCGGCAAGCCCGGCCGCCGCCGCCTCGTCCTCGAGCACGACCAGCGTGCGGCCTTCCCGCTCCCGAAAGACCAGCACCGGATCGAGCCCTGGCGGTATTGCCTTGCCGTGCGGAAGCGTCGCGAAAACGAATATGCCGGACGCGAGGTCCGGTTGCATGCCTTCCAGAAGCGCTTCCAGCTTCGTTTCTCCAGCCATCGCCTGCCTTTTCATGTGGCTTTCCCGCATCACCGGTAACGTCTTTTAGCCGCCTGATCACAACTTAGGGATCAAAAACGGCTTTCGGCCGTTGAGGAGCGTGGCGGTGGACGGGGCATTCGCTTGTTGAGAGGAACTGCAATGAAGAAAACTTTGGTTCTGCTGGCCCTGCTCCTGCCGCTGGGCGCATGTTCGCAAACAGAAAAAGGTGCCGCGATCGGCGGCCTCGGCGGCGCGGCCGTCGGTGCGGCTGTCGCGGGCGACCCGGTGCAGGGCGCCGTCATCGGCGGCGCGGTCGGCACGGTGGCCGGCGCGCTTATCGGCAACGCCAGCGAGCGCGGCCAGTGCCGCTATCGCGACCGTTACGGCCGCGTCTACGTGGCGCGCTGCCCACGCGGCTACTATTGATGTCGTGACCCGGTCCTGAGCCGGCAGGCAGGCGAAGCGGCGCACGCGCCGCTTCGGTGAGCGGTCGGTGCCTTCCGGGAAACCGTTACCGAGAAAACAAAACGGCGGGCTGGTGCCCGCCGTTCGTATTTCCGGAGAGTGACGGCCGGAGGCCGGCCAGTCGACTTATTCGGCGCTGGCTTCGGCCGGAGCGGCCGCCGCGGCGGCAGCGGCAGCCGCCGCTTCCTGCGCCTTGGCCAGCAGGGCGGCGCGCTCCTGCGCCTTCTTGCCGGGCTCGGCCTTGGTCGGGTTGCTGCGGGCTTCGCGCTTCACCAGGCCGGCCTGGTCGAGGAAGCGTGCCACGCGGTCGGTCGGCAGGGCGCCGTGGCCGAGCCAGTGCTTGACGCGGTCGGTGTCGATCGTCACGCGCTCGCCGTCCTTGGGCAGCAGCGGGTTCCAGGCGCCAATGGCCTCGATGAAGCGGCCGTCGCGCGGGCTGCGCGAGTCGGCCACGACGATGTGGTAGTAGGGACGCTTCTTCGAGCCCGCACGGGCCAGTCTGATCTTCAGTGCCATTTCTTTCTCCTAAAGCTCTGAGTTTCGATGATGTATTTGCGGCCGATGGTCAGCCGGTCTTGCCTGCGCCGTTTTCAGCGGCGATCTGCTCGTGATGGCGGATCACTTCCCGCACCACGAAATTGAGGAACTTCTCCGCGAAGTCGGGATCGAGATGGGCGTCGTCGGCCAGCCGGCGCAGGCGCTCGATCTGTTGCGCCTCCCGCGCCGGATCCGCCGGCGGCAGGCCGTGCGTGGCCTTCAGCATGCCCACGGCCTTGGTGCAGCGGAACCGCTCGGCCAGCATATGGATCAGCGCGGCATCGATGTTGTCGATCGAGACGCGATAGTCGGCGAGTTGCCTGCGGGCTTCCGCCATGTCCTGTACCTGGCTCATCTCACCCTCACTTTTTCTTGGCCGAACCGGGCAGCCCGCCGAGACCGGGCAGCTTCATGCCGCCGGGCAGTCCGGGAAGGCCGCCGCCCAAACCCGGCATGCCGCCGGGAAGACCGCCCGGCAAACCTCCGGGCAGGCCCTTGCCGAGGCCCGCGGCTTCGGCCTGCTTCTTCAGCGCCTCGAGTTGCTTGGGGTCCATCTTGGAAAGGTCCGGCATGCCGCCCCCGAGGCCGCCCCCCAGGCCGCCCCCAAGACCGCCAAGCCCCATCTTGGAGGCGAGCCCGCCCATCAGGCCGCGCATCATGCCGCCGCCTTTGCCCTTGCCGCCCATGGCCTTCATCATGTCGGCCATGCCGCGATGCATCTTGAGCAGCTTGTTGATCTCGGCGGCGTCTGTGCCCGAACCTGCGGCGATGCGCTTCTTGCGGCTGTGCTTGAGGATGTCGGGATTGGCCCGCTCCTGCCGGGTCATGGAGGAGATGATGGCGAGCTGGCGGCCGAACATCCTGTCGTCCAGGCCGGCGGCCGCCATCTGGTCCTTCATCTTGCCCATGCCGGGCATCATGCCCATGATGCCGCCCATGCCGCCCATCTTCTGCATCTGGCGAAGCTGGTCGGCCAGGTCGTTCAGGTCGAACTTGCCCGACTGCATCTTCTTGGCCATCGCCGCGGCCTTTTCCGCGTCGATGGTCTCGGCCGCCTTCTCGACGAGGCTGACGATGTCGCCCATACCGAGGATGCGGTCGGCGATACGCTTGGGATAGAACTCCTCCAGCGCGTCCATCTTCTCGCCGGTGCCGATCAGCTTGATCGGCTTGCCGGTGACGGCGCGCATGGAAAGGGCTGCACCGCCGCGCCCGTCGCCGTCCATGCGGGTCAGCACCAGGCCGGTGATGCCGACGCGCTCGTCGAAGCTCTTGGCGAGGTTGACGGCGTCCTGGCCGGTCAGCGAGTCGGCCACCAGCAGGATCTCGTGCGGCGCGGACATCTTCTTGATGTCGGCCATCTCGACCATCAGCGGCTCGTCGATATGCGTGCGGCCGGCGGTGTCGAGGATGACGACGTCATGGCCGCCGAGCTTCGCCGCCTGCACGGCGCGCTTGGCGATGTCCACCGGCGACTGGCCGGCGACAATGGGCAGCGTGGCGACCTTCACCTGCTCGCCGAGCTGGCGCAACTGCTCCTGCGCGGCCGGACGGCGCGTGTCGAGCGAGGCCATCAGCACTTTCTTGCCTTGCCGGTCGGTCAGGCGGCGCGCGATCTTGGCGGTGGTGGTGGTCTTGCCCGAGCCCTGCAGGCCGACCATCATGACGACCACCGGCGCCGGCGCGTTGAGGTCGATGGCCACGCCCTCCTCGCCCAGCATGGCGACCAGCTCGTCATGGACGATCTTGACCACCATCTGGCCGGGCTTGATCGACTTCAGCACCGCCGCGCCGACCGCCTTCTCGCGCACCTTGTCGGTGAAGGAGCGCACCACTTCCAGCGCGACGTCGGCTTCCAGCAGCGCGCGGCGCACCTCGCGCAGCGCGGCCGAGACGTCGGCCTCCGACAGCGCGCCGCGGCCGGTGAGGCCGTTCAGGATCGAGCCAAGGCGTTCCTGTAGCGATTCAAACATGCTTCGTCCTTTTCTCCGGCATCGGGATCGATGCCGCAGAGGTAGTGCCTGCGCGCCGAAGGTCCAAGCAAAAGCGGGACCGCAAAGGCCCAAAGCCGAAAAGCACCCGGGGGCGCATCGCGCTGCCGGGTGTTGGCCTCCGGGATCTGTTTACAGCACCGCCTCTGATGAGGCTTGGGCGTCCCGGTCAGCTTTCGCGAAGACAATCGTCGCGGAATTTGCCGCGTGTAGACAGGAAAAGCGCGAAAGAGTCAAGGGAACGGCGACGTCCGGCCTGCCCGGCGCTATTCTTGCGGCAGAAACGGGCGACGGAGGAGAAACCCATGACACAGGAAAACGTCCCGGTCCAGTTGTCGCCCCTGCCCCAGACCCGCTCCGAGGCGGTGACCGCCGCCGTCCACTACTATCGCGCCGAACTGGCGCGCATGGCGGGATGGCGCGACCGCATCGACCGCACCACCAACTGGGCGATCACCGTGGTCGCCGCGTTGCTGTCGGTCTCGCTGTCCACGGCCTCGGCGCATCACGGCGTTCTCCTGTTCGCCATGCTGCTGGTCTACCTGCTCCTGATGATCGAGGCGCGGCGCTACCGCTTCTTCGACGTCTATCGTTTCAGGGTGCGACAGTTCGAACGGCACTATTTCGCGCAGCTGTTCTCGCCCATGCCCGATTTTTCCGCCAACTGGCTGCAGATGATGGGACAGAACCTGCGGGAGCCGAAATTCTTCATCTCCTATGGCGAGGCGCTGTCGCGCAGGCTGCGGCGCAACTACATCTGGATGTTCCTGATCCTGCTGCTGGCCTGGGTGCTGAAGATTTCCACGCCCAAGCTTCAGCATGAGGGCACCAGCCTCACCATCGCCGAATCGCTGCAGGAGGTGGTGGCCAACGCCAATCTCGGACCGGTTCCCGGCTGGCTCGTGCTGGCGGCCGTCGCGGCGTTCTTCCTCTGGCTGGCGTTCGCCTCGCTCCGCGCGCTCGACGACGGCGGTGAAAGCAGCTTCGGCGAGGTTCACGTCTAGGCTCGAAAGTGGGGACCGGTTTCGGCACGACGACCTGCCCGAAAACAGGAACACAAGGCGCGCCGTCTGGTTCCGCCTGCTGGCGACGCGCCTTAACCTGGCCAGTCCCGTGCCTTGCCCCGATCCGGCTCGATCTTCAGCGGCGAGCGCGGATGCAGCAGCAAAAGCGCCGTCATCCCGCTGGCGACGATGCCGATGGCGGCCAGCAGCAGAACGTCGCTGCCGCTCCATCCGGCCCCTTCCAGCGGTCGGGCGGTAAACAGCGCGAAGGCATTGTAGCTTTGCTGGTGCGAAATCAGCAGGAAGCCGAACAGGTTATTGCCCAGATGCGCACCGAACGCCGCGCCCAGATTGCCGGTGGCGTAGACGGTGAGCATCAGCACCAGCGCGAATGCGCCGATGGTCGCCAGGATGCACAGGTTGATGGCAAGGCTCGACGACGCGCTCCAGTGCAGCGCCGTGAACAGCGCCAGAGGCGGCAACCCCCACGCCCACGGGCTGCGGAAACGGGCCGCGAGATGCCGGGGCAGATAGGCCCGGAACAGGATTTCCTCCGCCGAGATCTGCACGAATGCAAGCAGCACGACGGGCACGAGGAACAGCAGCCAGGACGCCGGCGAAATGGCGCCGCGTTCGATGCCGGGCCACAGCGCATAGAGCGCGATTTCCGAGAGCAGCGAGGTGACCGCCACCGCGGCGAAACCCTTGGCGAAGCCGTTCCAGGAGATGCGGCGGCCGTTGCCGAGCAGGGCGCTGGGCGGCTCGCGATGCACGAAGCGCTCGGCGACCGCCACGCCGATCCAGATGCCGATGAAGGAGGCGAGCGCCGACATCACGCCGACGGGCGCGGAGAGAAAGTCCTGCGCGGCGGCGTTCGCCGCATCCAGCCGGTAAAGGAAGCTTCCGGCGGCCAGCACGATCACCGTGCCCGCCATCCAGGACGCGCCGATGACGGCCAGTCCCAGCCCGAGGCGCGGAAGGCTCGAACGGGCGGAAGAGGCGGCGCGATATGCCTCGAATGCCGCCGGATCGATAGCCACGATTGCCCCCCAAGGCATATTGCGAAGCATCACTGGATGCCCGCCACCCGTTAACATAGTTCAAACGGTCGCGCGGTTGGCCAGGGAGTAAAAGGCAAGGTCTTCATGCGTTTCAGCTAAAATGAACGGCCCGGCCTTCATTATCCCAAGGTCCAATCCCTCTCCAAGCGAGGCTGCCCCTGAATTGCCAGCTTCTGCGGTGACAAGCACGCGTTTCGCTGGCAAGTTCGCCGCGGACGTGATTCAGGCATCTCAGGAGAAAAGCATGGCATTGCTTGCCAAAGGAAAGATATTCGGAGCCGCGCTCGCGGCTGTGCTTGCCACCGCGGCGGGCGCACAGGCCGCCGGCAAGTGCGGCAACGACAGCAGCGGCTTTGCGGCGTGGGTGGAAGCCTACAAGGCCGACGCCAAGGCGCGCGGCATCGACCCCTCGCCTCTGGCCGGCGTGAAATACGACACCGGCGTCATCCGCATCGACCGCGCGCAGCACAAGGCGTTCTCCGGCACGGTCGACCAGTTCCTGGCGCGGCGCGCGCCGGCGTCCTACGTGTCCAAGGCCAAGAGCCTCTGGAAGTCGAACGCCGGCCTGTTCAGCAAGATCGAGTCGCGCTACGGCGTGCAGCCGGAAGTCCTGCTCGCCATCTGGGGCATGGAAACGGGCTTCGGCGCCAATTCCGGCAACAAGAGCGTGTTCGGCCCGCTGGCGACGCTGGCCTATGATTGCCGCCGCTCGGCCTATTTCACCAACGAACTCGATTCGGCGCTGGAGATCGCGCAGAAGGGCTACATCTCGGCCGCCCAGATGCGCGGCGCCGGTTTCGGCGAGTTGGGCCAGACCCAGTTCCTGCCCTCGAAATACCTGCAGTTCGCCGTGGACTTCGACGGCGACGGCCGCCGCGACCTCATCCATTCGCGCGCCGACGTGCTGGCCTCGACCGCCAACTTCCTGCGCGGCCATGGCTGGCAGCCGGGTGGCGGCTACGGCCCCGGCCAGGCGAATTACGGCGTCTGGAACGACTGGAACCGCGCCTCGATCTACCAGCAGGCGCTGGCCGAATTCGCCCGCCGCATCGCCAACTAAAGTTCCGATCCACGCTCTGCCGCCCCGCATGAGGCGACCGCTCCTGCGGGGCAGCATTTGATTCTTCCGGACTTGCCGGACCGGCCTCTCCAGGCGAGAGAGCCGGCGCCGGAACGGCCGGTCAGGCTCGTGCCTCCCGGAATCGCCTTTCCGGCAGCGAGTCCGGATCCGGCGGCGGACCGTTGCCGCCGTTCAGCGCAAGCTGCATGAACACCGTGTCCAGCCAGCGGCCATGCTTGTAGCCCGAGCCGGTCAAGGTGCCGCAATGGCTGAAGCCGAGCTTTTCATGCAGGCGCACCGAGGCGCTGTCGGGGCTGCCGTCGCCGATCACCGCCACGATCTGCCGGAAGCCGAGCGCGCGCACCGCCTCGATCAGTTCGCGCATCAGCGCCATGCCGACGCCGCGGCCCTTCGCCTCCGGCGCGACATAGACCGAATCCTCGACGATGAAGCGGTAGGCCGGCCGCGCGCGGAACGCGCCGGCATAGGCATAGCCCAACACCGCTCCGGCGTCGTCGGCCACCAGATAGGGAAAGCCGGCCGCGATCAGCGCGTCGAAACGCGCTTCCATCTCCGACCGGCCCGGCGGCTCCAGCTCATAGCTCGCGGTGCCGTTGGCCACCGCGTCGGCGTAGATCGCCGTGACCCGGTCGAGATCGGCGGGACCAGCCGCCCTTACAGTAAAATTGCTCATAATTTGTGCAACTCTTTTTGATGCACATCATTACAGCAAACGATTCCGGAAAAGAAAAGGGCGGCCGTTGGGCCGCCCTTGTCGTCTTTGCTGGTCCAGCCCAGCGGCATGAATGTCCTAGCGGCGGTCGCCCATGAACTGCAGCAGGAACATGAACATGTTGATGAAGTCCAGGTAGAGCGTCAGCGCGCCCATGATGGACTTGCGGCCGGCGACCAGGGTGTCGTCGCCCTCGAAATACATCTCCTTGATCTTCTGGGTGTCGTAGGCGGTGAGGCCGGCGAACACCAGCACGCCGATCGCCGAGATGGCGAAGGACAGCGCCGAGGACTGCAGGAAGATGTTGATCAGCATGGCGATGATCAGGCCGAACACGCCCATGATCAGGAACGAGCCCATCGCGGTCAGGTCGCGCTTGGTCGTGTAGCCGAACAGCGACAACGCGCCGAAAGCGGCCGCGGTGGCGAAGAACGTCTGCGAGATCGACGCCGTCGTGTAGACCAGGAAGATGGACGACAGCGACAGGCCGACCAGCCCCGCATAGACCCAGAACGTGGTCTGCGCGGCCGACACGCTCATCGACTGGACGCGGAACGACAGGAAGAACACGGCGCCAAGCGGCGCCAGCATTACCACCCAGCGCAGCGGCGAAGCGAAGATGGCGTAGCCGAAGGAGGTCAGCATCTGGCCGTTCGGCAGCGTCGCCACGGCGGCGGCGGGATTGGTGGTCGTGGCCATCATGACGGTGCCGATGGCGGCCAGACCGGTAATGAGCAGGCCAAGGCCCATCAGGTTGTAGACCCTGATCATGTAGGCGCGAAGGCCCTCGTCGATAGCCGCGTCCGTGCGGGTGCCCATGGGCACGGTGCGCGTCTGGTAGTTGCGGAAGTCGGACATGGATTCCTCTGTTGCTTCTGCCCCGTCGGGTGTCGGATCGGCACGATCCAGGCGCCGCTGGCGGGGCTCCAGCATGCCTAGGGCAAAATATGATGTCTTTCGGTGGCGAGAACAAGACCGTAACAGTCCGCAACGCTCCGTGATGCGCGCAATCGCCGCAATCTCACGGGCATTCCGGCCATTCTCGCGGCCTTCATGACATAAATTTAATCCGCCGGCCGCGCTGGCGGCCCTTGCGGGCCTTGGAGCGCATGCGCCGGACATCCCGCCGGGAAGGGAACCGGCAGGCCATAGGGGACGGTTTGGCCGGGAACGGTTTGCGACCGTCGGGCATTTGGTTGGGGTGATCGCAGACAATCCCCTTGCCCCCGACGCATATCGATGATTCGCTGGGCCTGAGGGGTCCGATTCGAGGAAGGGAGGCTTTCCATGCCGCGTCTTTTCACCGCCCTCGAAATTCCACGCCAGGCCGCGCTTTCGCTCTCCCTGCTCAGGGGAGGTCTGCCGGGCGCCCGCTGGATCGATGTCGAGAACTACCATCTCACCCTGCGCTTCATCGGCGATGTCGAGGGCCATGTCGCCGACGAGATCGTCAACGCGCTCGACCGGGTAAGGCGCCCGGCCTTCGACCTGGCCCTTTCGGGGGTCGGCGCGTTCGGCCAGAAGAAGCCGCACGCGGTCTGGGCCGGCACGGCCGCCTCGCCGGACCTCAATGCGCTGCAGGCCGAGATCGACCGCATCTGCCAGCGCCTCGGGATCGCGCCCGACCCGCGCAAGTTCATGCCGCACGTCACCCTGGCGCGCCTGCGCAATTCGAGCCCGGTGGAAGTGGCGAAATACCTGTCCGCGCGCGGCAATTTCTCCACCCTGCCCTTCCGGGTCGGTCGCTTCGTGCTGATGTCGTCGCGCGACTCCGTTGGCGGCGGACCCTATATCGTCGAGGAGGCATGGCCGCTTTCGGGGCAGCAGCCCGGCCGTTTCGCCGACGCGGCGGAGGCGGCCGAGACCGCGCGTTTCATGAGGTAGACGTCATGGGCAGGGAAAGGCTGGACAAACAGGCGATAGAGGCCGCGCTGGCGAACGCGGCCGGATGGACGCTGGCCGAGGACGGCGGCGCCATCACCCGCACCTTCACCTTCCGGAACTTCTCGGAGGCCTTCGCCTTCATGGCGCGCGTCGCGCTCGCCGCCGAGAAGATGGACCATCACCCGGACTGGTCGAACGTCTACAAGACCGTCGATATCCGGCTGAACACCCATGACGCCGGAGGCCTGACCCAGCTCGACTTCGACCTGGCGAAGAAGATCGACCGCATCTTCGGCGGTTGACGCCGCCCTGCACCCTCTCCGCCGGGACATCCAGGCCGGCAGGCTGGGCGAATGGCCTTGCAGGAAGGACCTGCCTTTCCCACATTTGCCATTCGTGCGGCTTCGACAGGCCGCCGGCGAGGAACGACCGACGATGGCACGTGAATTCGGTTTCGACTTTGGCAAATTCAGCGACAAGCTGGGCAACGAAGGCGAGATACGCGAAAAGTTCTGGCGCACCGCCAAGAAGGCCGCACGGCAGATTCCCTTCATGGAGGATGTCGTCGCAGCCTATTACTGCGCGCTGGACCGGAACACGCCGTTGCGCGCCAAGGGCATATTGCTGGCCGCGCTCGGCTATTTCATCCTGCCTGTCGACGCCATTCCCGACGTCATCTTCGGCATCGGCTTCACCGACGACATCGCCGTGCTGACGGCCGCGATCACCGCCGTGCGCGCCCATATCACGCCCGCCCACCGGCTGGCCGCGCGAGAGGCCCTGGCCTCGGAGGAGTGAGCGCCGGGGACGCGCCTGTAACGGCTCGGAAACTTGCCGTCACATGGCGTGAAAAAAGTCAAACTCTTGCCTTTTTCCTGTCCTCCAAGTCCGCGCAGGGACATCGCGGCGGCTTCCCGGTCGCCGCGGAGGTGAGGCGGGTTGCTTTTGGGAGTCTGCTTTTCAGGCGAGGCTTCATCCTTTGGTAACCCAGATTAAATCAAAATGAAGCGAACGGGCGGTCGCGGGGCCGGCCTGCCTTTGCCTCATTTGGAATACAGGAAGAACCATGCGCGGATTGATTGCCACGATTTCAAGCCTGGTCCTCGTCGCCGCGGCGGGACCGGCACTCGCCCAGCAGGCCACGAAGATCGGCCAGCACAACGCCTGGGGCACCTACAGCTATCAGGCCGCGAGCGGCAAGGTCTGCTACGTGTTGACCGTGCCCACCGACAAGCAGCCGGCGACGCTCGACCATGGCGACATGTTCTTCTTCGTCAGCCAGCGGCCCGGCCAGCAGGTTTCCTACGAGCCGCAGTTCATCGCCGGCTACAATTTCCAGGAAAACTCCAAGGTCACCGTCACCATCGACAAGAAGTCCTTCACCATGTTCACGCGCGGCAAGTCGGCCTGGGTCGAGAACGCGGCGGAAGAGCCGGTACTGATCGCGGCGATGAAGGGCGGCACCGACATGAAGGTGCAGGCGAAGTCCGGCCGCGGCAATCCCACCAGCTATGTCTTCTCGCTGAAGGGCATTTCGGCGGCGCTCACCTCGATCGCAAGCTGCAAATAGGCATTCGCCCCTGAGCTGGACGAAAGCCGGGCCGCGCGCCCGGCTTTTTCGCGTCCGGGTCTTGCCGTCCGGTCAGCCCGAGGCAGCTGCCGGCGAGGCTTCCGCGCGCTTCCTGCGAATGGCCTCGGCGAGGAATATACGCGACAACGCATGGTAGAGCGGCTCGTGCGAGACGATGCGCGCCGTGCCGTAGCCCAGCATCGAAGCGAGCATCAGCGCGATGACATTGTCGTGATTGCCGGTCATCTCGAGAATGATGACGAAGGCGGTCATCGGCGCCTGCACCACGCCGGCGAAATAGCCGGCCATGCCGAGCAGCGCCGCCACGCCGATATCGGAACCGAAGATCTGCCCCAGCGTGCTGCCGATACCCGCGCCGACCGAAAGCGACGGCGCGAACAGGCCGCCGGGAATGCCCGATATGGTCGACAGCAGGCCCGCCGCCAGCTTGGCGGCGAAATAGTACCAGGGCAGCCCCGCGCCCTCGATGGCGCCGCGCGCCTGTTCGTAACCCGTACCGAAGGTCAAGCCGCCGGATGCGAGACCGATGACCGCCACGCCGAAACCGCAGGCGGCGGCCACGAGCAACGTGCGCTGCAACGGCTGCAGGGCGTGCCAGCGCCTGATGCGGCGCATGGCTTTCAGCACCGCCAGCGAGAAGAAGGCGCCCAACGCGCCGCCTGCGATGCCGCAGGACAGGATCAACGGCCAATCGTTCACCGTGACGCTGCCCTTGGCGACGCCGAAATAGGTGTAGTTGCCGACGAGTCCCAGCGCGGCGAGGCCGGCGAAGATCACCGCCGTCAGCACCAGCCCGTTGGTGCGCGCCTGATAGGTGCGGCCCATCTCCTCGATGGCGAAGACGATGCCGGCGAGCGGCGTGTTGAAGGCGGCCGCCACGCCGGCGGCCGAGCCGGCGAGGATAAGGCCCTTCGCCTGCGCCATGCCGCCCCAGCGCGCCGCCTGCAGCATGACCGAGGCGCCGACCTGCACCGTCGGCCCTTCGCGACTGATCGAAGCCCCGCAGATCAGCCCCAGTATGGTGAGGCCGATCTTGCCCACCACCAGCCTGAGCGACAGGAGATGGCTGCGGTCCTCCTCGTCGCGCAGATGGCGCGCGGCGATGGCCTGCGGAATGCCGCTGCCCTGCGAGTTCGGGAAATAGACATGCGCCAGCCAGGCGCAGGCCGCGAAACCCGCCGGCGTGATGACCAGCGGCAGCCAGCCGCGCCAGCCCTGGCCACCGTTCACGATCGTGTGGAACAGCACTTGCGCCAAGTCCGCCAGCTTGGCGAACAGCACGCTGATGATGCCGACCGCGATCGCCCCGGACCAGAACACCAGCCGCGGTCGCCAGACCCGGCGCGAGCCCCACATGGCGCGGGAGCGCCGCAGCATGGCATGTTTTCGGATGGATGCGACCATGGAAGTCTCGGCATGTCGGGGACGGGACCGATAACACAGGTCCGGCGAGGACGAAACCGGCGTCCGGCAAGGTATGCCTGCGCAGCGGCATGACTCCCGCGCCATTCCATGCTATGCGGCGCACTTTGCTGCCCGTCTCCTGCTGAATTCGGCGGGAAACAGCCTATATTGAGCCGCCATGAGCCTTTCTCTCGACCTCACCGCCGCCGGTGCGCGCGACGCTTTGCGACCAGCCCCGGCCTCCGAAAAACCCACCCTGATCGGCCTGACGCGCGCCGAGCTGGGCGAGGCGCTGGTCGCCGCCGGCATCGTGCCCGAAAAGCAGGCCAGGATGCGCGTGCAGCAGCTCTGGCACTGGCTCTATGTGCGTGGCGTCTCCGATTTCGCGCACATGTTCAATATTTCCAAGGACCTGCGCGCCGCGCTCGCCGGGCATTTTTCCATCGCCCGCCCCGAGATCGTCGAGGAGCAGATTTCCAACGACGGCACGCGCAAATGGCTGTTCCGCTTCCCGCCGCGCGGCGCCGGCCGTCCGGTCGAGATCGAGACCGTCTACATTCCCGAGGAAGGGCGCGGCACGCTGTGCATCTCCAGCCAGGTCGGCTGCACGCTGACCTGCTCCTTCTGCCACACCGGCACGCAGAAGCTGGTGCGCAACCTCACCGCCGAGGAAATCCTCGCCCAGCTTCTGTCGGCCCGCGACCGGCTGGGCGATTTTCCCGACCGCGACACGCCGGCCGGCGCCATCGTGCCGAGCGAGGGGCGCAAGGTGTCCAACATCGTCATGATGGGCATGGGCGAGCCGCTCTACAATTTCGAGGCGGTGAAGAAGGCTCTGCTGATCGCCTCGGACGGCGACGGGCTGGCGCTGTCGAAGCGCCGCATCACGCTGTCCACCTCCGGCGTCGTGCCGGAAATCTACCGCACCGGCGAGGAAATCGGCGTCATGCTGGCGATCTCGCTGCACGCCACCAACGACGATCTGCGCGACCTCCTGGTGCCGATCAACAAGAAGTTCCCGCTCAAGGAGCTGATGAAGGCCTGCCGGGACTATCCGGGCCTCTCCAACGCGCGGCGCATCACCTTCGAATATGTGATGCTGAAGGACGTCAACGACAGCCTCGACGACGCCAAGGCGCTGGTACAGTTGCTCAAGGGCATTCCGGCCAAGATCAACCTGATCCCGTTCAACCCGTGGCCGGGCTCGAACTACCAGTGCTCGGACTGGGAGCAGATCGAGAAGTTCGCCGACTATATCAACGCGGCCGGCTACGCCTCGCCGATCCGCACCCCGCGCGGCCGCGACATTCTCGCCGCCTGCGGCCAGCTCAAGTCGGAATCGGAGCGGCTGCGGAAGTCGGAACGCCTTGCGCTGGAGGCGATGATGATCGCGGGACACGGCGAGGCGTGAACCGGTTCGCCGCCTGTCTGCTGCGCTGCTTCGCCATCCTGCTCGGCTACGCCGCGGCCTCGCTGGGCGCCAGTGCCTTCCTCAACCTGATCTTCCTCGGCGCCGTCTTCGGGCCGCAGGATGCGTCGGCGGTCGCCTCTTCCGGCTCCCTGTTCTTTTCCGTCCCGTTCGTCGCGCTGTTCGTCGCCTATTTCGGCTTCATCCCGGCCGCCGCAATCATCCTGATCGCCGAGGTGCTGGCCCGGCGGGACTGGCTGTTCTATGCGCTCGGCGGCGGCGTGGTGGCGGCGGTCTTCATCGGCTTCCTGCACCAGGCGGCCGATCCCGATTTCCAGATCACCGGGGTGAGCCCGGCGCTGACGGTGATCGGCGCCGGCATGGTCGGCGGCATCTGCTACTGGCTGACCGCCGGCCGCTGGGCCGGCAGCTGGCGGGACGAGCTTGGGGCATGATCCTGCCCGAAAAGCCTGCGACTTTTCGGGATCGTGCTTCTACCGCGCCTGGGCCGTCAGGATCTTGAGCGCGAAGGCCGAGAACACGCCGGCGAACAGATAGTCCGTCACCCGCGTCACCTTCGGATTCTTCCGAAGCAGGCCGGCGAACCTGTCGGCGGCGATCACCATCGGAGCGGTGACCGGCAGCGACAGGACGATGAACGTCATGCCCAGGAAGAACAGCTTGCCCGGCGCATGCGGGTCGTGCGCCGACACGAACTGCGGCAGGAAGGTCATGAAGAACAGGATGATCTTGGGATTGAGCAGATTGATGCCGAGCCCGGTCGCCCAGTTCTGCGCCAGCGTGCGCGGCGCGCGCTTGACGGTATCCGGCGAGAAGGCGGACCCCTTCATGACGGCCTGCCAGGCGAGCCAGACCAGGTAGCCGGCGCCGGCCACCTTGAGCACCAGGAACGCCTGCGGCGAGGCGACGATCAGCGCGGAAAGGCCGAGCGCCACCAGCGAGGTGTGGATGACGATGCCGGTCATGGCGCCGCCCATGCAGGCAAACCCCGCCGCCCGCCCTTGCGACAGCGCGCGGCCGACGAACAGGGTCATGTCCGGCCCGGGGGTGATGGCGATGATGAAGGTGGCGATGGCGAATTGCAGGATCGTGGCGGCGTCTGGAACAAAGCTCGACATGACTCGACCGCCGGCGCGGCTCCCTTGTGACTGGGCGCTCCGCCGCGAAACGGTGGAACCGGACGGTTCCGCCAACAGCATTTCAGGGGATGCGCGGCGGATCCGATAGCATTTTTGTCCGCCGCGCTCCAGATGTCGTGTCCAGCTCTCTCGAAGCGGGAGACCGCGCTGGCACGGCCCCCGACAGGCCGGGCTAGCTGATGAAGTAGTTCTGCGTGCCGTGCGCCTCGATCGCTTCGGCAAGCCGGCTCAGCGCGTGCACATAGGCGGCCGTGCGCATGCTGATGCGGCGCGAGAGGGACAGCTCCCAGATCGCCCGGCCTTCGCGCTCCATGATGGTGCGCAGCTTGGTGTGGATTTCCTCCAGCTCCCAATAATAGCCCTGCTTGTTCTGCACCCATTCGAAATAGGAGACGGTGACGCCGCCGGCATTGGCGAGGATATCGGGAAGCACGACCACGCCGCGCTTGGCCAGGATCTCGTCGGCCTCCGGCGTCACCGGCCCGTTGGCCAGTTCCAGCACCAGCCGCGCCTTCACCGAAGCGGCGTTGCCGGTGTGGATCATGTTCTCCAGCGCCGCCGGCACCAGCACGTCGCAATCGACCGACACCAGATCGTCGGCCTTTATGACCTCGTGGCCGTTCTTGCCGGCGGTGGCGGTGACCGACAGGCCGTCGCGCTTGGCCGCCAGCAGCGCCTCCAGGTCGAGACCGTTCGCCGAATGCACCGCGCCGCCGGAATCGGACACGGCCACGATCTTGTGCCCGTCGTCGGCCAGCAGCGACGCGATGTACTGCCCGGCATTGCCGAAGCCCTGGACGGCGATGCGCATCCGGCCGTCCAGGCCGAGATCCTTGGAAAGGTGGCGCACCAGATAGTAGCCTCCGCGCGCCGTGGCGTCGCCGCGGCCCAGCGAGCCGCCGAGCGCGATCGGCTTGCCGGTGATGACGGCGGGCGAGGCCTGGCCGACGATCTGGGCGTATTCGTCGGCCATCCAGCCCATGATCATGGAATTGGTGTAGACGTCCGGCGCGGGAATGTCGCGGTCCGGCCCGATGATGCGCGAGAAGGCCTGCATGTAGGAACGCGACAGGCGCTCCAGCTCCGCCTTGGACAGGGTGCGGGGATCGACCTGCACCGCGCCCTTGCCGCCGCCATAGGGCAGGTTCATGACCGCGCATTTGAAGGTCATCCAGAAGGCCAGCATCTCGACCTCCTCCGCTGACGCGTCGGGATGGAAGCGGATGCCGCCCTTGGTCGGGCCGCGCGTATCGTCGTAGCGGCAGCGCCAGGCCAGGAACGATTTTCGCGAGCCGTCGTCCATGCGGATCATCAGGCGCACCTTGGTGGTCTCTCGCGGGAATTTGAGCTTCTCGATCACATCGGCATCGACGTTGATGTGTTTGGCGGCGTCGTCGAGACGAACGAGTGCACTGTCGAGAAGGTTGTTTTCCGGCATCATGAATCCTGTCTGGTTTTCCGTCTTCTTGGCTTGGGTGCCCGTCTTTCCTGGCTCTGGTAAAAGGGGGCCGAGCGGCCGGGCACTGAATTGCACAAAAAGGCGGCAGGTCACAATGGCCGAATCGGAAATCGAGCGGAATCGCGGCGATTTTCCGGCGATTTTCGGCCCAGCCGAAATTTCCGCGCAGCGCCGCAACTCCGAAACCTTGTCCGCCTGCGCTTTCCTGCTATGAGTGCCCCCGATCAGATGACGGCTTCACCGCCGCCGGCCAGAGACAACGGAAACGCCCATGCCCGCACCCAGAGACGTCAAAAAGGTCGTGCTCGCCTATTCCGGCGGCCTCGACACCTCCATCATCCTGAAATGGCTGCAGACGGAGCTGGGCGCGGAAGTCGTGACCTTCACCGCCGATCTCGGCCAGGGCGAGGAACTCGAGCCGGCCCGCAAGAAGGCCGAGATGCTCGGCATCAAGGAAATCTTCGTCGAGGACGTGCGCGAGGAATTCGTGCGCGATTTCGTCTTCCCGATGTTCCGCGCCAATGCCGTCTATGAAGGCGTCTACCTGCTCGGCACCTCGATCGCCCGCCCGCTGATCTCCAAGCACCTCATCGAGATCGCCGAAAAGACCGGCGCCGACGCCATCGCCCATGGCGCGACCGGCAAGGGCAACGACCAGGTCCGCTTCGAGCTTTCGGCCTATGCGCTGAACCCCGACATCAAGATCATCGCGCCGTGGCGCGACTGGGCCTTCAAGAGCCGCACGCAACTGCTCGAATTCGCCGAGCAGCACCAGATTCCCGTCGCCAAGGACAAGAAGGGCGAGGCTCCCTTCTCCGTCGACGCCAACCTGCTGCACTCCTCCTCGGAGGGCAAGGTGCTGGAAGACCCGGCGCAGGAAGCGCCGGAATATGTGCATATGCGCACCATTTCACCGGAAGCCGCGCCCGACAAGGCGACCGTCATCAGGATCGGCTTCGAGAAGGGCGACGCCGTCTCCATCGACGGCGTGCGCATGAGCCCTGCGACGCTTCTCGCCAAGCTCAACGACTGTGGCCGCGACAACGGCATCGGTCGCATCGACCTCGTCGAAAACCGCTTCGTCGGCATGAAGAGCCGCGGCGTCTACGAGACCCCGGGCGGCACGATCCTGCTGGCCGCGCACCGCGCCATCGAGTCCATCACGCTCGACCGGGGTGCCGCCCACCTCAAGGACGAGCTGATGCCGCGCTATGCCGAGCTGATCTACTACGGCTTCTGGTTCTCGCCGGAGCGCGAGATGCTGCAGGCGGCCATCGACCTCAGCCAGAAGAACGTCGAGGGCGAAGTCACGCTCAAGCTCTACAAGGGCAACGTCATGGTGATCGGCCGTGAATCGCCGAAGTCGCTCTATTCCGACAAGCTCGTCACCTTCGAGGACGACCAGGGCGCCTACGACCAGAAGGACGCCGCCGGCTTCATCAAGCTCAACGCGCTACGCCTGCGCACGCTGGCGGCGCGCAAGCGCAGAGGCTGATCCGGTAGGCAGCAAACGGCGGCCGGACGAGAATGCCGGCCGCTTTCGGAAGCCTTTTTGGAAAAACCGCCGGGTTTTCGCGAAAAATGGCCGGCGGGCACCTGGGCGGTGCGGACATAAAGCACCGGCGCGCGGCCGGGCGTGGTTTGCAGCCCGGCCTCACGGAATTCTCAAAAAAGGCCCTCAGGCCTGGACCAGCTTGAGCTTGCTGTCGAACACGCCGAGCACGCGCGCAAGTTCGTGGCCGCGCTTCAGCACCCGGCCGCCGGTGGCGACGACCGCGAAGGCGCCCTGGCGCCGCGCCATTTTCGGGTCCTTGACGATCTGGTAAAGCGGAACGTCGTGCGCGCGGCGGAACACCGAGAACACGGCGCGGTCGGAAAGATGGTCGATGGCATAGTCGCGCCATTCGTTGGCCGCCACCATGCGCCCGTAGAGCCGCAATATCAGGTCGAGTTCCCGCCGTTCGAACGAGACCGGCATGTCGAGCCGCGCTCGGCGGGCCTCATGCAACGGGATCAATATCGCGGATGCTTCCCCATCCTCCGTGCTCCCGCCGCGATCGGTCATGCCTCGATCCTTCGACAATTTCGTTTGCTGGCCAAGGTTCGCGCTTTCAGGCGGCAATTGCAAGTCCGAACGGGAAATACGCCTTGCAAGAGAGTTCCATTCGCATCCGCTCACTTTTGCAAACGGGTTGTTGAAATTGGTGATTCAGCGCCATATTTCCGCCACTTTTTATCCGCGCTAACGCCCCATTGTACGAAGAATTTACGGTCGTTGCCTGAGACGGTTCGGTCCGGCACCGGCTCGTAAACCCCAAGCCCCCCGCCCACGGGCCTGCGTCGGATCGAACCAACCTCGGTTTCCCACTAGCGGAAGCCGGGTGCGACGATCCCAAAATCCTGAATCGCCGGCGTCGGACATCTACTGACGCCGGTTTTTTAATGCCTATGACTTGGTCAGGATTGCGGCTTGTGCACCATGGCCGCTCCCAGGATCGGGCCCGGCAACCCGTCGCGGCCGACAGCCTGCAGCAGGACCGCGCAACCGCCTTTGCGCGACACCTCGCTTGCCGGCAGTTCGTAGCGCTGCGCCTTGCCATGCCACATTCCGGCGGTCTGGATGTCGGAGACGGCGTTCCAGTAGGTCAGCTTGCGGCCGTCGTTCTCGCCCCGGCCGATGGTGACGGTCTGCGGCGGGTTGAAGTAGACGAGGATGAGGTGCGCGTCGCGCAAGGACGGCTGGCCGCCCGCCACGGGCGGCGCGTCGCCCGCGTCGATCATCACGTCGCCCGCCTCGTCGCGGCTGACCCTGACGTCCACGCGCATGCCTTCCCCGGCCTTCGCAAGCGACGCCAGCCGGTCGTCGACCGCTTCGCGATTGGCGCCGTTGACATGGGTGCGGCCGTTGAGCACGGCCTGCGGCGTATAGACCGACCGGATGCCGAAGGCGCGCATATAGTCATATTGGCGCGCGGTGTTTTCCTTGCTGCTCAACGTGTCCTGCCAGCCGAGATAGTCCCAGTAATCGACGTGGTAGGCGAGCGCGACCAGGTCGTCGCGGGCAGCAAACCCGGCGAACAGCTGGTCGGCCGGCGGGCAGGAATTGCAGCCCTGGCTGGTGAAGAGTTCGATGACGCCCAGGGGCTTCTTCGCCTCATCGGCCGCGGCGGGGCGTGTCAGCACCGACAGGGCCAGCGCCGCCGCCAGCCATGATGATTTGCGAAGGGTCATGACCGTCCGATTCCCGCCGGTACGCCGGCTTCTGTTCTGAATTGCCGAAATATTTGGCAGAAGCACCGGTCAAGGTGAAGTCACGTTGCGGTGAAATTTCAAGGCCGGAAAAACAAAGCCGCCGGGGACGAACCCCGGCGGCTCCAGGTTTCAGGACCTATTGACGGCTACGCCGCCAGGTCGCGCAGCACATATTGCAGGATGCCGCCGTTCTTGAAGTAGTCCAGCTCGTCCAGCGTATCGATGCGGCACAGGATCGGCACGTTCTTCACCGTGCCGTCGGCATAGGTGACCTTGGCCGTCAGCTTCTGGCGCGGCTTGATCGTCTCCAGCCCGTCGATCTCGACCAGTTCGTCGCCCTTGAGGTTGAGCGACGCCCAGGACGTGCCTTCCTCGAACACGAAGGGGATGACGCCCATGCCGACCAGGTTGGAGCGGTGGATGCGCTCGAACGACTGGGCGATGACGGCGCGGACTCCCAGGAGATTCGTGCCCTTGGCCGCCCAGTCGCGCGACGAGCCGTTGCCGTATTCGACACCGGCGAAGATGACCAGCGGCACGCCTTCCTTCTTGTATTCCATGGCGGCGTCGTAGATCGACATCTCCTCCTTGGACGGATAGTGGATGGTGTAGCCGCCTTCCCTGCCGTTCTCGCCCAGCATGTGGTTGCGGATGCGGATGTTGGCGAAGGTGCCGCGCATCATCACCTCATGGTTGCCACGCCGCGTGCCGTACTGGTTGAAGTCAGCGACGCCGACGCCATGGTCCATCAGGTACTTGCCTGCCGGCGAGGCCGCCTTGATCGATCCGGCCGGCGAGATGTGGTCGGTGGTGATCTTGTCGCCGAACAGGCCGAGCACCCGCGCGCCCTTGATGTCGGAGATCTTGCCGAGGCCGGCGCGCATGCCCGCGAAATAGGGCGGGTTCTGCACATAGGTCGAATTGTCGTCCCAGGCATAGGTCTGCCCTTCCGGCGCCTTGACCCTCTGCCAGTTCTCGTCGCCCTTGAAGACGTCGGCATATTTGCGGGCGAACAGCTCGCGCGTGACGTTCTTCTCGATGAACTCCTGAATCTCGGCGCTGGTCGGCCAGATGTCCTTCAGCATCACCGGATTGCCGTCGCGGTCCTCGCCGATCGGCTCCTTGGTCAGGTCCTTGGTGACGGTGCCGGCCAGCGCATGCGCCACCACCAGCGGCGGCGAGGCGAGATAGTTGGCCTGCACGTCGGGGGACACGCGGCCTTCGAAGTTGCGGTTGCCGGACAAGACCGCGGCAGCGATCAGCCCCTTGTCGTTGATGGTCTTGGAGATCGGCGCCGGCAGCGGGCCGGAATTGCCGATGCAGGTGGTGCAGCCGAAACCGACGAGGTTGAAGCCGATCTGGTCGAGTTCCTTCTGCAGGCCGGACTTCTCCAGATATTCGGCCACGACCTGCGATCCGGGCGCCAGCGAGGTCTTCACCCAGGGCTTCTGCTTAAGCCCGAGGCGGTTGGCGTTGCGGGCCAGCAGGCCCGCGCCGATCAGCACCGATGGGTTCGAGGTGTTGGTGCAGGAGGTGATGGCCGCGATGACCACGTCGCCATGGCCGAGATCGTGGCCGGTGCCTTCCACGGCGTAGCGCTTGTGGATTTCGGCGGCCTTCTTGTACTCGGTCTCCATCGCCTTGGCGAAGCCGGCCGGGATGTCTTCCAGCGCGACACGGCCTTCGGGCCGCTTCGGGCCGGCCATGGACGGCACCACGTCGCCGAGGTCGAGCTCAAGCGTGTCGGTGAAGACCGGATCCGGCGAATTATTGTCGCGCCACATGCCCTGCGCCTTCTGGTAGGCTTCGACCAGTTCGATGCGGTTTTCGGCGCGGCCGGACATGGTGAGATAGCGCAGCGTCTCGGAATCGACCGGGAAGAAGCCGCAGGTCGCGCCATATTCGGGCGCCATGTTGCCGATGGTGGCGCGGTCGGCCAGCGTCATGTTGGAGAGGCCCGGGCCGAAGAACTCGACGAACTTGCCCACCACGCCCTTCTTGCGCAGCATCTGCGTGACGGTGAGCACCAGGTCGGTGGCGGTCACGCCTTCCTTCAGCCTGCCGGTGAGGCGGAAGCCGATGACCTCCGGCAGAAGCATGGACACCGGCTGGCCGAGCATGGCGGCCTCGGCCTCGATGCCGCCGACGCCCCAGCCGAGTACGCCGAGGCCGTTGATCATGGTGGTGTGGGAATCGGTGCCGACGCAGGTGTCGGGATAGGCCACCGTCTCGCCGTCTTCCGTGTTGGTCCACACGACCTGGCCGAGATATTCGAGGTTGACCTGATGGCAGATGCCGGTGCCGGGCGGCACGACGCGGAAGTTGCGGAACGCCTGCTGGCCCCATTTCAGGAACTTGTAGCGCTCCTCGTTGCGCTCATATTCCAGCTCGACATTGCGCGCGAAGGCCATCGGCGTGCCGAACTCGTCGACGATCACGGAATGGTCGATGACCAGGTCCACCGGCACCAGCGGATTGATCTTCTGCGGGTCACCGCCGAGCGAGGCGATGCCGTCGCGCATGGCGGCAAGGTCGACCACGGCGGGAACGCCGGTGAAGTCCTGCATCAGCACCCGGGCCGGGCGATAGGCGATCTCGACGCCG
Organism: Mesorhizobium sp. SP-1A; assembly: GCF_032460275.1. NCBI lineage: Bacteria > Pseudomonadati > Pseudomonadota > Alphaproteobacteria > Hyphomicrobiales > Phyllobacteriaceae > Mesorhizobium > Mesorhizobium sp. SP-1A. Next base: position 311,216 of record NZ_JAVXZD010000005.1, on the reverse strand, counting down.
GCGGTGCCCTTGTCGGTCAGCCAGCCGGCCACGGCCTGGATCGATTCCTTGGTGACGGAGCGTCCGTCCTCGTTGCGCAGCAGGTTCTCCAGCAGCACCTTCATCGAATAGGGAAGCTGGGCGATGCCGGTGAGGCCGTTCTTCTCGGCCTCGACAAGGTCGAAATACACATAGTCGGCGCCGTCTGCGGTCAGCGTGCGGCGGCAATTGAAACTGTCGAGTGATTTGGACACGTGGGACCCCATCTAGTCTGTCGCCTGAAGGGAACGGACTCCGATGGCATGCTCATCACGCGCAAAGGTGCGGGTACGGCCATTTCCGCTGTCCGCTCCCAGCGCCCGGCCTTGAACGACCGTGCGCCGGTTCGGCGCAATAAAGGTTGCCTTCCCCGACCGCTGGGGTTGGTGACCCGGATATAGAGAAAATTCTGAAATAGTTCTAGACACGGAATCGGCAATTTTGCTGCGCCGCATGGGGGCGGCTTCGGACTTTCGGCGGAAGGAAAGCAATGCGGCTGATTGCCGAAAATCTGGGCGGCGAGCGCGGCGGCGAAGCCGTTTTTTCCGGAATGGATTTCACCCTCGGCAGCGGCGAGGCGCTGACCGTCATCGGGCCGAACGGGTCCGGCAAATCGACCTTGCTGCGCATCCTGTGCGGCCTGTTGCCGGCAGCGGTCGGCAAGGTCAGGCTCGAAGGCGGCGGCGAGGACTTTCCCACCGTCGCCGCCGCCTGCCACTATCTCGGGCACCAGAACGCGATGAAACCAACCCTGTCGGTGACGGAAAACCTCGCTTTTTGGCGCAGTTTCCTCGGCGCGGACGGCAGCAACGGCCGCGCGCGCTCCCTGACGGTGGCGGAGGCGCTGGAAACTGTGGGGCTCACCGGCATCGGCCACCTGCCTTTCGGCTATCTCTCGACCGGGCAGCGGCGCCGTGTCGCGATTGCGCGGCTTCTGGCCAGCCATCGCCCGGTCTGGCTGCTGGACGAGCCGACTTCCGGATTGGACAAGGCCTCGGAAGCGCGCTTCTCGCAACTGATGACCGCCCATTGCTTGGCGGGCGGCCTGATCGTCGCCGCCACCCACCTGCCGCTGGGACTGAAAGAAACGAAGCTGCTGGAGATGCGAGCCTCCGCGACGTGATGTGTCTTCCAAAACACCCCCTCGACCGCGAGGCATGGAGCGGATGGCGATGCTAGCCCTCTACCTGCGCGATCTCAGGCTTTCGATCCGGGCCGGCGGCGGCGCGCTGATCGGCGTGATCTTCTTTCTGGCCGTCATCGTCACCATCCCCTTCGGCGTCGGGCCGGACCTCAACCTGCTTGCGCGCATCGGCCCGGCCATTCTGTGGATCGGCGCGCTCCTGGCCTGCCTGCTGGGGCTCGACCGTCTGTTCCAGGCCGACCGCGAGGACGGCTCGCTCGATCTCCTGGTCCTGGCGGGCGACCGGCACATGACGCCGCTGACGGTACTGGCCAAATGCCTGGCGCACTGGACCGCCAGCGTGCTGCCGCTGGTCATAGCTGCGCCCCTGCTCGGCCTTTTCATGAACATGTCGCCGGCCGGCATGGGCGCGACGGCGCTGACCCTGCTGGTCGGCACGCCGGCCATCACCTTCATAGGCGCGGCCGGCGCGGCGGTCGCGGTGTCGCTGCCGCGCGGCGGCCTGCTGATCTCGGTGCTGGTGCTGCCGCTGGCCATACCGGTGCTGATCTTCGGCGTTTCGGCGAGCTACGGGGCCGTCAACGACCCCGATCCCTTCCTGCAGCCCTTCCTCATTCTCGCCGCGCTGACCCTGTTCCTTGCCGTCATCGGCCCGGCCGCGGCGGCGCTTGCCCTGCGCCACGGCAGCGATTGAGGTGCGGCGCGAGGGCCAATTGCGGGACCGGCGCGGCAGGGTTAAGGAAGGCCATGATCGCAAAAGCCCATAGCAAGGCGGCAGACATCGCGGAGCGCCGCTCATGAGCCCGCATGCGCTCTATGTCGCGGCCGCCTATGCCATCACCGCCGTGGTGCTGGCCGGTCTGATCGGCTGGATTCTGCTCGACCAGCGGGCGCGGCGCAAGGAACTGGCCGAGCTGGAGGCCGCCGGCATACGCCGCCGCTCCGACAAGGCGGCCAAGCCATGAGCCTGGACGCCGAAGCCAAGCGCGCCGGCCGCCGCCGCCTGCTGCTGCTGATACCGCTGTTCGTGTTTCTCGGCCTTGCCGCGCTGTTTCTCACGCAACTGCTGTCAGGCCGCGACATTTCGGCCGTGCCCTCCGCGCTGATCGGCCAGCCCGCGCCCCGGACCAGCCTGCCGCCGGTCGAGGGCATGAACCTGCCGGGACTGGAGTCCGACGCTTTCGCGGGCAAGGTCACGCTGCTCAACGTCTTCGCGTCCTGGTGCGTGCCCTGTCGCGACGAGCATCCGGTGCTGATGGCGCTGGCGCAGGACAAGCGCTACGTGCTGGCGGCGATGAACTACAAGGACAAGCCCGAGAACGCCCGGCGCTTCCTCGGCGATCTCGGCAACCCCTTCCAGGCGATCGGCTCGGACGAAAAGGGCCGCACCGCCATCGACTGGGGCGTCTACGGCGTGCCGGAAACCTTCCTGATCGGCAAGGACGGCAAGATCGCCTACAAGCATGTCGGCCCGCTGACGCCGGATTCGGTCAGGACGCTGCTGCTGCCGGAAGTGGAAAAGGCGCTGGCCGCGCCGGGCTGACCGCCGATCTGGCAGGCGGCGAGACAAGACGGCTCGGAGCCGTTCTGACAGCATTGGAGCGCACGTCGAACAGGTGAGCGCCGGAGCGGGGCCGGCCGTTTCCGTCCGGCCCCGCGGGGGCGAAAAAAGAGTTCTCAGCCGAAATATTGCTGACGCACCTGATGCAGCATTTCCGAACGGCTGGCGCGGATATCGGCCAGGTCGCGTTCGCTCAGGCTCATGATTTCCCGCACCTGTTCGTTGTAGCGGCGGCGCTTGGCAAGGTTGTTGCGAGCGCGCGAGACGAGATCGTTGATGAACATCGCTGTTTCCCTTTGAGGTTCTGTTGGCCGCGCGTTTGCGCGGCAGGTTGCCTCCTCCCTGGGTGGTCGCATCATGACATAGGAACTGTGCGGCGCAACAAAAGATGCCGCAACGCAGCATTGCACGCGCTGCATGGCCGGTTAACGGCTTGTTACCGGAGATATCCGATGGGAGCCCGATGCTTCAGGCTCTACTTGGCGCTCTTCTGCGCGCCCTTTTCGTCCAGCGAATGGCGCATGATGAGGGGCATCTGGCTCGCCGTGAACAGGACGGTGATGGGGATCGTCGCCCAGACCTTGAAGCCGACCCAGAAATCGGTCGAGAAGTTGCGCCAGACCACCTCGTTGAGCACTGCGAGGAACAGGAAGAACAGGCCCCAGCGCAAGGTGAGCTTGCGCCAGCCCTCCGCGTCGAGGCGGAAAGCGGAATCGAATACATAGCCGAGCAGCGACTTGCCAAAGGCAAGGCCGCCGAGCAAAACGACCCCGAACAGCGTGTTGACGATGGTCGGCTTCATCTTGATGAAAACGTCGTCCTGCAAATAGAGCGTCAGCGCGCCGAACACCAGCACCACCACGCCGGACACCAGCGGCATGATCGGCAGCGTGCGCACCAGCGCCCAGGACGCGGCGAGCGCGATCACCGTCGCGGCCATGAACAGGCCGGTGGCGATGAAGATCGGGCCGCCGAAATCCGCCAGGACGGGGAATTTCTGCGCCAGCCAGTCGCCGCGCGTGTTGGCGAAGAAGAACACCATCAGCGGCCCGAGCTCCAGCACCAGCTTGAGCATCGGGTTGATGGCTTCCTTCTTCTCCTTCTGCGGGTCGGAGGGGTCGCGTTCAAGGATGGGCGGGTTCATTCTGGCTCGCTCGATAGCTCGCTGGCGGAAATGGGACTGTCGGCCGCGAATGTGGAAAAAGTCCGGACATCTGCGGCCTAACCCACACCCGCGATCGCCTTGGCGAAATCGCCGGCGGAAAACGGTTCGAGGTCGTCCACCTGCTCGCCGACGCCGATGAAATAGACCGGCAGTTTATGTTTGGCGGCGATGGCGACGAGGATGCCGCCGCGCGCGGTGCCGTCCAGCTTGGTCATCACCAGCCCGTTGACGCCCGCGACATTGCGGAAGATCTCGACCTGGTTGAGCGCGTTCTGGCCGGTGGTGGCGTCGACCGTCTGCAGCACCGTATGCGGCGCTTCCGGGTCGAGCTTGCCCAGCACGCGCACGATCTTCTCCAGTTCGGCCATCAGCTCGGCCTTGTTCTGGAGCCGCCCGGCCGTGTCGATGATGAGCACGTCGGAGCCGGCCTCTTTGGCCTTTTCGAAGGCGTCGTAGGCGAGGCCGGCGGCATCGGCGCCGAGCTTCGTCGCCACGACGGGCGAGCCTGTGCGTTCGCCCCAGATCTTGAGCTGCTCGATGGCCGCGGCGCGGAAAGTGTCGCCGGCCGCCAGCATCACCGAAAGCCCCCCCTCGGTCAGCTTGGCGGCAAGCTTGCCGATGGTGGTGGTCTTGCCCGTGCCGTTGACGCCGACCACCAGCACGACATGCGGCTTGTGCGCCAGGTCCAGTTCCAGCGGCAGCGCCACCGGCTTCAGCACCTTTTCCACCTCGGTCGCCATGACCGAGCGGACCTCCGCATCGGAAACATCCTTGCCATACCGGCTGGCTGCCAGCGCGTCGGTGACGCGCAACGCCGTCTCGACGCCGAGATCGGCCCGGATCAGCACGTCTTCCAGATCCTGCAGCGTGTCCTCGTCGAGCTTGCGCTTGGTGAAGACGCCCGCGATGTTGCCCGACAGTTCCTTGGAGGACCGCGCCAGCCCCTCGCGCATGCGCTGGAACCACGAGCGCCTCGGCTGTGCCGGCTGGGCCGCAGCTTCCGGCACGGCCTTCTGCTCGACCTTCTTCGAAACCGTGACCTTGCCGGCCGCCGGCTTCGGCGGGGGAGGCTGGGCGGCGGGCACCGCCTCGGCTTGCACAGGTTCGGCCTTGACCGGTTCTTCCGCTGCGGCGGGCTCGGCTTTCGCGGGCTCCGGCGCAGCAGGCGTCGTCGGCGCGGCAGGTGGTCTTCCCGCCGTGGCCGGCCGTGCGGGCTCGACCGCAGGCGCTTCGGCCGGCGGCTCCGCTTCCTTCGCAGGTTCGACCTTCCGCGCTTCGGCCGCGGGCTGGACCTTCGGCTCGGGCACGCGGGCATCCAGGGCCTTATGCCCGGGAACCGGGGCGGGCTCCTTTGCCACCCGTTGGGCGGTGGCCGGCGGCTCGTCGGGTCGGGTCCTGGCGACCGGCTCCGACTGCTGCGTCGGCGCCGCTTCCGCGCCGGGCTCGGGCAGCTTTGGCTCCGGCTTTTCGGCAACCGGCCGGCTGGTCTCGACGGGCGAAACAGGCTCGGGCGAAGGCGCAGCCGGTTTTTCGGCCGGCCTCCCGGTTTCGACCGGCGCGACAGGTTCCACCGGCTCGACGGCCGGCTTCGGCGTTTCAAAGACAGGCGGCGGGGTCTCCGCGACCGGTTCGGTGGTCGCTTCCTCTGCCCTTGACCGTTCCTCGACTTGAGGAGCTTCTTGTGTTTTCGGAGTCTCGGTCGAAACCGGCTCGGCCGCCTCTTCCTTCTTCAAGGCCTCCAGCGCCTCGAAATTGAGCGGCGGCAGCGGCGCCGTCTCGTCTGGGCGTTCCTCGACCACTTCCTTCTTGCCGAAGGAGAAGACTTTCTTGATGAAGCCGAATGCCATGCGTCAGTTCGTCCTCAGGCCGCCCGGGCGGCTTGGTGTGCGGCGACCAGCTTCTGACCGTCATGGCCGGTGACGACAGCCCCCACGATCTCGCCGGGCACGCCGGCATCGATGGCGGCGAGCGTGAAACCCTCGGTGCGGCCGATGCCCTCGCGCTCGACCAATACCTGCTGGGCGCTGCCCGCCAGTGAACCGAGATGGCGGACATAGGCCGCCTCCCCGGCGGCCCGCAGGCGCGCGGCGCGTTCCTTCACCACCTGCCGCTTCACCTGCGGCATGCGCGCGGCGGGCGTTCCCTCGCGCGGGCTGAACGGGAAGACGTGCAGATGGGTGAGTCCGCATTCCTCCACGATCTTCAGCGAGTTCTCGAACATCTCCTCCGTCTCGGTCGGGAAGCCGGCGATGATATCGGCACCGAAGACGATGCCGGGGCGAAGCCGGCGCACCTCCTCGCAAAAGCGGATCGACTGGTCGCGCAGATGCCGCCGCTTCATGCGCTTCAGGATCATGTCGTCGCCCGATTGCAGCGACAGGTGCAGATGCGGCATCAGCCGGCTTTCGGTGGCGATGGCGTCGAGCAGATCGTCGTCCGCCTCGATGGAATCGATGGAGGAGAGCCTGAGCCGCTTCACCTCGGGCGCCTGCTTCAGGATCGTCTTCACCAGCCTGCCGAGGCGCGGCGCACCCGGCAGGTCCGCCCCGTAGCTGGTCATATCCACGCCCGAAAGCACGACTTCGGCATAGCCGTTTGCGGCCAGCCGCTTGATCTGCTCCACCACTGCGCCCATCGGCACCGAGCGCGAATTGCCGCGTCCGTAGGGGATGATGCAGAAGGTGCAGCGGTGGTCGCAGCCGTTCTGCACCTGCACGAAGGCGCGCGCGCGGCCCTCGATGGCATCCACCATATGGCCGGCCGTCTCGCGCACGGAAAAGATGTCGTTGACGCGCGCCTTCTCGAAATCGTTGACGCCGAAATCCGGCAGCGCGCGATAATTATGGCGTTGCAACTTCTCCTCGTTGCCGAGCACGAGGTCCACTTCGCCCATGGCGGAGAAATCCTGCGGCGCCGTCTGCGCCGCGCAGCCGGTGACGATGATGCGCGCGCCCGGATTCTCGCGGCGCGCCTTGCGGATGGACTGCTTGGCCTGCCGCACCGCCTCGCCGGTGACGGCGCAGGTGTTGAAGATGATGGCGCCATCCTTCAGTTCGGCGAGCCCGGCGGCCTCCGCCTCGCGGCGCATGACTTCCGACTCGTAGGTGTTGAGCCGGCAGCCGAAGGTGATCACCTCTATGCCCTTATGCTCGACGGCCATCAGGCGGCGCTTTCCTCGTCGCGCGTCCAGGCGCCGGTCGCCGGATCGAAGCTGCCGGAAAACTCCCATTCTGCCGCGCCCGTCAGCACGACATGGTCGTCCTCGCGCCACTCGACATGCAGCGGCCCGCCGGGCGCGGCGATGTCCACGCTGCGCCCGGTGCGCCTGGTGCGCGCCCCGGCCACGGCGGCCGCGCAGGCGGCCGAGCCGCAGGCCCTGGTCAGCCCCGCGCCGCGTTCCCAGGTGCGGATCACCATGCTCGACGGCGATGTGACCTGCGCGATGGTGATGTTGGCGCGTTCGGGGAAGATCGGGTGGTTTTCCAGCAACGGCCCGAAGCGCTCCAATTCGTAGGACCAGACGTCGCGGTCGACCCAGAAGATCGCGTGCGGATTGCCCATGGAAACGACCGAGGGCGAGTGCAGCACCGGCGCGTCGATGGGGCCGATCTGCAATTCGATCATGCGCGTGTCGCGGAATTCCTCGGCCAGCGGAATGTCCTGCCAGCCGAAGCGCGGCTTGCCCATGTCGACGGAGATCATGCCGTCGCCGTGCTGCTCGGCATTGAGGATGCCGGCCAGCGTCTCGAAGGTGAAGGTCTTGCGGCCGGTTTCGGCGGCGAGCGCCTGCACCACGCAGCGCGTGCCGTTGCCGCAGGCCTGCGCCGCGGTCCCGTCGGAGTTGAGGATGGAGACGTAATAGTCGGTGCCCGGCGTACGCGCGTCATGGATCGCCATGATCTGGTCGAACTTCGTCGCCGGGTCCGCATCGAGCGCCAGCGCCGCCGCCGCCGTTACCTTGTCGGCACGGCCGCGCATGTCGGCGACGATGATCTCGTTGCCGACGCCGTTCATCCTGGCGAAGGGGGCCGCATGCGACGTGTCCATGCGGCGCTATATGGCGGAAACGGCCGGGAATTACCAGTGCGATGGCGCGTGTGGCACGCTCACGTCACCGCGAAGACGCCCAGCACGATCAGCAGGAAGATGATCAGCACGATGCCGATGAGGATGCGCGCGCCGGTGGCGGCCGCACCGGCCAGCGCCGGCATGCCGAGCAGGCTCGCCACGGCGGCGACGATCAGGAGAATGACGATCCATTTGAGCATGAAAACAGGGCCTTCGGGTGGTTGTCTCGGTGTCCGCCCCACAACGCGGTCGAGGGCTCCGAGGTTCCGCCCGCCGCTGCGCGCGTCCGTGCGAACCGCCGCTCAGGCCTCGGGCACGTCCCACACCTCGCCGGGCCGCAGCGCGCGGAACCGCTCGGGAGCGATCTGCGCCCTCTTCAACGCCTCGGCAAGCCGCGCCGCCGGTTCCTCCATCGGCTCGTCGGTGAGGCGGAACGTGCCCCAATGGCAGCCCGCGGCGAAAGCCGCGTTGCACAGCGCCATGCCCTGCACCGCCTCCTCCGGGTTCTGGTGGTGCGGCTCCATGAACCAGCGCGGCTCGTACGCGCCGATCGGCAGGATTGCGAGGCGGAAGCCGCCATGTTTTTCGGCAAGGCGCCGGTAATGGGCGCCTTCATGAAAGCCGGTGTCGCCGGCGAAATAGATCTTGCCCGCCGACGTTTCGATCGCGAAGCTGCCCCACAGCGCCATGCGCCGGTCGCGCGCGCCGCGCGCCGACCAGTGATGCGCCGGCTCGACATGCATGACGACTTCCTTCCCGACCTGCAGACGATCGCCCCAGTCGTGGACCGAAACCTTCATGTCCGGAACCGCGGCATGGACGACATTGTCGTTGCCGAGCGGCGTCACCACTAGCGGATCGTGTTCCGCCTTCAGCCTAGCCAGCGTGGCGAGGTCGAGATGGTCGTAATGATTGTGGCTGAGCAGCACGAGATCGATGGGCGGCAGGTCTGCGAAGGCGATGCCGGGCGCATTGACCCGCTTCGGTCCGGCGAAGGACAGCGGCGACGCGCGCTGCGACCACACTGGGTCCGTCAGCATGTTGAGGCCGGCCACCTGTACCAGCAGCGACGAATGGCCGACCATGGTGACCCTCAGGTCGCCACCGTCCACCCGTTGCGCCGGCCTGACGTGCGCAAACGGGCTCGGCCAGTGCGGCGGCCATTTGGGGCTCGGGTTGCGCAGCTTCCATTTCAGGAGATCGAGGAAGCTCCCCGGCATCCGGCCGCCGGGATTGAAGAAAAGGGTGCCGTCGAAATGGTCGCTTTCGGGGCCGCCGTAATAGCGGTTTGCGGCCTTCTTGCTGGCTGGCACGTGAAGCTCCGGCTTGCGTTTCCGCCAAGATAGGCGGCACGACCCTCCACGCAACCCGGCTCGGACGCATTCGCGCGGCTTCGCGCCGCGCCATAGCGACAATTTTGCAACGCCCCTCGCCAAAAACCCTATTTTAACCATATGCGGTTGAAATTCTGCCGTCTTCGCCGATTTGGTGAGAAACCCGTTTGTCGCACGGCACCCGTTCTGGGGCCGCGGAGGTTAAGATGGCTTTTTCGAGAACCGGCCTGTTGGCCGTATCCATGGCTGCGCTGGTGGTGAGCGGCTGTTCCAGCACCCGGTTCTCCAACATGGATTCCGCGCAGCCGGCGCCGCTGCCGGCCGCTCCGTCAGGCACCGTGTCGTCCAGCCAGCTCCCGCCGCCCGCGGCGCCGGGCACGGCCGATCCTTCCGCCTTCCCGACCGCGCCGAACCAGAACCAGCAGATGGCCTCGCTGCCGCCGGACGGTACGGCGCCCGCCAGCGCCGTAGACGTCACGCCCGCCGCGGTGGCCGGCGTTTGGAACGTCAACATGTCCGGCCAGAGCTGCAAGGTGGCGACGCCGCAGACCAAGTTCGGCCAGGGCTACCGCGCCGGCCCGCTGCGCTGCCCCGCGCCGGTGGACGGCGTGAAGTCGTGGAACGTGTCCGGCAAGCAGCTCACCCTCTACGATCAGGACGGCGGCACGCTGGCCCGGCTCTATTCCTCGGGTTCCAGCCGGTTCGACGGCCAGACGTCCAACGGGCAAGCCATCTCGCTGTCGCGCTAGCCGGCCGGACAACGCTCGACCATGCATCTGCGCGACGGCCTCCAGACCCGCGTCAGCGTCCGTCAGCGCTATGACCATCTCGTGGAGACCGGCGCGATATCGCGCGACCCGGCGCAGGAGGCTATCGCCGGCCGTCTCGACCGGCTGATCGACGAGATCTCGGCCAGGCGGCTGGCGCGCAAGTCGAGCGCGCTGGGCTGGCTGCTGGGCAAGAAGCGCGACACCCACGAAGCCATCAAGGGTCTCTACATCCATGGCGGCGTCGGCCGCGGCAAGACCATGCTGATGGACATGTTCTTCGAGCTGCTGCCGGTCCGGCGCAAGCGCCGCGTCCATTTCAACGACTTCATGGCCGATGTGCAGGATCGCATCCAAAAGCACCGGCAAGCCCGCAAGAACGGGACCGTCAGGGAAGACGACCCGATCCCGCCGGTGGCGCGCGCGCTGGCCGAGGAAGCCTGGGTGCTGTGCTTCGACGAATTCACGGTGACCGACATCGCCGACGCGATGATCTTGTCGCGCCTGTTTTCCGCCCTGTTCGCCAATGGCGTCGTGCTGGTGGCGACCTCGAACGTGGCGCCGCGCGAACTCTATCGCGACGGGCTGAACCGGCAGCTCTTCCTGCCGTTCATCGACATATTGGAACGCAACACCGAGGTCGTGGGGCTGGATTCCGAGCGCGACTACCGGCTGGACCGCCTGAACGGCAAGCCGGTCTATGTCACGCCGGCCGACGCCGCCGCGCAGCATGCCCTCGATGCGGCCTGGGCAAAAGTCACGCATGGCGCGCCGGATGCCCCAGCCACGCTGACGGTGAAAGGGCGGCATGTGCTGGTGCCGCGCGCCGCGGGCGACGCCGCCCGCTTCACCTTCGCCGAACTGTGCGGCAAGCCGCACGGCGCGCGCGACTTTTTGGCGATCGCGGCCCGTTACTCGACGATCTTCATCGATCACGTGCCGGTTCTGAGCGACGCGCATCGCAACGAGGTCAAGCGCTTCATCCTGCTCATCGACACGCTCTACGACCATCATGTGCGGCTGGTGGTGAGCGCCGACGCCGCGCCGACGGGACTCTATGCCAACGGGCGCGGCACCGAGGCGTTCGAGTTCGACCGCACCGCCTCCCGCCTGATGGAGATGCAGAGCCGCGACTGGCTCGAGGATTGGGCCGAGCGTCATGAAGCGGCCATGCCGGCGCAGACCTGATCCGACGGGCGGCCGGCGACGGACCAGGCAGCGCGAACCGCATCACGAGCGCGTCATCCCCGGACGATAGTCTTCAGCTTTCGATTGCCATCGTATAAGTGTCCAGTGTACGCCAATTTCGAGAAAATTTTTACGTTTACGTAAATCCCATATGATCTAACCGATTGAAAAAACTGGAGAGGAAATAATCGTTTGAATTTTCGTCGGACCGGAGCTATTGGGTGCGGCGAAATCGCGCGGGACACGCCGCACCGCACCGGCCTCTCCTTACGACGCCGTCCTGGCGTCGCCACAGCAAAGGGAAAAATCCTGACATGGCACGCAACAAGATAGCGCTCATCGGCTCGGGCATGATCGGCGGCACGCTCGCCCATATGATCGGCCTGAAGGACCTCGGCGACGTGGTGCTGTTCGACATCGCCGAAGGCATGCCGCAGGGCAAGGCGCTCGACATTGCGCAGTCCTCGCCGGTGGACGGTTTCGACTCGCGCCTGACCGGCGTCAACGACTATGCCGGCATCGAGGGCGCGGACGTGTGCATCGTCACCGCCGGCGTGCCGCGCAAGCCTGGCATGAGCCGCGACGATCTGCTGGGCATCAACCTCAAGGTCATGGAGCAGGTCGGCGCCGGCATCAAGAAATACGCCCCCAACGCCTTCGTCATCTGCATCACCAACCCGCTCGACGCCATGGTCTGGGCGCTGCAGAAGTTCTCCGGCCTGCCGAAGAGCCATGTCATCGGCATGGCTGGCGTGCTGGATTCGGCCCGCTTCCGCTATTTCCTGGCCGAGGAATTCAAGGTCTCGGTCGAGGACGTCACCGCCATGACGCTCGGCGGCCACGGCGACGACATGGTGCCGATGGTGCGCTACTCCACCGTCGGCGGAATCCCGCTGCCGGATCTCGTCAAGATGGGCTGGACCAGCCAGGACAAGCTCGACGCCATCGTCGAGCGCACCCGCAAGGGCGGCGGCGAGATCGTCGGCCTGCTCAAGACCGGCTCGGCCTATTACGCGCCGGCCGCCTCGGCGATCGCCATGGCCGAGAGCTACCTCAAGGACAAGAAGCGCGTGCTGCCCTGCGCGGCCCATCTCAACGGCCAGTATGGCGTGAAGGACACCTATGTCGGCGTGCCGGTGGTGATCGGCGCCGGCGGCGTCGAGCGCGTCATCGAGCTCGATTTCAGCAAGGCCGAGCAGAAGATGTTCGACAAGTCGGTCGCCGCGGTCCAGGGCCTGACCGAGGCCTGCACGCAGATCGCGCCGCAACTCGCCAAGAAGTGACCCGGAGAGCCCTCCATGAACATCCACGAATATCAGGCCAAGCAGCTTCTCAAGGGTTTCGGGGCGCCGGTTGCCGAAGGCGTTCCGGTGTTCAAGGCGGGTGAAGCGGAAGCCGCGGCGAAAAAGCTGCCCGGACCGCTCTATGTGGTGAAGAGCCAGATCCACGCCGGCGGCCGCGGCAAGGGCAAGTTCAAGGAACTGCCCGCCGACGCCAAGGGCGGCGTGCGTCTGTCCAGGTCCGTGGCCGAGGTTGTCGCCAACGCCAACGAGATGCTTGGCCACACCTTGGTGACCAAGCAGACCGGCCCGGCCGGCAAGCAGGTCAACCGGCTCTATGTCGAGGACGGCGCCGACATCGACCGCGAGCTTTACCTCTCCATCCTCGTGGACCGCTCGGTCGGCCGCGTCGCCTTCGTGGTCTCGACCGAGGGCGGCATGGACATCGAGACGGTGGCGCACGACACGCCGGAAAAGATCGTCACCCTGGCCATCGATCCGGAAAAGGGCGTCACCGCCGGGGACGCGAAGAAGCTGAACGCGGCGCTCAAGCTCGACGGCACCGCCGCGAGCGACGGCGAGAAGCTGTTTCCCGTGCTCTACAAGGCCTTCGTCGAGAAGGACATGAGCCTGCTCGAGGTCAACCCGCTGATCGTCATGAAGGACGGGCACCTGCGCGTGCTCGACGCCAAGGTGTCGTTCGACAACAACGCCCTGTTCCGTCATCCCGACGTGATGGAGCTGCGCGACACCACCGAAGAGAACGAAAAGGAGATCGAGGCGTCGAAATACGACCTCGCCTACGTCGCGCTCGACGGCAATATCGGCTGCATGGTCAATGGCGCGGGCCTTGCCATGGCGACCATGGACATCATCAAGCTCTATGGCAAGGAGCCGGCCAACTTCCTCGACGTCGGCGGCGGCGCGAGCAAGGAGAAGGTGACGGCGGCGTTCAAGATCATCACCGCCGATCCGAACGTGAAGGGCATTCTCGTCAACATCTTCGGCGGCATCATGCGCTGCGACATCATCGCCGAGGGCGTGGTCGCGGCGGTGAAGGAAGTGGGCCTCAAGGTGCCGCTGGTCGTGCGGCTGGAAGGCACCAATGCCGCGCTCGGCAAGAAGATCATCAACGAGAGCGGTCTGAACGCCACTTCGGCCGACGACCTCGACGACGCGGCCAGGAAGATCGTGGCGGCGGTCGGAAACTGAAGACCGCGACAGGCGTCCGCAAGCGCCCCACCCGGCTTCAACGCAACATCGACCGCGGATCGAGCGAACGAAAAAGGTTACGGAATGTCCATTCTCGTCGACAAGAACACGAAGATCCTGGTGCAGGGCCTGACCGGCAAGACCGGCACCTTCCACACCGAGCAGGCGCTGGCCTATCACGGCACCAAGATGGTGGGCGGCATCCACCCGAAGAAGGGCGGCGAAACCTGGCAGGGCAACGTCGGCGGCAGGACCGTCGATCTGCCGATATTCGCCACGGTGGCGGAAGGCAAGGAAAAGACCGGCGCCACCGCCTCGGTGGTCTACGTGCCACCGGCAGGCGCCGCCGAGGCCATCATCGAGGCGATCGATGCGGAAATCCCCTTCATCGTCTGCATCACCGAGGGCATCCCAGTGCTGGACATGGTGCGCGTCAAGGCGCGGCTGGACCGCTCCAAGTCGCGGCTGCTCGGACCCAACTGCCCCGGCATCCTGACCCCCGACGAGTGCAAGATCGGCATCATGCCCGGCAACATCTTCAAGAAGGGCTCGGTGGGCGTTGTCTCGCGCTCGGGAACGCTTACCTATGAGGCCGTGTTCCAGACCACCAATGTCGGGCTCGGCCAGTCCACCGCGGTCGGCATCGGCGGCGATCCGGTCAAGGGCACCGAGTTCATCGACGTGCTGGAGATGTTCCTTGCCGACGACGAGACCAAGTCCATCATCATGATCGGCGAGATCGGCGGCTCGGCCGAGGAAGACGCGGCGCAATTCCTGATCGACGAGGCCAAGCGCGGCCGCAGGAAGCCGATGGCCGGCTTTATCGCCGGGCGCACCGCGCCGGCCGGCCGCACCATGGGACATGCGGGCGCGGTCATCTCCGGCGGCAAGGGCGGCGCGGAAGACAAGATCGCGGCAATGGAAGCTGCCGGCATCAAGGTTTCGCCTTCGCCGGCCCGTCTCGGCACGACACTGGCCGAAGCGATCAAGGGATAGGCAGTCGCCAATCGGCAATCGGCAGTCGACAACTATTTCGATTGCCGACTGCCGCAAGCAGGAGACGGAGCCACAGCTCCGAAGAAAAAATGGCACGACAAGATCAAGCCAACGATCAATTCTCCCTCACCTCTTTCCTCTATGGCGGCAACGCCGACTATATCGAGGCGCTCTACGCCGCCTACGAGAACGATCCTTCCTCGGTCGATCCGCAGTGGCAGGATTTCTTCGCCTCGTTGAAGGACGACGCCGCCGACGTGAAGAAGAACGCCGAGGGCGCGTCGTGGAAGAAGCCGGGCTGGCCGCAGGTGGCCAACGGCGAACTGGTCTCGGCCCTCGACGGCAATTGGGGCATGGTCGAGAAGGTCATCGAGAAGAAGGTCAAGGGCAAGCTGGCCGACAAGGCGGCCGCCAGGGGCGAGATCCTGACCGAGGCCGACGTGCACCAGGCCACCCGCGATTCGGTGCGGGCGATCATGATGATCCGCGCCTACCGCATGCGCGGCCATCTGCACGCCAATCTCGATCCGCTCGGCATCGCCAAGCCGCTCGAGGACTACAACGAACTGTCGCCGGCCAATTACGGCTTCACCGAAGCCGACTACGACCGTCCGATCTTCCTCGACAACGTGCTCGGGCTGGAATTCGGCACCATCCGGCAGATGCTGGAAATCCTCGCCCGCACCTATTGCTCGACGCTGGGCGTCGAATTCATGCACATCTCCGATCCCGAGGAGAAGGCCTGGATACAGGAGCGCATCGAAGGCGCGGACAAGGAGATTTCCTTCACCGCCGAAGGCAAGAAGGCGATCCTGCAGAAGCTGATCGAGGCCGAGGGCTTCGAGCAGTTCCTGGACGTGAAGTACAAGGGCACCAAGCGCTTCGGGCTCGACGGCGGCGAGGCTCTGATTCCGGCTCTGGAGCAGATCGTCAAGCGCGGCGGCCAGCTCGGCATGAAGGAGATCGTGCTCGGCATGGCCCATCGCGGCCGTCTCAACGTGCTGTCGCAGGTCATGGCGAAGCCGCATCGCGCCATCTTCCACGAATTCAAGGGCGGCTCCTACGCCCCCGACGACGTCGAGGGCTCGGGCGACGTCAAGTACCATCTCGGCGCCTCGTCCGACCGCGAGTTCGACGGCAACAAGGTGCACCTGTCGCTGACCGCCAATCCCTCGCATCTGGAGATCGTCGATCCGGTCGTCATGGGCAAGGCGCGCGCCAAGCAGGACCAGCTCTACGGCCGCACGCCCCGCCACGAGATCGTGCCGCTGGAAGAGCGCGCCAAGGTGCTGCCGCTGCTGCTGCATGGCGACGCGGCCTTCGCCGGACAGGGCGTCATCGCCGAAATCCTCGGCCTGTCGGGCCTGCGCGGCTACCGCGTCGCCGGCACGGTGCACATCATCATCAACAACCAGATCGGCTTCACCACCAATCCCCGCTTCTCGCGCTCCTCGCCCTATCCGTCGGATTTGGCCAAGATGATCGAGGCGCCGATCTTCCACGTCAACGGCGACGATCCCGAAGCCGTGGTCTTCGCCGCCAAGGTGGCGACCGAGTTCCGCATGAAGTTCCACAAGCCGGTGGTGGTGGACATGTTCTGCTACCGCCGCTTCGGCCACAACGAGGGCGACGAGCCGGCCTTCACGCAGCCGATCATGTATCGCTCGATCCGCAACCACAAGACGACGGTGCAGATCTATGCCGATCGGCTGATCGCCGAAGGCTACGTCACCCAGGCCGAGTTCGACAAGATGAAGGCGGACTGGCGCGCCCATCTGGAAGCGGAATGGGAAGTCGGCCAATCCTACAAGCCCAACAAGGCCGACTGGCTCGACGGCGCCTGGTCGGGCCTGCGCGCCGCCGACAACCAGGACGAGCTGCGCCGCGGCAAGACTGCGGTGCCGGTGAAGGTGCTGAAGGAGATCGGCAAGAAGCTGACCGAAGTGCCGAAGGACTTCGAGGTCCACCGCACCATCCGCCGCTTCCTCGACAACCGCCGCCAGGCGATCGAGACCGGCGAGGGCATCGACTGGGCGACGGCCGAATCCCTGGCCTTCGGCTCGATCCTGCTCGACGGCAATCCGGTCCGCCTTTCGGGCCAGGATTCGGAGCGCGGCACGTTCTCGCAGCGCCATTCCGTGCTCTACGACCAGCGCGACGAGACCCGCTACATCCCGCTCAACAACCTCTCGCCCGCGCAGGCCGGCTACGAGGTCATCAACTCCATGCTGTCGGAAGAGGCGGTGCTCGGCTTCGACTATGGCTACAGCCTCGCCGACCCGAAGGGACTCACCCTTTGGGAAGCCCAGTTCGGCGACTTCGCCAACGGCGCGCAGGTGGTGTTCGACCAGTTCATCTCGTCTGGCGAACGCAAATGGCTGCGCATGTCCGGCCTCGTCTGCCTGCTGCCGCATGGCTACGAGGGCCAGGGACCGGAGCATTCGTCCGCGCGCCTGGAGCGCTTCCTGCAGCTCTGCGCCGAAGACAACATGCAGGTCGCCAACTGCACGACGCCAGCCAACTACTTCCACATCCTGCGCCGGCAATTGAAGCGCGACTTCCGCAAGCCGCTGATCCTGATGACGCCGAAATCGCTGCTGCGCCACAAGCGGGCGGTGTCCACCATCGCCGAGATGTCGGGCGAAAGCTCGTTCCACCGCCTGTTGTGGGACGACGCGCAGCTTCTGCCCGACCAGCCGATCAAGCTGGTCAAGGATTCCAAGATCCGCCGCGTCGTGCTGTGCTCGGGCAAGGTCTATTACGATCTCTACGAGGAACGCGAGAAGCGCGGCATCAACGACATCTACCTGCTGCGCGTCGAACAACTCTACCCGTTCCCGGCCAAGGCGCTCATCACCGAACTGTCCCGGTTCCGCAACGCGGAGATGGTGTGGTGCCAGGAGGAGCCCAAGAACATGGGCGCCTGGTCGTTCATCGATCCCTATCTGGAATGGGTGCTCGCCCATATCGACGCCAAGCACCAGCGCGTGCGCTACACTGGGCGGCCGGCATCCGCCTCGCCCGCCACGGGCCTGATGTCCAAGCATCTGGCACAACTCGCCGCGCTGCTCGAAGACGCGCTCGGCGAATAGACGTCAACAGGAACGGAAACGACCCATGGCCACCGAAATCAAGGTTCCCACCCTCGGCGAATCCGTCAGCGAGGCAACCGTCGGTAAATGGTTCAAGAAGGCGGGCGACGCCGTCGCCGTCGACGAGCCGCTGCTCGAGCTGGAGACCGACAAGGTGACCGTCGAGGTGCCCGCGCCCGCCGCCGGCACGCTGGCCGAGATCGCCGTGAAGGAAGGCGAGACGGTCGGGGTCGGCGCGCTGCTCGGCTCGATCTCGGACGGCGCCGCCAAGCCATCGTCGCCCGCGCCCAGGCAGGACACCGCCGTGGCGCAGGCATCGGCGCCGACCGCGGCCTCGACCTCGAAGGAAGCCGCCGCGCAGACGGCCAGGATCGCCGGCGACAGCCAGGTCGAGGAACGCAGGATGCCGCCGGCCCCCTCGGCCGCCAAGCTGCTGGCCGAATCCAACCTGTCGGCCGATCAGGTCACGGGCTCGGGAAAGCGCGGCCAGGTCCTGAAGGGTGACGTGCTGGAGGCGGTGGCGCAGGGCGCGCCTTCGCAGCCTGCCGAGACGCCCAGGGCCGTGGCTGGTTCCGCGCCGGCTGCCCCGGCGGCCGCCCGTGCGCCGTCTTCCGGCGAGGATGCCGCGCGCGAGGAGCGCGTGCGCATGACCAAGCTGCGCCAGACCATCGCGCGGCGTCTCAAGGACGCCCAGGCGACCGCGGCCATGCTCACCACCTTCAACGAGGTGGACATGAAGGCGGTGATGGACCTGCGCGCCAAGTACAAGGACCTGTTCGAGAAGAAGCACGGCGTGAAGCTCGGCTTCATGGGCTTCTTCACCAAGGCGGTGACCTATGCGCTGAAGGAGATTCCGGCGGTCAACGCCGAGATCGACGGCACCGACCTCATCTACAAGAATTACGCCCATATCGGCGTGGCGGTCGGCACCGACAAGGGCCTCGTGGTCCCGGTCGTGCGCGACGCCGACAGGATGTCCATCGCCGAGATCGAGAAGGAAATCGCCCGCCTCGGCGTCGCCGCGCGCGACGGCAAGCTCTCCGTGGCCGACATGCAGGGCGGCACCTTCACCATCTCCAATGGCGGCGTCTACGGCTCACTGATGTCGACGCCGATCCTGAACGCGCCGCAGTCGGGCATCCTCGGCATGCACAAGATCCAGGAGCGGCCGGTCGTGGTCGGCGGCCAGATCGTCATCCGCCCGATGATGTACCTGGCGCTCAGCTACGACCACCGCATCGTCGACGGCAAGGAAGCCGTCACCTTCCTGGTGCGCGTCAAGGAAACCCTGGAGGATCCGGAGCGTCTGGTACTCGACCTGTGACGAACGCCGGCCTCATCTGCCTGTAGTTACCGATCCGACCAGCCGCGGCCTGTCCGCCGGAGCGGTCGTCTATGTGAAGAGGGACGAAAGAATGGCTTACGACGTGGTGGTGATCGGGTCGGGACCGGGCGGCTATGTGTGCGCCATCAAGGCCGCGCAGCTCGGCCTCAAGGTCGCCGTGGTGGAGAAGCGCGAAACCTTCGGCGGCACCTGCCTCAACATAGGCTGCATCCCCTCCAAGGCCCTTCTCCATGCGTCAGAGATGTTCGCCGAGGCGGGACATTCCTTCGACACGCTGGGCGTCGAAGTTCAGCCGAAGCTCAACCTTCCGAAGATGATGGCCCACAAGGACGCCACCGTGGCGGCCAATGTCAGCGGCGTCGCCTTCCTGTTCAAGAAGAACAAGATCGACACGTATCGCGGTACCGGCAGGATCGTCTCCGCCGGCAAGGTCGCGGTGACCGGCGAGGACGGCAAGGTCCAGGACATTGAGGCGAAGAACATCGTCATCGCCACCGGCTCCGACGTTGCCGGCATTCCGGGCGTGGAGGTGGATTTCGACGAGAAGGCCGTCGTCTCCTCCACCGGCGCGCTGTCGCTGGAAAAGGTGCCGGAGCGCCTGATCGTGGTCGGCGGCGGCGTCATCGGGCTTGAGCTCGGCTCGGTCTGGGCGCGCCTCGGCGCCAAGGTGACGGTGATCGAGTTCCTCGATACGATCCTCGGCGGCATGGACGGCGAGGTCGCCAAGCAGTTCCAGCGCCTGCTGTCCAAGCAGGGTTTCGAATTCAAGCTCGGCGCCAAGGTCACCGGCGTCAAGAAAGCCAAGAAGGGCGTTTCCGTAACCTTCGAGCCGGTGAAGGGCGGCGCTGCCGAAACCGTCGAGGCTGATGTGGTGCTGGTCGCCACCGGCCGCCGCGCCTATGCCGACCAACTCGGGCTGAAGGAAGCCGGCGTGGAGACCGACGAGCGCGGTCGCGTCAAGACCGACGCGCATCTGCGCACCAACGTGCCGGGCATCTGGGCGATCGGCGACGTGGTGGCCGGGCCGATGCTCGCCCACAAGGCCGAGGACGAGGGCGTCGCGGTGGCCGAAACCATCGCCGGGCAGGCCGGTCACGTGAACTACGACGTGATCCCGAGCGTGGTCTACACCAGTCCGGAGGTCGCCTCCGTCGGTAAGACCGAGGAGGAACTGAAGAAGGCCGGAATCGACTACAAGGTCGGCAAGTTCCCCTTCACCGCCAACGGCCGGGCGCGCGCCATGCTGCACACCGACGGCTTCGTGAAGATCCTGGCCGACAAGAAGACCGACAAGGCGCTGGGCTGCCACATCGTCGGCTTCGGCGCCGGCGAGATGATCCATGAGGCGGTGGTGCTGATGGAGTTCGGCGGCTCGGCCGAAGACCTCGCCCGCACCTGCCATGCCCATCCGACCATGTCGGAAGCGGTGAAGGAAGCCGCGCTGGCCGCCTATTTCAAGCCGATCCATCTTTGACGGCCAGTCAAACCGCTGCGCGGTTTCCCCGTCCCTCTTTTCACAAAAGAAAGGCCCGCCGAGCGGCGGGCCTTTCGCATTTCTGACCTTACTGTGCCGGCTGGGCAGGTTGAGCCGGCTGCGCGGGGGCAGGAGCGGGCGCGGGCTTTGCCGGTTCAGGCTGCGCAGGCTGCGTCGTCGAAGGCGCAGGCGCCGGCTCGGCCGGCTTCGTCGGCTCCGGCTGCGCCGGGGCGGGCGTCGTCTGGCTGGCCGCCGGCGGTTCAGCGGGCGTCTCGGCCTTGTTGCGACCGAACACGAAGAACGCGATGACGGCGAGCACGATGACGATCACCACGATCAGCCATGTGCTGCTGCCGCCGCCACTCGGTGGCGGTGGCGGGGCGGCTGGTCCGCCACGCACGGGATCGGAAGAGCGCGGTACGGGATTCAAGGGGTCGTTCAGCCGCGGATCGTTGGGATCCGGGCTATTGGGCGGGTTGGCCATGGTCAGTCCTCCTCGATGAAAGGCATCAAGTAACGCCGACACAACGCGTCACCGCTGATGAAGTTTCAAAATTCGGGCAGGAAAGCACCGGATCGAGCCTTCGACCCGGCCCAAATGAACCAAAATCGGTCCAGTTGCCCTCAATCGGCCCGTGTGACGACGTAACCGGCCTTGCGGAACTGCTCGACGAGTCCTTGCGGGCCGGGCAGATGCAGGGCACCCACCGCCATGAAGACATCGCCCTTCTTGAGGATGGGCAGCGCGCGCTCGGCCATCACCTTGTTGCGGCTGATGACCAGCGCCTCCTCGAAAGCGGCATAGCCGTCCGGACCACCCGCCTCGTCCGGCACCACGGCGCGCAGCAGCGGCCAGATCATGCCGATCCGGCCGCGCTGATAGAGCACGACCATGGTTTCGGAGAGGTCGTCGGCCTTGTCGCCGAGCTTCAGCGTCTCGACCAGCCCCTTCATGTGCAGCGAGATCGGCAGCGAAGCCATGGCATGGAGCTGGTCCGCCACGGATTCGACCCCTTCGAGATCCTTGCCCTGCGTCTTGGCTTCCTGCGCGAGCTTGACGTCGAGCACCGGCGCGCCTTCGGCCTTGCGCACCATCTCGCAGGCCGGCAGCGCCACCATGGCCGAAAGCATCCACGGCTTCATCTTGGCGACGGCAGCCATCGAGATGCCGCGCGCGGCCAGCCCCTTGTCGACCAGTGCGGCATCCTTGGACGACAGCAGCGAGGCCAGCGTGGTGCCGTCGGTGAACATCATCAGCTCCGGCTCCTTCGCCAGCGCCGCCATCATCTTGGCCTGGTCGAGCACCTCCGTGGTCTCGATGACGACGGTGCCGGAAGCGTCGAAAGCCTTTTGCGCCGCCGCCGGCAGGGTGACGACGCGCGGATCGGTCAGGTGCATGGTGCCGAACAGCCAGGACGGCCGCTCGCCCGGCCTTTCCAGCTTCCAGAGCAGGCCTTCCCCGTTGAGCGTCGCCGCCGCTTCGGCTTCGATCTTGCCGTAGGTCGCCGGATCGTCCTTTTGCAGCGCCGCCGTCATGTCCTTGCCGGAGCAGACGGTTTCGGCCCCGGCCCGGCCCGCAAGCAGCAGAATGACCAGGAAGGACAGCAAGAACAGGAGGTTGAGCGCGACCAGCCCCTTGAGCGACAGGAGCGCCGCGCGGTCAGCCATGGCCATGATGCGTTTCATGCCATCGCTCTAGGCGCAAAAGACGGCGAAACGGTTAATCGGCCACGCAAAATTGTCGCAACGGCTCACGCGCGCGGATGCGCGGCGTCGTAGATTTCCAGAAGCCGCGCGGTATCGACGCCGGTGTAGATCTGGGTGGTGGACAGGCTGGCATGGCCGAGCAGTTCCTGGATGGTGCGCAGGTCGCCGCCGCGGCCGAGCAGATGCGTGGCGAAGGAGTGGCGCAACGCGTGCGGCGTGGCCGTGTCCGGCAGGTTCAAGGCCGAACGCAGCCCGGCCATCTCGCGCTGGACGATAGCCGGATTGAGTGGTCCGCCGCGCGCACCGCGAAACAGCGGTGCGCCGGTCCCGAGATGATACGGACACAGCCGGCGGTATTCCGCTACGGCGGCGAAAGCCACCGGCAGCACCGGCACCAGCCGCGTCTTGCCGCCCTTGCCGGTGATGCGCAGCACGGTTTCGCCGGCCGAAGCCAGATCGGCTCCGTCGAGCCCGAGCGCTTCGGAAATGCGCAGGCCGCAGCCATAGAGCAGCGTCAACACGGCCGCGTTGCGCGCGGCGATCCACGGCTCCTCGGCCAGTTGCTCGCCGGCGGAGACGACGCGCTTGGCATCCGGCGCCGTCAGCGGCTTGGGCAGGGATTTCGGCTGTTTCGGCGCGCGCAGCGCGGCGGCGCCGGCCGCGTTGACCAGACCGCGCCGTTCCAGGAAGCGCAAAAACGAGCGCACGCCGGCAAGTCCCCGCCCCAAAGTGCGCGCGCCCGCCCCCGTCGCTCGGCGCGAAGCGAGAAAGGCGCGCAGATCGGCCGGCCTGAGATCCTTGATGTCGGCGATGCCCGGCGCGCCGCCGCAATGGCCGGTGAGGAATTGCAGGAACTGGCGCGTGTCGCGCTCATAGGCCTCGACCGTCAGGGCGGAGAGACGGCGCTCGGCCGCCAGCGCCTTCAGCCAGCTTTCGCGGGCGGCCTGGAGGTCAGGCTTGGCCGAGATGAGGAATTCCTGCATTGGCAGCGGAGGTCCGATTGAATAAGTCAGTATTTCCCTGTCAGGTTAGCAAGCGGTGAAGCCGGACGATGCCCAAGCCCGAAAACCCGATCCAGATGGCCGTGGTCGGCGCCGCCCACGGCATCAAGGGCGAGTTGCGCGTGAAGACCTTCACCGGCGATCCGCTGGCGCTGGGCGATTACGGTCCGCTCTATGCCAGGGACGGACGCGCCTTCGAGATCGCTGACATCCGCCCGGCCGGCACGGTGGTGGTCGTGCGCTTCAAGGGCGTGAACGACCGAAGTGCTGCCGAAGCGCTGAACGGCACGGAACTGTTCGTCGACCGGTCCGCCTTGCCGGACGAAGAAGAAGACGAGTTCTATCATGCCGATCTCGTCGGCCTCGCGGTGCAGGACGCGACCGGCGCGGTGATCGGCAAGGTGAGCGCGGTGCAGAATTTCGGCGGCGGCGACATCCTCGACCTGATGCTGGGCGGGCGCAAGGGCGTGCTCATCCCCTTTTCCAAGGCGGCTGTGCCGGAAGTTTCGATTGCGGGCGGTTTCGTCCGCATCGATCCGGTGGCGGCGGGGCTGGTCGAGGAAGAGGACGGCGAGGCGCCGGACGCCGAGGATTTCGACCCCGCCAAAAGCCGGCCGCGCGGGCCGAAGGATGCCGGAGGCAACCGGTGACCTTTCGGGCTTCCGTGCTGACCCTTTATCCGGAGATGTTTCCGGGCGCGCTCGGCCTGTCGCTGGCCGGCAAGGCGCTGGAGGCGGGCACCTGGTCGCTGGAGGCGATCCAGATCCGCGACTTCGCCACCGACCGCCACCGCACCGTGGACGACACGCCGGCCGGCGGCGGCGCCGGCATGGTGATGCGCGCCGACGTGCTGGCCCGCGCGATCGACCACGCCTCGCCGGAAGGCGATCCGCGCCCGCGCCTGCTGATGAGCCCGCGCGGCAGGCCGCTGGCGCAGGAAAGGGTGCGCGAGCTTGCCGCCGGACCCGGCGCCACCATTCTGTGCGGACGTTTCGAAGGCGTGGACCAGCGCGTCATCGAGGCGCGCGGACTGGAGGAAGTCTCGATCGGCGATTTCATCCTCTCCGGCGGCGAGCCGGCCGCGCTGGTGCTGCTCGACGCGGTGGTGCGGCTGCTGCCCGGCGTGATGGGCAACGAGCGCTCCGGCGAGGAGGAGAGTTTCGAGAACGGTCTGCTCGAACACCCGCACTACACGCGCCCGCAGGACTTCGAGGGCCGGACGATTCCCGAGGTGCTGACCTCCGGCAACCATGCCAGGATCGCGGCATGGCGCCACGCCGAGGCCGAGCGGCTGACCCGCGAGCGGCGGCCCGACCTGCTTTCCCTGGTTCAGCCCCGCACGAAATAGTAACCGGCCAGGATGAGGCCGACGGCGATGACGAAGCCGCGCAACAGCGGCTGCGGCACACGCTTTGCCAGCCACACCCCGCCATAGCCGCCCAGCGCCACGCCCGGCACCATCGCGGCCGCCTGCGGCCACGCCACCACCCCGCCCGAGACGAAGACCGCGATCGCCACCGCCGCGATGACGATGGAAAGCATGTTCTTCAGCGCGTTCAGCCTGTGATAGTCACCGCTTTCGGTAAGGCCGAGCGTGGCCAGCATCATCACCCCCATGCCGGCTCCGAAGAACCCGCCATAGACGGCCGTGCAGAACTGCACGGCCGAGCCGGCAAGCGAGCCCGTGCGCGGCTTGACGCCGGCCTTCGGTTTCGGCTTGAGCCAGGGACCGGCGGCGAACAGCGCGGTGGCGGCGATCAGCAGCCAGGGCACCAGCGCGCGAAAGGAGGGATTGGAGAGCGACAAAAGGATCAGCGCGCCGGCAAGCGCACCGGCGGCCGAGATGAGGCAAAGCAGCAGCGCCCCGCGCCACATGTGGCGGATATCGCTCCAATAGGCGAGCGTCGAGGTGATATAGCCGGGGAATTGCGCGACGGAGGAGGTGGCGTTGGCGGTGATCGGCAGCGAACCGGTCAGCGTCAACGCCCCGAACGTGAGGAAGGTGCCTCCGCCGGCGACGGCGTTGACCGCGCCCGAAAGCACGCCCGCCAGGAAAAGCGTCACGATATCGAGGAAGGCCATTGCACCGCCCGCATTGAAGAGACCGGTTCCGGCTGTAGAAAGCATGCGGCCCTCGTGCAAGCCGCAGGCGTGGCCGCCGCGTAAATAAACAGCGACAAGGCATGACAAACGGGCATGACAAACGGGGCGTGACAAACGGGCAAAATAGCTGTATGTGCCGCCGAACCGATGGGAAGGCCTGTCGGGCCCGTCAACAATGGCGGTGTAGTCGCCCCTGCCCGATGCTCCGGCAAAAGGCATAGCCGAGCGGTCGAAGGAACTGCAAGGCGAGCGCAGGGCGCTCTGGCTGTCGGAAGAACAAGAAGTGGATTTTTGAGATGGACATCATCCGTCAGCTCGAGGCCGAACAGGCCGCCAAGATCGAAGCCAAGCGCAAGCTGCCCGAATTCCAGCCCGGCGACACCGTGCGCGTCAACGTGCGCGTCACCGAAGGCTCGCGCACCCGCGTGCAGGCCTATGAGGGCGTCGTCATCGCCCGCTCCGGCTCCGGCTTCCAGGAAAATTTCACCGTCCGCAAGATCTCCTACGGCGAAGGCGTGGAGCGCGTGTTCCCGGTCTTCTCGCCGATGGTCGAGGGCGTCGACATCGTGCGCCGCGGCAAGGTGCGCCGCGCCAAGCTCTATTACCTGCGCGACCGTCGCGGCAAGTCGGCCCGCATTTCGGAGAACACCGGCGTGCGCGCCCGCAAGCTGAACGATGCCGAGCGTGAAGCGCTGAACGCCGAAAAGGCCCGCATCGAGGCCGAGAAGATCGCCGCCGCCGAGGCGCTCGCCGCCGAGAAGGCCGCGCAGGAAGCCGCGGAAAAGGCCGCGGCCGCCGAGACGGCCGCCGAATAAGCCGGACTTCGGTCCAGCCGGTTTCAAAAAGGCGGCTTCGGCCGCCTTTTTCTGTTTGGCCGCCCATTTTTCCTTTGGAACAAGGCTTGGAAATCATGGCCGCGGATTCCATCCCAATACGCCCGCTTACCATCGCGGATGCGGTTGCCTACAGGCGCCTGCGTCTTGCCGCGCTCATCGACAGCCCGGAGGCGTTCAGCTCAAGCCCTCAGGACGAAGAGCATCTTTCCGACGCAGAGATTGCCGCAAGGGCCGCGCCTGCCCCTCCAGGCATCGTCTTCGGGGCGTTCATGGGCGGCGAGTTGAGCGGCATGGCGGTCTATCTGCCCGATACCCGCCTCAAGACGCGGCACAAGGGCACGATGGTCGGGGTCTACGTCGCGCCCGCCCTGAGAGGCACCGGGACCGGGCGCCGGTTGGTCGAGCATGTCGTCCGCCACGCCGCGACGCAGGGCGTCATCCTGCAGTGCGTCGTGGCGGTCGGGAACGAAGCCGCGCGCCGGCTCTACCGCAGCCTGGGCTTCCAGCCCTACGGCCTCGAGCGGGATGCGGTTTTCGTGAACGGCCGCTATTTCGACGACGAGTTGCTTGCGCTTGATCTGCGCCACGGGCAAAGCTGACAAGGCTTGCGCCGCGGGGGGTCCCGCCGGCGCGGCGATATGCAGGGAAACGGCTTTTCCGAACGCGGAGCATTTTGATGACGTGCAAATCTTTCTTTCTCGGCCTGTTCGCCGCCTTCCTCCTGCCGGCGATGGCGCTGGCGGGCGACCTTCCCGATCTCGGCGGTCGCAAGGTCGTGGTGGTGACGGAGAACGCCTATCCGCCGCTGCAATTCATCGACCCCAAGACCGGCAAGCAGATCGGCTGGGAATATGACGCGATGAACGAGATCGCCAAGCGGCTGAACTTCAACGTCGAGTACCAGAATACGTCCTGGGATGCGATGATCCAGGCCGTCGCCGACAACCAGTACAATATCGGCATGACCGGCATAACCATCAACGACGAGCGCAAGCAGAAGGTCGATTTCTCCGATCCCTACATGCGCAACGAGCAGTTCATGCTGGTGCGCGGCGACGAAGGCCGCTTTTCCGATGCCAAGAGCTTCGCCGCGCTCAAGGAAGGACTGATCGGCGCGCAGGCCGGCACTTCGCCCTTCTACACGGCCGTCTACAGCGTGCTGGACGGCAATGAGCAGAACCCGCGCATCAAGCTGTTCGAGACCTTCGGCGCCAGCGTGCAGGCCCTGAAGGCCGGCGACGTGGACGTGGTGCTGACCGACTCGACCGCCGGCAAGGGCTATGTCGATGCGTCCGACGGCAAGCTGAAGCTCGTCGGCGGCCCGCTCGGCGCCGAGGATTTCGGCTTCATCTTCCCGAAAGGATCCGACCTGGCGAAGCCGGTCGATGCCGCCATCGCCGCGATGAAGGCAGACGGCACCATGGAAGCGCTGAACAAGAAATGGTTCCTCGACTACAAGGTGGGCGAGTGAGCCGCGCGGCAGGCGCGGCCGGAAGCACGCATTGAATCCCTTTCCCGGCAGGCCGGAGGAACGCCGGAGCGATCTCCGGCGTCTGGGACGTTGAGCTTCGATATGCAGGGGGCGGCACGCACACGTAAGCGCGACTTTCCGTGGTGGCTGGCAGCCGCCGTGGCGATAGCCCTCGCCGCAGCCATGGCGATCGCCGCCAGCGACCTCTATCGCCAGGTCTTTTCGACCGTCGCCAAGGGCATCGGCATCACCGTCTTCGTCACCGTGGTCGGCTTCGCGTTGGCATCGGCGCTCGGGCTCGGCATCGCCCTGATGGCGCTGTCAGGCTCGGCCTGGCTGCGCCAGATCGCACGCTTCTATGTCGAGATCGTGCGCGGCGTGCCGATCCTGGTGCTGCTGTTCTGGATCGCCTTCGTCGGCGCCCCGGCATTCGTGAGCGCATGGAACTTCCTCACCGCGCCGCTGCAGCAGGCCGGCTGGCTGGGCGAACTCGTGGTGCGCGACGTGTCGCTGCTGTGGCGCGCGATCATGGCGCTGACCATCGGCTATTCGGCCTTCATCGCCGAAGTCTTTCGCGCCGGCATCCAATCGGTCGAGGTTGGCCAGATCGAGGCCGCCAAGGCGCTCGGCCTTTCGCGCGTGCAGCGCTTCAGGCTGGTCGTCTTCCCGCAGGCGATCCGCACCATCCTGCCGCCGCTCGGCAACGACTTCGTCGCCATGGTCAAGGATTCTTCGCTGGTTTCCGTGCTCGGCGTCGCCGACATCACCCAGATGGGCAAGGTTTACGCCTCGGGCTCGTTCCGTTTCTTCGAAACCTATTCCGTCGTCGCCTATATCTATCTGATCCTGACCGTCGGCCTGTCGCTTGCCCTGCGTGCACTGGAAAAACGCCTGCGCCGCCAGAACATGCAGGCCTGACGGACAGACGAACGCCTTTCGGCGAGGCTTTCGCCGCAATTGCCGTTCCGGCAAAAGATTGGTATTGAGCGGGCATGGAAGAGCTTTTCGGAGATCCGTCCTACAAGGGGTTCGTGTTGCAGGACAAGAAGCGCCTGCCGGCACGGTTCTTTGCGCGGGTCTGCGGCGCGCTGACCAGCCTGCTCGGTTGAAGCCCGCCTGGCGCCGCCCGTTTCCGGCCGAAGCCGGAGGTTTCCAGTTTTCTCATCGACGGATTTACGCAAATGAGCGCACCGCGCACCCTCTACGACAAGATTTTCGACGATCACGTTGTCGACCGCCAGGCCGACGGCACCTGCCTGCTGTGGATCGACCGCCACCTCGTGCATGAAGTGACCAGCCCCCAGGCCTTCGAGGGCCTGCGCATGGCAGGCCGCAAGGTGCGGCATCCGGAAAAGACGCTGGCCGTGGTCGACCACAACGTGCCGACCTCGCCGGACCGCGTCAACGGCATCAAGAACGAGGAAAGCCGCATCCAGGTCGAGGCGCTGGCAAAGAACGCCGCGGATTTCGGCGTGGAATATTACTCGGAGAAGGACCGCCGGCAGGGCATCGTCCACATCATCGGCCCCGAACAGGGCTTCACCCTGCCCGGCATGACCATCGTATGCGGCGACAGCCATACCTCCACCCACGGCGCTTTCGGCGCGCTGGCGCACGGCATCGGCACGTCCGAGGTCGAGCATGTGCTGGCCACGCAGACGCTGATCCAGAAGAAGGCCAAGAACATGCTTGTGCGTGTCGACGGCCAGCTTCCCGCCGGCGTGACGGCCAAGGACATCATCCTGGCCATCATCGGCGAGATCGGCACCGCCGGCGGCACCGGCTACGTCATCGAATATGCCGGCGAGGCGATCCGGTCGCTGTCGATGGAAGGCCGCATGACGGTCTGCAACATGTCGATCGAAGGCGGAGCCCGCGCCGGCCTGATCGCGCCCGACGAGACCACCTTCGCCTATGTCAAGGACAAGCCGCGCGCGCCGCAGGGCAAGGCGTGGGACATGGCGCTGGACTACTGGAAGACGCTGAAGACGGACGAGGACGCGCATTTCGACAAGGTGGTGGTGCTGGATGCCGCCAAGCTGCCGCCCATCGTCACCTGGGGCTCCTCGCCCGAGGACGTGGTGGCCGTGACCGGCGTGGTGCCGAACCCCGACGAGATCGAGGACGAGAACAAGCGCAACTCCAAGAAGCGCGCGCTGGATTATATGGGCCTCACCGCCGGCACGAAGATCACCGACATCGAACTCGATCGCGTCTTCATCGGCTCCTGCACCAACGGCCGCATCGAGGACTTGCGGGCGGTGGCCGTCATTGCCAAGGGCAAGAAGGTCAACCCGCGCGTCAACGCCATGATCGTTCCGGGATCCGGCTTGGTGAAGGCGCAGGCCGAGGCCGAAGGCCTCGACAAGATCTTCATCGAGGCCGGCTTCGACTGGCGCGAGCCGGGCTGCTCCATGTGCCTGGCCATGAACGACGACCGGCTCGCCCCGCACGAGCGCTGCGCCTCGACCTCGAATCGCAATTTCGAGGGCCGCCAGGGCTTCAAGGGCCGCACCCATCTGGTGTCGCCGGCCATGGCGGCGGCTGCGGCCATAGCCGGCCATTTCGTCGATATCCGCGACTGGGAATAGGCGCGGCGCCGCAGAACGATCACAGGAAAGCAGGCCCGGCCTTCGTGCCGGGCCTTTTCCGTTCCGGGCCGACGGCTCTATGTCTTCATGCTTTCACGAGCTGGTGATAGCCGTTGAGCCGCCCGGGCTGGTCCTTCTCGACCACCATGACCAGCTTCTGTGCGTCGAACAGGCGGAACCATTCGTCCCACTCGACCACTTGGAGGCCGCCCGCGTCCAACGGCTGGTCGACGTCCTGATAGGCCTGCTCGCCGAAAACGATGCGCAGCATGGGCGTGCCGGCTTCGAGCGAGGTGTCCACGACGGCAGGCGCACCGCCACGCGCCGCCGCCCAGTCGCGTATGGCGTCGTGGTCCGTCAGGGTGATCGATTCGGCCATTTGTCCTCTCCTTCCGGTTCGCGGTAACGTCGTTGCGGACGCCTTGTTCCTGGAGCATCCGCCCGTCACGCATTGCTGTCCATCCCTTAACGCGTTGTTTGCGCTTGGACGCTAGCGTCCCTTCCGCAACGGCACTCCGGCGGAAGGCGCTTGCTTGGACATCGATCTGTTCATGGCTTTGCTCAACCCGTCGATCGCGCTCGTCCTCGCTTCGACGTTCCTGGCGCTGTGGTTCTACCGCCCCCGCAATCTGCTGCTGGCCTTTTCCGGCGGCTATGCCTGCACCGCGGCGGGCTTCCTGCTCCAATATTTCACCCCGCAGTCGAGCTTCCTGGCCGGCAGGCTGGTCTCGGCCGCAAGCTTCACGCTCGGCGTCGCGGTGATCGCCGGGGCGGTGGTGAGCCTGCATGGCCGCCGCCCGCCCTTGAGGGGGCTGCTCCTGTTCAGTCTCGCCGGCATGGCCGCATTCTGCTGGTTCTTTCTCGTCAGGCCCGATCTGGTGTGGCGCATCTATTCGCTGAACTTCGCCTTCGGCGGCATCTGCCTGCTGGTGGCCGGTGAACTGCGCGCGATACGCCACAAGACGCCGACGGCTCGCATCCTGCTTGCGCTGACGCTCGTCGAGGGCATGAACTTCATCGTCCGCACCATCGTGTCCATCAGACTGGGCGGCCCGCCGACCGGAGAAACCGCCTTCGGTCATTCCACCTACTGGATGACGGCGCTGCTCACCCACGCCCTGCTGGGCCTGCTGCTGGCCCTCGCGCTGATGGCGGCGGTGGCGCTTGAAATGCTGACCGGTCTCAGGACCGATGCGCTCACCGATCCGCTTTCGCGCATCCTCAACCGGCGGGGATTCGAGGAGCAGGCGGCCAAAGCCTTGGCGCGGGCCGCCAGGTCGGACATGCCCGTCGCGCTGGTCCTCGCCGATCTCGATCATTTCAAGACCATCAATGACCTCTATGGGCACGCCGCAGGCGATCGCGTCATTGCCGATTTCGCCGCGCGCCTGCGGACCGCGGCAGGCGACAACGGCATTGCCGGCCGCATCGGCGGCGAGGAATTCGCCGTGCTGCTGCCGCTCGCCGATCTGGCCGCAGCGCGGCTGTTCGCAGAAGCGGTGCGCACCGCGTTTTCGTCCGGCGCCGTCGACGGGCTGCCGGCGCACGCGCGCGCAACCGCCACCTTCGGCGTGGCCGCGCGCTCCGGTTCGGAAGACCTTGCCGGACTGATGCGGCGCGCCGACGAGGCCCTCTACCGCGCCAAGCAGAACGGCCGTGACAGCGTGCGCCTGTCCTACCAGCGCCCGCAGACCGTCTTCGTCAACGCCGCCCGCCCGGCATGACGTCCGCTTCGCCGAAGCGCCCGTTAACCTGTTCTTGGCGGTCGCCGGTTTAACTGTTCCCGCAAGGGCGGGGCCTCATGAGCGGCGCAAGTTTCATACTGGCAATCAATCTTTTCATGGCGGGATTGCTGGCGTCCGCCTTCATGATCATCGCCGCCCATGACGTGCGGCGCATCTCGGCCCGCTGGCTCGGCTTCGCCTACCTGCTCGGCATGGTCTATTTCGTCATCGAGTTCAGCATTCCTGCGTTCGACGACGCCCGCCTGCCGGTCGTGGCGGCCTTCGCCTCTTTCCTTGCCGCCACCCTCGTCTACAACGCCGGCCTGGCGCACAAATACGATGTCGCACGACCCTGGTGGCCGATGCTGCTCCTCCTGCTCGCCGCCAGTGTCGTCGTCTTTTTCGCGCAGGACCTGCCGCGTCAATCGCTGGCGCGCATGATGGCCTATCAGCTTCCCTACGCCGCCATGCAGCTTGTCGGCGCCGGCATCATCTGGTCCACGAGGCAGCGCCTCGATCGGCTGGACCGGATGCTGATGGGCGTTCTGGTGGCAAGCGCGGCGCAGTTCGCCAGCAAGCCGTTCCTGGCCCACATGCTGGGCGGCTGGGGTGCCGAGCCGCAAGCCTATGTCCAGACCGTCTATGCGATGGCGTCGCAGTCCTTGGGGACCGTCTTCGGTATGACCGTCGCCCTGCTCACGCTCGTGATACTGGTGCGCGACGTGATGTCGGACGCCACGTCGCGCTCGGAGATCGACGCGCTGTCGGGGCTGCTCAACCGGGGCGGCTTCCAGCGCCGCGGCGAGGCGACGCTGCACGATGCGACGCGCCTCCGCATTCCGGTCTCGCTGGTGCTGGCGGACCTCGACCATTTCAAGCTGATCAACGACAATTTCGGCCATGCCGCAGGCGACCACGTCATCGAGACCTTTGCCGGCTTCCTCCGGGATGCAGCCGCCCGCAGCCACGTCGCCGGGCGCATCGGCGGCGAGGAATTCGCCATATTGCTGCCCGGCGCCAACCTGGCCGCCGCCAGGCTGTTCGCCGAGGGCGCCCGCAGCGCTTTCGGCGCGATGTCGATCCGCGGCTTGCCGTCGGACCACCGCTGCACGGCGAGTTTCGGCGTCGCCGAGCTGCAATTGCAGGAAGGTTTCGCAGAACTGATGCGGCGCGCCGACGAAGCGCTCTACAGCGCCAAGAAAGGCGGCCGCGATCAGGTCAGGGCCGCCGGACCCTACGGGCTGGCCATTTCCGGCACCGGCGTGACACGTTTCAACGGCAGGGGCTGAGTTCCGGCATCTCGCCGTCGGAAAGGCCGTACATGTAGCTGCGGCCCTTCACAAAGACCGGCGGCCGGTAGCAGTCGGCGACCAGTCCGCCCTCTGGATAGAGATATTCCACGCGCGGGGCGCTTTCCGCAGCGATGTAGCCGGCCATTTTTCTGGCCTGCGCGCCCTCGCCCACGATGATGCGCTTGTAGCCCGCCGCGCTTTCGACCACCAGGTTTCCGAACGAGTCGGCATAGACATGGTCGTGCTGGCGCGACCAGGCCGAGGCTGGCTGCGCATCCAGCGCAACCCCGCCGGCCACCATCAATGCTCCGAGACAGGCGCTTCTTGCAACCGCACGCATGGCGTTTCCTCCTCGCCCCGGAACAGCACTCCGGCCAGAGCCGCTGCCCGTTCTTTCTTGCCCGGAGAACAGAACCGCCGGCAAACCGTTCCGGTGCCAGAGGCCGCTGTCTTCGATTCGAGTAAATTAACCTTTTATTAACCATTGTTAAGTGGTTTGGCCGCCAGCAGGGCAGCGTTCGCGCAACATGGTTAACCGCCGTGGACAATGCGGCGCCGCCTCTTGATTCCTCGCCGCACCGGCGGCTAGTTTCGACATCTGGAGGCCTTCATGGCTCTATGCCGCACAGCCCGGGCGACACTCGCCCTCCTGTCGCCCATCCTCATAGCCGCCTGCGTGTCGGACCCAGGCCCCTCCGCCTTCAACGACAAGCCGGCGTCGGCATCGCTCACGGCGGGCGCCCCGGCTATCGCAATCGCTCCCGACAAGCCGCAGCCGGGCAGAGCCACCTACAATTGCGCCGATGGCGGCATGATGACGATCGAGAATCTCGGCAGTTCGGTGCGCGTGCTCGGCCCCGACGGCGTCGACGAGGAGCTTCCGGCCTCTCCCGCCAACCAGAACAGCCGATTCGGCGCCAATCACGACGCCATCGTGATCGACGGGCGCGAGGCGCTGGTGATGAAAGCCGGGGCGACGCCGATCACCTGCACGCGATGATTCTTTTCGCCGGCCGCTCCCTGAACTGCTGCCGATATCCGGCCTTCAAACCGATTGAAGCCGCCCGACCTGCCCAACCCGCTCATAAATCAGACTAAATGACGTTTCCGAAACGATTTTCCGGCTTTGACGCAATGCAAAAAGCGTTTTAGAACGCCGCTGTTCGAAGTCGCACCGGCACTTGGCGATGTCGCATTTCGCATCGTTTTCAGGGGCCGAAGCCGGGGGAGCCATGATGTCATCTCCAGCCACCCGAAACAGGCCGTTGTCGCCGCATTTGACGGTCTACCGGCCGCCGATCACCATGACGATGTCGATCATGCATCGCATCACCGGCGGCGCTCTCTATTTCGGCACGCTCCTGGTCGCATGGTGGCTGACGGCCGCCGCCGGCCCGCAGGGCTATTTCGACTTCGTCAACGGCATTTTCGGCTCCTGGTTCGGACGGCTCGTCCTGTTCGGCTACACCTGGGCGCTGATGCACCACATGCTCGGCGGCGTTCGCCATCTGGTGTGGGACACCGGGGCGGGGCTGGAAAAGCACACCGCCTCGAAGATCGGCTGGGCCACCGTCGTCGGTTCGGTGGTGCTGACGCTGGCGATCTGGATCGTCGGCTACATGGTTCGGGGAGGCTGATCATGGCGGACATGCGCACGCCCCTGAAGAAGGTCGAAGGCCTTGGCTCGGCCCATGAAGGCACCGGCCATTTCTGGCGCCAGCGGCTGACGGCGGTCGCCAACATCCCGCTGACGCTGTTCTTCGTCATCTTCCTGATCTCGATGAACGGTGCCGGCTATGCCGAGGTTCGCGCAGCGCTCGCCCATCCGCTCGTCGCGCTTCTCATGATCCTGATGCTGGTCTCCGCGCTCTACCACATGCGCCTCGGCATGCAGGTCATCATCGAGGACTATGTCCATGGGGAGGGCGGCAAGCTGGCTCTTCTCACCCTCAACACGTTCTTCACCATAGCGGTCGGCGTCGCCTCTCTCTTCGCCCTGCTCAAGCTGTCGTTCGGAGGCTGAGCCGTGGCCAGCGAAACCAGGAACCAGGCGGGCTCCGCCTACACTTTCGTGGACCACCAGTTCGACGTGGTCGTCGTCGGCGCCGGCGGCGCCGGGCTGCGCGCCACGCTGGGCATGGCCGAGCAGGGCCTGCGCACGGCCTGCATCACCAAGGTCTTCCCCACCCGCTCCCACACGGTTGCAGCGCAGGGCGGCATCGCCGCCTCGCTCCAGAACATGGGGCCGGACAGCTGGCAGTGGCACCTCTACGACACGGTCAAGGGTTCCGACTGGCTGGGCGACGTCGACGCCATGGAGTACATGGTGCGGCAGGCTCCGGCTGCCGTCTACGAGCTGGAGCACTATGGCGTACCCTTCTCGCGCACCGAGGAAGGCCGGATCTACCAGCGCCCCTTCGGCGGCCACATGATGAATTTCGGCGACGGCCCGCCCGTGCAGCGCACCTGCGCGGCCGCCGACCGCACCGGCCACGCGATCCTGCACACGCTTTACGGCCAGTCGCTGAAGCACCATGCGCAGTTCTTCATCGAATATTTCGCGCTCGACCTGATCATGGATCCGGACGGCACCTGCACCGGCGTCGTCGCCTGGAACCTCGACGACGGCACCATCCACCGCTTCTCGGCCAAGATGGTGGTGCTGGCGACGGGCGGCTATGGCCGCGCCTATTTCTCCGCCACCAGCGCCCACACCTGCACCGGCGACGGCGGCGGCATGGCTGTGCGCGCCGGGCTGCCCTTGCAGGACATGGAGTTCGTGCAGTTCCACCCGACCGGCATCTACGGCGCCGGCTGCCTCATCACCGAGGGTGCCCGCGGCGAAGGCGGATATCTGGTCAATTCGGAAGGCGAGCGCTTCATGGAGCGCTACGCCCCCTCGGCCAAGGACCTTGCCTCGCGCGACGTCGTCTCGCGCTGCATGACGCTGGAAATCCGCGAAGGCCGCGGCGTCGGCAAGAACAAGGACCACATCTTCCTGCACCTCGACCATCTCGACCCCGCGGTGCTCGCCGAGCGGCTGCCGGGCATCTCGGAATCGGCGAAGATCTTCGCCGGCGTCGATGTGACCCGCGAGCCGATCCCGGTGCTGCCGACCGTCCACTACAATATGGGCGGCATCCCGACTAATTATTGGGGCGAGGCGCTGAACCCGACGCCGGAGAACCCCGATCGCGTCACGCCCGGCCTGATGGCGGTGGGCGAGTCCGGCTGCGCCTCCGTCCACGGCGCCAATCGGCTCGGTTCCAACTCGCTGATCGATCTGGTCGTGTTCGGCCGTGCCGCCGCCATCCGCGCCGCCCAGGTCATCGACCGCGACGCCGCGGTCCCCTCGCCCGACAAGGCCTGCGTCGAGCGCATCATGGCGCGCTTCGACCATCTGCGCCATGCCAACGGTTCGACGCCGACCGCCGTGCTGCGCGAGAAGATGCAGAAGGCCATGCAGGAAGACGCCGCCGTCTTCCGCACCCAGGAATCGCTGGAGGCCGGCTGTCGCCGCGTCTCCGAAATCTGGGGCGAGCTGAAGGACCTGAAGGTCACCGACCGCTCGATGATCTGGAACTCCGACCTGGTCGAGACGCTGGAGCTGGAGAACCTGATGGCCAACGCCATCGCCACCGTCTACGGCGCGGAGGCCCGCAAGGAAAGCCGCGGCGCTCATGCCCGCGAGGACTTCGCCGAGCGCGACGACACGAACTGGCGCAAGCACACGCTGGCCCAGGTGGCGCCGGACGGCAAGGTGGCGCTGTCCTACCGGCCCGTCCACACCGAAACGATGCTGCCGGCCTCCGAAGGCGGCATCGATCCGGCCAAGATCGCGCCCAAGGCGCGGGTGTACTGAGGATCGCACGGCAATGGTCGAACTCGCACTCCCCAAGAACTCGCAGATCCGGCAGGGCAAGACCTGGCCGAAGCCGGAAGGCGCGACCAATCTGCGCGAATACCGCATCTACCGCTGGTCGCCGGACGACGGCGAAAACCCGCGCATCGACACCTATTTCGTCGATATGGACGATTGCGGGCCGATGGTTCTGGATGCGCTGCTGTGGATCAAGAACAAGATCGACCCGACGCTGACGCTGCGCCGCTCCTGCCGCGAGGGCATCTGCGGCTCCTGCGCCATGAACATCGACGGCTCCAACACCCTGGCCTGCACCAAGGGCATGGACGACATCTCCGGCCCGGTGAAGGTCTATCCGCTGCCCCATATGCAGGTCATCAAGGACCTGGTGCCCGACCTCACCAATTTCTACGCCCAGCACGCCTCGATCCAGCCCTGGCTGCAGACCGTTTCGCCCGAGCCGGCGAAGGAGTGGCTGCAGAGCCATGAGGACCGGCAGAAGCTCGACGGGCTCTATGAATGCATCCTGTGCGCCTGCTGCTCCACCTCCTGCCCGAGCTACTGGTGGAACGGCGACCGCTATCTCGGCCCCGCGACGCTGCTGCAGGCCTATCGCTGGCTGATCGATTCCCGCGACGAGGCGACAGGCGAGCGGCTCGACAATCTGGAAGATCCGTTCCGGCTCTATCGCTGCCATACCATCATGAACTGCGCGCAGACCTGCCCGAAGGGCCTCAACCCGGCCAAAGCGATCGCGGAAATCAAGAAGATGATGGTGGAGCGGCGGGTATGACCGCAATCGCCACCTTGACTTTGCGTGCCTGCGGCAGCGCTGGTGCCGCAGTCAGGAAGATGGTGGTGGAGCGGCCAGCCTGATACGGTCCGGATTGCCATGACGAGCGAAGACCTTCCCATTCTCACGCCTGCCGAAGCCCGCGTGCTCGGCTGTCTGATCGAGAAGAAGGAACTGACGCCGGACGTCTATCCGCTCACGCTCAATGCCGCGCAGGCCGCGGCCAACCAGAAGACGGCGCGCGACCCGGTGATGGCGTTGGAACAGGTCGAGGTGCATCGCGCGCTGAAGCTGCTCGAACAGAAGGGCCTCGTGCGGCAGATCTTCGCTTCCCGCGTCGAGCGCTACGAACACCTGGCCAGCCAGCATTTCGCCCTCACCACGCCGCAGACGGCGATCCTCGGCCTGTTGCTGCTGCGCGGGCCGCAGACGGCGCACGAATTGCTGGCGCGCGGCGAACGCATGGCGCGCTTTTCCTCGGTCGAGGACCTGCGCGGCGAGCTGGACATGCTGATCGGCAAGCGCCCGCCGCTGGTGGTGGAAATCGGCCGAGGTCCCGGCCAGCGGGAGGATCGTTTCGCGCATCTCCTGTCCGGCCCGGTGGATGTTTCCGCACTCGCGCCGCAGCGGCCGGCGGCAGCCGTGCCCGCGTCGGACCTGGAGGCGCGCATCGAGGCGCTGGAACAGGAAGTCGCGGCCCTTCGCGCGCGCCTCGACGCGCTCGGCGCCTGACCGGCAAGCGCCCTGCCGAACGCAACCTGAAAGACCGAAGGCGGCGAAAACCGCCGCCCTGCGATCCCCTTCGCGTGGTATTCAAGCCAGCTTGGCGTCCAGAGTGACCTTGATCGCACCCAGCGCCTTCGACACAGGGCAGCCTGCCTTGGCCTTCTCGGCCAGTTCCTTGAACTTGGCGGCGTCGATGCCGGGCACCTTGCCGGTCAGTTTCAGCGCGCTCTCGGTGATCTCGAACCCACCCTGCGCCGCCGGGCCGTAGGTGACGACCGCCTCGGCGTCGAGCTCGGAGGCCGGCGTGCCGTTCTCGGCCAGGAAATGCGAAAGCTGCATGGCGAAGCAGCCGGCATGCGCCGCCGCGATCAGTTCCTCGGGATTGGTGCCCGACTTGCCGCTCTCGTCCTGGAACCGGCCCTTGAAGGAATAGGGCTGCTTGTTGAAGGCACCGCTCTGCGTATCGAGCGTGCCGCTTCCCTCCGTCAGCGTGCCTTTCCAGATGGCGTTAGCGTGTCGGTTCATGACGATCTCCCTTCGCTGTGACAAAGCCGGTCCCAAGCCAGTGCCGCCAGAACTATAGCGCGCACCGGCCCGATGACCACTGGGAAGCGACCGCGGCAACACTTCGAAAAATCGGCGTGCAAAAATGTCGGTCCGCCTTGGCCGTCGCCGTCCTTGGACAATTCCGCTACCGAGCGTCAGATGGAGGAATGGCAAATGAAATATATCTGTCTGGTATATCACGAGGAGGAGGCTCTCCGGGCCTTGTCGAAGGCGGATTCCGCCAAGCTGGACGCGGATTCGCTCGCCTATGACAGGCAGCTCGACAAGGCAGGGCATCTGGTCGCGGCGGAAGCGCTGCAATCGGTCCGGACGGCCAAGACGGTGCGCAAGCGCGGCGGCAGGGCTCTGGTGACCGATGGCCCCTTCGCCGAGACGAAGGAGCAACTGCTGGGTTTCGTCATGATCGAGGCAAGCGATCTCGACGAAGCTGTCGCCATCGCCGCAGACATTCCGCTCGCCTTGATGGGCATGGTCGAGGTTCGCGCGATCCATGACATACCGGAACCCGGTAGGTAGAAGGACCTATCCTCGCGCCGTTTCGTAGCCGAACGGATCGTCTATCGAGGCAGACGGCTCGGTGAACCAGTGCGGGCCGTCCCCGGCCATGTAGATGTGGTCCTCGAGACGGACGCCGAACTCGCCATAGACGCAGATCATCGGCTCGTTGGAGAAGCACATGCCGGCGGCGAGCGGGGTTTTGTTGCCTTCGACGATATAAGGCTCCTCATGCACGTCGA
The DNA here is from genome assembly GCF_032460275.1 of Mesorhizobium sp. SP-1A. NCBI lineage: Bacteria > Pseudomonadati > Pseudomonadota > Alphaproteobacteria > Hyphomicrobiales > Phyllobacteriaceae > Mesorhizobium > Mesorhizobium sp. SP-1A. The sequence goes on along the minus strand of NZ_JAVXZD010000005.1, from coordinate 271,162 downwards.
GGCCCAGGCCGTGGCCGGTGCGGTGCGGCAGGCCGGGCGTTTCATAGCCGGGGCCAAGGCCGGCCGCCTCGATCTCGCCACGCGCCGCGCGGTCGACCGCCTCGCAGGGCGCGCCGGGCTGCGCCGCGTCGAAGGCCGCCTGCGTCGCCCGCTTGGCGATGTTCCATATCTGTCGTTGACGCGCGGAGGGCTCGCCGAAGACATAGCTGCGCGTGAGGTCGGAATAATAGCCGTGCAGCTTGGCGCCGACATCGACCAGCACCATGTCGCCGCTCTTGAGCGTCTGCGGATAGGGAACGCCGTGCGGATAGGCCGTCGGTTCGCCGAACAGCACGATGCTGAAATCCGGCGCGCCGTCGAAGCCCAGCCGTAGATGCGCCTCCGATATGAAATCCGCCACTTCGGTGGTCGTGATCCCTTCGCGCAATATGCGGGCGGTGGCCCGCTGCGCCTCGAGCGTCAGGTTCATCGCAGTCCTGATCAGCGCGATCTCGTTTGCCGACTTGATGCGGCGACAGGCATCGGTCACCACCCCGCCATTGACGAAATCATAGGCGCCGCCTGCCCGGCGCATCGCGTCGAACCGGAAAAGGGGCGTCATCGGGTCCACGGCCACCCGGCCGCCGGAATGGCCCATGCCGCGAAGCACGTCGGTGACCAGCACGGCCGGGTCTTCGTTTTCCTGCCAGCAGCGCACCGTGGCCGGACCCGTCATCATCGAGCGGAGCTTGGCTTCCTCGAAAGTGGGGCTGATGTGGACGAGTTCGCCTTCGGCGGGAATGATAACGGCGTGCATGCGCTCGCTGCCATGGAAGCGCAGGCCGGTGAAGTAGAAGGTGCTGGTGGAAGCGTCGAGGTAAAGCGCGGCGATGCCTTGCGAACGCATCAGCGATTGCGCCCTCGCGACGCGCTCCCGCAATTCGGCCTCTCCGATGGGCGCGACGCTGTCGCGCTTCGAAACGAGCTTGCGCAGCTCCTGCTCGGGGTTCGAACCACCAACGCCGATCGTCATGCGGCACCTATCCTGTCTCGACAGTTTCAACGATGGCCGGCCGGGCTTCAGATCGCTTCGCCGCGCAACAGGCGGGGCGTTCCCGGCGAAAGGCCCGAAGCCTGGCGGATGAAAAACTCCTTCAGCCGCGGCATGCGCTCGACCAGGCCGAGCCCGATGTCGCGCACGGTGCGCACCGGCCCGATATCGTTTGAGAACAGGCGGTTGAGCACGTCGGTGGTGACGCCCATCTGGACCGTGTCGAAGCGGCGCCATTGCTGATAGCGCTCCAGCACGTCGAGCGCGCCGATATCCTGGCCCAGCCGGTCGGCCTCGACCAGCACCTCGGCCAGCGCCGCCACGTCGCGGAAGCCGAGATTGAGCCCCTGCCCGGCGATCGGGTGGATGCCGTGCGCCGCGTCTCCTGCAAGCGCGAAACGCGGCGCCACGAAGGCGCGCGCCAGCGTCAGGCCCAGCGGCCAGGCGCGCGGCTTGTCCATCACCCGGATCTCGCCGAGCTTCAGGCCGAAACGCTGCTCCAACTCGCTTTCGAAGACGAGTTCGTCGCCGTTGACCAGCTTGTCGGCGTCCTCGCTGCGTTCGGACCAGACGATGGAAGAGCGGTTGGTGCCGTCCTCGTCCGGCTTCAGCGGCAGGGTGGCGAAGGGCCCCGCGGGCAGGAAATGCTCTTCGGCGCGGCCGTTGTGCGGGCGTTCATGCGCCACCGTGCAGACGATGCCGGATTGGCCATAGGCCCAGCGTACCGTCTTGATGCCGGCCATGTCGCGCAGCCTGGAATTGACCCCGTCCGCCGCAACCAGCAGGCGCGCATTGAGCGTCGCGCCGTCGCCGAGATGCACCGTGACGGCGCCGCCATCCGCGTCGAAGCCCTGGACGGCTATGCCCTCCATGATGTCGATGCCAAGCTCAGCGGCGCGGCGCCGCAACGCGCCGTTCAGGTCGCGGTTGAACACCATGTGTGCGAAGGGCTCGCCCGGCGCGACCTCGCCGCCGAAGGTCAGGAACACCGGCCGAACCGGATCGGACGTGCGCGAATCGGTGATGACCATGTCGGTGATCGCCTGCGCTTGCGGGGCGATCTCGTCCCAGACGCCCAGGCATTCCAGCATCCGGCAGGCCGCCGCCGCGATGGCCGAAGCCCGGCTGTCCCTGCGCCACGCCTCGGCGGGCGCGGCATCCACCACGGCCACGGCGAGGCTCGGCCGCGCCTGTTTGAGCGACACGGCGGCCGCCAGCCCCACATAGCCGGCCCCGGCGATCAGAACGTCGAGCCGAGCCCGGTCGTCGGCCTGTCTGTTGCGTTCCATCGCCTCTGTTCCTTTCCTGCATGCCGGCCGATCCACGCTTGGGGCCGGCTGACACTTGACTGGCCGCCGCTCCTGTCGGAAACCCCGCACGGATTTCCTGACGAGGCGCCGGCATGACGACACCCATGGAGCAGCTTCTCGGCATTCTCGACCTCGAGGAACTGGAACACAACCTGTATCGTGGTCGCAGCCCCCAGGTGGAGTGGCAGCGGGTCTTCGGCGGACAGACCATCGCGCAGGCACTGGTCGCGGCGCAACGGACCGTCGATGCCGACCGCGGCGTGCACTCGCTGCACGCCTATTTCATGCTCCCGGGCGACATCAAGGTGCCGATCATCTATCAGGTCGATCGCATCCGCGACGGTCATTCCTTCACGACCCGGCGCGTCACGGCCGTGCAGCACGGCCAGGCCATCTTCTCGCTGGAGGCTTCCTTCCAGGTGCCCGAGCAGGGGCTGGACCATCAGCTACCGATGCCTATCGACGTTCCGCCACCGGAAACGCTGCTGTCGCAGCGGCAGCTTCTCCAGAAGATCGAGCATATACCGGCGGCCGTGCGCAAGTTCTGGGCGCGCGAACGCCCCTTGGATATCCGCCCGGTCAATCTCGAGCACTATTCGAGCCGCGACAAGCTGCCTCCCCGCCAGAACGTGTGGATGCGTCTGACCGGCCCCATACCGGACGGCGACAAGCGGCTACGCTCGGTGCTGCTGGCCTATCTGTCCGACATGACGCTGCTCGACACCTCCACCTTCGCCCACGGACGCGGCCTGTTCGATCCCGACATCCAGGCCGCCAGCCTCGACCATGCCATGTGGTTCCATCGCGAGCACCCGCTGGACGACTGGCTGCTCTACACCCAGGACAGCCCCTCCGCCTCCGGCTCGCGCGGCTTCAACCGCGGCTTGATCTACGCCCGTGACGGCACGTTGATCGCCTCCGTGGCGCAGGAAGGCCTGATCAGGCTGCGCCGTCAGGCCGAAAAATAGGCACGCGCGCAAACCTGCATATTTTTTAAGCCTAACTTCCGGCTTCGCGACTTTCGCCGATCGGTGGTGAGCGCGAAATATCCTTTGTTTTCAATTATCTGATCCGCATCTCCGGCAATTGGCACGGAGCTTGAATCCCCGCTGGAAGGATTCCCTCGGGAACAGGCGACGCCTGCGCTCGTGGAACTCCGCAACAGCAAAGGGCGAAAACCTCATGAAGATAGTGATGGCAATCATCAAGCCGTTCAAGCTGGACGAGGTGCGGCAGGCGCTCACCATGGTCGGCGTCGAGGGGCTGACCGTCACCGAAGTCAAGGGCTACGGGCGGCAGAAGGGGCACACCGAAATCTATCGCGGCGCCGAATACGCTGTCAGCTTCCTGCCCAAGATCAAGATCGAGGTCGCGGTGGCGTCGGACATGGCCGACAGGACCGTGGAAGCCATCGCCGCGTCGGCGCGGACCGGCCAGATCGGCGACGGCAAGATCTTTGTCTACGGCATCGACCAGGCGGTGCGCATCCGCACCGGCGAAACGGACACGGACGCGCTGTGAGCGCGCCGATGCAATTCTCAACGGAGAGACATATGCAGATCCATCCCAGACTGAAGTCGCCGCTGCAGCGCGTTTCGCTCGGCGCCCTGGCATATATGGCGCTGGGGGCGGCCGCCGCCCTTGCCCAGGAGGCCGCCCCCGCCGCCGCACCAGGACCCAAGCTCGATTCCGGCAACACCGCCTGGATGCTGACATCGACGGCGCTGGTGCTGATGATGACCATCCCGGGCCTTGCGTTGTTCTACGGCGGCATGGTGCGCAAGAAGAACGTGCTGGCCACTGTCATGCAGAGCTTCGCCGTCTGCTGCCTGGTCACGGTGCTGTGGTTCGTCGTCGGCTATTCGCTGGCCTTCACCGACGGCGGCGCGTTCAACGCCTATATCGGCGGCCTGTCGAAGGTGCTGCACAGGGGCATCACCGTCTCCACGCTGTGGACGACCGGCAATATCCCTGAATTCGTCTTCTCGACCTTCCAGATGACCTTCGCCATCATCACGCCGGCGCTGATCGCCGGCGCGTTCGCCGAACGCATGAAGTTTTCGGCGCTCCTGCTGTTCACCGCGCTGTGGCTGCTCGTCGTCTATGCGCCGGTCGCGCATTGGGTATGGGGCGGCGGCTTCCTCGGTACCGCCGGCGTGCTCGATTTCGCCGGCGGAACGGTGGTGCATATCAATGCCGGCGTGGCCGGCCTGGTCACGGCGCTGGTGCTCGGCAAGCGCGCCGGCTACGGCACCGTCAACATGGCGCCGCACAACCTCGTCTATTCCGTCATCGGCGCGGCCCTGCTGTGGGTCGGCTGGTTCGGCTTCAATGCCGGCTCCGAGCTTGCCGCCGACGGTCTCGCGGGCGCCGCCATGCTTAACACGCAGGTAGCCACGGCGGGTGCCGCGCTGGCCTGGATGTTCGCCGAATGGGTCGTCGCCAAGAAGCCCAGCGTGCTTGGCATCATTTCCGGCGCGGTGGCGGGTCTGGTGGCGGTGACGCCCGCCGCCGGCTTCGTCAATCCGGGCGGCGCACTCGTCGTGGGCATCGTGGCCGGCGTCGTCTGCTATGTCGCCGCCGTCAAGATCAAGCATGCGCTCGGCTATGACGATTCCCTGGATGCCTTCGGCGTGCATGGCGTGGGCGGCATCGTGGGCGCGCTGCTGACCGGCGTGCTGGCCGACACGGCCATCAATCCCCTCGGCAAGGACGCCTCGATCGTCACCCAGGCCTACGGCATCGTCTTCACCATCGTCTGGACGGCGCTCGCGACCCTGGTGATCCTGTTCGTGGTCAAGGCTGTGGTCGGCCTGCGCCCCAGCAAGCAGGAAGAGATCGAAGGGCTCGACATCACCCAGCACGGCGAGGTGGTGCCGTAAGGCCCTCCGGCCGTCTTTGCCGAAAGACAGGATGGCAAGCGCTCACGCCTTGAGGCCCGGTCCGTCCGGGCCTCCTTTTTTCCTGCCGCCGCCCTATCTTCCGAACCGGGACATGGCTGATGAAGGAGTGGCTGCAATGCGCGCGATGTTTGCCATCTTCGCTTTCCTGGCCATGACGGGAACGGCTCATGCTGCGATGAACGTCAGCTTCGACTGGGGCCCCACCAAGAAATGCTTCGACGACAAATCGCCGCCGATGAAGATCACCGGCGTTCCGGCAGGCACGAAGATGCTCGATGTCGTCATGGTCGATCGCGATGCACCCGACTTCCACCACGGCGGCGGAAAGGTGGCCTACCAAGGACAGAGCTTGCTGCCCTATGGTGCTTTCCGGTACAAGGGACCCTGCCCTCCCGCCCCGCACCGTTACCGTTTCACCGTGAAGGCGCTGGATGTTGCGGGGAAGGTGCTGGCGACCGCCAGCGCGGAGAAGCGATTCCCTTGAATCGCCGCATGCCGGAAGCAAATCCCATTACCCTCCGGCCCATAGAAAATCCGGCGCCACATTCAATAAAAATAAGAAACAGCTTCGAATAGAAGGGGGGCAGTAACCCCTTGCGCCGACCAAGCAACCGGAAGAAGTTGCACCGGTATCGGGTGGACCAGTGTCTCGCGGCAATCGCCGGCACTGTTGGCGCGGATGCGAGCAGCGTCCCGCCCTGACGAAGGTGAGGATCAGTCCCAGTCAAGGTCAAGCGGCGGCTCGCCATTCGCGAACCGTCCGGCCGTGCCGGCGCCGCACCTGGCCAGCCACCCGTTGGAGGAAGCGAGAACGGAGGAGCCACAGGTGCTCGAATCATTTTTCAATCCGGCGAAGGAAGGCTCGTCCATTCGCACGGAAATCATCGCGGGCGTCACGACGTTCCTGACGATGTCCTACATCATCTTCGTCAACCCCGAGATCCTGTCCTCGACGGGCATGGACCGCAACGCCGTGTTCGTGGCCACCTGCCTTGCCGCGGCGCTCGGCTCGCTGATCATGGCCCTGGTGGCGCGCTGGCCGATCGGCATGGCGCCCGGCATGGGCCTCAACGCCTTCTTCGCCTTCACCGTCGTCGGCGCCATGGGCTTCACCTGGCAGCAGGCGCTGGGGGCGGTCTTCATCTCGGGCGTGATCTTCATGATCCTGACGGTCACCGGCGTCCGCAGATGGCTGGTGGAAGGCATACCGCATTCCATGCGCAGCGCGGTTGCCGCCGGCGTCGGTCTCTTCCTCGGCATCATCGCGCTGAAGAGTTCCGGCATCGTGGTCGCCAATGAGGCGACGCTGGTCGGCATGGGCGACGTGACCAAGACCGGTCCGCTGCTCGCCATCCTGGGCTTCTTCATCATCGCCGCACTCGACGCGCTGAAGGTGCGCGGTGCGATCCTGATCGGCATTCTGGTCATCACGGTGCTATCGATGGCCCTGGGCGTCAGCCAGTTCGGAGGCATCGTATCGATGCCGCCCTCCATCGCGCCGACCTTCCTGCAGCTCGACATCATGGGCGCGCTGCACAGCGGCCTCGCCCATGTCATCCTCGTCTTCGTGCTGGTGGAAATCTTCGACGCGACCGGCACGCTGATCGGCGTGGCTAAGCGCGCCGGGTTGATGCCGGAAGGCAAGCCGAACCGCCTCGGCCGCGCCCTTCTGGCCGACAGCACCGCCATCCTCGCCGGTTCGCTGCTCGGCACCTCGAGCACGACCGCCTATGTGGAAAGCGCTTCCGGCGTACAGGCCGGCGGCCGCACCGGCCTGACCGCGCTGGTGGTCGGCGTGCTGTTCCTGGCCGCGCTGTTCTTCTCGCCGCTGGCGGGCGCGGTTCCGGTCTATGCGACGGCGCCGGCGCTGCTCTACGTCGCCTGCCTGATGATGCGCGAACTGGTTGATGTCGAATGGGCCGACATCACCGAGGCGGCTCCCGCCGCGCTGACGGCGCTGATGATGCCCTTCACCTATTCGATCGCCAATGGTCTGGCCTTCGGCTTCATCAGCTACGCAGTGCTGAAGACGCTCACCGGCCGCATCCGCGAGGTGCATCTGGCGACCTGGCTGGTGGCGATACTGTTCGTGATCCGTTTCGCGATGGTGGGATCCTGACGTTCTCCACACCATAGTTGAAACCTACCCAACCGCCCGGCACCGACCGGACGGTTTTCGTTTGCGGGACCGGGACTGCCTAGTGGCGTTTGCCCGAATTTTACGGTGCGCAGGATGATCTGCGTCCCGCCGGAAAAAGCCCTGTCGAACTTCCGCCGCACCGCAACATCACGCCACGTTTCATTGTGATATTTTTGTTACAGACTTTGTGACGACTCACGGATAGGTTGCGGCCATCATTTGGGTAAGGGCAACATTATGAAGTTCAAATTCCTCGCTGGCGCCTCTTTCGCGGCTCTCGTTTCCTTCGGCACCAACGCCTATGCGGCCGATGTTGTGATGAACGAGCCGCCCGCACCGGAAGCGGTCGCGCCGATCTTCACCTGGACCGGCGGCTATGTCGGTGTGAATCTCGGCGGCGGCTTCGGCAAGTTCAAGCATCCGCTCGAGGTTACCGATCCGACCACGACGCCGCCGACCGTGCTCGGCTCGGGCTCGCTCGACATCACCGCCGGCGGTTTCCTGGGCGGCGTGCAGGCCGGCTACAACTGGCAGCAGGAAAACTTCGTGTACGGCGTCGAGGCTGATTTCCAGGGCTCCGCGGTGAAGGCCGAGGACACCATCGACGTCACCGGCATCGGTTCGCTCGACGGCGGCACCAAGGTTGACTGGTTCGGGACCGTCCGCGCTCGCATCGGCTACACCCCGGTTGAACGCTTCATGGTCTATGGCACCGGCGGTCTCGCCTATGGCCACGTCAAGAGCTACATCAACGGCTTCGGCATTGATGAAAGCACCTCCAAGACCAAGGCCGGCTGGACGGTCGGCGCCGGCGCCGAATATGCGTTCACCAACAACTGGACGCTGAAGTCGGAATACCTCTACACCGACCTGGGCAAGACCACGCTGATCGACGACGACTTCGGCGCCAATCACGTCACGCTCAAGAACGACGTCGCGTTCCACACGGTGCGCGTCGGGATCAACTACAAGTTCTAATTCGCAACTGCGAAGACAGCATCGAAACCCCGGCCCTGCGCCGGGGTTTTTTTCTTGCTGAGCCTGCTAGGCCCTTTTGCCGAAATGCCATTCAGGATTGCCGGCGGCCGCCCTTCCTCCACGGCTTCTCCGGCATGGTTAATGCGCCCTTAACCTTCCCCGCAATAGTCTGGGCCCGATCCGCCGGACGCGTTCTGCGTCGGCGCCGCAATGACGGACGGGGTAAGAGGAATGCGTTCAGGGGCATCGGCACCGCCCGTGCTGGGCATCGGGCAGGGCATCCAGGTTTTCGCACGCCGGCAGGTGGGGCGCATGACGGGTGCGGCGCTCTTTGCCGGCACCGTTTTCGCCGTCGCGAGCCTCGCCACCTGGAATGTCGCGGATCCCAGCTTCTCGCATGCCACCGCCAACCCGGTGACCAACGCCATGGGCTACCCCGGCGCGGTCTTCTCCGACCTCGCCATGCAGTTCTACGGCCTGGCAGCCGTCGCGGCGCTGGTGCCGGCGGTGGTCTGGTCCTTCTTCCTGTTCACGGCGCGCGGCGTCGACAAATTGCCCCGGCGCGGGCTTGCCTGGTTCGGCTTTTCGCTGTGCGCGGCGGCGATGGCGGGCTGCGTAGTGCCTCCCCCCACCTGGCCGCTGCCGGCCGGGCTTGGGGGCGTGTTCGGCGACATGATGCTGAAGCTGCCCGGCCTGTTCACTGGCGGCTATCCGACGGGAATCCTTGCCGGAGTGATCACTGCCCTGTTTGCCGCGCCCTGCCTCTGGTTCTTCGTCTACGGCTCCGCCTTGATTTCGCGCCGCAACGGCTTCGCGGTTCAGGAGGCGCAGGCCCCGGCACCCGAAGCCGAAGATCGCGATGCGGTGCTGTTCGAAGCCGATGACGAGGATGACGACAACGAAGGCATGTTGGCGCTCGGCGCGCTGACCCATTGGTGGCTTTCGCTGCGCGCCTGGATGCATCGCCGCGCCGCTGCCCGGCAGCGCGATCGCGACAGCTTCGAGCCGCCGATGGAGCCGCGCTCCAGCGCATGGCGCCGCGCCGCCGAGCGCGTCGAATCGGCCGAACTGGCGGAAGCGCGCATGAGCGCCGGCGGGCGCGCCCGCGTGGAGCCCGAGTTCTTCGCTTCGATGGTCAACGAGCGTGCGCCCTCGCTCGACCCGCAGGACACCGATTTCTACGGCGACGACGAGGACGGCGTGGATTTCGCGCCGGAGCCCATGCTTTCCCAGCCGGCGACGCGGCAGCCGGGCAACGCGACACGCGTCGCCGCGCCCGCCCCCCGTCCCGCGCAGGGTGCGCGGGTGCAGCGCGAGGCGCAGACATCTCTGATCGCCTCGCATCATTTCGAAATGCCCAACCTGCATTTCCTCGCGGAACCGAAGAACGTGGCGCGCGATCCTTCCCTGTCGAAGGACGCGCTGGAACAGAACGCGCGCCTGCTGGAGGGCGTTCTGGAGGATTTCGGCGTCAAGGGCGAGATCATCCAGGTGCGGCCGGGGCCCGTCGTGACGCTCTATGAGCTGGAGCCCGCGCCCGGCATCAAGTCCAGCCGCGTCATCGGCCTTGCCGACGACATCGCGCGCTCGATGAGCGCGATCGCCGCGCGCGTCGCCGTCGTACCGGGGCGCAATGCCATCGGCATCGAACTGCCCAATGCCAAGCGCGAGATGGTCTATCTGCGCGAAATCCTCGCCAGCCGCGACTTCGAGCAGACCAAGGCCAAGCTGGCGCTGGCGCTCGGCAAGACCATCAACGGCGAGCCCGTCATCGTCGACATCGCCAAGATGCCGCACGTGCTGGTGGCCGGCACCACCGGCTCCGGCAAGTCGGTCGCCATCAACACCATGATCCTGTCGCTGCTCTACCGGCTCCGTCCGGAAGAGTGCCGCCTCATCATGATCGACCCGAAGATGCTGGAGCTCTCCGTCTATGACGGCATCCCGCACCTGCTCACGCCTGTCGTCACCGACCCCAAGAAGGCCGTCGTGGCGCTGAAATGGACCGTGCGGGAGATGGAGGACCGCTACCGCAAGATGTCCAAGGTGGGCGTGCGCAACATCGACGGCTTCAATGCCCGCGTCAGCGAGGCGCAGAAGAAGGGCGAACAGATCCAGCGCACCGTGCAGACCGGCTTCGACCGCCAGACCGGCGAAGCGATCTACGAGACCGAGGAACTCGATCTCGAGCCGATGCCCTATATCGTCGTCATCATCGACGAGATGGCCGATCTGATGATGGTGGCCGGCAAGGACATCGAGGGCGCCGTGCAGCGCCTGGCGCAGATGGCGCGTGCCGCCGGCATCCATGTCATCATGGCCACCCAGCGCCCGTCGGTGGATGTCATCACCGGCACCATCAAGGCCAACTTCCCGACCCGCATCTCCTTCCAGGTCACGTCGAAGATCGACAGCCGCACCATTCTGGGCGAGCAGGGCGCCGAGCAGCTATTGGGCATGGGCGACATGCTCTACATGGCCGGCGGCGGCCGCATCCAGCGCGTGCACGGCCCCTTCGTTTCCGACGACGAGGTCGAAAAGGTGGTGGCCCACCTGAAACTGCAGGGCGTTCCCGAATATCTGGACGCCATCACCGAGGATGACGACGAGGACGACGACGCCCCCGCCAAGGGCGGCTCGGGCGGTGCCGGCGGCGGCAATTTCGAGGATTCCGACGATCCGTACGACCAGGCCGTCGCCGTGGTGCTGCGCGACGGCAAGGCGTCCACCAGCTACATCCAGCGCCGCCTTGGCATCGGCTATAACCGCGCCGCCTCGATCATCGAGCGCATGGAGCAGGAAGGCATCGTCGGCGCGGCCAACCACGCCGGCAAGCGCGAAATCCTGGTGCCGACGGAAGACGACAAGATGTGAGGAACCGCAAGGCGCCTGGCATGTTAAGATAGATGCCAAACTTAGGCCCAACTGGGGGACCATAGGCAGCAGGGCACCGCAAGGCGCCTGAAACGAGAAGAAAGCGACCGGCATGAACGACGATCTTACCGCAACGACCCGCAGCTTTTCGCCCACGCGCCGGCAGGCGTTGGGACTGGGCCTCTCGCTGGTCGGCGCGGCTGCCCTGAACCTGCTGCCGGGCTTCGACCTGCTGGCCGAGGCCGACGCGGCCATCCCCGAAGCGGCGCAGAAGATCGCCGATCATTTTTCGTCGGTGAAGACCATGACCGGCGAATTCGTGCAGTTCGGGCCCAAGGGCGAACAGACCGGCGGCAAGTTCTTTCTGGAGCGCCCCGGCAAGATTCGTTTCAACTATGACGGGGCCGCCCGCTTCCAGGTCGTCTCCGACGGTCAGTCGGTCGTCATCCTGAACAAGAAGATGAACACGTCCGACCTCTACCCCTTGTCCAAGACGCCGCTGAAGCTTTTGCTGGACGAGCGCATCGACCTGTCCGGCAACAAGGTGCAGAGCGTGAAGCAGGAAGAGGACCTGACCACGATCCAGCTTGCGGACAAGTCGGTGTTCGGCAATTCCAAGATCACCATGATGTTCGACCCCAAGTCCTACGAACTGCGCCAGTGGACGATCACCGACGCACAGGGCAAGGACACCACGGTGATGATCTTCAACACCAAGGAAGGCGTGAATTTCGCCGCCGACACGTTCAAGATCGACTATACGGCGAACCGCGAACTGAACACCAAGCAGCGCTGACGGCGATCCGGCCTGTGGAAAGCGGCGCCTCCCGGACGCCAGACCGGCCGGGATCGCCGCATCGAGCTTGTCATTGACGGTTCAGGCTGGCAGGGTCCCGGCGACTTCCCTGCCGGACCTTTCCCATGCCTTTGACGATCGCCACGTGGAACATCAATTCCGTGCGCCTGCGCCTGCCGCTGGTCGAGCGGCTGCTGCTGGAGCGTGCGCCCGACGTCCTGTGTCTTCAGGAAACCAAGTGCCCGGACGAGCTGTTCCCCATCGAGGCCTTCGGCAAGCTGGGCTACCGGCATGTCGCCTTCCACGGGCAAAAGGGCTATCACGGCGTCGCCACCATCGCGCGGCGGCCGATCGAGATCGTCGAGAAGCGGCGCTTCTGCGAGATCGAGGACAGTCGCCACCTCTCCGTGCGCTTCAGCGCCGGCGGCAAGTCGGTGCTGTTGCACAATTTCTACGTTCCGGCCGGCGGCGACGAGCCAGACCCGGAAATCAACCGCAAGTTCCGCCACAAGCTCGACTTCGTCGCCGAGATGAACACCGTGCGCGGCGAATACGATGATCTATCCGCCTCGATCCTGGTCGGCGACCTCAACATCGCCCCGCTGGAGCACGATGTCTGGTCGCACAAGCAGCTTCTCAATGTCGTCAGCCACACGCCGGTCGAGACCGAGAATTTCGAGGCGATGCGCAAGGCCGGCGCCTGGGAGGACCTGATGCGCCTGGGCATTCCCCACGAACAGAAGCTCTATACCTGGTGGAGCTATCGCGCCAAGGACTGGGAAGCCTCGGACCGTGGCCGCCGGCTCGACCATGTCTGGTCGTCGGCCAATCTGGTGCCGGCATTCAAGGGCTATGAGATCCTGCGCGAGGCGCGCGGCTGGGAGCGCCCGTCCGACCATGTGCCGGTCATCGCGCGCTTCGATCTGGACTGATTCCCGTCACGCGGGCTTCCCACTCCGGCCTGAGCAGCGACATGACGAGTTCGTCGCGATACTCGCCATGGAAAAACGCGCTGCCGCGCGAGACGCCCTCCGCCTGGAAGCCGACCGCCTCATAGGCGCGGCGCGCACGCAGATTGTCCGGAAACAGGCCGATCTGAAGCCGATGGACAGGCGTTTCGCTGAAGGCTCGTCGCACCACCGCCGCAAGCAACCGTCGCCCGCGGCCCTCGCCCGGCGTCACCACCGCGACGCGGCGGATCAGGGTGGCTCTTTCGGGCGAGTCCCAGAACCGCAGCAATGCGAAGCCGACGGGATCGCCGCCCTCGAAGCCGACGAAATAAGCGTGGCTGCCGTCCTCGAAGGCTGCCCGATGCCGCGCTTCGTCCCAGCGCCCGACCAACTGCTCGTAGCCTTCGCCGCGCTCGGTGGCCATGATGAAGGGCAGATGTTCTTGCCCGGCGCGCACGAGCGTCAGTTCCATGCCGGGTTCACCCGTTGAATTTCGGAGCAAGCGCCTCGATGCGAGCGATCAGTGCCTGCAATTCCTCTGCGATGCGCTGGTGCAGTTGCATGGCCAGATCGGGATATTCCTCCAGTATGCGCCGGAACATCTTGCGGTTGAGGCGCAGCACCTGCGAATCGGTCGCGGCGGAAGCGCTGGTCATGCGCTTCGTGTCGGCGATCAGCGCCAGTTCCCCGAGGATGGCGCCGGCCCCCACGACGGCGATGGGCGTATGAGCCTTGTCGGCCTCGCGATAGAGCACGATGCTGCCCCTGATCACGACATAGGCCGAATCGGCCTCGTCGTCCTCGAGATAGAGCTTGCGCTCGGCCGGCAGGGAGGCGGTTTCCGCGCCGAAGGCGAGCAGGCGCAATTGTTCCTGCGTGAAACCCTCGAAGAGCCCCACGTTGGACAATGCGCGGATATCGTCATCCAGCGCCATCAGTTCATGACCAGCGTTGAATGCATGTCTTACGTCCCCGGACCGACAGGTCGTACCCTCCAGTAAGCGACCCCGAGCCCCAAATCGCCATTAGGTCAATAGATTGATTAATATTTTAAGGTCGGCCTAGGGAACCAGCTTGTAGCCGCCGCTTTCGGTCACCAGGATTTCCGCATTGGAAGGATCGCGCTCGATCTTCTGGCGCAGCCGGTAGACATGGGTCTCGAGCGTGTGCGTGGTGACGCCGGAATTGTAGCCCCAGACCTCCTCGAGCAGCACGTCCCGCGTCACCACCTTCTGGTCGGCGCGGTAGAGATACTTGATGATCGAGGCTTCCTTCTCGGTCAGCCGCACCTTGGCGCCGCGCTGGTCGATGAGCAGCTTCTGGCTCGGCTTGAACGTGTAGGGTCCGACCGAGAAGGTGGCATCCTCGCTCTGTTCGTGCTGGCGAAGCTGCGCGCGGATACGCGCCAGCAGCACGGCGAAGCGGAACGGCTTGGTCACATAGTCGTTGGCGCCGGCTTCCAGCCCCAGGATCGTGTCGGAATCGGTGTCGTGTCCCGTCAGCATGATGATCGGCGCCTTGTAGCCGCCCTTGCGCAGGATCTTCACCGCCTCGCGGCCGTCCATGTCCGGCAGGCCCACATCAACGATGAGCAGGTCGACCACACCGCCGCGTGCCGCCGCCACGCCCTTGGCCGCGGTTGCTTCCTGCAACACGTCGAATTCCTCGTAGAGCGACAATTGCTCGACCAGCGTCGTACGCAGGTCCTCGTCGTCGTCTACAATCAGGATGGTGCGAGAGCTCATGGGACAGTCCGTTGTTTTAAAATAAAGATCAGCCGCCTGTTGACCGTCGTCGGTTTATGCGGAAGCTGCCCGGCAAGAACAGCCGATCACCGAGATTTGTTCCGTGACACGATCATACAGGAAAAAACGCGGAAGCAACGGGTCGGCGGCATTTTTGCCAACAGGTCTTCGCGTGCTGACGGTTCGGCAGAAGCCGGGCAACCGCAGCAAGGGGCTGCTCAGGGCGGGACCGCTGGTGTTTCCCTGCGCGCTCGGGCATGGCGGCATCTCCGCCAACAAGCGCGAGGGCGACGGCGCGACGCCGCTGGCCTCGATGCGCATCCTGTCGGGATATTTCCGCGGGGATCATTTCGCCGCCGCCCGGCGCACGCGGCTCGGCATGGCACCGATCAGCGCCGATCTCGGCTGGTGCGAGGTGCCGGACGACCGGAATTATAATCGCCCGGTGAAGCTGCCCTATCCGGTCAGCCACGAATATATGAAGCGCGACGACCGGCTCTACGACGCCTGTCTCGTACTGGACTGGAATATCCGGCCGCGCCGCCGCAGATGCGGCAGCGCCATCTTTTTCCACCTCGCGCGGCCGAATTTCACGCCGACGCAGGGCTGCGTGGCGGTGAGCGCGCGCACCATGGCGCGCCTGCTGCCGCTGCTTTCGCAGCGCACCACGCTGAAAGTGCTGCGCTGAAACGCCAGGCCGGCGCCCTTTGTCTCGACGACCGCAATCAACGGCGCGGCAAGCGCCGCGGTTGCCAGCCGCGGTCGAGCAGACCCAGCCTGTCGGCCTGCTGCTCGGCCGGACGGGCGACATCGCGGGGATCAACGCCGATATCGATAAGAATATGGTCGGGAAGTTCCAGCAAGCTTTCCTGCGGGAGGCCGCGTGGGGCACGCGGAGCCAGAAGTCGCCTGAAGAAGGCCCACAGGTCGCTCGCAGGGGCGGGACGGACGGGGGTCAGGACACAGTCGGACATTGGGGTTGTCCTTTCATTCGGGGCATCAAGTGCCGCTTTGCGTTTTTCGACTGATCCGACGATGACGCATTGAAGTAAAACAGGGAAACGAGTAGTTCTTTTCAGATCATCAAGTTTTCCTTGAAGGCCGCCATGCGCCTGATACCGGGGACCCGTGCGTTGCGGACGCTCGAAGCGGCGGGCAGGCACCTCAACTTCACGCGCGCGGCAGACGAGCTCGGCCTGACCCCGGCGGCGGTGAGTTACCAGATCAAGGAGATCGAGGAACAGCTCGGCGTCGTCCTGTTCGTGCGCAGCAGCCGCTCGATCCGCCTTACCGAAGCAGGGCTCGTGCTGTTCGAGGCGGCCGCGGATGCGCTTGCCCTGGTTGGGCGGGCAGTCTCGCGCGCCCGCAAGCTGTCGCGCGGCACCGCGTTGCTGAAGGTGACGGCGGATGCCCAGTTCGCCGCCAAATGGCTGATGCGCAGGGTCGAGCGATTCCGCGCCCTGCATCCCGATATCGAACTGCGATTCGACATTTCCTACGAAGTGCGCGACTTCGACCTGGACGATGTGGACGTGGCGATCCGTTTCGGCACCGGCAAATATCCCGGCCTTGCCGCAGACCGGCTGTTCGACAACGTCATCATTCCGGTATGCAGCCCGCGCCTGCTCGAAGCGGGTCCTCCGCTGAAGGCTCCCCGCGACCTGCTGAACCACACGCTGGTGCATATCGAGTGGGCGCGCCAGGGCGTGACCTGGCCGAACTGGCGCATGTGGATGGCGGCGGCCGGCATCGAGGATTATGACGACAGCCGCACCGTGGTGTTCGGCACCTCTTCCGACGCGGTGCAGGCGGCGCTGGACGGCAGCGCCGTGGCTTTGGCCGATTTCGCCATGGTCGCCAACGACCTGTCGGAAGGGCGGCTCGTGCGCCCCTTCGATCTCGGCATCCGGGTGCCGCCCGAATTCGCCTATTTCCTCGTCTATCCGAAGGAAACGGCGACGGACCCGCGCATCCTGTCCTTTCGTGCCTGGATCATGGACGAGGCGGCGAAGACGAACACCTGATCAGCCGAAACGCCAGACGGTGGTGCGTTTCACCTCCGAATCCTCGAGCGCGCGCGTCACCGGCACCTCGTAGACGGCAAGCCTGGTCAGGCCGGCCTTCGGCAGGTAGGCCCGGCCGGGGTCGCCGACCAATATCTCCGCACCCCGCGTCTTGAGCTTCGCGAACCATGGAACCAGCCGTTCGGCGAACGGCCGGTCGTAGAACACGTCGCCGGCTAGCACCACGTCCCAGCCATCGTCCGTGCCGATGCTGTCCGCCCCGTGGAATTTCACCGCAACGCCGTTCGCGGCCGCGTTCAGCCGGATCGCCGTCTCGCAGAACGGGTCGATGTCGGCTGCAATCACTTCGGCGGCGCCGGCCTTGGCCGCAGCGATGGCCACCAGTCCCGAGCCTGCGGCGAAATCCAGCACGCGCCGGCCGCGCACGATCTCGGTATGGTCGAGCACGTAGCGGGCAAGCCCCTGGCCGCCGGCCCAGGCAAACGCCCAGAAAGGCGGCGGCAGGCCGATTTCCGCCAGCTCTTCCTCGGTGCGCTGCCACAATTCATGCGCCTCGTCGGCCAGCCGGAGCGAAATCTCCGGCACATGCGGCGGTGCCCCCGGCGCCGTGTTGTCGAGGATGAAACGCTCGGCCGTCTGCGGCGTGAGGGCATGATCCCGAAAAGTTGCAGGCTTTTCAGGCACGGTCAGGTTCCTAAAGCCAGAGCCTGGAATGGGACGCCGAGGCCGGGGAGACATGCGATTCAGCCTCACGGCGCCGGATCGACCCCGCCCATGCGGCAGACTTCCTTCCACTCCGCCGGGGTCACCGGCTGCACGGAAAGCCGTCCGAGCCGCACCAGCGCCATCTCCGAAAGCTTCGGGTTGGCCTTGACGTCGGCCAGCGTCGGCGGATTGGGCACATCGCGCACGGCGCGGATGTCCACGCATTCCCAGCGCGGATCGTCGGTGGTCGTGTCGTGGTGCGCCAGCGCGCAGACCTCGGCGATGCCGACGATGTTCAGTCCCTCGTTGGAATGATAGAAGAAGCCGAGGTCGCCGACCTGCATGGCTTTCATGTTGTTGCGCGCGGCATAGTTGCGCACGCCGTCCCATTGCGTGCCCTTTGTGCCCAGCTTCTTCAGGTCGTCGAAGGAGAACTTGAACGGCTCGGACTTGAACAGCCAGTAGTTCATCGCGGCCCCTCCCTCCGTCACGCGGCGGCCGGCTTGTTGAACACCCAGTTCCATGGCCGGATGTCGACGCTCTCGAACAGCCCCGCCTTGGCATAGGGATCCGCCGCCGCGATCGCCTCGGCCTCCGCCCTGTCGGCGACGTCGAACACCGCCAGAGTGCCTTCCGGTTTGCCGTCGGCATCCAGGAACGGGCCGGCGAAGGCGAGCTTCTTTTCCGCATTCAGGCCGTCGAGGAAGGCAACATGGTCGGGCCGCGCGTCGAGACGTGTCTGGAGATGGCCTGGCTTGTCCTTGCAGATCAGTGCGAACAGCATGTTTGTTCCTATTCCTCGGTTTCGGTTTTCAGCGGCCTCGTCATCAGGGCGGAAACGGCCTCGCCGATGCTGACCTTGCCGTCGAGTATCGCTGCTACGGTGGTGATGATCGGGGCGTCGATGCCGCGTTCGGCGGCAATGCGCGCGGCGATCGCGGCCGTCGGCACGCCTTCCGCCAGCGGCCGTCCGGCAAGCGGCTCGCCGCGTCCCAGCGCCAGCCCGTAGCCGAAATTGCGCGACTGCACAGACGAACAGGACAGGAGCAGGTCGCCGAGGCCGGAAAGCCCCATCAGCGTTTCCGGGCGGGCACCGAAGGCGGCGCCGATACGGCGCAGTTCCACGAAGCCGCGCGTGACCATGGCCGCCTGGGCGCTGGCGCCGAGCGCGGCACCCGTCACCGCGCCGGCAGCGATGGCGAAGACGTTCTTCAGCGCGCCGCCAAGCTCGACGCCGACGAGATCGTCGCTGGAATAGCAGCGCAGGTTCCGCGCCGAAAAGCATGCGGCCAATTCGGCGGCCAGCGCCTCGGCGCGTGCCGCGACCACCACCGCGGTCGGCAGGCCGCGGGCGACATCCGCCGCGAAACTCGGTCCCGACAGCGCCGCGATGGGATTGTCGGGCAGCATGTCCTCCACGATGCCGGACATCAGCGCGCCGGTGTCGCGCTCGATGCCCTTGGCGCACAGCACCAGCGGCGCGCCCTGCGGCATGTGGGCCTTCGCCGTGCCGAGCACGGCGCGCAACGACTGCGCCGGCGTCACCGCCAGCACGCAGTCGGCGCCGGCAAGCGCCTTTTCCATCTCGGTCGTGGCATCGATGCCGACATCGAAAGCGATGCCGGGCAGATAGCGCGGATTCTCGCCGCGCCGCACGGCGGCGACCATTTCGGCATCGCGGGCCCACAAGCGCACTTCATGGCCGGCGCGCAGCATGGCCAGCGCCAGCGCCGTGCCCCAGGCGCCGCCGCCCAGCACGGCCATGCGAGAAGCGTCCTTGCCCTTCTTGCCGGTCATGCCTTGGCTCCCCTGCGGCCGGACCCGACGACGGGGGCCGAAACCTGATCCAGCGGCCAGCGCGAACGCGGCACGAAATCGAACGCGTCGTCCTGTTCGAGCCCGGCGCGCAGCCGTTCGATGCCCGCCCAGGCGATCATCGCGGCATTGTCGGTGCACAGCTTCAGCGGCGGCGCGAGAAAGCGGAAGCCGGCACCCCGGCACAGGTCCTCCAGCGTGGCCTTCACCGTGCGGTTGGCCGCCACGCCGCCGGCCACCACCAGAACGGCATCGGCGACGGCAGGGAACTCCGACCGGAACCGCTCCAGTGCGCGACGGACCCGGTCCGCCAGCGCGGCGGCGACCGCCGCCTGGAAGGAAGCGCAGATGTCTGCCACGTCCTGCTCCGACAGCGGCGCGATGGCCGTTGCAGCCTGCCGCACGGCGGTCTTGAGGCCGGAGAAGGAGAAATCCGGCTGCGCGGCGCCCTTCATCGGGCGCGGGAACGCGAAACGCGTCGCATCGCCTTTCAGGGCCGCTTTCTCGACATTCGGGCCGCCGGGATAGGGCAGGCCGAGCATCTTGGCGGTCTTGTCGAAGGCTTCGCCGAGCGCGTCGTCTATGGTCGTCGCCCAGCGCTGATAGTCGCCCACGCCGCGCACCAGCAGGATCTGGGTGTGTCCGCCGGAAACCAGCAGCAGCAGATAGGGAAAGGCAACGCCGTCGGTCAGCCGCGCAGTCAGCGCATGGCCCTCGAGATGGTTGATCGCCAGCAATGGCTTGCCTGCGGCGGCCCCAATGGCTTTGGCCGTCATCAGCCCCACGATCAGCCCGCCGACGAGGCCGGGACCGGCCGTGGCGGCGACGGCGTCGATTTGGTCAAGCTCGGTGCCGGCATCCGCAAGTGCGGCCTCGACGATGCCGTCCAGCGCCTCGACATGCGCGCGCGCTGCAATCTCCGGCACGACGCCGCCGAAGGCCGCGTGCTCCTCGATCTGGCTGAACACGACATTGGACAGGATTTGCGGGGACGGGATTTGCGGGGACAGGTTCCCGGGCGCACCGCCGCCGTCCAGCGCCACCACGCTGGCCGCCGTTTCGTCGCAACTCGTTTCTATGCCCAGCACCCGGATCAATTTGCCGCCAGCCTCGAACATTGCCCGCCGGTGCTTTCCCGGCTAGGAGAAGGCCGGCAGGATTTGCCGCCTCGGGTATCACGGACCGCGCGACATGCAAACAGCCTTGAAGATCGGAACACGGGCCAGCCAGCTCGCGCTGGCGCAGGCGCATGAGGCCCGCGCCCGGCTGATGGCGGCGCACGGCCTGCCCGAAGACGCCTTCGAGATCGTGCCTCTCACCACCACGGGCGACCGCATCCAGAACCGCCCGCTTTCCGAGGCCGGCGGAAAAGGCCTGTTCACCAAGGAGCTGGAAGACGCGCTCTACGACCGCCGCATCGACATCGCCGTGCACTCCTCCAAGGACATGCCGACGCAATTGCCGCACGGCCTGGAGCTTTCCGCCTTCCTGCCGCGCGAGGACGTGCGCGACGCCTTCATCGGCAAGGCGGCGGCGCGCATCATGGACCTGCCGCGCGGCGCCAGGGTCGGCTCGTCCTCGCTCCGGCGGCAGGCGCTGATCCGCCGCATGCGGCCGGATCTCGACGTGGTCATGTTCCGCGGCAACGTGCAGACGCGCCTGCGCAAGCTCGAGGAAGGCGTGGCCGACGGCACCATCCTGGCGCTGGCGGGGCTGCGCCGTCTCGGTCTCGAGCACGTCGCCACCGACATCATGCCGGTCGACCTGTTCCCGCCGGCACCCGGACAGGGCGCGATCTGCATCGAAAGCCGCGTCGGCGATGGCGAGATCGCTGCCATGCTGGCGGCCATCCATGATGTTCCCACCGGCCGGGCATTGGCCTGCGAGCGGGCCTTCCTTGCCGCGCTCGACGGGTCCTGCCGCACCCCGATCGCCAGCCATGCGATCGTGGAAGGCGAAAGCCTGTCCTTCTCCGGCCTGATCGCCCGGCCGGACGGCACCGCCGAACATGCGATCGCCGCCACCGGCGCCAGTGTCGATGCCGCCCGGATCGGCCGCGAGGCGGGAGAAGAAGTGCGCGCCAGGGCCGGCGAAAATTTCTTCGAGGGCTGGAGCTGAATGCTCCGCGTGCTGGTGACCCGGCCCGGACCCGGCGCCAGCCGAACGGCGGCCGTCCTCAAGGCGCTGGGCTATGAACCGGTGCTGCTGCCCCTTTCCGAAACACGTGCAACGCCGGTCGATTCGGCAGCCTTGCCCGAGGTGATGAACGCCGTGGCCGTCACCAGCGCCAATGCGCTGCGCCACGCGCCCGCGCACATCGTCCGGCGTTTTTCGGCCTTGCCCTGCTATGCCGTTGGAGCGAAGACCGGCGCCGCCGCCCGAACCGCCGGCTTTTCCGATGTCGTCGAAGGACCGGGCGACGCCCTCTCCCTCGCCGACCGCATTTCGCAAACCATGGCCGGCAGGAGCATCGCCTACTTGTGCGGGCGCGTGCGGTTTCCCCGTTTCGAGGAACGCCTGGCGGCGGCGGGCGTTCATGTTCGACCCGTCGAAACCTACGACACCGTCATGATCGACCATACGAGCGAAACAGTCACGGCACGGCTCGACGGCAGGCCCATCGATGCCGTGCTGCTCTATTCGGCCCAGGCCGCGCAGGCAGCCGGCAGGCTCATGGCTCGACCAGAGCTTCGTTCGCTGCTCGGGAAAGCCGATGTGCTGGCGCTTTCCGGTCGCGTAGCTGCCGCCTTCGGTCCGGACATGAGAGGCGCCACGCGCATCGCCGAGGTCCCGACCGAGGAGGCGCTTCTGGCACTGCTGCCGGCACCGCGCTGAGATGTTGCCATCACACCGCCCCTTTTCAGGGTGTGAAGGTGTGGTAGACCCTTATCCAAGCCATTCTTGCCGCCCAGCGGCCGAACCGAAGCGAAGAAGCGGAGCCAAGCATGGTCAAGACGCCGAAGACGCGGCACTCCAGGAACCGGCGCGAGCCGGTGACGATAGAGCTTGAACCAGACGCCGTGTCGCGCATCCCGCAGGACCAGCCAGAGACCGATTCGCAAGCGGCCGAGGCCCTGTCGGCCGACCAGAAGGCAGCCGAACCGGCCGCGTCTCCGGAGCCCGAAGCCGCCGGGGTGGATACACAAGCGCCAACGGGAAGTGACGAACACACCCAGGCGGCCGAAGCGGCGCAGCCGAGCGACGAACCGTCCGGGATCGGCGCCGAAGGCTACGGTTTCGCCGAGCAGCCGCAGCCTGCCGGGTCGGCGCAGGACACCGCACATGAGAGGGAATATGCGACGACGCCTCCACCTCGGGAGCGTGGCGGCATGAACGCGGTGGTAGCCGGTTTGGCCGGCGCGGTCATCGCGCTGGTTGGCGCCGGCGCGTTGCAATATGCCGGGCTCATCGGTGGACCGGGCAGTTCGCTCGACGGCGTCAACAGCCAGATCGCCGCGCTGAAGGGCGAGATGGCCGCTGCAAAGCAAGGCAACTCCGCCAACGACGCTCTTGCACGGCTGAACGACCTTTCGGCCGCGTTGGACAAGGTCCGTGCCGACCTCGCCGCCGTGAAGAAGACCGCCGAAGCCGGCAGCGGCGGCGACACGGGGACTGCCCTGGATGCGCTTGGCGACAAGGTGGCGGCGTTGGAGACGACCGTGGCCGCGCTCAACCAGGCGGCCGGCCAGCAAGTCGATCTCGGTCCCGTCAACGAGAAGCTCGCTGCGCTGGACACGCAGGTGAAGTCGTCGGCCGACGCCGTCGCCCGCGAGGACGGCCGTCTCGGAGCGCTGGAGCAGTCGGTCTCGCAGCTGACCGGCAAGGTCGAAGCGCAGGCATCGCAGCCGAAGATCGCGCTCTCCATTGCGGCTTCGGCGCTGAAATCGGCGCTCGAGCGCGGCGCGCCCTTTACCGCGGAACTGGACACCTTTGCCGCCATTTCCCCGGATGCGCCGCAAGTCGCGGCTCTGCGTCCCTACGCGGAAAAAGGCGTGCCGAGCCGGGCCGACATCGCCACGGGGATGGACGCGGCCGCCAACGCGATGGTCGGCGCCAGCGAACAGGTGGACGAGAATGCCGGCCTGTTCGCGCGTCTGATGTCCAGCGCCGAGTCGCTGGTGAAGGTGCGCCCCGTCGGCGCCATCGCCGGGCCCGGCGTGCCCGAAACCGTGGCACGCATGGAAGTGGCGGTGAAGCAGGGCGACTATGCGAAGGCGCTCGCCGAATACGGCACGCTGCCGGAGGCGGTAAAAGCTGCCGGCGCCGGTTTTGCGGATAAAATAAAAGCACGGCTCGAGGCCGAGACCCAGGTCGATGCGCTGGTTTCCAGCGCCATGAAGGCGTGAGGGCCAGATGATCCGCATCCTGTTCTTCCTGCTGGTCGTCTTCGCGCTCGGCCTCGGCTTCGCGTGGCTGGCCGACCGGCCCGGCGACATGGTGGTCACCTTCGGCGGCTATCAGTACCAGGTCAGCCTGATGGTGGCGGCCGTTGCCGTCGTGGCCGCCGTGGCGGCGGTGATGATCGTCTGGTGGCTGGTAAAATCGATCTGGAACAGCCCCTATGCCATCGCCCGCCATTTCCGGGTGCGCCGCCGCGATCGGGGTTACCAGGCGCTGTCCACCGGCATGATCGCCGCCGGCGCCGGAGACGGCGCGCTGGCCCGCAAGAAGGGCAAGGAAGCGGCCAAGCTGATCCGCTCCGACCAGGAGCCGCTGATCCATCTGCTCGATGCGCAGGCGGCCCTTCTGGAAGGCGACCATGAAGGGGCGCGCAAGAAATTCGAGGCGATGCTGGACGATCCCGAGATGCGGCTGCTCGGCTTGCGCGGCCTCTATCTCGAAGCGGAACGCCTGGGCGACCGCAACGCGGCACGCCACTATGCCGGCCGCGCCGCGGCAGCCGCGCCGCAACTTGCCTGGGCGGCGGAATCGACCATGGAGGAACTGGTCGCGCGCGGCGACTGGGATGCAGCGCTCAAGCTGGTGGACGCCCAGAAATCGACCCGGCAGGTCGATCGCGCCGCCGCCGACCGCCGCCGCGCCGTGCTGCTCACCGCCAAGGCCGAAGCCCTCTTCGATTCGGAGCCGGATACGGCCAGGACCGCCGCGCAGGAGGCCAACCGGCTGCAACCGGCCTTCTCGCCTGCCGCCATCGTTGCGGCGCGGGCGCTGCTGCGTCAGAACGATGTTCGCAAGGCTTCGAAAACGCTCGAAACCGCATGGCGCGCCGAGCCGCACCCCGATGTCGCCGACCTCTACATCCACGCCCGCCCCGGCGACGCCGTGCTCGACCGTCTCAACCGCGCGCGCAAACTGCAGGAAATGAAAAAGAACCATCCCGAATCCTCGCTCGCCGTGGCCCGTGCCGCGCTGGAGGCGCAGGACTACGGGCTCGCCCGGCGGGAAGCGGATGCCGCCATCCGCATGGATCGGCGCGAGGGAGCCTACCTGCTGCTCGCCGACATCGAGGAGGCCGAGACCGGCGACGTCGGCAAGGTGCGCCAGCTTCTCGCCAAGGCGGTACGGGCGCCGCGCGACCCCGCCTGGGTGGCGGACGGCGTGGTGTCGGAACGCTGGATCCCCGCGTCGCCGGTCACCGGCAGGATCGACGCCTTCGAATGGCGCGCACCCGCCGAGCGCGTCGCCCAGCTGATCGAAAGCGCGGAGCACGATATTTCCGCCCCGCCGGTCCTCGCCGTGACGGCGCAGGACGCCCATCCGGTGCCGCCGGAGGACGTGGAAGACGCCGTCATCGAGGCGCCGGCCGCCGGGCAAGCACACAAGCCAACCGTCAGGAAAGCACCCGAACCGGCCTATGCTGACGCTGCGGAACCCGAGGCGGAGCAGCCGCGCCTGCCGGACGATCCGGGCGTCGAGCCGCAAGATGCGGAAACGGACCCACCGCAAAGCCGTTTCCGTCTGTTCTAATCCCTTCAAACCATGTCCAAGCCGACCGGAAATCGCTCGATGTTCGAACGCATGCTTTCGTTTCTCAAGGACCTGCCGGGCGCGACCGGCCATCGTCCCGGGCGGGAAGATGACGCGCGCATTGCCGCCGCCGCCCTGCTCTATCACGTCATGGCGGCGGACGGCGTGCGCCATGACGCCGAATGGGAACGTTTCAAGACGATCCTCGCCGAAACCTATTCCGTCAGCGGCGCCGAACTGGACGCACTGGCCGCTGCCGGCGAAAAGGCCGACTCCGAAGCGGTCGACCTCTACGCCTTCACCAGCGTGCTCAAGCGGCACCTCGATCATGACGCCCGCAAGGCCTTCATCGGGCTGATGTGGGAACTGGTCTATGCCGACGGCGAACTGAACGAGCTGGAGGACAATACCGTCTGGCGCGTCGCCGAACTGATCGGCGTCGAAAGCCGCGACCGCGTCGAGGCCCGCCGCAGGGTTGCGGCGCATAGCCCGAGCGCGAAAAAACCTTCCGGCGACGAATAGCTCCGACAGCCGCCATGCGAGCCAACGCGCGACCGAAAATACTGATCGTGCTGCATCAGGAAAGCTCCAGCGCCGGCCGCGTCGGCCACATGCTGGTGGAGGAGGGCTTCGACCTCGACATCCGCCGACCGCCGCTCGGCGACGCTCTACCCTCGACGCTGGACAACCACGCCGGCGCGGTGGTGTTCGGCGGCCCGATGAGCGCCAATGACGACGAGGAATTCGTGCGGCGCGAGACCGACTGGCTGGCGGTGCCGCTGAGCGAGAACCGGCCGTTCCTGGGCATCTGCCTCGGCGCGCAGATGCTGGTCAACCATCTCGGCGGCAAGGTCGAAGGCCACGGCGAAGGCCTGGTGGAGATCGGCTGGTATCCGCTGAAGCCAACCGAAGCGGGCCGCAAGCTGATGCATTGGCCCGAAATGGTCTACCAGTTCCACCGCGAGGGCTTTTCGCTGCCGAAGGACGCCACCTTGCTCGCCACGGCGGAGACCTATCCCAACCAGGCGTTCCGCTACGGCGAAAACGCCTGGGGCATCCAGTTCCATGCCGAACTGACGCGCCTGATGATGCAGCGCTGGGTAGTGCGGGCCGCCCAGCGTTTCGAGTTGCCGGGCGCGCAGCCCGGACGCGACCATCTCGGCGGCCGACTGATCTGGGACATGCATCTGAAACGCTGGCTGGGCGACTTCCTCGCGACGGTGTTCGGAAGGCCTGAAAAAAACTAGATCTCGGAAAGCCTGGATCTATGTCCGGCCATCCAGCCGCCGCACGCTGCGCAATTGCGGGAACAGCACCAGCCACAGGCCCGCGACGACAACGGCCCCGACACCGCCGAACACCACCGCCGGCACGGCACCGACAAGGGCCGCCATGGTGCCGGCGCGGAATTCGCCGACCTCGTTGGACGCCCCGACGAAGACCTGGTTGACCGCGTTGACGCGTCCGCGCACCCGGTCCGGCGTCCACAGCTGGATCAGCGTCTCGCGCACATAGACGCTGACCATGTCCGTGGCGCCCAGCACGACCAGCGCCGCGATCGACAGCCAGGTCAGCGTGGACAGGCCGAACACCACTGTGAAGGCGCCGAACAGACCGACGAAGAACAGCATCAGCAGGCCGGCATGGTCGCGGATCGGGTGTCCGGCGAGCCACACGGCGACGCCGATGGCGCCGATGCCCGGCGCTGCGCGCAGCAGGCCGAGGCCCCATGGGCCGAGTTCCAGAATATCGCGCGCATAGACCGGCAGCAGGGCCGAGGCTCCCGAAAGCAGCACCGCGAACAGGTCGAGCGAGATCGCGCCGAGCACGATCTTCTCGCTCCAGATGTAGCGGAAGCCGGCAAACAATGCCTCCAGAGAGCGCTTCTCGGTTTCGCTGCGCTGCGCGGGCTTCGGAATGGAGAATACGAGCAGCGCGGCACCCAGCATGAAGGCCGCCGCCGTTCCGTAGGCGGCTTCCGCGGCAATGCCGTAGAGCAAACCGCCCGCCACGGGGCCCACGATGGTCGCCGTTTGCCAGGCGGAGGAATTCCAGGCAACGGCATTGGCGAAATCTTCCGGCGGCACCAGATTGGCGACCAGCGAGGCCGAAGCCGGTCCGAAGAAGGCGCGGGCGGTGCCGAAAATCGCAAGCACGGCAAAGATCGGCAACGGACTGGCCACGCCGCGCAAGGCCAGCATCAGCAGCGCCGCCGCACACAGCGCCTCCATAAGCGCGGCGATCGCCATGACCAGCCGGCGCCCGAACCGGTCGGATACGGCGCCTGTCACCAGAACCAGCAGCAGCGACGGCGCGAACTGGACGATGCCGACCAGTCCGAGGTCGAACGGATCGCGGGTGAGGTCGTACATCTGCCAGCCGACCGCGACCGAAACCACCTGGGCCGCAAAGGTAGTGAAAAAGCGGGCCACCCAGAAACGCAGGAAGGCTCCATGGCGGAAGGCGGCGTAACGGTTTTCAGGCGATGCGGCTGATTGAGCGGTCATGAATTCCGGCCCCGTTGGCAGATGCGGCCGACGGGGCACTTCCACAGGGCGCTGGTTCGGCCAGCGCACCTTTAGCGCAAATCCTTCCGTTCCGCGCGCGAAAATTTAAGATCTTCGCGACGCTTCTTCGCAGTGCCTTCGCACCGGACCGGCAGGATGAGGCCGCCCCGCAATGCCGGGACGGCCTTGGCGATTCACGCCACTGGCATGCCTTCGTGGATCGCCTTTCTCACTTCGGAGCGGAATTCAGGCGTGTCCTTTGCGCCGTGGACGGCCACCGCATGCTGCACGGCGGCGGCGATCAATTCATCTTCCCTGTCTGCGGAGATCGCCACGGTGCATTTGCTTTCACTCGGGAACTCACGGCAGTCTATGTATTTGCGTGCCATTTCCTCCTCCCGATCATCGCGCCCTCACGGGCGGGGCGGATATATTAAACCTCGCTAATCTCACGGACAAATCACGAAAGCCTGCGCCGGCGTTCCGACCATCGTCATGGTCGCATCACGCAGGCGGGTTTG
Organism: Mesorhizobium sp. SP-1A; assembly: GCF_032460275.1. Lineage (NCBI taxonomy): Bacteria > Pseudomonadati > Pseudomonadota > Alphaproteobacteria > Hyphomicrobiales > Phyllobacteriaceae > Mesorhizobium > Mesorhizobium sp. SP-1A. The sequence continues at coordinate 242,936 of NZ_JAVXZD010000005.1, read as the reverse complement.
CAGTGCCGGCACAGTGTTCGGGAGCCGAATCCGCTGGTGGAGCTGAGGTCCACCTAACTACTATCCGACTGCATCCCGTTCCGTCCCAGCCGTCCTTGGAAAATAAGGGGGAAATGAAATTTTATGTCTCGTTCTGTCCGGCTCCGTCCGGTATCATCCCCACTTCGAAATGGGGAAAGAAGTGGGGATGGCCCGAACCCTTAACAAACTATCTGACGTAGCCGTGAAGGCGACGAAGAAGCCCGGGCGTCACTCTGACGGGGGCGGGCTCTATCTCAACGTCTCCCCTACTGGCACCAAGTCATGGCTGTTCATGTGGGTGGTGGATGGCAAGCGCCGGGAGATGGGCATGGGTGCCTATCCGGCCATTTCGCTCGCCAAGGCGAGAGCGACCGCCATCAATTGCCGGGAGGCAGTAGCAGAAGGGCGCGATCCGATAGCTGAGAAGGCCAAGGAAGCCGAACCGACCTTCGGGGAATGCGTAGACAAGCTCATAGAAAGCATCAAGGCCGAATGGCGAAGCGACAAGCACGCTTACCAGTGGCGTCAGACGCTCGGGGATAGCTATTGCCAATCCCTCCGGTCCAAGCGCGTGTCGCTGATCACCACGGAAGACGTGTTAAAGGTCCTGACACCGGTATGGGCGGCAAAGAGCGAAACCGCCTCCCGCCTACGGGGACGGATAGAGCGCGTCCTTGAGTATGCCAAGGTGAAGGGCTGGCGCTCGGGAGAGAACCCGGCAGCCTGGCGCGGCAACCTTCGCAATCTCCTGCCTCGCCGTCAGAAGCTCCAGCGCGGCCATCAGCCTGCCATGGCCTACGACAAGGTGCCGGCCTTCATGGTTCGGCTGCGGGCATCCGAGGCCATGGCGGCGCGGGCATTGGAATTCACGATCCTGGCCGCTGCCCGATCCGGTGAAACCATCGGGGCCAAGTGGCAGGAGATCGACTTTGAACGCAAGGTATGGACGGTGCCGGCCGAACGGATGAAGGGAGGCGAAACCCATGTGGTTGCCCTGTCATCCGTCGCCATTGATCTGCTCAAGGCTTTGCAGGAAGTCCACCCCGGCGGGGACTTTATCTTTGCCGGCGATCCACGGCCCGGAAATAAGCAGGACGCCAAGCACGGCCGGCCACTGTCCAACATGGCGATGATGATGCTGCTTCGACGCATGAAGCTCACGGATATCACCGTTCACGGCTTCCGTTCGGCCTTCCGCGATTGGGCTGGCGACGTTACCAGTTTCCCGCGCGACGTTGCCGAAGCTGCATTGGCCCATAAGGTCGGGAATGAGGTCGAGCGGGCCTATCGCCGCTCGGATGCGCTGGAGAAGCGCCGGAAGCTGATGCAGGCGTGGGCCGATTATCTGGCCCCCACCAAGGCCAACAATGTTTCGAAGCTTAGCGATGCGAGGAAGGCGAAAGCATCGTGAAAAATCGGAAAACTCCTAAACGCCGAACTGACAAAACTGACAGACCTCCCAACAGCGGGAGGATTGATCGAACCCGCAGGGATAGGCCGGCCAGCCGACAAGCCGGGGTGCACCTCCCGGTTTCCCTGCGGTCCCTATAGGTGCATCGCGAAGGTGTGCGATGGATTGGCGAGATAAGGCGGATTACGACCGCTGGAACAAGGAATTTTGGGACACTCCAACAGAGTGGCCGCGTGATTTGCTGGGAATGGTATTCCTCGCCCGTGCCGTCCGCGAAGTTGGCTGGAGGCAATTCGGAGATAAATGGGATGCGTCTCTGTCTCCCTACTCGGACAGGCGGGAAGACCGCGAGCTTTTCAAAGGGGCAGCTGAAACCCTTGCAACAGCCTTGGCGGAAGGGAAAGTGTCCTATGTCCTACGAGGGCTTAGCGGCGGCGCATATTCAAAGCCCCTCCCGGCCGAGCAATGGATAAGAGACGACCTGACGGCCTATTTCGATAGCTGCAGAATGGACGGCCGGATTGTCGGGCGAACACTCTCGGATTTGTGGATATTCGTGTCACGCCAATCTCTAGATAGCTTCCTCGCAAGCCTCGCGCTCGATGTAACGCCGAGCCGGCTACCGACGCAGGACGATATCAATGCGCTTATGCGCGCGGTTCTGAAGAACTGGCAGGATCACGGTAAGAAAAACGATTGGCGAGTGGGGAGGGAGCATTTCCACACAATCGCGGATTGGAAGTGGCCTGGCGTATCAACGACGGCCACACGAAAGGCATTTGAGGACTTCCAGCCGACCGAATGGGGCAAGCCGGGGAAGTTTAATTCGCTACCCCTCGAAAAAATTGCAGAGAAAGTGGGAATTTCTGCACAAAATAAAGTGTAGTTATTTCAATGTTTTGCGGGATTGTCTCCCCTTTGCGGAATTCTGCGGAATTGCTTTAGGGCTTGCGGAATTCTGCGGAAATCGACTGCGGAAATAGCTCTCATCATTCTCAGCATCGTCACCAACCGGACGCATTCGGATCAATCGGATGCCAAACGAAAGGACGATGCAGACAATGACTTTCTCTCTGAACGTCAGGCAGGCGGTCGAAGCAAGCGGGCTCACGCGCTCGCACCTCTATGAAGCCATGAAGCTAGGTGACCTCCCCGCCCGCAAGGCCGGCCGCCGCACCATCATCATGGCCGAAGACCTTCGCCGCTACATCGAAAAGCTGCCCTCCGCAAAGGAGGCGTAATATGCGCCTCCATAGCGAAACGCCGCCCCTGCGGGCAAACGCAGGGAACGGCGGATCGGTATTCGATAAGGTTTGGACCCCTTCTGAATACCGCAATCCGCCTCTCTCCGCAACGGATATGGCCGCTTCGATCATCTCGCGCCGGTTCCGTCTTTCTATTTCAACCGCCCGGCTGGTCTGCGAGCTCGCCGGCATCGGAGGGTTGCGCACATGAGCGACAAACTTCGCCTTATCGCCAAGATCGAGCCGGATGGCGGCACCCATGAAGTCATCGGGCGTGATGCCTGGGCACTCAAGAACCTCATGGACGCCGGCAAGCAGGGCTGCACCCCGATTGACCATCCCGGCCCGCGCTGGAGCCATTATGTCTACAAGCTGCGCGGCATGGGCTTCATCATCGAAACCGTTCATGAGGATCACGGCGGCCCGTTCGCCGGCACCCATGCCCGGTACGTCCTGCATTCGCAGGTGACGATCCTCCGTGAGATGGGGAGGGCGGCATAGATGGGCATAGTTCCTTTCCCGAACTTCGTCGGCGTCGAGATCAACGGCGGTGTTGTGCAGTCGGAAACAGTGACCGACGCGCGCGGCACCCGGGCCGTCCTGACCAACATCGGCAGCTTCCTCTACTATGTCGATGTGATCGAGGACGACGGCACCCGCATCAGCATGTGGGACGGCACCGATCATGCTGAAGCTGTCCGGCAGGCCAATCTTCTCGCTCTTGATTTCGGCGGGAAGGTCCGCGACCGGGCGGGAGGTACACTATGAACCTCCAATTCGCAGCAAGGGCGCTCGGCGGGAATGTTGCTGGCCACGCTTCCGTGGCCTGTCCTGGCCCCGGCCATGGTCGCAACGACCGCAGCCTGTCCGTCACCTTCGATGAAGCCGCACCGGATGGCTTTCTCGTCAACAGCTTCGCGGGCGACGACTTCGCCGCCTGCCGTGACCATGTGCGCTACCTGCTCGGCTTCGGATCGTTCGAACCGCGCCGCCAGAAAGACCAGCAGCGCCGTCCTTTCGTCGTTGCCCATCAGGAGCCTGACACTGGCAAGCGTGTCGAGTTCGCGGCGTCCCTATGGCGTGAGGCACGAGCCATCGGCCGGACACTTGCAGAAACCTACCTGTGTGGCCGTGGTATCGACATTCCTGGCGGACTTTATGCTGGCGACGTGCTGCGCTTCCATCCTGCCTGGAGGGTTTGGTCATTAAAGCTGAAGCTCTGACCGAGTGGAACCGCGTCGGCCCTCGCTGGGGCGACCGGCTCGCGATCCAGTATGGTCAGAACTGGCATGGTCAGATAGCGGCCGCAATCTTGCGTCACGCCAACGGCGATGCCGCATGAAGTGGCAGAGAGCTTGCGAACGGCTCTTCTCTCCAGCAGAATGCAGAAATTACTTCACTGCCGCAGGATATGGACTCAAATGAAAGTCCGCCACTCTAACTCACGAACCCCTTGAGGGAACGTATAGTGTTGAAGGCAAGCGCTTCAAATTTCGCCTGCAATTTGTAGCCAGGGACGGGGAAAAGAAGGCCGTGGCCCTCAAGGATATCGAAAACCATGTGCGTTCAGTAGACGAGCATCTGAAGGCGCTTGAAGCCATCTTGGATCGCTTGTTCGAAAAGTACGAGCAAGCGGAATAGGCCGTAGACCTTCTAGAAATAACGCCACGGCGGTAATTTTGTCATGCACCCATAGGCGGGTCAGAGCGGCGGCAGCGGTGCCGCCGTTTTCATTGTGCCTATAAGGCACATTCAGACATGACGGCCTGAATTGCAGGTATCGCAGTCAGAAGGGTTTTGTCAGCTTTGTCAGTTCGCATTTTGAGCGAATGGGAAAATTGATCCGCCGAAGCCGGATTGCCCGAAAACCTGTTTCATGAGCCTCAAGACCCCGAAAGGGCAGTCACAACCGAGCAAAGTGGGGAAGAAAGTGGGGATGATTCATCCGGCTTCTGGAAAGTGAAGGAAAATCAATGCCGAATGACCCACCGCTGGTGGAGCTGAGGGGGATCGAACCCCTGACCTCATCATTGCGAACGATGCGCTCTCCCAGCTGAGCTACAGCCCCGTTCAGCGGATGGCGCATTTATGGGCCGAGGCCCTGGGCTGTCAAGCGAGCAATTCACGCAGGCAAAATTGCCGTCGGCCGCTGTGGGCGATGCCAGCGTCTGGGCCGGCTCCACGACCTTCCGGTCAGATGCCGGCGAAGACCGGCTCTTGCCGCTTTTCCCGGTAATGGCTACATGTCGGCTACAATCGGAGACCGGCATGCTCGCCCTTATTCAGACCATCATCCTGGCCCTGGACCTCTATTGGTGGATCATCATCGCCGCAGCCATCTTCTCCTGGCTCTATGCCTTCAACGTGGTCAATCCGCGCAATCAGGTGGTGGGCACGGTCGGCAATGCGCTTTACCGGCTGACCGAGCCGGCATTGCGGCCCATCAGGCGCTTCATGCCCGATCTAGGCGGCATCGACATCTCGCCGATCATCCTGTTGCTGATCCTGTTCTTCCTGCGGCAGTTCATCATCACGACCATCGTGCCGGCTGTGATCTGATCTCGGCGGACGGCAGTCCGCTGCGCGCAGACCCGATCGACGTCCAATGCGGCTGACGCCGCAATCCGCATCCGGTGCGCCGAAAGCGTGGACGTCGCCGGCAGAAATGGCCAATCAGGGGCGCCGGCACGCCAGAAAACCCGCCGGCACCATCCCGTGGCTTACTTCGCCTTGGCCTTGTTGGCCCGCTCGATCGCTTCCACGATCATCTTCTTGGCATAGGCGGCGTCCTGCCAGCCGTCGATCTTCACCCATTTGCCGGGCTCGAGATCCTTGTAGTGCTGGAAGAAATGCGACACCTGATCGAGGGTGATCTGCGGCAGGTCGGTGTAGGTGGACACCTTCTCGTAGCGCTTGGTCAGGTGCGGCGAGGGCACGGCGATGATCTTCTCGTCCTGGCCGGCATTGTCTTCCATGACCAGGACGCCGATCGGCCGCACATTGATGATGCAGCCGGGGATCAGCGCGCGCGTGTTGCAGACCAGCACGTCGATGGGGTCGCCATCGTCCGAGAGCGTGTGCGGCACGAAACCGTAATTGCCCGGATAACGCATCGGCGTGTGCAGGAAACGGTCCACGAACAGCGTCCCGGCCTCCTTGTCCATCTCGTACTTGATCGGCTCGCCTCCGACCGGGACCTCGATGATGACATTGACGTCCTCGGGCGGATTGCTGCCCACGGCTATCGCTTCGATGCGCATGCTTCAGTTCCTGTTTCGGTTCGGCGAGACCGATATAGGCAGGCGCGGCCGCGCGCAATATGGCGAATCGGCTAACGCCCGGCCTGACAGGGACGGCGGGAAAGGCATCAAACCATTCCTGCCGTGTCTATGACCTCAGGATATGGCGCCTATTCCCAGACGAAGGCGACCTTCTTCAGCGCCTTCTGCTCGAACACTTCGACGCCTTCGGCCACGTCGCGGCCACCGGCGCCGGCATAGAAGTCGAGCGCGTTCTGGTTTTCTTCGAGGGCCCAGACCACCATGCCCTTCAGCCCATGGTCAGAGAGCGCACGCCGCGCCGCGCCGAAAAGCCGGCTGCCGAGACCGATGCCCTGATATTCGGGACGCAGGTAAAGCTCGTAGATTTCGCCCTGCTGCTTCAGGGCCTTGGCGCGGTTGCGGCCGATCGTGGCGTATCCGGCGATCGTGCCGCCGATCTCGACCACCAGCACCACGGCGGCGCGCCGAATCGCGTTGGCCCACCAGTCGGAACCGCGCCGGTTGATCATGCTCGTCAGGGTCTTGTGCGGGATGATGCCGCTATAGGCGCCGCGCCAGGCCTCCAGATGCACCTCGGCGATCTGGCCCGCGTCGCGGGGTTCGGCCTTCCTGATGTCGATGGTCAGCGTGTTCATGATTTGTTAACCATAAACCCGCTTCCGGCGCTTGCAAAGAGTCAGCCGTTACCCGCCGTCGCAATTTCACACAGGCCGGAACGGTGGACCGGGCTTCAGATCTCGACGAGGTGGTCGTCCAATTCGTTGACGTCGCCGGGCGTGACCGGAAAATGCTCGGCCAGCACCATGCCGATGGCGCCGATGGCGTGGACGAAGCCGTCGGCAAGGCGGTCGTCGCGCGCATGGGCGGTGAGTTCGTCCACCACGCCGTCCCACACATGCTGGCCGACGCGCTCGTCGATGCCCGAATCGGCGACCACCTCGGCGTAGTGCTCGGCGATCGAAACGAAGACCAGCACTCCGGTGCGCGCCGCCGTCACATGGACGTTGCGGGCAAGGAACTGCTTCACCGCATTTTCATGCGCCGCCCGGTAGCGCAATCCGCGCGGCACGAGATGGATGCGCAGCGCGGGCGCAAGCCAGAGCAGCACATAGACCGAAATGAAAGCCAGCATCTGCGCCAGCACGAAATGGGGCAGCCGCAGCGTCAGCCACCAGGCTTCCAGGCCGAAGGCGACGACGAGGCTGGCCAGCAGCATCGCGATGGTGGCGGTGAAGGCGGCCGGAAAGAAATACCCGTCGCTGGAACGGGCGACGACGCAATAGATTTCGCCGTCGGTCTTCGCCTCGGCGGCCCGGATCGCTTCCGTTATGCGGGCATGATCCTCAGCGGTGATGGGTCGTGTCGCCATGATCAGCCTCACCAACTTCCCGAGGCGCCGCCGCCGCCCGACGAGCCGCCGCCGCCGGAGAAGCCGCCGCCACCCGACGACCAACCTCCGCCGCCCGACGACCAGCCGCCACCGGAACCGCCGCCCGACGAGCGCCTGTTGTCGAAGGTCATGCCCAGCCAGCGATAACGGCCGGGACCGATCCTGGTGCCGAAGATCGGGGGCAGGACAGCCATGGCGAAGCCGCCGAAGAAGATGAGGGCCCAGATGGTGATGAAGACGGCGAAGACGAGATCGTCGCTGCTGTAGGCCGATTGCTGGTGGCGCTTGCCGCGCGCCTCCAGCTCTTCCGGATTGCCCTGCAGCACCATGATGATGTCGTCGACGGCCTTGGTGATGCCGCCGTTGAAATCGCCCGCACGGAAGGCAGGCACGAGATCGTTCTCGATGATGAGCTTGCTGTGCAGGTCGGTCAGCGTGCCTTCGAGCCCGTAGCCGACCTCGATGCGCATCTTGCGGTCGTCGCGGGCGATCAAAAGCAATATGCCGTTGTTGTCGCCGGCCTGCCCGAGCCCCCAGGCGCGGAACAGGCGGTTGGCATAGGGTTCTATCTCCTCGCCGCCGAGGCTGGGAACGGTGGCGACGACGATCTGGTCGGACCCCTTTTTCTCGAAATCTGCCAGCTTCTGCGTCAATGCCGCCTTGGTGGCGGCATCGAGCATGCCGGCATCATCGACCACCCGACCGGTGAGCTTCGGCAGATCCGCCTGCGCCATGGCGCCGCTCAGGGCAAGCAGCAGGGCAAGCAGCGCCAGGACGGCGAGCCGCAATGCGGCGGCCCCGCCTTGCACGGGGCGCGGGCCGGCGCCCCTTGCCTCGATCGACGCGATGCTCACGGCGCGAATATCCCGGCGTCAGCCGCCCTGGCCGGTGCCGAAATTCACCTTCGGCACGCCCAGCTTGTCTTCCGGCGCCGAGAAGTTCTGGAAGGGCTGGCTGTTGCGGAACCACAGCGTCGCCCAGATCACCGACGGGAAGGTGCGCAGCGTCAAATTGTAGTCGCGCACCGCCTGGATGTAGTCGCGCCGGGCGACCGCGATGCGGTTCTCGGTGCCTTCCAGTTGCGCCTGCAGGGCCAGGAAATTCTGGTTGGCCTTCAGATCGGGATAGTTCTCGACCACAGCCAGCAGCCGCGACAGCGCGTTGGTCAATCCGGCCTGGCTGTCCTGGAATTTCTTGAAGGCTTCCGGGTCGGACAGATTCTCAGGCGAGATCGTCACCTGCGTTGCCTTGGAACGGGCATCGACCACCGCCTGCAGCGTGTCCTTCTCGTGTGCGGCATAGCCTTTCACGGTCTCGACCAGGTTGGGAATGAGATCGGCGCGGCGCTGGTACTGGTTCTGCACCTCGCTCCAGGCTGCCTTTGCGTTTTCCTCGGCCGTGGGAATGGTGTTGTAGCCGCAAGCGCTGAGCAACGGCAGCAGCACGGCCATGACGAAAATCGTCGGCAGGCTGCGGGGAAGAGGGAGAAGGCGCGTAGAAGGCATATGCTTTTCCTTCAACTGGGACGGGAAACCGAAGCAATAGCATAAACCGCGCCCAAGAAAATGCCCGGCCGCGAACATCGGCTTGGCATCATGCGAGAGCGCAGCTAAGCCTGTTGGCCGGACAATGAACCGTCTAAGGTCAGGCCCATGGCGGCGGACAGGCACGAGCGCGATCGGCAACAGGAGCGGGAATCGCGCCGCATCCTGGATCGCATCGCGCGCGAGACCGAACCCGGGCTTTCTCCGCTGATCTCCCGCGCGGTGCGCAATGCGCGCGATCACGTCGCCGCCGAGGATGCGGACCCTACCGATGCCGTCGAAGTCTGGGGCACGCGCATCGGCCGTGTGCTCGGGCTGGTGCTGGCAGTGGCCATCATGGTCTGGCTCGCCTTCTTTCTCATCAACAACGGATAGCACCTGATGCCCAGCCCTGGCGCCCGGCGACCCGCCGTCATCGTCGTCTCAAGCCATGTCGCGCGCGGTTCCGTCGGCAACCGCGCCGCCGTGTTCGCCCTGGAGGCGCTGGGGTTTCCGGTCTGGGCCGTGCCCACGGTGATCCTGCCTTGGCATCCCGGCCACGGCCTCGCCACAAGGATCGTTCCGCCTGCGGAACAGTTTGCGGCATTGCTGTCCGATCTTGCGGGCTCGCCGTGGCTCGGTGAAGTGGGCGCGGTGCTCTCCGGCTATCTCGGCGAGGCCGGCCAGGCCGAGGCGGTGGCCTCGCTGGTCGACGCCGTGCGGGCCCGGAACCCGGGCGCTCTCTATGTCTGCGATCCGGTAATGGGCGATTCCGCAGGCCTCTATGTGCCGGAGACAACCGCCGCCGCGATACGCGACCGGCTGGTGCCGATCGCCGATATCGCCACACCCAATCGCTATGAGTTGGAATGGATCGTCGGACGCAAGCTGCCGGACATGGGCGCGACCGCGGCGGCGGCCCGCCTGGCCGGGCCTGCTTCCATGCTCGTCACCTCCGCGCCGCCGGCGCTGAACGGCCGTATCGCCAACCTGCTGGTGACCGGCGAAACGACGCTGTTGGCCGAACATGCCACAGTCGCGCGGCCGCCGAACGGGCTGGGCGATCTCACTGCCGCGCTCTATCTGGCCCGCATTCTTGACGGCGGCACGCCGCCGGAAGCCCTTCGCTCGACCACGGCTGCGGTCTACGATATTCTCACCCGCACAGTGGCGCGCGGCGGCGACGAGTTGCAGCTGGAAACCGATTCCGCCTGCCTGTCCCATCCGGCGGCGACGGTCGAATTGCATGAGCTTGCCCACCCGCGCAGGTAGCGGGATTTCCTCTTCGGGTACAATGCGGGTGGTCCCGAAACGATAGTCGCGCTCCAAGCGCATTTCCGCATTGATCGCGAGACGCTTTTCGCCTTAATTGCGGCCGATGTCACATCTGCCCGAACACCTTCTCACCGGCCACCGCAACTTCATGCGCGGGCGCTATGCCGCTGAAAGCGACCGCTATACGTCGCTGGCGCGCGAAGGCCAGTCGCCGCAAACCATGATCATCGCCTGTTGCGATTCGCGCTCGGCGCCGGAGACCATCTTCGATGCCGGGCCGGGCGAGTTGTTCGTGTTGCGCAACGTCGCCAATCTGATCCCGCCCTACGAGCCGGACGGCGAATTCCATTCGACCTCCGCCGCGCTCGAATTCGCCGTGCAGAGCCTGAAGGTGAAGCACATCGTCGTCATGGGGCATGGCCGTTGCGGCGGCATCCGGGCCGCGCTGAGCGCCGATCACGCCCCGCTATCGCCCGGCGATTTCATCGGCAAGTGGATGAGCCTGATCGCCCCGGCGGCCGAATCGGTCGCGGCGACCACCGCCATGACGGCGACCGAACGCCAGACCGCGCTGGAGCGCATCTCGATCCGCTATTCCATCGCCAACCTGCGCACCTTCCCCTGCATCAAGATCCTCGAGGACAAGGGCAGGTTGACGCTGCACGGCGCCTGGTTCGACATCTCGACCGCGGAATTGTGGGCGATGAATCGCGATACCGGCGATTTCGAGCGGGCGCTCGATTAGCATCGTACGGATAGCTTGGCGTTGCGCCGGCGCGACCCCCGCCTTACATCGGAGGTGCCATCCAGTCGTTGTCTCAGCGAAAGCCGATCATGCCTGACACCAAGCCCGCAGACCTTTCCGCCCATCCGCTGACTGCCTGGACCGGACCGCTCGGCCTGCCGGATTTCTCGCGCATCGGCGATAACGATTTCGGCCCCGTCTTCGATGCGGCGCTGAAGGCGCACGAGGCCGAGATAAAGGACATCGCCGGCAACCCGGAAACGCCGACCATCGAAAACACGCTGGCCGCGCTGGAGCTTTCCGGCGACGCGCTCGACCGCGTTTCGTCCATCTTCTGGTGCCGGGCCGGCGCGTACACCAACGAGACGATCCAGGCGCTGGAGCGCGAGGTTTCGCCGAAGATGGCGCGGCATTTCTCGGCCATCTCCATGAACGAGAAGCTGTTCGCCCGCATCGATGATCTCCATCGGCGCCGCGAGCAGCTGCAGCTCGATCCCGAAACGGCGCGCGTGCTGGAGAAGACCTGGAAAGGCTTCGTCCGGTCGGGCGCCAGGCTGGACGCCGCCGGCAAGAAGCGCCTGGCCGCCATCAACGAGGAACTGTCGTCCCTCGGCACCAGCTTCGGCCAGAACGTGCTGGCCGACGAAGCGGATTGGGTCCTGTTCCTCGACGCAGCGGACCTCGCCGGCCTGCCGGACTTCTTGAAAAGCGCCATGGCGGAAGCGGCCGAGGAACGCGGCCGGAAAGGCCGCTATGCGGTGACGCTGTCACGTTCGATCTATGAGCCTTTCACCACCTTTTCCGAGCGGCGCGATCTGCGCGAGACCGCCTATCGGGCCTTCACCATGCGCGGCCAAAACGGCGGCTCCCACGACAATGGCGCAGTGGTGCGCGACATGCTGAAACTGCGCGCCGAGAAGGCGAAGCTGCTCGGCTACGAATCCTATGCCGCGCTCAAGCTCGACGACACCATGGCCAAGACGCCCGGGGCGGTGCACGGGCTGCTCGACCCGGTATGGGCCAAGGCGCGGGAAAAGGCCGCCGCCGACCAGATCGAACTGGAGCGGCTGGCCACACAGGCCGGCAGCAACGAGAAGTTCGCCGCATGGGACTGGCGCTTCTACCAGGAAAAGCTGCGTGCCGAAAAATTCGCTTTCGATGAGGCGGAACTGAAGCCCTACCTCCAGCTCGACCGGGTGATCGAGGCCTGTTTCGACGTGGCCACGCGCCTGTTCGGCATCGCCTTCGAGGAGAAAAAGGGCATAGCCGCCTGGCATCCGGACGTGCGCACCTTCGTGGTGAAGGATGCCGACGGCTCCGAACGCGCGCTGTTCCTGGCCGACTACTTTGCCCGTTCCTCGAAGCGTTCCGGCGCGTGGATGAGCGCGCTGCGTTCCGGCCACAAGCTCGGCGAAGGCGCGAGGCCGGTCGTCTACAACATCATGAATTTCGCCAAGCCGCCGGCCGGTGAGCCGGCGCTCCTGTCGGTGGACGAAGCCAAGACGCTGTTCCACGAGTTCGGCCATGCCCTGCACGGCATGCTGACCGAAGTGACCTGGCCCTCGGTATCGGGCACCTCGGTGAGCCGGGATTTCGTGGAACTGCCCTCGCAGCTCTACGAACACTGGCTGACCGTGCCGCAGGTGCTGGAAAAGCACGCCCTGCACCATCGCAGCGGCAAGCCGATGCCGAAGGAATTGCTGGACAAGATGCTGGCGGCGCGCACCTTTGGGGCCGGCTTCGCCACGGTCGAGTTCACCGCGTCGGCGCTGGTAGACATGGCCTACCACGCCCGGCCGACAGCCCCGGAAGAGCCGCTTCGTTTCGAAACCGAAACGCTTGCCGCGCTGGAGATGCCCGAAACCATCGCCATGCGCCATCGCACTCCGCATTTCGGTCATGTCTTCGCGGGCGACGGCTATTCGGCCGGCTATTACTCCTACATGTGGTCCGAGGTGCTGGATGCCGACGCCTTTTCGGCTTTCGAGGAAAGCGGCGACCCCTTCAATCCGGCGCTGGCCCGCAAGCTGAAGGAGAACATCTATGCGGCCGGCGGCTCGAAGGATCCGGAAGATCTCTACAAGGCGTTCCGGGGCAAGATGCCGACAGCCGAGGCGATGATGGTCAAGCGTGGGCTGGCTTAGCTCCACGGGCCGCGTCGTCCTGCTTGGGCGGCGCCCTTCCTATCGCGCCAGGCTCGCACCGATCAGCAGGTCGGCATTGCGCGCCACCGACTGCGCCGGACCGCCCGCGCCGAAGAGCTGGCCTGAGATATAGGCGCCCTCGATCAAGAGAAGCAGGCCGTCTCCCAGCGTGTCGGGATCGGCCGCGCCCATTTCGGCCGCCATGGCGCGAAGGCGGCGGCGCAGTTCGCGCTTGTTCTCCTCGCTGACCACGCGTGCCGGATGACCGGCTTCCGGATATTCCACCACGGCATTGGTCATGCCGCAGCCACGATAACCCGACATCTGGGTGCGCTTGCCAACGCGCGTCAGGAAGGCGATGACCTGTGCCCGCGGATCGCCGGGATGCGCCGCTACCGCCTCGTCAAAGCGCCCCCAGAACTCGAGGTCGTAGCCGCGCAGATAGGACGCCGCCAGCTCGTCCTTGGAGGAGAACGAACGATAGAGGCTGGGCTTCGTGACACCCGCCCGCTTGACGATCTCGTCGACGCCGATGGCACGGATGCCCTGCCTGTAGAACAGCTCGCGCGCCACGCCGAGGATCTTCTCGGCCGCGCGCGGCGGGGTCGCGTCATCCCGCTTGATCGTCTGATCAATATTATTGTCGCCTGGCATTCCGGTTCCCGATTGACAATGTTACCGATCGGTACGTATAGCTGCCACAACGAAACGTACCGGTCAGTAACATGATAGCCCGATCCCGTCCGTTTGGCCAGCGCTACGCCTTCGTCGTGGTCGCCGTCATCTTCCTGGCGCTGCTCGCCGCAGCCGGGCTTCGCTCGGCGCCGTCGGTCATGATGGTGCCGCTGGAGCAAAGCTTCGGCTGGCGCCGCGACGTGATCTCGCTGGCCGCGGCCATCGGCATCTTCCTCTATGGGTTGGCCGGTCCCTTCGCGGCCGCCCTGATGGAACGCATCGGCCTGCGCCGGACGCTGCTGGCGGCGCTGGCGCTGATGTCGGCCTCGACGCTGGTCAGCCTGTTCATGACGGCCCCGTGGCAGTTGATCGCCACCTGGGGCGTTCTGTCCGGCGTCGGCTCCGGCGCGGTCGCCACGGTGCTCGGCGCGACCATCGTCAATCGTTGGTTCAAGACCAATCGCGGGCTGGTGATGGGCCTGATGTCGGCTTCCAGCGCGACCGGCATGCTGATCTTCCTGCCGGTGCTCGCCTCGCTTGCCGAACACGGCGGCTGGCGGCCGGTGGCGGTCGCCGTGGCGGTCGCGACGGCCCTGCTGGTGCCGCTGGTCTGGCTTCTGGTGCCGGAGCGGCCGGCGGCGATCGGTCTGGTGCGCTATGGCGCGGAACCCGGCGACATGCCACCGGCTTCGCCGGCCGCACAGGGCAATTTCATCGGCCATACGCTAGGCACGCTGCGCCGCGCCGCCGGCAAGCGGGTGTTCTGGTATCTGTTCGCCACCTTCTTCGTCTGCGGCTTCACCACCAACGGGCTGGTGGGCACGCACCTGATCGCCTTCTGCGGCGACATGGGCATACCGGAGGTGCAGGCCGCCGGCCTGCTGGCGCTGATGGGCGTGTTCGACCTGATCGGCACTACCATGTCCGGCTGGCTGACCGACCGCTTCGACCCGCGCAAGTTGCTCGGAATCTACTATGGCGTTCGCGGCCTGTCGCTGATGTACCTGCCCTATTCGGGGTTTTCCGCGACCAGCCTGACCATATTCGCCGTGCTCTACGGGCTGGACTGGATCGCCACCGTGCCGCCGACGCTCAGGCTGACCAACGAGGCTTTCGGCGACCGCAGCGGCCCGATCGTCTTCGGCTGGGTCGTCGCCGGCCATCAGGTCGGTGCGGCGGCCGCCGCCTTCTTCGGCGGTGCGCTGCGCCAGATGCAGGGCGACTACCAGACCGCCTTCCTCATCGCCGGCATGACTGGCATCATCGCGGCTTGTATCTCGCTGCTGATCGACACCAGCCGTCCGGCTTTCGAACCGGAAGGCCAGCCTGCCTGATACTTCTCCCTCGAGAGCCTGTGGTCTGGACTGCGGGGCAGAAGGGACAAAAAAACCCGGCGCGATGGCGCCGGGTTTTCCGTTTGCGACGATCGGGCGATCAGTCGATCTGGAAGTAATTGTACTTGCCGTCGTCGCCCTTCTTCCACTGGTAGATGACATAGTCGGCGTCGGTACGGTCGCCCTTCTCATTGAAGGAGAGATCGCCGAGCACGGTCTTGAACGGGCCCTTTTCCTTGATGGCCTTCGCCACTTCCTGCGGATCGTTGGACTTGGCGGCGTTCGCGGCCTGCGCGACCACCTGCGTGGCGGCGTAGGAGTAGAGCGTGTAGGCCTCCGGCTCGAAACCGGCGGCGCGGAACTTCTCCACCACTTCCTTGGCGGCCGGGTTCTTGCGCGGATCGGGACCGAAGGTGTTGTAGGTGCCTGCGACCGCGTCGCCGGCAATGGAAGCCAGTTCGTTGGAGACGATACCGTCGCCGGAGAACAGCGGCGCCTTCAGGCCCTGGTCGGCCGACTGGCGGATGATCAGGCCGGCTTCGGTGTGCAGGCCGCCCCAGTAGATCAGCGTGACGCCGGCTTCCTTCATCTTGGCGATGAGGGCCGAGAAGTCCTTGTCGCCGACGTTGACGCCTTCATACATCACTTCTTTGATGTTCTTGTCGTTCAGGGCCTTCTTGGTGGCGTCGGCGAGACCCTGGCCGTAAGGGGTCTTGTCGTGGATCACCGCGATCTTGGCATCCTTGAAATGCTCGGCGATATAGGCGCCGGCAACGTCGCCCTGCTGGTCGTCACGGCCGCAGACGCGGATCGTGTTCCACAGGCCGGCATCGGTGAATTTCGGGTTGGTAGCCGCAGGCGTCACTTCCAGGATGCCGTTCTCGGCATAGACCTGGGACGCCGGGATCGACACGCCCGAGTTGAAGTGGCCGATCACGAACTTGACGCCGTCGGCGACGAACTTGTTGGCGACCGAGATGCCCTGCTTCGGATCGGACTGGTCGTCGCCGACGCTGAGCTTGATCTTCTCGCCGTTGATGCCGCCTGCCGCGTTGATGTCGGCAACGGCCTGCTCGGCGCCCTTCTGCAACTGCGCGCCGAAAGCGGCGTTCGGGCCGGTGATCGGAGCGCCCACGGCCATCAGCACGTCAGCCCATGCGGACCCGCTGAAGGCCATGATCGCGGCGACGGCCACAGCCGACAAAAGTGACTTTTTCATTGAAAGACTCCCATTGACCGAGTGGGCTCTAGGTTGCCTTCATGCGATGCCCACCCATCTCGCAGAAGGCGTAGTTTGCCCATTTTCAGGACCTTGTCACGCCGAATCGATTTCCATTTTTGAAGGCGCTTGCATCAGCCTTTCGACTTCCAGCTCAGCGGCGACGTCTTCTCGTAGAGCCAGTTATATTGAGTGACCATTTGCCGGGTGCGCGTATACCGGAAGCCGATATAGCCGAAGATCATCAAGATGATCGTGTCCACCACATAATATTGCAACGAGAACATCGTACCTTCGAAAAGCGCGTGATGGATGAAGCGCACGGCGATACCGAGCCCCAGAAGATAGAAAAACAGCGTCGTCAGCGTGCGCCAGGTCCGCGCGCAGGCCCGCCCCGTCATCCACGCCGCCCAGCCGCCCAGAACGCAGGTGACGAACAGGAACTGCCAGATCGAGCCCTCTTCATGCAGAATGCCTTGCATCGATATGATCCCCAATCAGTGATGACCGCCTTCGAGATAGGCGGCGCGCACTTCCGGATTTGCGAGAAGCTCCTTGCCGGTGCCGCTCATGGTGACGTTGCCGTTGACCATGACATAGCCTCGGTTGGCGAGCTTCAGGGCGCCGAAGGCGTTCTGCTCGACCAGGAACACGGTGAGGCCCTGCGTGCGGTTCAACTCGCGGATGGCATCGAAGATCTGCTTCACGATCAGCGGGGCCAGGCCGAGCGACGGTTCGTCCAGCAACAGCAGCTTCGGACGCGCCATCAGCGCGCGCCCGATCGACAGCATCTGCTGCTCGCCGCCCGAAAGCGTGCCGCCGCGCTGGGCGATGCGCTCCTTGAGGCGCGGAAACAGAGTGAACACCTTTTCGACGTCCTCGTTGTAATATTTGAGGTTGTCGAGGCTGGCTCCCATCTGCAGGTTTTCCATCACCGTCATGCGCGGGAAGATGCGACGCCCCTCCGGCGATTGCGCGATGCGCAGCCGCGCGATCTCATGCGTGGGCAGGCCGGTGATCTCGGTGCCCGCAAAGGTTATGGACCCCGAGCGCGCCCTCGGCGCCCCGAAGATGGTCATCATCAGCGTCGATTTGCCGGCGCCGTTCGCCCCGATCAGGGCGACGATCTCACCTTCGTTGACATTGACGTTGACGCCGTTCAGCGCGCGGATATTGCCGTAATAGGTATGGACGCCCTTGATATCGAGCAGCGTGGAGCCGGCCATTACTTGTCACCTCCGCGCTTGCCTGCCGCCGGCCTGCCCGCAGCCGATGTTCGCTTGGGCGAGGACGACGCCCTGGGCGCCGCCGCCTTCTTCGGCGCTGCCGGCACCTGTCCGGCCGCCACCTTGCCGGCGCCGCCGCGGCGCGGGGATTCCGTGTCCTTGCCCTTGGCGAGCAGCTTGGCCTGCTTGATCCATTCCTCGCGCGCGATGCGGCCGTCGAAGGCGAGGTAGGTTTCAGCCGCAACCACGTCGGCCTTCTTCCATTCGGCGATCTGATCGAAATGGAAGATGCCGTGCTCGTTGAGCTTTTTCTCGTTCACCGGCCCGATGCCCTTGATGCGGGTGAGATCGTCGGAACGGCCGCCGCGCGGCGCCGGGAGGCGATTGGAAATGCCCGCCGGCTTCTTCGCCGGCGCCTGCGTTACAGGCGAAGCCTTCGGCGCCGGTTTCGATGCCGAAACTGAAGAAGCCGTTGCGGCCGGCTTGGCGGCTTCCTTGGCGAGGGATGACTTGGAAGGGGCCGGCTTGGCTGACTTGGTTGCGGAAGGCTTGGCAGCCGAAGAAGCCGCCGCCTTCCTGGCCGGCGCTTTTTTGGGAGAAGCCTCAGCAGGCGCCTGCACGGGGGCAGCCGGAGCGGCGGGTGCGCTGCGCTTGGCACGCGCATCGACCTGCGCCGCCTTCGACGCGCCCCTCTCGACCGTGACCCCCTCGTCGTCGCGATGGGTGACCGTATTCTCCAGGGGCCCGGCCAGCATGGAGGCGCTGTCCTCAGGACCATGCTCCCGGTCCGGACCGACGTCGAGCTGCTCGATGACCTCTTCGTCGCCGACCGCCGTCAGCACTTCCGTGACTTCCTCGTCGTCGACGCCGAGATAGGCGGCAATGACACGCGGGTCGGTGCGCACGGCTTCGGGGGTGCCGTCGGAGATCTTGCGGCCGTATTCCAGCACCACGATATGGTCGGAAATCTGCATGACCACCGACATGTCGTGCTCGATCAGCAGGATCGAGGTGTTGGTGTTGTTCCTGATGTCCATCAGGAGCGTGTTGAGCGCCAGCGACTCCTTCGGATTGAGACCGGCGGCGGGCTCGTCCAGGCAGAGCAATTCGGGGCCCGTGCACATGGCGCGGGCGATCTCCAGCCGGCGCTGCGCGCCATAGGGAAGGTCGCCGGCGGGGTCGTCGGCGCGCTCGACAAGATCGGCCTTCTCCAGCCAGTGCTTGGCGAGATCGATGGATTCGGCGGACGCCTTGCGATAGCCGCCGATGCCCAGCAGGCCCAGGATGGTGTAGCCGGACGCCTTCATCAGCTTGTTGTGCTGGGCGACCAGAAGGTTCTCCAGCACCGTCATGCCGGAAAACAGCCGGATGTTCTGGAAGGTGCGCGCCACCTTGGCTTTTGCCGTGATCTGGAAATCCGGCATGCGTTCAAGCAGGAACTCGCTCCCTTCCTTGCCGGTGAAACGGATCATGCCTTCGGTCGGCTTGTAGAAACCGGTGATGCAGTTGAACACCGTGGTCTTGCCGGCTCCGTTGGGGCCGATCAGCGCGGTGATCTCGCCGCGCCGGGCCTCGAAGGACAGATCGCCGATGGCCACCAGACCGCCGAATTTCATCGACAGGTGCTCGACCTGAAGCAATGCGTTGTTCATGGAGGAATTCGCGTCCATCAGCCGTGCCCTTCCTTGGTGAAGGAGCCTGCGACGGCTTTTCGTTCTTTCAGGAAGGCTGTCGGTTCACGGCTGCTGACGAAGCCGCGCGGTTTCCACACCATGACGATGACCATGGCCATGCCGAACAGCAGCATGCGGTAGAGTTCCGGGGTGAAGTCGGGCCCGAACACGACCTTCAGGAAATCCAGTTCGCGCAGGATCTCGGTGCCGCCGATCATGACCACCGCCGCGATCGCGATGCCGCCCAGCGAACCCATGCCGCCGAGCACGACGATGGCCAGGATGATGGCCGATTCCAGGAACACGAAGGATTCCGGCGAGACGAAGCCCTGGCGGGCGGCGAAGAACGAGCCGGCGAAACCGCCGAACATGGCGCCCGTGGCGAAAGCCGTCAGCTTGGTCGTGGTGGTGTTGATGCCGAGCGAGCGGCAGGCGATCTCGTCCTCGCGCAGCGCCTCCCACGCCCGCCCGACAGGCATGCGGCGCAGCCTGATGGTCACGAAGGCCGTGAGCAGGCACAACAGCACCGCCAGGTAATAGAGGAAGATCTTGTAGTAGGCGCCCGACTGGGCGATGCCGAGCACCTTGGAGATGTAGTTCGGGTCCGACACGTTGAACGAGATCAGCCCGAAGAGGCTCACCTTGGGGATGCCCGAGACGCCGGCCGAACCGTTGGTGACCTCGCGCCAGTTGATGAGCACGAGCCGGATGATCTCGCCGAAGGCCAGCGTGACGATCGCCAGATAGTCGCCGCGCAGGCGCAGCACCGGGAAGCCCAGCATGACGCCCCAGAAGGCCGCCATGAGCCCGGCCGCGGGAAGCAATATCCAGAAGGACAGTCCGAAATGCGTGCCGAGCAACGCATAGGCATAGGCGCCCACGGCATAGAAGGCGACATAGCCGAGGTCGAGCAGCCCGGCGAGGCCGACGACGATGTTGAGCCCCCAGGCCAGCATCACGTAGATCAGGATCTGGATGCCGAAATTGTCGACCCATTTCAGCGACCCCTGGAAGCCGAACAGGGACACCATGACGACGGGATAAAGGAACAGGATCGCGATGCCGATCTTGTTGGCGTTGCGGCGGATGAGGCCGGGCTCGGCCACGGCAACCGGAGCGGCGGCCTTCGCGGCCCGCGAACGCTCCACCGCCGGCTGCACGAAACCGACATAGGCGAAACGGCCCGCCATGGTGATCGCCACCACGATGGCGAGCAGGCCCCAGCGCTGCGCCAGGACCAGTTCGTTGTGGATGTTCTGGTCGGTCTTGAGGCCGATGAACAGCACGAACAGGCCGAACGAAATCACGCCGGCATAGAGGGCCTCGCGAAACGCGCGAGCGAGCGGGCTCGCCGCGACCGCGGTGCCTTGTGCGGATACGGTGACGGCCATGATGTCAGACCTTTTCGACTTCGGGCCGGCCGAGGATGCCGGATGGCAGGAAGATCAGCACGATGGCCAGGATGGAGAAGGCGGCGACATCCTTGTAGTCGATCGAGAAATAGGCCGACCACATCGATTCGATGAAGCCGATCATCAGCCCGCCGAGCACGGCGCCGGGGATGGAGCCGATGCCGCCGAGCACCGCGGCCGTGAAGGCCTTCACGCCGGGCACGAAGCCGTCGGAGAACACGACGACGCCGTAATACATGAGGAACAGCGTGCCGGCGACGGCAGCGAGCGCGGCGCCCATGATGAAGGTGATGGAGATGGTGCGGTCCACGTCGATGCCGAGCAGCGCCGCCATCTTGCGGTCCTGCTCGCACGCCCGTTGCGCGCGGCCGAGCGAGGTCTTGTTGACGAGATACCAGAACATGGTGAGTAGCACGACCGTGACCAGCACGATGACGATCTGCTTCAGCGAGACGCTGATGCCGTAGACGCTGTAGACTTGGCTGACCATGGGCGGGATCGGCTTGTTGCGCGGGCCCTGGGTGACCTGCACGAAATTGGAGAGCGCGATGGACATGCCGATGGCCGTGATGAGCGGCGCCAGCCGGAAGGAGCCGCGCAGCGGCCGGTAAGCCACCTTCTCGATCACCCAATTGTAGAGGCCGGTGAGCAGCATGGCCACGATCATCATGATGAGCAGCGCCACCACCACCGGCACCGAATAGAACAGCGCGCCGAGGATCAGGAAGACGATCAGGGCGGTGAAGGCGCCGACCATGAAGATGTCGCCATGGGCGAAATTGATCATGCCGATGATGCCGTAGACCATCGTGTAGCCGATCGCGATCAGGCCGTAGATCGATCCCAGCGTCAGCCCGTTGATCATCTGCTGAACGAAATATTGCATATCTGCAAGGCTCCCCAGAAGCGTCGCCCGGGGACGCGCTCCTTCTTCGTATTTTT
Organism: Mesorhizobium sp. SP-1A; assembly: GCF_032460275.1. Lineage (NCBI taxonomy): Bacteria > Pseudomonadati > Pseudomonadota > Alphaproteobacteria > Hyphomicrobiales > Phyllobacteriaceae > Mesorhizobium > Mesorhizobium sp. SP-1A. The sequence continues at coordinate 221,421 of NZ_JAVXZD010000005.1, read as the reverse complement.
CCTAGTCCTACGGCTTCAAGCCCGGATTGCAATGCGCATTTTGTATGAGGCGGTGCGTTTTCCGCATCGGCCCATTGCCTTCCGTACCCCCGAACCCGGCCCATGGATCATGGCGGACCCTATCATTGGCACAACGCAATGTCTTTGACGATTGCGGCCGATATTGCCCCGGCCTTCGAATAATCCATCGTCAAAAGAATTTGATACGACGGATCGTTGCGCATTTCTGTGCGTGCAAACCTTGCCTGCCCGGCTGCTTCGCGCCCTTCCCCTTTCGCCTACTTGACGACGAATCCGTGCGCGAACGGATCGCGGTCGTCGATGAAGATGGTGTTCAGTCCGGTCATGCGCGCCCAGCCGCCGATCGAAGGCACGATGGCCGGCTTGCCTGCCAGCGTCGTCTCCTTCTCGACGCGTCCCTTGAACAGAGAGCCGATGATCGATTCATGCACGAAGCTGTCTCCGGCCTTCAGCCTTCCCTTGGCATGAAGCTGCGCCATGCGCGCGGACGTGCCGGTGCCGCAGGGGCTGCGGTCGATCGCCTTGTCGCCGTAGAAGACGGCGTTGCGCGCGTCCGCTTCCGGGTTCGTCGAGGCACCGGTCCACAGCATATGCGACAGCCGGTTGATCGCCGGATTCTCCGGATGCACGAAGGAGTATTTCTCATTGAGCCGCCGGCGCACCACCGGGCTCCAGGCGATCAGTTCGCCGGCCGAATAATCGGCCATGTCGCGGTAGTTCTCCTGCGGCTCGACGATGGCGTAGAAATTGCCGCCATAGGCGACGTCCACCTTGATCTCGCCGAGGACCGGGCACTCCACCGTCAGCCCTTCCGCATGGAGGAAGGACGGCACGTTGGTGATGCGGACGTCCTCGACATACTCGCCGACCTGGCGATATTCCGCGACCACCAGCCCCGCCGGCGTGTCGAGCCGCAGCATGCCGGGCGTCTTCGGCTTCACCAGCCCTTGTTCGATCGCCATGGTGACCGTGCCGATGGTGCCGTGACCGCACATGGGCAGGCAGCCGGAAGTCTCGATGAACAGGATCGCGACGTCGCAGTCGGGCCGGGTCGGCGGATACAGGATCGAGCCGGACATCATGTCGTGCCCGCGGGGCTCGAACATCAGGCCGGTGCGGATCCAGTCATATTCGGCCAGGAAATGCGCGCGCCGCTCCATCATGGTTGCGCCTTCGAGCTGCGGGCCGCCGCCGGCCACCAGCCGCACCGGATTGCCGCAGGTATGGCCGTCGATGCAGAAAAAGGATTTCTTGGCCATGGCGTCCTCCTAGAAACGCTGCGGGCTGAACGGAGAAAGATCGATCCTCGGAGCCTGCCCCAGAACCAGATCCCGGATCAAGCAGCCGGTGGCCGCCGCCTGCGTCAGGCCGAGATGGCCGTGGCCGAAGGCATAGAAGACATGGTCGCTGCCGCGCGCCCGGCCGATGGCCGGCACCGAATCCGGCAATGACGGACGGAAACCCATCCACTCGCGCCCGTCCTCCGTTTTGAGGCCCGGCAGGAATTGTTCCGCTTTCGTCAGCATCGCTTTGGAGCGGGCGTAGTTGGGCGGCCGGTCCAGTCCGGCCAGTTCCACCGCACCGCCGACGCGCAGCCCGGTCGACAGCGGCGTGACGACGAAGCCATGGGCCGAGAAGATGAGCTGCCGTTTCACGTCGAAGGCGGAGACGGGCAAGGTGGTGTTGTAGCCGCGCTCGGTTTCGAGCGGGATATGGTCGCCGAACGGGCGGGCCAGAAGATGCGACCATGCGCCGGCGGCGATCAGCAGTTTCTTCGCGCGTCGAATGCCGCCGCCGGACAGGTGCAGCGTCGCCCCGTCTCCATCCGCCTCCGCACGTGCGACGGTCACCCGCTCGAACCGGGCGCCCTTGCCCTCCGCATAGGCCCATATTGCCTTTCCCAGCAGCCTGGGATTGGCGACGGTCTTCCACTGCGGAACGAAGGTGCCCTTGACGAAGCGCGGCGACAGGCCGGGCTGCAGGGCGGCCAGTTCGTCGCTCTCGACATGGCGATAGCCGATGCCGAAGCGATCGCGCGCGGCCCAGCCCGGCAGCGACGCCCGGAATTCCGCCTCGCTTTCATAGAGTTCCAGCGAGCCGTCCTCGCGGAGCATCGTTCCGGCTCCGGAACGATGCATCAGGCCGGCCCATTCCGCTTCGGCCAGTTTCATCATCGCGGCCTGTGCCGCGAGCGCGGTTTCGTATTGGCTTGCGGCGCTGGCCCGCCAGAAACGCCAGAGCCAGGGAAGCAGCTTCGGCAGATAGGCCGGCGGAATGGCCAGCGGGCCCAGCGGGTCCGCCAGCCATTTCGGCAGGTTGCGCATCATGCCCTTCTGCGCCAGCGGAAGCACATCGGAGAAGGCGAACGCGGCGGCATTGCCGGAACTTGTCTCCTCGCAGATGCCCGTCCGGTCGAAGACCGTGACGCTCCGCCCCGCCTCGGCCAGGTAGGCGGCGGCGCAAATGCCGATGATGCCGCCGCCGACTATGGCGATATCGGGAACGGAAGCAGGCTGGCTCAACGCGGACGACCTGATCGCGCGGTTCAGAACCGGGGCAGCTCCGGCCGTTTGGCCAGCGCGTCCCTGACGACCTTCTCCACCGCGGCGCGGCGCTCGCCCGCCAGCGGCTGGCGCGGCATGCGCACACGGTCGTTCGTGCCGATGGCATGGACTTCCGCCAGCTTGATGTTCTGCACCAGATAGGTGGAGACATCGAGGTCGAGCAGCGGGCGGAACCAGCGGTAGATCGCCAGCGCCTCTTCGCGCCGTCCCTGCTTCATCAGTTGATAGATGGCGACCGTCTCGCGCGGGAAGGCGACGACCAGTCCGGCCACCCAGCCGATGGCCCCGACGGACAGCGCCTCGAAGGCAAGATTGTCCACGCCGGTGAACAGGTCGAAGCGGTTGCCGAACCGGTTGATGATCTCGGTGGAGCGACGGATGTCGTCGGACGATTCCTTGATGGCGACGAAGCGCTGATCCTTCGCCAACTCCTCCATGTCGTCGACGCTCACATCGACGCGGTAGGCGATGCGGTTGGAATAGATCATCACCGGCAGGTCGCCGGCGGCTGCCACCGCCTTCAGCGCATCCACCGTTTCCTTCGGATTGGTGTGGTAGATCGGGCTCGGCACGATCATCAGCCCGTCCGCGCCTTCCCTAGCGGCACGTTTGGCCAGCGCCGCGCCTTCGCGGGTGCCGGCCTCATTGATGGTCACCAGAACCGGCTTTTTTCCGGCCACCTTGCGGGCCGTGCGGAAGACCTCGATCTTCTCGTCATGCGACAGCATCGGCCCCTCGCCCAGCGATCCGGCAACGATGAGACCGTCGCACCCGGCCTCCATCTGCAGGCCGAAGCAGCGCTCCATCTCGGCGTGGTCGAGCCCGTCGGCTTCGGTGAACTTGGTGGTGACGGCGGGGAAAACTCCAGCCCACATGGCGGCCTCCTGATCTGATATATCAGTGATATATCTCATTGGATTTCAGTCTGTCAATCGGCTTTCGGCTTTGATATATCAAAATTCCTACGAATCGGAGACCGGCGTTTGGGCATGGAGCGGATCGACAACGCCAGCGTGGAAACGGCGGAGCCGGTCAGCGCGCGCGCCTATCACGCGCTGGAGAAGATGATCGTCATGCTCGAGCTGGCGCCGGGCAGCGTCACCACCGAGCGGGTCCTGATCGAGAAATTGTCGCTTGGCCGTACCCCGGTGCGCGAGGCCATCCAGCGCCTCGCCTGGGAAGGGCTGCTGTCGGTGCGGCCGCGTGCCGGCCTGGAAATCGCGCCGCTGCACGCAGGCGACTGGTTGCGCGTGCTCGACGCCCGTCGCGGCGTCGAGGTGGTGCTGGCCCGCTCGGCCGCCCGCTTCCTGACGCCGGAAACGGCCGCGCTGTTCCAGGCGACTGCCGTGGCCATGCACCAGGCCGTGCTGACCGGCGACATCGCCGGCTTTCTCGAGGCCGACAAGGCGCTGGACGAGGCGCTGGCCCGGGCTGCCGACAATGACTACGCCGCGCGCGTGGCCGCCCCCCTGCAGACGCACAGCCGTCGCTTCTGGTATCGTTTCCAGAGCGGAACGGGCCTGGCCGAATCCGCCGGCAATCACGTGGCGCTGATCCAGGCGATCCTGGAGCGCGACGAGGAACGCGCCGGCCAGGAAGCCGACCGGCTGATGTCGCTGCTGCGCCTGCACGCACAGGCAGCGGCGATGCGGTAATTCTTGAAACCTGTCCGTTAAACGAAAAGAGCGCGGACAAGCCGCGCCCCATCCTTGATGCCGGCCCGCGCGCCCGCAGCCGTAGGCGAGGACGCGCAGATGAAAAAACCGTCGCTCAGTTCATCGTCGGGATCACGAACTCCGACCCGTCCTTGATGCCGGCCCGCGCGCCCGCAGCCGAAGGCGAGGACGCGCAGATGAAAAAACGGTCGCTCAGTTCATCGTCGGGATCACGAACTCCGCCCCGTCCTTGATGCCGGCCCGCGCGCCCGCAGCCGAAGGCGAGGACGCGCAGATGAAAAAACCGTCGCTCAGTTCATCGTCGGGACCACGAACTCCGCTCCGTCCTTGATACCGGCCCGCGCGCCCGCAGCCGAAGGCGAGGACGCACAGGTGAAAAGACCGTCCGGTCAGTTCATCGTCGGGATCACGAACTCCGCCCGTCCTTGATGCCGGCCCGCGCGCCCGCAGCCGAAGGCGAGGACGCGCAGGTGAAAAGACCGTCCGGTCAGTTCATCGTTGGGATCACGAACTCCGCCCCGTCCTTGATGCCGGACGGCCAGCGCGAGGTGACGGTCTTCGTCTTGGTGTAGAAGCGGAACGCGTCCCCTCCGTGCTGGTTGAGGTCGCCGAAGCCCGAAGCCTTCCAGCCGCCGAAGGTGTAATAGGCGATCGGCACCGGGATCGGCACGTTGATGCCGACCATGCCGACCTGCACGCGGCTGGCGAAATCGCGCGCGGCGTCGCCGTCGCGGGTGAAGATGGCGACGCCGTTGCCATATTCATGGTCGTTGGGCAGCGCCAGCGCTTCCTCGTAGTTCTTCGCACGCACCACCGACAGCACCGGGCCGAAGATCTCTTCCTTGTAGATGCGCATGTCGGCCGTGACGTTGTCGAACAGGCAGCCGCCCATATAGAAGCCGTCCTCATAGCCCTGCATCTTGAAGCCGCGGCCGTCGACGGCAAGCGTGGCGCCTTCCTTGACGCCGAGATCGACATAGCCCTTCACGCGTTCCAGCGCTTCCTTCGTCACCAGCGGGCCGAAATCGGCCGAGGCGTCGGTGGATGGTCCGACCTTCAGGCTTTCCACGCGCGGGATCAGCTTTTCCATCAGGCGGTCGGCCGTCTCGTGCCCGACCGGAACGGCGACCGAGATCGCCATGCAGCGCTCGCCGGCCGACCCGTAGCCGGCGCCGATCAGGGCATCGACGGTCTGGTCCATGTCGGCGTCGGGCATGATGATCATGTGGTTCTTGGCGCCGCCGAAGCACTGCACCCGCTTTCCGGCGGCACAGCCGCGCGCATAGATGTACTGCGCGATCGGCGTCGAGCCGACGAAGCCCACCGCCTTGATGTCCTGGTCGTCGAGGATGGCGTCCACCACTTCCTTGTCGCCGTTGACGACGTTGAGCACGCCCGCCGGCAGGCCGGCCTCGATGAACAGCTCGGCGATGCGCAGCGGCACGCCCGGATCGCGCTCGGACGGCTTGAGGATGAAGGCGTTGCCGGCGGCGAGCGCCGGGCCGATCTTCCACAGCGGGATCATGGCGGGGAAGTTGAACGGGGTGATGCCGGCCACCACGCCGAGCGGCTGGCGCATGGAATAGGTGTCGATGCCGCTGCCGGCATTGTCGGTGAACTCGCCCTTCATCATGTGCGGGGCGCCGATCGACACTTCCACCACTTCCAGGCCGCGCTGGATGTCGCCGCGCGCGTCGCCGATGGTCTTGCCGTGCTCTCGCGCCAGTATGTCCGCCAGCTCTTCATAGTCGCGCTGCACCAATTCCAGGAACTTCATTAGCACGCGCACGCGCCGCTGCGGGTTCATGGCCGCCCAGGCCGGCTGTGCCGCCTTTGCATTCTCGACCGCCGCCCGCAATTCCTGCGTGGAAGCCAGCGCCACGGTGCCGCGAACCGTGCCGTCCATCGGCTGCATCACGTTCTGCTTGCGCCCGCTGGTTCCGGCGACGCGCTTGCCGCCGATGAAATGGCCATATTCGATCATGGTGTGCTCCCTTCAGATCCGATGCGGCATTGTCCGCCTTTGCCGGTTGGAAGGCAACGCGAGCACGAACGCAGCCGTTGTGCAAAAATTGACCAGCCAGTATCCTGAGCGCATGATTTATCGCAAATGTGGACCGTAGCGAGGACTGCATGAACTGGGACGACGTGCGCATCTTTCTCGCCGTGGCGCGGGCCGGCCAGATCCTCGGCGCGGCCAGGCGGCTGGAACTGAACCACGCCACGGTTTCACGCCGCGTTGCCGCGCTCGAGGACGCGCTCAGGACAAAACTGTTCCGGCGGCTCACCACCGGCAGCGAACTGACGCCGGCCGGCGAACGTTTCCTCGAAATCGCAGAGCGGATGGAGGCCGACATGATCGCCGCCCGTGCGGCGGTGTCGGGCGAAGGCGACGACATATCCGGCACGGTGCGCATCGGCGCACCGGACGGCTTCGGCGTCGCCTTCCTGGCCAAGCGGCTCGGCGAACTGACCGCTCAGCACCGGGAACTGGATATCCAGCTCGTGCCGGTGCCCCGCTCGTTCTCTCTGTCGCGCCGGGAGGCCGACATTGCCATCACCGTGGAGCGGCCGACCGAGGGACGGCTGGTGGCCGGCAAGCTGGTGGACTACACGCTCGGTCTTTTCGCCTCGCGCGCCTATGTCGACAGGCATGGCCTGCCGACCACGCCGGCCGGGCTGTCCGCGCACACGCTGATCGGCTACGTGCCGGACCTCATCGTCAGCCCGTCGCTCGACTATGCCACGGAATTCAGCCCGCTATGGCACTCCAGCTTCGCCATTTCTTCGGCCCTCGGGCAGGCCGAGGCGGTGCGGGCGGGTGCCGGCATCGGCATCCTGCACACCTTCGTCGCGCGCGCCATGCCCGATCTGGTGCCGGTCGAAATCGTGACGCCGATCCGCCGCGCCTATTGGCTTGTCTATCACGAATCGGTGCGCCCGCTGCGCCGCATCCAGACCGTGACGAGCTTCATCACCCGGGCCGTGGAGCGCGAGCGGGCGCTGTTCAGCTAGTTCTTGTAGCGGTCCGGGCTGAGGTCGCGCGGGTCGATGTCCGGCTTGCGGCCCGAAACGATGTCGGCCAGCACCCGCGCCGAGCCGCATGCCATGGTCCAGCCCAGCGTGCCGTGGCCGGTGTTGAAGTAGAGATTGGCGAATTTCGAATTGCCCACCAGCGGCGGGCCGTCCGGCATCATCGGCCTGAGCCCGCACCAGAAGCTGGCCGCACCGATATCGCCCGCGCCGGGGAACAGATCGCCGACCGAATATTCCAGCGTCTCGCGGCGCGAATCGCGCAGCGTCAGGTCATAGCCCGAGATTTCCGCCGTGCCGCCGACGCGGATGCGGTCGCCCAGCCGCGTGATGGCGACCTTGTAGCTCTCGTCCATGACCGTCGATTCCGGCGCCCGGCTTGCGTCCACGATCGGCACGGTGATCGAGTAGCCCTTGACCGGATAGAGCGGGATCGGCTGGCCGATCCGCCTCATCCAGACCGGCGAATAGCTGCCCATGGCCATGACATAGGCATCGGCCGTCCTGGTGCCGGCGCTGGTCTCGCAGCCCGCGATGCGCCCGCCCTCGACGCGGATGGCCTTCAGCGTCGTGCCATATTCGAATTTCACCCCGCGCGCCGCGCACATTTCGGCCAGCCGCTCGGTGAACATCTTGCAATCGCCGGTCTCGTCGCCCGGCAGCCTCAGGCCGCCGACGAACTTCTCCCGCACGGCGGCCAGGCCCGGTTCCACGCCGATGCAGCCGGCCGGGTCGAGGACCTCGTAGGGCACGCCATACTGTTTCAGCACCTCGATGTCGCCGCCGACGCCGTCGAGCTGCTTCTGCTTGCGGAAGAGCTGGAGCGTGCCCTGCATGCGCTCGTCATAGGTGATGCCGGTGGAGGCGCGCAGAGCCTTCAGCACATCGCGGCTGTATTCGGCGATCGGCACCATGCGCGCCTTGTTCACCGCGTAGCGGGCCGAGGTGCAGTTGGCCAGCATCTTGAACATCCAGCCCCACATATGCGGATCGAGCACCGGCAGGATCTTCAGCGGGCCGTGCTTCATCAGCAGCCACTTGATCGCCTTCACCGGCACACCCGGCCCCGCCCAGGGCGAGGAATAACCGGGCGACACCTCGCCGGCATTGCCGAAGCTGGTTTCCAGCGCCGGGCCCGGCTGGCGGTCGATCACCGTCACTTCGTGGCCGGCTTCGGTCAGGAACCAGGCGCTGGTGACGCCGATCACGCCGCTGCCCAGAATGAGAATTTTCATGATCTGCTCCCTCGGCGCCCGTCAGGCGCACCCCAATCTGGCGGACGGTTCGTCGTCCGCGATATTCGTGAAATTCAAGCCGTCATCCCAGATAGCGGCGGTGGAACCTGCAGCCGAGGCTGGTCAGCACTTCGTAGCCGATCGTGCCGGTGAGCATCGCCACGTCGTCCACGGTCTGCGACGGCCCGATCACCTCGACCAGGTCGCCCTCCTTCAACCGGCTTTCGGGCAATGCCGAAACGTCGATGATGATGGAATCCATCGACACCCGGCCGATGAAGGGCAGGCGAACGCCGTCCAGGAATGCGGCGGCCGCACCGCGCCGGTGCCATCCGTCGGCATAGCCAAGCGAAATGGTGGCGGCCCGCAGCCTGCCGGCCACGCGGAACGTGTGGCCGTAGCCGACGCTCGCGCCCTCCTCGAGCGTGCGTGTCTGGATCACTTTCGCTTCCAGCCGCACCACCGGCAGCATGGGGTTTTCGAGGCCGGGCGTCGGATTGATGCCGTAGAGCGCCGCGCCCGGCCGCGCCAGATCGTAGCGATAGGGCTCGCCGAGAAAGATGCCGGAGGAATTGTCGAGCGCGGCCGGAACCGCCGGCAAACTGGCGCGCAACGCCTCGAAGGCCAGGCGCTGGGCTTCGTTGGCCTGGTGCCCGGGCTCGTCGGCGCAGGCGAGATGGCTCATCACCAGCCTGAGGTCGATGCCGTCGAACGCCTGCGGATCGGCCGCGACCGCCTCGACCTCCGAGGGAGCCATGCCGAGACGCGACATGCCGCTGTCGACCTGCACCGCAGCCGGCAGCTTCATGGCGAGGTTCCGCGCCATGGAGCGCCAGGCGGCCAGTTGTCCGATGCTGTTGAGCACCGGCGTCAGCTCGGCCGCGGCGGCCTCCGGTTCGGCACCGGGCGGCAGGCCGTTGAGGATGTAGATGGCCGGGCTTTTCCCGAGCGCGGCGCGCAACGACACGCCCTCGCAGACATGGGCGACGAAGAACGTGTCGCAGCCCTCGGCCATCAGCGCCTGCGCGACCCTGGCCGCTCCCAGTCCGTAGCCGTCGGCCTTGACCACGCCGGCCACCCGCGCGCTGCCGAAGCGGGCCTGCAGGCGCCGGTAGTTCTCGCGTATGGCGCCGAGATCGATGGTCAGAACGGCGCCGGCCGCGGCAAGGCTCGGCTCGACCATTTCGCTCGGCACTTCAAAATTGCGGCCCATGACGCCCAAATCCTACATCCTTTCGCATGTCCGCGTCAAAACGACGTAACCATGCTTGTAGCATGTGTTTCACGCATGTTCCTTCGAAAGATTGGCTCTGGATTCGCGGATCGTGCCGTTACAGCCGTCCCAGCCGTGCAAAATCGCACGGAAGCACCGCCGCCCGGAAACGGCTGTTCCGGCATGACTGGTCACAGTCCCGAAAGACGCGATGGAGTCAGGGAGCGAGGTGCCTGAAGGCCGCGATCACCTGGTCGTAGACCTTGCGCTTGAACGGCACGATCAGGCCGGGCAGGTCTTGCATGGGCCGCCACGCCCATTGGTCGAATTCGGCCGTGTGGCCGCCGGGCGGCGGGTTGACGCGGATTTCGCGCTCTTCGCCGCGGAAGCGGAAGGCGAACCATTTCTGCGTCTGGCCGCGATATTTGCCTTTGAGCGCGATCCCGACCAGTTCTGGCGGCAGATCGTAGTTGATCCAACCCGGCGCCTCGGCGAGCAGGTCGAGGCTTTCCATGCCCGTCTCCTCGAACAACTCGCGCCGTGCCGCCGCCAAAGGCTCTTCTTCCTTGTCGATCCCGCCCTGCGGCATCTGCCACAGCATTGTCGTTCGGGAGAATTCGCTATCCGGCTCCGCGATGCGGCGGCCGACCCAGGCCAGCCCTGCGGCGTTGAGCACCATCACGCCGACGCAGGGGCGATAGGGCAGGCTTTCGGGATCGATGGGCTTTCCGGTCCTGGACATGGTCTTCACCGCTTTTCGGGGTCGTTCGCTACTGCCGAGACCGGCACGATCTCTATGCCGCGCCTTTTGGCTTCGGCGACCCAGGCGGCGACGGTGTCCACCGTCACGCCGAAGGCCGAGCCGATGCCGAGCGCGGACCCCTTGGCGCGCGCCGTGGCCTCCAGTTCGTCCAGCCTCTTCAATATGGCGCCGCGATCCTGCACGGCGTCGATGGCCGTATCGCCGGTCGCAAGCGGCACGCCGTCCTTCAGCGCCAGGTCCGGCGCCACGGACCGGGCGGACGAGCCGTCGTCGAGATAGCCGACGCCGCGCCGCCCAAGCTCCGCCATGACCGGCTCGAAGGCCGCGGAATCGGCGGAGAACCGCGCGCCCATATAGTTCATCACCATGGTGTAGTTGGTGGTGCGCGACAGCGCCCAGCGCAGGTTCTTCAGGTTCTCGTCCGGCGTGGCAGCCACGGTCAGCGTGTTGCGTCCCGGATTGACCTTGGGATAGTCGAACGGCTCCAGCGGCAATTGCATGACGATCTCATGGCCGCGCCGCCGCGCTTCCTGCATCCAGCGGCCGATCGAATTGCCCTGCGAGGCGAAGCCCAGCGTCACCTCCGCCGGCAGCCTGGCTATGGCCTCCTGCGTGCCGGTCTGGGAAACGGCCAGCCCGCCGATGACGATGGCCACGCGCGCGCCGCGTGCGCCCGACCAGGGCCGCGCGTAGACGTCGAACGGGCGCCGCCCGTCTGCGGCGCGGATCGGCAGCGGGCCGGTCTCGCTCTCCTCGATCAGCGCCTTGTCCGGCAGGTGCGCGACGGACAGGTTCTGGCCGATGGCGGAAGGGTCCTGGATGACGATGCCGGCCTGCCCGCCGGTCTCCACCGGTTGCACATGGATGATCTGGGGACCCTCCGCCCTCGCCGCAGGCTTGCGGACCGGGTCGGCCGGCTGGACGGGCGCCGCCGCCGGGGGGGCTGCTGGCTCGACAGGTTTGGCCGCCATGGCAACGACCTCCGGCGCGACCTTGCGGAACGGCTTGTCGCGCAGGGCGATGACGCCCGACACGGCGACGACGGCAAAAGCCGCCAGCGTGCCGGCGATCGCACGGGCGCCGATGCGCCGGCGCGAGGCGGGGCGAGGCATCCCCCTGCCCTGACCGAGCGGACGGTCGATCTCCCTGACGGCGTCAGCCAAGCCGCATCCCCTGATGCATCCCCCGAATCAAACTGCCGGAACCTCGACGGTTCCGGCAGCATGGCATTGCGCAGACTCGGCGGCCAGTCCCATTCGCCAGTCCCATTCGAACGGCCAGCCGACGCGCGTGAAGCGCGGCGCCGACAGCCCATGCCGTCGGCGCTCTGCTCCTTACTGGTTGTTCATCACCGCTTTTTCGGGATTGGGCGGGAAGGACGGATCGGTCTTCTGGCCGCGCAGCAGCTCCTCGGCGTAGATGAGCTGGAGGTCGTTCTTCGGATCCGGCGGCACGTAGGCGGCGGAACCCGAACCCTTGTCGTTCTCGTCCACGCCCTTGATATGGCCCTTCAGGTCGGATTCGCCGCGCGTGACGTCGCGACCCTGCAGGTCCGGCGGAAGCGGCTGGTCGACCTTGATGTCGGGAGTGATGCCGGTTCCCTGGATCGACTTGCCGGAAGGCGTGTAATAGAGCGCCGTCGTCAGCCGGAGCGCGCCGTTCTCGCCGAGCGGGATGATGGTCTGCACCGAGCCCTTGCCGAAGGACTGCGTGCCCACCACGGTGGCGCGCTTCATATCCTGCAGCGCGCCCGCGACGATCTCGGAGGCGCTGGCCGAGCCGCCGTTGATCAGCACCACCAGCGGCTTGCCGTCGATGTCGTCCTTGTTCTTCGGCTTGGCATCGAAGCGGGTCACGTCCTTCGGATCGCGGCCGCGCGTCGAGACGATCTCGCCGTGCTTGAGGAACGAGTCGGACACGCTGACCGCCTGGTCGAGCAGGCCGCCCGGATTCAGCCGCAGGTCGAGGACATAGCCCTTGAGCTTGTCGTTCGGCACCTGCTTCTTGATCTGCTGGATCGCGTTCTCCAGGTCGTCATAGGTCTTTTCGGTGAAGGAGGTGATCTTCATGTAGCCGATGTCGTTCTCGACGCGGAACTTCACCGCCTTGACCTTGATGATGTCGCGCACCACCGACAGCTCGATCGGCTTGTCGGCGCCCTGGCGCAGGATGGTCAGCTTGATCGGCGTGTTGACCGGTCCGCGCATCTTGTCGACCGCATCGTTCAGGGTCATGCCGCGCACTTCGGTGCCGTCGATCTTGGTGATGTAGTCGCCCGCCAGCACGCCCGCCTTGGCCGCCGGCGTGTCGTCGATTGGCGTGATGACCTTCACCAGGTCGTTCTCCATCGTGACTTCGATGCCGAGGCCGCCGAACTCGCCCTTGGTCTGGACGCGCATGTCCTGCGCCTCTTCGGCGTTCATATAGGACGAATGCGGATCGAGCGAGGTGAGCATGCCGTTGATGGCGTTCTCCACCAGCGCCTTGTCGTCGGGTGGCGTCACATATTGCGCCCTCACCCGCTCGAAGATGTCGCCGAAGATCGCCAACTGCTTGTATGTATCGGAACTCGCCGCATTTGCCGCCAACCCGGGCGCGCCATAGACAAGGCTCATGGCCGAAGCGCCCATCAACGCGCCGGCAAGCAAGAGCGAGAATTTCCGCATATTTTACGTCCTTCCAGAAGATCGGTCCGCCCACCACGGGGCCGGATCGACGGGTTTTCCATCCTTGCGGAACTCCACATAGAGCTCCGGCTGGGTATTCATGTCCGGCGCCGCCGCGGTGCTCGCCACCCTTGCTTCGCCCATTGCGCCTATCGGTTCCCCGGCAAGTACGGCCTGGCCGGACGCGACGCTCAATTTGCTCATCCCCGCCAATACGACATGATAGCCGTCGCCGGCATTCAGGATCAAGAGTTGACCATACGAGCGGAACGGCCCCGCATACAGCACATTCCCGTCCGCCGGCGCGGTAACGATGGCGCCCGATTGTGTCGCAAGCATGTCGCCCTGCATCAAGCCGCCGTTACCGTCGCCGGCGCCGAAACGGCGCCGGAACTTGCCCGTGACCGGCAAGGCGACCTGCCCTTGCAGCGACCGGAACGGCGGCGACGCCAGCAACTGGTTGGCTTCCGGGACGGGCGCGGCCGGCGCCTCGGTATCGGCCCTTGCCTCGGTGGCCGCCTTTTCCGCTGCCTTCTGTTTCCTGTCCGCCTCGGCGTCGAGCGAGGCAATCAGGTCCTTGAGGCTGGAAGCCCGCGCGGCAAGCTCCTGCGACTTCTTCTGCTCGTCCGCCAGCGCCGTCTCGGTTTCGGCCTGGAGCTTGCGCTTGGCCTCGAGCAGCAGCGTGAGCCGCTGCTTTTCCGCCGTCTGCTCGGTCATCGCCACCAACAGCCGCGCCCGCTCCGCCTCGATCGAAGCCTTCACGCGCGTCAGTTCCTTGAGATCGGCCATGAGCTTTTCGGTTTCCTGGCGCATCTCGGGCACCACGGCACCCAGCAGAATGGCGCTGCGCACGGACGACAGCGCATCTTCCGGCTTGACCAGGATGGCGGGCGGCGGATTGAGACCCATGCGCTCCAGCGCGCCCAGCACCTCGGCGAGCACGTCGCTGCGGCGCGCAAGCGAAGCCCGCACCGTCTTTTCCTGGCCCTTGAAACCGTCGAGGCGCCCGCCGATGTCCTCGATGTCCTCGCCGAGCTTCTGCTCGGTCTTGGCGGACTGGATCAGCGCCGCGGTGATAGCGGCATGGTCCTTCTTCACCGTCGCCACATCGGCCGCGAGCTTGGCCAGCCGCTCGGACGACAGGCTGATTTCCCGGGAGACGCGTTCGTATTCGGCGCGGCTGTCATCCGTGCCGGAAGCCGGCGCATCCTGCGCATGCACCATGCCGGCCACGGAAAACAGGCAAGCCGCGACTGCGGCGACAACGCCGCCGCAACGCATTCCCGCCCTCGTCCTTCGCCTGTCCTGCATGGAACCGATCCTAGCCGCAGCTTCGTTAACGAACCATCAACCATATTGGAAGACGGCCCGGCGGACGCGGCTCAGGCGCGATGATAGGGATGGCCGGCAAGGATGGTCGCGGCGCGGTAGAGCTGCTCGCCCAGCATGATCCTGACGAGCTGATGCGGCCATGTCATGGCTCCCAGCGACAGCACCAGGTCGGCCTGGTCGCGCAGGGACTGGTCGTGCCCGTCGGCGCCGCCGATCGCGATGATCATCGCCCGGCGGCCCTCGTCGCGGAACAGACCGAGGCGACCGGCGAAATCTTCCGAGCCGAGGTCGCGCCCGCGTTCGTCGAGGAGCACCAGCGCGCTGCCGATCTGCCGCTGCGCCTGCAAGGCCCGGCCTTCCTCGCGCCGCCGTTCGGTGGCGGTCTGCGCGCGGCTTTCCACGGTTTCGACGACGCCGGTGAATTCGAGCCCGATGGCCGGACCGCTTCTGGCGAAGCGCTCGAAATAACGCTCAGCCAATTCCCTTTCGGGGCCGGCTTTCATCCGGCCCACGGCATGTACCGTGACTTTCATTCCCTGCCTCGACTAGCCGGCTCGCGGCCGGGACATGATCCCGAAAACTGGAAACCGGCTTTCCGACGAGAATATGTCCTGCCTGCTGCTTCGGCCGCATCTGCCACGCAAGGCGGATCCGCCTTGCTGCAAATGCTTTAATGGAGGGTCTCCTCCTCGAGATCCGGCGCCTGCCACATCTTTTCCAGATTGTAGAAGTCGCGAACCTCGGGCCGGAACACATGGACGATAATGTCGCCTGAATCGACCAGCACCCAGTCGGCGCTCGACAGCCCCTCGACGCGCGCATTGCCGAAGCCGGCATCCTTGAGCGCCGTGAGGAGATGGTCGGCTACCGCCGAGACATGCCGGTGGGAACGGCCCGAAGCGATGACCATGTGATCGCCGAGAGTCGATTTTCCCTGGATGTCGATGGAGACGATGTTTTCGGCCTTGGAGTCTTCCAGACTGGCAAGGACTGTTTCGAGGGCGCGGGACGACGCGTCGCTGACGCTTATCCCGGCCGGCGAAGGCACGAGATCGGCCTTCTTCCGCAGTGCTGTTCTCAGTGTCTTTCCTTTCGCAGCAAGAACAACCAGCCGCCCAACCAACTCGAGCGACAGTACTTAGATAGGCAGAGTCGCATTGCAGTTTCAAGACATGCTCTGGACAGCATCGACATGCTTGCATCCTGGATGGAAAGGTCGGAACATGCCGGCCGGCCGGGGATTATCGCTGCTCGACGAACGGACCCTGCCCATGAACCTTGATCCGCAGAACGCTTTCCTCTCCGCCCAGACGGGTCTCGCGCAACTCAGCACCCTGATCGTTTCCTATTCCTTCTCCGCCGTCGGCGCGGTCATCCTGCTCATCGCCGGATATCTGTTCGCCGGCCTCGCCGAGCGGTCGGTCAATGCCGGCCTCGGCCGTCTCCACGGCTTCGACCAGACGCTGAGGCAGTTTTTCTCCAAGATCACGCGCTATGCCATCCTGATCCTGGTGGTCATCATGGTGCTCGGCCAGTTCGGGGTGCAGACGGCCTCCATCATCGCCGCGATCGGCGCCATCGGCCTGGCGATCGGCCTTGCCCTGCAAGGCACGCTGCAGAACATCGCCGCCGGCATCATGCTGCTGGCGCTGCGGCCTTTCCGCATCGGCGAATATGTCGAAGTCGGAACCGTGGCCGGCACCGTCGAGGAAATCGGCCTGTTCGCCACCCGGCTGCACACCGTCGACGGCATCTATGTGCTCGCACCGAACTCGACCCTTTGGAACCAGCCGGTTCGCAATTTCAACCGCAACAAGACGCGCCGCAACGACATCACGGTCGAGATCGGCCGCGACGACGACATCGACCGCGCGCAGACCGAACTGCTGCGGCTGGCCGCACAGGACAAGCGCGTGAAGAAGGAGCCGAAGCCGACCGCCTTCATCGGCGCGCTGGCGGGGAGCGTCGTCGGCGTGACGCTGCGCTACTGGACGTCCGACACCGACTTCCTTTCGTCCAAACTCGACCTTACCAAACAAGCCAAGGAAGCCCTCGACGCCAAGAGCATCTCCGCTCCCTAGACTCGGCCTGCACCGGGCGAGCGGCACCTCAATCAAGCTGCACTGCAAGGGTGATGCCGATTTCTGGTCGAACGACCTGAACAGGCCTCGCACCAGCGACTGACAGCAGCGGACGCCCGCGATGCCCTGCATCGTACGTATTTCGACAACTTATCGGTGAATACAGATGATGGCGGAGAAGGAGGGATTCGAACCCCCGATACCCTTGCGAGTATGCCGCATTTCGAGTGCGGTGCATTCAACCACTCTGCCACTTCTCCGCAAATGTGGTTGGCCGTTGCCGGCGCGGCGCACTAGATAACGGCTGCGCGGGCCGGAGACAAGGCCAAATCTGCCGCAGATCTGTCGCTTTGGAGCCGCATATTGCCGGCCGCCGTCCTTCTCCCAGCCTCATGGGCACGGAAAGCGGCGCCGGTCGGTTTAGGACAGACCCAAAACCTTGACTCCCGCGCGCCCTTCGGCTAGGGACGGCGCGCAATCGGCGTGGGGCGAAACTCCGCGCCGCTTGTTTTTTGAACCCGCAGACTGACAAAAAGACGGCCGGACCGCTTTTTTCCGGAAGAAATTCCGCGGAAACGTGACGGACTAGGCCGACCGAACAGCGAAAGGCTAAAAATGTTCGCAGTCATCAAAACGGGCGGCAAGCAGTATCGCGTGGCCGCCAACGACGTGCTGAAGATCGAGAAGGTTTCCGGCGAGGTCGGCGACATCGTGGAGATCGGCCATGTGCTGGCCCATGGCGAAGGCGAAAACGTCACCATCGGCGCCCCCTTCGTGGACGGCGCGCTGGTCACGGCGGAAGTGGTCGCCCAGGGCAAGGCCAAGACCGTCATCGCCTTCAAGAAGCGCCGCCGCCAGAATTCGCGCCGCAAGATCGGCCATCGTCAGCTTCTGACCACGGTGCGCATCTCCGAGATCCTGACCGGTGGCGCGAAGCCGTCGAAGAAGGCCGCCGCCAAGGCGGAAGCCCCGAAGGCTGAAGCCAAAGCCGAGACGGCCGCCGCGCCGCTGTTCAAGGCGCCGAAGGGCAAGGGCGACGACCTCACCGTCATCAAGGGCATCGGCCCGGTCGCCGCCAAGGACCTGAACGAGCAGGGCATCACCACCTTCGCGCAGATCGCCGGGCTCACCGACGCCGAGATCGAGAAGATCGACGCGGCCATGCCGTTCAGCGCCGACCAGATCAAGGACTGGCGCGAGCAGGCCAAGGAACTGGCGAAGTAAGCAGCGCCGTCGGGACTTGAAACGGAACGCGAACGCGTTCATAGAGATTGCAGGCGCCCGGAGCGGCGCAAAGGAGCAGTAACATGGCACACAAGAAAGCTGGCGGTTCGTCGCGCAACGGTCGCGATTCGGAATCCAAGCGCCTTGGCGTGAAGAAGTTCGGCGGCGAGGCCGTGCTGGCCGGCAACATCATCATCCGTCAACGCGGCACCAAGTGGCATCCCGGCACCAATGTCGGCATGGGCAAGGACCATACCCTTTTCGCCCTCGAGGAAGGTGCCGTGTCGTTTGCGAAGAAAGCCAACGGCCGAACCTACGTGTCGGTAAACCCGATGCCGAAAGCCGCGGAGTAGCCGGTTCCGCACCAAGAACACCGGCGCCCCATCTCGGGAACCGGTGTCTGGCCCAGGCCAGAAAAGGATCAGGGGAGATGGGTCGCCATCTCCCCTTTCTTTTTTCCATTTGCCTGGAGGACATCGACATGGTTGCCGAAGCAGAAGACACCGAAGACGAAAGTTTCGCGATAGACTGCACCGAGATCGTCACCGAGCGGCTGACGCTGCGCGCCCCGCGGGAGGACGACATCCCGGGCCTGGTCGAGCTCGCCGACAACCACCACGTGGCGCAGATGCTGGCGCGCATGCCGCATCCCTATGGCGAGGCCGAAGCCCGCACTTTTCTCGCCATGGCCCGCGCACAGCGGGCCGGCGCAATCTATGCGCTCACCCTGACGGCGACCGGCGCCTTTGTCGGCTGTGCCGGGCTGAACGCTACCGATCGTGGGCTGGAACTCGGCTACTGGATCGGTGAGCCGCACTGGAAGAAGGGCTACGCCACGGAAGCCGCGCACGCGCTGGTCGATCTCGCCTTCGCGCGCACCGGCATCCAGGTGCTGCATGCGTCGTGCCGGGTTATCAACCCGGCCTCGCGCAGGGTCATCCACAAATGCGGCTTCCAGTACGCCGGCCAGGGCATGCTGCACTCGCTGGTTGCAGGGCAGGTGCCGGTCGAGCGCTACCGGCTTGACCGGCGCACATGGACGAGCCTGAGGTCGTGGGCGCGTTTCTGAGACGAAGAACCGGTCGCCGCTCAGGCAATCTCGATCCAGACAGGCAGGTGGTCCGAGCCGACCGCCTGCCTGTCGACCCACAGGCGTTTCAGTCGGCCCGCCAGCGAGGCGCTGGCGAAGACATAGTCGATGCGCTTGAAGCGGCTGGCGTCCTGCGGTCGCTTGGGATCGACCCAGGTGACGAGGTCGCCGCCGGAAAGGCCGAGCTGGACGGCGGCATCGACGGCGCGGTCGGACCGTATCGCCAGGCCGAACTCGTGGTCGGGAATTCCGGCCATCTCGACATATTCGGGCGAGCCGGCCAGCATGTTGAAGTCGCCCATGACGATGTAATCCTCGGGATAGGGCGGCTCCGGCATGCCGACCTCGGCGAGGCCGGAGAGCCCGCCGCCCTCGACGGCGTAATTGAGGACGCGCTCGCGCAGGAAACGGATCTGCTCGATGCGCCCCAGCGGACTGCGATGGTCGAGATGGGTAGAATAGACGCGCAGGAAGCCGTGCGGTCCCTCGACCAGGGCCTCCAGCGCCCCGCGCTGGAAATTGAGCACGTCGTAGCTGCGGTTTCGCGGCAGAAGCAGGTTGCGCGACATGTGGATCGGCGTCCTGGACAGCACCATGTTGCCGAACTGGAAGGTGACGGTGTGGGCGCGCCCGTCTTTCAGGTGCGAGCCGATATTGGCTTCGAAATTGGAACCGTAGACGGCGAAATAATCGGGCAGCGCCTCTTCCAGCTCGGCGACCATGTCCCGCCCGCCATTGTTGGGGTTGTTGCGCGACACCTCCTGCAACGCGATGACATCCGCGCCGCGCACGGCGTCCGCGATGCGGCCTGCATCGTAGCGCCCGTCCAGCCCGACGCCGTATTGGATGTTGTAGGTGACCAGCCGCATCGCGACATCTCCATGGCTCGGCCCGAAAATGGGCCTTGTCCGCTCTCGCGCTTGCCCGCACCATAGGATAGGGAAGACGCGTTCGTGAAACCCAATAGCAGCCGGAACGGCACAGGCGCATGAAATTCCTCGATCAGGCCAAGGTCTATATCCGCTCCGGAGACGGTGGCGCGGGCTCCGTCTCGTTCCGGCGAGAGAAGTTCATCGAGTTCGGCGGCCCGGACGGCGGCGACGGCGGTCGTGGCGGCGACGTCTGGGTGGAGGCGGTCGACGGGCTGAACACGCTGATCGACTACCGCTACCAGCAGCATTTCAAGGCCAAGACCGGCGTGCACGGCATGGGCCGCAACCGCACCGGCGCCAAGGGCGCCGACGTGACGCTGAAGGTGCCGGTGGGCACGCAGGTCTACGCCGAGGACAACGAGACGCTGATCTGCGACCTCACCGAGGTCGGCCAGCGCTTCCTGCTGGCCAAGGGCGGCAATGGCGGCTTCGGCAACCAGCATTTCAAGACCTCGACCAACCAGGCGCCGCGCCGCGCCAATCCCGGCCTGCCGGGCGAGGAGATGACGGTCTGGCTCAGGCTGAAGCTGATCGCCGATGCCGGGCTGGTCGGGCTGCCCAATGCCGGCAAATCCACCTTCCTGGCGGCGGTGACGGCGGCGAAGCCGAAGATCGCCGACTATCCGTTCACCACGCTGCATCCGGGCCTCGGCGTGGCGCGCATCGACGGGCGCGAATTCGTCATCGCCGACATTCCGGGCCTGATCGAAGGCGCGCATGAGGGCATTGGCATCGGCGACCGCTTCCTCGGCCATGTCGAACGCACGCGCGTGCTTCTGCACCTCGTCTCCGCGCTGGAGGAAAGCCCCGCCAAGGCTTACCGGACAGTACGCGGCGAGTTGGAAGCCTATGCCCACGGCCTGGCCGAAAAGCCGGAAATCGTCGCGCTCAGCCAGATCGACACGCTGGACGCCGACGAGCGCAAGAAAAAGGCGGCAGCCTTGAAAAAGGCCTGCGGCCGCGCGCCTTTCCTGCTGTCGGCCGTAACCGGCGAAGGCGTCGAGGCCGTGCTGCGCGCCCTTATCGCAGTTGTGGAAGAGGCACGGCAGGCCGTGCCGGCACCCACCGAAACGCGGTGGGGAAGCTGAACCATGTCTGCCCTTTCGCTGAAGAAATACCGCCGCATCGCGGTGAAGATCGGCTCTGCGCTGCTGGTGGACCGCACCGCCGGCCTGAAGCGCGAATGGCTGCAATCCATGGCCGACGATATCGGACGGCTCGCCCATGACGGCGCCGAAGTCCTGGTCGTGTCGTCCGGCGCCATCGCGCTCGGCCGCACCATTCTCGGCCTCGGCAGGAAGGCGCTGAAGCTGGAGGAAAGCCAGGCGGCTGCGGCCGTGGGCCAGATCGCGCTCGCCGGCGCCTGGTCCGAGGCGCTCGGCCGGCACGAGCTGAAATCCGGGCAGATCCTGCTCACCCTCGGCGATACCGAGGAGCGCCGCCGCTACCTCAACGCCCGCGCCACCATCTCGACCCTGCTCAAGATGCAGGCCGTTCCCGTCATCAACGAGAACGACACGGTCGCCACCACGGAAATCCGTTACGGCGACAACGACCGGCTGGCCGCGCGCGTCGCCACCATGATGGGCGCCGACCTGCTGGTGCTGCTTTCGGATATCGACGGGCTCTACACCGCCCCGCCGGCGCGTGACCCGAACGCCGAGTTCATCCCGATGGTCGATCGCATCACGCCCGAGATCGAAGCCATGGCCGGAGCCGCGGCCTCGGAGCTTTCGCGCGGGGGCATGCGCACCAAGCTCGATGCCGGCAAGATCGCGACCGCCGCCGGCACGGCCATGATCATCACCGCCGGCACGCGGCTTTCGCCGTTGGGCGCCATCGAGCGCGGTGAGCGCTTCACCCTGTTCAAGCCGAGCCCGCACCCGGTGAAAGGCTACAAGACCTGGATCGCCGGCCAGTTGGAACCGGCCGGACGCCTCACCGTGGATACCGGCGCGGTGAAGGCGCTGATGTCCGGCAAGTCGCTGTTACCGGCCGGCGTGAAAGCCGTCGCCGGCAATTTCGCGCGCGGCGACACGGTGGCGATCCTGTCGCCCGAGGGTTTCGAGATCGCTCGCGGGCTGGTTGCGTATGATGCCGCCGATGCCGTAAGGATTGCCGGCCGCAAGACGGTCGAGATCGAAACGGTGCTGGGCTACGAGGCGCGCTCGGCCATGATCCACCGAGACGATCTCGTGGTGAGCCATGCCGGGGCATTCGGAGATTGAGCCATGCTGACATCGCATGAGAAAGCCCGGGACGACACCGCCGCGCTGATGGCCGGCCTGGGTCGTCGCGCCCGCGCCGCCGCCCGTCCGCTGGCCGTCGCCACGACGGAAGCCAAGAATTCCGCGCTGAACGCCATGGCGGACGCCATCGTCGCGAGCCAGCGAGCCATCCTCGATGCCAACGCAATCGATCTCGCCAACGGCACCGAGGCCGGTCTGTCGCCGGCCATGATGGACCGGCTGAAGCTGGACCCGTCCCGCATCCGCGCCATGGCCGACGGCATACGGGCGATTGCCGGGCTGAAGGATCCCGTCGGCGACGTGATCGCCGAATGGGATCGCCCGAACGGCCTGCATATCGAGCGCGTGCGCACGCCGCTCGGTGTCGTCGGCGTCATCTACGAAAGCCGTCCGAACGTGACGGCGGATGCAGGCGCTCTTTGCCTCAAGGCCGGCAACCCGGTGATCCTGCGCGGCGGCTCGGACTCGCTGAATTCTTCGGCGGCGATCCATGCCTGCATGGTCGAAGGATTGAAGGCGGCCGGCCTGCCGCAGGACGCGCTCCAGCTCGTTCCCACGCCGGATCGCGCCGCCGTCGGCGAGATGCTGAAGGGCCTGGGCGGCAACCTCGACGTCATCGTGCCGCGCGGTGGCCGCAGTCTGGTCGAGCGCGTCCAGAACGAGGCGCGCGTGCCGGTCTTCGCCCATCTCGAAGGCATCTGCCATCTCTATATCGACCGCTCCGCGAATCTGGACATGGCCAGGAAGATCGCCGTCAACGCCAAGATGCGGCGTACCGGCATCTGCGGCGCAGCCGAGACGTTGCTGGTCGACCGCGCCGTCGCCCAGACCCATCTGGTGCCTGTGCTGGAGGCGCTGAAGGCCGCCGGCTGCGAAATTCGCGCCGACGCCGAGGCGCGGGAGGCCTTCCCCGACGCAAAGCCGGCGACCGATGCCGACTGGACGACCGAATATCTCGACGCCGTCATTTCGGTGAAGCTCGTGGACGGCGTTGCCGGCGCCATCGATCACATCGAGACGTTTTCCTCGCATCACACCGAGACGATCGTCGCCGATGACGCGGCGGCGGTCGGAAGATTCTTCAACGAGATCGACTCTGCGATCCTGCTGCACAACGCCTCCACCCAGTTCGCCGACGGCGGCGAGTTCGGCATGGGCGCGGAGATTGGCATCGCCACCGGCAAGATGCATGCGCGCGGACCGGTCGGCGTCGAGCAGCTCACCTCGTTCAAATATCGCGTGCGCGGCAACGGGCAGGTGCGGCCTTGAGCCTTCTCGAAAGCATTTGAGCGCGGCCGGCGGGTCAGAGGGGATGCCTGACACCATGCTCGCCAGGGAGCCCAGGGTCGCGCAACATTATCTGCGCATGCCGCATGCCATGAAGGGCATGCAGGTCGGCCTGTTCGGCGGTTCGTTCAACCCGCCGCATGCCGGCCACGCGCTGGTGGCCGAGATCGCGCTGCGCCGGCTGGCGCTCGACCAGCTCTGGTGGATGGTGACGCCCGGCAATCCGCTCAAGAGCACGCGGGAGCTGGCGTCCTTGGCCGAACGCATCCGGCTTTCCGAGAAGATTGCGACTAATCCGAGGATCAAGGTCACGGCCTTCGAGGCGGCCCACCACGTGCGCTATACGGCCGACGCACTGGCATTGGTCAAGGCCAGGAACCCGGGCGTCGACTTCGTCTGGATCATGGGTGCGGATTCGCTGCGCGACTTCCATCGCTGGCAGCGCTGGCGCCAGATCATGCTGACTTTCCCCATCGCCGTGATCGACAGGCCGGGCGCCACCCTGTCCTTTCTGTCCTCGGTTGCTGCCAAGACGTTCGACTATGCTCGCGTCGATGAGCGCGACGCGCCCAGCCTCGCCCATATGCGCGCGCCGGCCTGGACCTTCATCCACGGGCCGCGCTCCTCGCTGTCCTCCACCGCGATCCGCCAGGCCGGCACCTGAGCCGGCCGATTAAGCGTTACCGCGCCATGGCATGGTATTCGGGATTCGGCCGCATATCGATGGCTGCCGCCAGCCTGTTCGACATGTTGAAGAAGGCGGCCGTCGAGGCGATATCCCAGACGTCGCGGTCGGAGAAGCCGGCATCGCGCAGCGTCGTGCGATCCGCCTCGACCATCTTGTCGGGCTGCTCGGTCAGCTTGACGGCAAATTCCAGCATCGCCCGCTGCTTCCCGGACAGTTCGGCGGCACGCCAGTTCATCACCATCATCTCGCCCAGCGCGGGATCGCCCGAAAGCTGGCGCACAGCCGCGCCATGCGCGGTCAGGCAGTAATAACAATGGTTGATCGAGGACACGGCAACCGCGATCATCTCGCGTTCCAGCTTTGAAAGACCGGATTCGCCCAGCATCAGGTCGTTGTACATGTCGGTGAAGGCACGCAGCTTCTTCTCGTCGAAGGCGTAGGCCTTGAGCACGTTCGGCACCAGGCCGAGCTTTTCCTCGCATTTGGCGAAATAGGCCCTGGTGCCGTCGCTCAGTTCGGCCGGCTCCAGGTCGAGGGCGGTGATCCGTTCGGGCATGATTTTCTCCTTCGGTCGCCTGCAAAAGCTTGCGGTGCCGATCGTTCTTTTTCTTTACCGGCCGTCAAACCTTTGTCGCCAAAAACCGGTCATCTGCTACGATAGCTGCAAAACCAAACGACGGGAGGAAATTCGCGTCATGGCCAGCCTGAAATCCGCAGCCAAGCCCAGCAAGACGAGTGTCCGGAAGGGAGGTGCGGAAAAGCTGGCGGATAAAAAGCCCGTGCAACTGGCCGACTACCTGCTGGCCCGGACGCCGCAGGAAGACCTGGCGGATTACAGCGCGGCCGATCTGGCACGCGCCGCCGAACTTGCCGAAGCCGCGGTGGCCCGGCACCGGCACGGCGAGAGCGTCATCGCAGTGGAGGCCGATGCCCGCGTCTCGTCACAGGGCCGGCCGCTCGCCGTCATAACCGTCGTCAACGACAACATGCCCTTCCTGTTCGATTCCATCCTGGGCGAGGTGACCGAAAGCGCCGGCGAGCCGACGCTGGTCGCTCACCCGGTGATAACGGTCAGGCG
The DNA here is from genome assembly GCF_032460275.1 of Mesorhizobium sp. SP-1A. Lineage (NCBI taxonomy): Bacteria > Pseudomonadati > Pseudomonadota > Alphaproteobacteria > Hyphomicrobiales > Phyllobacteriaceae > Mesorhizobium > Mesorhizobium sp. SP-1A. Next base: position 196,289 of record NZ_JAVXZD010000005.1, on the reverse strand, counting down.
CGACAGGACCGGCGCAGTCGCCGAAATCCTGGGCGACGGCGGCCATCCGCGCGAGGACGCCGCCCATGAACGGCTGAGCGTCGTGCAGATCCATACCGGCCGGATGCGCGAACAGCAGGCCCGGGAGCTGGCCGCGCGGCTCGCGAAGGTGCTGACACAGGTGCACGCGGCCGTTGCCGACTGGAAGCCGATGCTAGCCCGCCTCGACCAGGCGATCTCCGATTTCCGCTATGCGCCGATCCCGCTCGACAAGAAGAACGTGGCCGAAGCGATCGCCTTCCTGGAATGGCTGCGCGACGACAATTTCACGTTCCTCGGCATGCGCGAATTCAAATATGTCGGCGGCGAGAAGAGCGGCACGCTGGAGCTGGCGGACAAGCCCGGCCTCGGCATCCTGACCGACCCCGACGTGCTGGTGCTGAGGCGCGGCACCGAAGCGGTGACGACGACGCCCGAGATCCGGGCCTTTCTGCACGGCCCGGAACCTCTGATCGTCACCAAGGCCAATGCCAAATCCTCCGTCCACCGGCGTGCCTATCTCGACTATGTCGGGGTCAAGACCTACGACCAGAAGGGAAAGCTGGCGGGCGAACTGCGCATCGTCGGCCTGTTCACCTCCACCGCCTACACGCGCTCGGTCGCCAAGATTCCCTACCTGCGTTCCAAGGCCGAGGCGGTGATCGCCAAGTCGGGCTTCAGTCCCAACGACCATTCCGGCAAGGCGCTGATCAACGTCCTGGAAAGCTACCCCCGCGACGAGCTGTTCCAGGTGCCGGTTCCCATTCTCAGGAAGCATGCCGAGGCGATCCTCGGCCTGATCGAGCGGCCGCGCGTGCGTGCGCTGGTCCGCGCCGACCAGTTCGACCGTTTCGTCTCCGTGCTCGTCTTCATCCCCCGCGACCGTTACGACAGCGTGGTGCGCGAGAAGGTGGGCGCCTATCTCAAGACCGTGTTCCAGGGCCGCCTGTCCGCCTACTACCCCGCCTTCCCGGAAGGCGGCCTGGCCCGCGTCCATTTCATCATCGGCCGTTCCGGCGGCAAGACCCCCAGGATCGAGCCGGCCGCCATCGAGGCGGCGATCCGCGACATCGTACGCACCTGGGAGGATGCGCTGGCTGAGGCGGTGGAGGTTTCCGGCAGCGACCCGGCCTTGAAGCGCATCGCCGCGCGCTTTCCTGAAAGCTATCGCGACAGCTTCTCGCCGGCGGTCGCACTGGTCGATGCAGGTCGCGTGGGGGCGTTGAGCGCGGCCAGTCCCATCCTCATCGATTATTATCGCGACGCCGGCCAGACGCCCGAGCAGGCGTCGCTGAAGATCTACCATCACGGCAGCCCGGTGGCGCTGTCGCGGCGGGTGCCGGTGCTGGAAAACATGGGCTTCCGCGTCATCAGCGAGCGCACCTTCGAGATCGACGGCGAGGACGGCGGCAAGGTGTTCATCCACGACATGGAGCTGGAGAACGCCTACGGCCGCCCGGTGGACCTTTCCGACGGCGGCGCCCTGTTCAACGACGCCTTCATGGCCGTCTGGCGCGGCGACAGCGACAATGACGGCTACAACGCGCTGGCGCAGACGGCAGGCCTGTGGTCGCACGAGATTCTGATCCTGCGTGCCTATGGCCGCTATCTGCAGCAGGCCGGCATCCCGCAGAGCCAGGACTTCATCGCCGCCGTGCTCAACCGCTACCCCGAGATCGCGCGCGGTCTCTACAACCTGTTCGTCGCGCGTCTTGGGCCGGACGGGCATGGCGAAGGCGTGGCGGCGGCCCGGCATATCAAGGCCAAGGTCAAGGATGCGCTGGAAGACGTCCCCAACATCGACGACGACACCATCATCCGCCGCTACCTCAACCTGATCGAGGCGTCGCTGCGTACCAATCATTTCGTGGACGGCAAGCGGGAACGGGGCGAGTCGCTGGCGATCAAGCTGGACTCGCGCGCCATAGACGGCCTGCCCGAACCGCGTCCCTGGCGCGAGATCTTCGTCTACGGCGCGGAAGTCGAGGGCGTCCACCTGCGCTTCGGCCCGGTGGCGCGCGGCGGCCTGCGCTGGTCGGATCGGGCGCAGGACTACCGCACCGAGGTGCTGGGACTGGTCAAGGCGCAACAGGTGAAGAACGCCGTCATCGTGCCGGTCGGCGCCAAGGGCGGCTTCTACCCCAAGCGCCTGCCGACCGGCGGCAGCCGCGACGCCGTGTTCGAGGCCGGACGCGCCGCCTACATCAATTTCGTCTCCAGCCTGCTGTCGATCACCGACAATATCGGCACCGACCACATCATTCCGCCGGAAGGCGTGACGCGGCAGGACGGCGACGATCCCTATTTCGTCGTCGCCGCCGACAAGGGTACGGCCACCTTCTCCGACACCGCCAACGCGATTTCGGAAAAGCATCATTTCTGGCTGGACGACGCCTTCGCCTCGGGCGGCTCCGCCGGCTACGACCACAAGGGCATGGGCATCACCGCCAAGGGCGCGTGGGAGGCGGTGAAGCGGCATTTCCGCGAGATGAACCGCGATATCCAGGCCACGCCCTTCACCTGCGTCGGCGTCGGCGACATGTCCGGCGACGTGTTCGGCAACGGCATGCTGCTGTCCGACCAGACGCGGCTGATCGCAGCCTTCGACCATCGCGACATTTTCATCGATCCCGATCCGGACCCGGCTGCTTCCATGGCCGAGCGCAGGCGGCTGTTCGCATTGCCGCGCTCGAGCTGGCAGGATTACGACAAGACCGTGCTGTCGAAGGGCGGCATGATCATTTCGCGCAGCCAGAAATCGGTGACGCTGACGCCTGAAACGGCGGTCGCCATCGGCCTGGGCAAGACCGTGGCCACGCCGGTCGAGATCATCCGCGCCGTTCTTTCGGCCCCGGTCGACCTCTTGTGGTTCGGCGGCATCGGCACCTATCTGCGCGCTTCCGGCGAGACCAACCAGGAGGTCGGCGACCGCGCCAACGACGCGGTGCGCATCACCGCGGCGGAGGTGCGCGCGAAGGTCATCGGCGAGGGCGCCAATCTGGGCGTGACGCAGCGCGCCCGCATCGAATACGGCCTGCGCGGCGGACGCAACAACTCCGACGCCATCGACAATTCCGGCGGCGTCAACTGCTCCGACGTCGAGGTCAACATCAAGATCGCGCTGGCCTCCGCCATGCGAAAGGGCGCCTTGACGCGGCCGGCCCGCAACAAGCTGCTGGCCGACATGACCGGCGAGGTCTCCCGTCTCGTGCTCGCCAACAATTACGAGCAGACTCTCGCCCTTTCGCTGGCGCGCAAGCGCGGCCTGGCCGATATCGCCCATCAGGGCCGTTTCATGACGGCGCTGGAGCATCGCGGCCTGCTCGACCGGGCCGTGGAGACGCTGCCCTCGCCGGCCGAGCTTGCCGAACGCGAGGCGCGCGGCGAGCCGCTCACGCGCGCCGAGCTCGGCGTGCTTCTGGCCTATGCCAAGATCGTGCTCTTCTCCGACATCGTCGCTTCCGACGTGCCGGACGACGCGCATTTCGACCGCGACCTGATGGACTATTTCCCGGAGCGCATGGCGAAGAAGTTCGCCGACGACATTCACACCCACCGGCTGCGGCGCGAGATCATCGCGCGTGTGATCGCCAACGATCTGGTCAACCGCGGCGGACCTTCCTTCACGAACCGGCTGGTGGAATCCACCGGCCGAAGCGCCGCCGACGTGGTGCGCGTCTTCGCCCTCATTCGCGACGGCTTCGCGTTGCCGGCGCTCTATGCCGAGATCGACGCGCTGGACAACGCCATCGACGGACAGGTCCAGCTCGATCTCTACCAGACGGTGAGCCGGCTGATCTTCGTGACCAGCGGCTGGTATCTGAAGAACGATGCCGGCGGTGCCCCTCTCAGCCAGCGCATCGGCGAGCTTCAGGAAGCGCGCAAGGCGCTGGAATCGAGGCTGCCGTCGCTCTTGCCGGCCTATACGCGCGAGAATATCGCTCAAAAGCGCGACGTGCTGGTCACGGCCGGCGCACCGGAGAAGCTTGCCGACCGGCTGGCCTTCACCGACATCGCCTCGCTCATTCCCGATATCGCGCTGACCGCCCGTCAGGCCGGAGCGGACATCGTGGCCGCCGCGAAAGCCTTCTTCGCGGTCAGCGAGGCCTTCCGCATTCCGCGCATTGAGGAGGCCATGCAATCGATCTCGCCTTCCGACTACTACGACCAGCTTGCCCTCTCTCGCGCGGGCGACACCATAGGCGCAGCCCGGCGTGGCATCGCGGTTGCGGCGCTTACCGGTCACGGCACCGCCGCAGATCCCGTGGCGGCCTGGCTGGAAGCCGGCGGTGGGCGCACCGCCGGCATTCGCGAACGCCTGCAGGCGTTGACCGAAGGCGGCGAGCTGACCGTTTCGCGGCTTTCGGTCGCTTCCGGCCTGATGAGCGACCTGACAGGATCGTGAGCAGCTGGAGCTATCCCGACCGCAGGCAGGAACGGTTCTCGCAACCGCTCCTGCCGCTGCCCGCAAATCCCTGCTGGTTTTTCAGTCGGCGGCAGGAACCGGGCAGCTCGGATCGCCCTCCTGGCAATGCAGATAGGCCTTGAAGCTCGCAATGCGCTTTTGTGTTACGCCGTCAAGACATCCCGCCAGCGTCATGGGATACATGCTGCCTTGCGCCACGCCGCTGCTCGCGAAATTGCATTCGGCGTCACGATAGGCGACCCACGCCTTCTGGGCGGACACGAGCATTTTGGCAGTGTCCTTGTCGTCCTTCAGTCGCGCCTTGATCTGCCGATACAGGTCGTTGAGCTTGGCGTCCGATGCGCGGTAGGCCTTGTCGGCGCACTGGTTCATGGCGGATTGGTTGCTGGCATTCGCGCAGCTTTCGGCGGCAAAAGCCGCACTCGTAAGACCTCCGGCGACGATCGATGCGAAGGATATCAAAACACAAAGTCGCATGCGTTCCCTCCATTGATGGCAAATCACGCTAGTACATGTTCCGCCCAAATTGAAATCTCGAGGTGGATCAGGATGAAGGAACTGTTTCGCCTCGCAGTGCGGACTTTGCACGGTCCCGAAAATCATGCAGACATGGCGATCGCGAACCGGGCGAAACGTTTGGAAGTGCAGGTGGCCGAAATGACAGTGCAGCGCGCCACCGGACGCGGCATCTGGGGATGGATGTTCTTCGACTGGGCCGCCCAGCCCTTCTTCACGGTCGTGACCACCTTCATCTTCGGCCCCTATTTCGTCTCGCGCATGGCGAGCGATCCGGCGACCGGACAGGCCGCCTGGGGCTACGGCATCGCGGCGGCCGGCTTCGCCATCGCGATCCTGTCGCCGGTGCTCGGATCGATCGCCGACCAGACAGGTCCGCGCAAGCCGTGGATCGCCTTCTTCGCCGCGATCAAGATTTGCAGCCTGTGCCTGCTCTGGTTCGCCGCTCCCGGTTCCAGCCTGTTCGTGGCGGTGCTGCTCTTCTCGCTGGCCTCCGTGGCGGCGGAATTCTCGACCGTCTTCAACGATTCCATGATGCCGCGTCTGGTGCCCAAGGCGGAGATCGGCAGGATCTCCAATGTCGCCTGGGGGCTCGGCTATCTCGGCGGAATGATCGCTCTGATCTTCGTCGTCGCCTTGCTGGCCGGTTCGCCCGACACCGGCAAGACGATCATCGGCGCCGATCCGCTCTTCGGCCTCGACCCGAAGCTCGGCCAGGATGCCCGCGCCACCGGGCCGTTGTCGGCGCTGTGGTATTTCGTCTTCATCCTGCCGATGTTTTTCTTCACGCCCGACGCGGCCAAGGGCATTCCCGTCGGACCGGCCGTGCACAGGGGGCTGAAGGAACTGAAGGCGACGCTCGGCGAGGTGCGCCGGCGCCCGGGCATCTTCCGGTTCCTGGTCGCACGCATGACCTATCAGGACGGCGTCAACGCGCTTCTGGCGCTTGGCGGCACCTTTGCGGCCGCCATGTTCCACTGGTCGATCACCGAGATCGGTGCGTTCGGCATCATCCTCAACGTCGTCGCCATCTTCGGCTGCTGGATCGCCGCGCGCCTCGACACCGCGCTCGGCTCGAAAGTCGTGGTGACGATCGCGCTGGTGATGCTCTCGGTCGCTACCGTCGGCATTGTTTCGACCGGTCCGGGCTATACGCTGTTCGGCATCCTGCCGCTGTCGGCCACCGACACCGGCGGTCTCTTCGCCACGGCGGCGGAAAAGGCCTATATCGCCTACGGCCTGCTGATCGGCCTCGCCTTCGGTCCGGTGCAGGCCTCGTCGCGCTCCTATATGGCGCGCAGCGTGACGGCCGAGGAATCCGGCCGCTATTTCGGCATCTACGCGCTGGCCGGGCGCGCCACGAGTTTCGCCGCGCCCTTCCTCGTCGCGACGGTCACCGCCGCCACCGGCTCGGCGCGGCTGGGCATGGCGGTCATCATCCTGTTCCTGGCCGGCGGCATGTGGCTGCTGGCCGGCACTCCCTATCCGGCGGACAAGCCGGCGAGGTGAAAGCCTGCGCGCTCAGTGCCGGAAATGCCGGACGCCGGTGAACACCATGGCAATGCCGTTGGCGTCGGCGGCGGCGATCACATCCTCGTCGCGCATCGAGCCGCCGGGCTGTATCACCGCAGTCGCGCCGGCTTCCACCGCCGCCATGAGCCCGTCGGCAAACGGGAAGAAGGCGTCCGAAGCCACGACAGACCCCTTGGTCAGCGGCTCGGTGCGGCCGGCAGCCTCGGCGGCGTCCAGCGCCTTGCGCGCCGCGATGCGCGAGGAATCCACCCGGCTCATCTGCCCGGCGCCGATGCCCACCGTCGCGCCGTCCTTGGCATAGACGATGGCATTCGACTTCACATGCTTGGCCACGCGGAAGGCGAATTTCAGGTCGGCCATTTCGGCCGCGCTCGGCGCACGCTTCGTCACCACCTTGAGGTCGAGATCGTCGACCACGACATTGTCGCGCGACTGCACCAAAAGACCGCCGGCCACCGACTTCACCAGCATGCCGGCCGCGCGCGGATCGGGCAGGCCGCCGGTGACCAGCAGGCGCAAATTCTTCTTGGCCGCGATCACGGCCTGCGCCGCCTCGCTCGCTTCGGGCGCGATGATGACCTCCGTGAAGGTCTTCACGATCTCCTCGGCCGCCTCGGCATCGAGCAGACGGTTGAGCGCAACGATGCCGCCGAAGGCCGAGACCGGATCGCAGGCCAGCGCCTTGAGATAGGCGTCCTTCAGCATCGCCCCTTCGGCCACGCCGCAGGGATTGGCATGCTTGATGATGGCGACCGCCGCCGTGCGCGCCGGATCGAACTCGCCGACCAGTTCGAAAGCCGCGTCGGTGTCGTTGATGTTGTTGTAGGAGAGCTGCTTGCCCTGCGCCTGCTTCGCCGTGGCGACGCCCGGCCGGCGCTCGCCGGTGACGTAGAAGCCGGCCTGCTGGTGCGGGTTCTCGCCATAGCGCATGACGTTTTCCAGTTGGCCGCCGAAAGCCCGCCAGGTGGGATGCTCGATGGCGAGAGTATCGGCGAACCAGCCCGAGATCGCGGCGTCGTAGGCGGCGGTGCGCGCGAAGGCCTTGGCCGCCAGCTTCTTGCGAAAGTCCAAAGAGAGCGAACCGAAATTCATCTCCAGCGCGTTGAGCACCGGCGCATAGTCTTCCGGATCGGTGACGATGGCGACATAGGCGTGGTTCTTGGCCGAAGCGCGCACCATGGCAGGACCGCCGATGTCGATGTTCTCCACGACGGCCGCATAGTCGCCGCCCGCCGCGCGCACGTCCTCGAACGGGTAGAGGTTCACCACCACCAGATCGATGGGCTCGATATTGTGGGTCCGCATCGCTTCGGCATGCTCGGCATCGTCGCGTATGGCGAGCAGCCCGCCATGGACCGCCGGATGCAGCGTCTTCACCCGCCCGTCCATGATCTCGGGAAAGCCGGTAAGCTCGGAAACGTCGCGCACGGCAATGCCTGCCGCCGCGATCGCCTTGGCCGTGCCGCCGGTCGAGACCAGCTCGATACCGGCCTTGGACAGCGCCCGCGCGAAATCCACCAGGCCGGTCTTGTCGGAAACCGAGAGCAACGCGCGCCTGACGGGCAGGAGATCGGGAGCCGGGATGTTCTTGGAGGCGACAGCCATGTCGACGGCCCTTTCTCGAGCTTGCAAGCGGGAAACCGGGAGCCGGCCGGGCGTATCACATATGCGCCGGAAATCAACCGACCGGTGCCGCCTCAGCGCCCCTGATAGTAATTGGAAAGGCCGCTGCGCATGAACAGCCAGCGCACTTCCGGCACCTCCGAAGCCCTGAAGGCAAGCACGATCTGCCGGCTGCGGCGCGGCCCGCCAAGTCCGGCGAAATAGATCGATTCCTCCACGTCCGGCATCACCTCGGCGCAGGTGAAGCTCCACCGCTCCGCACCCGGTGCCGTCAGCACGAAGCGGCCGTGGTCGTCGCGGAAGAGCGCGATGTCGGGATGCAGGTGGAACCGCACCGTCACAAAGTCGCGGTCGTTGTCGCGCAGCGCCCCGCCGGCGGAATTCAGGAAACGGTCGCGACCGGTCAGCACATCGCCGTTGCCGGACAGGATCAGCTCACGCTCGTGCACGATGCCGAAGCGCTGTGCGTAGCCGTCATGGCGCGCGACGAAGCCCTGGCGGCCGGCATCGTCGATGCGCTGGCAGGAGACATGACGCGGGCCGCCGACAAGCGGCGTGCCGGAAAACTCGCCCAGCCGCAGCGAGTGGCTGATGCGGGCGCAAGACGAATCGTTCAACGTGGCCGTCGAATGCGCCGCCGTCGCCCGCGACAGCGGTCGAAATTCCGATGCGCCGTAGGTATCCACGCCGGCATTGACGACATAGTGCTGGCGTCCGCACGACATCTCGAAGGACAGGCAGCCGGCATGCGCGTCCTCGGAAACCTCGACGGGCGGCGGTGCGCCGGTATCGGCGATCACGGTCACGCCGCCCATGGTCAGCCGCTCGTAGCCCGAATGCGGCGCGTGCAGCAGCGGCGCGCCTGCGGTGTCGTCATGGTGCAGGATCGCCGCGATACGATCGTGGATGGTGGCGCCCATGCCGTTGAAACGCGCCAGCGCACCGTCCTGGTGACGGAAGAAGCGCAGTGCCGGCAGCATGCGGTCGATGGCGCCCATCAACGCCGCAGGTGGCGACTCCGCCTGGTTGGCATAGGTCTGCCGTAAAGGCAGGAGGTCCGCCAGTATTTCCAGAACGGCGAGCGGATTGCGCGAAACATGGCCGCCATCCGGCAGGATCTGGTGGTCCAGTTCCTCTGCGAGGTTGCGGGTCGCCGCCCGCAGCGCCGAAGCCGGCGCCGGCAGCGACAAGGCTGCGAAGGCAAGCGCGATGCGCGCGCGCAGGCGCTGCTTGCCGTCCGGCATCTCGCGCGTCACCGAGCGCAGGTAGCGGATCTGCACCGCCAGCGATTTCAGGAATGCGCGATAGAAGGGAAATTCCGCGCCCTGCAGCACCACCGAGGAATGCTGGAGCCAGGCGATGACGCGCTTGGCCGTAATTCCGGGTTCCCAGGCCACCCCGGAGATGCGGCTGCCATGCGCAGCGATCCAGTCGCCGACCAGCGCGCGCGCATTGGCGGCCGCCAGGTCGGTGCCGGCGGCGCGCATATGCCTCAGCCAGCGAAAGCCGTGGAGGGATTTTTGCCAGCCGCGATGGGCCACCTCGATCTGGAACGGCGACTGCCCGCCCGTCTCGACCATGTGGCCGGACAGCGGAAAGCGACCGTAGTAGATTTCAAGCGCGATCTGGGGATCGGCCAGCCTCAGGTCCGGCGGCGCGATCAGCACCCGCTCGGGCGTGCGGCCGGAATAACGCCAGCGGTAAGTCGGTCCCGCACGCAGGCGGCGACGCGCCTTGCGCCAATATTCCTTCGCGACCAAAACCCACACACGCGCCGTATTGTCGGCAACGATCGCCATGACCCTCCTGGAGAGCGAGCGCCCACGCAAGACGTTCCGCTGCCCTGCCCTCGACCGGGCTCGGATTCTTCCGAAGCCATTTCCTGTTTCCCGGTCCGGCACCGGGAGCCACATCTCTCACAAGAGTATATGATTCAAGGGCTTATGCGAAGGCGATTTTCACCGCCTGTACCTGTTTCGATCACAGCTTGCGGAATCGGGCGGCGAAGAAGCCGTCGAGGCCGGAAAGTCCGGGCACGCCCATGTCGAATCCGGCCGGCGTCGTGCGCAACGTGCCCTGCTGCGTCAGGAACCCATCGGCACCCGGAATCTCGCCTGGCCGCACCGGATCGGCGACGACGCCCGGCGTCGCGGCAAGGAAGTCGCGACAGAGGTCCTCGCCTTCCAGCGGGTCGAGCGAGCAATTGGAAAAGACGATCCGTCCGCCGGGACGTACCTGCTTGACGGCATGATCGAGCAGCCGGCGCTGGAGGGCGGCAAGCTTTTCGATATCGGCCGGCGACTTCGTCCACGGCACGTCGGGATGGCGGCGCACAGTTCCCGTCGAAGAGCACGGCGCATCGAGCAACACGGCGTCGAACGGTTCCTTCGGCTCGAAGTCGAGCAGGTCGGAAAGCACCGTGTCCGTCGCGGCCAGTTTCAGGCGGTCGAGATTCTGCTGCAACCGGGCCATCCTGTTCTTAGACGCATCGACGGCGGCAACCCGCGCTCCGGCGAGGATCAGTTGCGCCGTCTTGCCGCCGGGGGCGGCGCAGAGATCGGCCACGCGCAGGCCTGCCACATCGCCGAGCAGGCGCGCCGGCAGCGCCGCAGCCGCGTCCTGCACCCACCATTCGCCCTCGGCGAAACCGGGCAGCTCGATGACCGGCGCCGGAAGCTTTTCCACCCGCACCGTGCCGGTGGGCAGCACGATGCCACTTAACCGTTCGGCCCAAAGGCCGGGATCGCCCTTCACGGTGAAATCGACCGGCGCCTCCAGCCGGTGCGCGGCAAGGATCTGTTTCGCCGTTTCCTGCTCGTAGGCAGCGGCGAGACGCTGCGAAAACCACGCAGGCGCATCGTCCGTCGCGGCGAGCACCGGCCCGAGTTCGCTCGCCTTGGAGCGCGCCAGCGAACGCAGCACGCCGTTGACGAGACCGGCGAAGCGCGCCGTGCGCGGGTCGGACTTGGCGTGGGTGACGGCGAGATCGACGGCGGCGCTGTCGGGCACGTCGAGGAACAGCATCTGAGCCGCGGCGACATGGAGAATATGCGCCAGCACGGTGGCATTGGCCGGCAGCGGCCGTTCCAGCCTGCGCGCCAGAAGGGCGGAAATCGTCATCCGATGGCGCAGCGCCGTCGCCAGTATCGCGCGCACCAGAGCCCGGTCGCGCGCGTCCAGCGCACTGTATTGCGGATGCCCGTGCTCATTGTCGGTGAGGCCGTCGAGGGGCGTGCGCGCATCGATCACGGCCGCCAGCAAGCGTGCGGCGGCCTTGCGCGCGGCAAGGCCCGGCGCCGATGCGGCGCCGGGCCTGTTCGACTGCGAAGAAGGCGATCTGCGGGCCGGTCCGCCGGCGCGCCTCACGACCACGGGCCCTTGGGGCCGGTAGGATTCCGGCTCCAGGGATTGGAACGGGGTTCCGCTTCCGCCGACTGCTGCGGGCGCGCGGGCCGGTCCCAGGGCCCGGTGGAACGCGGGTCCTCGCGGCCAGGCGCAGCCTGCGGACGATAGTCGCCCGCGCCCCCCATGTTCGTGGCCATGGCCTGCAGGGCCGCGATGCGGTTTTCGGTGGCCGGGTGGGTGGAGAAAAGACTGTCCATGCGCTGGCCCGACAGCGGATTGATGATGAACATATGCGCCATCGCCGGATTGCGCTCGGCATCCTCGTTAGGAATGCGCTGCGTTGCGCTGGCGATCTTGCCGAGCGCGGAGGCGAGCCAAAGCGGATGACCGCAGATTTCCGCGCCACCCTTGTCGGCCTCGTATTCGCGGGTCCGGCTCACCGCCATCTGCACGATCATCGCCGCGAATGGCGCCACGATCATCGCCACCAGCACGCCGATGAAGCCGGCCGAGTTGTTGTTGTTGCGATTGCCGCCGAGAAAGAAGGCGAAATTGCCGAGCATCGAGATCGCGCCGGCCAACGTGGCCACGATGGTCATGGTCAGCGTGTCGCGATGCTTCACATGCGCCAGCTCATGCGCCATGACGCCCGCCACCTCCTCGCGCGAAAGGCGCTGCAACAGCCCTGTCGAGGCGGCGACCGCCGCGTTCTGCGGGTTGCGGCCGGTAGCGAAGGCGTTGGGCTGATCGGCTTCGATCAGATAGACCTTCGGCATCGGCAGGCCGGCGCGCTGGGCGAGGTCGCGCACGATGCCGTAATATTCAGGCGCGCTGCGCTCATCGACCTCGACGGCATGGTTCATCGCCAGCACCATCTTGTCGGCGTTCCAATAGCTGAAGAAGTTCATGCCGGCAGCCATGAGGAAGGCGATCATCATGCCGCCGCTGCCGCCCAGCAGATAGCCGACGCCCATGAACAGCGCCGTCATGGCGGCCAGAAGCATGGCGGTGCGAAGGGTATTCATCGTCTGCTCCGTTTCCGACGCGTTCCGTCAGGACATCCATTCCGCTCCGCAAAGGGTCGATCCCGCACGGAGGTTAAGCTATATGATGGGAAACCCTTACCACCGTTTCAATCCGCTGGAAGGTTCGCAGATGACCGATATTGATCCGAACGCCGAGCCCGAAACGGACGCCGAGGCGACGAAAGACCTGCCGCCGGCCGCACGGCGCGCGCTCGCCGAGGCCGAGGCGCGGCGTCGCGACTATCTGCGCCGGGAAGAGACCCTGCCGAAGGAGATCGGCGGGCGCGGCGGCAAGGAGCCCGGGCGCTATGGCGACTGGGAGGTGAAGGGACTGGCGACCGACTTCTGAGCGCCGGGCAGGTCCGGCGTCCCGCTTCGGGACGCACGGCTGTGTCTCATCAGGACGAAAACGGTGTTTCTGGCGCGGCAGATCCTGCCGCGCGTCATCTCTTTGTAAACCCTGTCCGCATTCAGCCGCCCGGGTTTTACCTTGCCTTCACCCTGTGCTGCGAAGGAAGCAAGCGAAAACAGGGGGTTGGCGATGCGCCGGTCGCCCGGCCATGCAGTTCGCCCGGTCACGGCTCCGATCCTGCAAGGCCGGCACCAGGCAAACCGGTGGCGCAAACCGCAGGGCGGAGGGCAGAATGCAGCGTTTCAGGGGCTTGGGTCGCGCGGCGAAGGGGTTCGCCGCCGACAGCCGAGGCAATTTCGCGATCGTTTTCGGGCTGGCCGCGGCGGCACTGGTGCTCGGCGTCGGCTACGCGGTCGATACCGCACAGCTCGTCAACGCCAAGTCAGCGCTGCGCGAGGCGGTGGACGCGGCGGTGACCTCGACGGCACGGGACCTCACCACAGGCACAGCCACCGAGGACGAGGCGAAGAAGATCGTCGAGGCTTTCCTGTCAGCCAACAGCACCGGAGGCGCCTTGGCATATAACGGCATCAAGCTCGACGGACTGGCGATAAACCGCACGGCCAAGACGCTGGAAGCGACCGCCCATGTCGACGTGCCGCTTTATTTCCCGCTGTTCGGCCGGGGCAATGTCGAACGCGTTTCGGAAACCAGCACCGCCCTCTATTCGAACAAGAGGATCGAAGTGGCGTTGATGCTGGATCTTACCGGTTCCATGAAGGGGCAGAAGATCAAGGATCTGAGAACGGCTGCCGGCAACGCGGTCGAAGCCATGCTCGGGAGCCAGAAGCCCGGCATCGACCGCGTGCGTGTCGCACTCGTTCCCTATGCCGAAGCCGTCAATACCGGCGGCCTCGCCGATTCGGTCTTCGTAGAAGTGAATGGCGGCCCGACACTGCCGCCTTCCATCGACGACCCGATTCCTGCGTCTGCGGGCGCGGGCAGCCGCCCGGACAGATGCAGCACCGAACGCCGGGACAAGGACGGCGAACCGGATTTTTCCGATGACGGGCCCGAGACGATACGCTGGAACAACCAGGGCAAGCGCTACCTGGCCAAAGTCAATCGCGACCGGCGCATGACCAAGTGCCCCTCGGCGGCTCTGATCCCGTTGACCGCCGACAGGCAGAAACTGCTTAACACCATCAGCACCTTCAGCGCCGACGGGGTGACGGCCGGCGGCATCGCGGCTCAATGGGGCTACTACATGCTGTCGCCCAGATGGCGCAACACGGTGCGGGCGGCAGGGCTTGGCGACGGACCGGCCGATTACGCCCCGGACAAGGTTTCGAAAGTCGCCATCCTGATGACCGACGGGGCGTTCAACACAGCCTTTGCCGGTGTCAGCGGCACTCCTCAAAACGTGCAGCAAACCAAATCGAGTGCCAACGCCCAGGCGATATGCGCCAATATGAAGGCCGGCGGTATCGAGGTCTACACCATCGGTTTCGATCTCGGCAGTAACAAGAGCAGTGAAAAGGTTGCAGCGCTGGCCGTGCTGAAGAACTGTGCCTCGCCCGACACGAACAGAACCCGGCATTTTTTCGACGCTTCCACCGGGCCGGAACTGGACGCCGCGTTCAAGGAGATCGCCGGCAACATCGAAAAGCTCGTGCTGACCAGATAGGCCCGCCCGAAAACGGAAAGGCCGCCGCTCCCTGGGGAGACGGCGGCCTCCGTGTTTCCGTCCAGCGCGCGGGCCGTGGACTGATCCGTTCGGATCGCGCCCGCGCGGCTCGTCGCTTCAGCGGAGAGACTGCTCTCCGTGAAGGCGATCCGCCGGGACCACGCTCTGGCAAACGAAATCACTCGACATCGGACCACCTCCTTTCGATTGGTTGAACACAAACCTATGATGGGGTCCCAAGCCGGCGAATACAAGATGCCGGTTTGTCGTCAAAGGAACCGCATCGCATCCCCGACTTCGACCCGGCCGGGCCGGTCGACCCGGCAGTAGACGCCGAGATTGTGCCGGTTGTGCCGCACCAGGCTGCGCAATATGCCCGCATCGCTTTCGACGTCCTGCTGCGCGATGATGGTGAAACCGCAGCGGCGGCAGGGTTCCACGATCGTCAGTTCCAGCCCGCCGATCGCCAGCCTGCGCCCGATCCATTCCGTTTCCGGAAACGATCCGTCCACCGGCGGCACGTCCACCAGCATGGTCGGCCTGAAGCGGCGCCGGTCAGGGTTGCCCTCGGGATAAAGCGCTTTCAGCCGCGCGAGCGAGGCGGTGGTCAGCAGATGCACCGCTGCCTTGTCGTAGCGCGGCGTACTCAAAGGGCCGTCATAACCGGCAGGCAATCCCGCCTCGAACGGCCGTATCGCCACCCCGAAGCCGAGATAGCCGGAAAGCGCCCGGTCGGTGGCCGGGTCCGGCGCGGGCAGCCATCCACCGCCCGGCATGGCGACCTCCAGCCGGCGATCCGCGCCGAGCCTGCCCCGGATATGCGGCGCGCCATGCCATTTCGGATTGCGGTCGGGCGAGGCGATCTCGCCGCTCGCCGCATCGACGAGCCCATAGATCCTGTCGCCGTCGGCCCCGCCGTGCCCAATCGGGAGAGACGGCACGGACTCGCCGCCCAGCGAACTGACGGGATAGCGCCAGAGTTCGATCACCCGTCCGAGATCGGCCATGCTCTCTCCGGCGCTCCGGTTTTCGGCGGGCGTCAGGCGCGCTTGTTCTGGCGGTTGGCGACGAGATCGTCCACGACCGCCGGGTCGGCCAGGGTCGAGATGTCGCCCAGCGCCCCGAATTCGTCCTCGGCGATCTTGCGCAGGATGCGGCGCATGATCTTGCCCGAGCGCGTCTTCGGCAGGCCAGGCGCGAACTGGATCTTGTCCGGTGCCGCGATGGCGCCGATTTCCTTGCGCACATGCTGGACCAGTTCCTTGCGCAGGTCCTCGGAAGGTTCGACCCCCGCCATCAGGGTCACGTAGCTGTAGATGCCCTGGCCCTTGATGTCGTGCGGGTAGCCGACGACCGCTGCCTCCGAAACCTTGTCGTGCGCGACAAGCGCCGACTCCACCTCGGCCGTGCCCATGCGGTGGCCCGACACGTTGATGACATCGTCGACGCGGCCGGTGATCCAGTAATAGCCGTCCTCGTCGCGGCGGCAGCCGTCGCCGGTGAAATATTTGCCCTTGTAGGTGGAGAAATAGGTCTGGATGAAGCGCTCGTGGTCGCCATAGACCGTGCGCATCATGCCCGGCCACGGTTCGGCGATGCACAGGTTGCCCGAACCGGGCCCTTCGACGACATTGCCGTCATTGTCCACGATCTGCGGCACCACGCCGAAGAACGGACGCGTCGCCGAGCCGGCCTTGAGGTCGGTGGCGCCCGGCAGCGGCGCGATCAGGATGCCGCCGTTTTCCGTCTGCCACCAGGTATCGACGATCGGGCATTTCTTGTCGCCGACCACGTTGAAATACCATTCCCAGGCTTCCGGATTGATCGGCTCGCCGACCGAGCCCAGCACGCGCAGGCTCTTGCGCGAAGCCTTCTTCACAAACTGGTCGCCGGCGCCCATCAGCGCGCGGATGGCGGTGGGCGCGGTGTAGAAGATGTTGACCTTGTGCTTGTCCACCACCTCCCAGAAGCGCGAGGCGTTCGGATAGTTGGGCACGCCTTCGAACATCAGCGTGGTCGCCCCGTTGGCCAGAGGCCCGTAGAGGATGTAGCTGTGGCCGGTGACCCAGCCGACATCGGCCGTGCACCAGTAGATCTCGCCGTCGTGATAGTCGAAGATGTACTGGTGCGTCATCGACACATGCACCAGATAGCCGCCGGTCGTGTGCAGCACGCCCTTCGGCTTGCCGGTCGAGCCGGAAGTGTAGAGGATGAACAGCGGATCCTCGGCTTTCATGCTTTCGGGCTTGCAATCGGGCTTCACCGACGCCGTTTCCTCGTGCAGCCAATGGTCGCGGCCCTCGGTCCAGCCGATCTTTCCGCCGGTGCGGCGCACCACCAGAACGGTCTTGACCTTGGTGCCGGCCTTTTCGGCGATATCGATCGCCCTGTCGGTGTTCTCCTTCAGCGGAATGGTGCGCCCGCCGCGCAGCCCCTCGTCGGCGGTGATGACGACATTCGACTTGCAGTCGTCGATGCGGCCGGCCAGGGAATCCGGTGAGAAGCCGCCGAACACCACGGAGTGAACCGCGCCGATGCGCGTGCAGGCGAACATCGCATAGGCGGCCTCCGGGATCATCGGCATATAGATCGTCACCCGGTCGCCCTTCTTGACGCCGTGCTTCTTCAGCACGTTGGCGTAGCGGCAGACATGCTCGTGCAGCTCGCGATAGGTGATCTTGCGGTCGTCATAAGGGTTGTCGCCTTCCCAGATTATGGCGACCTGGTCTCCGCGCTTCTTCAGATGGCGGTCGATGCAATTGTAGGAAACGTTGAGCTGGCCGTCTTCGAACCACTTGATCGAGACCTTGCCGGCGAAGGAGGCGTTCTTGACCTTGGTGTAGGGCTTGAACCAGTCCAGTCGCTTGCCGTGCTTGCCCCAGAACTTGTCCGGATTCTTCACCGAGTCCGCGTACCACTTCAGGTAGGTTTCATTGTCGATCAGCGCATTCTTCTTCCACGCCGCCTGCACGCGGTGGACATGAACGTCGGACATTTCCTGCATTCCTCCCGAAACTGGTGCCGCAGCCGCGGCAAGGGCATCGCGGCCGGGGAGGCCGCACGTTCGGCGCCATTATTAACAGTTCGGCGGCGGCGGCAATATTAGACGTTCGGTTGTCCGGCGCCCATTCGGATCGGTGACGAATAAATGACCGGTTGCCGGCGCGGCATCGCAACCGGTGCCGCTTCTGGCGCGTTTCAATGGAGGGTTAATAAAGGGCGCGCACCATCTGTCCGGGAGGACAGGCACGGACGCTTGCGAGGGCAGCCATGTACGATTTCACAGGGCACGATCATCGCCAGATGCAGTTGATGCTGGAAGGCTACGGGCTGACAACGGCACGCATTCTTTATCACTTCCCGGATCACCCCGGCTTGCTCCAGGCCTATATCTGGCAGGATTACGATCTGGCGCCGAAATTCCCGGTGCTGGCCGGCTTTCTCGAATTCTGGAGGACGAAGCTCGACGGCCCGCTCCATTCGGTCTGCTTCACCCATAATCGCCTGATCGCCCCCAACGAATGGCGAAAGGTCGACGGAGAGCTGCGGCTGCACTGATCACTCAACCATGGCGGGCAGCGGCTGGTCGTTCCTGCTGGTCCAAGCCAAACGAGCCGGTGGCAGTTCGGCTTGATTGCCAACGCGGCACCAAACGGCTATGGCCAAGTTTTCCGCCGGCCAGGAGGGCCGGCCGCTTGAGGAGTGAAACCCATGAAGACGAAGCTGCTTGCCGGCGTCGCCATCGCCGCAACCATTGCGTTTGCACCCGCCGCCTGGGCGGACATCACCATCGGCCTTGTCGCGCCGCTGACCGGCCCGGTCGCGGCCTATGGCGACCAGGTCAAGAACGGCGCCGAAGCCGCCGTCGACGTCATCAACAAGAATGGCGGCATTCTGGGCGAGAAGGTCGTTCTGAAGCTGGCCGACGATGCCGGCGACCCCAAGCAGGGCGTCTCCGCCGCGAACAACCTGGTCGGCGACGGCATTCACTATGCGGTCGGCCCGGTCACGTCCGGCGTCGCCATGGCCGTTTCGGACGTCTTCGCCGAGAACGGTGTGCTGATGGTCACGCCCACCGCGACCGCTCCGGACCTCACCAATCGCGGCCTGACCAACGTGCTGCGCACCTGCGGCCGCGACGACCAGCAGGCCGAGGTCGCCGCCAAATACGTCCTCGACCATCTGAAAGACAAGAAGGTCGCCATCATCCACGACAAGGGCACCTACGGCATGGGCCTGGCCAATGCGTTCAAGGCCGTTCTGAACAAGGGCGGCGTGAACGAAGTCCTGTATGAAGGCATAACCCCCGGCGAGAAGGACTATTCCGCGATCGTCGGCCGGCTGAAGAAGGACGGCGCCGAAGTGGTCTATTTCGGAGGCTATCACCCCGAGGGCGGCCTGCTCGCCCGTCAGCTCGCCGACGTCGGCGTGAAGGCGCAGATCATCGGCGGCGAGGGCCTGTCCAACACCGAATACTGGGCCATCGGCAACCAGGCTGCGGCCGGCACGCTGTTCACCAACGCCTCGGACGCGCTGAAGAACCCGGACTCGGCTGAAGCCGTCAAGGTGCTGAAGGACAAGGGCATTCCGGCGGAAGCTTTCACGCTCAACGCCTATGCCGCCGTGCAGGTGCTGAAGGCCGGCATCGAGAAGGCCGGCAAGGCCGACGACACGGCGGCCGTGGCCACCGCGCTCAAGGACGGTCAGCCGATCCAGACGGCCATCGGCAAGCTGACCTACGGCGAGAACGGCGACCTCTCCTCGCCGAGCTTCTCGCTGTTCAAGTGGGAAAACGGCAAGATCGTCGCGGCCGAATAAGCGCTCTCGACCGATCGAAGCAGGGGCCGGGGCAAAGCTCCGGCCTTTTTGCTAGGCAGGCTCCTCTACCGGCCGCCGAAGATCGCCGAACCGACCCTTACGCTGGTGGCGCCGAAGGCGATCGCGGTTTCGTAGTCGCCCGACATGCCCATGGACAATTTCCGCACGCCCGCCTGCCGGGCCAGCTTTTCGAGCAGGGCAAAATGCGGGCCGGGATTCTCGTCGGCCGGCGGAATGCACATCAGGCCTTCGATGTCGAGGCCGTGCACCTGCCTGCACCGCCCGACGAAGGCGACCGCGTCGCGCGGCTCGATGCCGGCCTTCTGCGGCTCGGAACCGGTGTTGACCTGCACGTAGAGCCTTGGCGCGCGGCCTTGCCTCGCGATCTCCTTCGCAAGTTCGGCGGCGATCTTTTCGCGGTCCACCGTCTCGATCACGTCGAACAACGCCACGGCCTCCTTCGCCTTGTTCGACTGCAACGGGCCGATCAGGTGCAGCTCGATATCCGGAAAGTCCTGCCGTAGCGCCGGCCATTTGCCTTGGGCTTCCTGCACCCGGTTCTCGCCGAAGACACGCTGGCCAGCCTCGATGACGGGGCGGATGATTTCGGCGCCGAAGGTCTTGGAGACGGCGACGAGCACAACCGCGTCGCTGTCGCGGCCGGCGTCCCGTTCGGCGGCTACGATCCTCGCCCTGACCTGCGCTAGTCCCGCCACAGCCTCGTTCATGTCCTGATCCTGCTGTTTTTACCCGGCTTCACGCCCATATGGTTGACGGGTTCCCCAAAGCATGGTGAAGACCCGGACCATGTTCCCGGCCGCCGGCTGCCGCCGACGGCTTTCCGCACGCTTTGTAAGTGAAAAACCGGCCATGGCAACCGAACGATACAATCCCCGCGCCGTAGAGCCCAAATGGCAGAAGGCCTGGGACGCCCGCAAGCTCTTCGAGACGAAGAACGACGACCCGCGCCCGAAATACTACGTGCTGGAGATGTTCCCCTACCCGTCGGGACGCATCCATATCGGCCACACCCGCAACTACACGATGGGCGACGTGGTGGCCCGCTACAAGCGCGCCAAGGGCTTCAACGTGCTGCACCCCATGGGCTGGGACGCCTTCGGCATGCCGGCCGAAAACGCCGCCATGCAGAACAAGGTCCATCCCAAGGACTGGACCTACCAGAACATCGCCACCATGCGCGAACAGCTCAAGATGATGGGCCTGTCGCTGGACTGGTCGCGCGAGTTCGCCACTTGCGACGTGGATTACTATCACCGCCAGCAGATGCTGTTCCTCGACATGTTCGAGAAGGGGCTGGTCACCCGCAAGGTCTCCAAGGTCAATTGGGACCCCGTCGACATGACGGTGCTCGCCAACGAGCAGGTCATCGACGGCCGCGGCTGGCGCTCGGGCGCCCTGGTGGAGCAGCGCGAGCTGACGCAGTGGTTCTTCAAGATCACCGACTACGCGCAGGATCTTTCCGACGCGCTGGACGGGCTGGAGGAATGGCCGGAGAAGGTCAAGCTGATGCAGCGCAACTGGATCGGCCGGTCCGAGGGCCTGCTGATCCGCTGGGCCATCGCCGAAGGCACCGCGCCGGACGGCGAAAAGGAACTCGAAGTCTATACGACGCGGCCGGACACCATCTTCGGCGCTTCCTTCATGGCCATCTCCGCCGACCATCCGCTGGCCAGGAAGGCGGCCCGGAACAATCCCGCACTCGCCGCCTTCATCGAAGACGTGCACCACATGGGCACTTCGGTGGCTGCGCTGGAGACCGCGGAGAAGAAGGGCTTCGACACCGGCATCCGCGTCGTGCACCCGTTCGACGACAGCTGGACGCTGCCGGTCTATGTCGCCAATTTCGTGCTGATGGACTACGGCACCGGCGCCGTCTTCGGCTGTCCGGGCCACGACCAGCGCGATCTCGACTTCGCCAACAAGTACGGATTGCCGGTCATTCCCGTGGTGCTGCCGGAAGGCGCGGATGCCGCCGCCTTCCAGATCACCGAGGAGGCCTATACCGACGACGGCGTGATGATCAATTCGCGCTTCCTAGACGGCATGACGCCGGAAGCGGCCTTCGACGACGTCGCGAACCGGCTCGAAAAGCGCTCCGCCGGCAATCGGCCGATGGCCGAGCGCAAGGTGAACTTCCGCCTGCGCGACTGGGGCATTTCGCGGCAGCGCTACTGGGGTTGCCCGATCCCGACGATCCATTGCGA
This sequence comes from Mesorhizobium sp. SP-1A, assembly GCF_032460275.1. Taxonomy (NCBI): domain Bacteria; kingdom Pseudomonadati; phylum Pseudomonadota; class Alphaproteobacteria; order Hyphomicrobiales; family Phyllobacteriaceae; genus Mesorhizobium; species Mesorhizobium sp. SP-1A. The sequence continues at coordinate 174,721 of NZ_JAVXZD010000005.1, read as the reverse complement.
CGACTGCGGCACCGTTCCCGTGCCGCGCGCCGACCTGCCGGTGAAGCTGCCCGACGACATCGACTTCGACAGGCCCGGCAACCCGCTCGACCGCCATCCGAGCTGGCGCAACGTGAAATGCCCGCAATGCGGCAAGGATGCGCGCCGCGAAACCGACACCATGGACACCTTCGTCGATTCGTCCTGGTATTTCGCCCGCTTCACCGCGCCGTGGGAGCACGAGCCGACGGACCCCGGAGCTGCCAATGAATGGCTGCCCGTGGACCAGTATATCGGCGGCATCGAGCACGCGATCCTGCACCTGCTCTACTCGCGCTTCTTCACCCGCGCCATGCGCGAGACCGGACATCTGAACCTGGCCGAGCCGTTCAAGGGCCTGTTCACGCAGGGCATGGTGGTGCACGAGACCTACAGGGCCGAGGATGGCCGCTGGCTGGCGCCGACCGAGGTGCGGCTGGACAGCGAGGGTGCGGAGCGGCGCGCCATCGAGATCGCCACCGGCAAGCCGGCGACGATCGGCACGCTGGAGAAGATGTCGAAGTCCAAGAAGAACACGGTGAGCCCGGAAGAGATCACCGACGGCTACGGCGCCGACACCGCGCGCTGGTTCATGCTGTCCGACTCCCCGCCCGAGCGCGACGTGGAATGGACCGACGATGGCGCGGCGGGCGCGCACCGCTTCGTGCAGCGCGTCTGGCGCATCATCTCCACGGCCGCCGAAGCGCTGTCCGGCGTGAAGCCGGCGGCGAGCAGCGACGGCGCTGCCGCCACCGTCTCCAAGCCCGCGCACAAGGCCCTCAAGGCGATCGGCGAGGATATCGAGAAGCTCGCCTTCAACCGGGCGATCGCCCGCATCTACGAGCTTGCCAACGTTCTGTCCGGCCCTGTCGGCGAAATCGCCGAGGGCAGGGGCGACGACGATCTGAAAGCCGCGGCCCGCGACGCGGTCGAGATTCTCGTCCACGTCGCCGCGCCCTTCATGCCGCATCTGGCCGAGGAAGGCTGGGCCGCGCTCGGCGGCACCGATCTGGTCGCCGAGAGGCCCTGGCCGCAGTTCGACCCGAAACTGGTGGTGGACAACGAGATCACCTATCCGGTGCAGGTCAACGGCAAGAAGCGCGGGGATTTGACAATCGCCCGCGACGCAGACCAAGGTGCCGTCGAAAAGGCAGCGCTGGCGCTCGAATCCATCCAGAAGGCCCTGGAAGGACGGGCGCCACGAAAGGTGATCGTCGTGCCGCAAAGGATCGTCAATGTCGTTGCCTGAGAAAAGCGGGGCGGGAGCCAGGCGCTTCCTGCGCGCATCCGTGCTTTGCGGCCTCGTGGCCGCGGCCACCGTCGTCGCCGGATGCCAGGTTCGGCCGCTCTATTCTAACGCGCCGCTGTCGCCCAATGCGCAACTGCCGGCGCAGGCGGAACTCGCCTCGATCGCGGTCAAGCCGGTCAACACGCGCTACGCCCAGCAGGTGCGCAACAACCTGATCTTCGGCCTGAACGGCGGAGCCGAACGGACCGCCGCTCCGGCCTATTCGCTCGATTTGGGCGTGACGGAACTCGTCCAGTCCGTCGCTGTCGTGCAGGTGGCCAGCAACGAAGACCAGCCGACCGCGGGCACGGTGACGCTGACCGCGAACTATACCCTCACCGATGCCAAGACCAGCGCGGTGGTGGGAAGGGGCAAGCGGGCGATCTCGGCATCCTTCGACCGGCCGACGCAGCAGTTCGCGACGTACCGTGCGCAGATCGATGCCGAAAATCGCGCCGCGCGCGAACTGGCCGAACTGCTGCGGCTGTCGCTGGCCGAGGATCTGGCCAGGAAGCGCTGACCGGAATTTTTCCGACCGGGATCAAGACGAAGCCGGCGATCCGCCACGAACGCCGGCCTTGATTTGGCTGTCAGCCTGTATGTCAGCCGATCTTCTGCCCGGTCTTGGCCCAGTCGGCGAGGAAGGCTTCCAGACCCTTGTCGGTCAGCGGATGCTTGACCAGCGCCTTGAGCGTCGCCGGCGGGATCGTGGCGACGTCGGCGCCGATCAGGGCTGCGCGCTTGACATGGTCGACGGTGCGGATCGAAGCCGCGAGGATCTCGGTTTCGAAGCCGTAATTGTCATAGATCTGGCGGATCTCGGCGATCACTTCCATGCCGTCGAAGCCCATGTCGTCCAGGCGGCCGATGAAGGGCGAAATGAAAGTGGCGCCCGCCTTCGCCGCGAGCAGGGCCTGGTTGGCCGAGAAGCAGAGGGTGACGTTGACCATGTGGCCGTCAGACCGCAGCGCCCGGCAGGCCTTCAGCCCGTCCAGCGTCAGCGGCACCTTGATGGCGATGTTGTCGGCGATCTTGGAAAGAACCGCGGCCTCCTTCATCATCTGCGAATATTCCGTCGCGGTGACCTCGGCCGAGACGGGGCCTTCGACGATTTCGCAGATCTGCTTCGTCACCTCCAGGATGTCGCCTCCCGATTTCAGGATCAGCGAGGGATTGGTGGTGACGCCGTCGAGCAAGCCCATGTCGTTCAGCTCGCGAATTTCCTTCACATCGGCAGTATCGACGAAGAATTTCATGTCAGTCTCCTTGGGAGTTTGTTCGTGCCCACGGCAGCGGGCGCGCGTCGGGCTTTGCTCTAGACCAAAGTCGGGGCAAGGTCACGCGCCATGACGCGAGATTCGCTCCCCAACACAGCCATGCCCGTGCTCGTGCCGATGCCGGCTGAACGCCCCTACACCTATGCGGTTCCTTCAGGAATGCGTGTTGTGCCGGGCTCGATCGTGCGCGTGCCGCTGGGCCCACGCCAGGTGGCCGGCATCGTCTGGGACGGCGCCATCGAGCAGATCGAGGCGAAACGGCTGCGACCGATCGAGCAGGTGTTCGACTGCCCGCCGATCGACGAGGTCACGCGCCGTTTCGTGGACTGGGTGGCGCATTATACGCTTTCGCCGCCCGGCATGGTCGCGCGCATGCTGCTGCGCGCGCCGGAAGCCTTCGATCCAGAGCCCTGGATCGAGGCCGTTCGGCGCACCGGGTCATTGCCCGACCGCATGACCGATGCGCGCCGGCGCGTACTGGAAACGGCCGACGACGGGCTGGCCTGGACACGTTCCGGCCTCGCCCATGCGGCCGGCGTGTCTGCGACGGTGATCGACGGACTTAAGGCGCAGGGCGTGTTCGAAACGGCGATGATCCCGCCGCGCCCGGTCGTCGCTGCGCCCGACGCTTCCTATGCCTGCCCCGATCTCACGCCGGACCAGCAGGAAGCGGCGAAGATGCTGCGGGAAAGCGTGGAGGCCGGAAGCTTCGGCGTCACGCTGCTCGACGGGGTGACCGGATCGGGCAAGACGGAAGTCTATTTCGAGGCGGTCGCGGCCGCGCTCGGGCAAGGCAGGCAGGTGCTGATCCTGTTGCCGGAGATCGCGCTGACCCATGCCTTCCTGGAACGGTTCCAGGACCGCTTCGGCGCCAAGCCGGCGGAATGGCATTCCGACCTGCCGCCGCGCATGCGCGAGCGCGTCTGGCGGCAGGTGGCGGAGGGCACGGTGCGCGTCGTGGCCGGCGCCCGCTCTGCGCTTTTCCTGCCCTTCAAGGAACTCGGGCTGATCGTCGTCGACGAAGAACACGACCCCGCCTACAAGCAGGAGGATCGCGTCTTCTACAACGCCCGCGACATGGCCGTGGTGCGCGGGCACATCGGCGGCTTCCCGGTGGCGCTGGCCTCGGCCACGCCCTCGGTGGAAAGCCGCGTCAACGCCGAGCAGGGCCGATATGCCCGCGCCGTTCTGGCCGGACGTTTTGCCGAGGCGGCACTTCCCGACCTCAAGACGGTCGACCTGCGCCGGGCCCCGCCCGCGCGCGGCCATTTCCTGTCCCCCGTTCTTTTGGACCAGGTCAGGCAGACGCTGGAGAAGGACGAGCAATCGCTGCTGTTCCTCAACCGGCGCGGCTATGCGCCGCTGACCTTGTGCCGCGTCTGCGGGCATCGCTTCGGCTGCCCGGTCTGCTCGGCATGGCTGGTCGAGCACCGCTTCCGCGGCCAGCTGGTCTGCCATCATTGCGGCCATGCCGAAAAGCGCCCGGAAGCCTGCCCCGAATGCGGCACTTTCGATCATCTCGCGGCCTGCGGTCCCGGCGTCGAGCGCATCGCCGAGGAAGTGGTGCAGCATTTTCCCGAGGCGCGCACCATCGTGCTGTCATCCGACCTTCTGGGCGGCGTAAAGAGGCTGCGGCTGGAGCTTGAAGCCATCGCCAAGGGCGAGGCCGACATCGTTATCGGAACGCAGCTCGTCGCCAAGGGCCATAATTTCCCCAACATGACGCTGGTGGGCGTGGTCGATGCCGACCTCGGCCTTGCCAACGGCGACCCGCGCGCCGCCGAGCGCACTTTCCAGCTGCTCAGCCAGGTCACGGGCCGGGCCGGGCGCACGGGCAAGAAAAGCCACGGCCTGCTGCAGACCTACCAGCCCGACCATCCGGTGATGCGCGCCATCGTTTCCGGCGACACCGAAACCTTCTACCGGCGCGAGATCGCCGAGCGCGAGCGCGCCGGCCTGCCCCCCTTCGGCCGGCTGGCCGGCATCATCGTCAGCGCCGATACGCGCGCGGATGCGGAGGCGCACGCCCGCGCTTTGCGCCGCGCAACCCCCGAGGCCGCCGACATTTTCGTGCTCGGTCCGGCCGAAGCGCCGCTGGCTCTGGTCGGCGGGCGCCATCGCTTCCGTCTCCTGGTGCATGGCGAGCGACGCGCCGACATGCAGGGTTTCGTCCGGCGCATGCTGGCGGACGGGCCGAAGCTGCGCGGCTCGGTGCGCATCCAGGTCGACATAGATCCGCAAAGTTTCCTGTGAAGGGCGGCGATCGGAGCTTCGCTTTGCCTATGGTTTCGTGGCCGGACCGGTCTAGGATGCTTGGTGGCTGCCAAAGCGGTTTGGAGGGGACCTGATGGAGTTTTCGTTTCCGTGGCCGACGAGCCAGGGCGAGTGGCTGGCCTGGACCAGCGCCGTCGTGACGCTGCTGTTCGGCGTCGCGCTTTTCTTCGCGCCCGGCCTCTGCTTCAGGCTGCTCCGGCTCCAGCCGAAACCAGAAAAGCCCGCCGCCATAGCCGAAGGGCGCGGGCGCATGGCCGGCTTCTATCTCGGGGTCGGGCTGTGCTGCGTCATACTTGCCCAGCCCCTGCTCTACATGGCCCTCGGCTTCTCCTGGCTCTTCACCGCCTTCGGCCGCATCCTGTCGATGATGTCGGACCGCGCCAACACGCCCTACAATTGGGGCTTCGTCGTGCTGGAGCTGGTTCTGGCCGCGCTGCCGCTTGCTTTTTCCTTCGGCTTCGTCCCCTGAAGCGACAGATGCGACAAAGTGCTCTACGCCATTTCCGCGGGTGCATTGCGGTCTTGAAAGGCCTGTGCTAGACGGCAATCGACTTTCGGCCGGGGGAAGCGGAAGCCGCTCCCTCGTGCTTGGAAAAAACGCACCAAGGTCAAAGATTTAGCCAGAGTTTTCGCTCGCGCCAACAATCTGCGGCCTGTCAACTGAGAGAAAAGACGGTCCGTGGCCCAGACCTCCTCGCCAATTTCCGGTGTCGCTGAACGCTACGCGCACTCGCTTTTCGAGCTGGCGCGCGACTCCAACTCCATAGACAAGGTCGAGGCCGATCTGGCCAGCTTCGAAAGGATGTTCGAGGCGAGCGACGATCTGCTTCGGCTGATCAACAGCCCGGTGTTCACCGCGGAAGGCCAGGAAAAGGCCATCGGCACGATCGCCGACCGCGCCAAGATCACCGGCCTGGTCGGAAATTTCCTGCGCGTCGCCGCCCGCAACCGCCGGCTGTTCGCGGTCCCCGGCATGATCAAGGCTTATCGCCGCATCGCGGCGGAAAATCGCGGCGAGACCGCTGCCGAGGTCACCTCGGCGCATCAATTGACGTCCGCGCAGGTCAATGAACTGAAGGCGACGTTGAAGGCCGTTGCCGGCAAGGACGTTTCGCTCAACGTCACCGTCGATCCGTCGCTGCTCGGCGGACTGGTGGTGAGGATGGGCTCGCGCCAGATCGACACGTCGCTCAAAACCAAACTCAATTCGCTCAAGCTTGCACTGAAAGAGGTCGGCTGATGGACATCCGCGCTGCGGAAATCTCCGCAATCCTAAAAGACCAGATCAAGAATTTCGGCAAGGAGGCCGAGGTCTCCGAGGTCGGTCAGGTTCTTTCCGTCGGCGACGGCATCGCCCGCGTCTACGGTCTCGACAACGTCCAGGCGGGCGAGATGGTCGAGTTCCCGGGCGGCATCCGCGGCATGGCGCTGAACCTCGAAAGCGACAATGTCGGCGTGGTCATCTTCGGTAACGACCGCGACATCAAGGAAGGCGACACCGTCAAGCGCACCGGCGCCATCGTGGACGTTCCGGTCGGCCCCGGCCTGCTCGGCCGCGTCGTCGACGCCCTTGGCAACCCGATCGACGGCAAGGGCCCGATCAAGGCCGCCGAGCGCCGCCGCGTCGACGTCAAGGCGCCCGGCATCATTCCCCGCAAGTCGGTGCACGAGCCGATGTCGACCGGCCTCAAGGCCATCGACGCGCTCATCCCGGTCGGTCGCGGCCAGCGCGAACTGGTGATCGGCGACCGCCAGACCGGCAAGACCGCCATCATCCTCGACACCATCCTCAACCAGAAGGCCATCCACGACAACGGTCCGGATGCCGAGAAGCTGTTCTGCGTCTACGTCGCCGTCGGCCAGAAGCGCTCGACCGTCGCGCAGTTCGTGAAGGTTCTGGAGGAGCGCGGCGCCCTCGACTATTCGATCATCATCGCCGCGACCGCATCCGATCCGGCCCCGATGCAGTTCCTGGCGCCGTTCGCCGGCTGCACCATGGGCGAATATTTCCGCGACAACGGCCAGCATGCCCTGATCGGCTATGACGATCTCTCCAAGCAGGCCGTGGCCTATCGCCAGATGTCGCTGCTGCTGCGCCGCCCGCCGGGACGCGAAGCCTATCCGGGCGACGTCTTCTACCTGCATTCGCGCCTGCTCGAGCGCGCCGCCAAGCTCAACGACGACAACGGCAACGGCTCGCTGACTGCGCTGCCGGTCATCGAAACACAGGCCAACGACGTGTCGGCCTACATCCCGACCAACGTGATCTCGATCACCGACGGCCAGATTTTCCTGGAAACCAACCTGTTCTTCCAGGGTATCCGCCCGGCCGTGAACGTCGGCCTGTCGGTTTCGCGCGTCGGTTCCGCCGCGCAGATCAAGGCGATGAAGCAGGTTGCCGGCTCGATCAAGGGCGAACTCGCGCAGTACCGCGAAATGGCGGCCTTCGCGCAGTTCGGCTCGGACCTGGACGCCGCCACGCAGCGCCTGCTCAACCGCGGCGCACGCCTGACCGAACTGCTGAAGCAGCCGCAATTCTCGCCGCTGAAGACGGAAGAGCAGGTCGCGGTGATCTACGCCGGCGTGAACGGCTACCTCGACAAGCTCGCCGTCAGCGACGTCAGCCGCTTCGAACAGGGCCTGCTGGCGCACATGCGCTCGGCCGGGAAGGCCGTTCTCGACGCCATCCGCGACGAGAAGGCGCTGTCGGACGACCTGCGCGCCAAGCTCAAGGCCGAGATCGACGCCTACGCCAAGACCTTCGCTTGAGCGGACTGAGAACGACGGGATCGGGTTGCAGGCATGCCTTCGCTAAAAGACCTTCGTAACCGAATCGCCTCGGTCAAGGCGACGCAGAAGATCACCAAGGCGATGCAGATGGTCGCCGCGGCGAAGCTGCGCCGTGCCCAGGAGGCGGCCGAGGCTGCAAGGCCTTATTCGGAGCGCATGGGTGCGGTTCTGGCCAATATCGGCCAGGCTGTCGGCGGGGGCGGCGATGCGCCCGCGCTGATGACCGGCACCGGCAGGGATGACGTGCATCTGCTCGTCGTCTGCACCGCCGAGCGTGGCCTGTGCGGCGGCTTCAATTCGCAGATCGCCCGCCATGCCCGCGACCACATCCGCCGGCTCCTCGCCGAAGGCAAGCAGGTGAAGATCATCTGCGTCGGCAAGAAGGGGTTTGACATACTGCGTCGCGACTTCGCGGCCCAGATCATCGACCGCGTCGACCTGCGCGAGGTCAAGACGCTTGCTTTCGTCAATGCCGATGCCATCGCCAGGAAGGTGATCAACCTCTTCAACGACGGCGCGTTCGACGTCTGCACGCTGTTCTACTCGCAGTTCAAGTCGGTGATCAGCCAGGTGCCGACGGCGCAGCAGATCATACCCGCGGCGCACGGCTCCAATGGCGAATCGGCCGGCGGCGGCGCCGTCTATGAATACGAGCCGGAGCCGGGCGAGATCCTCTCCGATCTCATCCCGCGCAACATAGCCGTGCAGATCTTCCGCGCCCTGCTGGAGAACGCAGCCGGCGAGATGGGCGCCAAGATGACGGCGATGGACAATGCGACGCGCAATGCCGGCGACATGATCAACAAACTGTCGATCACCTACAACCGCCAGCGTCAGGCGCAGATCACCAAGGAACTGATCGAGATCATTTCGGGCGCCGAGGCGCTCTAGGCATGGCCTGCGAAGGCAGAAATGTCTTCGCACGGACCCATGTGAACCAAAGATACGGAAAAGGGTAAGGACGATGGCGAAAGCAGCGACCCCGAAAGCGGGGGCCCCGAAAGCGGCGGCTCCCAAAAAGACCCCTGCAAGGAGTGCCGCCGCGAAAGAGGCGGCCAAGCTGGTGGCGGAAGGAAAGCCGGGCAAGGTCGAAAACCGCGGGGCGACGGCGAGCTTCGATCTCGCCAAGGGGCCGAAGGGCAAGGTCCGCCAGGTCATCGGCGCCGTCGTCGACGTGCAGTTCGACGATCACCTGCCGCCGATCCTGAACGCGCTTGAGACGATCAACGTCGGTAACCGCCTCGTGCTCGAGGTCGCGCAGCATCTCGGCGAGAACACCGTGCGCTGCATTGCCATGGACTCGACCGAAGGTCTGGTTCGCGGCCAGAGCGTGAGCGACACCGGCGCGCCGATCTCGGTTCCGGTCGGACCGGGCATGCTCGGCCGCATCATCAACGTCATCGGCGAGCCGGTGGACGAGGCCGGTCCCGTCGACGGCATCGAGCTGCGCGCCATCCACCAGCCGGCCCCGGCCTATGTCGACCAGTCGACGGAAGCCCAGATCCTCGTCACCGGCATCAAGGTTCTCGACCTGCTGGCGCCCTATGCGCGCGGCGGCAAGATCGGCCTGTTCGGCGGCGCCGGCGTCGGCAAGACCGTGCTGATCCAGGAGCTGATCAACAACGTCGCCAAGGCGCATGGCGGCTTCTCCGTGTTCGCCGGCGTCGGCGAGCGCACCCGCGAGGGCAACGATCTCTATCATGAGTTCATCGAATCCGGCGTCAACAAGAAGGGCGGCGGCCAGGGCTCGAAGGCCGCGCTCGTCTACGGCCAGATGAACGAGCCGCCCGGGGCCCGTGCCCGCGTCGGCCTGACCGGCCTCACCGTCGCCGAATATTTCCGTGACCAGGGCCAGGACGTGCTGTTCTTCGTGGACAACATCTTCCGCTTCACCCAGGCCGGCTCGGAAGTGTCGGCGCTGCTCGGCCGCATTCCTTCGGCCGTGGGCTACCAGCCGACGCTCGCCACCGACATGGGCGCGCTGCAGGAACGCATCACCACCACCACCAAGGGTTCGATCACCTCGGTGCAGGCCATTTACGTGCCGGCCGACGACTTGACCGACCCGGCGCCGGCGACCTCCTTCGCCCACCTCGACGCGACCACGGTGCTCAACCGCGCCATCGCCGAAAAAGGCATCTACCCGGCGGTCGACCCGCTCGACTCCACTTCGCGCATGCTCGACCCGATGATCGTCGGCGAGGAGCACTACCAGGTGGCGCGCCAGGTGCAGCAGACCCTTCAGCGCTACAAGTCGCTTCAGGACATCATCGCCATCCTGGGCATGGACGAGCTGTCGGAAGAGGACAAGCTGACGGTCGCGCGCGCTCGCAAGATCGAGCGCTTCCTGTCGCAGCCCTTCTTCGTGGCCGAGGTGTTCACCGGCTCGCCGGGCAAGCTGGTTGATCTGGCCGACACCATCAAGGGCTTCAAGGGCCTCTGCAACGGCGATTACGACCACCTGCCCGAAGCCGCCTTCTATATGGTCGGCAATATCGAGGAAGCGGTCGAGAAGGCGCAGAAGCTGGCTGCGGAAGCGGCGTAAGAACGGCAATCGCCAAATCGGCAATCGGCAGTCGGAAACAAGGAGTAGGCAGCGGGGTCTGGTATCTATGGGCAGGCAAGTTTTCTCGACTGCCGACTGCCGACTGCCGACTGCCTGAAGAACATGGCTGAAGCTTTCCAATTCGAACTGGTCTCTCCCGAGCGCCTGCTGGTTTCCGGGCAGGTTGAATCCGTCGTCATTCCCGGCGCCGAAGGCGAGATGACCGTGATGGCGCAGCACGCGCCGGTCATGACCACGATCCAGCCGGGTGTCGTCACCGTGAAGTCGGCCGGCGGTCAGGAAGAGCGTTACGTGGTGTTCGGCGGCTTCGCCGACATCTTGCCCTCGGGCTGCACGCTGCTCGCCGAATCGGCTGTGGCCGTAAAGGATATCGATCGGGCGGACATCGCCCGGCGTATCCAGGAGGCGAAGGAAGACATCACCGACGCCAAGGACGAGGAATCGCGCAGCAAGGCAGAACTGTTCCTGCACCAGCTCACCACGCTGGAAGGCGCCATTCTCCCGGCCTGACACCCTCGGGTTTCCATCTCACGACGTTGCGAAAGCCGGCTTGTCCGGCTTTTTTGCTATCTGGAAGAGGCGCCGAACCGCGGCGACAAACAGAAGGACCCGCGCCTCGGGCAGGCACGGGTCCCTGTTGCCTGGGCGCTTTCGCGCCGCGGTACGCTGTACATAGCCGCAGAGCCGGACCATGCCGTGCGTTGGGTGAAGGAAGGTTTAACGTCGGCGCCGGCCCAAATCGCTCTTTCGATCTAGATCCGCTCCAGCCCGGCAAGCCTGCCCTTGGCAAACGCCAGCTCAGAGCCGGTACACTCGACGGGCATTGGCGCTCAGCAGCTGGCTTCGTTCGCGCTCGCCGGTGCCTGAAAGCAGCGCATGGGTTGCCGCTACCCATGTCGAGAGGCCGCCGCCCAGTGTGCAGACCGGCCAGTCGCTTCCCCATACCACGCGGTCCCAGCCGAAAGCTCCGATCACATGCTCGACATAGGGCCTGATGGTCTCCAGCGTCCAGCCCGCCGGATCGGCATAGGCCACGACCCCGGAAATCTTCGCCACGACGTTCGGACGCCGCGCGATCTCGGTGATCTGCTCCCGCCACGGATGCTCGCCATTGCCCCTGATGTCCGGAATGCCGCAATGATCGAGCACGAACTGGACGTCCGGCGCCTGATCGATAAGCGCCATCGCCTTCGGGTGCTGGCGCGGCAGCACGCACAGATCGAAGGGAAGGCCGGTGCCGGACAGCCGCCGGACATTCTCGCGGAACAGGGCCCCTTCGGACACATCGTCCGGCACGACGTGCAGCACACGGCGAAAACCTTTGACGAACGGATCTGCCCGGACGCGTTCCAGATAGGCGGCAAATCCCGTTTCTTCCGGGCGCGCGGAGACGATCGCGCCGCGCAGCAGGCTTCCAGGCTTTCGCGCCAACCTCTCCACATGCGCCGTCTCCGCCTCGATATCGGCAGGATCGACGTCGACCTCCATATGCAGCGCCGCCTCGATGCCAACCCGGCGCGCTTCCACGGCGTAATCTTCCTGCGGAAAATTGCGGTTGAGCGCAGGAACGCCATCGAGCCACGGGTACCGCAAGGCGGCGAGGTCGATCAGATGCAGATGCGTGTCGATGATCATGCGGTAGCTCCTTCCGGCCGTCGGTTTCGACCATAATGCCGCATTGCGCGGCAAGGACAATCTGCTTGACCTCTTGGTGAAAACAATATTTGCATATGAATGACGCAGCGATCGATCCTGCCCTGGCGGGACGGTTTGCGTAACCGGTAAGCTGCACCTCGAACCGGCAGTTAAGGCGGCACGGCGGACGCGCCGCTGCCGGCTTGCCGCGACAGCATGAAACAGAAGCTCGAAGGAATGGTAACGTGACTCAGAATCTCGACGGCAAGGTGGTGGTGATCACGGCGGCGGCGCAGGGGATCGGGCGTGCCAGCGCGCTGGCCTTCGCCGCGGCCGGCGCGACGGTGCATGCCACCGACATCGACGAGAACGCGCTTGCCGGCCTGGCGGACGTGCCCGGCATCGTCACCCGCAGGCTCGATGTCCTGGACGACGACGCGGTCAAGGCCGCCTTCGCCGCCATCGGCGATGTGGACGTGCTGTTCAACTGCGCCGGCTTCGTCCATTCCGGCACCATCCTGGAAATGAAGGACGCCGATCTCGACTTCGCCATCGATCTCAACGTGCGCGCCATGATCCGCACCATCCGCGCCGTGCTGCCGGGCATGTTGCAGCGCGGCGGCGGCGCGATCATCAACATGGCCTCGCTGGCGAGTTCCCAAAAGGGCGTGCCGAACCGCTTCGCCTACGGCCTGACCAAGGCGGCGGTGATCGGGCTGACCAAGGCGGTCGCCGCCGACTATGTCACCAGGGGCATCCGCTGCAACGCCATCTGCCCCGGCACGGTGGAAAGCCCGTCGCTCGAAAGCCGCATGCGCGCGCAGGGCGACTACGAGACGGCGCGCGCCGCCTTCATCGCGCGCCAGCCCATGGGCCGCCTCGGCACCGCCGAGGAGATCGCCGACCTCGCCGTCTATCTCGCCGGCGCCACCTATACCACCGGCCAAGCCTACAATATCGACGGCGGTTGGTCGGTCTGACCTGGCGGACGATGATAGTTTCATAAAAGGCAAATAATTTTACTGACGTGGGCGGAAACAGCGTGACTCGACGCCTCCGATCGGGTCAAACTGGGATCGACGCGAATGGCAATCAGGAGAGAGACATATCATGAAACTGCTGCGCTACGGTGAGGCAGGCGCCGAGAAGCCGGGCCTTCTCGATGCCGACGGCACGATCCGGGACCTTTCCGGACATGTGGCCGATATCGGCGGCAAGGGGCTGGAGCCGTCCTCGCTGGCGGCATTGTCCAGCATCGATCCGAAAACGCTGCCGGCGGTGTCCGGCAAGCCCCGCCTTGGCCCCTGCGTGGCCAATGTCGGCAAGTTCATCTGCATCGGCCTCAACTATTCCGACCACGCCGCCGAGACCAACTCCAAGGTGCCGCCGGAACCGATCATCTTCATGAAGGCGTCCTCGGCCATCGTCGGACCCGACGACGACGTCCTGATCCCGCGCGGCTCGGTCAAGACCGACTGGGAGGTGGAACTCGGCGTGGTGATCGGCAAGACGGCCAAATATGTCTCCGAAGCCGAGGCGCTGGACTATGTCGCCGGCTACTGCGTGGCGCATGACGTATCGGAGCGCGCCTTCCAGACGGAGCGGCATGGCCAGTGGACCAAGGGCAAGAGCTGCGACACGTTCGGCCCGATCGGCCCGTGGCTGGTCACCAGGGACGAAGTGGCCGACCCGCAGGACCTCAAGATGTGGCTGAAGGTGAACGGCCAGACCATGCAGGACGGTTCGACCAGGACGATGGTCTATGGCGTGGCCTATCTGGTTTCCTATCTCAGCCAGTTCATGAGCCTGCAACCGGGCGACATCATTTCGACCGGCACGCCGCCCGGCGTCGGCATGGGCATGAAGCCGCAGCGCTTCCTCAAGCCAGGCGATATCGTGGAACTCGGTGTCGAAGGCCTTGGCAGCCAGAAGCAGACCTTCAAGGCCGACGAATAGTCCCGCAGCGCCTGAGCGGCCGCGACACGAAAAAGCCCGGTTCGCCATCTGGTGAACCGGGCTTTTGCTTGCCTTCAGGAAATGCCGGCCTCAGGCGGCGCCGGCCACCCTCTGCTTTTCGAAGCGCTTGCGCTCGTTCGGGTCGAGATGGAGCTTGCGCAGGCGGATGGACTTCGGCGTCACTTCCACCAGCTCGTCGTCCTGGATCCAGGCCAGCGCGCGTTCCAGCGTCATGCGGATAGGCGGCGTCAGCTTCACCGCCTCGTCCTTGCCGGCGGCGCGGATGTTGGTGAGCTTCTTGCCCTTCAGCACATTGACCTCGAGGTCGTTGTCGCGGCTGTGGATGCCGATGATCATGCCCTGATAGACCTTCACGCCGGCGTCGATGACCATCGGGCCCCGGTCTTCGAGGTTGAACAGCGCATAGGCCACCGCTTCGCCCTGATCGTTGGAGATCAGGACGCCGTTGACGCGGCCGGGCAGCTCGCCCTTGTAAGGCTCATAGGCGTGGAACAGGCGGTTCATCACCGCGGTGCCGCGCGTGTCGGTCAGGAGCTCCGACTGGTAGCCGATCAGGCCGCGCGTCGGCGCATGGAAGACCAGACGCTGGCGGTTGCCGCCGGACGGGCGCAGCTCCGTCATGTCGGCCTTGCGCTCCGACATCTTCTGCACGACGACGCCGGCATGTTCCTCGTCCACGTCGATGACGACTTCCTCGATCGGTTCGAGAAGCTGGCCGTTCTCGTCCTTCTGCATGACGACGCGCGGACGCGACACGGCCAGCTCGAACCCCTCGCGGCGCATGGTCTCGATGAGGACGGCAAGCTGAAGCTCGCCGCGGCCGGAAACGTAGAAGCTGTCCTTGTCGGCGGATTCCTCGATCTTCAGCGCTACATTGCCCTCGGCCTCCTTGAGCAGGCGGTCGCGGATGACGCGGCTGGTGACCTTGTCGCCTTCCGTGCCGGCCAGCGGAGAGTCGTTGACCAGGAAGGACATGGTGACGGTGGGCGGATCGATTGGCTGGGCCGCCATCGGCGCGCTGATCGACGGGTCGCAGAAGGTGTCGGCGACGGTGCCCTTGGAAAGCCCGGCGATGGCGACGATGTCGCCGGCCTGCGCTTCCTCGATCGGCTGCCGTTCGATGCCGCGGAAGGCGAGGATCTTCGACACGCGGCCGTTCTCCAGCAGCGTGCCGTCATGGTGCAGCACTTTCACCGCCTGGTTCGGCTTCAACGTGCCGGCCTCGATGCGCCCGGTGATGATGCGGCCGAGGAACGGATTGGCCTCCAGAATGGTGCCGATCATGCGGAACGGGCCTTCGGCGACCTTCGGCGCGGGCACATGCTTGAGCACGAGATCGAACAGCGGCGCGAGGCCCTGGTCCTTCGGGCCTTCGGGGTTCTCGGCCATCCAGCCGTCGCGGCCCGAACCGTAGAGGATCGGGAAGTCGAGCTGCTCGTCGGTGGCGTCCAGCGCGGCGAAGAGGTCGAAAACCTCGTTGATGACTTCGTTGGCGCGCGCATCGGGCCGGTCGATCTTGTTGATCGCCACGATGGGCTTGAGGCCGACCTTGAGCGCCTTGCCGACGACGAACTTGGTCTGCGGCATCGGGCCTTCGGCGGCGTCGACCAGCACGATGGCGCCGTCGACCATATTGAGGATGCGCTCCACCTCGCCGCCGAAATCGGCGTGGCCGGGCGTGTCGACGATGTTGATGCGGGTATCCTTCCATTCCACCGAAGTGGCCTTGGCTAGGATGGTGATGCCGCGTTCCTTTTCGAGGTCGTTGGAGTCCATGACGCGTTCGGCCACGCGCTGGTTCTCGCGCACGGAACCGGACTGTTTCAGGAGCGCATCGACCAGCGTCGTCTTGCCATGGTCGACATGCGCGATGATCGCGATGTTGCGGAGATTCATGATCTTCTCTGGGTGCTTTCGGCAGCGATTGCGGACCGCAAGGCCCAAGCGCCGCATCGTTCGGTTGCGCGCCTCATACAGGTTTTTCCACGAATGCGAAAGGGGCGGCGCGACCAAATGCGTCGTCACCAATTGTTAAACCTTTACGCGTAGTTTTCCGTTAACCAATCACGGAGCCAATCCGGCCGATTCGGACATCATGATGCGCAAGTTTGACAGGATCGTTCCCGCCCTCGCCTGTTCGGCCCTGGCCGTTCTGCTGGCTTCGGCCGGCGCGCAGTCGGCCGCGACACGCGGAAACCAGCCGACGACCATGACCGACGCCGCGCAAATGTTCCCGGACGCCCCGGACGGGGTGGATCCCATGGTGACCGGTCCGGTGAGCGTCTCGTTCAAGCAGCAGCAGGCGGCTGCGGGCTGCGACCGGGCCGCCTGGCCTGACATTCCGGCCCAGTGCTACCCCGCGAAGTAGGATAGATCTCCCGAGTTCGACCGCCGCCAGCTGGCCGGCCTGAGGCTGCCGGCCGCTTCGTCCTGGCTGGATTCGGCCGAACGCCGGCGGGCACGGATCGATCCGCTGCCCTTGCGTCAGCCCGCGCCGCATTTACGGTTGCACCGCAGCATTTTCCCGCTAAACATTTGCCGCTTTTGTAAACCCGCCCATGGAGAGCAGATCCTTGGCCATCACGAAGATACTTGTCGCCAACCGGTCCGAAATCGCCATCCGCGTATTCCGCGCGGCCAACGAACTGGGCCTCAAAACGGTGGCGATCTGGGCCGAGGAGGACAAATATTCGCTGCACCGCTTCAAGGCAGACGAAAGCTATCAGGTCGGCCGCGGCCCATGGCTGGCGAAGGACATGGGGCCGATCGAAAGCTACCTGTCGATCGACGAGATCATGCGGGTCGCCAGGCTTTCCGGGGCGGACGCCATCCATCCCGGCTACGGCCTGCTTTCGGAAAGCCCGGAATTCGCCGACGCCTGCGCGGAAAACGGCATCATCTTCATCGGCCCGAAGCCGGAAACCATGCGTCGCCTCGGCAACAAGGTGGCCGCCCGCAACCTTGCCATCGAGGTCGGCGTGCCGGTGGTGCCGGCCACCGACCCCTTGCCGGACGACATGGAGGCCGTGAAGCGGCTGGCCGCCGACATCGGCTATCCCCTGATGCTGAAGGCCTCGTGGGGCGGCGGCGGGCGCGGCATGCGCGCCATCCGTTCCGAAGCCGACCTCGCGCGCGAGGTGACGGAGGCCAAGCGGGAGGCCAAGGCCGCCTTCGGCAAGGACGAAGTCTATCTGGAGAAGCTGGTCGAGCGCGCCCGACATGTCGAGGTGCAGGTGCTCGGCGACACGCACGGCAATGCCGTTCACCTGTTCGAGCGCGACTGCTCCATCCAGCGCCGCAACCAGAAGGTCGTCGAGCGCGCACCGGCGCCCTATCTCGACGACGCGCAGCGCCAGGAACTGTGCGGCCACGCGCTGAAGATCGCCAGGGAAACGAACTATATCGGCGCCGGCACCGTCGAGTTCCTGATGGACGCCGACAGCGGCAAGTTCTACTTCATCGAGGTCAATCCGCGCATACAGGTCGAGCACACCGTCACCGAGCAGGTGACCGGCATCGACATCGTCAAGGCGCAGATCCACATTCTCGACGGTCACGCCATCGGCACGCCGCAATCCGGCGTTCCCGCGCAGAAGGACATCCGCCTCAACGGCCACGCACTGCAGTGCCGCATCACCACCGAGGATCCGGAACAGAATTTCATCCCGGACTATGGCCGCATCACCGCCTACCGCGGCGCGACAGGCTTCGGCATTCGCCTCGACGGCGGCACGGCCTATTCCGGCGCGGTCATCACCCGCTACTACGATCCGCTGCTGGAAAAGCTGACGGCCTGGGCGCCGACGCCCGAGGAAGCGATCTCGCGCATGACGCGCGCGTTGCGCGAATTCCGCATCCGCGGCGTGGCGACGAACCTCACCTTCCTCGAGGCGATCGTCAATCACCCCGCCTTCCGCGACAATTCCTATACGACCAGGTTCATCGATTCGACGCCGGAGCTGTTCCAGCAGGTGAAGCGGCAGGACCGCGCCACCAAGCTGCTCAACTATCTGGCCGACGTGACCATCAACGGCCACCCGGAGACGCGCGGGCGCGCCCTGCCGAACCCCGACGCCGCCGCCCCCGTGATCCCCTGGTTCACCGGCAAGGTGCCGGACGGCACGCGCCAGAAGCTCGACGCGCTCGGACCGGAAAAATTCGCCGCATGGCTGCGCGAGCAGAAGCAGGTCCTGATCACCGACACCACCATGCGCGACGGCCATCAGTCGCTGCTGGCGACGCGCGTGCGCACGCATGACATCGCCAGCATCGCCGGAACCTATGCGCGCGCCCTGCCGCAGCTGCTTTCGCTGGAATGCTGGGGCGGCGCCACCTTCGACGTGGCCATGCGCTTCCTGACCGAAGACCCGTGGGAAAGATTGGCGCTGATCCGCGAAAAGGCGCCCAACATCCTCCTGCAGATGTTGCTGCGCGGCGCCAACGGCGTCGGCTACACCAACTATCCAGACAATGTCGTGCAGCATTTCGTCAAGCAGGCGGCGAGCGGCGGCGTCGACCTGTTCCGCGTGTTCGACTGCCTGAACTGGGTGGAGAACATGCGCGTCGCCATGGATGCGGTCGGCGCCGAGGGCAAGCTGATCGAGGCGGCGATGTGCTACACCGGCGACATCCTCGATCCGGCGCGCGCCAAATACGACCTGAAATACTATGTCGGCCTCGCCAAGGAGCTTGAGGCCGCCGGCGCGCACATCATCGCCGTCAAGGACATGGCAGGCCTGTTGAAGCCGGCCGCCGCACGGGTGCTGTTCAAGGCGCTGCGCGAGGCGACCGACCTGCCGATCCATTTCCACACGCACGACACCTCCGGCCTTTCTGCCGCGACGGTGCTGGCGGCAGTGGAAGCCGGTGTCGATGCCATCGACGCTGCGATGGATTCCTTCTCCGGCAACACCTCCCAGCCCTGCCTCGGCTCCATCGTCGAAGCGTTGAAGGGCACCGAGCGCGACCCTGGCCTCGACACCGGCTGGATCAGGAAGCTGTCCTTCTACTGGGAGGCCGTGCGCAACCAGTACGCCGCCTTTGAAAGCGATCTCAAGGGACCGGCTTCCGAGGTCTACCTGCACGAGATGCCGGGCGGCCAGTTCACCAATCTCAAGGAACAGGCGCGCTCGCTCGGCCTCGAAACGCGCTGGCACGAGGTGGCGCAGGCCTATCACGACGTCAACCTGATGTTCGGCGACATCGTCAAGGTGACGCCCTCCTCCAAGGTCGTCGGCGACATGGCGCTGATGATGATCAGCCAGGATCTCACCGTCGCGGACGTCGAGAACCCGGCCAAGGACATCGCCTTCCCCGATTCCGTCGTCTCCATGCTGCGCGGCGATCTCGGCCAGTCGCCGGGCGGCTGGCCGCAGGCATTGCAGAAGAAGGCGCTGAAGGGCGAAAAGCCGATCAATGTGCGGCCCGGTTCCCTGCTCAAGCCGGCGGATCTGAAGACGAGCCGCAAGGAGGTCGAGGACAAGCTCGGCCGCAAGCTCTCGGAATACGAATTCGCCTCCTGGCTGATGTATCCGAAGGTGTTTTCCGATTTTGCCGCGGCGCAGGAAACCTACGGTCCCGTCAGCGTGTTGCCGACGCCGACCTATTTCTACGGCATGAAACCCGAGGACGAGATCTTCGTCGAGATCGAGAAGGGCAAGACGCTGGTCGTCCGCTGCCTCGCGGTCGGCGACACCGACGACCGCGGCATGGCGACGGTGTTCTTCGAGCTGAACGGCCAGCCGCGCCGCGTGAAGGTGCCGGACCGTGCCCACGGCGCCGGGGCCGGAAAGGTTCGGCGCAAGGCCGAGGCCGGCAACGACATGCAACTTGGCGCACCCATGCCGGGTGTCATATCGGGCGTGGCGGTGAGCGCTGGGCAGGCTGTCAAGGCCGGCGACGTGCTCCTTTCCATCGAGGCGATGAAGATGGAGACGGCGCTGCATGCCGAACGGGACGGCACCGTCGCGGAGGTCCTGGTGCGCCCCGGCGACCAGATCGACGCCAAGGATCTCCTGATCGTCTTCGGCTGATCCTGTCGGCCCCAAAGCGCGACTGTGGCGCTGCCGCCCCGCTTGGCGGCAGCGTTGGCGATGGGGCAGATAACGCCTTGACCCATGGACGCCGGTCGGGCATCGAACCCCACGAAAAGCAGCCGCCGTTTTTTCGAGTCGGCGGCCGTGAAGCGACATGGAGACGAAGAGAATGGCCGACGAGATCACCGAAACCAGCCAGACAGTGGCCGCTGGCCAGTTGCGGGCCTTCATCGAGCGCATCGAGCGGCTCGAAGAGGAAAAGAAGACGATCTCCGACGACATCAAGGACGTTTATGCCGAAGCCAAGGGCACCGGCTTCGGGTCGCCCCTAAAACTTGTCGCCTAGCAAAAAAATCAACTAGTTACATAGGCGACACGTCATCGGATTAGACGACACGCCCTCTCCCCGGACAGGAAACGACGACATGGCAGACGAAGTCACAGACAGCAGCCAAACGGTAGCCGCAGGCCAGCTCCGCGCATTCATCGAACGCATCGAGCGGCTCGAGGAAGAGAAGAAGACGATCGCCGACGATATCAAGGAAGTTTACTCTGAGTGCAAGGGGACCGGATTCGACGTGAAAGCGGTCAGGCAGCTCGTCAGAATGCGCAAGCAGGATCAGGCTGAACGGCAGGAGGCCGAGGCGATTCTGGACCTGTACAAGGCCGCGCTCGGGATGGCATGACTTCCACGCGAGACGGTTTCAGTCAAGGCTGAACTCGGCCTAATCAGACCCCGCAAGCGATGGCGTGGCGGGGTCCTTCTTTCTTAGGCTGGACGATGTCATCCGCCGATCGCTGGGCGTCCTGGTTCGCTTCCACCGCGGACGTTAAAGTCGCGATGGCAACTGCACTGTCAGGAACCGGAGCTAGAAACCCGGATCAGTTCGCCGAGTTGGACTTACGACGAGCGATGCCTGGACCATGATCGCTCGTTGACGGCAGAAAAATCACGCCCGCCTTTTCAAGGGCGGCTCGAACCCTATCGACTGCGTCGAACGCCACGCCCTTTCCGCCCGCCTCGATGCGAACGATCGTTTGACGTCCAACCCCCGCCAGCTCAGCCAATTCTTCCTGGCTCAGCTCGAGCATCGCTCGCGCTACACGCGTCAGTCGGATTGTCTCCGCAAAGGACTCCATCCGGCAGCGGCATCAAGCCCGGCGAGCCGTTCGAGCAGCCTGAGTTCCTCAGGGTAGACTAGGTCAATGCCTGTTCGCCTGTCCTTCACGCGCTCGCCGCTGCAGACCAGCCCGAAATCGTCGAGGAGATCGTCGTCGCGGAACCTGGCCACAAGCCGACGGATCAGCTTCGTGTCGTCCGCGCTGATAGCGGATTGCGCCTGTGGAGCGTCGATCTTCCATGGCGTATACTGTCCCTCCCTGAGCGCGTCGACATCGACTTCCGGGTGCTTCCGAAGCGCGGCGACCATGATGTCCAGCTGCCGCTTCGCCTCGCGCGCTTTGTCGCCGAAGTAGGAAGAGTTCGCGTTCTTGAAGGCGACCGATGGTATGAATACCTCCCAACCGTGATCTCGTTCGCTCCAGCGTAGCTCCCCGACCTTCATGTCCGCCAACTGCCGCTCGGAGGTCGGCAGCTTTCCTCGCGGACAAATGAGCAGTTGCCTGAGGTTCTTCTGCCGCAGCCCAGTGTGGAGACCGAACCGGATGAGAAGGAATGAACGCACTGCCTCGGCTGCAGCCGAGGGATAGCGTAGCTCGTCCGGAATCGTACGAATGATCTCATCGGCGATCTTTCGGTACTCGCCGACCGGGCTTTCCGCCTCAAGGATGGGCATAATTGGCTCGAACGGGTCGCGATGCACCTTGGCCACCCGCTGGATTTCTTTCACACGACCCGTGCAATGTTTGTGACAGATATCGCAGACTTCGTTCCAGTTGGCCCGGGCCGCGGCAATCTGATCCTCAGAAATAAGACCACGAACTGGGGCGAGGTGCTCGGCGAGTTCCGGATGCTGCCGGAGCCAACCTGTTTCGACGCGGGTCAACGCCAACGCGATTCGCAACATGTCTACTTCCCAAGCGGTGTAGAAGCCGCGACGCCTCTCGCGCCACCGCAGATACCAGTCCCACACCGACGGAAACACCAGCATGGCGAAGGTGAGCGAAGTTACTGGTATTCCGAGGCCTCCGATCGCGCTCTTCGGCGGAGCCGCCAGCGCACCAAAGAGGAGACCGAAGTGCTCGACCTTCTGGGCGGCTGTCTCTTCTCCCCAGACTCCGACCCGCTGGTATCCGAAGGCGGTCAGCGTCGCGGTCTTGAAATCGAGAAGCTGGGCCATCTCTTTCCACAGCCGCGCCGGGGCGTCGATGGCGGTGTTGGTTACGCCAATGAAGTCGTCTTCATCGATATCAATGACTTCTTCATGAGACTGGACGATTTCTCGGAAGCTCGATCCATCCAAAATTCCGGGGAAACGAACGGCATAGCGGTTTCGGAGCGCCAGAGCTTGAAAACGGCGGTAATCCGTCCCGCCGGATATAATGACACGCTGGACCCATTCCAGAATTTCCTCGCGTTCCTTGGGAGAGCGGCGGTCGAAGTCATCGGGCAAGTGCCAGGCGAAGCGACGGCGCTGCGAAGGCGTTATGTCAGTCGATCGATGTCCGGTAGCAGCCCGCGCAGGGTGGGCCAGCTTCGCCTTGAAGTAGCCTTCCGGCAGGCGGTACCTTCTCTCTATGCGGCCAAGAATCTCGAAACTGGAAACGGAGCGAGGAGCTTTCGTCCCTTGGAGCCAAGTGAGCAAAGTCCTGCGGTCGAAGCTCTCGTCAGTCTGAGAAACCGCTCGATACAGATGCCAGCATGTGTCCCCATGACGCTCCATATGGAGCTTCAGCGCATCCGTGAAGCTTTCCGGTTCTTCCCAAATGGTCCAGAGAGGCTCCGGAAATTCAATAATAGGCTTTGGTTTCATACCCCGCTTGCGTCGCGGCACAGCGTCCGCAGGTTCGGCAGCAGACGCCTCCTGCTTGGCCGCGTGCGCTGGATGGATCTCAGGTGCCGTTGACAACCTTGATTTGCCAGATACTGAACGATGCCGTCCTGCGTTCAGCCTCGTCTTATGGTTACGCTCCCGCCAGCGGCTTTGCTTGCGTTTCGCGGCCTGAGGTCCAACGAAGCGGGTTATTGCATCGATAGCAGGTGCAAGAACTCCATTCACACGCTCCAAGGTCTCAACGGGAATGCCGCATTCTTGTCCGATTTCCGACCAGTCCGGCCGACTACCGCACTTCGGAGGTGACTGGCAGTCGGCGATCAGTGAATGAAGATATACCCGAAGTCGTTCAAGTTCTCGCGGGGGAAGCGTCTCGGCTACCCGCTGGCGGAGAAACTGATCGATCATGCGGGGAAACGATGCCCGCCTGGCACTCTTGGTCATTGTTATCTCGTTTGGAAACAACGACCCTGTGCCGCTGCCGGCCAGCATCCCTAGCCGGCAATGACCTTGGCGTCACCGGCTAAAATGGAGGGCGGAGGTGCCTGTGGAAAAGCTATCACTGAAAGGTCGCTCTCAAAGCCCTAGCCTGCGGCCAGGGTCCGGGCGCATTGCATAAACGGTACCCGCTAGACGATCAGCGCCCTACCACCTAGTCGCTGTCGGGGACGGCTACAGCGCTGTTGAGGGCGCGCCGCCCCCGACAGCTTCACACCCGGCTCTGGCTGTGCGATGTCTAAGCGACAGGATCGTGTGGGGGCGAAAAGGCTTCGACACCAAGGCCATTCGCACGCTGGTGCGCTTGCGCAAGAAAGACCAGGCCGAGCGCGAGGAAGAGGAATCGATCCTGGATCTGTACAAAGCTGCTCTCGGCATGGTGTGACTTGATCCAAGCCGTCGGTCGCGAGCGAGTTCGCTGACCACTTGTTTGGCCCCGCAAGGCTTTTGCCTGCGGGGCTTTAATTTTCCACGCGTCCCGCCTGTGTGATATCCGGCTGAAGAAAACCCCGCGGTTCTGATGACTGTCCGGCGGCGGGCACCCGCGGATAGCCTTTTGTCCCTTGCGGCTGGAGGTCAAAGAGGGATCGGGCGCCCCTCAGGCAAAACCCGATCCCAAGAGTTCTATTTCCTGTTGCCGGCGATGAAATCCGCCATCAGCGAAACCATCTCGAACATCACCACCATGGCGTTCATAGCGGTAATGTTGTTGGGGCTGTCCTTGGTCGGCATGAGGCAGACGACGTCGCCGCCGACGATGTTGAGCCCGCGCAGGCCCTGCAGCATGCGCACGGCATCGCCGATGCGGATGCCGGGATAGCCCGGCTCCAGGTTCGACACGCCGGGCGCATCGGCCGGATCGAGCGAATCCAGATCGAAGGTGATGTAGACCGGCGCATCGCCGATGCGCTCGCGCAAAGCGTCGATCACGCCCTTCGTGCCGATCTCTTCATATTCGTCCATGCCGATGATGCGATAGCCGAGGTCCTCGCTGGTGTTGCGTGAACCGGGTGTCCCGACATTCGGGCGAATGCCGACCTGCGTCGAGCGGTGCGGATCGACATGGCCTTCCTCGACCAGATAGCTCGCCCAATGGGCGGCGGAACGGCGATTGCCCAGCCAATGCGGCAGGTGGTTATAGCTGTCGGTGTGGGAATCGAAATGCACCAGCGCCACCTTCTCGCCCTTGGTCAGGCGGGAATGCTTGCCGGCCACCGCCTTCACCAGCGGGCCGGTGACGGCATGGTCGCCGCCCATCGAGACAAGGCGCGTGCCCGCCTGATCGAAGCGCTTGGCGAAGGCCTCGATATGCTCCACGCAAATGTCGTTGACCATCGCCTCCGGCAACGGCACATCGCCCGCATCGTTGATGCGGCAGACATCCCATGGGACCAGGTTGAAACGGCCATGGCCGCGGCGATACTGCGCCGAGACGTTGCGCACGGCGCGCGGTCCGAGGTGCTGGTCGCGCTCGGTCGAGCCGTTGCCCGAGGAGTGCGGCACGCCGATCAGCGCGATGTCGCTTTCAACCGGGTTTTCCTTCCAGGGGCTGCGGAAGAAGGTCGGGATGCCCCACCAGTACCAGCGCTCCACCTCTTTCTTGGCGGCTTCCACATCGAATTCGGACATCGTCTTGTGCTCCTTCTTCCTCGTATTTCGGTGGCCCGTGCGGGCATGGGAATTCCGTTCGCCCGTTCAGATGAATGAGCGGCGATAGGTGTCGATGGGTGCGCCGGCTGCTTCAGGGAGCCGCAGGCATGAGAACCGCCTCGCGGGACGCTGCCGCGCCAGTGTTCGGCTGGCAGGTCAGGAAAGCTGCATCCTGCCGGATTTCGAGCACTGTCGGCACAGTGCGGTTACCGGCATCGGCCAATTCGGCGGCAAGCTGCTCGAAGCTGTTGATACGCTCGGCATGGCAGCCGAAACCGCGTGAGATGATGATGAAATCGGGCCAGCAGCCTGATCGTCATTTCTGCGCAAGTCGGCATAGCTTGGTTCCGGACTGCTCGACGGCTCGCGCCTCAGTGCATGATCTGCGAGAGGAAGTTGCGCGCCCGCTCGGTCTTCGGCGCGTCGAAGAATTCGTCCGGCGGCGCGATCTCCACCACCTGCCCTGCGTCCATGAAGATGATGCGGTCGGCGACCTTGCGGGCGAAGCCCATCTCGTGGGTCACGCACAGCATGGTCATGCCGCCGCGCGCAAGTTCGACCATCACGTCCAGCACCTCGCCGACCATTTCCGGGTCGAGCGCCGAGGTCGGCTCGTCGAACAGCATCACCTCGGGCTCCATGCACAGGGCGCGCGCGATTGCCACGCGCTGCTGCTGGCCGCCTGAAAGCTGGCTCGGCATCTTGTGCGCCTGCTCGGCGATGCGCACACGTCCCAGCAGGCGGATAGCCGTCTCCTCAGCTTCCGCACGCGACTTGCCACGAACTTTCATTGGCGCAAGCAGGCAGTTTTCCAGCACGGTGAGATGCGGGAACAGGTTGAAGCTCTGAAACACCATGCCGACCTCGCAACGGATGGCGCCCACGTTCCTGTTCTTGCCGTCGAGCTCGACATTGTTGACGTGGATGGTACCCACGTCATGCGGCGACAGGTGGTTGATGCAGCGGATGAGAGTCGACTTGCCCGAGCCGGAAGGCCCGCAGATGACGATCTTCTCGCCCTTGGCGATCGACAGGTCGATGTTCTGGAGAACCCGGAAGTCGCCGTAGTTCTTGCTGACATTGGCAAGCCGAATGATCTTGCTCATGGAGGCTATCCCTATCCTGGAACCGGCTCAGGCGCGGCGCATCAGCGCCATCGCCTTTTGGACGACGCCCGGATCGCCGGCGGCCTCGGCCTTGGAGCGATCCCAGCTGTATTTGCGCTCGAGCTTGCCCTGCAGGAACACCAGTGCGTAGACCATGATCAGATAGTAGATCAGCGCGGCGGCGTAGTATTCCGAGAACTGGAAGGTGGTGGACACCGCCCGCGAGGCCGTACTCATCAATTCCTGCAGCGAGATCACCGACGCCAGCGACGTGATCTTCAGCAGCGTGATGAATTCGTTGACCGTGGGCGGAATGGCGACGCGCATCGCCTGCGGCAACGTGATGTAGCGGAAGATCTGGAAGCGGCTGAGGCCGAGCGCCTCGCCGGCCGCTTGCTGCCCCGGATCGACGGCCTTCAGCGCAGCGCGATTGATCTCCACCTGGTAGGCGGCCTCGTTGAGGCTGAGCGCGATCCAGGCCGCCAGGAAAGGCGTGAACCACGGCTCCCGGAAGATCGGGAAGAATTGCGGCAGCGCGTTCCAGACGAAGAGAAGCTGCAGCAGCGTCGGTGCGCCGCGCAGCATGCCCACCAGCCCCTTCAGCACGCCCGGCACGAACCCGCCGCCGCGATCGATGATCACCGCCACCGGGACCGAGATCAGGATGCCCACGCCGTGGGCCAGCAAGGACAGGGCTATGGTGATGCAGGCGCCCCGGAAGAACGCCTCGGACGTCAGGGCGGCCCAGAAGGCGGGAAAATCGAAACTCATGACGGCTGATCCACACGCTCGCAAGGGTCAGGAAACCGCAAGACCCGAAGCGCATCCGGGCCTCATGCATGCCAGGCGACCGACGCGGACCAAACCACGCCGGCCTGCCATGCTTCATTCGCCGGCGGCGATGGCTCCGGGCGACAGATGCCATTTCTCGGTGATCGACTTCAGTGCGCCATTCCCGGCAAGGGCCGAGAGCGCGGTGGCGACCGCCTGCTTGTCCCCGCCGTTGCGGCGCAGATAGACGCCGAAGGTGTCATGCCCTGGGAACGCATAGACGATCTTGAGCTGGCCGGGATGCTGAAGCTCGCGATAGGCAAGCTCGGTGTCCTGCGAGACGGCCGCCGCCGCCCTGCCCACCAGCACCTGCTGGATGACGTCGGTCTGCTTGGGATAGGTCTGGATGCTGATCTCGTCCTTACCTTCCGCCTTCAGCTTGGCGCTGACCTTCTCCAGTTCCTCGACATAGTGCGTGCCGGCCTGGACGGCGACCACCTTGCCGCTGAGATCAGCGGGATCGGCGATCGCCAGATCGCTCTTGGCCGAAGTGAAGACGACCAGCGCGGTTCCCAGATAGGGCGCGGCATCATAGGTCTTGGTACGCTCCGGGGTGACCAGGATGCCGCTGATGACGGCATCGCAGCGCTGCGCTTCGAGGCCCGGCAGCAAGCCCGTGAAATCCGAGACCACGACGCGCGGCTTCAGACCCCAGTGCTCGGCCAGGGCTTCCGCCAGATCGATGTCGTAGCCGACCGGCTTCTGCTCGCCGGCAGCCTCGAAAAATTCCATTGGCGGGAAGGTGGCGTCCGTGCAGACGACCAATTCGCCTTTGTCGGCGAAACTCGGCTTGGGCGCATCGGCATGAGCCGAAGCGGAAACCGCAATGAAGCCTGCGACTGCCGCAAGCGCGACGCGAGAACGTTGATTCCTGAAAGCCATTGGCTCCTCCCCTTGTTGAGACTCGCCCGTTCGCGGGCGTTCTTGTCATCGACAGGGCAGAGCGTTCCCACTAATTTCGCTATAAGTCAACAAAATTCAGTTACAACGAACTTCCTTTAGGCTAACTGTTCGTCACCGGCACTTCCAGTGCCGGCAGAGACTCACGTAAGGTAGCTGCATGGCAAACATTCCCACCGAGGCCCCGAAGGCAAAGAACGGCGGTAAACAATCGCCCCGGATTGGCCATCTGCTGCGCGATAGGCGCCGGCAACTCGATCTGACACTCGATGCAGTGGCCGAAGCGACCTTGCTGACCAAAGGCTTCTTGAGCGACATAGAGCGCGACAAGACCTCTCCGTCGGTCGCGTCACTGGTTAAGCTGTGCGACGTGCTCGGCATGCCCGTCGGAGACCTGTTCTCTTCATCGCAGTCGGCGGTGGTGCGCGCGGACGAACGTCCGCCGATCAAATTCGGCGGCACCGGCGTTTCCGACCATCTGCTGACCCCCACCACCAGCCTGCGCCTGCAGGCCATCTGGTCCGAGATCGAGCCCAACGGCACCGGCGGCGAACAGCTCTATTCGCTGCGGTCGGAGGAAGAGTTCATCATCGTGCTGTCGGGCGAATTGGCGCTGCAACTGGAGAACGAAACCTTCATCCTTCAGCAAGGCGATGCGATGACCTTCGATCCGCGCCGTCTGCACACCTTCTACAACCCCTCCGACAGTGAGCCCACAACGGCGATTTTCGTGATGACGCCAAAACCGCGCTAGCGGCCAGGCAGGCATGAGGCCGCCCATGCGGCCCATGTCCGTGCATTGTTCAGGTTTTTGGACGCTCCAGCCAGTCGAGCAGGCGATAGAACTCACCCACCGCCGGCAGGAACCAGGGGTGGCCGCTGTAGCCCGGCATTGTCGTGAAGCGGGTGCGGGCAAAGGCAGTGTCGCCACCCTGGCCAAGAATGCGGCGACCGATCTGGTCGCCAAAATAGCTCATCAGTGCCACGCCCTGCCCGCAGCAGCCGAGCGCGAAATGGATGCCCTCGTACTGCCCGACATGCGGCAGCTTCTGGAAGGTGAAGGCGACATTTCCGGTCCAGCTATACTCCACCCGCGCCTCGACGAGCGAGGGAAAAACGGTCGACATGGCGGCATGCAGGCGGGCCGCGCTTTCATCGGTGCTGATCGGCCGGAAACTGGTACGGCCGCCGAAAATCATGCGGGTGCCGTCCGGCGACAGGCGGTAGTAAAAGAGGTTGCGCTTGGTATCCTGGATCATGCGCACGGCCGGGATCAGCGCGCGCAGCCTGGCAGGGTCCATCTGCTCGGTGGCGATGATGTAGCTGCCGATCGGGATGACCCGGCGCCGGAACCACGGCATGGCCGGATCGGTATAGGCATTCGTCGCAATGATAACCTGGCCGGCGCGCACGCTGCCGCGATCGGTTGACAGAACGTAGGCCGCGCCTTGCCGCTCGGTGCGCCGCACGCGGCAGCGGCTGCGGAATTCCACCCCGGCGGCCCGGCAAGCGGCCACGAGCCCGGCATGATATTTGGCCGGATGCAAGCCGCCGGCCATGACCGCGGTGCGACCGCCATAATAGATGTCGGAGGCAAGTTCGCCGTGCTGCTCGGCCCGAGGCACCATCCGGGTTTCGACGCCAAGGTCTGCCAGTTCCTCGGCCTCGCGCGCCAGTGCTTCGTAGTGCTTGGGCGCATAGGCGGCAAAATACATGCCCATGCGCTGGTAGTCGCACTCGATCCGCTTTTCCGAGATCGACTGCTCGAGAAACAGGACAGAATCCTGCGCCTCCTGGAAAAGTGCATTGGCGGTGTCGCGGTCATAGGCGTCACACAGTTCCTTGTGCGACAGCTTCAGCGTGCCGGAAACCATGCCGCCGTTGCGCGTGCTGGCGCCGAAGCCGAGATCCTGCGCGTCGATCACCAGCACAGACATGCCGCTCGAGGTCAGCCTGTGCGCAGCCGAAAGACCTGTATAGCCCGAACCGATGACGGCAACATCATAGCTGCCATGGACGCTGCCGCCGTCCTCCGGCAAACTTGGTGAACGCGCCTGCCACCAGTAGGGGTCACGGCCGATATTTTGAAACTGTTGCCGCCGCAAACACGCCCCCGACATATAGCGAATTTTGTTCGCTTATAGGTTACTTCTCTGGCGTTGCAAGCTGAATTGGGGCGCAATGAAAATCGTTCCCAGCGAGACGCTGGGGCCGAACGGGGCGTGTCGCCGGGGAACAGATCCCCAACGCCCCGCACCCGTCAGATGCACGGCATTTCGGCAGCGGCGCGGCCTAGAACGCTACCGAAACAGCAGCGTGGCGTCGCGATGATCTTCCGGCTCCCCACGCTCCGCCGGCTCTTATTGCTTGGCGGCGTCTTCCAGATAGGCGATCACATTCGCGATGTCGGCGTCGCCCTTGAGCCCGGCGAAGCCCATCTTGTTGCCGGGCACCTTGTCCTTGGGCGATTTCAGATAGGCCGAGAGATTGGCCTCGTCCCAGACCAGGCCGGCCTCGCCCGCCTTCTTCATGGCAGGGGAATATTTGCCCGCGAAGCTCGGCAGCGTGCCGGCCTTGCGCCCCACGACGCCGTGCAGCGAAGGGCCGACCTTGTCCTTGTCGGTCGCCGCTTCATGGCAGACCATGCATTTGACGAAGACCTTTTTCCCGGCTGCCGCGTCGCCCGCCGCCAGGGCAGGGGCTGCCGCGATCGGTGAAACTGCAAGAAGGGCCGTTGCGGCCAATGCCGTCAGTCTCATGACTTCTCTCCTCTTCCGGGCCGGCGCGGGGCCCGGCGGGCGGATATTACCGCCGCTGCGGGGCGCGCGCCATATGGATCGAAACGGTCGAACGGGGCGACAAGGCCCGAGATCAGGCGTATGATCCGTCGTCCTGAGGGTCGCCGTATCATGCGCGCCAGGCAGGCGGCGACCGAAACCGGATCCGATCTCGGAGGAATGGTGATGGCAAGCTTCCATGTCTATGCAGCGGGGATCGGCGGCAGCGTCGAGCATCCCGCCATACGCCGGATTGGGGTGGCGGAGGTGTTCGAGGCGCTTCGCCTCGGCTTCGAGGATTTCTGGGCCAAACCCTCGCACTACGTGTTCCTGTGTCTGATCTACCCGCTGGTCGGCGTCTTCCTGTTCGCCTGGACGTCCGGCGGCAACGCCTTCCAGCTCGTCTTCCCGCTGATGAGCGGCTTCGCGCTGCTCGGGCCGATCGCCGGCATCGGCCTCTACGAGATCAGCCGCCGCCGCGAACAGGGCCTCGACAGCTCGTGGTGGCACGCCCTGGACGTCAGGAGATCCCCCGCCATCCCGGCGATCGTCGCGCTCGGCATCATGCTGATGGCGTTGTTCGTCGCCTGGCTGCTCTGCGCGCAGGCGCTCTACACGCATTTCTACGGCAACGCCGCGCCGGCCTCCTTCTCCGGCTTCATCTCCGACGTGCTCACCACCCGCCGCGGCTGGGAACTGATGATCTACGGCAACCTCGTCGGCTTCGTGTTCGCGCTGGTGGTGCTGGGCACCACGGTCATCGCCTTCCCGCTGCTGCTGGACCGCGACGTCGGCGCCTACGCCGCCGTCGAAACCTCGGTGCGGGCGCTCCTCACCAACCCGGTGCCGATCCTGCTGTGGGGGCTGATCGTGGCTGTCTGCCTGGCAATCGGCTCGCTGCCGATATTCGCCGGCCTGGCGGTGGTGCTGCCCGTGCTCGGCCATGCCACCTGGCATCTCTACCGCGAGCTGGTGGTGCCGCCCGACGCGGCGCGGCTGCGGCGGTAACGCGCCGCGCAATGACGGGGGCGCCCGCCTAGGAGCGCCTCCGTCCTGCCGGCGCCGTCAGGCCGGGTGGCTGATGCGGACCATGCGGGCGCCCTGCAGCAGGTCGAGGAAATCGCCGCCGCTGACATGCACCAGCGTCTTGTGGTCGCCGCCTTCGAAATAGACGTCGCCCGGCGCGCCGAAGCTGTCGTCGAGGACGACCGGCACGCCGTAGGCCGCGCCGACCGGCGGCACCGCGCCGACGTCGCAATCGCTGAAGAGCTGGCCGACCTCGTCTTCCGAGGCGAGGCCGAGCCGCCTGTCGATCACCTCCTGCAACGTGCCGAGCTCCACCCGGTGGTTGCTGGGCACCACGGCCAGGGCATAGCCCGTCTCGTGATGGAGCAGCACCGATTTGGCGAGCCGCCGGCCCGGAACGTGCGCGGCCTGCGCCGTCTGGCTGCTGGTCGAGGTGCGGTGATGGGCAACGGTCTCGTAGCGGATGCCCTTGCCGGCGAGATAGTCCTGAAGTTTCCTTGCAATCGTCATCGTGGGCGTCCTTCTGCTGGAAGTGGCCGGGAAGCGGCCGACGCGTCTGAGAACGACACCGCCATTGTCCTCCCATTCCGCGACCTGTCAATGACGGAGATGGTCCGCAATGCGATGCGGAACGCCCCGCCGCCCCGGCAACGCGCCGCGAAACCGTGGACGTCCTACCGGCCCGCTCCGAACGACAGCACGCGGGTCAGCTCCGTATAGTCGGACTCGATCACCATGATCGCCACGAAGACCATGATGAGCAGGGGCGGCACCAGGATCGCATAGGCGAGCGCCAGGCGCTCCCACGCCATGTGCATGAACACGGCGACGATGAGCCCGGCCTTGAGCAGCATGAGCGTGACGATCAGCGCCCATCTGAGATGGCCCTGCAGGCCGAAATAGTCGACGGCGTAGGAGCAGGCGCTGAGCACGAACAGCCAGCCCCAGACGACGAGATAGAGCCTGATCGGGTGCTGCTGGCCTTCCGCATGCGCCTTCGCCGGGGCGGCCGTTCCGTGCAGCGCGGTGTCCTGAATCTCGGCCTCGGTCATCGCTTGCCTCACCAAAGATAGAAGAACGCGAAGATGAAAACCCACACCAGGTCGACGAAGTGCCAGTAGAGCCCCAGGATCTCGACGTTCTCGTAGCGGCCGCGCCGGCTGGTGAAGAACCCTCTGGCGCCGGTGTCGAAGTCGCCGCGCCACACCTTGCGCGCGGTGATCAGCAGAAAGATCACGCCGAAGGTGACATGGGTGCCGTGAAAACCGGTGATCATGAAGAAAGACGAGCCGAACTGCGCGGCGCCCCACGGATTTCCCCAGGGCCGCACGCCTTCCAGGATGAGCTTGGTCCATTCGAAGCCCTGCATGCAGACGAAGGTGGCGCCGAGCGCGGCCGTCGCCAGCATCAGCGCGGCGGTCTTCCTGCGCTCCTGTCGGTAGCCGAAGTTCACCGCCATGGCCATGGTGCCGCTCGAGGAGATCAGCACGAAGGTCATGATGGCGATCAGGAGCAGGGGAACGCTGACGCCGCCGATATGCAGGCCGAACACCTCGCTCGGGTTCGGCCAGGGCACCGTCGTCGACATGCGCGCGGTCATGTAGGACAGGAGGAAGCAGCCGAAGATGAAGGTGTCCGAGAGCAGGAAGATCCACATCATGGCCTTCCCCCAGGAGACGTTCTTGAACGCCCGCTGGTCGGAAGCCCAGTCGGCGGCCACGCCGCGCAGGCCCGTCGGACCCGGCGCGGCGCGATGGCCATGCTCCAGTGCGGTGTCGGTCATCCTTCCTCTCCTAGCCCAGCAGCCCGCGGCAAAAATCGATGAAGTTGCCCGCCCAGCCCATCAGCACGCTGAACAGCGCCAGCCAGACGACGAACAGCACGTGCCAGTACATGGCGCAGAGTTCGGCCGGCAGCATCAGTCCGGCCGTGCGCGTCGCCCGCCAGGCCCGCACATTGGTCGCCGCCAGCGCGGCCAGGCCGCCCGCGATATGCAGCCCGTGCATGGCGGTCAGCAGGTAGAAGAAGCTGACCGACGGATTTTCGGCGACGAAATAGCCTTGCGCGGCGAGATCGCGCCAGGCCAGCAACTGGCCGCCGAGAAAGGCCAGCGACGCCGCCGCGGCGGCGAAAAGGGCAAGCCGCAGATCGTCGAGCCGCCCGGTGTGCGCGGCGGAAACGGCGCATTGCAGGGCAACGCTCGCCAGCCCCAGCATCGCGGTGTTCAGCCACAGCAGCTTCGGCATCGGCGCGGGCTGCCAGTCGGCATAGACCATGCGCATGAAATAGGCGCTGATGAGCAGCGCAAACAGCGCCCCCACCACGGCGAGGAAGACGCCGAGGCCGATCTTGGCCGGATGCGTGGCCGGGGCCTCCGTCTGCGGATAGGCGGTGACCGGCCCCGCCTCCAGCCAGGGTTTGGACATCAGCCGCTGGCGCGACAGCCACCAGCCGGCGATTGCCGTGACGATGGCGAGGAAGACCAGGATCGCGCTCATGCCGGCCCGCCCTGCGTCAGCGGATTGGGATCGTTCTGGGCGATGAAGTCCTCGGGCGCGCCCGGCACGCTGTAGTCGTAGGCCCAGCGGTACACCACCGGCAGTTCCCTGCCGAAATTGCCGTGCGGCGGCGGCGTGCCCGCCGTCTGCCATTCGAGCGTGGTCGCCCGCCACGGATTGTCGCCGGCCTCCCGGCCGTGACGCAGGCTCCGGAACAGGTTGAACAGGAACACCATCTGGGCGCAGCCCACCACCAGCGCCGCGACGGTGATGAACTCGTTGAGCACATGCACCGAAGGCGGCACGAAGGCGGTGTCGCCGAGTTCGGGATAGCGGCGCGGCACGCCGACCAGCCCGACATAGTGCATGGGGAAGAAGATCATGTAGGCCCCGAGGAAGGTCACCCAGAAATGGATGCGGCCGAGGGTCTCGTCGAGCATGCGGCCGGTGATCTTGGGATACCAGTGATAGATCGCGCCGAAGACCACCAGGATGGGCGCCACGCCCATCACCATGTGGAAATGCGCGACCACGAACATGGTGTCCGACAGGGGCACGTCGACCACCACGTTGCCGAGGAACAGGCCCGTCAGCCCGCCATTGACGAAGGTGACGATGAAGGCCAGCGCGAACAGCATCGGCGTGGTCAGGTGGATGTCGCCGCGCCACAGCGTCAGCACCCAGTTGTAGACCTTGATGGCGGTGGGAATGGCGATGATCAGCGTGGTGGTGGCGAAGAAGAAGCCGAAATAGGGATGCATGCCCGACACGTACATGTGGTGCGCCCACACGACGAAGGACAGCGCGCCGATGGCCACGATCGCCCATACCATCATGCGGTAGCCGAAAATGTTCTTGCGGGCGTGCGTGGAAATAAGGTCGGAGACGATGCCGAAGGCCGGCAGCGCCACGATGTAGACTTCCGGGTGGCCGAAGAACCAGAACAGGTGCTGGAACATGATCGGGCTGCCGCCGTCGTGCGGAAGCGGGTTGTTGCCCATCTCCACCACTGCCGGCATGAAGAAGCTCGCGCCGATCAGGCGGTCGAACAGCATCATCACGCAGGCGACGAACAGGGCCGGGAAGGCGAGCAGCGCCATCACCGTGGCGGTGAAGATGCCCCAGACGGTCAGCGGCAGGCGCATCAGGGTCATGCCGCGCGTGCGCCCCGGAGCACCGTCACCACATAGTTGAGGCCGCCCATGGTGAAGCCGACGATGAACAGGATGAGCGAGACCAGCATCAGGACGATGCCCCAGTCCTGGCCGCCGGGCGTGCCGGAGGTGATCGCCTGCGGCGGATAGAGCGTCCAGCCCGCCCCGGTCGGCCCGCCCGGCGCGAAGAAGCCAGCGACCAGCACCAGCACCGCGAGCAGGTAGATCCAGTAGCTCAGCATGTTGACATAGGGAAACACCATGTCGCGCGCGCCCACCATCAGCGGGATCAGGTAGTTGCCGAAGCCGCCGAGGAACAGCGCGGTGAGCAGGTAGATCACCATGATCATGCCGTGCATGGTCATGAACTGGTAATAGGTGTCGGGCGAAATGAAGGAGAAGGTGTCGGGGAAACCGAGCTTCAGCCGCATCAGCCAGGACAGCACCAGCGCCACCAGCCCGATGGCGGTCGCCGTGCCGCCATACTGGATGGCGATGACCTTGGCGTCCTGCGAGAAGACGTATCTCGTCCACCAGCTATGCGGATGATAGAGTTCCACCTCGGCCACTTCGGCGGGGTGGATGAGGTCTGCTCCGTGAGGCGTGACGTCGACCATCGCTGCACCTGTGCGCTTTCCTTCCTTCCCGGCAGGCGGCGCTCCGGCCGTCGGGCCGCTTGCCTGGCTAGGGCGCCATCGCCGTCTTCGGTTCGGCCAGGGCACCCACCTTCGCCGGCGCCGACAATTGCGCGAAGGTCGACTGCTGCTGCAGCCACGCCGTGTAGTCCTGCTGGTTGTCCACCTTCACCACGCCGCGCATGAAGGCGTGGCCGATGCCGCAAAGCTCGGCGCACAGCACCTCGAAAGTGCCGGTCCGGGTCGGGGTGAACCAGAAATAGGTGACCGTGCCCGGCAGCATGTCCATCTTGGCGCGGAACTCCGGAACGTAGAAGTCATGGATCACGTCGATCGAGCGCAGCAGCACCCGCACCGGCTTGCCGACCGGCAGATGCAGGTCCGTGGCCACGACCACGACGTCGTCGCGGCCGTTCGGGTCATGCGGGTCGATGCCGAGCGGATTGTCGGGGCCGATGAACCTGGCGTTCGACGTGCCGAGCCTGCCGTCCTTGCCCGGCAGGCGGAAACTCCATTGCCATTGCTGGGCCACGACCTCCACCTCGGTCGCGTCCTTGGGAACGGTGACGAACTGGCTCCACACGATCAGCCCCGGCGCCAGCAGCGCCGCGACCCCGACCGCGGTGACGCCCGTCAGCCAGGATTCGAGCTTCCGGCTTTCGGGCTCGTAGGCCGCGCTCGCCCCGTCCCGGTGCCGGAACCGGTAGACGCAATAGGCCATGAACAGCACGACGGCGGAAAAGACGGTGCCGGTGATCCAGAAGGTGATGACGAGGGTGTGGTCGATATAGTTCCAGTTGGAGGCGATCGGCGTCGACCACCACGGGCTCAGCACATGGAACAGCACCGAGCCGACGACGATCAGAACCAGAACGAGTGCGACGGCCATCGTCCGTCCCTCCGGCGTCCCCGAAGACACGGCCTCGCGGGAAAGCCGCCGCGATTATAATCCAATTCGACGCGAGGGACCACTCACGCGCGAAACCGGCTGGACGAAGCGCGCGGCCTCGGCTTCTTCGACGGCATAAGGACGGGTTGCAGCCTCCCGATGGCCGGCGCACCGGGGCCGAAAACGCCCTCTCACGTCCTCTCCGCCGCTGCAACGGTCACGCGCCAGCGCCCTAGTCGCCGCCTTTCGCGCAAAACGGCTCCAAGATCCGGTCAGGCTGCGTATGCCGAGCCGTTGAGCCCCGCCCTGCCGGCGGATTTCGGCTTGGCCTTGGCGCGGCCGCCCTTGCGAACATAGGAGCGCTCCTTCTTCGCGTCGGTGTTGCCGGCGGCGGGGGCGGTCTTGGGGTCGATCTCTGCGCCCGAACCGGCCGCCGCCCGAATGCGGGCCGCATGTTCGGCTTCCAGCCGTTCGCTCGAGGCGGCAAGCTGGGATTCCAGCACGCGCAGCGCGGCGACGGCGTCCGCGAGCTTCTGCTTCAGCACCTCGATCTCGGTCGCGTCGGCGATCTGCTTTCGGGACGCCGCTTCCAGCCGCGTCTTCTGCGCCTCGGACTCGCTCCTCATGCGATGCACGGTGGACACGTGCCGGCCCTTGATCTCGTCGACGTCGGCCTCCAGCGCCATTATGCGATCCTGCGCCTCCTCGAGCTTGGCCTCCGTGGCCTCTGCATGCTTCTGGACCCGACGGCACTCCTTCTCGCCGTCCTCCGCCTTCAGGCGCAGCTCCGAAAGTTCCGCCGCCTCCGCCCGGCGTATGGAGGCGGCCTCCTCGAGCTTGCGTTCCGCCTCCGCATGCCGCTGTTCAAGCTCGGCAAGGCTGATCTGCTGGCTGACGTGCTTCTGGCGCAACAGCTCGTTTTCCCTTGTCGCCCGCTCGGCGAGGGCGGACTTGGAAGCCAGTTCGTTGAGCAGCGACGCCCGCTCGTTCTCGGCTTCCGCAAGGGCTTCCCGGATCTCGTTCGCTTCGAGCTGCGCGGCGCTCAGCGCTATCTTCAGCGTGTCGCCGTCCTGAACCAGAAGCGACAGGCGCCGTCTGTTCGCCTCGTCCTGCGCCTCCAGCCGCTCCTGATGCCCCTTGGCCTGCTCGAGCTGTTGCGCCTGCCTGCGGTTTTCGGCCACCATGGCCGCGAGCGACGACTCCAGGTCGTTGGCGCGGGTGATGCCGGCCCGGACGCTGCCGAGGAAGCGGAGGGCGGACTGCTGGGCGGCAACGACCGACGCCACCGCCTCTCCGATCGCCTCCAGGCTGCCGCCCGCTTCGCGCATGGCGTCCTCGACGGTCGACAAGGCGGCCAGCTCCGCCTGGGTATGCGACCGCTGCTTGACGTAGGGCTGCAGCTGTCCGGGGTCATAACCGGCCATGTCCGGCTCGGCCAGCAGGCCCGGACCATCCTCCCCGGGGGAACCGGCCGCGCCACGCTCGGCGCCATGCTCGACGTCCTCTTCGAGCACGGCAGAGAGTTCGTCCTCCAGTGCCTGGCCCAGATCCAGTCCCAGTACCTCGTTCTTTTCAGCGACGGCGGTGACTTTCTTGTCTTTCAGGATGCCGAACATGCAACTCCTCCCGTTCTGCCGCGGTTTTTTCATGTGTGCGGATGTCAAGATCTATATCCAAGATATCCACAAGCTGCATCGATCATTTGGAGTACCGTTATCTACACACGGCCCTGGGCCCGTCTCGGCGGACCTATTCTATGCCGGCAATCCGGCATCGTCGCTCGCCAGCCACGGCGGCGTTCCCCCGGATGAGCGGGCGAGGCAGGCCAGTCGGGGCCCGCCGGTCGTTCGCTCACAAGGTGACCTGGGTGCCGATCTCGACCACGCGGCCGGTCGGGATCTGGAAATATTCGGTGGCGTCGGCGGCCGTGCTGGCAAGCGCGATGAACAGCTTGTTCTGCCACAGGGGCATGCCGGAGGCGGGCGAGGTCTTGATCGAGCGCCGCGAAACGAAGAACGAGGTCGACATGATGTCGAACTTCCATCCCTGCTTGCGACAGAGCGTCAGGGCCTTCGGTACGTTCGGCTGCTCCATGTAGCCGAATTTCAGCGTCACCCGCATGAAATGATCGTTGATCTGCTCCAGCCTGACCCGGCGGCTCTCGGGAATAACGGGTTCGGGCGCCGTGGCCACGGTCAAGATGACGTTCTGCTCATGCAATACCTTGTAGTGCTTCAGGCTGTGCATCAGCGCGGTCGGCGCGCTTGTCCGGTCGCTGGTGAGGAATACGGCGGTGCCCGGCACGAGATGCGGCGGCTTGTCCGCCATCTGCTTGGCCAGGAAATCGATCGGAATCTCGCTCTTGCGGGTCTTCTCGAAAAGGAAGCGGGTTCCGCGCACCCAGGTGATCATGACGAGGAGAACCACGCCTGCGATCAGCAGCGATACCCAGCCGCCTTCCCGCACCTTCATGATGTTGGCGAGAAAGAAGCCGACATCGACCACGCCGAAGGCGACCGCCAGGCCGAGCGCCGGCAGAATCGTCCACCTCCAGATCCGGCGCATGGCGACATAAAGCAGTATGGTCGTGACGACCATGTTGCCGGTGACTGAGATGCCGTAGGCCGACGCGAGGGCGCTGGACTGGCGGAAATCGACGACCAGCAGCATGACCGCGAGCGCAAGCAGCAGGTTGACGCGCGGTATGTAGATCTGCCCCGACTGCGTCTCGGACGTGTGGCGCACCTCGAAGCGCGGCAGGATGTTGAGCTGGACCGCCTGTCGCGTCAGCGAATAGGCGCCGGAAATGACCGCCTGGCTGGCGATGACGGTCGCTGCCGTGGCCAGCACCACGACCGGCACCAGCGCCCAGCCCTGGTTCATCTCGAAGAACGGATTTCCGATTGTCCCGCCCTGAGAAAGCACAAAGGCGCCCTGGCCGAAATAGTTCAGCAGCAGGCACGGGAATACGATCGTCAGCCACGCCAGCACGATCGGCCTGCGGCCGAAATGGCCAAGGTCGGCGTAAAGCGCCTCGGCGCCCGTCACGGCCAGGAAAACGGCGCCGGTCGTCGCGATGGCGGTGCCGGGCGAATGGGTCAGGAAATAGACGCCATGGAGCGGGTTGATGGCCGTAACGACGCTTGAATCCTGCACGAGGCGCAACAGTCCCGAACATCCGATCACGAGAAACCACAGCGCGGTCACGGGCCCGAATACGGACGCAACGCTGCCCGTTCCCAGGCGCTGGACCGCGAACAGGACCGCAAGAATGGCCAATGTCAGCGGCACGATGACCGGGTCGAATGTCGGCGTCACCACGCTCAGGCCTTCGACCGCGGAAAGCACCGAGACCGCCGGCGTGATGACGGCGTCGCCGAGGAACAGGGCAGCGCCGCAGATGCCGATCAGAAGGATCGCGTCCGAGCGCTTCGCGAGACTGCGTCGCGCAAGCGCCATGAGCGACAGCGTGCCGCCCTCTCCCCGATTGTCGGCGCGGAGCACGAACACGATGTATTTGACGGTGACGATCACCGTCAGCGCCCAGACGATCAGCGACAACACGCCGAGGACGTCTTCGCGCCCGGCCTGATTCCCGCCGGTGGCCGCATGCAAGGCCTCGCGAAAGGCATAGATCGGGCTGGTTCCGATGTCGCCGTAGACGACCCCGAGGGCGCCGAGCATCAACAGCCTGATACCAGGCCGCCGCGACGGTTCCTGCGTCACGGGGGAGGCAGCGCGGCTGCTCGCATCGGCACTCGACATGGACGGCACCCATCCGGACTGTGGCGGATTGGCATGGTTCCATTGCCGTAGAAAAGCAATGGCTTTTCTGCGGACAATGCCGATACGCCGCCGATTTTCGGCAAACGAGCATCGTCGGCTCACTCTATCCTTATTATTTGCTCATGGACATGTTCGGATTCGTTTTTCACGCCACGCGCAACTCCCAAACCGGCCGCAGCGGTGGTAGTTTCGCGGCTGCGTCATAGAAGAGGCCTGTCAGCGGACGGAGCGGCTATGCGGCTACTCATCATTGAGGACGATCGGAAGACCGCCGACTACATCGTCCGCGGCCTGACCGAGGCCGGGCATCTTTGCGACTGCCTTGCCGACGGCCGCGACGGGCTGTTCGCCGCGACGCGCGACAGCTACGACGTGATCGTCGCCGACCGCATGATCCCGGGACTGGATGGCCTCTCGATGGTCAAGGCCGCACGCGCGGCCGGCGTGAAGGCGCCGGTCCTTTTCCTCACCTCGGTCGGCGGTATCGACGACCGGGTGGAGGGGCTGGAGGCCGGCGGCGACGACTATCTGGTCAAGCCCTTCGCGTTTTCCGAACTGCTCGCCCGCATCAACGCGCTCGGCCGCAGACCGCCCGCGCAGGAGCAGAAAGGCACGCTGCGCGTCGCCGACCTCGAAATGGACCTGATCCGGCGCCGGGTGACGCGGCAGGGCTGCACGATCGAGCTTCAGCCGCGTGAATTCAGGCTGCTCGAAGTGCTGATGGAGGGCGAGGGGCGGGTCATCACCCGCACGATGCTGCTGGAACAGGTCTGGGATTTCAATTTCGACCCCAAGACCAGCGTCGTCGAAACGCATATCAGCCGGCTGCGGACGAAGATCGACAAGCCCTTCGAAACGCCGCTGCTCCATACCGTGCGCAACATCGGCTACAGCCTGCATGCGCCAGCTTGACCTGTGGCGCAGCACGCCCTTCCGGCTGGCCTTGAGCTTCGCTCTGGTCGTCGTGCTCGCCTTCGTCCTGTCCGGCCTGATCGTCTACCAGTTGATGCGCGCCGATTTGTCGGACCGCCTCAACGCCTCTGCCCGCGAAACGTTTTCGGTGATCTCGGCCACCTATGCCGGCGGCGATCTGGAAGATCTCGTCGCCACCGTCGACAGCCACGCACGCCTCGCGTCGGGCAGGGAGCAACTGTTCTCGCTGACCGACGCGAACGGCGCGCATCTGGCGGGAAACCTGACGATGGGCGGCCTGCCGGACGGCTTTTCCGTCATCGACGGGCGGACGCCCGGCGTGCCGGCGGGGACGAGCTACAGGGCCTATTCCGGCAAGGTCGGCGCCAACAGGCTGACGGTGGCGCTCAGCACGTCCCAGACCGAGGCGCTGGAAGACATCATGTTCAACGGCTTCGGCTGGGCGACCGTCATCGTCGCCTGCCTCGCGGTGACGGGCGGCGCGCTGCTGGCCGCCCGCGTACAGCGCCGGCTGGACGCGATCGCGCGGACGATGAGCGACGTCTCGCAGGGCCAGCTCGGCGCGCGCATTCCCCTGATCGGCAACGGCGACGACATCGACGGCGTTTCGGCACAGGTCAATGCCGCGCTCGGGAGATTGGCGGCGTTGGTGGAGGGCATGCGGCAGGTTTCGAGCGACATCGCGCATGACCTGAAGACCCCGCTGAGCCGCCTTCAGATGACCCTCGAGGCGGCCGGCGAAAGGGCTGCCTCAGGCGATGACATATCACGCGAGATCGCCGAGGCCCGCGCCGAAAGCCGGCAGATCAACCAGACCTTCGAGGCCTTGCTGCGCATCGCCCAGATCGAAGCGGGCGCGCGCAAGTCACGTTTCGCCGACCTCGATCTGGACCCGCTGATCGACACGATCGCAGAGGTCTACGCCGATGTCGCGGAGGATGCCGGGATGTCGCTCTCGGCGCGCAAGACGTTGCAGGGTCCCGGCGGGCTGGTCCATGGCGACCGCGAATTGCTGACGCAGATGTTCGCCAACCTGGTGGAGAATGCCCTTCGCCACTGCCCCCCCGGCACCGCGATCGAAGTGTCGGTGAGACGGGACGGCGATCGGGTCGTCGCG
This sequence comes from Mesorhizobium sp. SP-1A, assembly GCF_032460275.1. Taxonomy (NCBI): domain Bacteria; kingdom Pseudomonadati; phylum Pseudomonadota; class Alphaproteobacteria; order Hyphomicrobiales; family Phyllobacteriaceae; genus Mesorhizobium; species Mesorhizobium sp. SP-1A. The sequence goes on along the minus strand of NZ_JAVXZD010000005.1, from coordinate 132,107 downwards.
ACCGTCGCCGACAACGGACCCGGCATTCCCGAAGCCGAGCACGACAAGGTTTTCCGCAGGCTCTATCGGCTCGACAAGACCCGCACCACGCCCGGCAGCGGGCTTGGCCTCAGTCTCGTGCGCGCCGTCACCGACCTGCACGGCGCGACGATCCGGCTGGAGGACAGAAAACCGGGGCTCGCGGTCGTCGTCGCGTTCCCGTGCCTGAAGACAGGCGGCGCATGACGCGCCGCGCCCGGCGTCGCGGCGCGAACTTACCGATCCGTATGCTTCCGGCGAATTGCCCGTAAACTGGCGATTCTACCATTGCGGCCCTCTTCACAGGGAAGGATCGCGGCAATGGAATGCTTTCTCGCCCATACGCCCCGCATGGCACTCGCGACCGTCTTGCTTTGGTGCGCCTGCCTCGGCCCGGCCTTGACATTCGCCGGCAGTTCGCCGGCCTGTGCCGCCGAGAAGGCCGTGCCGGCGGAAAAGAATCCTCCCGGCGACATACCGGATACGCAGGTCTTCATCGACTATACCTCCCCGCAGGGCTTCACGATGAAGGTTCCGGAGGGCTGGGGTCGTTCCGACCGGGCCGACGGCGCGAGCTTCGTCGACAAGCTGGACGGCGTGGTCATCTCGGTCTCGAAGGCGGCTTCGGCGCCGACCGTGGAAAGCGTCAAGGCAAACGAGCTGGCGAATCTCAAGACCGCCGAACGGGCGGTGACGGTGACATCCGTCAAGGCGGTCAAGCTGCCCGCCGGCCAGGCGATCCGCATCGTCTACACGTCGAACTCGGAGCCGAACGCGGTGACCAGCAAACAGGTTCGGCTCGAGAACGAGCGTTACCTCTATTTCAAGGACGGAAAGCTGGCCACGCTCGAACTCTATGCCCCGAAGGGCGCGGACAATGTCGACCAGTGGCAATTGATGTCGAAGTCGTTCCGCTGGAACTGAGGCGGGCCTTGCATGTCCCTGCTTGTCGCGCACGAGCTCTATCGGTTTTTCCACACGGGCGAGGACGAGACGTTCGCCCTGCGCGGGGTCAGCCTGTGCCTGTCGCCGGGCGAGTTCGTCGCCTTGATGGGGCCTTCCGGCAGCGGCAAGTCGACGCTGCTGTCATGCCTGACGGGGTTGGACGAGCCGGATGGCGGCCATGTCCTGGTGGACGGCAAGCGGCTGACGCGGCGATCCGAGGCAACGCGGGCCCGCATGCGCGCGACCAGCTTCGGCATCCTTCTCCAGTCCGGCAACCTGTTCCCGCATCTGAACGTGGAGCAAAACATCCGCCTCCAGATGAGCCTGACCGACAAAATCGACGCCGCGCGTCTCGGCCAGCTTGTCGAACTGGTCGGGCTGCGGCATCGCGCGCATGCTTTCGCCACGCAGCTCTCGGGCGGCGAAACGGCGCGCGCCGGCCTTGCGGTCGCCCTTGCCGCCAACCCGCCGATCCTCATCGCCGACGAACCCACCGCCGAGGTCGACGCCGACACGGAACTGAGGCTGATCGATCATTTCGAAACCAGACGCCGCGCCGGCCTGACGACATTGCTCGCCACCCACAGCCCGGCCTTGGCGCGAAAAGCCGGCAGGATCATCCGGCTGCACGACGGAAGGGTGGAGAATGACTGACATACTGGCGGCCTGCAGGAACATCGGCCGGGACTTCCCATGCGGCAAGGGCGGCAAGGAGCACGTTGCCGTGCTGCGCGACGTCGACTGCGAGATTCGCCGAGGCGCGCGCATTGCCCTCGTCGGCCCCTCCGGCTCGGGCAAGACGACCCTGCTGCATATTCTGGGCGGGCTGGATCGTCCCACGCGCGGAGACATCGAATGGCCCGCCTTCGGCTCCGTCGAGCAGCTTCGCCCGCGCCGGATCGGCCTGGTGTTTCAGTCGCCCAGCCTGTTCCCGGCCCTGACCGCCGCGCAAAACGTCGATCTGCCGGCGATCCTGGCCGGGGCCGATACCCCGCCCGGCTACAGCCGCGACCTGCTGGCCCGCTTTGGTCTCGGCGAGCTTGCCGACAAGCTCCCCGAAGAGTTGTCCGGCGGCCAGGCGCAAAGGGTCGCCATGGTGCGCGCCCTGGCTCTCCGGCCGGGCCTCGTCCTGGCCGACGAGCCGACCGGACAGCTGGACGGCATCACGGCGCAGTTCTTCCTGGATACCGTGCTGGAACATCTGGAAGGAACCGGCACGGCGCTGGTCGTGGCCACGCATGACGAAGCCGTTGCCGCCCGGATGGCGACGCGCTGGACGATGGATCATGGCCGGCTGACCAGCGGTGGAATGAAGGCGGCGGCATGATGCTCGTTCTATGGATTCGCGGCGTCCTTACCCGGCGGTCCGCCCGCATCGCGGGTTCGGCTGCGGGCATCGCGCTCACCGTGGCGCTCCTTGCCATGCTGGCGCTGTTCCTGATCGGCGCGGGCGCCTCCATGACTTCGCGCGCCGTCTCGGCCGTGCCCATCGACTGGCAGGTCCAGGTCGCGCAGGGCGCGGATCAGGGAACGGTGCGAAAGACGCTGGATCAGACGAGCCTCATCCGGACAGTGCATCAGGCCCGCTACGCAGACGTCGCCGGATTCGAGGCGAGCACTGGCGGCACGGTCCAGACGACCGGACCGGGGCAGGTGATCGCCTTCGACGAAGGCTATCTGGGCGATTTCCCACTCGAAGCCCGCTTCCTTTCCGGCGATCGCAAGGGCGTCCTCATCGCGCAACAGACCGCTGCCAACCTGCATGTCGCGCCGGGAGACGACGTCACGATCAAGCGGACAGGCCAGCCGCCGCTGACCGTCAAGGTTGCCGGCGTGATCGATCTCCCGGACGCGGATTCGCTGTTCCAGGCCGTCGGCGTGCCGCCGCAGGCCGCGCCGCAGGCACCGCCGGACAACGTGCTCGTGCTGCCGCAGGCCGACTGGGGCCAGGCCTTCGATCTCCAGAGCAAAGCGCGTCCCGACACCGCGCGCGTGCAGTTCCACGTTCGGCTCGCCCGCGACGCCCTGCCGCCGGACCCGGTGTCGGCCCTCGCCTTCGTCACCGGGGCTGCCAGGAACCTGGAGGCGCGCGTGGCGGGACAGGCGATGGTGGCGGACAATCTGGGCTCCCGCCTTGGCGCGGTGCGCGAGGATGCCCGCTACGCCTCCGTGCTGTTCCTGTTCCTTGGGCTGCCGGGCGTCGGCCTGGCGCTGGTTCTCACCTTCGCCGTGACGTCGTCGGGCGGCGCGCGCCGCCGCGTCGAGCAGGCGCTGCTGCGCGTGCGCGGCGCTGCCCCCCGCACGATCCTGACCCTGTCCGCCGCCGAGGCCGCCGTCGCCGCCGCCGCCGGCACGGCGCTGGGAATCGCGGCGGCGTTGTGGTTGGGACCTTTGGCGCCGGGACTGGTGATGATCCCGGGCCTGACTGCCCCGGTTCTGGTTTTCGTGGCCGTCGCCGGGCTCGGCGCCGGCTTTGCCGCCTATCTCTACCCGGCCTGGCGCGACATGCGCCGCAGCACGGTCAGCGCGGCGCGGCGCACGGTCGTCGCTGCCGGTCCGCCGCTTTGGCAGCGGCTGTGGCTGGACGTGGCGCTGCTTGCGGCGGCGGGCCTGTTCTTCTGGCAGTCGGCAAGCAGCGGATACCAGATCGTGCTGGCCCCGGAAGGCGTCGCGGCGACGGCCGTGGACTACAAGGCGTTCATCGCGCCGGCGCTGCTGTGGCTTGGCCTGGCATTGCTGGGGCTGCGGCTGTCGAACGGCGTCATCGCGCGCAACGGCCGGCTTCTTCGGTCCCTTGTAAGGCCGGCCTGCGGCGCGCTCGCGCCGATCGTGGCCGCGGCATTGTCCAGGCAGGCCCGGCGGCTCACCGCCGGCATCGCCATGACCGCCCTGGCGATCTCGTTCGCCGTTTCGACCGCGATCTTCAACGCCACCTACAACGCGCAGGCGCGCGTCGACGCGGAACTCACCAACGGAGCCGACGTCACCGTGTTCGGAATGCCGGAGAGGCCCGCCGGCGCGCATCTGGCGGCGCTGCGTGCCTTGCCGGATACGGCCGCGGCGGAACCGATGCAGCATCGCTTCGCCTATGTCGGCGCGGACCTCCAGGACCTCTACGGCATCGATCCGCAGCGCATCGGGCGCGCGACCAGCCTTTCGGATGCCTATTTCAGCGGCGGCGACGCCGCGGCCACGCTTGCCGCTCTGGCCGCGACGCCGGACGGCGTGCTGGTTTCGGAAGAGACGGTCCAGGATTTTCAGCTCCAGCAGGGCGACACGATCAACCTGCGGCTGATGGACGTCCGGGACCATCGCTATCACCCGGTCCCGTTCAGGTTCATCGGGGTCGCGCGCGAGTTTCCCACCGCTCCGAAGGATTCGTTCCTCGTCGCCAACGCCGGCTATATCGCCCAGAAGACGGGCTCGGCGGCGTCGGAATATATCCTGATGCGGGCCAAGGGCGACCCGGCGAAGCTGGCCCGACAGGCCTCGTCCGTCCTCACCTTCGATCCCTCGCTGAAGGTGAAGGACCTTGGCCAGGCCGCCCAGCTGATCGGTTCGAGCCTGACGGCCGTCGATCTTGCCGGCCTGACCGCGATAGAGCTGGTGTCCGCCGTGGTGATGGCCGCTGCGGCAGGCGGCCTGATGCTGGCGCTGGGGATCATCGAGCGCCGCAGGAACTTCGCCATTCTGAGCGCCATCGGCGCCACCCGCCGGCAACTGTCGGCCTTTCTGTGGAGCGAAGGGCTCCTGGTCATCGCGGGCGGCGTCGCTTTCGGGATGCTGTCCGGGGTTGCGATGGCCTGGATGCTTGTGAAGCTGCTGACCGGCGTGTTCGACCCGCCGCCCGAAGCGCTGGCGATACCATGGCTCTATCTTGGCATTGTCCTGCTTCTGATGGTGGCGGCGGTCGTCGCGGCAATCCTGTCGGCAAGGCCCCCGCGCGGGCATGACGCGGAATATTTGCGGGATTTCTGACCCTTCGGCTGAACGTCGGCCGCATCGCCAACCTTACCCATTTGTATGGTTTCCGAAATGCGCCCGCAAACAGGCCGCTCCAAGCTGGCGCCTGCCTCTCCGCGCGAGAGGCGTCCGACGGGCTGGGAAGCCGGGCGTTGCCGGCCACCAGCATCCCCGCGGGCGACCATTCAACCGAACGGGAGATCCGAGCCATGAAGAGACCGATCATCGCAGTCGCACTGATCCTGGCCGCCTCGACGACGGCTGTCCTCGCCAAGGAAATGACCGGCACCGTCAGAGCGATCGACAAGAGCCACGATTCGATCACGCTTTCGGACGGAAAGACCTTCACCCTGCCGGAGGGGATCGAGGCCGAAACCCTGAAGGTCGGCGAAAAGGTCAAGGTCGTCTATACGAGCAAGGCCGGCAAAATGGTCGCTTCAAGCATTCGCGCAGCCAAGTAGGCGCCGGCACCCGCCCGCGGGCAATCGATCCACCGGATCGATTGCCCGCCGAACACTCTTCGCCTGTACGGCCCCGATCGACGAAGGCTGGCGACGCTCCGCGCCTGCGGCGACCGCAATCTTCGGCGCCTCAGGCCAGGGATTCCTTGACGTCTCCGAGTTCCGGGCTCGGGACATCCTGCGGGCTGGCCTTCGGTGCGCCGCAAATAAGCAAGCCCGACACGAAGCAGGGGACGGCCCCGAAATAGAAGGCCGCGAGCTGCCACGTCGCCCCCGAGTTCAACAGGTAGGTTGCGCCCAGTCCGGCCAGAATGGCGCCGATCGGGCCCATCGCGGCAACCAGCGCGCCCCCGGTGGCCCGGATGGTCGTCGGAAAGCTCTCTCCGATGAAAAAGAGCAGCGCAGCGTAGGGACCGATGAGGAAGAACAGACCCAGGCTGTAGAGAGCCATCACCGGACCGAGGCTGTGCGGGGCGTAGAGCATGGCGGTGAACAATAGTCCGGATATGGTCCAACCCAGCGCAATCGCGTTTCGCCGGCCGATGCGGTCACCGAGGAAGCCAAAGGCGAGATACCCGATATAGCCGACAAGGTTGGAGAGGATCAGGACGACCAGCGAATTCTCGAACGAAACGTGATGAACGTCGGTGATCACGGTTGTCCCGAGCACGCTGAACACCTGGATGCCGAACCAGTTGAGCAGGAAAGCGGCTCCGAGAACCAGCGTCGTCCGCCGCGTCGGGCCCTGCAGCGTTCCGCGCAGCCCGTGCAGATCCCGGTTTTGAGCCGTGGCCTGGGCGTGCTTGAGCCGATGCGCCACGAATTGCGGGCTTTCCTTCAGCTTACGCGCGAAGACCACGATGACCAGCGAAGGGAGCGCTGCAAAAATGAAGCATCCTTGCCAGCCTATATGCGGCAGCAGGATTGCCGTCAAAGCGGCAGCCAGCAGGGCGCCGATCGGCCAGCCTCCCTGAACGAGGCTGTACAGGAACCCCCGGCGGCGCGCCACGCTGGCGGGCGCGGAAGCGTAAAGTTCGCTGAGATAGGTGGCGTTCACCGTCTGCTCGGCGTAGCCGAAGCCGCCGAGCGAGCGGATGAGCACCAGCACCAGGCTGCCCAGGCCGCCGCCGACCGCGGTGAGGGCCGAGCAGACGGCGGCGCCGGAGACGGTCAGGATTATTCCGTTTCGGCGGCCCATGCGGTCCACCGCAGGCCCGACCAGCAGGGCGATCACCGCCGTGCCAACGGCGATCCAGGTTGCGAGTTCCGCCTGAAACGCGGTGCTCCAGCCTTCATGCCGGCCGATTTCCGGGAGCAGCGTCCCGAACAGGATGAAGTCGTAGACCGCGAAGATCCACGCGAAAAGGGTCACCCAGGTCGCGTAGCGCACATCCTTCGCGCTCATGCCGGCGGTGCTTTCGGTCGTCTCGATCATGTTCTCCTCCCATTGTTGTCATGGATCAGGGCGCGTTCCGGAACGCCCGGGACCCGGTCACGGTGTTCCAAGGGGTTTTGCGAGTGCCGCCCGCCGCCTGGCCGTCGCCTCGACATCGACCGTTTCACGATCGACATCGACGACGACGCCGTAGACCTCGCGCGCGTGGTCGGGCGAATAGAAGCCGTCCAGCACGTCCTCCAGCACCTTCTGGGCAGGCCGTTTCAGCGGCGACCCGTAGCCGCCGCCGTTCGGGCTGTAATAGGCCATGGTGTCGTTGGCCTTGACCGCGAGCCCCGAGAATTTGGAATGCATCTCGCGGATGTCGCCGGGCGCGTCGGAATTGTAGACGAGGCAGCGGCCGACGGCGCCGTCGGTGCCGCCGAAGATGCCCCAGGGAGCATCCTTGTGGCGCTCCGATTCATGCGTAATGAAGCCGTCGCCCAGCACGCGCTGGGCCTTGACGACGCCGAGGCCGCCCCTGAACTCGCCGGCGCCCGGAGGCACATCGTCACGCAGCTCGTAGCGGTCGCAGATCATGGGGATGTGCATGGCCAGGTCTTCGAGCGGGTTGTTGCGCGTGTTGGCCATCAGATTGTCGATGCTGTCGGGACCGTCCGAACGCGGCCGGCCGCCATAGGCGCCCTCGTTGACCTCCAGGAACACCCAGTAGTCGCCGCTCGGCCGCACGCCGGAATAGGCGGCAAAGGAGATCGAGGCCGAGCTGCCGGCGATGACCGTATCCGGCATGACCGGCGCCAGCGCGCGGATGATGAGGTCGATCATGCGGTTGCATTGGGTGAAGCGCGCCTCGGCCGAGGCCGGCGGCCTGGGATTGAAGATCGAGCCCAGCGGCGCGATCACGTTGATCGGCCGGAACGAACCCTCGTTCGAGGGAACGCGCACATCCGAAGTGTAGGCATCGAGCAGCAGCTTGCGGAAGGCGGCGTAGGCGGCCACCTTGGTCGAACCCTCGAACGGCACGTTGTAGGCGGTGGGCGTCTGGTCGGCCGAGCCGGTCAGGTCCACGTCCAGCTCGTCTCCCCGCACCCGCACGGTGACCTTGACCTTGAGCCGCCGGTCGCGGTTGCGGCCGTCGTCGTCGAGCCAGCCTTCGGCGGCATATTCGCCGTCCGGGATCGCCGCGATGCGCTGGCGCATCATGCGCTCGGCATAGTCCATGAGCTGGTTCGCGGCCTGGAACACGGTTTCCTCGCCGAACTTCTCGATAAGTTCCACGAAGCGTTTCGCGCCGAGCCGGGCGGACGCGACCTGCGCCTCGATGTCGCTGACGAGTTGCTGGGCCGCGCGGCTGTTGTTGCGGATGAAATTCCACATCGCCTTGTTGGGCTCGCCCTTGCGGTAGAGCTTCGTGCCCGCGAACAGCATGCCCTCGGCGAACACGTCGGGCACGTCGATGATGAGGCCGGGCGTCGCCGCGCCGATATCGACATGATGCGCCGTGTTGCCGGCGAAGCCGACGAGCCGCCCCTGGAAGAACACCGGCACGACGATGGCGAGATCGGGCGTGTGGCTCGACCCGTGATAGGGGTGGTTGTGGACGACGACGTCGCCCTCGTACCACTCGCCGTCCTCCAGCGTTTCCCGGATGCCGCGCAGATAGCCGGGGATCGAGCCGATATGCATCGGCGTCGATTCGGACTCGCACAGCGTGTTGAAGTCCACGTCGAAGAGGCCCGCGCCGAGATCCTCCGACTCCCTGATGATGGAGGAGAAGGACATGCGGTAGAGCACGTGCGCCATCTCCTCGGCGATGGTCTCGAACGAGCCGCGGATCACCTGAAGCGTGATCGGATCGATCTCGGCGGGTACTTCCTTCACCGCCACGGCCTTTGCCATGCTGTTCATCTGAATTCCTCCCTGATCAGGCGATGCCGGCGGCGCAAACGCGCATGTTGCCGTAGTCGAGCACTTCGGCGACGTAGCCGGGCGGCACGAGCGTGGTGGAATCGTGCTGCACGACGATGGCCGGGCCCGGCACCCTGTCGCCCGCCAGGAGCTTCGACTTGTCGTAGCGCGGCGTCTCCAGCGTGCGCCCGTCGTCGAAGGTTGTCGGCCGCACGAATTTCAGCGCCCGGTCGATGCTCGAGCCGTCGGTCGGCTTCAGCTTCGGCACGCTCAGCCGGTCGATGGCGGCCTTGCCGATGGCGCGCAGCGTGATCAGCTCCACCTCCGCGTCGCGATAGCTGTAGCCGTAGTCGAGCTGGTGCTGGTCGTGGAAGCTGGCGACGACCGACGCTTTGTTGGCCTGGGTCAGCGGCCCGTCCGGCATGGTGGCGCGCAACTCGAAGCCCTGGCCGTGATAGCGGCACTCGGCCACCACCTCGACCTGCTGGCGCTCGCGCGGAATGCCGTCGTCGTCCAGCTCGGCGACGACCCGCTCGCGCAGCGACGCGGCGGTGCGGTTGATGCGGTCGAGCTGGCCGTCGCTCGCCGCGTTCAGCTCCACGATCACCGCCTCGGTGTGCTCGTATTGCAGGTCGGTCTTGAGCAGCCCGACGGCGGCGGTGATGCCCGGCGCCACCGGCACGATCACGTCCCTGGCATGCACCGCTTCGGCGAGCGCCACCCCGTGCAACGGTCCCGCCCCGCCGAAGGGCAGGATGGAGAACTGGCGCGGATCGATGCCGCGCGCCACCGAGTTGGAGCGGATGGCGAGCGCCATGTTGGAGTTGATGATCTTGAGGATGCCGAGCGCGGCCTCCTTGACCGACAGGCCGAGCGGCTGGGCGATCTTCTCCTCGATGGCCCTGTGCGACAGCGTCGGGTCGAGCTTGAGGTCGCCGCCGAGGACGAGGTCGGGGTCGAGACGGCCGAGCACGATCTGCGCGTCGGTGACGGTCGGCTCCGTGCCGCCGCGCGCGTAGCAGGCCGGGCCGGGCTCCGAACCGGCCGAGCGCGGGCCGACGTTGAACGCGCCGGCCTCGTCGATATAGGCGACCGAGCCGCCGCCCGCGCCGATGGTCACGAGATCGATCATCGGGGTCAGCACCGGGTGGCCGGACACATAGGTGTCGCGCGGGTTCATGATCTTCACGGTGCCGCCGGGAATGGTGCTGATGTCGGCCGAGGTGCCGCCGATATCCACGGTGATGATGTTCTTCTCGCCCGCCATCTCGCCTTCGCAAGCGCCGCCGATGACGCCGCCGGCAGGGCCGGACATCAGGATGCGGACAGGACGCGCCACGCAGGACGCGACCGTCGACACGCCGCCGTTGGACTGCATGATGCGAAGCTTGGACGACACGCCCGCCTCGCGCAGCCTGGATTCCAGGTCGCGCAGGTAAAAAGCGGTCTTGGGTCCGACATAGCTGTTCATCGCGGCCGTCGAGAAGCGCTCATATTCGCGCATCACATTGGCCACCTCGCTCGACAGCGTCACATAGGCGTCGGGCATCTCCTCGAGGATGATCTCCTTGGCGCGGCGCTCATGCGCGTCGTTGAGGAAGGCGAACATGAAGCCGACAACGATCGAATTGATGCCGCGCTTCTGGAACAGCCGAATGGCGGCGCGCACCTCGTCTTCGTCCAGCGCCGTTTCGACATCGCCATGCGGGGGCATAATGCGCTCCGAGATGGCGATGCGGTTGCGCCGCTTGACCAGCGGCTGGCTCTGCCACGGCACGGTGAAGTGCAGCGAGAAATTGTAGGGGCGCTTGTGCCGGCCGATATGCAGGATGTCGCGGAAGCCGCGCGTCGTCAGCATGCCGGTCTCGGCGCCGTTGTGCTCGATGGTGATGTTGGTCGCGGTGGTCGTGCCGTGCACGATGAGATCGACGTCCGCGGTGCCGATGCCGGCCAGACCGCAAATCTCCCTCACCCCGTCGACCACGCCGATGGACTGGTTCTTCAGGGTGGTGGGGACCTTGTGATAGAACACGCCTTTGACGCATTCCAGAACAAGGTCGGTATTCGTTCCTCCGACGTCTACGCCGATGCGAGCCATGATGTTCCTCCCTTGATGCGGATGCGCGCGCCGGCGAGCGGCGCGCGCTTTGCTTGTCTCACTCGGCCGCCGCGCGCGTGGCGTTGACGGTGTTGAGATATTTCACGCACTCGTCGACGCTGTGGACGTCGGCGAACTTCGCGTCGATGTCGTAGAGGTTCCAGGCGACGGCGCCGGGCACGCGGTCGCCGATGCACTCGCGCACGGCGATGGTGCGGAAGCCGTCGGCAAGGCCGTCGCAGATGGTGGTGCGCACACAGGCCGTGGCGGTCACGCCCGTCACCAGGATGGTATCGACGCCGGCGGCGCGCAGCAGGCCGGCCAGGCCGGTGCCGTGGAAGGAGCTCGCCCGCTTCTTGAGCAGCGTGTATTCGCCTTCGACCGGAGCAATGCGCGAGTCGATCGCCCAGAGGTCCCTGTCCTTGAGATTGACGACGTCGACCGGGATCTTGCAGTGCCACAGGCCCATGTCGGTGAAGGTGGCGTTGCGGTCGGTGATCTCATAGGCGGTGGTGACATGGACGACCGGATGGCCGTTGTCGCGGCAGGCCTTGAGCAGGCGCTGCATGCCCGGGATGATCTCGTTGTCCATCGCCTCCTGGTCGCAGGTGAAGGGATTGCCCGGGCGGGTCCATGCATTGGCGAGGTCGACGCTGACCAGCGCCGGGCGGCTGCCGAAGCCGACGCGGCGCTGGAAGCCGCGCTCCTGGTAGATCTTGGTCGAAGCGTCGAACGCCTGCTTCAGCATGCGGTCGAGTTCCTTGTTGTCGATTTCGCTCATTGCGTGTCCTCTCAGCTGCGCGGGCCTGGCCGCTTTGATCCCGTTGCGATGACCGTCACCAGCCTCGGTTCCGGTTATCTGGCCGCGAGAATGCCGTTGCGGAAAGCGGCGCGGAATTGGTCTTTTGCCAATTACTATTGCGCCCTATGCATCAATCGATAGAGTTGCCGGACCGCTGGAAAACCGCATGCCCATCGAAGCCGAAGCCGGACTGGAGCTCACGCAATCCTTCCTCGTCGTTGCCGAGGAACTGAATTTCCGCCGCAGCGCCGAGCGACTGAACATCGACCAGTCGGCGCTGACCCGGCGCATCCAGAAGCTCGAGCATCTGCTCGGCTTTTCATTGTTCGAGCGCAGCACCCGGGAAGTGTCGCTGACGCCCGCCGGCCGCAGTTTCTACGAGGAAAACGCCCGGCTGATGCACAATTACAGCCGATCGGTAAGAGCCGCCCGGCTGGTCGCCGAGGGCAAGACCGGCATGCTGCGCGTGGCCTACATGGCCTTTGCCGCCACCGAGCTCATGCCCAATGCGGTGCTGCGCTTCCGCACCGCCTACCCGCATGTCGACGTCAATCTGCGCTACATCCGAACGCAGGGCCAGAAGCTGGCGCTCGCCCATGACGAGGTCGACATCGGCTACATGATCGGGCCGTTCGACCACAGCGATTTCCACAGCCTGCTTTTGACGTCCGACCCGCTTTACGTCGTGACGCCGAAGAACCACGCGCTCCTGCACAGGCACGAGATCAGGCCGGCGGATCTGGCCGGCTGCGACCTGATCCTCGGCGACATGATCGAGTGGGAAGCCTATCGCTGGCGCCTCAACGAGATGTTTTCCGCCGAGGGCGTGCCGCTGAACATCAGGCTTGAAGCGTCCAACACGCTGGCGCTGCTGGGGCTGGTGGCCGCGGGCCTCGGCGTGACGATCTATCCGGAAAGCCTGATCGGCTTTCTCGGCCGCAACGTCGAGGTGCGCCCGATCATGCACCCCGCCTTCCGCATCCAGACGGTGCTGGTGTGGAAGCGCGTGAACCGCGCCAGATCCGTGCGCCACTTCGTCGACATTGCCAAGAACCTGGCGCCGCGCCTGTAGAATTGCAGCGGCGCAGCAATCGCCGCCCGGTCTCGTGGATGGTTTCCGGCGCGACCTGGCACGCGGCCGCCACCATCCACCTTGGCAAAACGGGCGACGCTTTCGGCTATACCGTTCTTCGGCTTAGCGTTTTGCGAATGGCAATCGTTCCGGGCCGCTGTCTAGATGCACCCATCGACCTTCACCTATCGGGAGCGGAAATTGGACATGCAGGTTCGGCGAGAGCACGACAGTCTCGGAGACGTTTACGTGCCGGCAGAAGCCTTATGGGGCGCCCAGACCGAGCGGGCCCGCGGCAATTTCCGCATATCCGGGATCACGCTCGACCGCTTCCCGCATCTGATCGCCGCGCTGGCCATGACCAAGCAGGCGGCCGCGCGCGCCAATGCGCGACTGGGCCTCTTGCCGCGCGAGAAAAGCGAGGCCATCGAGGCAGCCTGTGCCGAGATCATCTCGGGAGGTCATCGCAACGCTTTCCCGCTCGACGCGATCCAAGGCGGCGCCGGCACGTCCGTCAATATGAACGCCAACGAGGTGATCGCGAACATTGCCAACGAGCGTCTTGGCGGCCAAAGGGGCGGCAACGAGCCGATTCACCCCAACGACGACGTCAACCGCTCCCAATCCACCAACGACGTCTATCCGACCGCGGTGCGCCTATCGCTTATCCTGGCCCATGCCGACCTCGAGCAGGCGTTGCAAGCACTGGCCGCCTCTTTCGAAGACCGGGCGGAAACCTTCTCCGGGATCGCCAAGCTGGGCCGCACCCAGCTTCAGGACGCCGTGCCGATGACGCTTGGACAGGAGTTCTCCGCCTTCGCCACGGTGCTGCGCGAGGACGTTTCGCGGCTTCGCGAAATGCTGCCCCTGCTGGCCGAAGTCAATCTCGGCGGCACGGCGATCGGCACAGGGCTGAACGCGCCCGCCGGCTATTCCGAGATCGCGCTGGCGGAACTTTCTTCCATCTGCGGTCATAGGCTGGCGCGGGCCGCCAACCTCATCGAGGCGAGCTGGGACATGGGGGCATTCGTGCTGTTTTCAGCCATGCTGAAGCGGCTCGCCACCAAGCTCTCCAAGATCGCCAACGACCTGCGCCTGCTGTCCAGCGGCCCGCGCGGCGGTCTTGGCGAGATCAGGCTCCCGGCCGTGCAGCCGGGTTCGTCGATCATGCCCGCCAAGGTCAATCCGGTGATTCCGGAGGTGGTCAATCAGGTCTGCTTCCAGGTCATCGGCAACGACATTGCCGTCACCATGGCCTCGGAGTCAGGGCAGCTCCAGCTCAACGCCATGGAGCCGCTGATCGCCTTCAACCTGCATTCCTCCATCCGGATGCTGACCAATGCGATGCGCGCGCTCGACGAGCAGTGCGTGCGCGATATCGAAGCCAGCCCGGCGCGCTGCCGCGCACATCTGGAGGCGAGCGTCGGCAACGTTACCGCGCTGGTCCCGCTCATCGGCTATCACCGCAGCGCCGAACTGGCCAAGGACGCTCTGCGTCTCGACCGCAAGCTCGCCGATCTTGCCGTGGAGCGCGGCTTGATCACCGACAGCCAGGCGGCCGAAATGCTCGACCCGCTGAAGCTGGCGTTTCCCGGCTGAGACGCCGCTGGACCGGTGCGAAATCTTATCGGAATGGATTCGGCGGCGAACCCGAACGCCGCCTCGCCACCAACCACAAAGACAACTCGTCATCGTCAGGTGATCGGCGATTTGTCGCTGATCGAGCCCTGCCGATTGTCCGACCGTCATTTCAGGACGTTGGTCCACACCTTGTCCATCAGTTTCTGCGCTTGAGCATCGCAGGCGTGTGAAAACACGATCTTCGCCCCCTCCGGCGCCTTGATCTCGGGCGCGGTCCGCAGTTCCTCGGTCATGAAGGCCTCCGAGCCCTTGATGACGTTGGAATAGCCGGTGAAGTTGGACTGGATGGCCATGTTCTCGGGGTTCATCATGAAGTCGATGAACTTTTTGGCGTTTTCGACATTCGAAGCGGTTGCCGGGATCATCATCGTATCCATCCACCCGATCACGCCCTCCTTCGGATAGGCGTAGCTGATCACTTTGTTGGCCTTGGCGGCCTCGACGCGGCCCTTGAGGGCGTAGCCGTTCCATTGGGTGGTGATCACCGAATCGCCGTTGATCAGGCGGTCGTTCAGCCCTTCGGAGCTGTATGTATTGACGGCCGGTTTCTGGCCCAGAAGCAGGTCCTGCACCTTTTGCATCTGGGACGGATCGGAGTTGCACTGGTCCTGCCCCAGATAGAGATGGGCGAGGTTGACCACCTCCTCCGGCGTCTTGAACACGCTGATGCGGCCGCTGAGAGCCGAATCCGGCTTGAAGAATTCGCCGAGCGATTCCAACTTCTTGCCGTAGAGATCCTCACGATAGGCGATCGAGGTGGTACCCCAGTGGAACGGCACGGTGTACTTGTGCTCCGGGTCCCATTCGGAAGTTTTCCAGCGATCCTCGACATTGGCGAAATTGGGCAGCGAGGCCGGATCGTATTCCTGCACCAGCTTTTCGCGGATGAGGATGGGTACGAAATTGTGCGAGGGGATGATGATATCGTATCCCGAAGCGCCCGCCTTCAATTTGGCCAGCAGGGTCTCGTTCGAATCATAGGTGTCGACGGTCACCTTGATGCCGGTTTCGGCCTCGAACTTCTTCACCGCCTCGGGCGAGGTGTAATCCGTCCAATTGTAGATGAAGAGCTTTTCCTCGGCTCTCGCCGCCGCCACGCTCAGCGCCAACGCGGCGATCAAGGAAGATGCTGTCGATAGTTTCATAATCGGTCCCTCCCATTGGACAAAGCGGAACAATCCGAAGCGCGCTAGGTGTCGCCCTTGTTGCGCGTCACCAGCCAGTAGAGCGTGACGAGAAGCAGAGAGACCGCCAGCAGAAGCGATGACACGGCGTTGACTTCAGGCGTCACGCCCTGGCGGATCATGCTATAGATGTACACGGGCAAGGTGGTCGCGCCGGCGCCGGCTACCATCATGGTGATGATGAAGTCGTCGAGCGATATGACGAAGCTCAGCATCGCGCCGGCAAGGACGCCGGGCATGAGGATCGGCAGCGTCACATGGCGGAACGTGTCCCAGTCCGAGCCGTACAGGTCCGCGGACGCCTGCTCGAGCGTAGTATCCATGCCCTCCAGCCGCGCCCTTATGGGCATGAAGGCGAAGGGAATGCAGAAGGTGATATGGGCGATCACGACGTTGGCCAGGCCCAGCGACAACCCCGCTCCGGCGAATACGATCAGCACCGCGACGGCGGTGACGATCTCCGGCACCATCAGGGGCAGCGAGATCAGCGCGATGCTCACGCCGCGCCCCCTGAACTTGCCGCCGCGGACCAGCACGAGCGCCGCCAGAGTCGCGATCGCCGTGGCGACCGCGGTCGCAACCGCCGCCACCGTCAACGAATTCATCGCCGCGTGTCTGATATTGGCGTTCGCGAAGACCTTGGCGTACCATTCGAGGCTGAATCCCGACCACACCATGACCAGCGAACTCGCGTTGAAGGAATAGAGCACCAGTATGGCGATGGGCAGATACAGGAACGCCATGAAGCCGTAAGCCCAGGGCGTCAGCCAGGGTACGTCGCCCACCCGGCGCGACTTCTTGCCTTGCGGGTTTTCAGCCATGGACGCCGACTCCTTGCTGCGATCCCGAGCACCGGGCGGCCTGCGCATACCAGACGAGGCATAGCATCACGAAGGTCAGCAGGATCATCGCCACCGCCGCGCCGAACGGCCAATTGCGCGCCGTCGCGAACTGGAACTGCACCAGGCTGCCCAGCATGAGCTTCTTGCCGCCGCCCAGAAGGTCCGGCTGGATGAAGGCGCCGATGCTGGGAATGAAGACCAGGATCGATCCGGCGACGATGCCCGGTTTGGTGAGCGGAATGACGACGCGCCGGAAAGTCTCGTAGGTGCTGGAATAAAGGTCGGCCGATGCCTCCACGAGGCGGAAGTCGAGCTTCTCCAGGCTGGCATAGATCGGCAGAACCATGATCGGCACGAAGGCATAGGTCAGACCGACGGCGATGGCGAAGTCGGAATACATGAGGCCGAACGTCTGGTCCGGCCCCAACACGCCGAGCCAGCGGAACGGCAGTTCGATCGTACCGTTGCGGCCGAGGATGATAATCCAGGCGAAGGTGCGCACCAGCTGGTTGGTCCAGAACGGAATGGTGATGAGGTAGATCCACAGGTTCCGCTGGGCTGGCGGGCACCGCACGATGAAATAGGCGATGGGAAAGCCCGCGATCAGGCACAGGCCCGTCGTGATCGCCGCCAGCAATAGCGAGCGCACGACGATGACGAGATAGCTCGGATTGAAGATGACATTGTCCATCAGATCCCGGTCGAACAGGAACTGGAAGTAGGCGTCCGAAGAAAACCGCCAGTAGACGCCGCCGAAGGGATTGGCCTCCAGCAGCGAATAGAGCGCCATGACGATGACGGGCACCAGCATGAACAGCGTGACGACGATGAGTGCGGGACCGAGCCCGAGCGCGCGCCGGACGGCTGGATTTTCCGGCAGGTCCATCATTGTGCGAGAATCCGAAGCGCCCCGGAACCGAAGCCGACCGAGACGGCATCGCCGACCTTGTAGGCGAAATCGCCATTGTCCTGGTTGCGCGCCTCGACCATGACAGGCGAATCTTCGCCGATATCGACATGATAGAAGGTCGATTGCCCGAGATAGTCGACCGTCTGGACCTTGCCGGGCGTACCGAAACCGCCGACGCTGGACAGCCGCACCTTTTCCGGGCGCAGGAACAATGTCGACCTGCCGCCGGGCTTGTGGCCGGCGAGATTGTCCGCTTCCAACATGAGGCCGCGTGCCGTGCGGCAGGTTGCGACGCCCCGCTCCACCTCCTCGATCTCGACATCGATGAAATTCGCGTCGCCGATGAAAGATGCCACGAAGCGGTTGACTGGATATTCGTAGATCTGGGTCGGGGTGCCGACCTGCTGCACCTGGCCTTCCGACATGACCGCGATGCGGTCGCTCATGGACAGCGCCTCTTCCTGGTCGTGCGTGACGAACACGAAGGTGATGCCGGTCGCCTTCTGCAGATGCTTCAGTTCGGTCCGCATGGCCTGCCGCAGCTTCAGGTCGAGGGCCGACAGCGGCTCGTCCAGCAAGAGCACCTTCGGATGGGGCGCGAGTGCGCGCGCCAGCGCGACACGCTGCTGCTGGCCGCCCGAAAGCTGGCCGGGACGGCGGTCGACGAACCTATCCATCTTCACCAGTTCCAGGGTGCACGCCACGGTGCGCTTGATCTCGTCGGCCGGGCGCTTGAGGCGGTGCAGCCCGTAGGCGACGTTTTCGGCGACCGTCATATGCGGAAACAGCGCATAATGCTGGAACACGGTGTTGACCGAGCGCTTGTTGGCTGGAAGGCCCGCAATATTCTGGCCGAACAGAGCCACCTTGCCCTCGGTGACCGCCTCGAAGCCGGCCAGGATGCGCAGCAGCGTCGTCTTTCCGCATCCCGAAGGGCCGAGCAGCGTGAAGAACTCGTTGTCGCGGATGGTCATCGACACGTTCTTCAGCGCGACGAACCTGTTCTCCCCTTGCCCGTATGCCTTCGTGACGCCGGCGATGTCGATGGCCGCCGCCGCGCGCTCCGCTTCGGCAAAACCAGCCGCGCTAACCAAAGTCATATGACCGCTCCTCCCGATATGCCGCCGGCCGGCCTGCTAAAGCAGGCCTTCCTTTGTAAGCTCGTCCATCGTGGCGACGATGGCCCTGTGCAGGATGTCACCGATCTCCCCGATCTGCGCTTCGTCGAGGATCAGCGGCGGCGACATGATGTTGAGATGGCCGAGCGGTCTCACGATCAGGCCCCGCCTCTGGCAATTCTGGGCGATGCGCTTTCCGACATTCGCCTCGGAGGGGAGCAGTTTCTTGGTCGCCTTGTCGGCGACGTTCTCGATGCACATCATGAAGTGGCTGCCGCGCACCTCTCCGACGAGATCCAGTTCTTCAAGCATCTTCAAGGTTCTCTCGAAGACGGGTCCGGTCTCGCGGACGCGCTCGCAGATCTTCTCGCGCTCCAGAATCTCGATGTTCTTCAGCCCTGCCGCGCAGGCCGCCGGATGGCAGCTGTAGGTGAAGCCGTGATAGAAGGCGCCGTCCGGACCCGAGATGACCTCGAATATCTCGTCAGAGACGATGGTCGCCGACAATGGCTGATAGCCTGACGAGATGCCCTTGGCGGCACAGACGATGTCGGGCTGGATGCCGAACTTGTCATAGGAGGCGAACATGTGGCCCAGCCGGCCGAAGGCCGTGACGACCTCGTCCGAGATGTAGAAGAGGCCATATTTGCGGCACAGTTCCCAGGTCCGCTTGTGATAGCCTTCCGGCGGCACGATGACGCCGCCGGCGCCCAGGATCGGCTCGGCGATGAACGCGGCGATGTTGTCGGGGCCTAGCTTGAGGATCGCGTCTTCCATCTCCTGGGCAAGGAAATCGAGAAAACCCTCCTCGCTCACGTCGTCCGGGCGGCGATAGCTGTGCGGCGCTGACAGGTAGTGGACCAGATCGGTCGCGCCGTCCCAGCCATGCTGGTAGACCGGACCCGTCAGGGCGATCGTGAGATGCGTGCTGCCGTGATAGGCGTTCTGCCGCGAAAGTATCTTCTTGCGATGCGGCTTGCCGATCCGGTTGAAGTGATGATGAATCATGCGGACCGCGGAATCGTTGGCCATCGATCCGCCCGTGCCGAAGAAGACATGGTTGAGCGGACCCGGCGCCAGCTCGGCGATCTTGGCGGCCAGCGCCGACGCGGGCTTGTTGGTGAGATTGTTGAAGGCCGAATAAAACGGCAGCTCGCGCAGTTGCTCGGCGATGGCGTCGATGATCTCGGTGCGGCCGTAGCCGACATTGACGCACCACAGGCCCCCGATGCCGTCATAGAAGCGGTTGCCCTCGGCATCGATAACATGCACGCCCTCGGCGCCCGCCATGACCGTGCAGCCCTCCTCCTTGTTCACCGCAAGGCTGCTGAAGGGATGGATGAGATGCCTGCGGTCCAGTTCCCAGGCCTCGTGACCGGACTGATGATAGTTGATGTTCAAGGGGGTCTCCGCGGTCTGTGATCCGTTTGAATGCGTTGGCTGCCTGAGCAGCCCTACGAAGCGGGCTCAGGGCGCCGGCTGCCGGTACCAGCCCAGCCCGGCATCCGGCAGCCATCTGGTCTTCTGCTTGACCTCGAGGAAGGCTTCCATGCCCCACCGGCCCAGTTCGCGGCCGAAGCCGCTTTTCTTCATGCCGCCCCACGGCGCCTGCATGACCACCATCTGGTTGCAGTTCTGCCAGGTGATGCCCGCGTCGAGCTGATCGACGACGCGTTCGGCGCGCGCGGTGTCTTGCGACAACACCGTGGCCGCCAGGCCGTACTGGCTGTCATTGGCCAGGGCGATAGCCTCCTGCTCGTCGCTGAAGGTTTTGACGCTGAGTACCGGGCCGAATATCTCGTCGCGCCAGATCGACATGTCCGGCTCGACATCGGTGAAGACCGTCGGCTCTATGAAATAGCCGCGATCGAGCCCCGCAGGCCTGCGCCCGCCGGTCAGCAGCTTCGCGCCTTCTTCGAAGCCGGCTGCGATGAACCCGGTTACCTTGGCATAGTGTTCGGCGCTGGAAAGCGGTCCCATCTGGACCCCCTCGGCACTGCCGTCGCCCACGACGATCGCCTCCGCGCCTTTCTTCAGCTTTTCGAGGAAGGCCGGCGCGATGCTTTCATGCAGCAGCAGGCGCGAGGTGGAGGTGCAGACCTGTCCTTGGTTGACGAACGCGCCGAACATCACCCACTCGACGGCCCTGTCGATATTCACGTCGTCGAATACGATGACGGGCGACTTGCCGCCCAATTCGAGGCCGACGCGCTTGAGCGTAGCCGATGCCAGCGACATGATGCGCCGGCCCGTCGCCGTGCTGCCGGTGAAGCTGACCTTGTCGACGCCGGGATGCTCGACAAGGGCTTCGCCCGCCTCGCGCCCATAGCCGGTGACGACATTGAGGACGCCGGGCGGAAAACCCGACTTTTCGGCAAGTTCGGCCAGCGCGAGCGCGGTCAGGGAGGTAATCTCGGACGGCTTGACGATGCAGGCGCAGCCAGCGGCGATTGCCGCGGCAACCTTCCAGGTGAACTGCTCGATGGGGAAATTCCAGGGCGTGATCAGGGCCACGACCCCGAGCGGCTGATAGGTGACCGTGCTCGTCAGATAATCGACCGGCAGCTTGATGTCCGTGCCGCGCCAGCCCTCGAATTGCTCGGCAAGGTCGGCATACATCTCGAAGATCTGCGCCGCCGTATCGACGTCGAAGAGCGCTTCGGCCAGCGGCTTGCCGTTGTCCTGCGTTTCCAGCGCCGCGAGCCCTTCGCGATCTGCCCGGATATTGCCCGCGAAAGCCCGCAGGAGACCGGCGCGCACCGCCGGATCGGATTTTTTCCAGCCGCCGTCGAACGCGGCCCGGGCGGCCCTGACGGCGGCGTCGACGTCCTCGCGACCGGCGGCGGGCATATTGTCGAATTCGCCTTCATCGGCGGGATTGATGCACGGGATCACGCGCCCGCTGGCTGCACCGACCCATTGGTTGCCGATAAACATCTTTGTGCTCAAATCTCGCTCCCATTGCCACGCACGGACAAATGCCCGGCGCCGCCGCGTCGCGCGCAGCGGCCGCAGAGGCTTTGGCGAACCAGACGCTCGGGAAATCCGAACCCGCTTCAGGTTGGGTCGCCTAGACCCTCCCCGGCATTTAAACTAACGTTTCGACCGGCTTGAATCCCACGATTGGGGTAATGGCCAGCAATGGAAGGCGCCCGGCGCGGGCGACCATGCAAGGGTGACGAAATGGCTATGGATGAAGCGGGCGCCGTCGCCATGTTCGGACAGATAGCCGAGTCGCTCGGCACGCCGAGATTTCACCGTGGCGTCCTTGACATCGTTCGCAAATTCTTTCCCAGCGACTTCGCCCAGGTATACCAGATCGATCGCAACGGACGGGCTGTCTGCATCGATCCATGCGATACGCCCGAAAATGCATGCAGGTCCTACGAGCAGCAATTCAGCTTGGATTGCCCTCTTTCCAGATATTGGCAGAGCACCGGCCGCCTGGGCGTCGTGGCGATGCACGAGGTGCGTTCTCGCTACGAAAATTATGGCAATTATTTCAGCGACTTCTACCATCCCATGGGATTGGTCGACGAGATCGGCGTGCTTTTGCCGTCTCCGGGGCGGCGCACGGTTGCCTTGTTCATGGAGCGAACCAGAAGCTTCAACGCGGACACGGCGGAGGCCGTGCGCCGTTTTTATTCGGGCATCACCCGGCTTCATCGCGCCAACAACCAGCTGATCTTCCGCAATGCCGTCATACGCAAGGCGCGCGGCGTGCAGCCCAACGCCGTCGCGATCCTCGACCGCGCGGGAGACACTGTATTCGCCAACCGGGAATGGCGCCAGGCGTGCCAGTCGGACAGCCTGCTCGAAAGCACCACCAAGACGGTGATGGATCAGGAAAGCGCCAGTCTGGAAATCGACTGCGGCACGGTGTCCATGTCGCGGTTGGACGAGTCCTTCGCGATCTCCCCGGGCGGCCGGCTATGCGTTCTGGACCAGAATCCGACGCCAATCGGAAGCACGCTGGACGCCTACAAGAGCACCTTCCTCAAGGGACAGGTGAGCAGGAGGGAGCACGAGATCATCTGTGCGATGCTCGACGGCTATCCCACCAAGGCGATAGCCGAGCGGGTGGGCTGTGCGCTGGAAACGGTGAAGGCCCACAAGAAACGCATCTATCACCGCCTCGACATCACGACCGAGCGCGAGATTTTCCTGATGTTCCTGGAGCATCTGCAAGGACGCGGGATGACGACGGAGGCGACCCACTAGATCCCGCTTTGAAAAGCTGCGGACTTTTCGAACAGGATCATGCTTGAAGAGCAAAAGCTTGGGAGCGAGATGGAAGTCATCTCGCTTGCCAGCCATTCAGGGAAAGCGCGAGGCGGGTTTCCTCCACAAACGCGCGACGTGCCGCGACAGATGTTACGGGCCTGCCGGCGAAGTCAGCGAAGTCCGGCAGCCTTGGCCAGGTCGGCCAGAATCGACTTCTGTAACCGCACGAATTCCGGTCCGGGCTGCTGCTGCACGATCAGTGGCAAGGCCGGGTCGGCAACCGCCATGCGATGGCCGGCAAGCGCCTCGATCAGGGCGTGGCCGCAGAACGGCACATGGGCTTCGGAATAATTCACCTTCAGCGCCGCGGCCAGGCCCGACACGTCCATGAGGCTCTTCAGCCTGCGCTTGCTGTCGGGCGACTCGGCATAGGCGCTGCCGTTCGGCGGCTGAACCCAGCCTCCGATCGGAAAGATCAGCGCGTGCGGCCTGCCTGAATGCCAAAGGCATTTTTCGTCGTGAAAGAATGAAGTTACGCGGCTTTCCAACTTTGCACCTCAAAACCCCCGGCATCGAGACATTGACACGCGCTCCAGCGGGACCGATGCCACTTCACCTCGATGTCGGAGTTGTCCAGAACGGATTTAGAACCGGGCTGGGGGACCGGGCAATTCACACCAAAGGGTTAAAGGCCGGGCTCCCACGTTTTCCGGTGCGGTCAGGGCGCCCCAAGACGATACTTTGCGGCCGGATCGATCCGGCCCGCATCACCTGTCGATGCGCGTCGACAGCACGATCGAAGACAGGGTGCGCTCCACTCCGTCCATCACACCAATCTGGTCTAGCAGACTGTCGAGATCGCTGATCGACGGCGATTCCACGATGACGATCATGTCGAAGCTGCCGCTTACCGAATGCAGGGTGCGCACCTGCGCCAATGATCTCAGGTCGCGCACGACACGGTCGGCCAGCTTCGGCGTAACCGTCAACAGCACATGCGCGCGTACCAGCCCCTGCTCATAGTCCGACGACAGGCGAACGCCGTAGCCGGCAATAATGCCCTGGCGTTCCAGCCGCTCGATGCGGCTTTGCACCGTTGTGCGTGAGACGCCGAGCCGGCGCGCAAGTTCCGATGTAGGCGCACGGGCGTTTTCACGCAGGAGGACAATCAGGTCCTGATCGGCTTTGCTAAGCATTTCGACGATATACATCGGCGTTTTGCTGAATTCCATACGTCGATCTGGCCAATCGCATGCTTCCATTCGTCCGCCAAAGTGCAATGCTTCCCGCATTGGATCGCAGGCAAAAAAAGGGGGAACTGCCATGAAGGACATCATCGTCGTCGGCGCGGGCAAGATCGGATCGACCATCGCGACCATGCTCGCCGAAACGGGGGACTATCGCGTCACCGTCGTCGATCGTTCCGCCGCGCAGCTTGCCGGACTCGAACTCCCCGGCTCGATTGCAACATGCGAACTGGACATTGCCGAGCCGGGCGTGCTCGAAGCGGTGCTCGCCAACAAATTCGCCGTGCTGAGCGCCGCGCCCTTCCACCTCACCACCCGCATCGCGGAAGCCGCCGCCGTTGCCGGCGTGCATTATCTCGACCTGACCGAGGATGTCGCCTCCACGCGCCGCGTGAAGGAGCTGGCGCGCGACGGAAAAGCCGCGTTCATCCCGCAATGCGGGCTGGCCCCGGGCTATATCTCCATCGTCGCTGCCGATCTCGCCAGCCGCTTCGACACGCTGGAAAGCGTGCGCATGCGCGTCGGCGCGCTGCCGCAATATCCCTCCAATGCGCTGAACTACAATCTCACCTGGAGCACGGACGGCGTCATCAACGAATATTGCGAGCCATGCGAGGCGATCGTGGAGGGAGAACTGGTCGAGGTGCCGCCGCTGGAGGAGCGCGAGGAATTCTCGCTCGACGGCGTGACCTATGAGGCCTTCAACACCTCCGGCGGCCTCGGCACGCTGGCGGAGACGCTGAAGGGCAGGGTGCGCACGCTGAACTACCGCACCATCCGCTATCCCGGCCATGCCGCGATCATGAAGGCGCTGCTCAACGATCTCGGTCTGCGCCACCGGCGCGACGTGCTGAAGGACATCTTCGAAAGCGCCCTGCCCGCCACCATGCAGGACGTGGTGATCGTGTTCGTCACTGTTTCTGGGCGCAAGAATGGCCGGCTGATGCAGGAGACCTACGCCAACAAGATCTACAGCCAGCGCGTCGGCGATGTCCTGCGCAGCGCCATCCAGATCACCACGGCTTCGGGAATCTGCGCCGTTCTGGACATGCTGGCCGATGGCAGCCTGCCGGCCAGGGGCTTCGTTCGCCAGGAGGAAATTCCGCTCGGGGTTTTCCTGGCAAACCGGTTTGGCCGCGCCTATGCGCAGCATGAGGTGGTGAGCCGTCTGGCGAGTTGAGCCGATAACGTCACGGCCGTCGTCCCGGTCGCTGCCGAGCGACCGGGGAACACGGCAAGAACCGGGATGACGGCCAGGGCGTCTCAAACATGCAGGGCGTGGCCGAGCGTCTTCAGCGCGGCCTCGGCGAAGGCTTCGCTCTGCGTCGGATGCGCGTGGATGGTGCCGGCGATGTCCTCCAGCCGCGCCCCCATCTCGATCGCCAGGGAAAAGGCGGCCGACAGTTCGGAAACGCCTTGCCCGACTGCCTGGACGCCCAGTACCAGATGGTTGTCGGCGCGGGCCACGACGCGGACAAACCCGTCCTCGCCCTGCAAGGTCATGGAACGCCCGTTGGCGCTGAACGGAAACAGACCAACCTTGATCTCGCCGCCAAGTTCTTTCGCCTCCTCCGGCGAAAGTCCGACGGTGACCAGTTCCGGATCGGTGAAGCAGACGGCGGGAATGGAACGCTTGTCCCAGCTCCGCCTGTGGCCGGCGACGATCTCGGCCACCATCTCGCCCTGCGCCATAGCGCGATGCGCCAGCATCGGCTCGCCGGTGACGTCGCCGATGGCGTAGATGCCGCGCATCGAGGTGCGGCATTGCTCGTCGATGCGGATGAACCTGCCGGCCATGTCCAGGTCGATCTGGTCGAGACCCCAGCCTTCGACAAGCGGCTTGCGCCCGACCGTGACGAGTATCTTGTCTGCGCCGATCTTGCGGTCCTTGCCTGCGCTTTCCACCAGAAGCGCGTCGCCCTTGCTCGACACCCCCTTGGCCTTGGCGTCGGTCAGCACCTCGATGCCAAGCGCGGCCAGCCGCTTGAGCACGGGCCGGGTCAACTCGGCGTCATATTGCGCCAGAACGCGCGGCAAGGCCTCCACCACCGTGACCTTCGAACCGAGCTTGGCGAAGGCGGTGCCTAGCTCCAGTCCGATATAGCCGCCCCCGACCACGGCCAACCGCTGCGGAACCTCCCTCAGCGCCAACGCCTCGGTGGACGAGATCACCAGCCCGCCGAACGGCAGGAAAGGCAGTTCCTGCGGCGTCGAGCCCGTCGCGATCACCACCGCCTCCGCCCTGATGACCTGTTCGCCGGTTTCCGTTTCCACGACCACCGTCTTACCGTCGCGGAATTTTGCCCAGCCATGGACATATTTGACCTTGGCCTTTTTCAACAGGCCGGCCACGCCGCTGTTGAGCCGGCTGACGATATTGTCTTTCCAGGCAATCGTCGTGGCGAAATCAAGTTCCGGCTTGGCCGCCGAAATGCCCAGCGCGTCCTTGCCCGAAGCCCGGTGCAAGGCCTTCTCATATTCCTCCGCGGCGTGGATGAGGGCCTTGGAAGGGATGCAGCCGACATTGAGGCAGGTTCCCCCCGGTTTGGTGGCTTCGACGATCACGGTATCGATGCCGAGTTGGCCGGCGCGGATGGCGCAGACATAGCCGCCGGGACCGGCGCCGATGACGAGCAGCTTGCAGGAAATTTCCTTCATCGTCGCGTCTCACATATCCACGAAGATTATGGCCGGCGTCTCCAGCAAGGCCTTGATGCGCTGGATGAAGACGGCGGCGTCCCAGCCGTCGATGACGCGATGATCGAAGGAGGAGGAAAGGTTCATCATCTTGCGCGGCACGAACTGCGTGCCGTCCCATACCGGCCGGATCATCATCTTGTTGACCCCGACAATGGCCACTTCCGGATGATTGATGACCGGCGTCGTCACCACGCCGCCGAGCGCGCCCAGCGAAGTTATTGTGATGGTCGAACCCGACAATTCGTCCCGCGTCGCGGTGCCTGCCTTGGCAGCCTCTGCCAGGCGGCCGATCTCCGCCGCGCAATCCCACAGGTCGCGCGCTTCGGCATGTTTCAGCACCGGCACCACCAATCCGTTCGGTGTCTGTGCGGCGATACCGACATTCACCCCGCCATGCTGGTGGATGACGCCGGCCTCGTCGTCGAACAATGCATTGAGCTGCGGCTGCTCGGCAATGGCCTTGACCATGGCCCGAACCAGGAAAGGCAGAAGCGTCAGCTTCACCCTGTCCCCGCGCTTTTCCTTGTTGAGCGCGGCCCGCAGGTCCTCGAGCGCGGTGACGTCCACTTCCTCGACATAGGTGATATGCGGGATGCGCGATTTTGCCAGCCGCATCTTCTCGGCGATTTTCCGGCGCAGGCCGACGACCTTGATCTCCTCGACGGAATCATCGGCGACGAGCCCGCCGGCAGGCCGGGCAGCCGGCGCGCCATGCCTGATGAAGGCGTCCAGATCCTCGTGACCGATACGGCCTGCCGGCCCGCTGCCCGGCACCTGCCTCAGGTCGACGCCCGCCTCCTTTGCCCGCAAACGCACCGCCGGAGAGGCAAGCGGCTTCTCGCCTTCCGATCGCGGCGCGCCCGTTCGGAGTGACGACGCGACGTTCCTTATGTCGCCACCTGCCGGGGCGAGCTTTTTCGGCAACTCCGCGACTTCGACGGGTGCGGCCTTCGCCGCCGTGGACATTTGCGGAGCAGGTTTCGCAGCTTCCGGCTCCATGGCTTTCGCCTCGACCTTGGGAGGCGCGGCATCTGCCGGCTTGGCATTGCCTTCGCCGGCCACTTCCAGCCGCACGACCGGCGAGCCGATGGCGACGGTATCGCCCACTTCCGCGCCCAGCCACAGCACCTTGCCGTCCACCGGCGAAGGGATTTCGACCGTGGCCTTGTCGGTCATGACGGCGGCCAGCACCATATCTTCGCGCACCGGATCGCCGACTTTGACGTGCCATTCGACCAGTTCGGCCTCGGCGACGCCCTCGCCGACATCCGGAAGCTTGATGACGTATTCACCCATCTCAGGCCTCCCGGCTCAGGCTTCCATCGTCTCGACCAGCGCCCGCCCGACACGGACCGGGCCGGGGAAATAGTCCCATTCCTGCGCATGCGGATAAGGCGTGTCCCATCCGGTCACGCGCTTCACCGGCGCTTCCAGATGATAGAAGCAGTTCTCCTGCACCAGCGCCGACAATTCCGCGCCGAAGCCCGATGTCAGCGTCGCCTCATGCACGACGACACAGCGTCCGGTCTTCTTCACCGAAGCGGTGATCGCATCCACGTCGAGCGGGAGCAGCGTACGCAGATCGATGATCTCGGCATCGATGCCGGTTTCCTCCGCCGCCGCCTCCGCGACATAGACCATGGTGCCATAGGCCAGGACGGTGACGGCGGAGCCTTGACGCCGAATGGCCGCCTTGCCGAGCGGCGTAGCAAAATGGCCGTCCGGCACCTCGCCGAGCTCGTGTTTCGACCAGGGGGTCACCGGGCGCTCGTGATGACCGTCGAACGGTCCGTTATAGAGCCGTTTGGGCTCGAGGAAGATCACCGGGTCAGGATCCTCGATCGACGCGATCAGCAGGCCCTTGGCGTCGTGCGGGTTCGACGGCACGACGACCTTCAACCCGGAAACATGTGTGAACAGCGCTTCGGGGCTCTGGCTGTGCGTCTGACCGCCGAAAATGCCGCCGCCCGTGGGCATGCGCACCACGATCGGACAGGTGAAGTCCCCGTTGGACCGATAGCGCAGGCGCGCGGCTTCCGACACGATCTGGTCATAAGCCGGGTAAACATAGTCGGCAAACTGAACCTCGACGCACGGTTTCAGACCATATGCGGCCATGCCGATGGCCGTACCGACGATGCCGCTTTCATTGATCGGCGCGTCGAAGCAGCGGTTCTTGCCGTATTTGGCCTGGAGGCCGGCGGTGACGCGGAATACTCCGCCGAAGAACCCGACGTCCTCGCCATAGACGACGACACGTTCGTCCCTTCCCATGGCGACATCCATGGCGTCGCGGATCGCCTCGATCATGGTCTTCCTGGACATGATCAGACTCCCGCCTGCTGGCGCTGCCGCCGCAGATGCGGCGGCATTTCCTCGTAGACGCCCTCGAACATGTCGCGCATCGAAGGCTTGTTGCCGCTGTGCAAGGTGCCGTGGGCCTCGGCTTCCCTCTGCGCGGCAATCACTGTGTCGAGGATTTCCGCTTCCGTCTGGGCATGGCGTTCGTCGGACCATGCGCCGCGCCGGATGAGGTGGTTCTTCAGCCGGACAATCGGGTCGCCGAGCGGCCAGGCGTCCGATTCGGCCTTCGGCCGATAGGCGGAAGGATCGTCCGACGACGAATGGGCTCCGGCGCGGTAGGTGACATATTCCACCAGCGTCGGCCCGAGATTGCGGCGCGCGCGCTCCGTCGCCCATTTCGCCACGGCGTAAACCGCAAGATAGTCGTTGCCGTCGACACGCAGCGAAGGAATGCCGAAACCGAGGCCGCGCGCCGCGAACGTGCCGGAACCGCCGCGCGCGATGCCCTGGAAGGTCGAGATCGCCCACTGGTTGTTGACGACATTGAGCACGACGGGCGCCTTGTAAGTGGAGGCGAACACCAGCGCCGAATGGAAGTCCGATTCGGCCGTGGAACCGTCGCCGATCCAGCCGGCCGCGATGCGTGTGTCGCCGCTGATGGCCGAAGCCATGGCCCAGCCAACCGCCTGCACATATTGCGTGGCCAGATTGCCGGAAATGGAGAAGAATCCATGCTCCTTGGACGAATACATGATCGGCAACTGGCGGCCCTTCAGGGGGTCGGCTTCGTTGGAATAGATCTGGTTCATCATGGTGACCATCGGATAGCCGCCCGCGATGAGCAGGCCTGCCTGCCGATAGGTCGGGAAATTCATGTCTCCGGGCTCCAGCGCCTTGCGGAAGGCGCAGCTCACCGCCTCCTCGCCGAGGTGCTGCATGTAGAAAGAAGTCTTGCCTTGCCGCTGCGCCATCTGCATGCGCGCGTCGAAAGTGCGCAGCGTCATCATGTTGCGCAGGCCTTCCAGCAATTGCTCGTCGGTCAGCAGGCCTGCCCAGGGCCCGACCGCCTCGCCGGCGCGATTGAGAACGCGGATGATCGAGAAGGCCAGATCGCGGATCTCGCGGGGATCGACGTCGATCTCGGGGCGCGGCACCGAGCCCGCCTTGGGAATGGGAACGTTGGAGAAATCCGGCGCGCCGCCCGGGCGCACCTCCGGCTCCGGCACATGGAACCGCAACATTCCGGAATCGGCCATAAGCTTCGCCCTCCAATGTCGCCCGGGGAACGTTCGCGATGTTCGCACAGAATCGCCGCCAAGACAGCGGCAAATCTCCCTCCCGCGAACCCTGCCGGACAGACCGAATCTGGCAGCAAATGCGCGTAATATCCCGTCTTTTCGGCCGAACGGACGGCAACAAACGATATGGTGCGGGCCTTGCGCGTTGAAGATAGCTGCAAGACTACCGCCTCCGCGCCGGTCCATGCTAGGCAGGTATGCGATGCAGAAGAAAGCCTCCGAAGTCGATTCCTGGCTGGCCCGCCCCGATTCCCGCGTGGCGGTGGTGCTGATCTACGGCCCGGACCGCGGGCTCGTCGCCGAGCGCGGCCGAGCCTTCGCGCAACGTACCGGCCTGCCGCTCGACGATCCCTTTTCAGTGGTGAAGATCGATGCAGGCGAAACCGAACGGGATGAAGGGCGCCTCATCGACGAAGCCCGCACCGTGCCGATGTTCTCGGACCGCCGGCTGCTATGGGTCCGCAATGCGGGGATCCAGAAGAGCCTCGCGGACGACGTCAAGGCGCTGCTGGCCGATCCGCCGCGCGACGCCATAGTGCTGATCGAAGCCGGGGAACTCAGGAAGGGCGCTGCGCTGCGGACCATGGTCGAGGCCGCCCCCTCCGGCATGGCCCTGCCCTGTTATGCGGACGAGGCGCGCGACATCGACGCCGTGATCGACGACGAACTCGGCAAGGCCGGCATGACAATGACGCTGGAGGCCCGGCAGGCACTACGTCGCAATCTCGGCGGCGACCGGCTCGCCTCACGCGGCGAGATCGAAAAGCTCGTCCTTTACGCGCACGGCCAGGGGGAAATCGCGCTGGATGATGTCAGGGCGCTTGCCGGTGACGTGTCCGGCCAGTCCTTCGACGACGCGATCGATGCCATGATCGAGGGGCGCACCGACGATTTTGATGCCGCCTTCACCCGCCAGTGCCAGGCCGGCGGCCACCCTTTCCTCGCATTGTCTGCCGCCATGCGCCAGTTTCAGACGCTGCAACAGATGCGTGGCGCCATGGAAACAGCGGGAAAGAACGCAGCATCGGTCGTGGCCGCACACAAGCCGCCGGTCTTCTTCGCGCGCCGCAGGTTGATCGAAAAGGCCTTGGAGCGCTGGTCCGGCGACGCGCTTGGCCGTGCCCTCGTCAGATTGCAGGCGGCCGTGTTGCAGACAAGAAGGCGGCCGGACCTTGCCGTCCCATTGGCACGGCAGGCGTTGCTCGGCATCGCGGTCGAAAGCGCGCGTCTGGGAAGATAGGCGCCGGGATTCGGCTCGCCCGGCATTCTCTTAGCCGGCTATTTAGAAGACTGCGGAATTCTGCAGCCGGCTGCCATCGCGGCTAACATATCATACAAAATAGCTGCAGCAGTTACCTGAGCCTGACTTCCGGCAAAATCACTCACGCTTGAGACGGCGGCACAAATCGTCAAGCTGCTCCAGCGTGCGATAGGCCACCCGCACCTCACCGCCCCGGTCCTTATGCGAGATGGTCACCTTCATTCCGGTGGCATCGCAAAGCAGCTTTTCCAGCGCCAGCATGTCGGGGTCCTTCTGCGCCGCCGTGTTGGGTTTGTGCTCCCGCTGTTGCGCCGCCGGCATCTGCGCCAGGGCTTCCGCCTGGCGCACGGAAAATCCTTCCTCCACGATCCGCTTTGCCAGGCCGGCCGGATCTTCGGCGGTGACCAGCGTGCGGGCATGGCCCGCCGACAGCACGCCTTCTACCAGCATGTCGCGAATGACTTCAGGCAGTTTCAGCAGGCGCAGCGTATTGGCCACATGGCTGCGGCTTTTGCCGATGACCTGGCCGAGATCGGCCTGGCTGTAGCCATGTTCGTCGATAAGCTGCTGGTAGCCCATCGCCTCCTCGACCGGATTGAGGTCGGCGCGCTGCACGTTCTCGATGATCGCCAGTTCCAGAGCCGTGCGGTCGTTGACTTCACGTACGATGACAGGGATTTCGACCAGACCTGCGCGCTGCGCCGCGCGCCAACGCCGCTCGCCGGCGATGATCTCGAACCGGCCTTCCTGCGCTGGAGAAGGCCTGACCACGACCGGCTGTACCACCCCGTGCTCGCGGATCGACTGGGCCAGATCGGTCAGGTCAGCGTCGCCGAAGTGCCGCCGAGGATTGCGCGGATTGGGCGAGACGAATTCGATGGGCACCTTGCCGTCTGCCGCGACATGCGCCTTTTCCGCTTGCGGCGCAGGTCGATCCATCTCGCCGATCAGCGCTGCGAGACCTCTGCCTAGCCGTCTTCTTGAAGGATCGTCGTTCATGGTAAATCCAGGTCGTTTCGCTATCGGATCGATCAGGCGGCGCGCAGCTGGCGCTCGCGGCGGATCACTTCGGACGCAAGCTGCAGATAGGCCTGACTGCCCGTGCATTTGAGGTCGTAAAGAATCGCCGGCTTTCCGTAAGACGGCGCTTCCGACACCCGCACATTGCGCGGAATGACGGTCTCGTAGACCTTGTCGCCCATATGCGCCCGCACATCCTGCACCACCTGATTGGCCAGGTTGTTGCGCCCGTCGAACATGGTCAGCACGATGCCCTGTATCGTCAGCTGCGGATTGATCGAGCCTCGCACCTGCTCGACCGTCTCGAGCAATTGTGAAAGACCTTCCAGCGCAAAGAACTCACATTGCAGCGGGACCAGCACCGAATCCGCTGCGGCCATGGAGTTCAGCGTCAGCAGGTTCAAAGAAGGCGGGCAATCAATGAGGACATAGCTGAAATTGGACGTCTCGTTGAGAGCGTTTCTCAACCGCAAAACGCGATCCGGCGCCGCAGCGATCTCCATTTCGATGCCCAGCAGATCAAGTGTCGAAGGCACGATCGACAGGCCCGGAACGGCTGTCGGCATGGCGGCTGCCTCAACCTCCAGCCCATCGGCCAACACGTCGTAAGACGAGACGCCGCGTTCACGCCGATCGATCCCGAGGCCCGTACTGGCATTGCCTTGGGGATCGAGATCGACGATCAGCACCCGCTCTCCGATCGCTGCCAACGCAGTGGCAAGATTGATGGTGGTGGTGGTCTTGCCCACCCCTCCTTTCTGGTTCGCGACCGTAATGATTCTCGCTCCGCTCTTGATCATGGTTTCCGCTGATATCCCTTGCGATGACCAGGCATTGGCTCAATCACGCCTGCGCAACCCGCTGATTTCGAGAACGACTCCACTCGGGTCGACCAGGCTCTTGTGTTGTACCAGATCGAATTGCCAGCGGTGAGCGCTTTCTTCGATCTCGCGCTCGTAATCCCGCCCTTTGTGGAACAGTCCGCGTGCGCCGGCCATCAACCAGGGCGACGAGAGATCCAGAAGCATATCGAGAGAGGCCAGCGCCCGAGCCGTGACAACGTCAGGCCGTTCGATCAGCGAATACGTATCCTCGATCCGGCGCGCAAAGACGCGGGCAGGAAGACCAAACTGCCCCACCGTTGCCTGCAGGAAGCCGGCTTTTTTTCGATTGCTCTCCACCAGATCGATGGACCCGCTTCGATCCGCAAGCAGGAAAGCCAGGACGAGGCCGGGAAATCCGCCGCCCGAACCGAGATCGATCCATCGCCTCGCCTCGGGCTCGATCCCGGCCAGCTGCGCGCTGTCCAGAATATGCCGACCCCAACTGTCTGCAACAGTCGAGTCTGCAACAAGATTGATGCTTCGGTTCCATTTGCGGAAATGCGCCTCGAAAGCCGAAAGCCGGGAGAATGTTTCACGTGAAACTGGTCCGGCTGCCTGGCAAAGTTCCTCGAACCGAGCGTCACTCACGCTGCGCCTCTGCGCTGCTTGGGTTCCATATTGCGTACAGTTGCAACGATTATCGCCAGCGCAGCCGGCGTCATACCTTCCATGCGTTGCGCCTCCGCGATACTGCGAGGTCGCCGCTCACGCATCTTCTGCTTCAGCTCGTTCGACAGGCCGGAAACCGAATCGAAATCCAGCTGCTCCGGAATGGATCGACGCTCCTCCCATCGCAGCTGCTCGACATCCGCTTTCTGGCGTTCCAGGTAAACAGCATATTTGGCCTCTGTCTCCAGGGCTTCGGCGGTTCTCGCATCAATT
This sequence comes from Mesorhizobium sp. SP-1A, assembly GCF_032460275.1. Lineage (NCBI taxonomy): Bacteria > Pseudomonadati > Pseudomonadota > Alphaproteobacteria > Hyphomicrobiales > Phyllobacteriaceae > Mesorhizobium > Mesorhizobium sp. SP-1A. The sequence goes on along the minus strand of NZ_JAVXZD010000005.1, from coordinate 97,929 downwards.
GCCCCGAATTGTGCGTCGATACGCGTCAGCCAGGCGACGTCCACGCCTGGATAGGACAGCAGTTCATAAGCCGAGCGGCGGACGCCGTCCCGATTGATATCGAGGCCGTGTTTCGCCGCCTCGTTCGGCGTGACCAGAGCGCGTCGAGCCAGATCCCGAGCTTGATCGACCTTCGCCCGAATTGCATTGAAGCGAGCGTCTCGTTCGGCAGAAACCACACCTAACGCTATACCCTTGGGCGTCAATCGCTCGTCGGCATTGTCGGCGCGCAGCGACAACCGGAATTCTGCGCGAGATGTAAACATCCGATATGGCTCGCTGATGCCGCGATGCGTCAAATCGTCGATCATCACGCCGATGTAGGCCTCGGTGCGGCTGAACGTCACCTGCTCCTGACCAGACGCGCGGCGCGCTGCGTTCAACCCGGCGACCAACCCCTGTGCCGCCGCTTCCTCGTAACCCGTCGTTCCGTTGATCTGCCCGGCGAGGAAGAGACCTTTCAAGCGCCGCGTCTCCAATGTCGGATAAAGCTCGCGCGGATCGATATGGTCATACTCTATCGCATAACCGGGCTGCAACATGGAGGCACGCTCAAGCCCTTGAATTGTCTTCAATATATCAAGCTGGACATCCTTCGGCAGGGAGGTCGAGATTCCGTTCGGGTAGACGGTGTGATCGTCGAGGCCTTCCGGTTCCAGAAATATCTGATGCCCTTCCCGCTCGCCGAATTTGACGATCTTGTCCTCTATGGACGGGCAATAGCGCGGCCCCACGCCCTCTATGGACCCGGAATACATTGCAGAGCGTCCGAGGTTTGCGCGGATCAACGCATGCGTGGCCGGTGTGGTGCGTGTGATCCCGCATCGGATCTGGGGATTCTCGATCCGATCGGTCATCAGTGAAAACGGCACCGGAACGTCGTCGGCTGCCTGATGATCCAGCGAAGCCCAGTCGATCGTTCGCCCATCCAGCCGCGGCGGCGTTCCGGTCTTGAGCCGCCCAAGCTGAAAACCGATGGCGTTCATGGCCTGCGAAAGACGCTGCGATGCAGGTTCGTTCATCCGCCCGGCAGGAATCTTGTCCTGGCCGATATGGATCAGGCCTCTCAGGAATGTCCCCGTCGTCAGCACCAGTGCGCCACAGCGGATCGTTTCTCCGGAAGCCAGTTCCAATCCCGTCAGGCGACCATCCTTGACATTCAGCCCGGTAACTTCACCTTCGATGACCTCCAAATTCTCCTGGTTGCGGATCTCCGCTTGCATCGCCAGCCGATAGAGCTTCCGGTCAGCCTGGGTTCTGGGGCCTCTTACCGCAGGTCCCTTGCGGCGATTGAGCAAACGGAACTGGATTCCAGCCGCGTCGGCGACCCGACCCATCAGGCCGTCCATCGCATCAATCTCGCGCACCAGATGGCCCTTGCCGAGCCCTCCAATTGCCGGGTTGCACGACATAACACCGATCGTATCGAAGCGAAGTGTCACCAGGGCCGTACGCGCACCGGCGCGAGCTGACGCCGAAGCGGCTTCACACCCGGCATGCCCTCCGCCGACGACGACGACGTCGTAGATATTGTTCATGTTCATCCTCAGCGTGTCGCTCCTGGCATGTTCCCTGCTGGCTCCGCTGTCAAGCAGCCTAAAAATGTTTCACGTGAAACGATCAGCCCATCCGTTTCACGTGAATCATCCGGTGCGGTCTCTCCGGTTTCACGTGAGTCACTTGCCGATGCAAAACTGGGAGAAAATAACATCCAGCAGGTCCTCGACGTCCACCGCACCGATAATGCGTCCGAGCTGCTCCGACACAAGCCGCAGGTCCTCGGCCCGAAGCTCCGTCTCTGTCTTGTCCGACGCCAAAGCTCGATTGAGCAAGGCGTGGCTCTCGTTCAGCAGCTCCACATGGCGCAGGCGCGACGGCAGAATATCCCCCGCCCTTTCTGCCATAGCGGAAGCCTTCGAGCCGATCTCCTTCAGCAACTCAGGCAAGCCCTCGCCTGTCTGAGATGATATCAGGAAATCATAGCCTTGCGGATGGCTGGCGCCGGCCAGATCCAGTTTGGTACCGATCTTCAGACATTGCACGTCAGGAGGAGCCGACGAGGCCGCCGACTTCGCCGACATATCTTCCAGCAAAAGAACCAGGTCGGCCTGTTTGGCGCGATTACGCGCACGCTCAATACCGATCGATTCGACTTTGCCGGCTGCATCCCGCAAACCGGCGGTGTCGGTTATGTTCACCTTCAAGCCTTCGAGATCGAGCGATAGCTCGAGCAGATCCCGCGTGGTGCCCGGCTCATCGCTGACGATAGCCGCGTCCCGCCTCGCCAGCGCATTGAACAGGCTCGACTTGCCTGCGTTCGGCGCCCCGAGAATCACCACATCGAAGCCGTCCCGGATAATTTCCGCGGCATGAAAGCCGTTCAGATGGCGTTCGATCTCGCGAGATAATTGCGCCATGTCCTGCCACGCCAGATCGGCGACAGAGCCCGGCACATCGTCCTCGTCGGCGAAATCAATATCCGCTTCGAGCATCGCCCGGGCTCGGATCAGGCGCCGGCGCCAAAGCTCATAGAGTTCGGACTGGGCGCCGTCAGCGTTCCTTGCAGCAAAACGGCGTTGTGCCTCGGTTTCGGCATTGATCAGGTCTGCGAGCGCCTCCGTTTTCACCAGGTCGAGCTTGCCGTTCAGGAATGCGCGGCGCGTGAACTCTCCGGCATCCGCGTTACGGACGCCGTCAAACTCTGTCAGCCTTCGCAAGAGGGCACTCACCACCGCCCGACCGCCATGGACATGGAATTCAGCGACGTCTTCACCGGTAAAACTGTCCGGGGCCGGAAAAAATATCACCAAGCCGCGGTCGAGGATCGATCCGTCAGCGAGTTTCAACGACCGAAGCACCGCTCGTCGCGGTAGCCCGGGTTTTCCGGAAATCGTTTCGATCACGAATCGAGTTTTTGGACCACTTGCGCGGACGACAGCCACGCCGGCCGGCAGCCGGCCGCTGGACAAAGCCACGATAGTTTCCCGGAAATCCATTTGCCCGCTCGCAGAAAGCGCCCTAGCCTTTATCTCAATTCCAGTAGGATCAATGCCGTGACTGTTTCAACCAAGGGCATGCCTGCCGATGCGAACCTGCTCGGCAACGAAGCCAGCCCATACCTGCAGCAACATGCCGCGAACCCGGTTCATTGGCGCCCGTGGTCTCCGGCGGCGCTCCAGGAAGCGGAGGCGCTTGACCGGCCCATTTTGTTGTCCGTCGGTTACGCCGCCTGTCACTGGTGCCACGTCATGGCCCATGAAAGCTTCGAGAACCCTGATATCGCGGCCGTCATGAACCGTCTGTTCGTGAATATCAAGGTCGATCGCGAAGAGCGGCCAGACATCGACCAGATCTATATGGCGGCGCTGGCGGCTATGGGCGAACAGGGCGGCTGGCCGCTCACCATGTTCCTGACGCCGGAAGGAAAGCCGTTCTGGGGCGGGACCTATTTTCCGCCGCAGGCGCGCTACGGGCGACCGGGTTTCGTCCAGGTTCTGGAGGCGGTGGACAAGGCGTGGCGCGAAAAGAAGGAAAGTCTTAACCATAGCGCCGGAGGGCTCAGCGCCCATGTCGAAGCTCGACTGGCCGGTTGCCGGCCCAAGGCTACCCTCGACAGATCGATGCTCACCGCCCTTGCCGAAGGCATCGAGGGCATGATCGACAAGGATCAGGGAGGGTTGCGCGGAGCGCCCAAGTTTCCCAATGCGCCATTCATGCAGACGCTTTGGCTGTCCTGGTTGAGGGATCGAAACATCGCCCATCGCGATTCGGTGTTGCATAGCCTGGAGCGGATGCTCGCCGGCGGCATTTATGACCATATCGGAGGCGGTCTGAGCCGCTATTCCACCGACGCGGAATGGACCATCCCGCACTTTGAAAAGATGCTGTACGACAACGCGCAGCTCCTGCGCTTGTGCAACTGGGCCTTCTCCGAGACGGATAACGAGTTGTTCCGGATCCGAATCGAAGAAACCGCCGCCTGGATGCTGCGCGAAATGCGTCTCGATAGCGGAGGCTTTGCGGCCAGTCTGGACGCAGACAGCGAAGGCGAGGAGGGGCTGTTCTATACATGGACCGAGCAGGAGGTGGAGGACGCGCTGGGCGAGGATGCGGCCGTCTTCCATCGCTATTTTTCGCTCGACCGCCCCGCAGCTTGGGAAGGCAAGCCCGTCATCCGCCAGTCGACCGCCCAACAGGCGGCGGAAATGGCGGAGCAGGCCGAGGCGAAGGAACTCAAGGCAAAACTGCTTGCTGCGCGCGCCATCCGCGTGCGGCCGGGCCGTGATACGAAGATATTGTCGGATTGGAACGGGCTGGCCATTGCAGCATTGGCCGAATGCGGCCGGACTTTCGATCGCCGCGACTGGATCGAAGCAGCCGAGACAGCGTTCCGCCTTTTAGACTCAGCGGGCATGGAGGGTCGTCTGGCCCACTCCATGCTGGGCGACAAGAAACTCTTTCCCGCCTTGTCCAGCGACTATGCCGCCCTAGCCAATGCTGCCATTTCGCTCCATGAGGCAACCGGCAGGGACGATTATGTCGCCAAAGCCCGCCACTTTCTCAAACAGTTGGAACATTGGCACCTCGATCAGGCAGGAGAAAGTCACTACCTCACGGCGTCGGACGCGACAGATGTTCCCATTCGCATCCGTGGCGACGTCGACGAGGCGATCCCGTCCGCGACCGCCCAGATCGTCGAAGCCTTCTCGCGGTTCGCGATCCTCACCGGCGAAAACGATCAACGGGCATTGCAGGTTGCGGAACATGCTGCAGGCCGTGCCCAGCACCAGCCATACGGCCAGGCAGGCATCGTCAATGCCTGCGCCATCGCTCTTGAAGCGATGAAGCTCGTCATGATCGATGATGTCACCAAACCAAGTCTCATTCCGGTAGCGAATCGAAATCCTGATCCGCGCAGGGTCGACATCATCATGCCGCTCGGGACAGAAAAAGGACCCGCTCTACCGGGAGGTGCGATGCCTCGCTTCGACCGGCCGGGCGCTTATCTGTGCACCGGGCAAATCTGTCTCCCGGTGATCACCGACGCCGCCGAACTGGAAAACAGACTGCGTCAAAAACAATGAGGCGCATCCTGCGCCTCATCCAGGTATTAGGCCTGGCTTCCCGAATCTCACGACAAGATTGAAAACCGGTCAGGTATTCATCGAATCGAAGAAGTCGGCATTGGTCTTGGTCTGCTTCAGCTTGTCGATCAGGAATTCGATCGCGTCGGTCGTACCCATCGGCGCAAGGATGCGGCGAAGAACGAAGATCTTCTGCAGGTCGGCGCGCGGAACCAGTAGGTCTTCCTTGCGGGTTCCGGACTTGAGGATATCCATGGCCGGATAGATGCGCTTGTCGGCGACCTTCCGGTCGAGCTGGATCTCGCAGTTGCCGGTGCCCTTGAACTCCTCGAAGATCACCTCGTCCATGCGGCTGCCGGTATCTATCAGCGCGGTTGCGATGATCGTCAGGGAGCCACCTTCCTCGATGTTGCGAGCCGCGCCGAAGAAACGCTTCGGGCGCTGCAAGGCGTTGGCGTCGACGCCGCCGGTCAGCACCTTGCCGGAGGACGGGACGACCGTGTTGTAGGCACGGCCGAGACGGGTGATCGAATCGAGCAGGATAACGACGTCGCGGCCATGCTCAACCAGGCGCTTGGCCTTCTCGATCACCATTTCGGCGACCTGCACGTGGCGCGCGGCCGGCTCGTCGAAGGTCGAGGAGATCACCTCGCCCTTCACGGAGCGCTGCATGTCGGTCACCTCTTCCGGACGCTCGTCGATCAGAAGCACGATCAGATAGCATTCGGGATGATTGGCGGTGATCGAGTGAGCGATGTTCTGCATAAGAACCGTTTTACCGGTTCGCGGCTGCGCGTTGATCAAAGCGCGCTGCCCTTTGCCGATCGGCGCCACCAGGTCTATCACGCGTGGCGAGATGTCCTTGCTGGTGGGATTGTCGATCTCCATCTTCAACCGCTCGGTCGGATAGAGCGGCGTCAAATTATCGAAATGGATCTTGTGCCGGATCTTCTCCGGATCATCGAAATTGATGGTGTTGACCTTGAGCAGGGCGAAATAGCGCTCGCCTTCCTTGGGGCTGCGGATCGGTCCTTCCACCGTATCGCCGGTCTTCAGGGAGAAGCGGCGAATCTGCGAGGGCGAAATATAGATGTCGTCCGGCCCCGGCAGGTAATTCGCATTGGCCGAGCGCAGGAAGCCGAAACCGTCCTGCAACACTTCCACCACGCCGTCGCCGATAATCTCCACGTCCTGCGCGGCAAGCTTCTTCAGGATGGCGAACATCAACTCCTGCTTGCGCATGACGCTGGCGTTCTCGACCTCGAGCGACTCGGCGAAGGCGATCAGGTCGGTCGGCTTCTTGTTCTTGAATTCCTGGAGCTTCATTTCCTGCATGGATAGACTCTGAGATCCGCGTGGGGAGAAGGGTATCGGCGGTATGCGACGAATGCCGGGCGCGGCCGGATTATATTCTTGTGACGGCGGCGCATGACGGGAAGGAAGACCCGTCTTTTATCTTCGCTCCCGACAAAGAGCAAGCAGCCTTTTGCCGTTTCCTAAGTCCTCAGAACGGCTTCACGATCACCAGCACGACGATAACGATCATCAATAATGTGGGAACCTCGTTGACGATTCGCCAGTGCCTTGCAGGCTTTTCGTTACGATCCTCGGCAAATTTTCTCACCGCGGCGGAGAGGTAGCCATGCATGCCGGACATCAGCAGCACCAAAGCGATCTTGGCGTGCAGCCAGCCGCCCTGAAAGGCGAAACCCTTCCAGGCCAGCCATAGACCGAATGCCCAGGTCACGATCATCGCCGGATTGATGATGCCGCGCAAAAGCCGCCGCTCCATCACCTTGAAGGTCTCCGATTGCACGGAGCCTTTCTCTGCATCCACGTGGTAGACGAACAGGCGCGGCAGATAGAGCATCCCCGCCATCCAGGAGATGACCGCAATCACATGGATGGACTTCGCCCATAAATAGAAGCCGTCCGTGGCCAGCCCGAACAGCAACGCCATCAGCGCCAGCAGAACCACGACCGCCACGACGGCCCGCATCAGAGCCGTCTTTCCACTGCCCTGGGTTTGTGTGGCGCTCATCCGTGTCCTCCGCTTCTTACCAGCTTCACCATGGCCTCGACGTGCGGGACCGACGTTTCCGGCGTGATGCCATGGCCGAGATTGAAGACGAGCGGTCCTTGTCCAAGCGTGTCGAGAATGGACTTCACGCCGTCCGACAATGCCTTGCCGCCGGCCACCAGCCGGAGCGGGTCGAGATTGCCCTGCACGGCACCGCCGCGCTGCAGTTCGCGCGCCGCGCTCAGCGGCACCGTCCAGTCCAGGCCCAGACCCTGCACGCCGGTCCTTTCGCGATAGCGCTCGTAGTTGAATCCCGCGCCCTTGGGAAAGCCGATCACCGGCACGTTCGGATAGGCTGCCTTCACCTGCCTCACGATTTCGGCGACGGGTTGAATACAGAATGCTTCGAAGCAGGCTTCGTCCAGCACGCCGGACCAGGAATCGAAAATCTGCACGGCATCCGCGCCGGCCTCGATCTGCCTGACCAGATAGGCGGCGGACTGATCGGCCAGTATCTTGAGCAGACGGGCGAAGGCCGCCGGCTCGCGATAGGCGAACAGCCTGGCCGGCGCCTGGTCGGGCGTGCCATGCCCCGCGATCATATAGGTCGCCACCGTCCAGGGCGCGCCGCAAAAACCGATCAGGGTCGTCTCATCCGGCAGCTTTTTGCGCAATGTGCGGACCGTCTCATAGACCGGAGCCAGATTCACGTGAAACGCGTCGGTGCCGAGATCGTTGATTTCAGCCGCGGTGATGGGAGTGAGCACCGGCCCGCGTCCCTCCTCGAAAGCGAGGGCGCGACCCAGCGCATGCGGCACGACGAGGATGTCGGAGAACAGGATCGAGGCATCGAAGCCGAAGCGCTCGATCGGCTGCAGGGTGACCTCGACCGCGTATTCGGGATTGTAGCACAGGTCGAGAAACGTTCCGGCGCGTTTACGCGTTTCCCGGTATTCCGGCAGGTAGCGGCCGGCTTGCCGCATCATCCATAGCGGCGGCGGGAAAACCGTCTCGCCACGCAGCACATCCAGAACGATCCGTTTCCCGGCCATGGCCTCGCCTTTGAAGTCCGATCTCTTAAATCAAATAGGAATTTAGAAAGAGTCTTCTATTTCTATGACTCTGTTTGAATCGGGAATGCCGATCTGTCCATCTTCGGGCGAGCGAAAGCCAGTCGCCATAGTGTCGCGTTTATTGCTCTCCCGGCTGGACGAATTTGGGGACGGTTCCAGGACTGCGAATGATTTCAGCCGCTTGGTTGTCTCCATTCCTGTCCTGACCTGTGGATGAAAGCGGATGATCCTCCGTTGCTCCCGATCTTGTCCCCAGTGGCTGGAAAACTTCTACAGCACCCTCAATTGTGGACAACCCGGCATCTGATACAGTCGCTTCCCGCCGGGCTGCGAAATTGTCCCGGCTTGTCCACACCGGCCCACAGGCGACGAAGAATCCCGTGAACAAACCTCAAAGCTTCTTCCACCTGCATCTCATTTCCGATGCGACCGGCGAAACCCTGCTGGCCGCGGGGCGCGCGGCTTCCGCGCAATACAAGGATGCGCGGGCGATCGAGCATATCTACCCGCTGATTCGCACCGAGAAGCAGCTCATGAAGGTGTTCGAGGACATCGAGGAGGAGCCGGGCATCGTCCTGTACACCGTGGTGGACCAGACGTTGGCGCGCCGCATCGATGAAAGCTGCGCTGCCATGAGCCTGCCTTGCGTGTCGGTGCTGGAGCCGGTGCTGACCGTGTTCCAATCCTATCTGGGCGCGCCGGCCGGCCGAAGGGTAGGGGCCCAGCACGTGCTCGACGCCGAGTATTTCCGCCGCATCGACGCGCTTAACTTCACCATGGAGCATGATGACGGGCAGCTCCCCACGGACATGGACGAAGCCGATATCGTGCTGATCGGCATTTCCCGCACCTCGAAGACGCCGACCAGCATTTACCTGGCCAACCGCGGCATCAAGACGGCGAACATCCCGATCGTGCTGGGCGTGCCCATGCCCGAAAGCCTGATCGTCGCGGAAAAGCCTCTGATCGTCGGGCTGGTCGCGACGGCCGAGCGCATTTCGCAGGTGCGCCAGAACCGCATACTCGGCAACACGACGGGCTACGATTCAGCCGACTATGTCGACCGTGCCGCCATTTCCGAGGAACTGGCTTATGCGCGCCAGATCTGCACGCGTCACAATTGGCCGATGATCGATGTCAGCCGCCGTTCGATCGAGGAGACGGCCGCGGCCATCGTTGCCCTGCGCAACCGGACGCGATAGAGCATGGCCATCGCGGCAGTTCGGCGGCAAAAAGGGTGGCAATTCGCCAGACGGGCAGGGGGTCCTTGAGGGAAATCATACGGAGCGCAACCGAAACGCGGAATAACTGGTTTTGTGTTGGTCGCCCCGCGACAGTCGAACCCTGACAGGAGTATAGCCAGCCATGACCGAAAAGCTCATTCTTGCTTCGGCTAGCCCTTTCCGCAAAGCCTTGCTGGTCAATGCCGGTCTCGATATCGAGGCGGTTCCGGCCGAGGTGGACGAGCGCGCGCTGGAGGCGCCGCTGAAAGATACCGGCACCTCGCCGGAGGATGTCGCCCAGATCCTGGCGGAAGCCAAGGCCGTGGATGTCAGCGAACGCCGGCCGGGAGCGTTGGTGCTGGGTTGCGACCAGACCTTGTCTCTGGGCGACGAACTGTTCCACAAGCCGGCCGACATGGAAGCCGCGCGTCGCCATCTGCTGGCCTTGGCGGGCCGGACGCATCAGTTGAACAGCGGGGTCGTTCTGGCGCGCGACGGCGTCGTCCTGTGGCGTCATGTCGGCATCGCCAATCTCACCATGCGCAAGCTCGATCCGGCTTTTATCGGCCGCTACATGGCGCGCGCGGGCGCCAAGGCGCTGCAGAGCGTCGGCGGATACCAGATCGAAGGCGTGGGCATACAGCTTTTCGAGCGGATCGAAGGCGATTACTTCACCATTGTCGGCGTGCCGCTGCTGCCGGTCCTCGCGGAATTGCGCAAGCTTGGAGCTATAGATGGCTGAAACTGCCAGGAGGGCTTTCGTCGTCGGCCATCCGATCGCCCATTCGCGTTCGCCTAAAATCCACGGCTACTGGCTGGCTCAGCTTGGTATCGCCGGCAGCTACGAGGCAGTGGACGTCGCACCCGCCGACTTCGCGGTCTTCGTGAAGGACTTGGCGCGCAACGGCTTTGCCGGCGGCAATGTCACCATTCCGCACAAGCAAGCGGCGTTTGCTCTGGCAGAACTGCGCGACAAGGCGGCGGAAGCCATCGGTGCGGTCAATACGCTTTGGTTCGAGGGCGGCAGGCTGGTCGGCGGCAATACCGACGCCCATGGCTTTGCCGCCAATCTGGATCAGCATGCGCCCGGCTGGGCTGCGAATGGCCCGGCCCTGGTTCTGGGCGCCGGTGGTGCCGCGCGGGCCGTGATCCATGCCTGCCAGCAGCGTGGCATCAGTGAGATTCGGGTGGTGAATCGCACGCTGGAACGCGCCGAGGAACTGGCGCACCGGTTCGGTCCCGGCATTTCGGCCCACCCGCTGGCGGCAGCGCCGGAGTTCTTGCCGGAATGCGGCCTCCTCATCAACACCACGTCGCTCGGCATGCATGGCAATTCGGAAATCCCGGTCGATCCTTCGGTCATGCCCGATCATGCCGTCGTCACGGATATCGTCTATGTGCCGCTGGAAACGCCGCTGCTCGCCGCGGCCAGGGCACGCGGACTGAAGACCGTGGATGGGCTCGGCATGCTGCTGCATCAGGCGGTGCCGGGTTTCCAGCGCTGGTTCGGCCGCCGCCCCCAGGTCACCCCGGAATTGCGGGCCATCATCGTGGCCGATCTGGGTGGGGGCACGTGATCGTCCTGGGCCTCACCGGCTCGATCGGCATGGGCAAGTCGGCGACAGCACGCATGTTCGCCGAGGCCGGCGTGCCGGTGCACGATTCCGACGAGGCGGTGCACCGTCTCTATGCCGGCAAGGCCGCTCCTCTCGTGGAAGCCGCTTTTCCGGGAACCACGGTCGACGGCATGGTCGATCGGGCGAAACTTGGCCAGCGCGTTCTTGGCGACCCGGCGGCATTGAAGAGGCTGGAACAGATCATCCACCCGCTCGTCCGCGCCGATGCCGATGATTTCCTTGAAAGGCATCGCGCTTCAGGCGCTCCGCTGGCGGTGCTCGACATCCCGCTTCTGTTCGAGACCGGCGGCCGCGACCGGGTGGACAAAGTGGTGGTCGTCAGCGCCGCGGCCGACATCCAGCGCCAGCGCGTATTGGCAAGGCCCGGCATGACGGCCGAGAAATTCGAGCAGATACTGTCCCGTCAGGTGCCGGACGCGGAAAAGCGGAGGCAGGCGGATTTCGTCATCGACACCGGCCACAGCTTCGAGCAGACGCGCGCGGCGGTCGCAGTCGTCATGCAAGAGGCGCTGAACAGCGCCCGGACCGGGGACAATCGCGACAATCCAGCCCGCTGAGCTTGCATGGTGTTCCGGGGAAAGCCATTTTGGCCGAACGGAGCGAATCGATGCGCGAGATCATATTCGACACGGAAACCACAGGTCTGGATGCCCGCGAGGACCGGATCATCGAGCTCGGCTGCATCGAGCTGGTCAATCGCTTCGCGACCGGGCGGACGTTCCATCACTATATCAATCCGCAGGGTCGCGCGATCAATGTCGAGGCGCAGGCCGTCCATGGCATCGGTGCGGACGATCTCGTCGGCAAACCCGTATTCGGCGATCTCGCGGAAGAATTTCTGACTTTCATCGACGGAGCCAAGCTGGTCGCCCATAATGCCGGTTTCGACATAGGCTTCATCAACGCCGAATTCGCCCGCCTTGGCCATCCGCCGGTTAGCCCCGAGCGCGTCGTGGACACGCTCGCATTGGCGCGGCGCAAGCACCCGATGGGCCCGAATTCGCTGGATGCGCTTTGCCGCCGCTACGGCATCGACAACGGCCGCCGGACCAAGCATGGCGCCTTGCTCGATTCCGAGCTTCTGGCCGAAGTCTACATCGAACTGATCGGCGGCAAACAGGCTGCGCTGATCCTCGACAGCATCGCGCTGCCGGCGGCGGATGGCGAAAATATTGCCGTGGCGGAGATCGTCGTCTCGGCACGGCCTTCGCCCTTGCCGGCGCGGCTGACGGAAGTCGAGCGTGCGGCACATGCGAAGATGGTCGAATCGCTTGGCGAGAAGGCGCTTTGGGCGCGCCTCGACCAAAGCTGAACGAACGGACGATCGTCCGGGGCTTAAAAGCCTCAATTGTCGTCTTCGACCACGCGCAGCCTGAGCTGGCCGGTCTTGGAATCCGCCGTGCGCTTGCTTGCCGCCGCGTGCGTGGCCGTTTCGGCCTCTGCCTCGCCGGCATGCTCGCCGAATTCCAGCGCCTCGATCTTCTGGCCGCGCCTGGTCACCTTGGAGGAGGAGACGAGTATGTCGTCAATGTCCTTCGAGGCCTGCCCGAAATGCGCCTGCAACTTGCGCACCCGCTCGTCGAGACGTCCGACATCTTCCATCAGCCGCACCACCTCGCCCTGGATCAGGTGTGCCTGCTCTCGCATGCGCGCGTCCTTGAGGATGGCCTGAACCACCTGGATCGACAGCATCAGCAGAGATGGCGAGACGATGACGACGCGGGCCCGATGGGCACGCTGCACCAGCGCCTCGAAATTCTCGTGGATTTCGGCAAAGACCGATTCCGACGGCACGAACATGAAGGCCGTGTCCTGCGTCTCGCCCTGGATCAGGTATTTTTCGGAAATGTCGCGGATATGGACCTCGACATCGCGGCGGAACGATTGTGACGCCACCTTCTGCAGGTCCGGGCTCTCGGCGGCGCGGATGGCGTTCCAGGCTTCCAGCGGGAATTTGGCGTCGATGACCAGGTCAGGCGCGCCGTTGGGCATCTTGACGATGCAATCCGGCCGGCTGCCGTTCGATAGCGTTGCCTGGAACGCATAGGCGCCGTGCGGCAGCCCATCGGCGACGATCGCCTCCATGCGCGATTGGCCGAATGCGCCGCGCGTCTGCTTGTTGGAGAGGATCGCCTGCAATTGCACCACCTGCCCCGCCAGCGACTGGATGTTCCCCTGCGCGGTATCGATGACGGCGAGGCGTTCCTGCAGCTTGGCCAAGCTTTCGTGCGTCGAGCGCGCCTGTTCGGTCATCGACTGGCCGATGCGGCCGGTCATGGCGTCGAGGCGCTGCCCGAGCGATTGCGTCAACTCGGCCTGCCTTGCGCCGAACACCTCGGCCAGCGCGCCCATCGAGCCCTTCATCTCGGCCTGGGCCTGCAGGATGCCGGCCATGCGGGCCTCGGCCTCGCGGGTGCGTTCGACGGCCTCCGTTGCCGCCAGTGCGCGCGCCTGCGCCGAGCGCCACAACGCATAGGCAAGCCCGCCGAGAAGAACCAGAAGGACCACACCGCAGGCAGCCAGCGATTGCCCGAGCGTGAAGACGCTGGCGCCGAGACGGAGTACGGGTTCGGACAGGGGGCTGGCGGAATCGTTCATGGCGACACCATAGACGATTCGCCGCGACAGCATAGATCAAAACGTGAACATGTGGATATCGCACCGGTTGACGCTTTTCCGGCAAAGTCTTAGGTGAGGCGGCATGTCCATCAAGCCGCTCATCATCCTGCCCGATCCGGTCCTGCGCCAGGTGTCAAAGCCGGTGGAACGCGTCGACGACGCGCTGCGCAAGCTTGCCGACGACATGCTGGAAACCATGTATGACGCGCCGGGAATAGGTCTTGCCGCCATCCAGATCGGCGAGCCGATCCGGCTGCTGGTGATCGACCTCGCCAAGGAAGGCGAGGAGCCGGCGCCGCATGTCTTCGTCAATCCCGAGATCCTCGAAAGCTCCGGACAGCGCTCGACCTATGAGGAGGGTTGCCTGTCGATCCCGGACTACTACGCAGAGGTGGAGCGCCCGGCCTCGGTGCGGGCCAGATATCTGGACCGCAGCGGCAAGGAACAGGAGATCAAGGCCGAAGGACTGATGGCGACCTGTCTCCAGCACGAGATCGACCATCTCAACGGCGTTCTGTTCATCGACCATATCTCCAAACTCAAGCGCGACATGGTGATGCGCAAGTTCCGCAAGCTGGCAAAGGACCGTCCGGCGCCGAGCCGGCTGGTGGGCTAAGGCCGGCACATTTGCCACTGGCCCGCGGATTCTGGGTGAAATTCGCGAATCCGTTTGAAGCGGAAGACCGCGCGCCTTACAAAACCGGACCGAAAAACCGAGCCACGGACCAAAATGCCGCTTCGCGTCGTCTTCATGGGTACGCCGGAATTCTCCGTGCCGACCCTGCGCGCGCTGGCCGAGGCCGGGCACGAGATCGTCGCCGTCTACACTCAGCCGCCGCGCGCCGGCGGCCGGCGCGGGCTGGAACTGACGCCTTCGCCGGTGCAGCGCGAGGCCGAACGCCTCGGGGTGGAAGTTCGCACGCCTTTGACGCTCAAGGATGATTCGGATCGGCAGGCGTTCCGCTCGCTGGATGCGGACGTAGCGGTTGTCGTGGCCTATGGGCTCATTCTGCCGAAGCCGGTCCTCGACGCTCCCCGTCTCGGCTGCCTCAACGGCCACGCCTCGCTTTTGCCGCGCTGGCGCGGTGCCGCACCCATCCAGCGCGCGATTATGGCCGGCGATGCCGAGACCGGCATGATGGTGATGAGAATGGAGGAAGGCCTGGACACCGGACCGGTGGCGCTGGTTGAAAAGCTGGCCATCGAAGCCGATATGACCGCCGGCGACCTGCACGACCGTCTGATGGCATCATGCGCCGAACTGATGACCGAAGCCCTTTCACGGCTGGAAAGCGGAAGTCTGGCTTATACGCCGCAAGCGGCCGAGGGGGTGACTTATGCCGCCAAGATCGACAAATCGGAGGCGCGCGTGGACTGGACCCGCCCGGCCGGCGAGGTCCACAACCTGATACGCGGCCTTTCGCCCTTTCCGGGTGCATGGTGCGAGGCGCCCCTTGGCGGACGCCTGGAAAGATTGAAGCTGTTGCGTTCGACCCTCTGCGAGGGCGCGGGCGTGCCGGGAGGAATCCTCGACGATCGGCTGACCGTCGCCTGCGGAAGGGGCGCGGTCAGGCTGGTCGAAGTGCAACGGGCGGGCGCCAGGCCCGCCGCCGCACAGGATTTCCTGCGCGGAGCCAAGATCGAAAAAGGAATGAAACTGTCATGAGCATGATGTCGATCCGCGCGGCCACGCCGCGCGACCGTGAGGCGATCCGCCTCGTCGAGGAACACGCCTTCGGCCAGCACACCGAGGCCGGGCTGGTCGATGCTCTGGTTTCGCAGGGCGATGCGGTGGTCGAATTGGTCGCGGTGGAAGACGGACAGGTGGTGGGTCACATCCTGTTCTCCCGCCTGTACGTCGAACGCAACGGCCAGGAGTTTCCGGCAGTGGCGCTGGCGCCGCTCGCGGTCGAGCCCAATTTCCATGGCACCGGCATCGGCGGCGCGCTGGTGCGCGAGGCGCATATCCGCCTGAGGGATGCCGGCGAGAAGCTTTCAGTGGTTCTGGGCGACCCGGCATATTACGGTCGCTTCGGCTACAGCCGCGAACGCGCGGCCGGTTTCGACAGCGACTACCAGTGCGAGGCGCTGCAGGCGCTTGCCTGGGGCGAAGCTCCCGCCAGCGGCCGCCTGGTCTATGCGTCCGCCTTCTCGACCGAACTTGCTGCCTGATCCGGCGCGAACGGAGCATGCCGCGCTTTCGCCTCGACATCGAATATGACGGCGGGCCCTATGCCGGGTGGCAGCGGCAGGCCGACCGTCCTTCGGTGCAGGAGGCGATCGAGCAGGCGATCGGGAAATTCTGCGGCGAGCGCGTGACGCTGCATGGCGCCGGCCGCACCGATGCCGGCGTCCACGCAACCGCGCAGACGGCGCATGTGGATCTTTCGAAGGAATGGCTTTCCGATACGGTGCGCGATGCCGTCAACGCGCATCTGCAGCAGGCCGGCGAGCGCATCGCCATCCTGAAGGCGTCTCGCGCGGCCGATGATTTCGAGGCGCGGTTCTCGGCGCTGGCGCGCCACTACCTCTACCGCATCGCCAACCGCCGCGCGCCGGCGGCGCTGGACAAGGGCCAGGTCTGGTGGGTGCCGAAGAAGCTGGACGCCGAAGCCATGCACGAGGCGGCCAAGGCGTTGCTGGGCAGGCACGATTTCACCACTTTCCGCTCCGCGCAGTGCCAGGCCAACAGTCCGCTCAGAACACTCGACCGTCTCGATGTCACGCGCAGCGGCGACACCATCGAAATCCGCGCTTCGGCGCGCTCCTTCCTGCACAATCAGGTGCGCTCGATGGTCGGCTCGCTGAAACGGGTGGGCGAGGGGGCGTGGACCGCGGCTGACCTGAAGGCGGCATTGGAAGCCAGGGACCGCGCGGCATGCGGGCAGGTGGCGCCGCCGGACGGGCTTTTCCTGGTCGGCGTCGACTATCCGCCGGCCTGAGGCGTCACTCGGGAACGGTCACCCCGAGCATGGACTGCAGGAAGAGCAGCACAGCCAGCGACACCACGAACATGCCCACGAACACGGCGGTGCCGACCGCGGCGCCCCGGCCGATGGCGGCATTGGTCATGCGCCAGGTCAACACCATAGACACCAGGAACAGGAGCAGCGAAACAACCGCTGCCACCTGACTGCCTGCCGATACGAAAAGCCGGACCAGCGCCGCCGGCAGCATCAGCCAGGCGATGATCGCCGAGGTCCAGTTCGAAGCCACGACATAATGGACGAAACGGCCGCCTATGCCGATGCGGGACGCCACCAGTGCGAGCACGATCAGCGGCAGCACCCACGAGCCGAGATCGACGGCCGCCAGCCGAAGCACGAGGCCGAAACGCCCGGCCACGGCGTCGGCGTCGCCGATCTCGTCGGCGATGCCGACCCAGCCGACCACCAGCGCCGGCGCGGCCACCGCCATGGCGAAGAAGGAATTCCAGAAACCGTCGGCCGACAGGTCGAGCAGCCTGAAGCCGTCGGCCTTGCCGAACATCAGCCGCCAGGCGCCCGCCAGCGAGGCTTGCGTTTCTTCCGCCGAAAGCATGGGTCTAACCGAACCAGTCCTCGATGAAGCGAAGATAGATTTGGGTCAGAGTCTCAAGGTCGGCCAGTGCCACGCGCTCATCCACCATATGCATGGTCTGGCCCACCAGGCCGAATTCGACCACCGGGCAGTAATCCTTGATGAAGCGCGCGTCAGACGTGCCGCCGGAGGTCGAAAGTGCCGGCCGGCGCCCCGTCACCGCCTCGACCGATCCGCTCAGCGTCTCGATCAGCTTTTCGTCGCGGGTCAGGAACACGTGGCTCGGCCTGTCGCGCCATGTCAGCTCGAAATCGACCGGCTCGCGGCGGCCCTGCCGGTACTTCTTCCGGCGCGCAGCCGTGTCCAGCCGGTTGTGGATCTCCGCCTGCAGGGTTTCCGCCGTCCAGCTGTCGTTGAAGCGGATGTTGAAGGCGGCGGTCGCCTTGGCCGGAATGACATTGGTGGCGGGATTGCCGACATCGACGGAAGTGACCTCCAGATTGGTCGGCTGGAAGTCCTTCGTGCCCTTGTCGAACACCGGATGGAGCAGCGCGTCGATCAGGGCCATCAGCCCGCGCACCGGATTGTCGGCCAGATGCGGGTAGGCGGCATGGCCTTGCCTGCCGTTGACCGTCACCAGCCCCGAGATCGAGCCGCGGCGGCCGATCTTGATCATGTCGCCCAGCCTGTCGGGGTTGGTCGGCTCCCCTACGATGGAAGCGTCCCATTTCTCGCCGCGCTCCGCCGCCCATTCGAGCAGCTTGCCGGTGCCGTTGATCGCCGGTCCTTCCTCGTCGCCGGTGATCAGCAGCGAGACCGATCCCTTCGGACCGCCCTTCTGCGCAATATGGCGCGCCAGCGCGGCGATGAAGCAGGCGATGCCGCCCTTCATGTCGACGGCGCCGCGGCCATACATTTCGCCGCTCGCGATCGCCGCCGAGAAGGGCGGATGGGTCCATGCCGTCTCGTCGCCCACCGGCACGACATCGGTGTGACCCGCAAACATCAGGTGTGGCCCGTTGCCTGAGCGGCGCGCGTAGAGATTTTCAATGTCCGGCGTGCCGTCCTCCGAAAAGACGGGGCGTTCCACCGCGAAGCCGAGCGGTTTCAGCATCGCCTCCAAGGCCGACAAAGCACCGCCTTCCGCCGGTGTCACGGACGGGCAGCGGATCAGGGTGGCAAGGTTCTCGGCAGGGTCGATGGGCAGTTTCATGGGCAAAGCGATAGTCGAAAGCGCTACGCCTGTCACGCGGCGCGCCGCGGGCAGACGACCAGTGCCAGGTTGGCGATTTATCCCGGTGCGTTGGTGCGCGCGCCGTAGCGGTTCGGGCCCGGATCGCCCGGGAACAGGCACAGCGCCAGGAAAGCGATGATCGAGATCACCGGCACGAACAGGACGAGCGCCATCATCCCCGGCCGGCCGAGATCGTGCAGCCGCTTGATCGCCAGCGCGATGTTGGACCACAGCGAGGCGACGAAGGCCAGGAAGAACACCATGGCCCATGTCTCGCTTTCCGGCGTGCCTTCCGGCACCAGCGTGAAGCGGTAGAGGGGGAAGGCCTGCACGATGGCGACCAGCAGCCCGCCCAAGAAATAGGCGGCGCGGCTGAGCCGCCCCGACGACCTGAAGAAAAGCCAGACCAGTTGCGACGGTTGCTGTTGGCTCAAGGCCTTTCCATCCCTATGCCGGATGCCCGGGATCTCAGTCCCTGAGCAGTTCGTTGATCGAGGTCTTGGAGCGGGTCTTTTCGTCCACGCGCTTCACGATCACGGCGCAATAGAGCGACGGGCCGGGCTCGCCGTTCGGCAGCGGCTTGCCCGGCATGGAACCGGCCACGACGACCGAATTCGCCGGCACTTCGCCGTAGAAAACCTCGCCCGTGGCGCGATCGATGATCTTGGTCGACTGGCCGATGAAGACACCCATGCCCAGCACCGAACCTTCGCGCACGATGCAGCCCTCGACCACCTCGGAGCGTGCGCCGATGAAGCAATTGTCCTCGATGATGGTGGGGCCGGCCTGCATCGGCTCCAGCACGCCGCCGATGCCGACGCCGCCCGACAGGTGGACGTTCTTGCCGATCTGGGCGCAGGAGCCCACCGATGCCCAGGTGTCCACCATGGTGCCCGAATCGACATAGGCGCCGACATTGACGAAGGACGGCATCAGCACCGCGCCTGGCGCGACATAGGCGGAACGGCGCACGACGGCCGACGGAACCGCGCGGAAGCCGGCCTTCTCGAAATCCACCGCGCCCCAGCCCTCGAACTTCGAGGGCACCTTGTCCCACCAGACCGCCTGCCCGGGGCCGCCCTTGATGATCTCCATCGGATTGAGCCGGAAGGACAGCAGCACCGCCTTCTTCAGCCATTGGTTGACGTGCCATGCCCCGTCGGATTTCCGCTCGGCGACGCGGGCCTCGCCCTTGTCGAGCAGATCAAGGGCGGACTGCACCGCGTCCCTCACCTCTCCGCGTGTTGCGGTGGAAACGCTCTCGCGCTCCTCGAACGCCTTCTCGATCGTCTTCTCGAGGCTCGTGAGATCGGGCTTCGGCATGTCTGCTCCATTACCATACTGTTAAGGTGCGGCTTTTAACCTGTTTGAAGGCCGCGCGGACCCTATTTGAAGCCATGGTGGGGGTCAATCGCGGTTGCGCACGGGACGGCGCGAAACAGGCATTGGGGATTTCTGCATGAAACCGATGGAATCGGCGGGTTGGACGCCGCTGCCGCACTCCGACGAGGATCTGGAGCGCGTAAAAAGCACGCCGGACACGCCACAGACGAGAGCCGCCTCCTATCGCCTTGCCTGGGACGACGAGGAATTCATGACGCGGCGCGAATTGCGGCCCATGCGGTTGCAGTTGGAACTGCTGAAGCCCGAGATGATCCTTGCCGAGCGTGGCGTCCGCTCCACTGTGGTGCTGTTCGGAGGCGCGCGGCTGCCCGAACCCGGCGGCGAGGCTTGGGCGGCCAAGAACGAGACGCAGAAGCGCAACCTGGAGGCCAACAGCAGATATTACGAGGAGGCGCGCCAATTCGCCCGGCTCTGCTCGCAGCATTCGGCCACGACCTACTATCGCGAATTCGTGGTTGTGACCGGCGGCGGCCCGGGCGTCATGGAAGCCGGCAACCGCGGCGCCGACGATGTTGGCGCGCCCTCCATCGGCCTCAACATCGTGCTGCCGCACGAGCAGGCGCCGAACGCCTACATCACCCCGGAACTGTGCTTCAACTTCCACTACTTCGCCATCCGCAAGATGCATTTCGTCATGCGCGCCAAGGCCGTGGCGGTGTTTCCCGGCGGCTTCGGCACCATGGACGAGTTCTTCGAGACGCTGACGCTGATCCAGACCGGGCGCATGGAGCGCGTTCCGGTGATCCTGTTCGGGAAATCCTTCTGGGAGCGTGCGATCGATCTCGATTTCCTCGCCGAGCAGGGCACGATCAGCCCCGGCGATCAGGACATCATCGACTTCGTCGACACCGCCCAGGAGGCATGGGACATCATCAACCGGTTCTACAAGCTCGGCAAATAGGGCCGCGGGGCGGTTTTCGCGGCCCGGCGCCTATTCCCGGCCCTTGACGATCGTCGTCAGGAAACCGGCGAGGTCGTCGGTCACGAAATCGACGTCGTCGTCATTGTCGGGATCGCGCTCCCATATTTCGGAGAAGGTCGGCTCGAAATTGCGGGGCACCACCAGGACGGTGGTCATGCCGAGCGCCTTCGGCACCGCGAGGTTGCGGGCGAGATCCTCGAACATCACCGTGCTCTGCCCGGTGACGGCATGCAGCGCGGCAAACTTCTCATAGGTCTGGCGCGCGGGTTTCGGCGTCAGGCCGGCTGCGACGATGTCGAAAATGTCGTCGAAATGGTCGAGGATGCCGAGCTGCCGCGCGGCGCGTTCGGCATGGCCGCGATCGCCGTTGGTGAAGATGAATTTGCGCCCCGGCAGCTGGCGGATCGCCGCGCCCAGAACCGGGTCGGGCACCAGCCAGGAATAGTCGATGTCGTGCACCTTCTCCAGGAAATCGTCCGGATCGATGCCGTGCCGCTGCATCAGCCCGTTCAGCGTCGTCCCATATTGCTGGTACAGCTCCTTCTGCAGCTTGCGCGCGTCCTCGCGCGGCAGCGACAGGAGATTCGACACGTAGGCCGTCATCTTCACGTCGATCTGGGAAAACAGGTTCGAATGGTGCGGATACAGCGTGTTGTCGAGGTCGAACACCCAGTCGGTGACGTGGGAAAAGCGGACGGGATCGGGAAGCTCGGTCATTTCCGTCTTATGCCACGAAAAGGCGGCGGCTGAAGAGATATTATCCGTGTCCGAAAAGAAACCGCGCCTTCATTCCAATTTTTAACCAGCGGGGCAATAGGTCCTTCAGCGTGGCGTGCCATGAGGCCGGTGCAAAAGGGGGATCCGCATGAACAGCATATTGGTGCGCTCGGGCGTCGTTGCCCTGGCTTCCGTTGTGGCGTCTCTCGTGCTGGCGGTCAGCATCGTGCCCGCGCTGGGCGGCACGGTCGACGGCAACGCCTGGATGATGTGCGTGCTCTGTCCGTTGCTGATCGCCTGGCCCGCCAGCGCCTACACCTTCTGGCAGAGCGACCGGCTGAAAAGCGCGCATCGCGAACTTGCCCGCACCCACGCCCAGCTTGCCGCCGCACACCGCCGCCTTGCCGAAAAGGCGAGCCGCGACGACATGACCGGCATGCTCAATCGCGAAACCTTCTTCGCCAGGCTCGACCGTTCGCGCCGCCGGAGCGACCGCGGCACGCTGCTCATCATCGACGCCGATAATTTCAAGGCGATCAACGACAATTACGGCCACCTGACCGGCGACGAGGCGCTGCTGCTGATCGCAGAAGCCATCCGCAGCGGCGTGCGCTCCGGCGACGTGCTTGGCCGTATCGGCGGCGAGGAATTCGGCGCTTTTCTCACGGGCGCCGGCGAGCAGGAGGCACGCCAGGTCGCCGAGCGCGTGCGGCGCGAGGTCGAAAGCATAAGCTTCCAGCCGAAGGAAGGACAAATGCTGCCGTTGACCGTCTCGATCGGCGGCACGGTCTGTGCGTCCGAAGCGACCGTGCCGGAACTGGTGCGCGCCGCAGACCGCCTCCTCTACGAGGCCAAGCATCGCGGCCGCAATCGCGTCATCATCGGCAAGGCGCCGGTGTCGCGCGCCGCCTGATCGTTTTACGCTCGAAACGGGGCGGATCAGCCCGTGACGAGACCCTTCAACCGGTATAGGGCCTCGAGCGCCTCGCGCGGCGTCATCTCGTCGGGATTGAGATCGGCGAGCGCCTCGCCCACCGCGTCGGTCTTCGCCGGCTTGGGCGGCTCGCGCCTCGCGACGGCCGAAAACAGCGGCAGGTCGTCCACCAGCCGGTCGGTCTTGCCCGACGTCTCACCGGCCTCGAGCTGGTGCAGCACGTCTTTGGCCCGCTGCACCACCGCTTCGGGCAGGCCCGCGAGACGGGCCACCTGAACGCCATAGCTGCGGTCAGCGGCACCCTTGCCGACCTCGTGCAGGAACACGACGTCGCCTTCCCATTCCTTGACCCGCATGGTGACGTTGTGAAGGCGCGGAAGTTTCTCGGCCAGCGCCGTCATCTCGTGGAAATGCGTGGCGAAAATCGCGCGGCAACGGTTCTTTTCATGCAGATACTCCACCGCCGCCCAGGCGATGGACAGGCCGTCGAAGGTCGCCGTGCCACGTCCGATCTCGTCGAGGATCACCAGCGCGCGCTCGCCCGCCTGGTTGAGGATCGCCGCCGTCTCCACCATCTCGACCATGAAGGTGGAGCGGCCGCGCGCCAGGTCGTCCGAGGCGCCGACGCGGGAGAACAGTCGATCGACCACGCCGATATGGGCGCTCGCCGCCGGCACATAGGAACCGGCCTGCGCCAGCACGGCGATCAGCGCGTTCTGGCGCAGGAAGGTGGATTTGCCGCCCATGTTCGGGCCGGTCAGCAGCCAGATGGCGCCGTATCTGCCGTCGCCTTCCGGCGACAGGGCACAATCATTGGCAACGAAGGGGCCTTCGCCGGTCCGGCGCAGCGCCTGTTCGACAACCGGATGGCGGCCGCCGGTCACCTCGAAGGCGAGGCTGGAATCGACCTGCGGCCGGCACCAGTTCTCGCTCTCCGACAACAGCGCCAGCGCCGCCGAGACGTCGAGCACGGCAAGCGCGTCCGCGCCGGCGCGGATCTTCTCCGCTTCGCCCACGGCTTCCGCGACCAGCGCCTCGAAGGCCGCCAGCTCGATGGCGAGCGCCCGGTCGGCCGCATTGGCGATCTTCGTCTCCAGCCCGGCGAGTTCGGTCGTGGTGAAGCGCATGGCGTTGGCCATGGTCTGGCGGTGGATGAAGCGCGACTTGGCCTCGTCCGTGCCGGTCAGGGCTGCCTGATGGTTGGCGGTGACCTCGATATAGTAGCCCAGCACATTGTTATGACGGATCTTCAGGGAACGGATGCCGGTTTCCTCGGCAAGGTCTCGTTCCATGGCGGCGATGACCTTGCGCGTGCCGTCCCGCAGCGCGCGCATCTCGTCCAGTTCGGCGTCGTAGCCGGCGCGCAGAAAGCCGCCGTCGCGCTTCAAGAGCGGCAGGTCGTCATCCAGCGCGCGCGCCAGATGCCCGGCCAGCGACAGGGGCAGGGCGGCTATGGCTTCCGCCGCGTCGTGCAGTTCCTGCGGCAGCAACCTGTCGGCGAGGATCTCGGCGATTTCGCCGGACGCCTGGAAGCCGGCGCGCAAGGCCCCGAGGTCGCGCGGACCGCCGCGGTTGAGCGCCAGGCGCGACAGGGCGCGCGGCATGTCTGCCACGCCCTTCAACGCCAGCCGCACGGCCTGGCAGAGCCGTGGCTCGCCGCGGAAGAAGGAGACCGAATCCAGCCGCGCCGTTATCCTTTCCGGGTCGGTCAGCGGCGCCGTCAGCCTGTCGGCGAGCAGGCGGGCTCCGGCGCCCGTCACGGTGCGGTCGACGGCCTTGACCAATGAGCCTTCGCGATTGCCCGACAAGGTGCGCAGTATTTCCAGGTTGGTGCGCGTGGCCGGATCAATGAACAGCGTCGAGCCGTTTTCTTCGCGCTCGGGATAGGCCAGCCGGGGCCTTTCGGCCTTCTGCGTCTTCTCGACATAGGCGACCACGCCCGAGATCGCCGACAGTTCGGCGCGCGAGAAGGTGCCGAAGCTGTCCGGCGTCGCCACCTCGAAGAAGCGGGCGATACGGCCGGCTGCCGAAGCCGAATCGAACAGATTTGCGGGTTGAGGATTGGCTACGCGGCCGAGCACGTCGAAAAGCGGCTTCAGTTCCGGATCGTGGAACACCGGCTCGGCCATGATGAGCTCGCGCGGATCGACGCGGAATATGTCTGCCAGCAGGCGGTCGGCAGCGCTCTCCGTCACGCGGAAGGTGCCGGTCGAAAGCTCGATCCAGGCGAGCGCATAGGACTGGTCGCTTCCGCCCTTGATGCGCCCCAGCGCCATCAGGAAGCTGGATTCCGACGGTGCCAGCAGCTTGTCCTCGGTGATGGTGCCGGGCGTGACGAGACGGATCACGTCGCGTCTGACCACCGACTTGGAGCCGCGTTTCTTCGCCTCCGCCGGATCCTCCGTCTGCTCGCACACCGCGACCCGGAATCCCAGCGCGATCAGCTTCTGGAGATAGTCGTCCGCGGCATGGACCGGCACGCCGCACATGGGAATGTCGGCGCCCTGGTGCTTGCCGCGCCTGGTCAGCACGATGCCCAGCGCCGCGCTCGCCTTCTCCGCGTCCTCGAAGAACAGTTCGTAGAAGTCGCCCATGCGGTAGAACAGCAGCGAATCCGGGTTCGCTGCCTTGATCTCGATATATTGTTCCATCATCGGCGTCGCGCCTGCGCCCGGCGTCAAGGGCGCGGCGATGGTGACGGCGTCTGTGCGGATCGGGGTTTCGTCGTTCAAGAAACTGTTTCCAAAATTCCCGAAAGCCATCTGCTTGGCGCTTTACCGCGGCAAAGTGTAGCCTTAATCCGGAACACTCCACAAAGAAACGCTGCCTGGGGATCACGCAGGAGATCGCGGCGGCACAGGCGAGGACATTTCACCGCATGGCAAAGACGAACGAGCCCTCCGGACCCTCCGTCAGCGCTCAGGAGGCGCTGGAGTTCCACGCCATGGGCCGTCCCGGCAAGCTGGAAATCGTCGCCACCAAGCCGATGGCCACCCAGCGCGACCTCAGTCTCGCCTATTCGCCCGGGGTCGCCGTGCCGGTCAAGGCGATCGCCGAGGACCCCAGCCGCGCCTTCGATTACACCAGCCGCGGCAACATGGTGGCCGTCATCTCCAACGGCACGGCCATTCTCGGCCTCGGCAATCTCGGCGCGCTCGCCTCCAAGCCGGTGATGGAGGGCAAGGCGGTTCTGTTCAAGCGCTTCGCCGACGTCGATTCCATCGACCTCGAAGTGGCGACCGAGGACGCCGACGAGTTCATCAATTGCGTGCGCTATCTCGGCCCTTCCTTCGGCGGCATCAATCTGGAGGACATCAAGGCGCCCGAATGCTTCATCATCGAGCAGAAGCTGCGCGAACTGATGGACATCCCCGTCTTCCACGACGACCAGCACGGCACCGCCATCATCTCGGCCGCCGGCCTGATCAATGCGCTGAAGGTCACCGGCCGCGGCATGAAAACCGCGAAGCTCGTCTGCAACGGCGCGGGTTCGGCCGGCATCGCCTGCATCGAATTGATCAAGGCGATGGGCTTCTCGCCCGAAAACATCATCCTGTGCGACACCAAGGGCGTCGTCTACCAGGGCCGCACCGAAGGCATGAACCAGTGGAAGTCGGCCCATGCGGTGAAGACCGACGCGCGCACGCTGGCCGACGCGATGGACGGCGCAGACATCGTTTTCGGCCTCTCCGCCAAGGGTGCGCTGACGCCGGCGATGATCCGGTCGATGGCCAAGAACCCGATCATCTTCGCCATGGCCAATCCCGACCCGGAGATCACGCCGGAGGAGGTTGCCGAAATCCGCACCGATGCCATCATGGCCACCGGCCGCTCGGACTATCCGAACCAGGTCAACAACGTTCTCGGCTTCCCATACATCTTCCGCGGCGCGCTGGACGTGCGCGCCACCACCATCAACGACGAGATGAAGATCGCGGCCGCCCACGCGCTGGCCGAGCTTGCCAGGCAGGACGTGCCGGATGACGTCGCGGCCGCCTATCAGGGCAACCGGCCGAAATTCGGTCCCAACTACATCATTCCGGTACCGTTCGATCCGCGCCTGATCTCGGCCGTGCCGGTGGCCGTGGCCAGGGCCGCCATGGAAACCGGCGTGGCGCGCCGGCCGATCATCGACCTCGACCGCTATGCGCAGGAGCTTTCGGCGCGCCGCGACCCGATCGCCTCGACGCTGCAACGCATCTACGACCGCGTCCGGCGTCAGCCGAAGCGCATCGTCTTCGCCGAGGGCGAAGAGGAGCAGGTCATGCGCGCGGCGGTGGCCTATGTGAACCAGAAGCTCGGCACCGCCATCCTGCTCGGCCGCGACGACATCATCAAGGATAACGCACGCAATGCCGGCATCGACCTCGACCGGCCGGGGCTGGAGATCATCAATGCGCGGCTGTCGCGCCGCAACGCGATCTATACCGACTATCTCTACGAGCGCCTGCAGCGGAAGGGCTTCCTGCTGCGCGATTGCCAGCGCCTCATCAACAACGACCGCAACCATTTCGCCGCCTGCATGGTGGCGCTGGGCGATGCCGACGGCGTCGTCACCGGCGTGACGCGCAATTACTCGACGGCGCTCGAGGATGTGCGCCGCATCATCGACGCCAAGCCGGGACATGCGGTGATCGGCGTTTCCATCGTGCTGGCGCGGGGCCGCACGGTGATCGTGGCCGATACCG
This sequence comes from Mesorhizobium sp. SP-1A, assembly GCF_032460275.1. Classification (NCBI taxonomy): domain Bacteria; kingdom Pseudomonadati; phylum Pseudomonadota; class Alphaproteobacteria; order Hyphomicrobiales; family Phyllobacteriaceae; genus Mesorhizobium; species Mesorhizobium sp. SP-1A. The sequence continues at coordinate 70,816 of NZ_JAVXZD010000005.1, read as the reverse complement.
CCGTGCACGACATGCCGAACGCCGAGCAAATCGCCGACATCGCCGAGGAGACGGCCAATTTCGCCCGCCGCATGGGCTACGAGCCGCGCGTGGCGATGCTGGCCTACTCCACCTTCGGCCATCCGCATGGCGAGCGCTCGGAGCGGATACAGGAAGCGGTGAAAATTTTGGACAAACGCCGTGTCGATTTCGAATATGACGGCGAAATGGCTGCGGACGTGGCGCTCAATCCGCGCGGCATGCAGCTTTATCCGTTCTGCCGCCTGACCGGCCCGGCCAATGTGCTGATCATGCCGGCCTTCCACTCGGCTTCGATATCCACCAAGCTGTTGCAGGAACTGGGCGGCTCCACCGTGATCGGTCCGCTCTTGGTCGGCCTCAACAAGCCGGTGCAGATCGTGCCCCTGAACGCCAAGGACAGCGACATCGTCAACATGGCCGCCATCGCGGCCTACAATGCGGGGCAATGAGCGGCCGCCCGGCCGCCGAAATCGCAATCTGTAAGTGAAATGGCTCACATTCCGCAGCCGCCCCGTCTCCTAGACCTGAATGGAACGGATTGGGAGCGACAGGAGCGGAATGTGCGCATGAAGGTCGGGCCGGCGAAGCGGGAAGGCAATCCCCGCGTGATTTTCGACCAGGAACTGGAAAGCGGGGAGATGCAGGCCCTGTCGCCCACCAGGGTGGTGATCTCGATCACGGCCGACTCGCTCTACAGGAAGTCGGGCAACGGCGACAATTCCAGCTATCGCTATGACATCATCCTGTCGGCGGAGGAAATCGTCGCCTTGACGAACAGGATGGCAGGGCAGGTCGAAACGTAGACGGCGATCGGAACCTCTCCGCCGCTCCTTGCGGAACGGCGGAAAAGGCCGGCGCCCGGGCCCTGCCGTCAGGCGGCCCTTTGTCCCTCCATCGGCCGGATATTCTGGTTCATGCGGAACAGGTTCAGCGGATCGTAGCGCTGTTTCAGTTCGGATAGCCGGCGATAGTTGCCGGCATAGGCCGCCTCGACCCGCTCCTCCTCGTCGCCCGGCATGAAGTTGACATAGGCCGTGCCGATCGCATGCGGCCTGGCGGCCTCATAGACCGAACGTGCCCACTCCTTGCAGGGCTTGTCCATGTTCGTTTCCCGCCAGCGGGCATGCACGTTCATGACGAAATGCGAGCTGCGCTGCGGGAAGGCGGTGGCGTTGACCGCCACGCGACCGGCGGCGCCGCCGACATGGCCGATGAAGATCTCGCATTCCGGGCCGGGCAGTTCGCGGATCGCGCCAAGCAGGACCTCGATGGTCGCGTCCGACAGGCTCGTGAAATCATGGCTCTTCCAGTAGTTGCGCGCGCCCGGCGCCAGCAGCGGGTCGAACGCCTGCTGCCATGCGGTGAAGGGGTGCGGGCTCACCACGTCGACGATCGGCTTGCCGATGCCGCGCAGGCGGGCCGTGGCCTTTTCTCCCTCCTGCAGGTCGCCGCAATAGCACATGGCCAGCACCAGCACCGACTTGCCGTGCCATTCCGGCGGCAGGAACGGCAATGGCGGCGCCTTGCGCATGACCACCCAGCAGGTCAGTTCGTCGGGCGCCTGGTCGATCGCTTCCCGGTATTGCCGCAGCACCGACACAGCGTCGGCGAACGGGTGTACCACCAGGCCGGACAGGACCTGCGGGCCCATCCGGTGAAGCCTGAACTCGAAGGCCGTGACAACGCCGAAATTGCCGCCGCCGCCACGCAGCGCCCAGAACAGCTCCGGATTTTCCGTCGCGCTGGCACGCACGATCTCGCCGTTAGCGGTCACGATGTCGGCCGCGAGCAGATTGTCGAGCGTCAGGCCGAACTTGCGTGTCGTCCAGCCGAAGCCGCCGCCCAATGTCAGCCCGGCGATGCCGGTGGTGGAGTTGATGCCGGTGGGCAGAACCAGCGCGAAGGCCTGCGTTTCCTTGTCCACGTCGGCCAGGGTGGCGCCGGGTTCCACCCAGGCCCGCTTGCCCGCGACATCGACCCGCACGGATTTCATCTGCGACAGGTCGATCATGAGCCCGCCGTCGCAGACCGCGTTTCCGGCGATGTTGTGGCCGCCGCCGCGCACGGCGACGAGCAGCCGGTTGTCGCGGGCGAAGCGCACCGCTTCCCGCACATCGGCCGCGCCCGCGCAGCGGATGATAAGGCCGGGACGCCGGTCGATCATGGCGTTCCAGACCGAGCGCGCCTGGTCATAGGCTTCGTCGCTCTGCCGCAGCACCGTGCCGCGCAGCCGCGCCGAAAGCGCCGCCAGCGCTTCGGGATCGATCCTGGCCTTTCCTGATTCGAGGGTCGTGAGGGCGAGGTCGTTCATGGGTTCCTCCCGGGTTCTCAACCCCCCTTCACCGGGATTCTGCGCTTGTATTAGCGTTGCCGCAACTATTCATCCCACCGCAAAGCTAAGCAATTCGATGGCAACCCGTGATTGCGGTCTGGACTGTCGGTGCCCCGGATTTTGTTACCGGTGCCGCTTGCGGCGCAGCCAAAGATAGCCCCCGATCGCCAAGACTGCGGGCAGGCCTGCGCCGATGACGGGTGCGGGGGCGGAATAGGATTGCTTGCTGCCTCCGGGTCCCCAACCGAGGCCTGGCGTCGGCCCTCTGTCGGGCGGCTTGTCGGCGAGCGCAGGCGCGGCTGCAAGCATGCAGGCGCCAGCCGCCAGTAAAATGATCTTCGCTTGTGACATGGAGTGCTCCTACGGCTGGCCGTATAGTATGGAGCCGCGGCGCAAAGGTGGAAGTGCCACAAAGTGGTAGGCCGGCCTCAGCCGATCGGATAGCGGTTCGCGGATCCTGGGCGGACATCACCCCTCGGAGCATATGGCCGGAGCGCCGGCGCCGGTCGCGGCGCACTCCGGGGTCGATCCGGCCGCGAGTCTAGGCGGAGCGCCTACAGCAGTCCGGCCTGCTCGGCCTCGTATTTCAGGTTCTGGCGCGGGCGCGGCCCGATCTGCTGGATGACCAGTCCGGCGGCGAGCGATCCGAGATCGCCGCAGTCCTTCAGGGGCCGGCCCTGCGTGTAGCCGTGCAGGAAGCCGGCCGCATAGAGGTCGCCGGCGCCGGTGGTGTCGACCAGCTCGCGGATCGGCGTCGCTTCGATCGTCACCGTCTCGCCGCCGCGCACGATGACCGAGCCCTTTTCCGAGCGGGTCACGGCGGCCAGCTTGCAGTCGCGCCGGATCTGCTCCAGCGCCTCGTCGAAGGACGGCGTCTGGTAGAGCGACTTGATCTCGTGGCTGTTGGCGAAGACGATATCGACAGTGCCGGACCGCATCAGGTCGAGGAACTCGTCGCGATAGCGGTCCACGCAGAAGGAATCCGACAGCGTCATCGACACTTCGCGGCCGGCTTCGTGAGCCAGCGCGGCGGTCTGGCGGATCGCCTCCTTGGCGCGGGGCGGGTCCCACAGATAGCCTTCGAAATAGGTGACCTTGGCGCCGCGCGCCTTTTCCGGCTCGACGTCTTCCGGCCCCAGCTCGACGCAGGCGCCGAGATAGGTGTTCATGGAGCGCTCGCCGTCGGGCGTGACGAAGATCATCGAGCGCGCGGTGGGCGGCTCTCCCGTCAGCGGGCGTGTGTTGAAGGCAACGCCCTGGGCGCGGATGTCATGGGCGTAGATTTCGCCGAGATGATCCTTCGAGACCTTGCCGAAATAGGCCGCACGGCCGCCGAAGGAGGCGATCCCGGCCGCCGTGTTGCCGGCGCTGCCGCCCGAGGCCTCGATGGCCGGTCCCATGCGGGAATAGAGCAGCTCGGCGCGGCGCGCGTCGATCAGGTTCATGGCACCCTTGATGATGCCGTTCGTCTCCAGGAAAGCCTCGTCGCATTGGGCTATGATGTCGACAATCGCGTTGCCGATGCACAGGACGTCATAGTCGGCCATGCGCCGCTTTCTCCACACTAGAGCATTTCAACCCCGAGAACATGCGGGCGGACCGCCGTTCAGCCGCGGGCGGGTGTAAAGCATGGCGGATGGTTTGCAAACCCCGTTTCGGACGACGCTTCAGCGCAGCAGGAAGCCTCGGCCAAGCTCGTCGTCCGGTTCCAGCATGAATTCGGCCTTGCCGCTGTAATAGGCGCGACCGCCGACCCGGGCTATCACCGCCGGATGCGGCCCGGCCGTCGTTTCGCGTGCGACCGCGCCGGTGAAGCGCGAGCCGGCGATGCTTTCGAACAGCCGGGTCTCGCCGACGGCGAGTTGCCCTTTTGCGTGCATGGCCGCCAGCCGGGCGGTGACGCCGGAGCCGGTCGGCGAGCGATCCACCTCGGCATCGGCGAAGACACAGACGTTCTTCGTCGCAATGCCGCCCGCTCCGTCGCCGCCATCGGTCAGGATCGTGCCGTAGAGGAAAGCCAGATCGTCATGGTCGGGATGGGCGAGCGGAAATTCCGCCTTGAGCTTATCGGTCAGCGCCGTCGCGGCATCCACGAAGTCGCGGACGCGGTTCCTGCCGAACTCGAGATCGAACTGCCCGCAGTCGGCCAGCGCGTAGAAGGCGCCGCCATAGGCGACGTCGAAGCGAATGTCGCCAAAGCCTTCCAAAACCGTCGACCGGTCGGCGGCGAAGAGGAAAGCTGGCACGCTCTCGAACGAGACGGCGCCGGCCTTGCCGTCCCTGACTTCGACCGAAGCGACGACCAGCCCGCACGGTGCCTCGATGTTGACGGTTGTCACCGGCTCCTGCGCCGCGACCATGCCGGTATCGACTGCATAGCGGCCAAGCGCGACGATCGCATGGCCGCACATGGTGGAATAGCCTTCATTGTGCATGAACAGCACGGCGAGGTCGGCTTCCGGCAGGCTCGGCTCGACCAGCAGCGCGCCATACATGTCGTAATGGCCGCGCGGCTCGAACATCAGCAGCCGTCGCAGATGGTCGAGCTTGTCTCGCACATAGACGCGCTTCTGAAGGATCGTGGTGCCCTTCGGAAGCTCGGGATAGCCACTGGTGACGATGCGCAGCGGCTCGCCGCCGGTGTGCATGTCCGTGACGGTCAGCGTGCCGTCGTTCATTCGGCGGCCCCGAACATCTTCTGCAGCCGCGGGAAGGCCATGGCCTCACGGGCAAAGCCGAAGGTGCCTTGCTGCAGCATCTCCTGCGAAGCCTTTTCGAGCATGCCGAACGCATAGTTGGTGAGCTTGGAGCCGAGCGAAATGCGCTTGGCGCCCGCGTCGGCGAGCGCTGCGAGGGTGAAATCCGGCGTCGCCAGCACGTTGACCGGCTTCGATACCGACGAGCAGATCGTGCGCACCATCTCGATATCCGTGATGCCGGGCGCATAGAGCACATCGGCGCCCGCCTTCTCGAAAGCCTGCAGGCGCCTGATGGTGTCGTCCAGGTCGGGACGGCCGCGCAGGAAGTTCTCGGCGCGCGCGGTGAAGACGAAATCGTGCTTCAGCGCGCGGGCGGCTTCGACCGCCGCGGCGACGCGCTCGACCGCATGGGAGAATTCATAGATCGGCTTGCCATCGTCACCGGAGAAATCCTCGATCGAACAGCCTGCCAGTCCCGCCGCATCGGCGGCAAAAATGGTTTCGGCAGCACGCTCGGGACTGTCGCCCTTGCCTTTCTCGAGATCCGCCGAAACAGGAAGGTCGGTCGCGGCCACAAGTTCGCGGCAGTGATGGATCATCTCCTCGAAGCCCACGCCGCCGTCGGCCAGGCCGCGCGAGAAGGCGTAGCCCGCGCTGGTCGTCGCCAGCGCCTTGAAGCCGAAGGAAGCGAGCAGCTTTGCCGTGCCGACATCCCACGGATTGGGGATGACGAACGTGTTTGCGTGCAGCTCGCGGAAAATCCTGCCTTTGTCGATCATGGTATCACCCTATGCGGATAGACGCTTGCACGCGAGACTATCGCGCCCATGATCGGCCGGCAAACGTCGTGATGGCCGCAGGTCAGGCGATCGGGATCATTCCTGCCAGTTTGCGCATGTCGTCGAACAGGATGCCGCCCGCCGCCGTCAGGCCTTCACGGTCGCTATGCGGGTCGCCGTGATAGGAAAAGACGCGCATACCCGCGGCGATGCCGGCCTGCGTGCCGGCGACGCTGTCCTCGATGACGATGCAATCCGCAGGCAAAACGCCCATTTCGCGCGCCGCATGCAGGAAGAGATCGGGCGCCGGCTTGCTTTTCTCCACCATCGTGGCGCTGAAAAGCACACCCTTGAAATGCACCAGAAGTCCGGTGCTGCCCAACGTCATGTGCATCTTGTCCAGCCGGGCTGAGGAGGCGACGCAATGGGCGATGCCGGCCCGCTTCACGCTTGCGATGAAGCTTTCGACATGGGGTATGGTTTCGACGCCGCCGGCAAAGAGCGTGGGCAGTTCCCGATACCAGCGCTCGACGAAGTCGTCGCCGACGTCGATACCCTTGTCCTTAAGTTCGGCCTGCACGGAAACGAGGCTGCGGCCGCTGAATTGCTTGCGGCATTCCTCATATCCGATCGGATGGCCTGCCCGCGTGATCCAGGCCGACAAGCGGCGGTTGGCGAGGCCTTCTGTGTCTACCAGGACGCCGTCGCAGTCGAAGATCACCAGCTTCGGTGCCGCCATCAGGCCGTTCCCGTCGAGCCGAACCCGCCATTCCCGCGCGCGGTGCCGCCGGCCAGGCTGCGCTCCTCTGTTTTCACCTGCACCACCGGGGCAAAGACGATCTGGGCGATGCGCATACCGCGCTCGACATAGAAGTCCTCGTCGCCGAGATTGACCAGAAGCACCCCCACTTCGCCGCGATAGTCGCTGTCGACGGTTCCCGGCGTGTTCAGGCAGGTGATGCCGTGCTTGAGCGCGAGCCCGGAGCGGGGCCTGATCTGGCCCTCCAGCCCCTCGGCGATTTCCAGCACCAGGCCGGTGGGTACCAGCGCGCGGCGGCCGGGCAGGATGAGCAGCGGCCGGTCTTCGGGCACGGCGGCGCGCAGGTCCATGCCGGCAGCGCCGGCGGTTTCATAGGCGGGCAGGGGCAGGCCCTCGCTGTGCGGCAGGCGAACAAAGCCCACGGCGGGGCCGATGACGGATGACGGAACGGATTTGGACATGGTGCGATCCTATCGGTCGGGCGTGCCGGACGGTCAACCGCGCAGGACGCCTTTCAAACGTTTTCTCTTAACCTGAACCGGCGCGATAGGCATCACGGGCTCGGTGGAAATATGGCGACGTACCGCGTTTACCCTTTGTTACCCATGACGGGCGAATATCGGCCGGTCGCGGCGACAGTGTGGAGGCAGGCGATCATGTGCCGATGGGCGGCCTATCTCGGCGAACCGGTCTTTCTCGAGGAGATCGTCACCGCGCCCTGCCATTGCTGATCGCCCAGAGCCACCACGCGCAGGAGGCCAAGTCGCCGACCAACGGCGACGGTTTCGGCCTTGCCTGGTATGGCGAGCGCGGTGAACCCGGCCTTTATCGCGACATATTGCCGGCATGGTCCGATCCCAACCTGAAAAGCCTGTGCCGGCAGATTCGCTCCGGCCTGTTCCTGGCCCATGTGCGCGCCGCGACCGGGGGCGCCACCAGCCGCGGCAACTGCCATCCCTTCACCCATGGCCGCTGGAGCTTCATGCACAACGGCCAGATCGACGGTTTCGACAGGATCAGGCGCAGCCTCGAAGCCGGTCTGTCGGACGAGCTCTACGATCGGCGGGAAGGCACCACCGATTCAGAGCTGTTCTTCCTGCTGATGCTTCAGGAAGGGCTCGATTCCGATCCCTGCAAAGCGGCGGGGCGCGCGGTCGCCCGCGTCGCGGCGGCATCCCGGCTCGCCGGCATGGAACCGGCCTTCAAGCTCACGGCCGCCTTCGCCGACGGCAGGACGCTCTATGCCGTGCGCTACGCCAGCCAGGGCCATGCGCCGACGCTCTACACCTCCGCGTTCCGCGATCTCGGCCGCTGCCTCGTTTCGGAGCCGTTCGACCGCGAATGCGGGCAGTGGGACGCCGTTCCGCCCTCCAGCTTCGTCACCATCACGACGACCGGCGTTGCGGTGCGCCCGTTCGAACTGGAACCGGCGAAACTGGCGCTGGCGAGCTAGGCCTATTCCAATCGACAAGCGGTCGAAGCGCTGCTAGAAGCCGCGCAATCAACGGAAATCCTGACATGGCCGAGACAATCGAGCAGGCGGTGGCCCGCCGCCGCACTTTCGCGATCATCGCCCACCCGGACGCCGGCAAGACCACGCTGACCGAAAAGCTGCTGCTGTTCGGCGGCGCCATCCAGCTCGCCGGCGAGGTGAAGGCGAAGAAGGACCGCATCCAGACCCGCTCGGACTGGATGAAGATCGAGCGCGAGCGCGGCATCTCGGTCGTCACCTCGGTGATGACCTTCGAATATGGCGACAACGTCTTCAACCTGCTCGACACGCCGGGCCACGAGGACTTCGCCGACGACACCTATCGCACCCTGTCGGCGGTCGACAGCGCGGTCATGGTCATCGACGCCGCCAAGGGCATCGAGCCGCGTACGCTGAAGCTGTTCGAGGTCTGCCGCTTGCGCGACATCCCGATCGTCACCTTCGTCAACAAGATGGACCGCGAGGCCCGCGACACCTTCGAGATCCTGGACGAGATCGAGCAGAAGCTGGCGCTCGACACGGCGCCGATCACCTGGCCGATCGGCCAGGGCAAGACCTTTGCCGGCACCTATCATCTGGCCCAGAACGCGGTGCGCCGCGGCGACGACGAGAAGGAACGCACGCCGGTGCATGGCCCGGATTCGAACCGCGCCGCCGGCCTGCTGCCCGAAAACGACCGTCCCGCCTTCATCGAGGAACTGGAGCTGGCGCGTGAGGCCTGCCGCCCCTTCGACCTCGAAGCCTTCCGCCAGGGCCATCTGACGCCGGTCTATTTCGGCTCGGCGCTGCGCAATTTCGGCGTACGCGACCTGATCGAGGCGCTGGGCGCCTATGGCCCGGCGCCGCGCGCGCAGGAGGCCGATACCCGCAAGGTCGAGGCGACGGAGGAGAAGATGACCTCCTTTGTCTTCAAGATCCAGGCCAATATGGACCCCAACCACCGCGACCGCATCGCCTTCGTGCGCGTCTGTTCAGGCACGCTCCAGCGAGGCATGAAGGCCAAGCTGGTGCGCACCGGCAAGCCGATGTCGCTGTCTGCGCCGCAGTTCTTCTTCGCCCGCTCGCGCATCACCGCCGACGAGGCCTATGCCGGCGACGTGGTCGGCATTCCCAATCACGGCACGCTGCGCATCGGCGACACGCTGACCGAGGGCGAGGACATACTGTTCCGCGGCGTGCCCAATTTCGCGCCCGAAATCCTGCGCCGCGTGCGTCTCGGCGACGCCATGAAGGCCAAGAAGCTGAAGGAAGCCTTGCAGCAGATGGCCGAGGAAGGGGTGGTGCAGCTCTTCCAGCCCGAGGACGGCTCGCCGGCCATCGTCGGCGTGGTCGGCGCGCTGCAGATCGACGTGCTGAAGGAACGCCTCAACATCGAATATTCCCTGCCCGTCGATTTCGAAGTATCACGGTTTTCGGTCTGCCGCTGGATCGATGCCGGCGACAAGGCCGACTTGCAGCGCTTCGTCGAGGCGCATCGCGGCGACATCGCTCGCGACCTCGACGACGATCCGGTGTTCCTCGCCCAGCACGAATTCTCGCTGAACTACGAGGCCGAGCGCTGGAAGGCGATCCGCTTCACGGCGGTGAAGGACTATCAGGTGCGCGACAAGGCGGCCTGACGTTCCAGCGCGGCGCGCACCTGCTCGCTTAGGCTGCGGATGTCTTCCTCGCCCAGCCGGCCGATGTTTTCGGCGAGCAGATTGGCCAGTTCCGTGGCGGCCGGGGACAGGCCCGAGGTGTCCAGTTTCACGCGCGGGTGAGAGCTTGCGGCGAGCCGCTGAAGCTCCTCGGCATCGTCCCAGATGATGTTGAAATGGCCGATGATCTTCTGGATCAGCGACCAGGTCGGCACGCCGCGCCGGCCATGTTCCAGCGCCGAAAGATAGGCGGCGCTGACGCCGATGGCCGCCGCCATGTCCTTCTGGCTCATGCCGCGCTCCAGCCGCAGCGCGCGGATGCGTTCGCCCAAAGGGGTCATGTCAGGGGAGCCATGGCTGTGCCCTCATGCCCTGGTCCTCCGCAGGCGCACATAGAGCGCCCCGGAGCCGCCATGCTTGCGCGCGGCATGGTCGTGGCTGGAAACCAGCGGCCGGAAGGCCGGTGTCGTCAGCCAGGCCGGCACTGCGCGGCGCAGCACGCCGTCGCCGCCGGAGGACGAGCCCTTGCCGGTGATGACCAGCACGTAGCGGACGCCGCCCGCATGCGCCCGGTGCAGGAAGGAATAGAGCAGCGAATAGGCCTCGTCCTGCGTCATGCCGTGCAGGTCGACGCGGCCCTCGATCGGCAGGCGGCCCTTGGACAGCTTGTCCAGCGTCGGCTCGTCCATGGGATGGATCGGATGCCGCGGCTTCGGCGTTTCGGCGGATGGCGCGACCGGTGTCCGCGCGGGCTGGGCAGGCGGCGCCTTCATCTCCGCCACGGGATCGGACATCTCGATGACGGCCTTGCCCTTCAGCGGCCGGGCCGTGCGGGCGACGAGATTCCAGAGGACGCGATCCTCCTCGCTGAGCCTGTTTTCGCCGCGCCGTGTCACCGGTCGGCCCTCCATGCGGGCAGGCGACGCGGCAGCAGCGCATAGAAATCGGCCGCATGGCGCACGACCCCGGCGATCTCGCCGGCCGCGTCGCCGGAGCCTGCGAACAGGTCGCCGCGCGCCGGGCCGGTGATGGCCGACCCCGTATCCTGCGCGATCATCAGTCGCCGGAAGCCCTGGGCATCGCCGAATGCCGCCAGTTCCGGCGCGTGGATGTAGAACGGCGTTCCGAATGTGTGCAGCAGCCGGTCCACCGCCACGGAGCGGCCTGGCGTCAGCGGCACCTTGGCGGCCGCGATGGGGCCGAGGTCGGGATCATCCACCGCCGCCTCGCGAAAGAAGATGTAGGAGCGGTTTTTCCAGAAGATCTCGTCGACCCGGTCGGGATGCGCGGCGAACCAGGCCCGGATCGACTGCATCGTCACCTTCTCGAACGGGATTTCGCCCAGATCGACCAGCGTCCTGCCGGGTCCGGTGAAGTTCTGGCCCGACTTGGCCGCGTAGGTGACGCGGATCATACGCCCGTCCGTCATCGCCAGCCGCGCCGCGCCCTGCACATGGATGAAGAAGGCGTCCACCTTGCTGGCCAGCCAGGCGATCTCCAGTCCCTGTCCGTCCAGCGCGCCGCGCTCGATCTCGCCGCGGTCGAAATATTCGACCGGCCCGGCAGGCGTTTTTCGCGCGAAGGCCAGGTAGGGGTCCATGCCGGCGGGCCGGTTGGCGTCGTCGATGTCGATCAGGTCGGCGGGGCGGGCCAGCAGCGGCACCTTGAATTCCGCTGTCCGGGTCGGCGAGGCTGCGGCGACGGGCTCATAGAAACCGGTGACCAGCCCTTCGGCGCCGTTCCCGGCCGCCACATGCGCCGGCACGAAAAACCGCTCGAAGAAGGCGCGCGCCTCGGCCCGGTCCACGGGTGGAACATCACGTGCCGCCGCATAGGCTTCAGCAAAGCTGGAAAAGTCCACACCGAGGCTGCCCGTGCGATAAGGCTTCACTGGCGCATGGAAGGCCGAGCGGCGGAACGCCGCGAAGGCGGCGAGATGGTCGTCTTCTTGCCATCCGGGCAGGTCGGCGAAGGCGACTTCCTTGAAGAAAGGCGAAAGCGGCACGAAAGCCCCCGTCAGGTTGCGGCCGCGTTGCTCAGTCTTCGGCTTCGGTGGCGACCAGCTTCCAGTTCGGGTCGCGCGAGCGGGTGTCGCGGGCGAAGGTCCACACGTCCTTGACCTCGGCGACGGTTTCGGGATCGCCGTCCACCACCTCCCCGGCCTTGTTGCGCGTGGCGGAGATCAGCTCGCTGACCACGCGCAGCGTGACATGCGCTTCCGAGCCCTTCATCTCGGCCGAGACGATGTCGGCCTTGTCGATGCCGACGAAAGAAGACTGGACCTTTTCCGACTTGGCTTCGCGGTCCGAGATCGCGGCGACGAAGCCGTCATAGACCTCGCGCGACAGCAGGTTCTTCAGCGTCTTGCGGTCGCCGTCGGCATAGGCCATCACGATCATCTCATAGGCCATCTTGGCGCCGTCGACGAAGCCCTTGGGATCGAAGCTCTGGTCGGCGTCCTTGATGGCGCGCAAGCCCTTGTTCAGGTCGGTGCCGGGCTTGGCGACCGCGTCGATGGCGGTATAATTGTCGGCCGGCGCCTCGCCCGGCTGGCGCTTGCGCGGCAGGGCGACGACGTTTTCCGGCGCCTGCACGGCGTCCTTCTGACGACCAGCCGTATAGGGATCGAACGGCGGACGCTCGTTTCCGGTGCGGCGGCCCAGCACGTTGCGCAGCTGGAAGAAGATCACCACCGCCGCGATCAGGAAGAAAATCGTGCCGAAGTCGAAAAATGCCATATCCTGCGCCAATCAATCCCTTGTCAGGCCGCGCCCCATCGGCCACGCCGTTGGCGCCCGATCATCAAAGCATATAGAACGCGTGGCGCAATCATTCAAATCAAAGGCGAGTCTGCCTATCTGACAGGAATGGCGGCTGGTAACGGGCGTTGAAACGACAAGGCTAGAACGGACGGCCAATTGCGATTTCCCTTTCTTCCTCTTTTCCTGATCGTTCTCCCTTTGGCCGAAATCGCGGGATTCGTGCTGGTCGGGCGCCAGATCGGTGCGCTCGCCACCGTCGGCCTGGTGCTGGCGTCCAGCATCTGCGGCGGCCTGCTGCTGCGCCACGAAGGTTTTGGCGTTTTACGACGGGCGCAGAGCGAACTCGACGCCGGTCGCGATCCCAGCCGCCAACTGGCGCATGGCGTCATGATCCTCCTGGCCGCGCTGCTGCTCATCATCCCGGGATTCATCACCGACATCGTGGCGCTCCTGCTGTTGCTGCCCCCGGTGCAGGATTTTGCCTGGCGCTTCGTGAAGAGCCGGGTCACGGTCATGACGGATTTCCGCGCCTCCGGCTTCCCGCGCAAGGAGCGCGGCCCGACCATCGATCTCGGCGAGGAGGATTTCTCGCGCCGCGACGGTCCGCGCCGGGCTGATCCGAATTCGCCGTGGCGGCGGCTGGACAAGGAGTGAGCGCCGCAAAACCTTGTCTTGACCATCCGGGCATGATAGCCAACGGCCGATTTCAATCCGGGGCCGCGCGTCCCGCAGCAGGGAACAAGGCTGATGGCCGACAACACCAACGAAGCGCCCGACGGCGCAACCAATGGCAATGGCGCGCAGCCGACACTCAACGTGCTTGCGCAATATGTGAAGGACCTGTCCTTCGAGAGCCCCGGCGCGCCCAATTCGCTGCGCGGCCGCGACAAGGCCCCCGGCATCGCCATAAACGTCAACGTCAACGCCAACCCGCTGTCGGAAAGCCAGTTCGACGTCAACCTGACCCTCAACGCCAAGGCTTCGTTCGACAAGGACGTGCTGTTCAACGTCGAGCTGGTCTATGGCGGCGTGTTCAACATCACGGGCTTCCCGCAGGAGCACATGCTGCCGCTGCTCTTCATCGAGTGCCCGCGCCTGCTGTTCCCCTTCGCCCGCCAGATTATCGCCGAAGCCACGCGCAACGGCGGCTTCCCGCCGCTGATGCTCGATCCGATCGACTTCGCGCAGATGTTCCAGCAGAAGCTCGCGCAGGACCAGGCCGCCACCAAGGCGAGCTGAGCGAAGCCGGCTTCGCCGCCTTTGCCTGAACCGGGCCGGGCCCGGCGGGGCTGATGGGGAATCGGACTGGAGCAGGCAGGACGCGTGTCTGCTCCCGGGTGCCTGGATCGCTTTGCCGTTTCACGAAAACGCCGAAACGATCCGCCGCTTGTTTTCATGCAATTCCGGGCGAAAAAGCGTCCCGCCACTGCTGGAATTGCTCTAGCTCTGCTTCTCGACCGTTTCCATGTCGTCGAATTCAGGCAGCCAATGCAGCGCGGAGCGGTGCCAGATCTGCTTGCGCGGCACCAGTTCCTGCCGCTGCCGTGCGGTCCCGGCCCGGATGCCATAAACCTTCGGCCCGTCGCCGACGGATGTCGCGTAGAGATGTGAGCCGCATTCCGCGCAGAATGCCTGCGCGCGCTTGGCGCCGCTGTCGCCGGTTTTGATGTAGACCTTGGGCGAACCCTTGGTGATCTCGTATTTGTCCTCCGGCGCGGGCACCGTCACCCGGAAGGCCGTGCCGGTGAGCTGCTGGCAATCGGTGCAATGGCAGATCGAGGTCAGTTCCGGGTCGACTTCCGCCCGGTAGGTGATGGCGCCACAATGGCAGCCGCCGTCTATGCGCATCGTCGTTCCTCCAGTCGTGTCAGCCTTCGAACCCCTATGCCGCAGGGTCGGCGACCATAGTCGTCCGTTCAAGGCGATTTTGCACCGGACTTGAGAAATCCGCCGGTCAAAATCTTGCGATTTCCCCTATCCGGCCTGCTCCGCGGCCGCGATCGCCTGCCTGCGCCTTTCCCAGGTACCGGCCGCCTGCGGCTTGATGAACAGGCCGGTGATCTGCGGGAGCTCTCTTTTGAGCCGCGCCTCGACCCGCTCCACGCAAGCCTCGATTTCCTGCGCGGTGCGTTCGTCCTCGAATTCGATGCTGAGTCCGGCGACGATCTCCTCGGGACCTATATGCACGCTGAGAATGCCGTTGGCGCGCTGCACCGCGGGATCTTCGGCGGCGATGGCCAGTACCCTTCGCTGCACCTCCGGCGCGGCCGGCTCGCCGAGCAGCAGCCCCTTGCTCTCGCGCGCCAGGAAGACGGCGGTCGCGCCGAGTATGGCCGAGATGCCGATGGAGGCGACGCCGTCCAGTTCCGGCATCTCCAGCAGATCGGCGGCCAGGATGCCTGCGAAGGCCACCAGAAGGCCGAGCATGGCGGCGCTGTCCTCGAACAGCACCGTGTAGACGCTCGGGTCCTTGCTCGTGCGCACCGCCTGGAACCAGCCTTGTCGGCCCTTGGTCCTGCGAAATTCGCGCAGCGCGACCGTCCACGAGGCGCCTTCGAACAACAGGGAAAGTCCCAGCACGATATAGTTCACCTTGGGGTCGGAGATCGGTTCCGGCGCGAGAATGTGCGTCACGCCCTCGTAGAACGACACGCCGGCGCCGAGCGCGAACACCAGCAGCGCGACGATGAAGCTCCAGAAGTAGAGTTCACGGCCATGGCCGAGCGGATGCATGCGGTCGGGCGGACGGGCGGCACGGTGCATGCCGTAGAGCAGCAGGCCGCCATTGCCGGTATCGACCAGCGAATGCACGCCCTCCGAAAGCATGGCGGAGCTTCCGGTGAAAGCGGCGGCGACGAATTTGGTCAGCGCGATGGCAAGATTGCCGGCCAACGCCGCATAGATGACCTTCTTTGATTCGCCGCGCGCCGCCATTGTCTCGTCCCTGAAGCTCTCCGCCCTCCAACATAGAGCGGAGCCTGCCGGCGCACAGTCCGGCCGTATTGCGCTCTTGCCGTCGGGCGATTCTGTTGCTTCACTTCCATCCGTCGTCATCGGAGAAAGACATAATGGCAAAAGGCCAGATGAAGGCGGCCAAGGAGCCGCGCAAGCCGAAGAAGGATGCCAAGAAACCGGCTGCGCCGGCCATCAAGGCGCAGCCGGTAAAGGCGATGAAGATCAAGGAGAAATAGTTCCCGAGCAGCCGCCGGCGGGCTGGAACGGATGCCCGCCCGCCGGTGCCTTTTGGCACTGCGGCCGGCTATTGACCGCTCGGTCCTGAATTCCTATCGATTGGCGTCGAGGACGACCTCGCAGCGAATGCAACCGGCCGGGACGACCCAGCCAACCCTGGAGCGCCCCATGGCTTGGGTCATATTGTTCTTTGCCGGCTTGTTCGAGGTCGGTTGGGCCATCGGCCTGAAATACACCGACGGCTTCACCAAGCCGGTCCCCACCGTCCTGACGGTCCTGTCGATCATCGTCAGCATGGCTCTGCTCGGCCTTGCGCTGAAGTCGCTGCCGGTAGGCACCGCCTATGCCGTATGGACGGGCATCGGCTCGGTCGGCACCGCTATACTCGGTATCGTGCTGCTGGGCGAGCCGGCAGCCGTTGCGCGCATCGTCTGCATCGGCCTGATCGTTTGCGGCATCATCGGGCTGAAACTCGCGGCCTGATTCACAACTCGTCCCGAGCGATGGTTGGCGCCGCCGCCGAGACGATTGCGCCCGGCTGCAAACGTTCCGGCATCCAGACACGCCAAAAAAGGCCATCCGTCGCCGGGTGGCCTTTCCGCTTTTCCTGAAACTGTCCGCCTAGCGGGCGGTGAAGCCCGGAGGAGTACGGCCCACGCGTGCCTTGCGGGCCGCATAGCGGGCGTCGCGCTTTGCCTTGCGGGCTGCGTCGTCGGCCAGAACACGCGCGATGCGCTCGTTCTCTTCCGCTTCGCGCGCCTGCGCTTCTGCGGCCGCCTTGGCCTCGGCCTCGCGGCGGGCCGCTTCCTCGGTCGCCTCACGCGCGGCCCGTTCGGCCGCCTCGCGCGCCAGCCTTTCCTGCTTCAGACGCTGCTTTTCCGCTTCGCGCTTGGCGCGCGCTTCCAGGATGGCCTTGCGCTCGGCCTGACGTGCCAGCACTGCCGGGTCGTCCGCCGCTGGCCTTGTCTTGAAGCGCTCCAGCAGCGCCCGCTTAGCTTCGTTCGCGGCATTACGCCGTTCGAAGATGTCCTTTTCCCTGTAGATAGCCAAATCTGTTTCCCTGAAGTCAATTTGCGACGTTTACATACGCGTCAGTGTCCAGAGTTCAAGCGCCAAAACGATATGTCAGCCATGAAAATCTGGCATGTGGCAGTTGAAAGACACGTGATCCGACCCCTCAAGGCCGGCTCCCCGCCCTGCGGGGCATGGCATCGGTTCTAGCCAGAACATTTGGAACTTCAACCGCCGTCGCGACGTTGTCACGCCAACCCGCGCCACGGCGGTGCGGCAGGCGAGGGGATTGCGATGAAGTCCGGATTGACTTCCCCGGAGGATGCAGATGCAGCCGTCCGCACGGGTGTGATCGCTGAATCGCGCCACATGCGCTGGCTGCTCACCGGCATCTTCCTGATCATGGCGGTGTATGCCTTGTATTTCGGCAAAGACTTCTTCATGCCGGTGATCCTGGCCTTCCTGCTGGCGCTGACGTTGACGCCCATCGTCCGCTTTCTGCGCAAGCGCGGCGTGCCCGACGCGTTGTCGGCCACGCTCCTGGTGCTGCTGTCGCTCTCGCTGGTCGGCAGCGCCGGCTATTTCCTCAGCGGACCCGTCATCGATCTGGTCAACAACGCGCCTTCCATCGGCCAGCAATTGACCGAGCGTCTTGCGCCGTTGCGTCGCCCCTATGAACGGCTGATGCATATCTCCCAGCAGCTCGGCGCCATGACCGAGCCGACCCAGGAACCGGGTGTTCAGAAGGTGGTGGTGGCGCAGCCGGGCATCGTGTCGCAGGCCGCCGGCAACCTGCTGTCCGCCGGCACCTCCATCACCATCGTGGCGGTGCTGTCGCTGTTCCTGCTGGCGTCCGGCACGCTCTTTTACGAGAAGATCATCCAGTCCTTTGGCACGATGAGCGAAAAGAAGCGGGCGCTGCGTGTCGTCTACGATGTGGAGCGCGAGATCTCGCGCTACCTGTTCACGGTCGCCGCCATAAATGCCGGGCTCGGCGCGGTGATCGCGCTCGGCCTGTGGGTGCTCGGCATGCCCAATCCGCTGGTCTGGGGCGTGCTCGCGGCGCTGCTCAACTTCCTGCCCTATATCGGCGCGCTGACGACGATCGTGCTGGTGGCGGTGATCGCGCTGATCAGTTTCGACACGATCTCCTATGCGCTGCTGGCGCCGGCCTTCGTGCTCCTGTGCGACATCGCCGAAGGCCAGTTCGTCACGCCGATGATCGTCGGGCGCCGGCTGGAGATCAACGCCGTGGCCATCTTCATCGCCATCGCCTTCTGGTCATGGCTGTGGGGCTTTGTTGGGGCGCTGATGGCGGTGCCGCTGCTGGTGGTCGTCAAGGTGTTCTGTGACCATTTCGACGGCTTGGCGCATGTCGGCAACTTTTTGTCCGCCCAGCAATCCGCGGACGAGGAGAACGGGGAAGAGGAGGAGGATGCGGGGCCGTCCGGCAAGGCCGCTGCCTGACGCTGGACCAATCCGTCCCGGTTTGTGTGCGCGGCGGGCGCTGCCTATATGCGGCGGACCGCTTCAAGCAACAGGTGAAACGCTCATATGGCCGCCCTTTCCGTTCTCGACCTGTCGCCGATCGTCGAAGGCGGCAGCGCCTCGCAATCATTGGCCAACTCGCTCGATCTCGCCCGCCATGCCGAGCGGCTCGGCTATAAGCGCTATTGGCTGGCCGAACACCACAACATGCCGGGCATCGCCAGTGCCGCCACTTCCGTGGTCATTGCCCATGTCGCGGCCGGCACGAAGACCATCCGGGTCGGCGCGGGCGGCATCATGCTGCCGAACCATGCGCCGCTGGTCATCGCCGAGCAGTTCGGCACGCTGGCGGCCTTGCATCCCGGCCGCATCGATCTCGGGCTCGGCCGCGCTCCGGGCACGGACATGCTGACGGCGCGTGCCCTGCGCCGCAACATGGATGCCAGCGTCGACACCTTCCCGCAGGACGTGGTCGAACTGATCTCCTATTTCGAGCCGCCTGTGGAAGGCCAGCGCGTCCATGCGATTCCGGGAGAAGGCGAAAACGTGCCGGTGTGGATTCTCGGTTCCAGCCTTTACGGCGCGCAACTCGCGGCCATGCTGGGTCTTCCCTACGCCTTCGCCTCGCATTTCGCGCCCGCCGAACTCGATCACGCGCTGGAAATGTACCGCACGCGCTTCCAGCCTTCGAAACATCTGGACAGGCCCCATATCCTGCTGGGCCTGAATGTCGTGGCCGCGCCCACCGACGCCGAGGCGAAATATCTCTTCACCTCGCTGCAGCAGGCCTTCGTCAACCTGCGCAGCGGCCGGCCCGGCCGGCTGCCTCCGCCGGTCGAGAACTACGACCGCGATCTCGACCCTGCCGCACGCGCCATGCTGGCGCAGGCGCTGTCCTGCGCGGTGGTCGGCTCGCCGGAAACGGTCCGGCGCGGCATCGAGGCGTTCCTGGCCCGCACCGGCGCCGACGAATTGATGGTGACCGCGCAGGTGTTCGACCATGCGGCGCGTGTGCGCTCCTTCGAGATTCTGGCCGAGGTCGGCAGACAGGTGTCGAAGGAAAAGGCTGCGTAACGGCTACTGCAGCTCTTTCACCAACGGCGCCTCCGGGAAGCAGGTGGCGGCGCGGCCGGCCTTGGCCTGCCACTCGCCGATCGAGCGGCGTGTCTTGAAGCCGGGCAGGCCGTCGGCCGAGCCGACATCGTAGCCCTTTTTCTCCAGCGTGCGCTGCATGGCGGCAATGTCGGAGCGCATCAGCCCGCCGACATTGCCCCAGCCCGCCGAAAAGGCGCGGTCGCCATGGGCGATGCGGTCGGCGCTGTGGCCGATGAACAGCGCATAGAGGTCGCTGGTGTTGTATTCCTTGAGCACGTAGAAATTCGGCGTGACGATGAAGGCGGGGCCTTGGCGGCCCGCCGGCATCAGCAGGAAGCCCTCCTGCCGTGCCTCGTCGGCCGGGAACGGCTTGCCGCCGATACGGGCAACGCCGAGCTTCGCCCATTCGAAAATCTTCCTGCCGCGGTCCGGCCCTTCCAGGGAGCAGGAAACGCTCGCCGGCACCGTCACCTCAAAACCCCAGTCACGCCCCTTCACCCAGCCGTAATGGTCGAGGAAGTTGGCGATGGAAGCCAGCGTGTCCGGCACCGAGTTCCAGATGTCGGCGCGGCCGTCGCCATCGCCGTCCACCGCATGCTTGAGGAAAGAGGTCGGCATGAATTGCGGCTGGCCGAGCGCACCTGCCCAGGAGGATTTCATCGCGCCGACCGGCGCAAGGCCGCGCTGCACGATCTCCAAAGCCGCCAGAAGTTCGGTGCGGAACATGTCCTTGCGCCGTGCCATGAACGCCTTGGTGCCCAGCACTTCGAAAGCGTCGTAAGGCATCTTGGCCCGGCCGTAGCCGGTCTCGCGGCCCCAGATCGACAGCAGGATGTCGCCGGGCACGCCGTAGCGCTTTTCGAGCGACGAAAGCGTCGCGGCGTATTGCGCGGCGCGGGCGCGGCCCCCTGAGGTCACGGCGAGCACGGTCTTCTCGGCGAAATAAGCGCCAGGCGAGCCGAACTCGGCCTGATGCTGCTTTTCCGGCGTCGTCGGCTTCTGGCCGGGCATGATCAGATCGGGCAGCTTAAGGTTCGGCCTTACGCCGTCGAAAGCGGCATCGAAGGTCTTTTGCGCGATGCCCTTGGCCTTGGCTTCCGGCCACAGGTCGCTCTTCAGCCAGGCGCGGAACTGGTCGTCGATCTGTGCGGCTTTGGCGGGAAGGCCAAGACACGCAGCCACGAAAGCAACGAGGAAAGCCACCACTATGTTCGAAAAGATGTTTCGCGGCGCTGCACCCCTCCCTGGCCTGCCGGCCATCTCCCCCTCAAGGGGGGGGATTGGATGTCGCGCAGGCTTTCGCCACTCGCCAACGCTGCGGGCATGACGGGAAGGCAGAAACCGCTGATCTCCCCCCTTGAGGGGGAGATGGCCGGCAGGCCAGAGGGGGGTGGCTTTCTCAGAGCTCGCGGCCATGGGTGCTTTGGAGATATCCTCAAAATGCCGTGCGCGACTTCAGCGCTGCCGCCAGCGTGCCTTCGTCGAGATAGTCGAGCTCGCCGCCCACCGGCACGCCGTGCGCCAGCCGCGTCACCTTCACCTCGAAGCCGGAAAGCTGGTCTGTCAGGTAGTGGGCGGTGGTCTGGCCCTCCACAGTAGCATTGACGGCAAGGATCACCTCCTTGACCTCGCCGGCGGCCACCCGATCGACCAGCGAACGGATGTTGAGCTGGTCCGGTCCGATGCCGTCGAGCGGCGACAGCGTACCGCCGAGCACGTGATAGCGCACGTTCATCGCCGCTGCCCGTTCCAGCGCCCACAGGTCCGAAACGTCTTCCACCACGATCAGCGTGGCGGGGTCGCGGCGCGGATCGGTGCAGATCATGCACGGGTCCGCGGTGTCGACATTGCCGCAGGTGGAGCAGACGCGCACCTTCTCCACCGCCTCGCCCATTGCGGCGGCCAGCGGCGCGAGAAGCTGCTCCTTCTTCTTGATGAGATGCAGCGCGGCCCGACGCGCCGAACGCGGCCCGAGCCCCGGCACCTTGGCCAGGAGCTGGATCAGGCGTTCGATCTCGGGACCGGCGATTCGCTTGGACATTCAAGCGGTATAGAGCGGAACGCGGGCGGAAAACAGGCCGTCGTCCGCTCGCGAAAAAGGCCGCCGCAACTCATGCGTTGGCTGGCGGCCTTCCGGAATCCCGTTTTTGAGCGGCCGTCAGAGCGGCCGGTTCTCGCTCATGATCAGCGCGCCGATAGCGTCGGTGTTCTCCGGCGTCGATTGGTAGCCCAGGCTCGACTGCTGCGTGTCGGATACGACCGAGGCCGTCATGACCTGCGCAGGCTCTGCCTTCTCCGGCAGGGTGCCGAAACGCGACGGATCGGGCTGCGGCTGGATCCGGGCGTTCTTGACCGTGGTGATGGTGAGCGGTTCGGCCGAGGCGACCGCAATCGCCTGCAGCTCCCTCGGGGTTCCGGTCAGCCGCGCCGGCGCCGTCGGATCGGCGGCCACGACCTTGAATTCCGAATCCGGCGGCAGCGGTTCCCAGTTGCGGCCGCGCTTCTCGTAGAAGGCATTGCCGCCGGCGACCGCCACGTAATGCATGTTGTTGTAGGGGAACTTCAGGCCGGCGGTGTGGAAGAACATGGCGTTCTTCAGGCGCGGATGACGCTTGCCGTCCAGCACGGATTGTGCCGCGGTGACGACGTCCGGAAGGGCTCCCGACTCCATGCGCCGCGTCATCACGCCCGGCGCAAACTGTCCGCGTTCGCCGACCACGTCGCAAATGGTGTTGCCATGCTTGCCGGAGCGCAGCCGGTTCATCACCACCGTGCCGACGGCGACCATTCCGTCAGGACTGGAGCGATTGGATTCGAAGAACATCGCCCGCTCCAGACATTCCCGGTCCTTCGCCGTATAGCGGTAGGGCTGCATCCGCGTTCCGCTGGGCGTGATGGTTTCGGTGAAGCTGGCGGTGGGAGCGTGAGTGGTCTGGCTGCAGGCGGCCAGCAAGACGGGAGAAACGACTGCGCCACACACAAATAGCGCCCTGCATCGCTTGGCGATCAACAAACCCTGCCTCATTTTGCTACCGCCACGTCCCCGATGCGGCCAGAATGAGATTCTTTTAGGCAAAAGGAAGGCTAAAAAGTTAACGCGGGGAGCACGATATCATACCGGATGAAACATTCGGTGAGGGCGAGGCGCCAAGGAAGGAAAGCGTAAGGAATCGTTAACGGTTGAGTACCGTCATCATCCGCAGTGCGCTTGCCTTCGGAAAGTAGACTTGTGTTTGTCTTTGGCAGGTTCGGATATACCTGTTGTTACTGCTCAGAAGGGCAGTTTCATGCCGGGCGGCAGAGGCATTCCCGCTGTCAGCGCTTTTGTTTTTTCCTGCATCGCCTGCTCGACCTTGGCCTTGGCGTCATTGTGCGCGGCAAGGATCAGATCCTCGAGGATTTCGACCTCGTCTTCCTTGAACAGCGAAGGGTCGATCTTCAGCGTCTTCATTTCGAACTTGCCGGTCAGCGTCACCGAAACCAGCCCGCCGCCGGCCTGGCCCGAGGCCTCCATCGCGGCGATCTCCTCCTGCATGGCCTGGAACTTGGCCTGCATTTCCTTCGCCTTGCCCATCAGGCCGAGAAGATCCTTCATCCTCGAATTCCTTGTTCTTGATCAGTTGTCGTCGTCATCCGCCGGCGGTTCGGCGGCCATGTCCGTGTCTTCGCCATCGGCCCCGTCGGGTATGCGCACGTCGATGATCTTGGCGCCGGGAAAGCGGGCGAGGATCGCCGCGACGGTCGGGTCGGCCCTGGCGTCGAGGATGGCGTTCTCGCGCTTGGCCGATTCGAGCTCGGAAAGCGTCGCGCCGCCTTCCTCCTTGGACAGCGACACCATCCAGTGCCGCCCCGTCCAGGCCTTGAGCTTCACCGACAGGTCGTTCAGCAGGGTCTTCGGCGCATCGGCCGTCAGCGCCACGTCGATCCGGCCCGGTTCGAAGCGCACCGGGCGCACGCAGCGTTTCACGAGTACCTTGAAGGCGAGGTCGCGATTCTGGTCGGCCAGCGCGACGATATCGGCCAGCGACTTCACCTGGACCGCGGGCGCTTCCGGTTCCGGGGCGGGCGGTGCGATGAAGGCGGCCTGTTCCGGCACGGGCTCCACCAGCCGCATGGCCGGGGCGCCGCCGCTATTGCCGGACGGAATGCGCGCCGGCGCCACCGCGCTTGCACCTTGTCCGCCGCCCCCGGACGGCGCGGCGGCGCCGTTGCCGCGCGGCGCCGCTGGTATGGCTGCGCCGTCGTCCAGGCGTTTCAGCGCTTCGTCCAGCGTCGGCAGGTCGGCGGCGTGGGCGAGCCGGATCAGCACCATCTCGGCGGCGCTGACGGGCCGGTTGGAAGACTGCACTTCGGGTATGCCCTTGAGCAGCATCTGCCAGCTGCGCGCCAGCACCTTCACCGAAAGCTTCTCGGCGAAGGCGGCGCCGCGCTCGCGCTCGTCCTGCGACAGCGTGGCGTCGTCGGCCGCGCCCGGCACGAAGCGCAAGCGCGTGACGAGGTGGTTGAATTCGGCAAGATCGGTCAGCACGGCGGCCGGATCGGCTCCCGTGTCGTATTGCGCGCGCAGTTCGGCCAGCGCCGCCGCCACGTCGCCCTTCATGACGTGCTCGAACAGGTCGACGATGCGGGCGCGGTCGGCAAGGCCCAGCATGGCGCGCACGGTTTCCGCATCGACCCGGCCGCCGCCATGGGCGATCGCCTGGTCGAGGATGGAGAGCGAATCGCGCGCCGAGCCTTCCGCTGCCCGGGCAATCATCGCCAGCGCCTCGTCGTCCACCGCGATGCCTTCCTTGGCCGAGATGGAGGCCAGGTGCCTGACCAGCGCGCCGGCATCGATGCGGCGCAGGTCGAAGCGCTGGCAGCGCGACAGCACCGTGATCGGCACCTTGCGGATTTCGGTGGTGGCGAAGATGAATTTGACGTGCGGCGGCGGCTCTTCCAGCGTCTTCAGCAGGCCGTTGAAGGCCTGCGTGGAGAGCATGTGCACCTCGTCGATGATGTAGACCTTGTAGCGGGCCGAAACCGGCGCATAGCGCACGCGGTCGATGATGTCGCGTATGTCGTCGATGCCGGTATGGGAGGCGGCGTCCATCTCGATCACGTCGACATGGCGCCCTTCCATGATCGCCTGGCAATGCTCACCGGGCTGGGAAAGGTCGACGGAAGGCTGGTTGGTCGTGTCGGTCTTGTAGTTCAGCGCGCGGGCCAGAATGCGGGCCGTCGTGGTCTTGCCCACGCCGCGCACGCCGGTCAGCATCCACGCCTGTGCGATGCGGCCGGTGGCGAACGCATTGGTCAGCGTGCGCACCATCGGCTCCTGGCCGATCAGTTCGGAAAAATTGGAGGGCCGGTATTTGCGTGCCAGAACCCGATAGGCGCCTGAAACGCCTGCGGATTCGGAATTGTCCGTCCCAAGATTTCCGGCTTCGCTCATCGGCCTCGACAAATCCTGACGACCGGCCCCTGCGTGCGGCCGCTGGTGGCGGGCCGCGTGCGCGGCCTGTTTCTCCCTCGCGGACTTTCGCGCGCGCGGCACCTCGCCGTCAATGCGTCAGGGCCGCGAAAGAGGGAAGGCGGGAGGCTGGAACAATGACCCGTTCCTTGCTCGTTAGGGCTGCTTCCTTCCGGACCTGACCCGGTTGGCGAGTGGATCGTCCACCACCAACCTCCCAAGGTCCATATCGGCAATCCGGGGAGGAAATGCAAGAGCGCAGGCCTGCTTGATGCCCAATAGGGCCATCGACGCCCTTGCGGCGGCGCCATCATCGTTCTAGCTTTCCGGAAAATTGAGGGAACACGCCGATGCTGCCGGGCCTGAAGGCAGGTTTCACGCTGGACGCCCGGTTGGAGGCGGACAGCGAGCATTTGATGTGGCTCGGCCTGTGCGAGTTGCGGTTGATGAACGACCGGCGTTGGCCATGGCTCGTTCTGGTGCCGCAGCGTCCCGGCATCGAGGAACTGCACGACCTCACGCCGCTCGATCAGGCCATGCTGACCTTTGAAGCCAATATGGTCGCCCAGGCGCTGAAGCGAACCACGGGTTGCGCCAAGATCAACACAGGCGCCCTGGGAAATATCGTGCGGCAATTGCATGTACATGTCGTCGCCCGCTCCGAAGGCGATCCCGGCTGGCCGGGTCCCGTCTGGGGCCACGGGCTGCGGGAGCCCTATCGGCGGGGCGAGGCGCGCAAATTTGCTGAAACGCTGCGCACGGCGCTATAACGACCCGCCGTCACCACCGCAGATTCCGCACCATGTCCTTTCCGCTTTTCGACGCGCCGTTGCGCGAGCCCAGCCAGTTCGTCGGCTTCGCCGGCAATGCGATCGACAGCCGCTCGGAGAAGCGGCCCGACGATTGCGTGCAGCTGGCTCTTGCCGACGCAAGGGCGCGGCTGCTGCTGGTACGTGACGGCCGGCTCTATCTCAAGCTGCGCGATGGTGTCTTCGATCCATGGCATGGTCTTGCGGAGGCGGAGGCGCTGGGCGCCGAACCGGCCAGGGCCGTTCTTCTCGGCTTCGACCGGGCGGGGCCGGTGCTGGCCGCGACGGCGGGGCTCGAGCCGGAGGCGCTGCCGGACGGATCGAAGGCGATCGACCATCGCTCGATCTATACGCAGGGCCTGCTCGATGCCGCCGCGCTCGGCGCACTGGCCCAGGCTGCCGCGCTGCTTTCCTGGAACGCCAGCCATCGCTTCTGCAGCCGCTGCGGGGCCGAGAGCGAGATGCGTGCCGGCGGTTTCCGGCGCCATTGCCCCGCCTGCGGCGCCGACCATTTTCCGCGTACCGACCCGGTGGCGATCATGTTGACCGTGACGCGCGACAAATGCCTGCTCGGCCGCAGCCCGCATTTCGCGCCGGGCATGTATTCGGCGCTGGCCGGCTTCATCGAACCGGGCGAGACCATCGAGAACGCCGTGCGTCGCGAAACCTTCGAAGAGGCGGGCATCCGGCTCGGCCGCGTGGTCTATCATGCCAGCCAGCCCTGGCCGTTCCCCTATTCGCTGATGATCGGCTGTTTCGGCGAACCGCTCGGCGAGGAAATCCAGCCCGACCTGTCCGAACTGGAGGACTGCCGCTGGTTTCGGCGCGACGAGGTGCGGCTGATGCTGGCGCGCACGCATCCGGACGGCCTCGTCACGCCGCCCGCCGGCGCCATTGCCCACCACCTGATCCGGGCCTGGGTGGAGAGCGGCGATCAGGGCTGACGCTGGGATTGTCTCCGGACTCAGCCTCTCGGCTCGTTTTCCCTGCGGCCGGCCCACCAGGCTTGAATCTCGCCGACGATGCCTTTGCGGAACACCAGCACGCAGACCATGAAGATGACGCCGGTGGCGATCGTCACCGGGAAGCCCGAGGTCGCCAGCGTGTTCTGCAGACCCACCACCAGACCCGCGCCGACGATCGGGCCGACCATGGTGCCGATGCCGCCCAGCAGCGTCATCAGGATCACTTCGCCCGACATCTGCCATGTCACGTCCGTCAGGGTGGCAAACTGGAAGACAACGGCCTTGAGCGCCCCGGCGAGCCCGGCGAGCGCCGCCGACATGACGAAGGCGGCGAGCTTGTAGCCGGCCACCGAATAGCCGAGCGAGATGGCGCGGTTCTCGTTCTCGCGGATCGAGCGCAGGATCATGCCGAAGGGCGAGTTGACGATGCGCCAGATGGCGAAAACGCCTGCCAGGAACACGACCAGCACGAAATAATAGATGTTGAGCGGCCGGCTGAGGTCGAGAAAGCCCAACAGGATGCCGCGCGGCACGCCCTGTATGCCGTCCTCGCCCTGGGTGAACGGCGCCTGCACGCAGAAGAAGAAGAACATCTGCGCCAGCGCCAGCGTGATCATGGCGAAATAGATGCCCTGCCGGCGGATGGCGAAGAAACCCATGACCAGGCCGAGCGCGGCCGCGCCCACGACGCCTAGCAGGATACCGGCTTCCGGCGGCCAGCCCCACACCTTGACCGCGTGGGCGCAGAAATAGGCGGCGCCACCGAAGAAGGTGGCGTGGCCGAAGGAAAGCAGGCCGGTATAGCCGAGCAGCAGGTTGAAGGCGCAGGCGAACAGGGCGAAGCACAGCATCTTCATCAAAAGGATCGGATAGACGAAGAACGGCGCGACCAGCAGCGCCAGCACGCCGATCGCGATCAGCGCGATCTCCAGCCGCGAGGCGTTTCCGGTCCGTGTCTGTCGCAGCGCGGTCTCGGCCATCTCAGGCGTCCCTTCCGAACAAGCCTGCCGGCCGCAGCAACAGCACGATGGCCATGATGACGAAGATCACGATGTTGGAAGCTTCGGGATAGAACACCTTGGTCAGCCCTTCGGCCAATCCCAGCACATAGCCGGTGACGATGGCGCCGAGGATCGAGCCCATGCCGCCCACCACGACCACGGCGAAGACGACGATGATGATGTCTGAACCCATCAGCGGACTGACCTGGTAGACCGGCGCGGCCAGGATGCCGGTCAGGCCGGCCAGCGCCGCGCCGAGCCCGTAGGTGAGGGTGAGCAGCAGCGGCACGTTGACGCCGAAGGCCTGCACGAGGCGCGGGTTCTCGGTCGCCGCGCGCAGGTAGGAACCGAGCCGCGTCTTCTCGATGAGCAGCCATGTGCCGAGGCACACGGCAAGCGATGCGACCACCACCCAGCCGCGGTAGTTGGGCAGGAACATGAAGCCGAGATTGGTGCCGCCCGCCAGCAGCGGCGGCACCGAATAGGGGTTTCCCGACACGCCGTAATAATAGCGGAAGATGCCCTCGACGGTCAGGGCGAGGCCGAAGGTGAACAGCAGGCCATAGAGGGGGTCTATGCCGTAGAGCCGCGACAGCGCCAGCCGCTCGACCGCCATGCCGAACAGCCCGACCGCCAGCGGCACCAGGACCAGCGCCGGCCAATAGCCGATCCCGAACTTGACCAGAAGCAGATAGCCGACGAAGGCGCCGAGCATGTAGAGCGCGCCATGGGCGAAATTGATGATGCGCAGCAGGCCGAAGATGACGGCCAGCCCCAGGCTCAGCATGGCGTAGAAGGAGCCGTTGATGAGGCCGACCAGCAATTGCCCGAGGAAAGCCTGGATGGGGATTCCGAAGATCGTGGTCATGAAGCCTCAGACTCCCAGCACCTGGTGCAGTTCGTCCATGTGGGCGGAAAGCTCCGCGACCGGAAAGCCGCCCACCACCTTGCCGTGCTCCATCAGGTAGAAGCGGTCGGCGACCCGGCTGGCGAAACGGAAATTCTGTTCCACCAGCAGGATGGTCATGCCGCGCGCCTTGAGCGTCAACAGAAGTTCGCCGATGCGCTGCACGATGACGGGCGCCAGCCCCTCCGTGGGTTCGTCCAGCAAAAGCATGGTGACCCCGGTGCGCAGCATGCGTGCGATCGCCAGCATCTGCTGCTCGCCCCCGGAAAGCTTGGTGCCGGGGCTGTTGCGCCGCTCCTTGAGGTTCGGGAAGAGCTCGAAGATCTCCTCGACGCTCATGCCGCCCCTGGCCACGACCGGCGGCAGGAGAAGGTTCTCGTCCACGGTCAGCGTGGCGAAGATGCCGCGCTCCTCCGGCACGAAGCCGATCCCGGCATGGGCGGTGCGGTGCAGCGGCAGCCGCATCAGGTCCTGCCCGTCGAAGGCGATCTTGCCGGTGCGCTTGCGGATCAGCCCCATGACCGCGCGCAGCGTCGTGGTCTTGCCGACGCCGTTGCGGCCGAGCAGCGTCACCGTTTCGCCGCGACGGACGTCGAGGTCGACGCCGTGCAGCGCATGGCTTTCGCCGTACCAGGCATTGAGGCCGCGCAGGCTGAGCAGGGGCGAGGCGTCGGCCATCAGCCTTCCTCCATGCCCATATAGGCCACCTTCACGCGCTCGTCGGACGCGACGGTCGGATAGTCGCCGGCCGCCAGCACTTCGCCGCGTTGCAGCACCGTGATCCAGTCGCACAGATCGGCCACCACCGACAGATTGTGCTCCACCATCAGCACGGCGCGGTCACTGGCCACCGAGCGGATGATCTCGGAGACCGTCCCGACATCCTCATGTCCCATCCCGGCCATCGGTTCGTCGAGAAGCAGCACCTTCGGATCGAGCGCCAGCGTGGTGGCGATCTCCAGCACGCGCTTGCGGCCATAGGACAGGTCGCCGGCGAGGCGGTGACGGGCGTTCGCGAGACCTACGGCCTCCAGCAGTTCTTCCGCGCGCGGCGTCAGCCGGTCGAGCGCGGACAGCGGCCGCCAGAACTGCACGGCCAGGCCGCCGGGCCTTTGCAGGGCGACACGCACGTTCTCCAGCACGGTGAGATGGGGGAAGGTAGCCGAAATCTGGAACGACCGCACCAGGCCCATGCGCGCCACCCGTGCCGGCGGGGTGCGGGTGATGTCCTGGCCGAGCAGCTCGATCCTGCCGCTGCTCGGCTCCAGGAACTTGGTCAGCAGGTTGAAGACGGTGGTCTTGCCGGCTCCATTGGGGCCGATCAGCGCGTGGATGCGGCCGTGATGGACGTCGAGATCGACATTGTTGACGGCGACGAAGCCGCCGAAATCGCGCCGCAGGCCGCGGGCGGAAAGCACCACCCGCGGCTTAGGTACATCCATGCCGGGCGCTTCGGCCACAGCGGTTGCGCCTTTCACTTGGAGACGAGCGGGCAGCCGCTTTCCTCGGCTTTCAGGAACGCCTGGTCGCCGGGGATCGTCGCCAGATACGTGTAGTAGTCCCAGTCCTTCTTGCTCTCCTCAGGCTTCTTGACCTGGTAGAGATACATGTCGTGCACCATCGAGCCGTCGGCCTGCACCTTGCCGTTGCCGGTGAAGACGTCGTTGACCGGCATTTCGTGGAGCTGCTTGGCCACGGCTTCGGTCTCGTCCGTGCCGGCCTTGTCGATCGCCTTCAGATATTGCAGCACGGCCGAGTAGGTTCCGGCCTGGATCATGTTGGGCATGCGGTTGGTGCGCTTGAAGAAACGTTCGGCGAATTCGCGGCTCTTGTCGTCGCGATCCCAGTAATAGCCTTCCGTCAGCACCACCCCTTGGGCCGCCTGCAGGCCGAGACCATGCACTTCGGCCAGCGTGAACAGCAGCGCCGCCAGGCGCTGCCCGCCCGCGACGATGCCGAATTCCGCCGCCTGCTTGATCGAGTTCGAGGTGTCGAGGCCGGCATTGGCGAGGCCGATGATCTTGGCGCCGGAAGACTGTGCCTGCAGCAGGAAGGAGGAATAGTCGGTCGCGCCGAGCGGATAGCGCACCTCGCCCAGGACCTTGCCGCCATGGGCTTTCACATATTTGGCGGTCTGCTCCTCGAGCGAATAGCCGAAGGCGTAGTCCACGGTGATGAAGTACCAGCTGTCGCCGCCTTGCTCGACCAGCGCGCCGCCGGTGCCGACCGCCTGAGAATGGGTATCGTATGCCCAGTGGAAGCCGTAGGGCGAGCATTGCTTGCCGGTGAGGTCTGTCGCCGCCGCGCCGGTGACGATGTCGATCTTCTTCTTTTCCTTGGAGATGCCCTGCACCGCCAGCGCCACAGAGGAGGTGGTGAGTTCCATGATCGCGTCCACCTGCTCGGTGTCGTACCATTGGCGCGCGATGTTGGAGGCGATGTCGGGCTTGTTCTGGTGGTCGGCGTCGATTACCTCGATCGGCGCGCCCTGCACCTTGCCGCCGAAATCCTCGACCGCCATCTTGGCGGCCTCGACCGACCACTTGCCGCCGAAATCGGCATAGACGCCCGATTGGTCGTTCAAAATGCCGATCTTGACCTTGCCGTCCGAAATCTCGGCGGCGGAAGCGGGTAATGCCATCGCCGCCAGAAGCACGGCCGGGGCAAGATAGGACCTCATCATTCGCGAAAACCTCCCTTGTGCATCGCCTGCCTCTGGCGGAAGCGCCCGTGTCTTCACGTTGGCGCTTCCGGTGTCGGGCATGACGCTGGCCATGCCTGGGCAGGGTCCGGTGGCGAACCGTAACACGAGCCGACAATGCGGGAACAGCTACTTTGGTTGCAGACGGCACGGGCGTTGCAGGCTCGCCCCGGCGGCGAATGCGCCGCAAATACTCGGTTGCCGTTGGCAGAAACGCAGCGCGGGAAGCAAGGCTGGGTCCACGGCCGAGCGTCACGCGACCGTCGGGACGTGATCGAAACGACTGCTATGGGCTAGGAAGTTGGTGGAGCCAATCGGAATCGAACCGACGACCTCTTGAATGCCATTCAAGCGCTCTCCCAACTGAGCTATGGCCCCACTTCCGGCCTGCGGCCGGTGCCGTTTCCGGCTTCCGTCGGCGGGCTTGGGGTCCCGCCGTCAAGTGCAGGCGGCTTCTAGCGCCGCCTTCGATCATTGGCAAGCCTTAATGGGGGCTTTTTTGCCGAAACACGAAAAGCATGTTTCGGCTGCCCCCTGAGGCGTCAGTTTTCGTCGTCGTCGTCGCCTACGCCGATCATGTCGGAGACGTCGTCGTCGCCTTCTTCCTCGTCCTCGAGGAAGGTGTCGTCGTCATCGTCGCCGAGGTCGACATCGTCTTCGTCATCGCCCAGGTCGGGAAGGTCGTCGCCCTTGGATTCTTCTTCGGCGTCCTCGAGAGACACCAGCTCGGCGCCCTCTTCCTCGCCGTCCTGTTCCTTGTCCTCGACCTCTTCGTCCTCTTCGATCGAACTGATCTTGCTGTCCTCGAAATAGGAGCGCGGATAGCTCTTGCCCGTATAGGGAGAGACGACGGGGTCCTTGTTCAGGTCGTAGAATTTACGGCCCGTCTCAGGGTCGATTCGTTTTGTGCCAAGTTCGGGTTTCGCCACGGCAAGCCTCGTACGGAAAAGTCTGGTCCCCTTAATCGCAGTTTTCCGCGCTGTCAAAGCCAAATGCCGGGGTGCGGCGGGCCTTTTTCCGGACTTTTTCGGGGATGACGGCCGCCTTTCGCCATGTTAGGTACATCCCCGCAAAAACGACCACCCGGCTTTGAGCCAGCGCTCGGCCAGACAAACCCAGGACATCAGAAAATGGCGCACGACGCCAAGCCAAACCCTGCGACCGCGCGGCGGTCGCCGCCGCTTTCCGGCATTGCCCGCGTGCCGGGCGACAAGTCGATCTCCCATCGCTCCTTCATGTTCGGCGGGCTTGCCTCCGGCGAAACGCGCATCACCGGCCTGCTCGAAGGCGAGGACGTGATGCGCACCGGCGAGGCCATGAAGGCCATGGGCGCGCATATCGAGAAGCGCGGCGACGAATGGGTCATCCGCGGAACCGGCAATGGCGCGCTGCTGCAGCCGCAGGCGCCGCTCGATTTCGGCAATGCCGGCACCGGCTCGCGCCTCACCATGGGACTGGTCGGCACCTACGACATGGAAACGACCTTCGTTGGCGACGCTTCGCTCTCCGGCCGGCCCATGGGCCGCGTGCTCGATCCGCTGCGCCAGATGGGCGTCCAGGTGCTGAAGTCGGCGCCGGGCGACCGCATGCCCTTGACCCTGCGCGGGCCGAAACATGCCGCACCGATCACTTACCGCGTGCCGATGGCCTCCGCGCAGGTGAAGTCCGCCGTGCTTCTGGCCGGCCTCAATACCCCGGGCGTCACCACGGTGATCGAGCCGGTGATGACGCGCGACCATACCGAGAAGATGCTGAAGGGCTTCGGCGCCAATGTCGAGGTGGAGACGGACGAGCGCGGCGTGCGCCACATCTTCATCGAAGGGCAAGGCAAGCTTGCCGGGCAGACGATCGCCGTGCCGGGCGATCCGTCCTCGGCCGCTTTCCCGCTCGTCGCGGCGCTGATCGTGCCGGGTTCGGACATCACCATCCGGAACGTGCTGATGAACCCGACCCGCACCGGGCTGATCACCACGCTG
The DNA here is from genome assembly GCF_032460275.1 of Mesorhizobium sp. SP-1A. Classification (NCBI taxonomy): domain Bacteria; kingdom Pseudomonadati; phylum Pseudomonadota; class Alphaproteobacteria; order Hyphomicrobiales; family Phyllobacteriaceae; genus Mesorhizobium; species Mesorhizobium sp. SP-1A. The sequence continues at coordinate 37,737 of NZ_JAVXZD010000005.1, read as the reverse complement.
CTGGAGATGGGCGCGAGGATCGACGTCCTCGATCCTCGCAATGCCGGCGGCGAGGACGTGGCCGACCTGCGCGTGCGCCACTCCGAACTGAAGGGCGTGACGGTGCCGCCGGAGCGCGCGCCGTCCATGATCGACGAATATCCGGTGCTGGCGGTCGCGGCCTCCTTCGCTGAAGGCGAGACGCTGATGCAGGGGCTGGAGGAACTGCGCGTCAAGGAATCGGACCGGCTTGCCGCCGTCGCCGCGGGACTGAAGCTGAACGGCGTCGACTGCACCGAGGGTGAGGCGACGCTGGCCGTGCGCGGCGTGCCCGGCGGCAAGGGGCTTGGCGGCCCGGCCGGCGGCAAGGACGCGGTCAGGACCCATCTCGACCATCGCATCGCCATGAGCTTCCTGGTCATGGGGCTTGCTTCGGAGCGGCCGGTGACGGTGGACGACCGCACCATGATCGCCACCAGCTTTCCCGAATTCATGGGCCTGATGCGGGACCTGGGCGCCGGCATCGACACCGAAGCCGCAGGCCGCTGACAGCTAGCGCTCCCCGTCCGTACCGTAGCGGCGGGGAGCATCGGCAGGGGTGCACCACGGGAAGCTGTCGCAGCCCTTCAGCTTCCTGTTGCCAGGCCGCGCCGTGTCTGGTTTCCTTGCCGCATGGCACTTCGCAGCGAAGCATTCCAGCAGTTCATCGACGCGGCCCTTGCCGCGTTCGGGCGCCATGCGCGGGATCCCGAATCGCGCCGCACGATCCGGCAGATCTCGGCGGCGCTGGAGACGCCAGGTGTCGAACGCTCGGGCCCCGGACGTCGGTTGCCCACCTGCTCGCATCTTGAAGGCGCTCTGGCCGCGGCATCGGCGCACGAGGCGCTGCGCCCGCTGGTCGAGCGGTTCAAGGCACTGGAACCGCGCCTGCAATGGTCCAACCGCTCGGAAGTCGACGCGTCGGCCAGCAGGAACTTCGCCAGCAGCCATGCCAACGCGATGATCGTCGGCCCGGGCGGCCTCGAAGCGCGCAAGGACATCTGGCTCGGCGTCTCGTTGTTGGCGCCCAACGTCCGCTATCCGGACCACGACCATGCGCCGGAAGAGGTCTATCTGGTGCTGTCGGAAGGAGAGTTCTGGCACGGCAAGGACCCCTGGTTCTCGCCGGGCATTGGCGGGTCTTTCTACAACGAGCCCGGAATCCGGCACGCCATGCGTTCAGGCGACAAGCCTCTGTTCGCGTTCTGGGCGCTGCAATCAGCCTGAACGTCCGCGCGCGCAAGCGACGAGCGGTGCAAAAAGCCCGCACCATCCAGCGATGATGCGGGCCGAATCAGCCTGAGGTGGTGGAAGTTATGCTTCTTCCACGCTGGGATTCAGACACGGCCCGCAACGGCGCGCAATAAATCGAACGCGCTATGGCCATATCCTCGTCCCAGCGGATGCTCAAAAGCCTTGAGTTTGGGCTGAGAACGGAAAAGCCCCGCATTGTCGGCCAATGCGGGGCTTTCGCTTGAAACTGGTGCCCAGAAGAGGACTCGAACCTCCACGCCTCGCGGCACACGGACCTGAACCGTGCGCGTCTACCAATTCCGCCATCTGGGCTGGTGCGCGCTCATGTAAGCGGGTGGGCGGACCGTGTCAACGCGCTTTTTTCAAATGCGCTCCACGGTTTGCCGGCCAACGCTGCGGCGCGGGTGATCCGTGGCTGTCAGCCGGCCAGAACCTCCTTGGTGGCCACGGTCGAATCGGCGTTGAGAGTGTAGACGATCGGCACGCCCGTCGCCAATTCGAGCTTGACGATCTCCGGTCCCGAAATGCCTTCCAGCCCCATGATCAGGGCACGCAACGAATTGCCGTGGGCCGCCACCAGCACCGTTTCGCCGCGCAGCACATGCGGCTGCATGTCATGCAGGTAGTATGGCCACACGCGCGCGCCGGTGTCCTTCAGGCTTTCTCCCCCCGGCGGCGGCGTATCATAGGAGCGGCGCCAGACATGCACCTGCTCCTCGCCCCATTTGGCGCGGGCGTCGTCCTTGTTGAGGCCGTTGAGGTCGCCATAGTCGCGCTCGTTCAGCGCCTGGTTGCGGATCGTCGTTAGGTCGCTCTGTCCGGTGGCATCCAGGATGAACTGGCAGGTGCGTTGCGCCCGTTTCAGCGCCGAGGTGAAGGCGATGTCGAATTTGAGCCCGCGCTCGGCCAGCCTGCGGCCGGCTGCCTTGGCTTCCGCCACGCCCTGTTCGGTAAGGTCCACGTCGCGCCAGCCGGTGAACAGGTTCTTCATGTTCCATTCGCTCTGTCCGTGGCGCACGAGCACGAGAGTTCGCGACAATCTTTTCTCCTTCAGTTTTTCGGGCGGCTCAGGCGAAACCGAGCACGTCTCGCATCGAATAGAGGCCGGGCTTCCTGCCCCGTGCCCAAAGGGCCGCCTTCACCGCGCCGCGCGCGAAGATGGCGCGGTCTTCGGCGTGGTGCGAGAGCGCGATGCGTTCGCCCGGACCGGAAAGGAAGACCGTGTGTTCGCCCACCACCGAGCCGCCCCGCAGGGTGGCGAAGCCGATCGAACCGCTGCGCCGCGCGCCGGTATGGCCGTCGCGGGTGCGCACGCTGTTCTCCGCCAGCGCGATTTCGCGCCCGGCGGCGGCGGCCTCGCCCAGAAGCAAGGCCGTACCGGACGGCGCATCGACCTTGTGCCTGTGGTGCATTTCCAGGATTTCGATGTCGAAGTCCTCCGGGTCGAGCGCCCGGGCGGCCTGCTCCACCAGAACGGCCAGCAGGTTCACGCCGAGGCTCATATTGCCGGATTTCACGATCGTCGCATGACGCGCGGCGGCGGCGATCTTTTCATTGTCCTGCGGCGAGCAGCCGGTGGTTCCAATGACGTGGACGATGCGCGCCTGCGCGGCGTAGCCGGCGAACTCCACCGTCGCAGCCGGCGCGGTGAAGTCGAGCACGCCCTCGGCATGGGCGAATGCCTGCAGCGGATCGTCCGATATGGCCACGCCGATGCGGCTGATGCCGGCCAGTTCGCCGACGTCCTTGCCCACATGCGGCGAGCCGGCCCGCTCGATGGCCCCGGCGACGCGCGCGCCGGGAATGGTCGCGACCGCGCGGATCAGCGCCTGGCCCATGCGTCCGGCTGCGCCCACCACCACCAGTCCCATATCGGTCGCGGCATCGCTCATGCGGTCCTCCCGGCTGTCTTTTCGTGTTCTGGCTCCGTCGCCGCAACGGCTTCGGATCCGCTGTCGTCTACGAGCCCGAGGCCCCTGACGTCCTGCATGCGATGGAACCGGGCATAGACCCCATGCGGGTTCGCCATCAGCTCGGCATGGGTGCCTTCCTCGACGAGCCGGCCTTCGTCCAGCACGACGATGTGGTCGGCGTTGATGACCGTGGACAGGCGGTGCGCGATGACGATGGTCGTGCGCCCCTGCATCACTTCGGTCAGCGCTTCCTGCACCTTGGATTCCGATTCGGTATCCAGCGCCGAAGTCGCCTCGTCCAGCAGCAGGATCGGAGCCTGCCGCACCATGGCCCGCGCGATCGAGATGCGCTGGCGCTGGCCGCCCGACAGCGTGACGCCGTTTTCGCCGATCGGCGATTCATAGCCTTGCGGCTGGCGGCGGATGAACTCGTCGGCCTGCGCCAGCCGCGCGGCCAGCTCGATCTCGTTGTCGGTCGCCGAAGGCTTGCCGTAGCGGATATTGTCGCGGATCGTGCCCTCGAACAGATAGGGATGCTGCGAGACATAGGCGATCGAACGGCGCAGCGAACGTTTCGTCACCTTCGATATGTCCTGGCCGTCCACCTCGATCACGCCGGAATCCAGGTCGTAGAGCCGTTGCAGCAGTGCCACCAGCGTGGTCTTGCCCGCCCCGGAAGCGCCGACGATGGCCGTCGTCTTGCCGGCGGCGGCGGTGAAGCTCAGCCTGCGCAGCACCGGCGCATCGGGCGCGTAGCCGAAGGAAACATTGGTGAAGCGCACCTCGCCCTGCTTGACGACCGCCTCGATGGCGCCGGCGGCGTCGCCTTGCGGCTGCATGTCGAGCAGTTCGTAGATCATGCGCGCGTTGACCAGCGCGCGCTCGACATTGACCTGCGTGCGCGCCAGCCGCCGCGCCGGATCGTAGGCGAGCAGCAATGCGGTGATGAAGGCCATGACGTCGCCGGGGGGATGGTTGTCGATGGCCGCCCGGTAGGTGGCATAACCGATGACGCCGGCCACCGCGAAGCCGGCGAGCATTTCCGACACCGGCGTCAGACGTTCGGAGACCCGCGCGATCTTGTTGTAGCGCGCCTCCGCCCGGTCCACGAGCTCGCCGATCTTGCGGGACAACTGCTCCTCCATGGTGAAGGCCTTCACCACGGTGATGCCCTGCACGGCTTCCTGCATGGCGCCGATCAGGTGGGAATTGATCTCGACCGACTCGCGCGTCACGCGCCGCAGGCGCCGCATGATGTAGTTCACCGCCCAGACCAGCGGCGGGCCCACGAGGAGCACGCTGGCGGCCAGGAAGGGCTGCTGCCACACCATCACGCCGATCAGGCCGATCAGCGACACCAGATCGCCGACGATGGACTTCATGGTCATGCCGAGCAGGTCGCGGATGCCGGCGACGTTTTCGTTGATGCGGGCGGCAAGCCGCCCGGAGCGGTTGGCGTTGTAGAAATTGACGCCGAGCCGCATCAGATGCTGGAACACGCGCTTCTGGTAACGCGCCACGACGCTGTTGCCGATCCGCGACAGCGTGACCGCCTGCCCATAGGTGGCGAGGCCCCGCACGATGAAAATGGCGATGATGGCGCCGCAGATCAGCGGCGCGCGCTCATAGCGTTGCTCCACGAAGATATCGTCCACCAGCGGCTTCATGATCCATGCCGCAAGGCCGGTCGTGGCCGCGACCGCGATCAGGCAAATGGCAGCCAGAACATAGAGGCCGATATAGTCGCGCCCGTTTTCCGCCAGGATGCGCCTTATGACGGCGATGATCTCGCTGGGTGCCGGCCGCTTTTTTGGTTCGTTGGAAGTCAAGTACCAGGTCCGCTTCGTGCATCGCGCACGGGCGCGCGTGGCGCCCGGCTTCGTCATATAGGCATAGGCGGCGCTTGCCTATGGCCAAAGAGCGACGCCCGGACAGATTCGTCCGGTCGTTGAAAGGCTAAGCCTGCCAGCGACGGCCGTCGGTGGACACGCCGAACAGCCATGGCGCGCGCGCATATGCTGCCAGGCCCGAAAGTGCGGCCAGCGGGTGCGTGATGACGTAGACCGGCATGGAGCGCAGCAGTTCGCTGTGCGGGGCCTTGTCCTCGAAGGCGGCGCGGAACCCTCCTTCCTTCAGGGCCGGCACGATCTTCTGCGCGATGCCGCCGGTGAGGAACACGCCGCCGCGGCTCATGAACACCAGCGCGAGGTCGCCGGCCGTGCGGCCGAGGCAGGTGACGAACAGCGCCAGCGCCTCTTCCGCCACCGGATCGGATTTGGCGAGTGCGGCGGCCGTCACCTCGGCGGGCTTGGTGAAGGGCGCGGCCTTTCCGTCGGCCTTCGCGACGGCGCGATAGGCGTTGACCAGTCCGCGCCCGCACAGGATCTGCTCGCCGGAAACGCGGCCTTCTATGGTCTCGATGTGCGGAAAGACCTGATAGTCGCGTGCCGTGCGCGGGCCGATATCCATGTGGCCGCCCTCGCCGGGCACCGGAATCCAATGGTCCAGCGCGTGGATCAGCCCGGCGACGCCGAGCCCCGTGCCGGGGCCAAGCACCACGCGGCCGGCATGCGGCTCGGGCGCGCCGCCGCCGATCTTTTCCATATGCTCCTCGCCCAGCGCCACGACGGCCAGCGCCTGTGCTTCGAAATCGTTGAGCACCACCACGTCGCTGAGGCCGAGGCTGTCGAACATGACCCGGGGGCGGACCACCCAGGGGCAATTAGTAAGCCGGATCTCGTCGCCGTCGACAGGTCCCGCGACGGCGAGAACGGCCGAGTTCGGGCGCATCGCGGCGCGGTCGAGCACGGCGGCGCGGATGGCGTCGTCGATCGTGGCGAAATCCGCGGTCTGGACGATCTGCGGCTCACCGGCCTCGGAATGCGGATCGGGCACGACGGAGAAGCGCGCATTGGTGCCGCCGATATCGCCGATCAGGATCGGGAATCGCAGCGCCCCGTCGTTCTCGCCTGGCATTCGCATTCCTCGTCTGACCTGATCGGCTGAACCTATAGCCAAACGGCAATGTCCACGAAAGTGGTGCCGGAACGCGTCGGCGTCAATTCCCGGGTCGCGGGCGCGGCAATGGTATGCCGATCGCCGGCGTCGGCGCAAAGGCGCTCGCGGTCGCGGGCAGTCCAGCTTCGCCGATCACCGCCTTCGGCCGGGGCGCGTCGTCGGCGGGAGCGGCCGCCACGGCGACGTCGGAACTGCCGCCGTGATAGGTCGCCGCCGCGACGGACACCGGCGACGGCGCGGTCAGCACGGCCCGGCATTCCTTCGGCAGGCTCGCCATGGTCATCAGGTCGCGCGCCTTGGGGGCGTCCGGGTTCTTGCTCGGGCGCCACGGCTCGTCGGTGAACCACCAGGCCAGCGGCTTGCCGCAGCCGTCGCCGGGAGGAACCGCCGCCTGGCGCTTGCAGTCGGGCGAACCCGGCTGGCAGCCGATGCGGATGTGGAAATGCTCGTCATGGCCCCAGAACGGCCGGATCTTGGCCAGCCACGAACGGTCGCCGGTGACGGTGTCGCACAGCTCCTTCTTGATGCCGGGATGCACCAGGATGCGCTCGATCTGCGGATAGGTCGCGGCCAGCTTGAGCAGCCGCGTGTGCGCAGGCGTCCAGCGCCTGCCGTCCACGGCCAGCGAGTGCGGCTTCAGCATCGACACGAACGGCACCTTTTCCCGTTCGGCCAGGGAGGTGGGCTGGCGTGGCATCGGCTGGTACCAGATGTCGGCGTCGAGCCCGATCTGGTGGGAGGCGTGGCCGGTCTGCATCGGGCCGCCGCGCGGCTGCGAGATGTCGCCGATCATGAGGCCCGGCCATCCCTGATTCGCGGCATCGCGGGAAAACCGTTCGAGCAGGGAGATGAGTGCCGGATGGCCCCAGTTGCGGTTGCGCGAGGGGCGCATCACTTCCCAGGTCGGCCCGGTCAGCGGAAGGGCGACGCCGCCGGTGAAGCAGCCCTTGGAATAGAAGCCGATCGATTGCGGGGCGGTCGCGGCCGGCAGCCGCTCCGAGCCGAACAGGTTCTTGGCCAGTTCCTCGGCGGCGGCGTGCTGCGGCGTTGCCGCCAGCATGCCGGCCGCAGCCAGTGCGGCTAGCGCACGCGCGGCGGCGGAGAAAAAGGACCGTTTCAGCATCTTCATCGAATTCACACCTCTGCCGAGACACTGCCCCGCCATGCTTACCCGTTCGTTAACGCCGTGTCCGTATCCCGGCCATCCGGGTCACGACCGCTTGATCGGGCTGCGCGCCTCGCCCTCGGCCCAATCGCCTTCGGCCCACATATGGCCGAGGGCCGCGCGGTAGTCCGGGAAGCGCAGGGCATAGCCCGCCGCCTTCAGCGCCGCGTTGGAAACGCGCTTGTTCTCGCCATAGAAGGACCGCGCCATGGGCGAAAGTTGGGCGGTCGCGAAATCCGTTTCCGGTGGCGGCTCGATGCCCATCAGCGAAGCGGCATAGGCGACCACGTCCTGCGGCGGGGAGGGCATGTCGTCCGTGACGTTGTAGATGCCGCCGCGCTTGCGTTCTGCGAGGTGCCGCAGCGCCCCGGCGATGTCGTCGCGGTGGATGCGGTTGAACACCTGCCCGGGCTTGACCAGCCGGCGCGCCGTGCCGTTGGCCAGGTTGACGAAGGCGTTGCGGCCCGGCCCGTAGATGCCGGAAAGCCGCAATATGGCCAAAGGCCGCCCGGCCTCATGCGCGAGCGCCTGCCATTCCCGCTCCGCGTCGAGCCGAAGGGCCGAGCGCCGCGAGACCGGCCGGCATTCGCTTGCCTCGTCCACCCAGTTGCCGCCTTGATCGCCATAGACTCCGACGGTGGAGAGGTAGCCGATCCATTCCAGTCTCGGCATCCTGTCGCGGATCGTCTCTTTCGCCACGTTCAGCACCGGATCGCCGGCATCGTCCGGAGCGATCGAGACGACGAGATGTGTGGTTTCGGCCAGCGCGGCTTCGATCTCTGGCGTCGATGCCCCGCCGAAGAGGAGCGGGCGGATCGCGTCGGCGCGCAGGGAATCGAATTTCTTCGCGGTGCGCGTGGTGCCGGCGAATGCGCCGAAATCCGTGTTCGTCCGCGCGAATGCCTTGGCCGAATAGCCGGCGCCGAAGATGAAGGTCTTTGTCCCGCTCATTTTATCTTTCTCGTTCGGCCTTTGCCATGCGCCATTCCTCGCGCACCTGTTCGTCGTCTTCGCTTTCGAGCCCGGCTTGCGCCCGGGCGCGAAAATCCGCGTCGGAACTCAACCGCGCCAGCGCCCATACTGCCGCGCCGCGCACCAGCGCGGAAGGATCGGCAAGCAGATTGATCACCTGCGGGACAAGGGCAGGATCGCCGGAATTGCCGGCGGCGACCAGCACGTTGCGGATGAAGCGGTCGCGGCCGATGCGCTTCACCGGCGACCCCGAGAAGAAGGTGCGGAAAGCCGCATCGTCGAGTTCCAGAAGATCGGCAAGCTTCGGCGCGCGCAGATCGGCGCGCGCGGCGAGCTTGATTTCGGACGCGGCGCTGGCGAATTTGTTCCACGGGCAGGCGGCGAGGCAGTCGTCGCAGCCATAGATGCGATTGCCGATCGCGGCACGGAATTCATGCGGGATCGGCCCCTTGTTCTCGATGGTGAGGTAGGAGATGCAGCGTCGCGCATCCAGCCGATAAGGCGCTGGGAAGGCCTTGGTCGGGCAGGCGTCCAGACAGGCGCGGCAGGAGCCGCAGCGGTCGATCTCGGGCGCGTCCGGCTCGAGTTCGGCCGTGGTGAAGATGGTGCCGAGGAACAGCCAGGAGCCGTGGTCGCGGCTGACCAGATTGGTGTGCTTGCCTTGCCAGCCCAGCCCCGCCGCCTGCGCCAGCGGCTTTTCCATCACTGGGGCGGTATCGACGAAAACCTTGACGTCGCCGCCGGCGCGCGACACGATCTTGCCGGCGATCTCCTTCAGCCGCCCCTTCATCACCTCGTGATAGTCACGGTTGCGGGCATAGACGGAAACGGCGCCACGGTCGCGCCGCGCAAGCACGGTGCGCGGGTCCTCGTCGGGCCCGTAATTCATCGCCAGCACGATGATGGAGCGCACCTCCGGCCAGAGCGTCGAAGGAGCGCTGCGCCGCTCCAGCGTTTCCGCGATCCAGCCCATGGAGCCGTGGAAGCCGGCGGCGACGAACTCGGAAAGCCTTGCCGGCGCGAGCGGGATGGCGTCCGGCCGCGTGACGGCGACCGCGGTGAAGCCGGCGGCCTCGGCCTCGCGGTCGATCAGCGCGCGCAGCTTGCTTTGATCAGAAATCGAGGTCCGCATAGTGCGACACCGGCGAAATGCCGCGGACGCGGTCGCTCAGCAGCGACCGGAACGAGGGCCGCGACTTGACCCGCGTGTACCATTCGCGCGCGACCGGATATTCGCTCCAGTTGATCTCGCCGAGATAGTCGAGCACCGAAAGCGAGGCGGCCGCGGCCAGATCGGCGTAGGTGAGGCGGGTGCCGGCCAACCAGTGGCGCGTGCCTGCCAGCCAGTTGGTGTATTTCATGTGCTGGCGGATATTGGCGCGGGCGGCGCGTATGGCGGTCGAATCGGGCGAGCCGCCGCCGGCCTCGGCCGGCATATGCGGCTTCAGCACGCGTTCGCGCACCAGATGGCGGGTGACCTCGCTCTCGGCCTTGACCAGGTACCAGTCCATGAGCCGCCGGATCTCGGCGCGCTCCATCGGGCCTTCGACGAACAGCCGGCGCTCACGCTTCAAGACCCCGCGCGTCTCGTCCAGATATTCGGCGATCACCGTCGCGCCGATGATGGGAACGTCGCCTTCCGCCAGGAGGATCGGCAGGTTGCCGGCCGGGTTCAGCGCCAGGAATTCCTTGCGCCGCGTCCACGGCTTCTCCTCGATCAGCGCCAGCTCCTCGCCATATTCGCCGAAGGCGAGGCGCACGAAGCGGCAGGAAGTGAACATCGGGTGATGGAAAAGCGTCAGCATTGTCCCGCTATGACAAAAGCGTCTGGCGAATCGCCGGACGCGCCGATAAACCTTGGCGGCCCTGACGGGCCGTCGGCTGCTGCGAGCTATAGGGTCACTTGCTCGCCGTGACAAGCAAGCGCTGGAGGCTGCATGGATACCTGGACCATCATCGAAGCCCTGTTGCTCGGCCTGCTCGAGGGATTGACGGAGTTCATCCCCGTCTCGTCCACGGGACATATCCTGCTCGCCGGACATTTTCTCGGTTTCGAATCGACCGGCAAGGTGTTCGAGGTGCTGATCCAGTTCGGCGCCATCCTCGCCATCCTCACCGTCTATGCCGGCAAGATATTCGCCTTTCTGCGCCGGCCCGATGCCGTCAAGCTGCTGGGCGAGACCATCGTGGGCGTGATCGCCAGCCTCATCTGGTTGGCAGGCTGCGTCTATGAGCTGATCGTGTCGGCGTTCAAGCGCCGTCGTCCCAACTTGTTCCTGGCGCCGGACCTGCCCAAGGACCGCTCGGTGCGCCTGATGGTGGGGGTGGTCCTCGCCTTCCTGCCGGCGGCGGTCATCGGCGTGATCGCCCACGACTTCATCAAGGCCGTGCTGTTCGAGACACCGAAGCTGATCTGCATCATGCTGATCCTCGGCGGCATCGTGCTTTTGTGGGTCGACCGCATGGACCTGAAGCCGCGCTATCACGACGCGTCGGAGCTGCCGCTGTCCACCTGCCTCAAGATCGGCCTGTTCCAGTGCCTCGCGATGATCCCCGGAACCTCGCGCTCCGGCTCCACCATCGTCGGCTCGATGCTGCTCGGCGTGGACAAGCGCGCGGCGGCCGAGTTCTCCTTTTTCCTTGCCGTTCCGACCATGCTGGGCGCCTTCACGCTCGACCTCATCAAGAACCGGCATATCCTGTCGGGCGCCGATTTCCCGATCATCGCCATCGGTTTCGTCGCCGCCTTCCTGACCGCGGTGGTGGTCGTGCGCAGCCTGCTCGGCTACGTCTCGCGTCACGGCTACGGCCTGTTCGGCTGGTGGCGGCTGATCGTCGGCGTGCTGGGCCTGGCCGCCCTGTTCGTCTGGGGCTGATGCCAGTCCGGCCGTGATTCAGCGGCTTTGCAGGTGGGGGGCGGCGACCGTCAGGCTGCCGGCTTGCGCTGGAACTGGCCCGCCGCGCGGAAGCGCCAGAGATAGCTGGGCAGGATGACGCTCAGCAATTGCGGCTGGATACCGAGACCGGCGAAGGTCCGGCCCTCGCGCTCGGCAGTTTCCGAAACGATGTTGTGCTGCCTGAGCTGCGCCAACTGGTCGCGCGTCAGCAGCGGGTTCGGCAACAGGCCGAGGATGGAGGCCTGAAGGCTGGCGAGCCACCACGGCACCGGCAGCAGCAGGCGCTTGCGATCGATCACGGCGAGCAGTTCCTCCATGCATTCCTTGAAGGTCAGCACTTCGGGTCCGCCCAGTTCATAGATGCGGCCGCGCTCGATGGTGCCGTCCACGGAGCTTGCGATGGCTTCAGCGACGTCGCCGACATAGACGGGCTGGAACTTGGTTCCGCCGCCGCCGATCAGCGGCAGAGCCGGCGAATAGCGCGCCATGTTGGCGAAGCGGTTGAAGAATTCGTCTTCGGGACCAAAATTGATCGACGGCCGGAAGATCACGGCGTCCTTCACCGTTTCCAGCACGGCCTTCTCGCCGCGCGCCTTGCTGCGGGCATAGGCGGATGCCGAATTGAGGTCGGCGCCCAGCGCAGAGACGTGGGTGAGGCCGGCGCCGACGGCGCGCGCGGCCTCGGCAATGGCGCGGGCGCCGAATTCGTGCACGGCGCTGAAACGCTGGCGCCCGCCCTCATGCAGGATGCCGACGAGGTTGATGACGTGGTCGGCGTCCTGCACGGCATTGTCCACCGACCAGCGCACGCGCACATTGGCCTGGATGGGCTGGACCTGACCGACATTGCCGAGCGGCTGGAGATAGCCGGCGAGGTCCGGCCGGCGGCAGGCCGCACGCACGCGGTAGCCGCGCCTGGCCAACGCCCGCACCACATGCCGCCCGACAAAGCCTGAGCCGCCGAAGACAACGACGAGCTTGGGGGTTTGCAGGATTTCGGTCATGGCTGGCTCCGGCACTCTGTCCAGACTTGGCTGGGAACTTGGCTGAAGCCGTTTCATAGTCGGTTTCGAGCCAAAGGCAAAGGGTTCCACAGCCGCGGCACCAGCCGGACGGGCAAGGCTCAGAAAGCCTTGCCGATCTGCGCATCGACCGAATGCCTGTTGCCGCCGCGGATGACGAAGAAGAACAGCATCGCCGACCATAGCAGCGACTTCTCCGCGCCGGAAAAGCCCTGGCCCATGGTGACCCAGTGGAACCACACCGTGACCAGTAGCACGAACAGGCCCGCAAAGGCCGCAGGCCGTGTCAGGAAGCCCAGCGCGACGAAGATGCCTCCGAAGAACTCGGCGCAGGCCAGCAGCAGGGACCAGAAGGCGCCCGGATAGAAGCCGAGGCCTTCCACCATCTCGGCGGCCCCGAACGGGTTCATGATCTTGGAAGACCCATGGATGGCCAGGAAGCCGCCGGCGACCGCCCGCAGCAATGTCTCGGCGCCGTCTCGCAAGGCTGAATACAGGCCGCCAAGAGCAGGAACGATAAGGCGTTGACGGGATTGTTCGCTCGATACCGACATCGGCACTCCTTTGGTTCGATGATTGGAGACGTCGATATCGGCAGGCCAAAAGCAAATGACAAAAAGTTGATATTATTAGTCATATTATTTTTACAATGAGATCTGAAGCCGCGCGGCAGGCCAGACAGATTGCGTACCCTTGTTCTGTGCATGCATCTTCGCCGGCCGGAAGCTAGGATGGAACATGGATGGCATTCCGGCACTCGAACCGTCGGCGAGGACAAGGCATGGGCAGCGCGCTTCCGGAAATGTGGCTGGTCCGGCACGGACAGACCGAGTGGAGTGTCACCGGACGGCACACCGGGCGCACCGACGTCCCGCTGGCGCAGGCCGGCGAGGAGGCCGCGCGGCGGCTTGCCGGGGAACTGGACGGCCTGTCAGTCGCCGCCGTGTGGTCGAGCCCGTCGCGCCGGGCGCAGGACACCTGCCGGCTCGCCGGATTCGGCGACAGGGCCGTGGTCGACCTCGACCTCGCCGAATGGGACTATGGCGCCTATGAAGGGCTGACCACCGCACAGATTTTGGCCGAACGTCCCGGCTGGCAATTGTTCCGCGACGGCTGCCCGAACGGCGAGAGCGCTGCCGATGTCGGCGCGCGGGCGGACCGCGTCGTCGGCCGATTGCGTCAGGCAGGGGGCAATGTCCTGTTGTTCTCCAGCGCGCACTTCCTGCGCGTGCTGGCGGCGCGTTGGGTCGGCCTGCCGCCTGAAAGCGGCTCGTTGTTCATTCTCGACACGGCAAGCATCAGCATCCTCGGCTACGAGCACGATCCCGGCGAACCGGTCGTGCGCCGCTGGAACGCCACGGCTTGAGGTCAAATCCAAGCGGGGCCGGGGGGTGTAAGGGCGGAGCCGGCAGGTCTAGGAACGCCGCTGAGCGAATTCCGATATCCGCCGCACCACGTCGGTCGAAACCTTCAGGCCCTTGGCCTCGGCCCGCCTCATTGATTTCGCCTTACCCATGCCGGGGATGTAGACGCCATATTGGCCGCCGAGCCGGTCCATCTGCTCGCGCATGCGTTGCTCGAACCGCTCGTCGAGCAGTTTCGGCTGGATCGCCAGCACGAACAGTCCGCTGCCGGGATTTTCGCGTCCCGACATGAAGGAAGGTGCGTCCAGCGACCAGTTGGCACCTGTCAATCCGGCCGCGAGCACCTCGACCATCAGTGCGATATTGGCGCCGCGCTCGCCGCCGAAGGCGAGCAGCGCGCCCTTCATCGCCGCCGCCGGATCGGTCGTGGGTTTTCCGCCGGCATCGACCGCCCAGCCTTCCGGTATCTCCTCGCCCTTGTCCGCTGCCTTGCGGATGTTGACGAAGGCGGTGGCGCTGGACGCCTGGTCGATGACCAGCGGCGGCCCGTCGGCCACAGGCGCGGCGAAGGAAAGCGGATTGGTGCAGTAGACCGGCTTGGTCGAGCCCGAGCCGGCCAGCAGCGCCGGGCCGTTGGTGGCCGCCAGCGCCACCAGCCCGCGCGCGGCCAGACGGCCGGTGAAATAGCCCAGCGCGCCGCAGGTATAGGCGTTCTTCTGGGAAAAGATCGCGACCCCGAACAGTTGCGCGGCCTTGGCGAACTCCTCAATCGCCCGGTCGAAACCGGTATGGGCGGCGCCCTTCTTGGCGTCCGACAGGAATACGGCCAGGGCAGGGCGGTTGATCACGGGCTCGGCCGCGCCGTCCAGCCGCCCGGCGTCCATCGCCTCAAGATAATCGACGAAATGCGAAAGCCCGACCGAAGAAGCTCCCTCGGCCTCCGCCACCACGGCCGCGGCAGCCAAAGCTTCGGCCGTTTCCTCGCTGGCGCCGGCGCCAAGGGCCGCCACCCGGCACAGCACCCGGGCTTGTTCGAGGCTCAGATCCATGTTCCGACCTTCCTGTCGCTCGCCCCCAAGGCGGCTTCGTCATCCCAGCCGGTTCGGTATGCGCGCTTCGAGCCGGCGGAAGAGGAAGACGATGACGCCGGTTATGGCCATATAGACCAGCGCCAGAAGCAGCAAGGGCTCGTAGGTGACGAAGGTTTCCTGACGCACGCGCGAGGCCACCGCATAGACGTCGATCATGGTGATGGTCGCCACCAGCGGCGTGGCCTTGAGCTGCAGCACGGTTTCGCCGGCCAGCGTCGGCAACGCCCGCTGCAACGCCTGTTTCAGCCAGATGCGGCGGAACGCGGTCCAGCGGCTCATGCCGAAGGCGCGGGCCGCCTCGAGCTGGCCGCGCGGTACGCCGGCGAAAGCGCCGCGCATCACCTCGCCCTCGTAGCCGGCATAGGAAAGCGTCAGCGACAGCACCCCATAGGGCCATGCCTGCCTGAGATAAGGCCACAGGAAGGATTCGCGGACCCACGGGAATTGCGGAAACAGCGAACCGAGGCCGTAATAGAGCAGCCAGAGTTGCAGCAGCAGCGGCGTGCCGCGGATGACGGTGCAGAAACTGCGTGCCGGTATCGCCAGCCAGCTTGGCCCGGCGGCCTGCGCGAGCCCGAGCGGAATGGCCAGCGAAATGCCGAGCGCCGATGTCACCAGCAGCAGCCAGACGGTGCGCCAGATGCCTTCGAGCGCCAGCGGCATGTAGGTCGGCAGCCAGTCCCATCGCATCAGGAAGATCGCGGCCAGCACTATGACGGCCGCCGCGATCATCAGCACGATCCGGTGCGGCTGGAGCCAGAGCGAAGCGCGGGCGGCGCTGCGGATGGCGGCGGCCTCCTGCGTCATCGGCCGGCCTCCGCGACCGGCGGCATGCCGCGCCGCGCCCAGCGCTCGATCCGTCCTATGATGGTGTTGGAGAACAGCGTCAGCGCCAGGTAGAGAATGCCGGCGGCGAAGAAGAAGGTGAAATAGGCTTTCGTCGCGCCGGCCGCGAGCCGCGTCGTCTGGGTCAGCTCGTTGAAGCCGACGACGGCAAGAAGCGCCGTGTCCTTAGTGGCGATCAGCCACAGATTGGCAAGGCCCGGAATGGCGAAGGGCAGCATGGCTGGCAGGGTGATGCGCCGCAGCATCAGGCCGGGCGACATGCCGTAGGCGCGCCCCGCCTCGATCTGCCCCTGCGGGATGGCGAGGATCGCCCCGCGCAGCACCTCGGTCGAATAGGCGCCCTGCACCACGCCGAGCACGCCGATGCCGGCAACCAGTCCGTTGATGTCCACCGGCGGGTGGCCGAACAGGTCGAGCAGCCGGTTCACCAGGTCCGTGCCGGCGAAATAGAGCATCAGGATCAGCACCAGTTCCGGCACGGCGCGCACGATGGTGGTGTAGAGGCCGAACAGGTCGCGCACCATCGGGCTGCCATAGAGCTTGCCCCAGGCGCCGCAGATGCCGATGAGAAGGCCGAGGCCGAAGGCGCCGACGGCGATCTCGACCGAGGCGAGCAGTCCGCGTAGAAGGTTCGCGCCCCAGCCCGGCGGTTCAAGCGAAAGCAGTTCGATGGTGCCGGCGGCCGCGGCGGTGATGAATGCGTGGGTCAGGGTTGCCCCCGGTGGTCAGGTGTCTAAGGGCGCGGGGCTGCATGGCCCCGCGCTGCGGTCCGTATCGGCGTCAGTTGGACTGCTGCTCGTCGCCGTAGACGTCGAAATCGAAATATTTCTTGGTGATCTCGGCATATTTGCCGTCCGTGCGGATTTCCTTGATCGCCGCGTTGATCTTGTTCGCCAATTCGGTGTCGCCCTTGCGCACGCCGGCGCCGACGCCCGGTCCGAGCACTTCGACGTCAGGCGCGACATAGCCCTTGAGATCGCAGCAGGCCTTGCCCTGGTCGGATTTCAGAAAGGCGTCGAGCGCGATGGAATCGGCTTGGGTGGCGTCGATGCGCCCTGCGGCGAGATCCTGGTTGGCCTCGTCCTGCGTCTGGTATTCCTTGATCTCGGAAGCCGTGCTGCCGAAATGCTTCTTGGCGTAGACCGCGTGCACGGTGGACACCTGCACGCCGAGCACCTTGCCCTTCAGCCCCTCGGGCGTGGCGTCGAACTTCTGGTCCTTGGCTCCGACGATGGCGGTCGGCGTGTTGTAGTACTTGTCGGAGAAGTCGATCTCCTTCTTGCGCTCGTCGGTGATCGACATGGAATTCATGATCGCGTCGATCTTCTTGGTCTTCAGCGCGGGAATGAGGCCGTCCCACGGGATCGGCGTCAGCACGCAGTCGAGCTTGGCCGCGTCGCAGATGGCGTTGACGATCTCGACCTCCCAGCCGCCCCATTTGCCGGAGGAATCCTGGGTGTAGAAAGGCGGATAGGCTTCCGGCGAAAAGCCGACCTTGATGGTCTCGGCGCCGGCTGCATAGGCACCCGAAAGCGCGATCGCCGCAGCCGTGACGGCGGCCTTGAGGAAAGTCTTCATGCTCGGTTCTCCCATTCTGGTTTGATCTTCTCCCGGCGCCGGCTTTTCCCGGTCTCCGAATCGTCTTTCACCCCACATTGCGCAGGAACTGCTTCAGCCTTTCCGATTTCGGCGCGCCGAAGATCGCGTCGGGCGGGCCCTCCTCCTCGACCAGCCCGTTGCTGAGATAGATGACGTGGGTGGCGACCTCGCGCGCGAACTTCATCTCATGCGTCACCAGCACCATGGTCCGGCCCTCGCGCGCCAGGTCGCCGATCACCTTCAGCACCTCGCCGACCAGTTCGGGGTCGAGCGCCGAGGTCGGTTCGTCGAACAGCATGACGCGCGGCTGGATGGCGAGCGCGCGCGCGATCGCGCCGCGCTGCTGCTGGCCGCCGGACAGGAAGGCGGGGTAGACGTCGCGCTTTTCCGCCAGCCCCACGCGCGCCAGCAACTTCTCGGCCGAGGCGACGGCTTCGTCGCGCTTGACGCCCAGCACGTGGACGGGAACCTCGATGACGTTTTCCAGAAGCGTCATGTGGCTCCACAGGTTGAAGTTCTGGAACACCATGCCGAGCCGCGAACGGATGCGCTCGATCTGCTTGCGGTCGGCCGGCACGCTGTCGCCGTGGCCGATTGTCTTCAACCGGATCTGCTCGCCATTGACGCGGATGATGCCGCTGGTGGGGTTCTCGAGACAGTTGATGCAGCGCAGCAGGGTCGACTTGCCCGATCCCGATCCGCCGATGATGGCGACCACCTCGCCGTCCCGCGCCGACAGCGAAACGCCCTTCAGGACGTGCAGTTCGCCGAACTTCTTGTGCAGGTTCTCGACATGGATCGCTTCGGCCGCCTGTGTGCCCGTTCCGTTTCGGGGCTGCCCGTCCGCGGCGGCTGGCGCTTCCCGGCCGCTCATTCCGGCCCGGCTCCGCGACGTGTGTCCGTCCGCCGTTCTGCGGCTCGTCGAATGGTTGCCCGGCTGCTCATCATGCGTTGCGCGACCCTGCCCTTGTTCAAGCATGGACCCGACGGGGCAGGCCCGTCAATCCCGGCCATTACGGCACTTGCGACGCTGTTATGCAAGTGTATAAATAGCCTGGAATGAAAATTTATCTGTTTTTTTCAGAACGGAAAAACCGGCGGATGCGCGTCTGTTTCGGCGGGCGGCCGCGTCGGGCGGCGCGTCCATGAGCGGGACGGCGCGCCGCAAATTCCGTCGCGAGGGAGAGGAGCGGCGGCGCCAGGACCTGATCGAGGCGACGCTGGATTGCGTCGCCGAGCACGGATTGGAGGGCGCCACCGTGCGCGCCATCGCCTTGCGCGCCGGTGTGACGGCAGGACTGATCCGGCACTACTTCCCCGGCAAGGAGGAATTGCTGCAGGCCGCCTATGCGACGATCGTGGGGCGCATGACCGAGCAGGCCAAGGCGGCGCTTTCACTTGCCGACACGGACCCGCGCCAGCGCCTCGTGGCCTTCGTGAAGGCCAATCTCGGCCCGCCGGTTGTGGACGAGCGCGTGTTTGCGCTGTGGGCCGCCTTCACGGGCCGCGCGAATTCCGATCCGGCTCTGGCGGCGGCCCACCGCGAAGGCTATCTCGGCTTCCGCGACGAGGTCGAGGCTCTGGTGGCCGAGGTGCTCGCGGCCGAGGGCCGCGCCGCGACGAAAGCCGAGTTGCGGGCGCACGCCATCGCCGTCAACGGCGTCATCGACGGGTTGTGGATCGAGGGCTGCCTGGCGCAGGAGATGTTCGAGCCGGGCGAACTGGCCGGGATCGGCATCGCCGCGGTCGGGACGTTGCTGGGATTCGAAATAGGCATGGAGGCAGGCAGATGACGACGGTTGGAGAGGCGTTGATCTCGCTTCTGGAGGCGCACGGCGTGGACACCGTGTTCGGCATACCGGGCGTGCACACGGTCGAGCTTTATCGGGGGCTGGCGCGTTCCCGCATTCGCCACGTCACCCCGCGCCATGAACAGGGCGCCGGCTTCATGGCCGACGGCTATGCGCGCGCCGGCGGCAAGCCGGGCGTCGCGTTCGTCATCACCGGGCCGGGCCTCACCAACACCATCACCGCCATGGGGCAGGCGCGCGCCGATTCCGTTCCCATGCTGGTGATTTCGGGCGTCAATGCCACGCCGACGCTCGGCAAGGGCCTCGGCTTCCTGCACGAACTGCCCGACCAGCGCGGCATGATGGAGAAGGTGGCGCTCGCCTCGACCCGCATCACCCAGGCCGCCGAACTGCCCGGCGCGCTGGCGCATGCCTTCGCGCTGTTTTCCTCTTCCCGTCCGGGACCGGTGCACATCGAGATCCCGACAGACGTGATGGTGCAGCCTGCGGACGGACTTCAAGCCGGGCTTTCGAACGCCGTGCCGCCCCTGCCCGACGCCGGCGCGATAGCGGAGGCGGCGAAAATGCTTGCGACGGCGAAACGCCCTCTCATCCTCGCGGGCGGCGGTGCCAAACATGCCGCGGCGGCTTTGAAGCATCTCGCCGAGCGTCTCGGCGCGCCGGTGGTGCAGACCGCCAACGCGCGCGGCCTCATGCACGGCCATCCCCTCGCGGTGCCGGCCAGCCCAAGCCTCAAGGCCGTGCGTGCGCTGATGGCGGATGCCGATGTCGTTCTGGCGGCCGGCACCGAATTCGGGCCCACCGACTACGACATGTATGGCGACGGCGGCTTCGTCCTGCCCGACAATCTTGTCCGCATCGACATCGACCCGGCACAGCTTCGCCGGCACCCTGCCAGGCTCTGCATCGAGGCGGATTGCGGGGCGGCGCTGGAGGCATTGGCCGCGCGGCTTCCTGAAACCGTCAAACAATCCCCCGAGGGAGAAGCACGCGCAGGCGCGGCGCGCGAAGCCGCTTTGTCCGGCCTCGACAAAACCCTGCGCGGACAGATCGAAGTCGTCGAAACCATAAGGGACGCGCTGCCGGGTTCCATCGTCGTCGGAGACTCCACCCAGCCGGTCTATGCCGCCAATCTCTATTACGATCACGACCGGCCGGGCGGCTGGTTTAACGCGGCCACCGGCTTCGGCGCGCTGGGCTATGGCCCGCCTGCGGCCATCGGTGCCGCCCTGGCCGTTCCCGACGCGCCCGTGGTGTGCCTGTCCGGCGACGGCGGCTTCCAGTTCACGCTGCCCGAGATCGGTGCCGCGCTCGATGCCGGCGCGCCGGTCATCTTCGTGGTCTGGAACAATCGCGGCTACCGCGAGATCGAAACCTCGATGCGCGAGGTGGGCGTCGAACCCGTCGGCGTGTCTCCGGAACCGCCGGATTTCTGCAAGCTGGCTCAAGCTTACGGCATCGAGGCCGAGCGGTTGTCGGGAGCCGCCGGTCTGGCGGCTGCATTGACGCGGGCGCGGACGAAAGGAAAACCCGTCCTGATCGAGATTTCTGTTGAGTGAGCGCACAAAAGGCGCGACCTTAACGTGGGGGCAACCGAAAGGGACAGGAGTGGTCGGGCATGGCGACTGCGCTTAAGGACAGGCATGTCGTCGTCACCGGCGGCACGGGCGCACTGGGAACGGCGGTGGTGGCGCGATTGCTGGAAGAGGGAGCGATCTGCCATGTGCCCAACAGCCATGCCGCGGCGCCGAAGCATTTTCCCTACTCCGAAGACGAACGGGTAAAGCTGAAGAACAATGTCTATCTCGCCGATTCGGAGGCCGTCGGTGCCTTTTACGGCGAGGTGCCCGAACTGTGGGCATCCATCCATCTGGCCGGCGGTTTCACCATGGCGCCGGTGGAAAAGACTGAATCGGCGTCCTTCGCCGAGATGATGGACACCAATGCGCGCACCGCCTTCCTGTGCTGCCGGGCTGCCGTGCGCTCCATGCTGGTGTCGGAGACGGCGGGGCGCATCGTCAACGTGTCGGCCCGGCCCGGCCTCGACCCGCGCCGCGGCGGCGGCATGGTGGCTTATGCGGCAAGCAAGGCGGCTGTGGCCGCGATGACGGTGGCGCTTGCGGAAGAGCTGAAGGGCAAGGGCATTTTGGTCAACGCCATCGCCCCCTCGACGCTCGATACGGCCGCCAATCGCGAAGCCATGCCGGATGCCGATTTCGGCAAGTGGGTCAGCCTGGAAGCGGCCGCGGAGGCGATCGTGTATCTTGCCTCGCCCGCCAATGTCGCCATCAGCGGCACCCTGGTCCCGCTCTACGGCCGGGCCTGAGGCAATTCCAGAAAAAACGCGAAGCGCTTTTCCGTCGGGATCTGCGTGAAACAAAATGATGGATCGTTTCGGCGTTTCCACAAAACAGTGAAACGGTCTCGTCAAGTCAGGACTGTTTAAACGAAAAGACCCGCCGGATGACTCCGGCGGGTCTTTTTTCGCGGGCCGCGTCGCGCCGCAGGAGGCGGCGCGCGAAGCTTCAAAACGGCTTAGTTGCCGCCCTGCTTCTTGAGCGCGGCGCCCAGGATGTCGCCGAGCGAAGCGCCGGAATCGGTCGAGCCGTACTGGGCCACCGCTTCCTTCTCCTCGGCGATTTCCAGCGCCTTGATGGAGACCTGCAGCTTGCGGGTCTTCTTGTCGAAGGCGATGACGCGCGCATCGACCTTCTGGCCGACGGTGAAGCGCTCGGGGCGCTGCTCGTCGCGGTCGCGCGACAGGTCGGAGCGCTTGATGAACGACTCCAGCCCGCTTTCGACCAGACGCACCTCGATGCCGCCATCCTTGATGCCGATCACTTCGCAGGTCACCACGGCGTTCTTGCGCAGTTCGCCGGAAGCGGCGGCGTCGCCGGCCGCGTCACGCTCGAGCTGCTTGATGCCGAGCGAGATGCGCTCCTTGTCGATATCGACGTCGAGCACTTGCGCCTTGACCATGTCGCCGCGGTTGTACTCTTCGATCACCTGTTCGCCCGGACGGGTCCAGTCGAGGTCGGAGAGGTGCACCATGCCGTCCACGTCGCCGTCCAGGCCGATGAACAGGCCGAACTCGGTCTTGTTCTTGACCTCGCCCTCGACCTGGCTGCCGACCGGATGGTTGCGGGCGAAGGCTTCCCACGGGTTCTCCAGCGTCTGCTTGAGGCCCAGCGAGATGCGGCGCTTGGCCGGATCGACCTCGAGCACCACCACGTCGACTTCCTGGGTCGTCGACAGGATCTTGCCCGGGTGCACGTTCTTCTTCGTCCACGACATTTCCGAAACGTGGATCAGGCCCTCGATGCCCGGCTCCAGCTCGACGAACGCGCCGTAGTCGGTGATGTTGGTGACCGTGCCGCGGATCTTCTTGCCGATCGGGAACTTGGTGCCGATGTCGGACCACGGATCGCTCTCGAGCTGCTTCATGCCGAGCGAGATGCGGTGCGTCTCCTGGTTGATGCGGATGATCTGCACCTTGACGGTCTGGCCGATCGACAGGATCTCGGTCGGATGGTTGACGCGGCGCCACGCCATGTCGGTGACGTGCAGCAGGCCATCGATGCCGCCGAGGTCGACGAACGCACCGTAGTCGGTGATGTTCTTGACCACGCCCTCGACCACTTGGCCCTCTTCGAGGTTCTGCACGATTTCCGAACGCTGTTCGGCGCGCGACTCTTCAAGCACGGTGCGGCGCGAGACGACGATGTTGCCGCGGCGGCGATCCATCTTGAGGATCTCGAAGGGCTGCGGGTTGTGCATGAGCGGGGTGACGTCGCGGATCGGGCGGATGTCGACCTGCGAACGCGGCAGGAAGGCCACGGCGCCGTCCAGATCGACGGTGAAGCCGCCCTTGACCTGGTTGAAGATGACGCCTTCGACGCGCTCGCCCTTGTTGAACTTCTCCTCGAGGCGCACCCAGCTTTCCTCGCGGCGCGCCTTGTCGCGCGACAACATGGCTTCGCCGAGCGCGTTCTCGATGCGCTCGACATAGACCTCGACGGTGTCGCCGACCTTCAGGCCGCCTTCCTTGCCCTTGGCGCCGAATTCCTTCAGCGGCACGCGGCCTTCGACCTTGAGACCGACGTCGATAATGGCCATGTCCTTCTCGATGGCGGTGACGAGACCGCGCACGACCTGGCCTTCGCCCGAATGACCGTCCGAGAAGGATTCTTCGAGCATGCTCGCGAAATCATCGCGAGAGGGATTAGCTACAGACATATGTTCTCCTGAAATGCCTCCTTGGGAGGCGGCGCCGTGGGTTAGCGTTGCGTTGGCCTGCCGGCGTTCCGGGCCTTGGGCCCTGGCCGCTCGATGCGGCAAATCCGGCGCTAAGAATGCTGGCAGGCTGGTTCCTGCCTGATATGGATATTGCGCGCCTTCATCTCAATGAAAGCCGCGAAACCCGATCAGGCCTTGCTTCCCTTGGCCAGCGCGTCGTCCACGAGCGCGCGAGCCGCCAGAAACGCGGTTTCTATATCCATTTCGGACGTGTCGAGCAAGTGCGCGTCGGCGGCCGGCTTCAACGGCGAGTCCGCGCGGCCCATGTCGCGCTCGTCACGGCGCACGATATCGGCGAGAATCGTGGCGAAATCGCCGGCGCCGTCATTGGCTTCGATCTCCGCCAGCCGTCGCCGGGCCCGTACTTCAGCGCTCGCCGTCACATAGAGCTTTATCGTGGCGCCGGGGCAGACGACCGTGCCGATGTCGCGTCCGTCCAGCACGGCGCCGGACGGCTGCGCGGCAAAGGCGCGCTGCTTGTCCACGAGGATCTTGCGCACCTCGGGCAGTACCGCGACCTTCGAGGCGGCCTCTCCGACCGCATGTGCCGACAATATCGCCTTGTCGAGGCTGCCGAGATCGACCAGCCGCGCCGCCTCCACCGCATGCGGCGCGTCGCCGAGCGGCCAGCCTTTCGCGATCAGCATATGCGCCACCGCCCGATAGGTCAGTCCGGTATCGAGATGCGGCAGATGATAATAGTCCGCCAGCCGCCTGGCCAGCGTGCCCTTGCCGGCGCCTGCGGGGCCGTCGATTGCAATGACGGGCGGACGGGACATGGAGGGTCTCCGCTGTTGGCATGATCGGTCGCAAAGCCTGTACAGCCGGAAAGCGTGCCGGGCAAACGAAAGGCTGGGCTAAACGAAAAGGATGCATCGGCAGTGATGATGCAAGCGCCGCTACCGCTCGCTTTCATGGCGCCGAGATAGCTCTTTGTGAGTCTATCGCAACATGCGCCAGGATCGTCCGAAATCTTCGGAAATCGGCTGCGAAATCGAGCTGTGAACTACTTCACTATTGACTCCTGAATCCTGTCGGATCGATTCAGGTTCTATGAAGATATTCCTCTGATATCTGACAAAGTGTGTCACTGTGATTCGAAAATTGTCCGTTTCGAACGGAACCCTAGGCGGATCGGCAAATTTGCGGCCGCATTTGCCGGCTTAACGGCTCCCATCGTTCAACGGAGCCAAGCAATCCCGCATGAAGTTCACCAAAAGCGTCGCGCTGGCCGCGGCAACATTCGCAACCGTGGCCACCGGCCTTGTTCTCGGTACTTCCTCCCCAGCTTCAGCTACCCCCGGCCAATGCGGCCGCGCTTCCTGGTACGCCCTCCATTCCCGCACCGCCTCGGGCGAGCGCATGAATCCTTCCGCCCTTACCGCCGCCCACCGCTCGCTGCCTTTCGGCACCCGGCTCAGGGTCACCAACAAACATAACGGCAAGAGCGTCGTCGTTCGCATCAATGATCGCGGACCGTTCGTACGCGGCCGCATGCTCGATCTTTCCCGCGGCGCCGCCAGCCGTCTCGGCTTCGTCGGTGCTGGCCAGGCGTCTGTCTGCGTGGCCCAACTCTGAATTTCCGTCCGTCAAGACACGCGAAATCGGCGCCATAGGCGCCTTTTTCATGTCCGCTCGATCGCTTCGCGGCGCGGTATGGCGTTCGCATGCGCACCGGTAGCCGGCTCGGCAAGCAGTCTCGGCCGATCCTGCCGGATTCCCAATGCCTTGGCCCAAAGTATGAGCCTAATTCACGCTGCGTGACGTATTGCGGCGCAACAAAATCTTGTTAACTTCGTTGGGAGACATTGAAGGCTCGGCGCCGCTTCGTCGTACCTTTCCGGTCGCAGGCAGCAGCGAGGACACCAATGTTCTACCAGTTCTATGAAATGAACCATGCCGCGCTTCAACCCGCGCGCGCCTATGCCGACGCGGTGCGTCTGCTCTACAGCAACCCGCTGAACCCGCTCTCGCACACCGCATGGGGGCGTTCGGTGGCCGCCATGGCGGAATTGTTCGAGCGTACCACCCGCCGCTACGGCAAGCCGGAATTCGGATTGCACGAAACCGTGGTGGACTGGAAGCCGGTGCCCGTGCAGGAGCGGATCGTCTGGTCGCGCCCGTTCTGTAACCTGATCCATTTCGAGCGCGCCCTGCCGAAGGGCCGCAAGCCTGATCCGCGCCTGCTGCTCGTGGCGCCGATGTCGGGCCACTACGCGACGCTGCTGCGCGGCACCGTCGAGGCGATGCTGCCGCATGCCGAGGTCTATATCACCGACTGGGTCGATGCCCGCACGGTGCCGCTGTCGGAAGGGCGCTTCGACCTCGACGACTACATCGACTACGTCGTCGACATGCTGCACGCGCTGGGTCCGGACACGCATGTCGTCGCGGTCTGCCAGCCTTCGGTGCCGGTGCTGGCGGCCGTGTCCCTGATGGAGGCGCGCGGCGACCCGCTTGCCCCGGCCACCATGACGCTGATGGGCGGTCCGATCGACACGCGCCGCAATCCCACCGCCGTCAACCTGCTGGCCGAGCAGAAGGACCTGTCCTGGTTCCGCGACAACGCCATCATGCAGGCGCCTTGGCCGGCGCCGGGCTTCGGCCGCGAGGTCTATCCGGGCTTCCTGCAGCTTTCGGGCTTCATGAGCATGAATCTCGACCGGCACATCATCGCCCACAAGGACTTCTTCATGCATCTGGTGAAGAACGACGGCGACGGCGCCGAGAAGCACCGCGAGTTCTATGACGAATATCTGGCCGTCATGGACCTGACCGCGGAGTTCTACCTGCAGACGGTGGACACGGTCTTCATCCGCCACGCCCTGCCGCTGGGCGAGATGACGCATCGCGGCGTCCCGGTCGATCCGGCGGCGATCCGCAATACTGCGCTCTTCACCGTCGAAGGCGAGAACGACGACATTTCCGGCCTGGGCCAGACACAGGCGGCGCATGGGCTGTGCGTCAACATTCCGGCCGATCGCAAGGCGCATTACATGCAGCCGGCGGTGGGGCACTACGGCGTCTTCAACGGTTCGCGCTTCCGGGCCGAGATCGTGCCGCGCATCGTCGATTTCATCACCAGCTATGGCCGCAACGGCAAGGCGGCAACCGCGCCGAAGAAGGCAGGCCAGGACGGCAGCGCGGCCGCCTGATCGGGCAGCATCCCGCGACGAAAACCGAGCCCTAAAGCCGAGGCGGTTCGGCAGCCTCGCGCTATTCGCTCTCGCCTTCCAGCGCGGGCACCGCGACGCCCGCCAGTTCGGCCGCCAGCAGGCGGGCCGCGCCGGCGCGCGCGATCCTCAGCATCAGCGCCTTGCGCGTGGCGGCGGCCATGCGGTGCTCGGGCGCCTCGCGCATGATCTCCGCGCCATAGCCGTCGGACAGGATGAAGCCGCATTCCTGCGGAAATATCTCGGCCGGGACATCGGGGTGGGTGGCGAAGAAGAAGCGGTCCGAGTGCAGCCTGTAGTCCGGCCATTTGCGATCGACGCGGAAATCCTCGATCGAGGATTTTATCTCTATGATCCAGATGTCGCCCTGCCGGGTCAGCGCCACGAGATCGGCGCGGCGGCCGGTGGCCAGCGACAGCTCGGGCAGCACATGCGCGCCCATTTCCATCAGCAGGCGCTGCACGCCGCGCCGCACCAGCATGGCGCGCTCGGACTGGCGACCGTCGATCAGCGGGTTGTATGAGACAGGCGAAACGATGGGCATGGCCCACAATGGCAGATTCTGTTCACGGTTTGAACCTGTTTTCGGCTGGCGATTGTATATTTGACAAACCAGACTGATGGGTGAGAGGCTAACCCTCTGACAACGGGAGGGTTCTATGGGGTGGTTTCATTTGTCGACAAAGGCAGCGAAGACGACGACGCGAAGTTTCGGGATGCTGCAATAGACCCGTTCGAGGACGCAGCGCTGCCATATTATGCACGCTGGACGAGGCAGGACGTGGTTGCCGTGGTCTGCCTGCTAAACCACATTCGAGCGCTACTGATCTTTATCGCTGTTGCGCTTGCGACCGTCGCTTTTCGTTGATCCTGCAATTCGTCTCAGTTTCGCGTCAAAGGCTTCTTCGGAGTCGTCCGCTTCAAGTTCGCGGGCGGCTTCCTTGAATTTGTCGATCTGCTTCTTGGGCTTTCTTTCGGGCAACGCCTAACCCTTCGTCTGTTTCATTTTTTCCAAACGTCCGATCTTAAAGGCAAGGTAGTCTCGGATAAATTCGTACCGTTCCAATGATGGCTCGCCACGATACTGGATCTTGATCTCTTCGCCTCCATCATCAATCAGAATCTCTTCGCTCCAATCGCTAGGCAATGTCGGAAGTGTGCGCGTCGGTGGTGTTGCACCAGATGCGACAACTGGTGGCGGGCTAACCACGAGCGGAGCGGGTTGAACGGTAACTTGTTCCATTTGAACAGCCGCAGTCTCACCCTCCACAAAGACCCATTCTACGCCGTCTAACTCTTGAATCTCTTCGACACGCTTCGGCTCCTTGAACACGAATGCGCCGTCAACTTCGATCAAGACGTAGTCGCCGACCTTCGCGCGGGATGATGGAGGGGTGTCGTCCTCGGCGGAGGCTCCAGCATCGTCACCTTTATCAGAATCAGAGAGCCCTGCATAGGCAATAGTGCTGTCATAGACACTCAGAAACAGCTTCGCGGCTCCTTCCGTGAAGCCATCTTTTAAGACAAGACGATCGAGGCAAACGGCGTCAGGAGGGCGGTCGGCGCCCCATTCAGCAAAATACTTTGCAATGATTTTTGGTTTCAAAGCGACCCGCTTAAGCACCTCTGCCTTAACGCTGTCCTGCTGCGCGCGGAGATAGGTTCGTCCATCGTCGGTGATGGCCGCCGTCAAATCCTTGGAGGAACCACTGTATTCCACCAGACCAAACGCTTTAAGCGCCGCAAGCGTCTGTTGCGCTTGACTTGTCCACCCCTTCATTCCCCACGCGCCGCCGGTATGCTTTGCGGGAGCAGGATGGCGGCCGAAGGTCGCCTCAAATTCCTGGAGGCGCTTGGTTGCCTGCTGGAGCGGGATAAATGGGAACGATGGGCTGCGTTCGCGTTTCGGTTTGGATTGGACCACCACTGTATCGCTCACGATTAATCTCCAATAAGAAAATCGATCCTTATTGGTCCATTATCATGATAGGGATTGACGACGCAAGCGCGTAGAGTATTATCCGCCTCCAGAAAGGAGGCGCGCGATGCGAATCAGGAGGGTTTCCCCAGCCGCCGTCACGGTCCACGGACGCGGCGCGGGATAAATGAAGAGGCTCCGCAACCGGCCGGGTTGCAGAGCCTCAAAGTGGGCCACTATGTAGGAATAGGGCGGCGGTGATCCTATCACCGCCGCTTTCGTTTGTGAATCCCTTTCCAAAGAGGAAGTTGAAGTTGGACCGGCTTCCGATAATGCTCGTGCTTAGAATTAATCAGGCCTACGGTACGTCAGCCGCTTGCCCTTAGCCCCCTTCAACGCGAGGAAGGCGCGGGCGCCGTCATCAACGCCGCGCGCAACGCGGTTCGTGTAGCGGAAATCGAACTCCGCAAGATAGCGGTGCAGGTGATGTTCGGCGCAATGCTGATACACGCCCTTCATGCCGCGCTTGAAGATCGAATAGTAGCCTTCGACGGTGTTGGTATGGATACGCTTTTCGCCTTCGTAACGGACATATTCATCCTTGGAGTGCGTGACGAAATCGTGCGAAGCGAACTCTCACCGAGGCGGCGATAGATGCCGCTCTCGTCGGTCATCAGTGCGCTTTCCTTCGCAATGTTGGCGCGAACGATCGGAACAACGGTGCCAATGCGGGCGGTGTCGATATGGAAGGAGCGGGCAACGCCGCCACGCTCGACCAGCGTAAGAACGGTGTTCTTGTGAGCCGCGCCGCCGGTCTTGACCGGGGTGTCTTTCAAGCGACCGATGTAGGTTTCATCCGCTTCCACGGTTTTGCCGTTGCCGCCCATAGGCGTGAAACCGTCAGGGCGCATGGCCTCACGGATGCGGTGGGCCAGGAACCAAGCCGTCTTGTAGGTGCATTCCAGAACGCGATGGAGCTGATGTGCCGAAATGCCCTTCTTGCTGGAGCACATCAGGTGGATCGCCTGTAGCCACTTATGCAGCGGCAGGTGGGTTTCCTCAAAGATCGTGCCCATGCGCACGGTGAACTGCTTGCGGCACGCCGAGCACTTGTAGAGGCCGTGGCGCTCAATGCCGTGCGGGTTCTTCTTCGAAGGCTTCGTGCGGACGCCCTTCAAGGCATAATGCTTGTCCATCGAGCCGCGGTGGAAGCAAACCGGCCCCTGCGGCCACAACATTTCCTCGACATGCTGGAAAGCGGCGGCTTCGTCGTGGAAATAAGGGCGGGACAAAACGGACATAGCGATAACTCCTTGTATTTGTTATCGCTCATCCGTTGGGTTTGTCAAATATATAATCGCCTTTCAGCTGAAATCGGCGGCGTCGGGATCAACCGCGGACCCTGAGCAGGTGGTTGTCCCAGACATAGTCCGGCTCGGCCACCGGCGGCGCATCCGGCCGCGCGATGGCACCCGCTCCGCTGGTGGCCATGAAGCCCGTACGGTCCGGCGCGATGCCGCAGACCTCGGTCATGTCGGAGGCGGAAATCACCTTGCCGCTGGCGGTATCGAACACGACATAGCTGTTGCCCGCCGGCGACGACACGGCCATCGTGCCGGCCTCGCGGTTGGCAGCCATGGCGCCGATATAGTTGCGCAGGCTGTTCAGCGCCGTTTCGGGCATGTCGAGCAGTTCGAGGTCCTTGCCGCGCGCGGCGCGTCCGACCAGGGGCGGCCTGTCGGTTGTGGCCCCCTCGTACTGGCAGCTGAACCAGATGGTGCCGCCCGAATCCACGTCCATATGCCGGATCGAAAGCTGGTGCAGCTTGGCCGGCAGCCCGTGCTTCTCGAGGAGATCGCCGCTGATGCGGTCGATCAGCACGTAGGAGGGCCGCATGGTGGCGAGGTTGAGCTTGGCCTTGCCGAAATCCGGATGGGTTTCGATGCCGCCATTGGCGATGGCGAGCGTCGTGCCGTCGCCGGCAAGCAGCAATTCATGGGGGCCGACGCCATGGGTCGGGAACTCGCCCACCTTCGTGAATCCGTCACGGGCATCGTAGACGCCGACCATTCCGGCGGCGTTGTCGAAGTCGTTCTCGGTGGCGTAGAGCAGGGCGCCGTCCGGGGAGAACACGCCGTGGCCGTAGAAATGGCGGCCCTCCGGACAGGCGAAGGTTACCGGCCTTTCGCGGCGTGTATGGTCGAAAGCGACGGCGATGGTGCCGGGCTTGCGCGGAAACACCACCGCACGCCGCGAGGCGGGATCGAAGGTCACGCCATGGCCGCGATCCGGCAGGTCGACGGCATAGAGGATCCTGCCTTCCTCCGAAAGCACGGCCGCGCCGTAGCCTCCGCCGTGGCGCACATAGGCCGTGGCGAAGACGGCGCCGGTGTCGAGCGCCGCTGCCCAGGCGCCCGGCGTCATGGCCGCTGCGAAGCCCGCGCCGGCTGCCTTGAGAAAATTGCGGCGATCGATGAGCGGCGTCTTCAGCATCGTCATCCCCCGTTTCAGTCGCCGTCCAGCGACGAGAACCCGGCGGTCAGGCCGAAAGCGGCCGTCATGCGCGTGCCGAACAGGTTGGACAGGCTGCTGGTGATAAGCAGGAAATGCTCCAGCCGCTCGCGCCGCTTCGGATCGTCCAGCACCGCGTCGATGGGCCCTGACGCGGCCTTGGCGGCGGCCACTCCGTTGGCGAGCTGGATGTGGATCGATTGCGCGATCCAGCGCGAATCTTGCGGAAGCGCCTCTTCGAGCCTGGAGACCTGGAGCAGGTCGTCCATGGCGGCGAGATTGGCGGCAAGCGAATCTGCGGTCTTGCCGGAGCGCCAGTAGACCGCCAGCCGCGGCTTGTCCGTCTCGGCGTCGCGGCCGAGGAACCCTTTCAGGCGCACGTCGCGGATCTGGTCCAGCCCGTCGATGAACATGCCGACAAGCTCCGTCGCTGCTTCGCTGCCGTCACGGTAGACGGCATTGCCGGGACCGGGCTTCTCCCATGTGGCTGCAAAACCGTCGGGCTTGTTCCATTCCTGGCTCACATTGGCAGATATCTGCTCGATATTGCCGGCGACGGCACGGCCATAGACGCAGCGATAGGGATCGTCCGCCACTTCAAGCGTGTCGGCGCCGGTGCCATAGAGCACGAATTCCAATGCGCCCAGTCCCTGCATGGCGACGCTCTTTCCGGCAATGCCGGCCGGATCGGCAATTGCGGGGTCCTTCGCGGCAAGCGCCGCCTGCACCTGCCTCAAGCCTATGCCCTTGCGGTCGGGCCAATACAGCATCCGCTCCAGCCGGTTCTTCTCGGTGATGGGGCCGAAACGGATGATTTCCGCCGTGGACCATGCGTCCACCAATCCGGAGAACTGGTTGCGCGCGGCATCCAGATGCTCCTTCGACGGCACGTCGCACAGGGTTTTCATCGCGCCCGCAGTGGCGGCGGCGTGATCGCGGAGGTTTTCATAGGCCGGGCGCACGAAACCGTCGACCGCGCGGCCGATTACGTCGGACGCCTTCACGTCGGCCGAAGCCGGCGGGCTGCCGGCCGCTAATGAGAGGGGCAGGGCAAGCATGAGCAAAAGGCGCTTGGGCATCATAGCGACTCCAGGAATCTGATGAGTGCGGCACGGTCAGCGGCTCGTGCCGCCGCGAAGCGGTCGCGCGCTTTTTGCGCCTCGCCGCCGTGCCACAGGATTGCTTCAGTGAGGTTGCGGGCGCGGCCGTCATGCAGGAAAAAACCGT
The DNA here is from genome assembly GCF_032460275.1 of Mesorhizobium sp. SP-1A. Classification (NCBI taxonomy): domain Bacteria; kingdom Pseudomonadati; phylum Pseudomonadota; class Alphaproteobacteria; order Hyphomicrobiales; family Phyllobacteriaceae; genus Mesorhizobium; species Mesorhizobium sp. SP-1A. Next base: position 5,642 of record NZ_JAVXZD010000005.1, on the reverse strand, counting down.
AGCCGCTTACGGTCTTCGTCAGGCCGATGCCCCACAAGGGCGGGGTGCGCCATTCGCTTCCCGTCGCGTCGCCCACCGCCTGGCCGTCGGCCAGCCCCTCGCCCATATCGTGCAGAAGAAAATCGGAATAAGGCCATATGAGCTGGAACGACTGCGCCTTGTTGGGCGCGTCACGGCGCGTGACGAATTTCGGCGTATGGCAGCCGGTGCAGCCGAGCCGGTAGAAAACCGCCTTGCCGGCCAGCACGTCGGGCTTATCGACGTCGCGCCGCACCGGAACGGCAAGGTTCTGCGAGTAGAAGGTGATGAGGTCCATCACCGGCGGCGGCGCTTCCGTGTCGCCGAGGCGCTTCTGGACGCCTGTCGGCATCGCCAGGCATGCCTTCTGCGCCCCGGTGCAGTCGCCCCAATGCCGGGGCGCCTCCGGCGACGAGATGCCGATGTCGTTTGCGAGGGCATCCGCGGATTGCTGACGGATCGACGCCTGCTCGGCCTTCCAGCCGAACCGTCCCAGCGTCATCTGGCCGGTCGCAGGGTCGCGCACGATGTTGGGCTTGCCGGAAATGCCGTCGCCGTCGCGGTCTCCGGGATCGGCTTGGGCGAGGATGTCTGCCGGGGAAATCTGTTCGATCAGGCCGAGGCCGATCATCGGGTTCGCAACGCGCGGCGACAGCGTCGTGCGGGGATCGAGCGCGCCGTAGCCGAGGTCTTCGACCGAATAGGTCGGCTTGCGCAGCGACACCACCGTGCCGTCGCCCAGCGTGACCGGCCTTTCCTCATAGGTGATCTTCATCCGGCCTTCGCCGGCGATGCCGGGAACGGCAAGGTCCTGCAGCTGCGCGCCGTAGACCGGATCGGGAAAGTTCAGCACCTTGCGCGCTGCCCGTTCGGCCTTCTCTTCCTGCGTCGATGCCGTGCGCGCCAGCCGCAGGAACATGGACGTGGCATCCACGCCGCCTTCGGGCGGATGGCCTCGACCGTCCTTGACATGGCAGCTCTGGCACGACCGCGCATTGAACAGGGGACCCAACCCGTCGGACGCTTGCGTGGAAGAGGGCGACGACACCCAGTTCTTGCGGAACAGGCCGTTTCCGAGCCGGAAGGTCGCTTCTTCCTCAAAGGTGATATTGGCGGAAGGCTGCGAGAAGGACTCCGCGTTGACGGGCTTTCGCGTCGTGCCGGCGCCGCCCTGCATGGCCTCGAACGTTTCGGCTTTGCTGAAATCGCTCGCCGGCCTGGTGACCGACCGGACGCGGGCGAGATCGCTCGGCGTCAGGTCGCCGCGAACGGTCGCCAGCCCCGGCGTATCGAGATTGCCGGCGTAGCCCGGTAAGATCGAAAGATGCAGGGTTGCTGCGGCCGCCAGCCAGAGCCCGGTCGGCACCCATATGCAAATGCCGGATCCGGAAACGTCCGCGATCCGTCTCCCAAAGCCGTTTACCGCGGATGTCAGACCCTCGATGCAATGGTCATGCGCGCGGCGCAGCGAGGTCAGGAAGCGCCGCATGTCCACATGCCTTCGCTCAGTCGGCGTCGTTGGCCGGCGCGGCGTTGAGCTGTCCGTACTTTTCCTCGCCGATGGAGGCGAGCAGGTCGAGCTGCGTCTCTAGGAAATCGATATGGCCTTCCTCGTCGGCGAGCAGTTCCTCGAACAGCTTCATGGTGACGTAGTCGCCCAGTTCGTTGCAGATCTCGCGTGAGCGCTTGTAAGACGTGCGTGCGTCATATTCGCCGGCCAGATCCGATTCCAGCACTTCCTTGACGTTCTGGCCGATGCGCAGCGGCGCCACCGACTGGAGGTTCGGGTGGCCTTCGAGGAAGATGATGCGCGCGACGAGCTTGTCCGCATGCTGCATCTCTTCGATCGATTCCTCGCGTTCCTTCTTCGCCAGCTTCTGGTATCCCCAGTCTTCCAGGAGGCGGTAGTGGACCCAGTACTGGTTCACCGCGCCGAGCTCGAGGAAGAGGGCTTCGTTAAGCCGCTCGATGACTTGTGCTTCGCCTTTCATTCAGCTTCCTCCCAAATTGGTCGCGCAGGGCCCTGACGCGATCGAGGTGCGAAACGACATCCGTTGCACCCGTCTCGCTGCGGGCATGGTATTCCTCGGTCACCCGAATGATCGTTTCGACCACATTTGGGAAACAGCCGCAACAGCGGCCGCGCTTCATCATCGCATGATAGACCTTGGCCGGCACGATGAGCTGCCAGGGATCCTGGTCGAGCAAACCGACGATGGTCTGTTCGATCTCCCGCTCGGTGATGATGTTGCAATGGCAGATCAGCATGGCTTGCTCTGGATGGCTGGCGATGTTTCCTAAGGGAGATGCTGGCGTTCCGGCCCTGTGTTGCCGCCCGGCTGGCCGGCCGCGCTCCTTGTCCCTACTTGAAGACCTTGTCCGGCGAATCGAGGCTGTCGGACCCCTCGAAGGCGATGGCGTCGAGCTTCAGTGCCGAAACCACGCGCTGGATCGACTTGGTCTGGTCGATCAGCGCGTCGATCGCCGCCTGTACGGTCGCATTGCCTTCCTTGTTGTCTTCCCCGATCTGCTGGTCATAGGCTTCTCCGGCATCGGCGCGCGCCTTGATGGCTTCCATGCTGGCGACCGTGGCGTCGAGCTTGGCCGACAGTTCCTTGTCCAGCGCCGGATCGGCCTCCTTCACCATGTCGGACAGCGACGGCCCCGATATTTCCGTTCCGTCCAGCCGCTTGTAATTGGCATGATAGGCGGCGCGGATGCCGATGGCGTCGCCCAGATGCGACATGTGCGTATTGTCGGAGAAGCAATCCTGCTCCTCTTCCGGATCGTGCAGCAGCAGGCCGAGCTTCATGCGCTCTCCGGCCAGTTCGCCATAGGAAAGAGAGCCCATGCCGGTCAGGATGGCGGAAAGGCCGGCATTCGGCTGGCCGTCCTCGAGATGCTTGCGGGCCGCGCCGCCCTCCTTCCAGCTATCGACCATTTCCTGCAGGTCCGACACCAGAAGGTCCGCCGCGGACTTCAGATATTCGGCGCGGCGGTCGCAATTGCCATGGGTGCAGTTGGCCGTATCGTAGTCGGTGTAGGGGCGCTCGCCTGCGCCCGGCCCCGTGCCGTGGAGATCCTGCCCCCAAAGCAGGAACTCGATGGCGTGATAGCCGGTCGCCACATTGGCCTGTACGCCGTCGGCCTCCTGCAAGGTGCCCGAAAGGAATTCCGGCGTCAGCTTCGAGGCATCGACCTCCTTGCCGTTTATCTTGATCGCCTTGTTGGCGATGACATTCGCCGTATAGAGGGCGTTCTCCTCGGATTCGGTGCCGTAGCTCGCATCGACATAGTCGATGAGACCTTCGTCCAGCGGCCACGAGTTCACCCGGCCTTCCCAGGCATCGACGACCGGATTGCCGAACCGGTAGGCCTCGGTCTGCGGGTAGACGACACGAGCGGCCTTCCAGGCCTGCCGGGCGGCCTTGAGGGTATCCTCGGAAGGTTTCGCGATCAGCGAGTCGACGGCCGCGTCAAGCGCCTTGGCAGTGGTCAGCGCGTCCTCGAACTTGGTAAGGCCGATGTCGGCATAGGTCTTGATGACCGCCTTGGGATCGACATCCGCCTTGGCGGGAAACACGAAGGCCGCGGCCGTCAGGGCTGCGGTGGCGCCCACCGCCGTCAGCTTGCTTCCCAGCCGAACCGTTACTTTGGTCTTCATCAGGTAATTTCTCCCGGCAAGGTCAGTGGAGGCCGTGGGGCGCGGCGAGGCGAAAACGGAATTTTGGACGCAAGCGCTCGATGCGGGCCTGACAAGGCAGGCGCAGAGTCGCAGGGCGGATCGGGTCGCCGGCAAGAAACATCGAGTGCCTCCAATCGAAAGGGTTCAAGGCCCAGACATCAAAGGAATGCGTCATGTGACGCGTTTGCTCATAAAGCTGCGGAGCTGCCGAAAGTCAACCGAAATCGTCAAGAAAAGCCAATTGAAACAATAGTTTAGAATAATTCTAAACTAGGAAAATCAAGTTTCGCTCGTGCCGGCGTCGTCGCGAAACCTGGTCTTGTGACGTTGCGCGCATTGACAGCCTGCCCGTCCGGGTGCGACCGCTTGCGCATCCCTTGCGGCGCAAGCAGGCGATCGCCGGTTTTCGCCACCGATTAATCTGCAGCCGGAAGCCGTGGCGAACGGCATTGAACAGCGTCCCATGAAGAACGGTGTGGTCCCATGAAGAATGGTGTGGTCATTGTCGGAGCGGGTCACGCGGGCGTGCAGGCGGCCGCCAGCCTGCGCGAGGAGGGCTACGACGGACCGGTCGTCCTTGTCGGCGACGAGGCGGAACTGCCCTACCACAAGCCGCCGCTGTCCAAGACCTTCATCAAGGATGCCGAGGCCAAACCGCAACCCTTGCGCGGCGAAGCCTTCTACTCCGGCCACGAGATCGACTTCCGGCCGGGCACCGAGGTGCGTGGCATCGACATTCCAGGCCGGCGCCTCGAACTGGCCGCTGGCGGCACCCTGTCCTTCGACCGGCTGATCCTCGCGACAGGGTCGCGCCCGCGCACCTTGCCGTTGCCGGGCGCCGATCTCGCCGGCGTGGTTTCGCTGCGCTCGGTGGCCGATGCGCGCCTGATCCGCGAACTGAGCGGCAAGGCCGAGGACGCGGTCATCATCGGCGGCGGGTTCATAGGGCTCGAAATCGCGGCCACGCTGCGCGCCGCCGGTCGCAACGTAACCGTGATCGAAGCAGCCGATCGGGTGCTGGGTCGCGCCGTCGCGCCCGTCATCGCCGCGCACGTGCATCGCCGGCTGGAAGAGATCGGCGTGCGCGTGCTGACCGGCACGACCGTTTCCCGGCTGGAAGGCGAGGGCGGCCATGTGGCCGGGGCGGTGCTGCCTTCGGGCGAGAGGATACCGGCTCGGCTCGTCGTCATCGGCATCGGGGTGGTGCCCAATGTCGAGTTGGCCGCGGCGGCGGGGCTCGCCGTCGGCAACGGCATCAGGGTCGACGCCCAGATGCGGACTTCCGTCCCGGAGGTGCTGGCGGTCGGTGACGCGGTGAACTATCGCCACTGGTTCACGGGCGGCGACGTCCGCCTGGAATCGGTGCAGAACGCGACCGATCAGGCCCGGCTCGCCGCGCGCACCATTCTCGGCCACGAGGAAGCCTATTCCGCCGTGCCCTGGTTCTGGTCCGACATCGGCGACATGAAGCTGCAGATGGTGGGGCTGGCGCTGGGTGGCGATCGCCACGTCGTCGCGGGCGACGCGGCCGACAACAAATTCTCCGTCTATCATTTTGCCGGGGACAGGCTGATCGCCATCGAATCCGTCAACCGCCCGGCCGATCACATGCTGGGCCGCAAGATGCTGGGCGCCGGCTTCTCGCCTGCGGATTCACTGGTCACGGCCGGGCCAGACGCGCTCAAGGCGGCTCTTGCCGCGTTCCAGCAGGGCACGGCCGCCGCCGCTGGTTAGCGGAACCGCCGCCAGCCGGACGGGCTGTTGCCACGAAGCGAAAAAAAACGGCGGATTTCTCCGCCGCCTTTGCATTTTTACGCTAGAGCATTTCATGTTTTGACGGAAGCGTATCCGGCGTTCTTGAAGTAGTTGGCGCATTCGCCTGGTTCGATGGTTGAGACGAGGTTGCCGACGTGTCGCCACGTCTCTTCGATGGTTCGCT
>NZ_JAVXZD010000004.1:257500-642774 GCF_032460275.1 Mesorhizobium sp. SP-1A | reverse complement strand
CCGGCGCCGGCTTCGTCGTCGCCATCTGCGGCGAGATCATGACCATGCCCGGCCTGCCCTCGAAGCCGTCCTCCGAAAACATCCGCCTCAACGAACAGGGCCAGATCGAAGGACTGAGCTGAGCGGGTTTCGCTTCCAGACAAAGGCGCCGCCGCAACGCGGCGCCTTTTCTTTTGCTAAAACACTGCTGCGCCCATCACGGGCCGCGCTGGACCACTCGACAGGCGCCGGCTGCAACGGCATGAATCTCCATTTGAGCGAAAGGCCGCATCATGCAGAAATCCATGGAAAAGATCGCCGGCGACACCGAGGGCGTCGCTTATGAATTTCCGGTCTTCCGCTTCCAGGGTTCGGACGGGAACGCGCCGCGCGCCTATCTGCAGGCGGCGCTGCATGCCGGCGAACTGCCCGGCACCGTCGCCATCGACGCGCTGATGCCGATGCTGGAAAAAGCCGAAGCCGAAGGGCGCATCCGCGGCTCCATCACGGTGGTGCCCTGGGCCAACCCCATCGGGCGCGCGCAATATTTCCTTGGCGACCAGCAGGGCCGCTTCCACCTCGGCACCCGCACCAATTTCAATCGCAGCTTCCCGCTGGTCGAGCGCCCGGATCCCGCGCTCCTGCCTGACACCTCGCTGGCGAGCGTGGACATGAAGCTCAAGGCCAGGCTTCTGGCGCTGTCGTTCGGCCATGACATCGTGCTCGATCTGCACTGCGACGACGAAAGCGTCGCCTATCTCTATGTTCCCGCCGAGCTGTGGCCGGCGATGCAGGACTGCGCGGCGGCGATGGGCGTCGAAGCGGTGCTTCTGTGGCGGGGCGCGAGCGACTCGGCGTTCGAGGAGGCCTCTGTCCATCCCTATCTGACGGGCGCGCGCGACCGGCTCGACAAGGTCGTGGTGACGACGGTCGAATATCGCGGCATCGGTGACGTGGATGGGCCCCTGGCCAAGTCCGACGCCGAGGGCCTCTACCGGCTGCTGGCGGCTCGCGGCGTCGTCGCCGACCCAGCCATGTCCGCCCCCGGCGCCTTCGAAGGCGTCGTCGCGCCGCTCGAGAACATCGAGATGATGTCCGCTCCGAAGGCCGGCGCCATCCTCTACGACGTCGAGCCCGGCGACCGGGTAAAAAAGGGCGACCGGCTCGCCACCATCGTCCACGCGCCGGGCGAGAAGGACGGCCGCGTGGAGGTCTTGGCCCCGCAGGACGGCTATATCCTCACCCGGCGCTCGCATCGCATCACCCGCGCCGGCGACGACCTGGTCAAGCTGGTCGGCGCAAAGCGCAGCACCGACGCCCGTTCCGGCACTCTGGAAGACTGAGCCGTTGCGGGCTCCATCTCGCCGGCGCAGCCATGGAGCGCCGGGCTTTGCAAATCCGCTTGCCCAAGGCGGCGTTCGCCGCTATGGGTTTTGCCATGAACATGCGCTCCTCGAAGACTGCTTGGTGGTGGGCCATCTAGAAGCGGCCTGGGCAAGCGCGTGCGCGTGAACATGGATGGTGGCCGCAACGGAATGTCCGGGCGGCCATTTGTTTTTTCAGCCTCCGGGTCCGTTGCCCCAGAAGCGAATGGAGACGGCAATGACGGTGGAAATCCTGGACAATGGCGCCGAGCGCTTCGTGACGGCGGGCGGCATAGCCATCACCCGCGAGCGCCACGAGCAGCCCTATGCCGGTGCGATCGAGGCCTATCTCGACGGGCTGAACGAGCGCCGCGGCGCGGTGTTCTCGTCCAATTATGAATATCCCGGCCGCTATACGCGCTGGGACACCGCCATCATCGATCCGCCGCTGGCGATTTCGGCGCGCGGCCGCGCCATGAAGATCGAGGCGCTGAACCGGCGTGGCGAGGCGCTTTTGCCGGCCATCGGCAAGGCGGTCGGTGCGCTCTCCGAAGTGAAGCTCCGCGAAAGCACGAACAGGCTGATCCGGCTCGAGGTCGAAACGCCTGGCCGGACCTTCACCGAGGAGGAGCGCAGCCGCGCGCCTTCCGTCTTCTCCGTGCTGCGGGCGATAACCAATCTGTTCAAGTCGCCGGAAGACGCCAATCTCGGCCTCTACGGCGCCTTCGGCTACGATCTCGCCTTCCAGTTCGATCCGGTGGAATACAGGCTGGTGCGCAGTGAAAGCCAGCGCGATCTGGTGCTTTACCTGCCTGACGCCATCCTCGTGGTCGATCATTATTCGGCCAAGGCCTGGACCGACCGCTATGACTATGCCGGCGACGGTTTCTCGACCGCGGGCCTGCCGCGCGATACGCCCGTCGAACCGTTCAAGCCTGCCGACCGCATCCCGCCGCGCGGCGACCACGAACCGGGCGAATATGCCCGTCTGGTCGAGCGCGCCAAGGAAAGCTTCCACCGCGGCGACCTGTTCGAGGTGGTGCCGGGCCAGATGTTCTACGAGCGCTGCGAGACTGCGCCTTCCGACATCTCGCGCAAGCTCAAGGCGATAAACCCCTCGCCCTATTCCTTCTTCATCAACCTGGGCGAAGGCGAGTATCTGGTGGGCGCTTCGCCGGAGATGTTCGTGCGCGTCAACGGCCGCCGCGTCGAGACCTGCCCGATCTCGGGCACCATCAAGCGCGGCGACGACGCCATCGCTGACGCCGAGCAGATCATCAAGCTGCTCAACTCCAAGAAGGACGAATCCGAGCTGACCATGTGCTCGGACGTGGACCGCAACGACAAGAGCCGTGTCTGCGAGCCAGGCTCCGTGCGCGTCATCGGCCGGCGCCAGATCGAGATGTATTCGCGCCTGATCCACACCGTGGACCATATCGAAGGCCGCCTGCGCGCCGACATGGACGCTTTCGACGCCTTCCTGACCCACGCCTGGGCGGTCACCGTCACTGGCGCGCCGAAATTGTGGGCCATGCGCTTCATCGAGCAGAATGAAAAGAGCCCGCGCGCCTGGTATGGCGGCGCCATCGGCATGGTTCATTTCAACGGCGACCTGAACACCGGCCTGACGCTGCGCACCATCCGCATCAAGGACGGCATCGCCGAAGTGCGCGCCGGCGCGACGCTGCTCTACGATTCCGTCCCAGAGGACGAGGAAGCCGAAACCGAACTGAAGGCATCAGCCATGCTCTCCGCCATACGCGACGCCAAGGCCGGCAACTCCCCTTCCACCGAGCGGGCCACCGCCCGCGTCGGCGAGGGCGTCAACGTCCTGCTGGTCGATCACGAGGACAGCTTCGTCCACACGCTGGCCAATTATTTCCGCCAGACCGGAGCCAATGTCTCCACCGTGCGCACGCCGGTCGCGGACGAGTTGTTCGATCGCCTCAAGCCCGACCTGGTGGTGCTTTCCCCCGGCCCCGGAACGCCGAAGGATTTCGACTGCGCGGCCACCATCAAAAAGGCGCGGGCGCGCGACCTGCCGATCTTCGGCGTCTGCCTGGGGCTCCAGGCGCTTGCGGAAGCCTATGGCGGCGAGTTGCGGCAGTTGCGCGTGCCCATGCACGGCAAGCCGTCGCGCATCAGGGTGTCGAAGCCGGGCATCATCTTCTCCGGCCTGCCGAACGAGGTCACCGTCGGCCGCTACCACTCCATCTTCGCCGATCCGGCCACGCTGCCCAGGGACTTCACCGTCACCGCCGAAACGGACGACGGCGTCATCATGGCCTTCGAACATGATAAGGAGCCGGTGGCGGCAGTCCAGTTCCATCCCGAATCGATCATGTCGCTCGGCCATGATGCGGGCATGCGCATGATCGAGAATGTCGTGGCGCACCTGCCGCGCAAGGCGAAGGAAAAGGCGGCCTGACCGGACGATGACCGCGAGCGCAGACAGAAACGCCGCGTCCAAACGCAGGATCGCCACGCTGGCCTTCTGGTCGATCGCCGTCGCCTTCGTCGTGACGGCGCTGAAGCTGCTTGCCTGGCGCCTGACCGGCTCTGTCGCGCTCTATTCCGATGCGCTGGAATCGATCGCCAACGTCGTCACGGCGATCGCGGCCTATTGGGCGATCCTCGTCAGCCACACGCCGGCGGACGAAGATCATCCCTTCGGCCATCACAAGGCCGAATATTTCTCGGCCGTGCTGGAAGGCGTGCTGATCGTGGTGGCGGCGCTGCTGATCATCGCCAAGGTCTGGCAATCGCTGAGCAATCCGGCGCCCTTGGACGAACCCTGGCAGGGCCTCGCCGTGAACACCGGCGCGGCCGTCATCAACGCGGTCTGGGCGTGGGTCCTCATCAGCAACGGCCGCGCGCAAAGGTCCCCTGCCCTGGTCGCCGACGGCCAGCATGTCATGACCGACGTGGTCACGTCGGCCGGCGTGCTCATCGGCCTGGTCGCCGCCATCTTCACCGGCTGGCACCTGCTCGATCCGCTGCTCGCGCTCATCGTGGCCATGAACATCCTCTACCAGGGCTGGAAGGTGACCAGCGCGTCTCTGAGCGGCCTGATGGACCGCGCCGTGGACATCCAGGAGAACATGCGCATCCGCGACGTCATCTCCGCCAACTCGAAGGGCGCTCTGGAGGTGCACGACCTCAAGACCCGGGCGGCAGGTCGCGCCACTTTCATCGAGTTCCATCTGGTCGTGAATGCGGACATGACCGTCGGCGAAAGCCATGTCATCTGCGATCGCATCGAGGATGCGCTCAAGGCGGAAATACCGTCGGTCCGCGTCACCATCCATGTCGAGCCCGACGACGAGGCCAAACTGCCGAAGGGCACAGCCGCCGTTCCCTTCGCCTGAGGCCGGGGGCGGCACAATCTGCTGTCGGGGACTTGAACCCCGCGCCCGGAACGGACAAACTTCTTCCCGAGCGCCGCGCAAGGCGTGTCGCCGTTCAACCCTGGCGACAGGCGCCGGACGGTGGGCGACGCAGGGAGAAGACCATGTATGGCCTGATCGGCAAGATTCGCATCGCCCCCGGCAAGCGCGAGGATGTCATCGCCATCCTGCTGGAAGCGACGAGCGCCCTGCCGGGCTGCCTCAACTACATCGTGGCGCGCGATCCCGCCGACACCACGGCGCTCTGGGTAACGGAAGTGTGGACGGACGCCGAAAGCCACAAGGCTTCGCTGGCCCGGCCCGACGTCCAGGCCGCCATCGCCAAGGCGAGGCCGATGATTTCCGGGTTCGATTTCCAGGTGGAAACCGCCCCTGTGGGCGGTTTCGGCCTGTCGAAATAGTCGCCCGCGCGGCGGCTCCGGTCTCCCATGGCGCGATGGCCCATGGATGGCTCTTGTCTCGGCCGACCGGGTCCTGTAAGAGAGCCTCGATGAAAACGCGTCCCGCATCGACTGTCTCCCGCCCGGCCATCCTGGCCGGCGAGACCGTGCGCGCGCTTGCTTCCGGCCTGCTGCTTCTCGGCCTTATCGGCGATCGCCGGGCTCGTTGAAGGAGCGTCCGGCGGTCGATCTTGCCGCCAGGCACGCGCTCCTTTTACTCTTCACAACAGAAACGAGTTTCTGGTTTAAGACCGCCTGATTGATGCGCATCGCGCGCGGCGGCAAAGAGAACGAGACCGAAATGAACAAGATGACTTCCCAATCCACCGCATCGAGCGGTCACGGCATGCCGGCCGCCAGCGTCAAATACGCGCCCTACCCGACCGTCGGCCTCAAGGATCGCACCTGGCCGGACAAGGTGATCGACCACGCGCCGATCTGGTGCTCGGTCGACCTGCGCGACGGCAACCAGGCGCTGATCGATCCCATGGGCCATGAGCGCAAGGCGCGCATGTTCCAGCTCCTGCTCGACATGGGCTTCAAGGAGATCGAGGTCGGCTTCCCCTCCGCCTCGCAGACCGATTTCGACTTCGCCCGCTGGTGCATCGAAGAAGGCAACGTGCCCGACGAGGTCGATCTGCAGGTGCTGGTGCAATGCAGGCCCGAGCTCATCAGCCGCACCTTCGAGGCGCTGCGGGGCGCGAAGACGCCGATCGTCCATTTCTACAACTCCACCAGCGAGTTGCAGCGCCGCGTGGTCTTCGGCAAGGACGTCGCCGGCATCAAGCGGATCGCCACCGACGCCGCCAAGATGATCACCGACATGGCGGCCAAGGCGGGCGGCGGCTACCGCTTCCAGTATTCGCCCGAAAGCTTCACCGGCACCGAGCTGGAAGTGGCGCTGGAGATCTGCAACGCGGTGGCCGAGATCGTGAAGCCGACCCCGGAAAACAAGCTCATCATCAACCTGCCCTCGACCGTGGAGATGGCGACGCCGAACACCTATGCCGACCGCATCGAGTGGATGTGCCGCAATCTCGACAACCGCGAGAACCTGATCATCTCGCTGCATCCGCACAACGACCGCGGCACCGGCATCGCCACCACCGAGCTCGGCCTCATGGCCGGCGCCGACCGCGTCGAAGGCACGTTGTTCGGCAATGGCGAGCGCACCGGCAATGTCGACATCGTCACCCTGGCGCTCAACATGTACACGCAGGGCGTCGATCCGAAGCTCGACTGTTCGGACATCAATCGCATCAAGGATGTATACGAATATTCCAACCAGCTCCGCATCCCGGAGCGCCATCCCTATGTCGGCGAACTGGTCTATACGGCCTTCTCCGGCTCGCACCAGGACGCGATCAACAAGGGCATGAAGGCCAAGCAGGTCGCCAACAAGCCGCTGTGGGAGGTCCCGTACTTGCCGATCGACCCGCAGGACGTGGGCCGTTCCTACGAGGCGATCATCCGCATCAACTCGCAGTCCGGCAAGGGCGGCATCGCCTACGTGCTGCAGGCGGATTACGGCCTCAACCTGCCGCGTGCCCTGCAGGTGGAATTCAGCCAGGACATCCAGGCGATAACCGACGCGGAAGGAAAGGAAGTCTCTCCCAGGCGCATCTACGAACGGTTCATCGAAACCTATGTGGACCAGCCGCAGGGCCGACTGAAATTCGTCGATCACCACACCTATCCCGACGCCGGAACGAAGGGACGGCGGGTCGTGGAGGCGACCATTACGGACGGCGGCCGGGAAATGAAGATCACCGGCCACGGCAACGGCCCGGTGGACGGCTTCATCGACGCGCTGTCGCGCCATATCGGCGCGGAAATGTCCGTGCTCGATTATTCCGAGCATTCGCTCCAGCGCGGCTCCAACGCGTCCGCCATCTGCTACATGGAGGTGGAACACGCCGGCGGCAAAGCCTTCGGCGTGGGTGTCGACACCAACATCTCCTCCGCCTCGCTCGAGGCCGTCGTGTCGGCAGCCAACCGGATCATCGCCGCAAGGTCAGTCTGAAGGCGTGGCCCTTCGGTGACACACTGAGCCCTATCCGCCCGGTCGATTTATTTCGACCGGGTTAATTATTGCCAGCGCAGGTTGCGCTCTTGTACGGGCCCAGCGGCACTATATGATCCTCATCCGACTTGTGCCGGCTTGAAAGGGTTCGACACTTGCAGTCTGCCACGCCTGCCGCCCCCGCAGTGCGCGAAACGCTGGAGCGAGTGCTCGCAAGCAATACATTCGGCCGTTCGGAACGTGCCCGAAAACTGCTGCGCTACCTGGTGGAGCGCGAGCAGGCAGGCGAGGCCGACAAGCTCAAGGGCTATTGCATCGCAATGGACGTTTTCGGCAGGGACGCCGATTTCGATTCGTCCACGGATGCCGTGGTACGCGTGCAGATAGGCCGCCTGCGCGACCTCCTCAAGCAATATGCCGAGGCCGAGGGGGCCGGCGATCCGCTTCGCATCGTCATCCCGCGCGGCAGCTATGCCCCGCTCTACAAGCGGAACCAGGCCTTTGTCCCAACGGCGGAAAAGGCGGAAGAAAAGGCTGCGCGATCCGCGCCGCTCGCCGTGCACGAGGAAAACGCCCCTGCGGCGCCCGCCGGTCCCCCGCCGATGCCCAAAGCCGGGCGCCGGCCCTGGATGGCCTGGCCGCTGGCGGTGATCGCCGGAGCGGCGATAGGCATCCTGCTCGCCACGCAAGGCGGCGCGTTCATGGCCCCCGGACAAAGCCCCGCCATCCACGGCCCCGGTGAATTCACCGGCAGCATCCGCATCGCGACCGCGGACGAACTGCCGCTCGTGTTCCTGGTCGTGCCGGAGCCGGACGAAGGGGTGCAGCGGGTCGCAGCCGCCATGCGGACGGGCCTGTCCGGCTTCGACACGATCGAGTTCATCGGCCGCTCCCCGGCCAGCAAGCCGGATCCGGTCGCCGACCCCATCAGCTTCATCTTCCGTGTCTTGCCCGGCCGGGAAAAGGGCTCGGTGGCCGTGGAACTGCAGAACATCGGCTCGGGCCGTGTCCTGTTCTCCCGGAATCTCGCCGAACGGGATGTCGAGGCCTCGAAAGTGGACGACGCGGTGGCCAGCATATTGAGCGCGGCGGTTCCGGCCTCCGGCACGATCTACGCCTATCTGGACCAGACCGACCTTGACCGCGGCCTCGCGCATTGCCTGCTCCTCAACGACAACTACTATCTCGACCCGAACGCCGGCACGCATGAAAAGGCCTACAGATGTTTTGAGAAGCTGCTGGCCGAGAACGGAAAGTCCGCCATCATCTATTCCGAGATTTCGGCACTCCAGGTCGAAGCCGTGACGGACGGCTACCGATATCCGCCTGACGCGTCGACGGACACGGCGACGGCAATGGCGCATCGCGCCCTGCAGATCGCCTCGTCCAGTCCTTATGTCTACCGCGCCAACGGATTTCTGGATTCGCGCGTCGGCACGGCGGAAGAGTCGATCAGGTGGATGCGGCGAGCCTACGAGCTCAACACCTACGACCTGTCGATGGCGGCCGCCTACGCCTACGCCCTGATCTTCGCCGGCCGGTATGCCGAGGGCACGCCGATCATGGCGCGCGCCGTCGACCTCTCCAGCGCGCATCCGCAATGGTGGGATTTCGCACTGTTCGCCGGCGCCTTGTCGCTCGGAAATATAAGGCAGGCGATCCGCGCCACCGGCCCGTTGAACCCCACCGGCACCAAGCCCCATTATCTTGCGGCCCGTCTCGTCGCCGCGAACCTGGGCGGCGATGTAGGCGAAGAACTGAAGCTGCGCGGCGAACTGACACGACGGTTTCCGGAGTTCGTGCTGAACCCGCGCGCGATCTTCAGGCACCGCAACTTCCCGCCCGACATGACCGAGCTTCTGGTGCGCGCATTGCGGACCGCCGGGCTGGGGACCGGCAGTTGACGATCCCCTCTTCCCGGCTGCACGCCCAGGAAGCCGGCAGCGGCCGCCAAGCGCTCCTGCTGCTGCACGGTTTCGGCGGGTCCGGCGCGGATTGGGCCGGCCTCGTGCCGCGGCTGTCCGAAGCGGCGCATGTGCTGGTCTATGACCTGCCCGGTCACGGCGGCTCGCTCGACCATCCCGGCTCGGGCGGAGCCAGGAACGCCGCGCGCGCGATCCTTGCCGACCTCGATGCGCGCGGCATCGAACATGCGCATGTTGCCGGCCATTCGATGGGCGGGGCGGTCGCCGCGTTGATGGCGATCGCCGCGCCGGAACGCATCGCCTCGCTGACGCTGCTGGCGCCCGGCGGCTTCGGCGAGGAGATTGCGGCAACTCTGCTGCGCCGCTACGCGGCGGCCGCCGGCGCGGAAGACATCCGTGCCTGTCTGGCCGAGATGTCGGGGCCTGGCCACGAGGTTCCCGAGCGTTCGGTGGAGGAACGGCTCGCCGCGCGGCAGCGCCCCGGTCAGACGGCCAGGCTGGTCGAGATCGCCTCTGCCATGACGCGCGACGGACGGCAGGGCATGATCCCGCGAGAGCTGCTTGCAGGCTTGAAGATGCCCGTTTCTGTGCTGTGGGGGACCTTGGACCCCGTCCTTCCGCCCGGCCAGGCCGCGGACCTGCCGCCTGCGTTCCGGCTGCGCCGCATCCCCGGGGCCGGGCACATGCTGATCGACGAGGCGCCGGGCGCGGTCATGGAGACCATCCTGGCAGCGCTCGGCCCCGAACGCGGCGACATCGGCTGAGCCTCGGCGCGGATGCAATCCGCCGGCGGCTGTGATAACACCGCGTTAACCACAGGCGAGGCAGGCTTGATGAAGAACGCCGGCGAAAGCGCGACCCCGACGGAGTCCTCGCGGAGGCTGTCCGA
Organism: Mesorhizobium sp. SP-1A; assembly: GCF_032460275.1. Taxonomy (NCBI): domain Bacteria; kingdom Pseudomonadati; phylum Pseudomonadota; class Alphaproteobacteria; order Hyphomicrobiales; family Phyllobacteriaceae; genus Mesorhizobium; species Mesorhizobium sp. SP-1A. The sequence goes on along the minus strand of NZ_JAVXZD010000004.1, from coordinate 632,747 downwards.
GGCCATCCGCGACGTGAAGAACGCGCTCGCCGATCGCGACGACGTGGTGGTCGATCTGCGCGAGGCGCACCGCATGCGCCTCGATCTGCTGGCTGCCGAACTGGCCCCGGTCTTCGCCGAGGTGCCGGCAGAGATCGACAATTTCGATTTCGCCGTCTCTTCCGGCCTCCAGCCGCGGCTTTGGATCGATGCCGTGAGCCACGTCGCCATGGGCCGCGACCGGCGCACTTACCGTTTCGTCAAGGACACGCGCGCAGGGCGCGTGGTGCTGGCGGAATCCGCCGACATGAAGCCGGTCGTCGACCAGGTGACGCGCTATGTCGCGGAACGGGTGGTCGAGCATCAGCGGCTGATGGAAGGGCCGGCCGAGCCTTTGCCGGGTCTCGCCCGCGCGTCAGCCGCCAATGACGATACTCCGCTCCGCAGGGCCGGAAGCGGCAGCGCGTGGAGAAACGCGCTTTCGGCCCTGGCGTTGCTTGCGGCCGGAGCCCTGGTAGGGCTTGCATTGTCGGTGGTGTTTCTGTGGCCCCGCCTCGCCGAGATGAATCTCAGCTTTTGACGAGCGCCGGCCCCGCGACACCAAGTTCTTCCGTATGCAGGTCGGCCGGCGGCATGGCCGGTCCCGTCAGGCCGCGCCGTGTGAGCCGTATCCGCCAATTGCCTTTCTCGCCGCCAATCTCCAGCAGGTTGTACTGCGCGGCCGGGCGCCTGCCGCCCGGCGCCTGGCCGGCTGCGGCCACGCCGACCACCGGGATCACGGCGCCGCGTCCGGTCCAGTACAGCGTCGGTTCGTGCGAATGACCGTGCAGGATCAGTTCCGCGCCATGGCGATTGATGGTCTTCTGGAAGCGCGCGATGCCGAACAGCCGCTTGTGCTGGGAAACCGCGCCCCTGACCGGCGGATGATGGATCATGATGGCGCGGAACAGGCCGCGCCTGCCGGTCTCGTCCAGGAGCCGCCCCAGCCGCCCCGCCTGCCCTTCCTCGAAGAAGCCGTTGGCCATGAACGGCGCCGTGGCGCGCGCGGTGGAAACGCCGATCAGCGCCACCCCGCCGCGCACCCTCAGATATGGAAAGGAATGCCGGTCCACCGGCCCGTTTGCGCCGTCGCCCGTCATCCAGGGCGCCCAGGCCCGGCACACCTTGTCGAAGGCCCCGGGCACATAGGCGTCGTGATTGCCCGGCACCACCGAGACGTCGTGCGGATCGCCCAGCCCCTCCAGCCACAACCGCGCCATCTCGATCTCGCCGTCGAGCGCGAGGTTGACCAGATCGCCGGTGATCGCGGTATGGGAAGGTTGCTGCGCCTTGATGTCGGCAACGAGGGTGTCGATGACGGCATCGTGCATGTGGCGGCGGCGGTTGCGCTGCCAGTTGACATAGCCCACCACACGCTTGGAGGCGAGATCGCGATAGGTTACATCGGGCAACGGGCCCAGATGGACGTCGGACAAATGCGCAAGCCGGAACATTGCTCCTTCTTATGCGACACGCGCCGGCCTTTCCACCCAAGGTTTCTTGCACGATGACCGAAGCCGATGCGGAACGCCCCTTCCGCCAGACCGGCTTCGCCGGCCTGCGGGCGAAACTATTCCACCTCTATTTCCTGCTGAGACGCCCGATGACGCTCGGCGTGCGCGGCCTTGTCTACGACCGCGCCAGCAATTCCGTCTTCCTGATCCGCCACACCTACGTGCCGGGCTGGCAACTGCCCGGCGGCGGCGTCGAGATCGGCGAAACCATGGAGGAGGCGCTGGCGCGGGAGCTTTCCGAAGAGGGCAACATCACCCTGACCGCGCCGCCCGTGCTGCGTTCCATGCATTTCAACCGGCTGGCGAGCCGGCGCGACCATGTCGCCCTTTTCCTGATAGAGGGCTTTCGCCAGACCGCGCCGAAACTGCGCGACCGCGAGATCGCCGAAGCCGGCTTCTTCGCCCTCGATGCCTTGCCGCAGGGCATCACCCCGGCCACGCTGAGGCGCATCGCCGAAACCCTGGACGACGCGCCTGCTTCCGCGCACTGGTAGGTCAGGCCGCTTTCCGGAACCGTGCGCGGTTATGCGGCGCGTCATAGTCGACCTCCGGTCCGACCGGCACGATGCGCGTCGGATTGATGGTCGGATGGCTGCGATAATAATGTTGCTTGATATGGTGGAGGTTCACCGTCTCGGCCACGCCCGGCACCTGATAGAGATCGCGCAGGTAATTCGACAGGTTGGGATAATCCTCTATGCGGCGCAGGTTGCATTTGAAATGGCCCACATAGACGGGGTCGAAACGCACGAGCGTGGTGAACAGGCGCCAGTCGGCCTCGGTGATGCGGTCGCCGACCAGATAGCGCTGCCGCGACAGGCGGTCCTCCAGCCCGTCAAGGGCGGCGAAAAGCTCTCCGAACGCCTCCTCATAGGCATCCTGCGTCGTGGCGAAGCCGGCACGATAGACGCCGTTGTTGACCGCCGGGTAGACCATGGCATTGATCTCGTCGATCTCCGCCCTGAGCGGCGCTGGATAGAAATCCACGCTCGCGTCGCCCCATTCGTTGAAGGCGGAATTGAGCATGCGGATGATCTCGGAAGATTCGTTGTTGACGATGGTCTGCTGCTTCTTGTCCCACAGCACCGGCACCGTCACCCGCCCCGAATAGGAAGGATCGGCCTTGGTGTAGATCTGGTAGAGGAAGTCGAGCCCGTAGAGCGTGTCGCCGGTCGCTCCGTCCTCTTTCGCGAAGGTCCAGCCGTTCTCGCCCATGAAAGGATGGACGACGGAGATCGAGATGATGTCTTCCAGCTTCTTCAGCTTGCGCAGGATGAGCGTCCGGTGCGCCCAGGGACAGGCCAGCGAAACGTAGAGATGGTAGCGGCCCGGCTCGGCCTTGAAACCACGCCCGCCGTCCTTTGCGGGCTTGCCGTCCGCCGTCACCCAATCGCGCCACTGGGATTGCCCGCGCACGAACTTCCCGCTGCTTTCCTTGGTATCGTACCAGCGGTCCTGCCACTTGCCATCGACCAGCAAACCCATCATTCGCTCCTTTTCGCTTCCGCCCTCAATTTAGGGTCGGGACGCACAACACCAAACCTTTTGTGCTGAACGCACCGTCACCCTGCGGCGGCACGCGAAAAAGGCCGATTGCCCAGCCTGGAATTTGATGCTAGCGGAAGCGCCGTCATGAAGGACATCTTTGCAACGCTCCGGTTCGACCGACGACGAAAGGACGCCCGCGCCTAAGGCGCCGACTGGCGAACGCTGCCGCTTGCGGCATCCCTTCCTCGCATACCGGATCGCAAAGACCATGAGCCTTGCCGACGTGACCTATCTGCCGGAATCTCCGGCGCACGACCCCGAAATCGACGCCATCAACGAAGAAGCCTTCGGGCCCGGCCGTTTCGCCCGCGCCGCCTACAAGATCCGCGAGGCGGGGCCGCATGAGCGCGCGCTGTCCTTCGTGGCGACCGATAACGGCGTGGTGATCGCCTCGGTGCGCATGACGCGTATTGCGGCGGGCGCGGGCAAGGCGCTGCTGCTGGGGCCGCTCGCGGTCCGCCCGGCCTACAAGAACCTCGGCATCGGCCGCAGGCTCGTGGCGCTGGCCATGGAAGCGGCGAAGAACACCGGCTGGCCTGCAGTGGTCCTGGTTGGCGACGAGCCCTATTACGGGCCGCTGGGCTTCCGCAAGATCCCATATGGCCAGCTTTCCATGCCGCGCCCCGTCGATCCCGACAGGTTGCTGGCCCATGAGATCATACCGGGAGCGGTATCGGCGCTTCGCGGCGATCTCGACCATGCCGACGCCCTGCTCAAGGTGGCCGAACCCGCCTGACGGCGACGGCTCCAGCCGTTGCGCTTTGCCGCGCCCCCTCGTAAGCAATTCCCTTGCAATCGAGGAGATGAGGTCATGGACGCAAAAGGCCAGATCGCGATCGTCACCGGAGCCGGCTCGGGCCTGGGCGAGGCCACCGCGCGGGCGCTGCACGCCAGGGGCGCGAAGGTGGCGGTGCTCGACATCGGCATGGAGCGCGCCGCGAAGGTGGCGCAGGACATCGGCGGCATCGCCGTCAGATGCGACGTCAGCAGCGCGGAAGCGGCCGAGGCCGCCGTCGCCGAGGTCGTCGGCAAGCTTGGCGCGCCGCGCATCCTGGTCAATTGCGCCGGCATCGTCATCGGCATGAAGACCGTGGGCAAGGACGGCCCGCATCCGCTCGACCAGTTCCGCAGGGTCATCGAGATCAACCTGATCGGCACCTTCAACATGATCCGCCTCGTTGCCGACCAGGCTGCGAAGCTCGAGCCCCTGGCCGGCGGCGAACGCGGCGTCGTCGTCAATACCGCCTCCGTCGCCGCCTTCGACGGCCAGATCGGCCAGGCCGCCTATTCGGCCTCGAAAGGCGGCGTGGTCGGCATGACGCTGCCGGTGGCGCGCGATCTCGCCCGCTCCGGCATTCGCGTCTGCACCATCGCGCCGGGCATCTTCAAGACGCCCATGATGGCGGGCATGCCGCAGGAGGTGCAGGATTCGCTCGGTGCCGCCGTGCCCTTCCCGCCCCGCCTTGGCGAACCTTCCGAATATGCCGCGCTGGCGATGCATATCGTTGAGAACCAGATGCTGAACGGCGAGACGATCCGCCTGGACGGAGCTATCCGCATGGCGCCAAAATAGCGCTGCCGATCCGGCCGGCCTTTGCCAAGGCCGGCCGTACAGGCAATAAGTTGATATTGAAATTCAACTTAATGATGCGCCAGCGGAGCGATCGAAGCCAGTGGAACAGCCGAAGAAGGACGTTATCCGGGAAACGGACGCAGAGGCGATCCGCCTCGCCAAGACGCTGCTGCGCTCGGCCCGCTTCGGCGCGCTGGCCGTGCTCGATCCGGAAACGGGCGGGCCCCTGGCCAGCCGCGTCGGCGTCGCCACGGATCTGGATGGCACGCCGCTGATCCTGGTTTCGGCGCTCTCCGCGCACACCGGCGCGATCGTCGCCGACCCGCGCTGTTCCCTCCTGCTCGGCGAACCCGGCAAGGGCGACCCGCTGGCGCATCCGCGCATCACCCTGAGTTGCCGGGCCAACAGGCTTCAGCGCGACACGCCCGAGCAGGCACGCGCGCAACGGCGCTATCTCAACCGCAATCCGAAAGCGAAGCTCTATGCCGGCCTCGGCGATTTCTCGATCTTCCGGCTGGAGGTGGAGCGCGCCAGCCTGAACGGCGGCTTCGGCAAGGCCTACCTGCTCTCCCGTGCCGACCTGATCTGCGACGCATCGGTCAACGAAGCGCTTGCCGAGGCCGAGCAGCCGGCGCTGGATCACATGAACGCCGACCATGCGGATGCAATCGCCGTCTATGCAAGCCACTATGCCAGGGCCGGCGGCAGCGGCTGGGTGCTGACCGGCTTCGATGCCGACGGCATGGACCTGGCCGCCGGAGACGAAACCAGGCGCGTCTTCTTCCCCAAGCCGCTCGCAGCGGCGCAGGATCTGCGCCGCACCCTCGTCGAGATGGCCAAGGCCGGAAGCGCGGCACAAGCGCAACAGCCTTAAGGTTTCGTCATCGGTTGGCCTTGTCGGACTTGCCCTCCGGAACGAATGCCCTACCTTGGCTATGCAGCCGCTGATTGTACCGGTTGCTGAGATCGGAATTCCCGGGACGCCATTGCCCCCATGGCGCCCGGCACAGGAGAGCACGGGGCATTGATGAATCCAGGAAAGCGGATCGCCGACGTCGAAGCTGCCGCATCGTTTTTGGCACTGATGGGAAATGAGAAGCGTCTTGCCATCATGAGCCATCTGCTCAACGCGGAAATGTCGGTTGGAGCCATTGCGGAAAAGGTGGACTTGAGCCAGTCGGCCCTTTCCCAGCATCTCGCGAAATTGCGGGCGTCCGGGCTGGTGCAGACGCGCCGCGACAGGCAGATGATCTATTATTCCTGCCAGTCGGACGCGGTGCGCAAGCTGCTGCGCATGCTTGCCGATGTCTTTGGCATCGGCATGCATCCCGCCTTGCCCGAACCCGCCTACACCCACGCCAAGACCGATGAGCTTCTGGACGGGGCCAAGGGTTAAAGAGCGGGGCCGGCGCCGTCGCTCGGCATTGCCTTGCCCCCGCTTTGCCTTCCGGTTGGTTCCACGCTACTAGCGGGCGATGGAGCCAATTCGTATCGATGATCCCGCCGACGCGCGTGTCGGCGCCTATCTCGACATCCGCGAACGCGATCTTGCCGGTCGCCAGGGGCGGTTCGTAGCCGAAGGCAGGGTCGTGCTGGACGTGCTGCTCACGACCGGGCGCTTCCGGCCGGAATCCGTCCTCGTTCTGGAAAACCGCCTAGCCGGACTGGCGGACAGCCTCGCCAAGCTGCCGGCCGGAATACCCGTCTATGTTGCGAGCGGCGACGTCATGGACCGCATCGCCGGCTTCCACATGCATCGGGGAATCCTTGCGATCGGCCTGAAGGACAGCAAGCCCTCGCCGCAGGAACTGCTCGACGCGCTTCCCGCAAAGTCGCTGGTACTGGTGCTGGTCGGCATTTCAAACCACGACAATATGGGCTCGATCTTCCGCAACGCCGCCGCCTTCGGCGCCGGGGCGATATTCCTCGACCGGACCTGCTGCGACCCGCTCTACCGCAAGGCGATCCGCGTTTCGGTCGGCGCCGCGTTGAAGGTTCCCTTCGCCGTCTTCGATGACACCGCATCCCTGGCGGACAGGCTCGACCGGCGGGGTTTCGACCGCTATGCGCTGTCACCCGGCGGCCGCACCGATATCCGGCAGGCTCCGTGCGCCGAGCGGCTGGCGCTCTATCTCGGCACGGAGGGCGATGGCCTGCCTGCAAGCCTGCTTTCAAGCATGAACACGGTCCGCATCGGCATGGCAGCGGGCTTCGACAGCCTGAACGTCGCAGCCGCATCGGCCATTGCGCTGCATCATTTTTCGGCCGGGCAGGACCGTTCGCCCGATACTGGCGGTGTCATTCGGTCGGCGCGGCCTTCTGCAGCGCCCTGACCCGGTCGGCCAGGCTGCGCACGTGGCCGGCGACGTCCTTGCCGTTCGCCTCCGGCACCGAGAGCGCCTTGGCGATCGGCGAATCCGGGCCGTCGAGCCGGGAGGCCAGAAAGACGACCTCGGCGGCAAGGTCGCTCATCTGCTCGCGCAGTTCGTCGTCCCGTTCAGCCGATGCGGAAACGCCGTTCGGCGGGGCATCCAGCGACGCAAGGCTTGTCTTGAGCCGCTTATTCTCGCGCGCCAGCGCCGTCAGCCGGCCTTCCAGCCGCTCGCGATCGGAATTGAGCCGGGCGACCGTCCTGTCGATCTCGCTGCCGGCGTTCGGCGGGACCTGCGCCTCCGCCACTTGCTCGACGGGCTGCGACGACGGCCCGTTCCCGTCGCCCTCCTTCGATTTCCCGCGCAACCGGGCCAGTTCCGCCTCGCGTCGTTCGAGCTTTTCCTCGCGGTCGGCCAGCGTCGAAAGCAGTTGTTCCACCTTCTTTTCGAGATCGGCCGACTTCTTGCGCTCCGCCTTCAGGGCCTCTGCATTTGCCTTGCCTTCAGCCGCGGACTGCTGGTGACGCTTGTCGGCCTCCTTGCGCTGGGCGCGCAGAACCGAAATGTCGCTCGACAGTTTCTCGATCTGGGATTCGCGCGCGACAAGGTCGATCTGCCTCTTGCTGGACGAGAAGCTCGCCTCCTCGTAAAGCCGCGTGAGGTTTTTCCACTCGGCTTCGCGGTCGGCCAAGGCCTTTTGTGCCTCCGCGAGCTGGCCGGCGAGCGTCTGGATCTCGCCGCCCCGCTCGTCCAGGGCCGTCTGCAGGCCGGCGGCCCTGCCCTTTTCGGTGGTGAGCGTCTCGGTCTCAGCGGCCCGATCCGCCGTGAGTTTCCTGAGGTCCTCGCGCACGCGGCCGATCTCGACCATTTGCTCGGCGACCCTGCTCTTCAGCGCGGCCGCCTCCATCTCGAGCTTGCGCGCCATCATGGCGAAGCCGGCTTTGACCCGGTCCTTGTCGGCCTGGATCTCGGCGAGCGTGAGCGGCGCGGCCGCCTCGATGCGCCGTTGCGTCAGCACCACGGCGCGGCGCCAGACGGCCGGCCCGACCAGCACCACCAGGAAGGCCGCGGCGAGGAAGCCGAGGATGAAGAACAGGACCGACTGAACCAAGGCGACGACCTAACTCGTTTCGAAGCGCAGGGCCGCCGCAAGGGCGGCGCCCGTTTCCGCATGGCGGAAATCCCGCCACGCGGCAAGCCCCGCCGAAGCGGATGCATCAATCAGAACGGGTTCCAGGTGGGCGCGGACGTAAGCTTCAGGTAGCCGAGATTGACGCCGAGCCGGGCACCGACGCCGGTGCGGATCGGAACGAGCACCATATTGCCGGCCTTCAGCACGTTGAAGCCGACGCCGGCCACCACATAAGCCGACCCGGCGACGCCGCCGAACCGGTCGTAGAGGTTGCTCACATCGTTCAGATTGTAGACCAGCATCATGACGCGCGAGCCTTCGCCGCCGAAATCCCAGCCCAGCGACGGTCCCTGCCAGAACACCCGGTGGTCGCCGGCGTTCTTGGTGTAGAGGGTGCCTTCGCCATAGGTGAGGCCGCCGATCAGCGCGCCGGAGCCTTCCTCGCCCAGGAGATATCCGTTCGGCAGGCCGTAGGAGGAAAAGATCTTCTCCACCACGGTCGCCAGCCCGCCCGAGGTCGAGCCGAAGAAACGATGGCCCGAATCGACGATTTCCTGAGCCGTATATTCCTGCGCCTGCGAGCGCGAGGTCGAAAGGACGAGAACGCCCACGAGCGCCATCGTCATGGCGATGACGCCGAAGAAATTGCGTCGGTCGCAAAAACGGGAAAGCATGCTTCCAAATCTCCGTCAGGGAGCCCTTTCGCCGACGCCTCGATTGCACGGCTCTTGAGCGGCCGCTTTCATACTGTTTAACGCAAACTAAGCCGTAATTCTTTTTCAACCATTAACCCTACAGATGAAGATGGCGGTTCGAAGACCGATGCCGCCCGCATCGGCCGTCGAAACAGCGCTTTGCACGTCCTTTCCGGCCGTGCGCGCAGGCGACCGGTTTTGGATTTGTCGCCGTGCGCGGATGGAATATATCCGGAGCCGGGCGGGGAAAGCTTGATTCGCGCGGTCGGCATTGGCGAAGGCCATCCGCCGATGGATGTGGTTTTGCGAGGGACAATGGCCGACCTTTTCACTCTTTCCGCCACCGATCTGGCAGCGCTGCTGTGCAGCCGGGTGTGCCACGACATCATTTCGCCGGTCGGCGCCATCAACAACGGCCTGGAGCTGCTGGACGAAGGCGGTGCCGACCAGGATGCCATGAACCTCATCCGGCAGAGCGCGCGGAACGCGTCCGCCCGCCTGCAGTTCGCGCGCATCGCCTTCGGCGCGGCCGGATCGGCCGGGATGCTGATCGACACGGGCGATGCCGAGGCCGTCACCGTGGCATTCCTGAAGAACGAGAAGCCTGAACTGACCTGGACCGGCAACCGCGCATTGCTGCCCAAGAACAAGGTCAAGCTGCTGCTCAACCTGGTTCTGGTCGCCAATGCGGCGATACCGCGCGGCGGCAAGCTTGCGATAACGCTCGAGGACCTGGAGACGCAGCCGCGCTTCTCGCTCAGCGCCCGCGGCCCGATGCTGCGCGTGCCGCCGAAGTTCCTGGAACTGCATTCCGGCAATGCCCCGGAAGAGCCGATCGACGCGCATTCCGTGCAGCCGTACTACACCCTGCTCCTGGCGCGCGAGGCGGGCATGACCATATCGATCCACGCCACGCCGGACGAAATCGTCCTGTCGGCGGCCTGATCCTCCGCCGCGACCGGGCAGGCTCCGGCTCCTTCATTGACGGCCGTTCTGTTCCACCGGCGACCCTTAACGGCCCACGGCCGGAGTAGGCGTGCGCCGCAAGCCCGCTTCGGAACAATTTCAGGAAAAGTGCGACGCGTTCTTCGTCAGGAACTCCATGAAAACAAGAGGATAGATCGCCCCGATATTTCCGGGAAACGGTGAAGCGATCATCTAAGGAGAATTTTACCCAAAGCCTTTTCGGCTTCTTTACAGGCGCAGGCTAGCCTTCGCCGCGCACGCCCGAGGCATCCGGCTCGGGGGAAACAAGGGGCCCGGAAATGAAGCGCTGCATGTTCGTCGACGACTCGAGCGTCATCCGCAAGGTGGCGAAGCGCATCCTTGGCAGTTCCGACATGGTGGTGGTCGAAGCCGGAAACGGGCGCGAGGCGCTCGACATGTGCGCCTTCGAAATGCCGGATGTGATCGTGGTCGATGGAAATCTCGAGGATGTTCCGGTCGCGGATTTCATTCGCGACGTGCATGCTCTGGCAGGCCAGGGCAAGCCGCGGATTCTGGTATCCCTGGTCGAGGTGGATGTCGCGGCCATCATGCGCGCCAAGCGCGCCGGTGCGGACGGTTATCTGCTGAAGCCGTTCAACCGGCCGCAATTGCTGGAGCGGTTCCGGTCCTTGCGGGCCGCGGCCTGAACCGACGACAGCAATTCTCGCGAAAAAATTCCAAATCCCGCCAGATGACACGCGAAAAACCCGGCCTTGGCCGGGTCTTTCATATCGCCAGAGATCGGGAAACCGACCCGTCAGGCGCTTTCGCGGATATCTTCGGGCTCGCGCAGCACATAGCCGCGGCCCCAGACGGTTTCGATATAGTTCTGGCCGCCGGACGCCGCGTCGAGCTTCTTGCGCAGCTTACAGATGAAGACGTCGATGATCTTCAGTTCCGGCTCGTCCATGCCGCCGTAAAGGTGGTTGAGGAACATTTCCTTGGTCAGCGTCGTGCCCTTGCGCAGCGACAGCAGCTCCAGCATCTGGTATTCCTTGCCGGTCAGATGCACGCGTTGGCCGCTGACCTCGACCGTCTTGGCGTCGAGATTGACGATCAGTTCGCCGGTGGCGATGACCGACTGGGCGTGGCCCTTCGAGCGGCGTACGATGGCGTGGATGCGGGCGATCAGCTCGTCCTTGTGGAACGGCTTGGTCATGTAGTCGTCGGCGCCAAAGCCGAGACCGCGTACCTTGTCCTCTATGCCGGCCATGCCGGACAGGATCAGGATCGGCGTCTTCACCTTGGAGAGGCGCAACGTCCTCAGAACCTCGTAGCCCGACATGTCGGGAAGGTTGAGGTCGAGCAGGATGATATCGTAATCGTAAAGCTTGCCGAGATCGACGCCCTCCTCTCCGAGGTCCGTCGTATAGACATTGAAGCTTTCGGATTTGAGCATCAATTCGATGCTCTGTGCGGTTGCACTGTCGTCTTCTATCAGCAGAACACGCATTTTAATCCCCTTTTCTGCTGCCGGACCATCTTACGACCCGTCCGGGACCGGAGCAGTGAATTGCCTGAACCGAAGCTGCCACTGAATGGTTAACAAAACCTGATTCTCCGAACCAACGGGTATCAGATTTTTTAACCAATTTCCACACTCTCTTGAATCCCCTCGCGAATCCATAGCCGAGCCGGCTCATGCAGCACGTTAGAAAAACCTCATAAGTGACTCTTTGGATTCCCGCCTGCACCCTTGCACTGGACTAGAATTTTTACCCGGCCTTAAGCCCTGCGTCGTATGATTAACAATGCCCGTAAACGAAAGGTTACCGGCTCGAAAAAACTTTAGGGGTTTGTTTCCCATAGGCCGCCGAATGCCGGGGGATACGGTCGCGGCCAGGCCGGAGACGGCTGATGGGCAGATATGTTCGCGTACGCATTTGCAGGAGTACCGAGTCATGAAGTCACGTGAAAACCTTGTGCGCCTGAAGCAGTTTCAGGTGACCGAGAAGCGGCGGCAGTTGCAGCAACTCGACACGATGATCGCCGAATTCGAGCGAATGGCCGGGGAACTCGAACTGCAGATCGTGGCCGAGGAAAAGAAGGCCGGCATCACGGACATCAACCATTTCGCCTATCCGACTTTCGCCAAGGCGGCGCGCCAGCGCCGCGACAACCTCAGGAATTCCCTGGCCGATCTGGCCGAGCAGCGCGCCACCGCAGAATCACTACTCGGTGAAGCTGAAGCGGAGCTTTCCAAAGCCGAAATGCTGGAATCGCGAGACCGCTCGCGCGAGGCCGACACCGGCGGCCGCAGCGCCATGATCGGCTGATCTTCCGGCCCCACTCCCCTTACGACTCGACGCCGGCATCTGCGTCGCGCCCGCAGATCGCGGTGCGGCGGGCACTGCGTAGCATCGGTTCCCCTGGCTTCGGCCGCGTTCGGTCCGAGCCCGATCGCGGGAAATCACGTTTCGACGGGAATACAGGCCGCAGGCCGATTTTTACCGGAGAATACTTTTAGCGGATAATACATGGAAGAAGGGCGCGGTCCTGCCGCGCCCTTCTTCCATATGCATTTCCCGTCTCTGCAATCAGTGACGATATTGCTGGATGCGCGTGGTGCGCAGACCGGCCAGGCCGTATTCGTCGATCGACGCCTGCCAGGACAGGAATTCTTCGGTGGTCAGCTTGTAGCGCTGGCAGGCCTCGTCGAGGCTCAACAATCCACCACGCACGGCTGCCACGACTTCCGCCTTGCGCCGGATAACCCAGCGGCGCGTGTTCGAAGGCGGCAGATCGGCGATTGTAAGCGGGCTGCCGTCGGGCCCGATAACGTATTTGACTCGCGGTCTAACCAGATCGGTCATCATACTCTCTACTAAAAACGCACAGACCCAATCCCCGCCACACTACCGCCACAGCTTTAAAAATTGCCTAAGCGGTCTCTAAGGGATAAGTAAGCTTCGTGAACATCGCGTTAGGTTTTCGGTAAGCAATTGAAACAATTGCAACACGTCGGCCAACCGCCGCCGTCGATCTGCGGCCCGGGCTGGCGTCGCCAGAAAGCCTGACCTATATTTCATCTGCCGCGTCTGGCGGCTGCACGTCGGATCGAAAAGAATGAACAGCCTGGATCTTCCCGGACGCCCCGAGGAAACACGCGTCGTCGTTGCCATGTCGGGCGGCGTCGATTCATCGGTCGTGGCCGGGCTGCTCAAACGCGAAGGCTACGACGTCGTCGGCGTCACCTTGCAGCTTTACGATCATGGCGCGGCCGCACATCGCGCCGGCTCCTGCTGCGCCGGGCAGGACATCGACGACGCGCGGCGCGTCTCCGAAACGCTCGGCATCCCGCACTACGTGCTGGACTATGAGGAGCGTTTCCGCAAAGCCGTGATCGATCCGTTCGCCGCGAGCTACGTTGCCGGCGAAACCCCCATCCCTTGCGTCGCCTGCAACCAGACGGTGAAGTTTGCCGATCTCCTGGCAACCGCGCAGGAGCTGGGCGCGGACGCGCTGGCGACCGGCCACTATATCCGCAGCCGCCAGAATGGCGCCCACCGGGCGCTCTACCGGCCAGTGGATGCGGACCGCGACCAGAGTTATTTCCTGTTCGCCACCACACAGACACAGATCGACTATCTGCGCTTCCCGCTCGGCGGCCTGCCCAAACCGGCGGTACGAGCCATCGCCGAGGAGATGGGGCTGGTCGTGGCCGCAAAGCAGGACAGTCAGGACATCTGCTTCGTGCCGCAAGGCAAATATTCCGACATCATCGCCAAGCTCAGGCCCTCGGCCGCGACGCCGGGCGAGATCGTGCACATGGACGGCCGCGTGCTCGGACGCCATGAAGGCATCCTGCGTTACACGATCGGCCAGCGCCGTGGCATCGGCGTGGCTTCCGGCGAGCCGCTCTATGTCGTCCATCTCGATGCCGACAATGCCCGCGTCGTCGTCGGCCCGCGCGAAGCGCTGGAAACGCACAAGATCTATCTGCGCGACATGAACTGGCTGGGCGACGGTTCGCTGTCGGGCATTTCCGCTTCCGGCATGGAGTTGTTCGCCAAAGTCCGTTCCACGCGTCCGCCGCGGCCAGCCCTGCTGCGCCACAAGGATGGCGCCGTCTGGGTGGAACTGGCCGAAGGGGAAGCGGGCGTGGCGCCGGGGCAGGCCTGCGTGCTCTATTCCGACGACGGCAACGACGCGCGCGTCTTCGGCGGCGGCTTCATCGAACGCTCGGAACGCGGCGCCGAGGCCGAGGCCATGCTGTCGAAACTGGCAGCGCGACCGGCTTCCGTCGCCGCCGAATAGGCGACCTTCTAAGCCCTGAAACGGTCGTGGGACACGGTGCCCGCGGTCAGGATGCGCAGCACCCGGATCGCTTCCTCGCCGTCCGTGCGCGGCGTTTCGCGCGTCTCGATGCAGCGGATGAAATGCTCGAGTTCGCGCGTCAACGGCATGCCGTGCCCGATCGGCACATAGGCCGGCTCGTTGGCGGTGAAGGCCCAGTGGCCGCTGTCCTGCCACACCGCATGGCGGTAGACGGCGAGCTTGCGCTCCCAGGGCTCCACGTCGTCGAACACGGCCATGGCCTTGGTGCCGACGACGGTCAGCCGCCGCTCGCGATACGGGTTGAGCCGCGAGGCGAACAGGTGACCACGCAGCCCGTTCGGGAACAGCATGTGCAGGTGGGCGAAATCGCTGAGATGGTCGAGCAACGCCGCGCCCTCGCCCCGAACCTCCACCGGCTCGGCGCCGGTGATGGCGAGAATCATCGACAGATCGTGCGGCGCGAGATCCCAAAGCGCGTCGTTTTCGGTGTGGAATTTGCCGAGGCCGAGCCGGTGCGAATGGATATAGCGAACCTCGCCGAGTTCGCCTTCGTCGACCAGCGCCTTCAGTTTCTCGAACGCGGGATGGAAGCGCAGCACATGGCCGACCATGAAGACGCGGCCATTGTCGTGCGCGGCCTGCACGGAACGCTCCGCGTCCGGCACGGTCAGCGCAATCGGCTTTTCCACCAGCACGTCCTTGCCGGCCTCGACCGCGCGCACCGCCGCGTCGGCATGGAATTGCGGCGGCAGCGCCATGACGATGGCGTCGATATCCTTGTGCGAGAACAGGTCATCCGGATCGATGGCCAGGCAGTCCTGCTCGCTGGCGAAGCCTTCGGCACGCGCCCGGTTGGCGTCGGATACCGCATAGAGCGCGCCGAGCCCCTTCAGCGTGCGGATATGGTTCGAGCCCCAGTAGCCGCACCCAAGGACTGCAATACGCGGTTTCATCGATCATTGAACTCGAGATTTCGTGGTCGAGACATAGCGACGTGCTTGCCCGAACTCAACCCCAACCCGTTCGCGATACCGTCTTCCGCCGTTTCCCGCGAGCCGGAAAGCACGCGCCGGACTTGCGCGTATTTTCCACGTACCTGCGCGCTTGACAGGATCGCGGCAGGCACCTTATATCCGCGCGACCTTGGCGACGGCCTCGGGACATTGCGCGGTTTGCAATGTTTCCGTCGTCCCGTGGCGGAGTAGCTCAGTTGGTCAGAGCAGAGGAATCATAATCCTTGTGTCGGGGGTTCAAATCCCTCCTCCGCTACCAGAATTCCCCCCGGGAATCCGCACTTCGTCCGTTCTCATTTCTTGATCCAGGGTTTTCCTGCGGCAACAGAAGCGCATCTGTGGTTCCAAGCTGTTCCGCCCAGGCGATATGCGTCCGCAACGGGCGATTCCGCAATGCTCGACGGCCTGCACGCCTCCCCTCGAACCAAGCGCGATTGATTCCCTCGGCCCTGCATAGGCTCTCGGATTGGAAAGCTTTGCCGTAACGGGACCAGCGCGTTCGGCGGCAAACCGGACGCGGCTAATGGCTGCACGGTCGATAAGCCGGCCGGGCGCAAAGGAACCGTTCAATCCCGAAAAGGTTACGGATTTCGAGGAGCCGCGGCCATGGGAACTCCAAATGCAGCCAAAAACAGGGACATCGTCGCCATCGGCGGTTCGACCGGCGCCATCGGCCCGCTCAGAAGTATTCTCTCTTCACTCCCGCAAGACATCCCGGCCGCTATCGCCGTCGTACTGCACGTGCCGGCGGAAAGCACCGGGATCTTCACTGCAATCGCGTCGACAGAGACGGCATTGCCGGTGAAGCACGCCGAAGACGGGGAAAAACTGGAACACGGCACCGTCTATCTGGCCGCGCCCAATCACCATTTCCTGGTCCTCGACAACAAGGTGAGGCTTGGCTCCGGGCCCCGTGAAAACCTTGTTCGGCCTGCGGTCGATCCGCTGTTCCGGTCCGCGGCTCTTTCCTACGGTTCTCGCGCGATCGGAGTGATCCTGAGCGGAATGCTGAACGATGGAGCGTCCGGCCTAGCGGCAATCAAGCATTGCGGCGGGGTGGCATTGGTACAGGCGCCCCAGGGCGCGGTCGCAAGTGAAATGCCGCTGGCAGCTCTGGAAGCCTCCCCCGTGGATGGAAGCTTCGGGGTCAGGGAGCTGGGCGCTGCGATTGTCGAGAAGGTGCGCGAGCGCCCCGGACCACAGATGCCGACGCCGCCGGAAATCGCGCTGGAAGTCGAGATCGCGGCCGGCTCGCCTCTGGATTCCACGGAGTTGGCCAGGATCGCGAAACCATCGGTGTTCACTTGCCCGGACTGCGGCGGCGTCCTTTCCGAGATCGAGAAAAGCAAGCCTCCGCGTTTCCGCTGCCAGGTCGGGCATGCCTATAGCGGCCGCGTGCTTCTGAGCCAGCAGGAATCTCAGGTCGACGAAGCAATGCGGATCGCGCTTCGCATCATCGAGGAACGCGCCGCTTTGGTGACACGCATGGGCAAGGACGCCGCGGCGGTCGGCAGGATCGGCATCGCCGAAATGTACGAAAAGCGTGCCGCTGAGTATAGGGCGCATGCGGAGATTATCCGCAGCACGGTCCTTGACCGTATCCAGAACCGCAAGAGCGAGGCCCTGGCCGAATCCGAAGCACGAAGTCTCAGGGCATCCGAATAGTTAAAGCGTTTTATGCCTGCACGGAAACGCTCTAGAATAGGGGAAACGGGATAAGTGCACGAATGGACGACAGTGAGATACCTCCAAGCTCCTCTCGGGCGAGCGGCTCGAAGAGGCGGAATGCCGATGGTGCCGATTCCCAGGAATTGCGCGCCCTGATCGGCATTGGGGCTTCGGCCGCGACGATCGACGGTGTCGAGAAACTGTTGAGCGCATTGACCGGCCAGATCGACGACTGCGCCGTCGTCCTCATCCTGCAGCAGCGTGAAGCGCTCACGGACGAAAACCTTGAGAAGCTGAGAAAGGCCAGCGGCGCCGACCTCAACGTCATCCACGACGGCACCACCCCCGCGCCGGGGGAATCTATCTCTCTCCTGTGGACGCCAAGGTCATCCTGAACGGGGGCAGGCTGCATGTGAGCAAGACACAGGAACCGCCTGGGGAGAGAGGCTCGATCGACAGCTTTCTCGTCTCCCTGGCCGAGAACCAGCGCCGAAAGTCGATCGGTGTCGTCATGGACGGCGTTTCCGTTGGCGACGGAACGCTGGGCGTCATCGCGATCAAGGAATCGGACGGACTTACGCTGGCGGAGCGGGCCCTGTCGGCCGACGACGAGCATCAGGACCAACTGCCGAGATCGGCGGCCGCCGTCGCGGATTTCGTGGTGCCTGTCGATGAATTGGCGGAACGCATACTCCGGCATATTTCCAAGCCGCCTAGCGCCGACGGGGCAGAAAGCTTCGACGACATCGTTGTCAGGGCCGCGCCGCAGCTGAAGAAGATTGCAACCGTTCTGCGCAACCGCACCGGCCACGACTTCCACGGCTACAAGCACAACACCTTCTTCCGCCGCGTCCAGAGACGCATGCAGGTCACCCAGTCCGAAACGCTCGACGCATATCTCGAAATCCTGCGATCCGAGCCGGAGGAAGCGCAGAACCTCTTCAACGATCTGCTGATCGGCGTGACGCACTTCTTTCGCGATCAGAAGGAATTCCAGGCTCTCGAACTTGAGGTGATCCCGAAACTGTTCGAAGGCAAGGGCGCGGGAGATCACATCAGGGTTTGGGTCCTCGGCTGCGCGACGGGAGAGGAGGCCTATTCCCTGGCCATCCTGTTGCGCGAACATATGATGAAGGTGGATGCAGTCCCGCACATCCAGATCTTTGCCACCGATATCGACAACCGGGCGCTGGCGCAGGCCCGGGTGGGGCGCTACTCGATTTCCGCGGTGCAGGAAATTTCGCGCGAGCGCCTTGCACGATGGTTCGTCAAGGAAGGCGACACCTATTGCATCGTGAAGGAACTGCGGGAGATGTGCATCTTCTCGCAGCACAACCTGATAAAGGACGCGCCCTTTTCACGGCTCGACCTGATCTCGTGCCGCAATCTTCTCATCTATCTCAATGCGGAGTTGCAAAATCGGGTCATTCCGCTCTTCCACTTCGCACTTCGTTCGGGCGGCTTTCTGTTCCTCGGCAATTCGGAAAACGTCTCGCGCCATTCGAAACTGTTCGCGCCGGTCGACCGCAAGTACAGGATTTTCCGTCAGGTCGAGGCGATGGGCCGCGTCCTTCCCGAATTCCCGCTTTCGGCCATCTCGGCCGTTCGTCAGCAGCACGATGCCCACGTGGTGCCGCGCGCGGCCTTCAACAACAGCTCTGCCATCACAAAGCAGGCGGAGCGGATCATGGAACGATACGCGCCGGCCTATCTCATCATCGACGAAAATCATGATGTGCTGCATTTTTCCGGCCGTACCGGTCGGTTTCTCGATCCCCAGACCGGCATCGCGAACCTGAATGTTTTCAACCTCATTCATCGCGACCTGCGCATGGATTTGCGGTCGGCCTTGCTTCGGGTGGAAGCCGACGGGCAGCCTGTTCGCATCAACGGCCTGAGGATCGGGCAGAACGGCAAGACCATGTTCGTGACGCTGTCGATCGAGCCGATCGACGGCGGCGCCGGCCAGCCTCCCCGCAATGCGATCGTCCTTCAGGACGGCTACGTCGTCTCGGACGAGGACGAAGCCAGCCAGTTCGTGGGGGCCCGGCCGGGTACCGAGGACGACCATATCAGGCGCCTCGAGGAGGAACTCCGGGTCACGCGCGAGAGGCTTCAGGCCACGATCGAAGAGCTGGAAAGCACGAACGAGGAACTGAAAGCATCCAACGAGGAATACCAGTCGGTCAATGAAGAGCTGCAGTCCTCGAACGAAGAACTGGAGACCTCGAAAGAGGAACTCCAGTCGTTGAACGAGGAGTTGCAGACGGTAAACGGCGAGCTTGCGCATCGGGTGGAGGAACTGGCCCGCGCGAATTCCGATCTCAAGAACCTGCTCGAAAGCACGCAGATCGCCACCGTGTTCCTGGACAACGAACTCAGGATCAAGAGTTTCACGCCGGCAATGACCGACATCTTGCATCTGATCGAGAGCGATGTGGGCCGTCCCATCCATCATATTGCGAAGAAGATCGCCTATGACGACATGGAACGCGACGCCCGACGGGTAATCCGCACCCTCAGCACGGTCGAGCAGGAGACGATCAACCCGCAGACGAATTCGCGGTTCCTGACGCGCATCCTGCCTTACCGCAGCATCGACAACGTCATCGACGGCGTGGTGATCACATTCCTGGACATCACGCCGCTGGCGCTTGCCGAGCGGCGGCTGCGCGAAAGCGAAACCCGGCTGCGCTCGGTCGTGGAAGGGATTCCGCAACTCGTATGGCGCGCGGAGGACGGGGGACACTGGACGTGGTGCAGCCCGCAATGGACGATATTCACCGGACTCTCGGAAGAAGCTTCGCTGGGCCTGGGCTGGATGGAGGCCATCCATCCCGACGACAGGCGGCAGGTGCAGGAGGCATGGGCCACGGCGGTCGAGGGCGGCGCGTTGAATATCGACCACCGACTATGGCACGTGCAAACCTCGGAGTACAAGAGCGTTCGCCTGCGGGCCAGTCCGGTCAGGGACGAAGCCGGACAGCCGATCGAATGGTTCGGTACCGCGACCGACGTCAATGAACTCGTGGTCCTGCAGCAACGTCAGGCGATACTTCTGCACGAACTTCAACATCGGGTGCGCAATATATTGGCGCTTGTCAGCTCCATCGCGAACCGTACCGCGCAGAGCAGCAGTACCGTGCAGGAATACGAGGACAATCTGAATGGCCGGATACTCGCGATGGCGAGGACCCAGAACGTTCTGACGAGCGAGCCGGGCGCCCGGCTTTCGCTCGAGGATCTGTTCCGAAGCGAATTGGCAGCCCATGGGATAGAGACAGGAGAACGCGTCGATATATCGGGCCCGGGAATTGCGCTGACCGGAAAGGCCGCCGAGAGTCTCAGCCTTGCCATTCATGAACTGGCCACCAACGCAGCCAAATACGGCAGTTTCTCCAGCGATGACGGGAAACTCGCCATATCCTGGCAGATCAGGAAAGGCGATCCGGGCGAAGTCATCACCATTTTCTGGATCGAGAGCGGCCTGTCGATCGAGCCTCCGAGCCGGCGCGGCTTCGGCTCGGAATTGATCGAAAAGCTGGTGCCGTACGAGTTTGGCGGAACTGGTCGGCTTGAGTTTCGTTCAGATGGTTTGAAGTGCGAGATAGAAGTGCCCTTATCCGAAGACGTTCGTCTTGAAAGGAACGGGGAGAAGCAAGATGAGAGCGGCTGACCGTGTGCTCGACGGCTATTGCATCCTGGTTGTTGAAGACAATTTCTTCATCGCAGAGGATGTTTGCGACAGTCTGCACCAGGCCGGCGCCGAAATAGTCGGTCCTGTAGGAAACATCGACGAGGCTTTACAGTTGGCACGGAAAACACAGAATCTCGACTGTGCCGTTCTTGATCTCAACCTGCACGGCGAAACGGTCGAGGAAATCGCGCGTGTGCTCCACGACCGATCCGTCGGCTTCTTCTTTATCACCGGTTACGAGACCGGCGGGATATCGGAGGCATTCTCCGGCGTTCCGCGGCTCATCAAGCCTTTCAACGGGGAGGCTTTGATCACCATGGTGCGCCAGCAAAGCAGGATTGGTGCCCGACAGGCGAACTGAGGCAGCCTGTCTTTATTTGCGTCTTCCACCGATATTGCGACCGTTCCGGATCAATGCGCGCCCGAACCAGCCCAGCGTTTCTGCTGGGCCGCGCGGTCGAGGCGCTTGCCGAACGCCGCGATGATGCCTTCCCGGAAGAAGAGCACGACCACCAGCGCGACGCCGGTGATGATGACCAGCGTATATTCCGCGCCGAAGCCACGCACGAAATGCTCCAATGTCCTGATGACCAGAACGCCGGCCAGCGCGCCGTAGCGATGCCCGAGGCCGCCGATGACCGCCATCGCCACCACCATGCCCATCTCGCTCATGGAAAGCATGGTCGGCGCCAGAACGCCGACATAATTGGCGTAGAACGCGCCCGCCAAACCGGCCAGCGCGGCGGTGATGACGAAGGCGGTGATCTTCACGCGGAAGATATCGACGCCGATGCCGCGCGCCACTTCCTCGTCGTCGCGCACCGATTGCATCAGCAGGCCGAGACGGCCGTCCAGCACGAGGTTCTGGACGAGGAAGAACAGCCCGGTCAGCAGGCCCGCCAGGACCAGATAGGGCGAGCGGTCGAAACCGGCGAACAGCTTCGGCAGCTGCATTCCCATGGAGCCGCCGGTGATGTCGGCGGCCGCCGCCAGGAACACCGCGAAAGCGCCGGCGAAAGCGAAGGTGATGAGCGGCAGTTGCACGCCGCGGACCCGCAAGGCGACAAGGCCGAGCACCCCGCCGACGATAGCCGTGAAGACCGGGACAGCGAGAAAGGCGGTCCAACCCGGGAGGCCTGCCCAGTTTACCATCGCCGCGGTGGCGTAGGCGCCGGCGGCGGCAAGGCCGATATGGGCGAAGGAATATTGCCCGGCAAAGCCGGCCAGCAGGTTCCACGATCCCGCCAGCAGCAGATAATAGGCGGACAGGATCAGCAGGTCGGCGAAGATCGGCTTCAGGCCGACGGCCGCGAGCGCGAAACCGGACAGGGCGAACAGCACGGCCACGCCGTAGTGCATGGATTTGGTCACGCCACCACTCCCGAACCTTCGCGGTTCATCCAGTTGCGGACAATGGTTTCCAGGCGGCCGGCGATGTCGGCCGCCGGACCGTCCGTGTCGTTGTGGCCCATTGCCAGAACATAGACGTGGTCGGCGACCTCGAGCGCCTCGCGCACATTCTGTTCAACCAGCAGCACGGTGACGGACCGGCGCTGCTTCAGCCGCGCCAGTTCGCGATACACCTCGCGCACCATGACGGGGCTCAGGCCGGCCGTCGGCTCGTCGAGCAGCAGCAGGCGAGGTTCGCCGACGAGCCCCCGCGCGATCTCGACCAGCTTCTGCTGGCCGCCGGAAAGGTCGCCGGCCTTGCGTTCCAGATGCGGACGGATCGACTCGAACAGTTCGCCGCATTCCCTGAGCCGCCGGTCCAGCCAGTCGCGTTCGCTCCTCCGGTGCCAGCCGCCGAGACGCAGGTTCTCGGCAACCGTCATCTGCCCGAAAACGGATGATTCCTGCGGCACGAAGGAGATCCCCGCCTCCACCAGCTTCACGGTCGGCAGGCCCTCGACCCGCTCGCCGCCGAGGCGCACCTGGCCCCGCGTCACCGGCGCCACGCCAGCGACGCCTTTCAGCAGGGTCGATTTGCCCGCGCCGTTCGGGCCGATGATCGCGGTCATTGAATTGGCGGCACCCGTCAGGTTGATGCCACGCAGGATCTCGACGTCGCTCTCATAAGCCACGCGCAGGTCGCTGATTTCGATGCCCACGCTCATGCCAGATAGGCCTCCCGCACCCTCGGGTCGGCGGAAACCTCGTCCGGGCTTCCCATGGTGAGCACCTTGCCCGCCGCCAGGACGACGACGCGCTGGCAGAGACCGAAGACCCACGGAAGGTCGTGGCTGATGACGATGAAGCCCGTGCCGGCATCGCGCATTTCGGCGATGATCGAGCGCATGACCTCCATGATCGCCGGATTGACGCCCGCGGTCGGCTCGTCGAGCAGCGCCACCGCCGGGCTTGCGAGCAGCAATCTTGCGAAATCGATCAGCTTGCGCTGGCCGCCCGACAGGCGCTCGGCCGGCCAGTCGGCAACCGGTCCGAGCCCGACGCGCTTGAGCGCCTCGACGGCGCGAGCCTCGGCGGACCTGCGGTCCATGTCGCGCACCAGACCGGCCATGGCGACGTTCTGCGCGGCGGTCAGCTTGCCGAACGTCCCGCCGTTCTGGTAGCTGCGAAACAGCGGCCGCCGCTTGTGCGACTTGGGCTCCAGCCCGGTGACGTCGACGCCGCCGAGCGTGATCGTGCCGGCATTGGGCCGGAACTGGCCCGAAACAAGGTTGAGGAAAGAGGTCTTTCCCGCGCCGTTCGGCCCCACCAGCGCCACCAGTTCGGCGGCGGCGAGGCGGAAATCGACGCCGTCGATGACATGATTGCCGCCGAAGGCCTTCCTCAGGCCGGCGGCTTCGAGGACGATCCGGCTCATATCGCGCGCCCCATCCTGCCGAACAGGCCGGCCGGGCGCAGCAGCAGCACCGCGATCATCAGCGCGAAGCCGTATGCATCGGTGTAGCCGCTGGCGACGTAGATCGTGCCCAGCACTTCGACGACGCCGAGCAGAAGCCCCGCGGCGAGCGCGCCGCCGATCGAGCCCATGCCGCCGATGATGACGACGATGAACGCCTTGACCAGCGCGACCACGCCCGAGGACGGGAACACGAACATCAGCGGCGCGAGCAGTGCGGCCGCCAGGCCGGCCAGCGCGCCGGAGACCAGGAACGCATAGTTGGCGTAGCGATGGACGTCGATGCCGACGACGGATGCGCCGAGCGGGCTTTGCGTCAGCGCCCGCCAGGCCCGGCCGATGTCGGTGCGGTAGACGATCCAGAACAGCGCGCCGATCAGCACGATCGCCGCCGCGAAGGCGACGAGCCGGTTGCCCGAAAGGTGGATGTAGTCGAAGAAGTTCAAATTGCTGTCCCACAGGCCGGGAAGCTTGCGATAGGTCGTGCCGAACAGCAGCGTGGCGGACGCGATCAGGAACTGGCTGAGCATGAAGGTGGCGATGATGGTGTATTCGCCCTTCTGGCGCATGCGCGAAAGATAGATCGGCCTCAGCACGACGATATTGGTGGCGACGGCGATCAGGGCGCCGGCCGCGGCGGCCGCAACCAGGCCGATCCACACCGGCATGCCGAGGCTCGTCACCGCGAAAACGGCGGCGAAGCTGCCGAGCATGGCGAACTCGCCATGGGCGAAGTTCACCACGCGCAGGATGCCGAAAACCAGCGACAGCCCGACCGCGAGCAGCGCGTAAAGCCCGCCCTGCAGCAGACCGAGTATCAGCGACTGGACGAAAAGCTGATCCATTCCCGTTTCCTTCGACGGGCGGCCGCCGGTCAAGCCCGCGGCCGCCCTGTGCGGTCAATCACTTGACGACATGGACCAGTTCGGCCTGCGCCTCGCCGTCGCCGACCTTGTTCAGCTTCTTGAAGAACATGGCGAACTTGTCCCATTGGTGGAAGTTCACGGTGCCCGCCTCGTTGCGGAAGAAGACCGGCCCGATCGTGCCCTCGAACTTCACGTCGGGCAGGGCTTCCACCAGCTTGGCGGGTTCCGAGGACTTGGTCGTCTCGATCGCGGTCTTCACGGCGTTGAAGTCGTCCCAGAGATAGTACTGGAAGATGGCCGGCTCCGACCCATAGGCCGCCTTGTAGGCTTCGATGAACGCCTTGCCGGTCGGCGTGACCGTCATCGAAGGGTCCGAGAAGGTGGGGTAGATCACGCCGACGCCGGCCTCACCGACGGTCGGCCAGAAGTCCGGCAGCAGCGGCCAGTCCCAGCCGGTGATGATGTCGGCCTTGAGGCCCACTTCACGGCCTTGCTTGATCGACAGGTTGGTCGCCGCGAAAACCGTCTGGACGATGACCGCGTCGGGCTGCGAGGCGGCGATCTTCGTCATATGGGCGGTAAGGTCCTGCGTCTGCGCCTGGAACTGCACCACGTCCAGCGAAAGCTCCGGCAGCGCCTTCGCCGCTTCCTGGAAAGCCTTGGCGAAGCCAAGGCCGTAGGCGGTGTCCTCTGCCAACACCACCACCTTCTTGTATCCGCGCTCCTTCACGAACGGCACCATCTGGGCAGCGATCTGGCTGTTGTAGGGGCCGATGCGGAAGACCTGCGGGTAGTTCTTGGAAGTCACCTCGTCCGACCAGGAATAGAAGGCGAGCAGCGGGACGTTGTAGCCCTTCGCCACTTCCATCTGCCCGATCGTCACGGACGAGGACCACACGCCGAGAATGGCCGACGCGTTGGCTTCGGTAATCGCGCGTTCCATCGCCGACACGCCGACCTCGACCTTGCCCTGGTCGTCGTAGACGGCAAGCTTCACCTTGCGCCCGTCGATGCCGCCCGCGTCGTTGACCGTCTTCACCCACAGGTCGGCGGTCTTCTTGATCGCCTCGCCCGAGCGCGCATCGCCCGGCTCGGAAAGCGGCGACACGAGGCCGAGCACGATATCGTCGTCGGCGAAGCCGACTGTCGGCATGAGGGTCAGGGCAGCCGTTCCCGCAAGAGCTGCGAGCACGGTGCGGCGTGAGACAGGTTTTAAGATTTCGTTCATTTCGGTTGATCCTCCCATGGATGCTTCCCTTGGTCCTCCAGGCGCAGGCCGCGACCTGGAAGGTCCGATATCAGTCGTTGTCGTTCAGTCCCGCTCCGGCTCCCGTCATGCGCGAGAGTTCGGAAGAGGGAACGTAGGTGCGCGCCGCCAGGGCCTCGAACCGTGTCTTCAGCTCCGGCGGCAGGTAGACGGGACGCACCGGCGCCGGGCGACAGGCTGCATGATCCGTACCGGCTGGCGCCTGCGACAATCGAAGCCGCTGCACAAGGCCCGCGAGTGCGGGAGGCACGGTCCCGATGTCGGCGGCAACCGAAATCGCGCATTCGCCGCGGTCGGTCTCCACCTTGACCCCCGCTCCGAGATGCGACGCCGCGGCGCTCAGGAAGGGCAACAGCAGGGCCGGCGCGGCAACAGGGCCTGCGATATCGATGCTTCCCCGCGCCAGCAGGAAGGCATGGTCGGCGAGCGAAGGGCCGAGAACCAGCGGATTGATCGGCAAATCGTCCGCAGCGCTCCACGCGTCCCTCTCCGCCGCGATACGGCGTGACAGGTCGCCGCCAAGCTGCAGCTCCAGAACGTCGGCGATAAGCGGCAGACAGGCCTCGCCCTCGCCTGCCAGTGCTCGCGCGCATTTGCCGGCCTCCTCGGCCAGCCCCCAGGAGAGCCCGGCGCCGCGAGCCGCCTTGCGCACCAGCGCATCGATCTCGTTGAGCGAGCAGAAGTCCTCATTGCCGGCCGCGAGGCCATGGGCCGGCGGAACGGTTTCGGCCGGCGCGCGGCGGTCGGCCGGCCGCGCCGGCGGCGCAATCGGAGGGATCGCCCAGTCGTCGGGGTCCATAGCGCCGAATTCGTCGGGAAACGGCGCATGGCGAAACAGTGCGATGCGCACCCACCGGTCCGATCGCGGATCGAAGCCCGACGCCCCGAAGAACGACAATTTGCAGCGCAGCAGATCGATCGGCCGCATCGCGGCGTCGATCAGATTGTCCCTGATCTCGGCATAAGGATACTCTGCGGCAATCTGCGCGCGCCGCGCGACGTGGCGGAATTCGGGCCGCTCGAGCAGGAAGGAGGCAAGCCGCGTTTCAGCCGGATAGGCTCGCAAAGCCTGATGCAGCGCCTTGACGTCGCGCGCCACGCCCAGAGGCTGTTCGAGGGCGGCACCTTCATCGGAGGCTCGCTCGCCGAGACGGGGTTCGAGCTTTTCTTCCGAAACATACCAGAACCGCGCGGTGGCGTCGGCACTGTCGAAATCCGTCGCAAGCGCGAAGCCATAGGACGCATCGATCGTCTCGGAGAGGGATGCGAGCGTGGCAGACCCGTCGATCCGGAATGTCCGCGCTTCGTCGCAGGCCATGGTATCGGCAAGGTCGTCCACGAGATGGCCGTATGGCTCGATCAGCAAGGTGACGAGAAATTCCTGGGCCTCCAGGCCGAGCCGCTCCTCGGCCAGGCGGTAGAGTTCATCCCAGGCAAAATCGGCCGAAAGATCGAGCGCTGCGATATGCGAGGAAAGCGTATCGAGGTCGCGCCGCAAGCCCTCGATGCGGGCCATCTGCACGGCGTCTTCGACGGTCCAGGCTTCCATTTGCCGCCGCCCGCGCGCCAGCATGTCGCGGAAGGTGGCGATTTCCGCAGCCGATGCCTGCCGCACCGCGCGAACACGGGCCAGCGCCGTTTCGCGGCCGGCGATCCAGCGATCCACCAGCGGGGCATGCGTGACCAGGAACGGCGCCATGCCGAGGCCGGTGGAGTTGCCGACGCCGAGCCGGCGCCGCAAATCCCCGTCCAGACGCACCGCCGTTTCCGGGGCAAGGATGCGGGCCGCATGCTCGACCAGATCCACCGTATAGGCGCGGATCAGCCAGACCGTCAGCATCTCGGCAGCGAACGGGCCGGAGAACTCCGGCCTGTCGCGGATCGCTTCATGATCGGCCAACCCGAACTTGCCGCTGCCATAGACCGCCGTGGTGCGCATCAGATAGCCGACGGCGTCGAGTTCGGCGGCTTCCGGCTGGCTGCCGGCGGCCAGCGTTCCTGCGACCAGATCGAAAAGGCGCACGCTCTTGTTGGCGCGCGCCAGCACGAGCTCGGCTGCGCTGCAGCGTCCGGCCTCCTGCCTGGGCACGTTGCGCGACAGGCGCTCGATATCGGCTCGCGTCACCACGCCGTCATGCAGCGCGAAGGTCGCATCCCATTCCTCCGCGATGACCCGGTCGGTGCGCTTTGCCGGATCGAGATCGTTGGCGAAGGCCACCAGCGAATAGACGCGGCCGTTGCCACGCGCCTCATAGACGGCATGGCCCACGCCTTTGGCGTCCACGTTCCAGACCGTGCGGGCGAAGGTCCATCCCTCGTGCGCCAGCCGCCGCAGCAGCACCCGCATGAAGCTCAGTCTCGTCTGGTGGAAGCTGCCGAGACGGGCGAGCCGCATGACAGTATCCGGCGCGCGCAGCGGCACGGCTGCCGGAGGGGCCTCCCGATGCGGCAACGGGCGGCGCGCCTGTTCCATCAGCCCCTGCCCTGCGCGGCGAGCGGGATGGCAGACGGAGCGCCGCTCTCCTCGCCCGGCGTGAACGAGTGTTCGAAGAAGCGCAGCCAGTTCTCGCCCATGACGGCGTCGATATCGGCCTGCGCAAACCCGACCCCGGCCAGCCCGGCCGCGACCTTGCCGAAATCACGATTGGAGCGGAACCATTCCGGCTGCCGCGGGAACGCGGCGCGCTCGGTCTGCGGCTCCTTCGTCCATTTGCCCCGGCGCATCCATTGCACGACGTCGTCGGGCTGGTTCTGGCACAGGTCCGAGCCTATGCCGATATTGGCGACGCCCATGATCTCGGCCGCGCGCGCAACCATGGCGCAGAACGAATCCAGCCTGCAGTCGCTGCCATCCTTGAGATGATGCGGGTAGAGGCTGAAGCCCAGCATGCCGCCGGTTTCGGCCAGCGCCTTCAGCACCTCGACGGGCTTGTTGCGCGGCACCGGATGCCACTCATGCAGGTTGGCATGGGTCACGGCGATCGGCCGGCGCGACAGTTCGATGGCCTCCAGCGTCGAGCGGGTCGCCGAATGCGACATGTCGATGACCATGCCGACGCGATTCATCTCGGCGATGACCTCGCGCCCCATGCGCGTGATGCCGGGGTCATTCGCCTCGTAGCATCCCGTCGCGAGCAGGCTCTGGTTGTTGTAGGAAAGCTGCATGAAGCGCACGCCGAGCGTGTGCAGCACCTCTACGAGGCCGATGTCGTCCTCGATCGGCGAGCAATTCTGCAGCCCGAAGAAAACGGCCGTGCGGCCCTCCGCCTGCGCGCGGCGCACGTCGGCGGCGGTGCGCCCGGCGAAGATCAGGTCCGGATAAGTCTCGAACCAGCGGTTCCATCGGCCGATATTGTCGACCGTCTCGCGGAAGTCCTCGTGATAGCTGATGGTTGTGTGGATCGCATCAACGCCGCCGGCGCGCAGGTCGCGGAAAATCTCTTCCGAGTAGTTGCAATATTGCAGGCAGTCGATGACGGCGGCGCGGCTCCTCCCGTTCATGGCTATTGCTCCGGGTCGCCTGCGTGGATGTAGCTGGTCTTGACGGCGGTGTAGAATTCCGCCGCGGCCCGGCCCTGCTCGCGCGGACCGTAGGAAGAGTGCTTCCGGCCGCCGAACGGCACGTGGTAGTCGGTGCCGGCCGTCGGCAGGTTGACCATGACGCAGCCGGTCCGGGCCTCCCGTCGGAACGCGTTGGCCCGCGCCAGCGACTTGGTGAGGATGCCCGCGGTCAGTCCGTATTCGGTGTCGTTCACCAGTTCGACGGCATGGTCGAAACTGTCCGCCTTGATGACGCAGGTGATGGGAACGAACATTTCCTCGCGGTTGATGCGCATGTCGTTTCGGGTCCCGACGAACACTGCGGGATTGAAATAGTAGCCTTCGGTGCGCCGCTCCAGGCGCTCGCCGCCGCAGGCAAGCTCGGCGCCCTCCTGCTTGCCGATGCCGATATAGCGCTCCGCCGCGGCAAGCTGGTTGGCATCGACGACCGGGCCGATCTGCGTGCCCTCGTCCAGCGCGTGGCCGACCTTCAGCCTGCCTGTCGCCTCCACCAGCCTGGCCACGAAAGCATCATGCACGCGGCGATCCACGATCAGCCGCGACGATGCGGTGCATTTCTGCCCGGAGCCGAAAAAGGCGCCGTTGACCGCATGCGCGACCGCCATGTCGAGATCGGCGTCGTCCGCAATCACCAGCGCGTTCTTCGATCCCATCTCGAGCTGCACCTTGGTCAGGTTCTGGGCGCAGGCGACGGCGACCTTGCGGCCGGTCTCGTAGGAACCGGTCAGCGTCACGGCGTCCACGTCCGGGCTGGAAACCAGCGCGTCGCCGACAGCACTGCCCGGCCCCATAAGGAGGTTGAACACGCCGTCGGGCAGGCCTTGGCGGCTGATGATTTCCGTCAGCGCCCAGGCCGATGCCGGCGTGAGATTGGACGGCTTCCAGATCACCGCGTTGCCATAGGCAAGCGCGGGCGCGATCTTCCAGCTCGCCGTTGCGGTGGGAAAATTCCACGGCGATACGACGACGACCACGCCTAGCGGCTCTCGCCGCACATCGACGTCAACGCCGGGGCGCACGCTTTCGGCGTTCTCGCCATACTGGCGATGGCATTCGGCGGCATAAAACTCGAAGAACTGGCCGGCACGATAAACCTCTCCGACGCCTTCCGCGCGCGGCTTGCCCTCTTCGCGCGACAGAAGCTCGCCCAATTCCGCGGAACGGTCCATCAGTTCGCGGCCGATCGCCGACAGCGCCTTGTAGCGTTGCTCGATGGGCGTGCGGGCCCATCTCGACGCGCCTTTCCTGGCCGCTTCGATGGCGCGGCCGACGTCTTCCACGCCTGCCTGTGCGTAGCGCCCGACCTCGTCCGACAGATCGGAGGGGTTCACATTTGCTATCGATGCGCCGGCCTCGACCCATTTGCCGCCGATGAAGTTGGAATGAACCGTCAACGCGATGCTCCCATATGCACTTGGCGCCAGCAAAGCGCGACTGGCGATTTCAGTCAATTTGAATTACACGTATGGAATTTCGATTTAATTGAAACGGAAAGTCCATGCGCTATTCGCTATCTGCCTTGCGGGTCTTCAAGGCCGTCGCCGATCTCGGCAGCATCACCGAAGCGGCGGAAAGGCTGGGACGCACGCCCTCCACGGTTTCGATGGCGCTCAAGACTTTCGAGGAGGAACTCGGGGTCCAGCTCTTTCAGTCGGAGCGCAAGAACCGTCTCACCCCGACCGGACAGTTCGTCCGCGATCGCGCCAATGACGTCCTCTCACAATATGAGCGCGCCATATCCTCCATCGAGGCTTTCGCGCGCAACCAGACCGGCCGCGTCGATCTCGCCTGCGTGCCCTCGGTGGCGGTGTCCATTCTGCCGCGCGTTCTGCTTCATTTCCGGGCAAAATATCCCCAGGTCGAGATCAGCGTGCACGACGCGGATTCGCCCAGCGTCGTGGAGTCGGTGCTGGCCGGCAAGGTCGGCCTTGGCGTCGCCAGCGTCCGGCGCGACCAGCCCGATCTCGATTTCAAGCCGCTGTTCAACGATGCGCTGGGCATAGTCTGCAGGGCCGACGACCCGCTCGCCCGGCATGACGGCCCGGTCTCCTGGGATGTTGTGCGCGGACGCACGCTGCTCGGCAACGGTATTACCGGGCTGATCGATTCCACGCAGTTTTCCGACCTGGTCAGCAGGGCGCCCATCAAGGTCTACAACGTCCTGTCGCTTCTGGCGTTGGTCCGGGCGGAGGTGGGCATCACCGTCCTGCCCCGCCTTTCGCTGCCGTCATCCGAACACGACCTGCGCTTCGTGGCGCTGGACGATCCGATGGCGCGGCGGACCGTCGGGCTCTTGTCGCGTGCGTCGGAGGTGGCTTCCCCGGCAGGGGAAGCGTTTGCGCGCGAACTGAAAAGCGTCGTCGACGCGGCCGGCGCCGAGCTGGGCCTACAGATCTGATCTAGGCCCCCGGCGCGGTGCACCTCAGGCGCAAAGCGCCTCGATCCGCTCCATCAGAGCCGGATCGACGCGCACGCCCTCTCTTTCCGTGCGAAGGCGCGCGGCCTGCCGCCGAGCGCCGGGCAGCCGGGTGCCCTCCTGTGCGGCGATGGCATCGACCAGGCTTGCGACCTGCTGCGGAAACACCCCTGAGAAAGCCGACGGATCGAAGGCGATGAAGCACTGGCCGGTCCTCGGAGGCCCGCCGGCCGTTCCAGAAAACGGACTGGCGTCCTTGCTCAAGGCCGCTCCCGAAAGGCAGGAGGCGAGGATTTCCACCAGCAGGCCGACGCCGAAGCCCTTGTGTCCGCCGGCCGGCAGCATGGAGCCTTTCAGCGCAGCGGCCGCATCGAGCGTGGGCGCGCCGTCGGCATCGATCGCCCAGCCCGGCTCGATCGGCAGGCCTCCACGCGAACGCAGCAGGATCTCCGATTTCGCCACGACGCTGGCCGATTGGTCGAGCACCAGCACAGCGCTCCCGTCAGCGCCCGGAACGCCGAGCGCAAAGGGATTGGTGCCGATGACGGGCCGACGGCCGCCGGGAGGCGCGATGGAGGCCGGCGCATGCGTGGTGCACAAGCCGAGCAGCCCGGCCTCGGCGATGCGTTCGGCGTGATGGCCGAGCACGCCGCAATTGTAGGAGTTGAACACCGTCATTGCAGCGACGCCGTTCTCGCGGGCCGCCGTCACAAACCGGTCCCAGCCGGCGTCGATCGCCGGATGGGCGAAACCGGTGGCGGCATCGACGACGACGGCGCCGGCACGCGGTTGCGACACGACGGGATGCGCCATGCCGTCCACCTTGCCGCAACGGACATGCTCGGCATAGATCGGGACATAAAGCAGGCCATGGCTGCGAATGCCGTCGCGCTCCGCTAGCATGGTCGAGCGCGCGACCGCCGCGGCATTCTCTTCGCGGGTTCCCGCCGCCACCAAGGCACGGATGGATATCTGCTCGACCGCGGCGAGCGTCATTGTTCGTTCAGTCACGGCATTGTCCTTGATCCCTGGCCTCCAGCTTCGAGCTTTCGGCAAAGCGGCTGACGGGCCCGAAGCGGCGGGCGACGACGGTCAATACAATCTCACGGAAATTCTCGCTACCCGATCATCGCGCATAACCACGAGGATGGCGTCTCATGGCAAGAGAGCCAAAGCGGGATGCATTCAGCCGCTCGGGCCGGATGGCGCCGCGCGCCTTCGGAAAACCGTCACCAGCCCCCCTATCGGCACGCAGAGCGCAGTCAGGAAGGCCACCAGGCTGGGGGCATGAAATGGTACTTCGCGCCAGCGCGGCACGACGATCCCGCCGGTGCTGAACGGCTCGCCGCTATACTGGCACAGGACCCACGAGGCGCCGGTGCGCACCATGTCGGCGTCGATCCGGGAAACGAGATCGTTGGCGGCGTCTCGCGCAGAGGGCATGCCCTGCATATAGGCGAGAACTGCCTTGGTCGCGGCCAGATAAGCGTGGCTGCACTCGTTGAAGGGACTTTCCTCGTCCCGGATGCTGCCGGGCACCAGACCCCACAGGCAGTATGTATACTGGATGTTGCCGTAGTTCAGCAGCCGGCGGAACGTCGGATCGGTCTTCGTCTGCCGGCTCGCCAGATCAACCGTTTCGCGCCTGTAGCGGGCCATGACGGCCATCTGCCCATGCGTCAGGCTTGGGATGGGAATGCCGGGCTCGGGCGGGCCCGAACGCGAGTGGGCGCGGGCATCCGCAGAAGCAAACGCCAAGGCAGAAACGATCAGCGCGAGCTTCACAAAAGTGACGGTCGCGCTGGCGGCCCTGGTCTTCGGGACCGGCTGCACCGTCTCAGAACGTGGCGAGCCGCCCGGCGGACCTGCCCCGGCTGCGGCTGACCAGTTCAGGTTCGACGGCCGCGCCGAATGCCAGCCCGATAACCGTCCAGACGATCAGCTGGATGCCCAGGGCTGCCACGCGGAACTGCCACAGCACCGCGGCCGAGAAGTTTTCCGGCACTTCGTTGATGTCCGGCATCGCATGGTTGACCACGGCGAAGATGGCCAGGAAGACGATTCCTGCGATGATGGAGGCGTTCCAGCCGCCATGCTGCGCCCACAGGCGCCGTGCCAGCGCGACCGCCAGCACCATGGCCGCGACCGATATCACGATCATGATGAAGAACAGCTCGGTGCGATAACCGATCGTCTCCGCGCTGCCGACCGCCGGTGGACTGGCGGGGTATTTTATCCCCGGCGCCACGATGATCGCCACAAACCCGAGGACGGCCAGCACCGCCGAGGTGCCGCGGGGACCGAGCGAACCGAGCCGGCCATGGGCATAGGCGAAAACGAGCGAGAAAAGACCGCCGAGTGCCGCGCCGTAGACCAGCAGCCCTACGGCAAGGCCGGCACCGGCCTGAGTGGCCCTGCTGACGATTTCAGGCTCCGGCGCCTCGCCGGCGGCCTGCGCCATCTGCTCTTCGAAGGCGATCGCCTTATCGACCGGCGGCTCCCCATAGACCCGGGCAAAGGCAAACGCCAATAGCCCCGCGAGCAGCCCGACAAGCATGCCGCGCAGCAACAATCTGCCAACCATGTACCCTGTCTCCTTAGTGACAGGGGAAACCGAGCAGATGGCGGCCGTCATGCACGAATTCGTGCACGTTCATGCCGGAAATCAGGGACGTGGCGCCCTCCTCCGCCCCGACGAAATAGATCGCCAGAAGCATGAGCAGGCCGGCAAAGATGGCCCAGGGCAACAACTCGCCCAGGGGGATCGGCATAGGGCGTACGCCCGGTGCTAGTGTGGCATTGGACATCATTGTCTCCTGGGATACCGCGTCCCGTTGATTGACTGCGAGATACGCTGCGGTCTGACTTACGGCAGCCTTTCCGACTGCCGATTACAGTGGCGCGACCGTGCCGGAATCTCACCAGCTTCGCCCGTATCTCCAGCGACAGTAGCAGACTCGCCTTGCCTGTCAATCAAGCGCGCGAAGCTCAATTCGCCGGCTTTCCGCTTACTGGTGCCATTTTGGTATATTGACATAAAGATATCTTTATGTGATTTCCGATGCTGTGTCGTCACGAGAACTGGAATTGTCGCAAATGAATTCTGCGTTGAAGGGCCTGTTCGGGCCGACAGCCAAGACGTCCCGCGGGGACGAGGTTCGCGCCGCGCTGACGGCCGCCGCGCGCGAGCGCATCCTGGTGCTGGACGGCGCAATGGGCACGCAGATCCAGGGGCTCGGCTTCGGCGAGGACCATTTCCGCAGCGACCGCTTCGGCGGTTGCGCCTGCCACCAGCAGGGCAACAACGATCTTTTGATCCTTTCGCAACCCAAGGCGATCGAGGAAATCCACTACCGCTACGCCATTGCCGGCGCGGATATCGTCGAGACCAACACCTTCTCCTCCACGCGCATCGCGCAGGCCGACTACGGCATGGAGGACATGGTCTATGAACTGAATCGCGACGGCGCGCGCCTTGCCCGCCGCGCCGTGATCCGGGCCGAACAGGAGGACGGCAAGCGCCGCTTTGTCGCCGGCGCGCTCGGCCCCACGAACCGCACGGCCTCGATCTCGCCCGACGTCAACAATCCCGGCTATCGCGCCGTGACCTTCGACGACCTGCGCATCGCCTATGCCGAGCAGTTGCGCGGGCTGATCGACGGCGGCGCCGACCTCATCCTAATCGAGACGATCTTCGACACGTTGAACGCCAAGGCGGCGGTCTTCGCCTGCGAGGAGATTTTCGCCGAGACCGGCGAGCGGCTGCCGATCATGATCTCCGGCACGATCACCGACCTGTCCGGCCGCACCCTTTCTGGCCAGACGCCGACCGCGTTCTGGCACTCGCTGCGTCATGCCGACCCATTCACCTTCGGGCTGAACTGCGCGCTCGGCGCCAATGCGATGCGGCCGCATCTGGCCGAGCTTTCCAGCGTCGCCGACACCTTCACCTGTGCCTATCCCAATGCCGGCCTGCCCAACGCCTTCGGCCGATATGACGAAAGCCCGGAATTCATGGCCGCGCAGGTCGAGGAGTTCGCCCGCGAGGGGCTGGTGAACGTGGTCGGCGGTTGCTGCGGCTCGACGCCCGAGCACATCGCGGCAATCGCCGAGGCGGTCAGCAAGCACCCGCCGCGTCAGGTGCCCGAGCACAAGCCGTTGATGAAGCTCTCCGGCCTGGAGCCGTTCACGCTCACGCCGGAAATTCCCTTCGTCAATGTCGGCGAGCGCACCAATGTCACCGGTTCGGCGAAATTCAGGAAGCTGATCACCGCCGGGGATTTTGCCGCCGCGCTGGATGTCGCGCGCGACCAGGTGGCCAATGGCGCGCAGGTCATCGACGTCAACATGGAAGAGGGCCTGATCGACTCCAAAAAGGCAATGGTGGAGTATCTCAACCTGATCGCCTCGGAGCCGGACATAGCGCGCGTGCCGGTCATGATCGACTCGTCCAAATGGGAGGTGATCGAAGCCGGCCTGAAATGCGTGCAGGGCAAGCCGATCGTCAATTCCATTTCCATGAAGGAGGGCGAGGAGGCCTTCCTGCACCATGCAAGGCTGTGCCGCATGTATGGCGCGGCGGTCGTGGTCATGGCTTTCGACGAGGCCGGGCAGGCCGACACGCAGGCGCGCAAGGTGGAGATCTGCACCCGCGCCTACAAGCTCCTGACCGGGCAGGCGGGTTTCGCCGCCGAGGACATCATCTTCGACCCGAATATCTTCGCCGTGGCGACGGGCATCGAGGAGCACAACAATTACGGTGTCGACTTCATCGAGGCCGCGCGCGAGATCACGGCCACGCTGCCGCATGTCCATGTTTCGGGCGGCGTGTCGAACCTGTCCTTCTCCTTCCGCGGCAACGAGCCGGTTCGCGAGGCCATGCACGCCGTGTTCCTCTACCACGCCATCCAGGCGGGCATGGACATGGGCATCGTCAATGCCGGCCAGCTCGCCGTCTATGAATCGATCGATCCCGAGTTGCGCGAGGCCTGCGAGGACGTGGTGCTCAACCGAGTGCCCAAGGCGAGCGGTTCCCCGACCGAGCGGCTGCTGGAACTGGCCGAGCGCTTCAAGGGCGTTGCCGGCAAGGAGGCCAGGGAAAAGGACCTCGCCTGGCGCGAATGGCCGGTCGAGAAGCGGCTGGAACACGCGCTGGTCAACGGCATCACCGAGTTCATCGAGGAAGACACCGAGGAAGCCCGCCAACGGGCCGAACGGCCGCTGCATGTCATCGAAGGGCCGCTGATGGCCGGCATGAACGTGGTCGGCGACCTGTTCGGATCGGGGAAAATGTTCCTGCCGCAGGTGGTCAAGTCGGCTCGCGTGATGAAGCAGGCGGTGGCCGTGCTGCTGCCTTATATGGAGGCTGAAAAAGAGGCCAATGGCGGACAAGGCCTGCGCGAAAGCGCGGGCAAGATCCTGATGGCCACGGTGAAGGGCGATGTGCACGACATCGGCAAGAACATCGTCGGCGTCGTGCTGGCCTGCAACAATTACGAGATCATCGATCTCGGCGTGATGGTGCCGGCTGCGAAAATCCTCGAAACGGCGCGGGCCGAGAATGTCGATATCATCGGCCTGTCGGGCCTCATCACGCCGTCGCTGGACGAGATGGCGCATGTCGCCGCTGAGATGGAACGCGAGGGTTTTGACATTCCGCTGCTGATCGGCGGGGCGACGACCAGCCGCGTCCATACCGCAGTGAAGATCCATCCGCGTTACGAACGCGGGCAGACGGTCTATGTGACCGACGCCAGCCGCGCCGTCGGTGTGGTTTCGAGCCTGTTGTCGCCTGAAATGAAACCGGGCTATGTCGAGGCTCTGCGCGGCGAGTACCGCAAGGTCGCGGAAGCGCATGAGCGTTCGGAATTGGAAAAGCAGCGCCTGCCGCTGGCGAAGGCGCGCCAGAACGCGCATCGGATCGACTGGGCGGCCTATGACGCGCCAAAACCTTCTTTCCTCGGCACCCGCGTGTTCGAGACGTGGGACCTGGAAGAACTGTCCCGCTACATCGACTGGACGCCCTTCTTCCAGACATGGGAGCTGAAAGGCCGCTATCCGAAGATCCTCGAGGATGAAAAGCAGGGAGCGGCCGCGCGCCAGCTTTTCGAGGATGCGCAGGCGATGCTGAAGAAGATCATCGCGGAAAAATGGTTCGCCCCGAGGGCCGTGATCGGCTTCTGGCCGGCCAACGCGGTGGGCGACGACATCCGGCTCTTCACCGACGAGAACAGGTCGCAGGAGCTTGCTACCTTCTTCACGCTGCGCCAGCAGCTTACCAAGCGCGACGGCAAGGCCAATCTCGCCTTGTCGGATTTCGTAGCGCCTGTGGAAAGCGGCAAGCCCGATTATGTCGGCGGCTTCGTGGTGACGGCCGGCATCGAGGAGGTGGCGATCGCCGAACGCTTCGAACGGGCCAATGACGATTATTCGTCCATTCTGGTCAAGGCGCTGGCCGACCGCTTCGCCGAGGCCTTCGCCGAGCGCATGCATGAGCGCGTGCGCAAGGAATTCTGGGGCTACGCGCCGGATGAGGCGCTGACGGGCGACGACCTGATCGCCGAAGCCTATCAGGGAATCCGTCCGGCTCCCGGCTACCCGGCACAGCCCGACCACACCGAGAAGGCGACGCTGTTCGGCCTGCTCGATGCGCAGAACAATGCCGGCGTTGCGCTCACCGAAAGCTACGCCATGTGGCCGGGTTCGTCTGTGTCCGGCCTCTATTTGTCGCATCCCGAGAGCTATTATTTCGGCGTCGCCAAGGTCGAACGCGACCAGGTCGAGGACTATGCCCGGCGCAAGGGCATGGCGGTGGCAGATGTGGAACGCTGGCTCGGGCCTGTCCTCAACTACACGCCCGCGCCGCTTTCCGAAGCGGCGGAGTAGACGCGGGCGCACTTCACCGGCACTTCCGAAAGCCTCTTTCGGAAGTGCCGGCCAAAGGCATTGACAGGGCGGCCGGCTATCGCCCAATCTAGAGGCGTCACCAGGGGAGTCCCGACAAGGGGCTGAGAGACTGCTGGCTTCGTGCAGCGCAGTGACCCGTTGAACCTGATCCAGTTCATACTGGCGTAGGGAAGGTGCAAGGGCTCACTGGCCGCGGTCCGTCACAGGACCATTGGGGAAAAGGGTAAGGCGCCCTCCCCGGCTAAGCGTTCTTATCCTCCTTTCGGCATCGAACTGGGTCTCCAATGCAATCGGGCAAAGGAGGTCCCAAATGAATGCTCCCGTGAATATCGCGACCCTCACCGTCACCACCGGCTCCCTGCCGGCGTCGCGCAAGGTCTACAAGCCGGGCACGATGCACCCCGGCATCAGCGTGCCGATGCGCGAGATCGACGTCCATCCGAGTGCCGGCGAGCCGCCGGTGACGGTCTACGACTCGTCCGGTCCCTACACCGATCCCGCCGCTGCCATCGCCATCGAAAAGGGCCTGCCGCGCATCCGTAAGGACTGGATCGCCGCGCGCGGCGACGTCGAGGCCTATGACGGCCGCATCGTGAAACCGGAGGACAACGGCTTCGTGTCGGGCGACAGGCTGACGCCGGAATTCCCGGTGCGGCACCGGCCCTTGCGCGCCGCGCAGGGCCGCGCCGTCACCCAGCTTGCCTATGCCCGCGCCGGCATCGTCACGCCCGAAATGGAATTCGTCGCCATCCGCGAGAATCTCGGCCGCGAGAAGCTGCACGAACTGGCGCAACGCGACGGCCAGTCTTTCGGCGCGGTGATCCCGGACTTCGTGACGCCGGAATTCGTGCGCGACGAGATCGCGCGCGGCCGAGCCATCATCCCGTCCAACATCAACCATCCCGAGAGCGAGCCGATGATCATCGGCCGCAATTTCCTGGTGAAAATCAACGCCAATATCGGCAATTCCGCCGTCACCTCGTCCATGGCCGAAGAGGTGGAGAAGATGGTCTGGGCGATCCGCTGGGGCGCCGACACGGTCATGGACCTGTCCACCGGCCGCAACATCCACAATATCCGCGACTGGATCATCC
This sequence comes from Mesorhizobium sp. SP-1A, assembly GCF_032460275.1. Taxonomy (NCBI): domain Bacteria; kingdom Pseudomonadati; phylum Pseudomonadota; class Alphaproteobacteria; order Hyphomicrobiales; family Phyllobacteriaceae; genus Mesorhizobium; species Mesorhizobium sp. SP-1A. The sequence goes on along the minus strand of NZ_JAVXZD010000004.1, from coordinate 593,279 downwards.
GCAACGCGCCGGTGCCGATCGGCACGGTGCCCATCTATCAGGCGCTGGAGAAGGTCGGCGGCATCGCCGAGGACCTGACCTGGGAGGTGTTCCGCGACACGCTGATCGAGCAGGCCGAGCAGGGCGTGGACTATTTCACCATCCATGCCGGCGTGCGGCTGCACCACATTCCGCTCACCGTCGATCGTGTCACCGGCATCGTCAGCCGCGGCGGCTCGATCATGGCCAAGTGGTGCCTGCATCATCACCGCGAAAGCTTCCTCTACGAGCATTTTGCCGAGATCTGCGACATCGCGCGCGCCTATGACGCGTCGTTCTCGCTGGGCGACGGCCTGCGCCCCGGCTCCATCGCCGATGCCAACGACGCGGCCCAGTTCGCCGAACTGGAGACGCTGGGCGAGCTGACGCAGATCGCCTGGGCCAAGGATTGCCAGGTGATGATCGAAGGCCCCGGCCACGTGCCGATGCACAAGATCAAGGAGAACATGGACAAGCAGCTCGAGGTCTGCGGCGAGGCGCCTTTCTACACGCTCGGGCCGCTCACCACCGATATCGCGCCGGGCTACGACCACATCACCTCGGGCATCGGCGCGGCCATGATCGGCTGGTTCGGCACGGCCATGCTCTGCTACGTCACGCCCAAGGAGCATCTGGGCCTGCCCGACCGCGACGACGTCAAGACCGGCGTCATCACCTACAAGATCGCCGCCCATGCCGCCGATCTCGCCAAGGGGCATCCGGCCGCCAAGATCAGGGACGACGCGCTGTCGCGGGCGCGCTTCGAGTTCCGCTGGGAGGACCAGTTCAACCTCTCGCTCGACCCGGACACGGCGCGCGCCTTCCACGACGAGACGCTGCCCAAGGAAGCCCACAAGGTGGCGCATTTCTGCTCCATGTGCGGGCCGAAATTCTGCTCCATGCGCATCTCGCACGACATCCGCGACGCCGCCCGCCAGGAGGGCGAGCGCAAGGCCGGCATGGAAGCCATGGCGGAGAAATTCCGCGATGGCGGCGATCTCTACATGCCCCTGGACAAGGCCCCGGCGAAGGAGCCGGAGGCCGCGTCATGAAGGTGCTGGTCAAGGGGGCCGGCGTCGCCGGCCTCACCGCCGCGCACGAGCTCGTCCGGCGCGGCGCGCAAGTCGTCGTGGCCGATCCGCGCCGCGACGCGGCTGCGGCCGCGTCCTGGTATGCCGGCGGCATGCTGGCGCCCTGGTGCGAGCGCGAAAGCGCCGAGCAGCCGGTGCTGGATCTCGGCATCGGCGCCGCCGACTGGTGGGAGGGCGCCCTGCCCGGCCATGTCCTGCGCAGGGGCACGCTGGTGGTGGCCCCGGCACGCGACCGCTCCGAGCTTGCGCGCTTCGCGTCCCGCACCGGCGGCTTCGTTGCCGTCGATGCCGGCGGGATAGCGGAACTCGAACCGGATCTCGCCGGCCGCTTCCGCGAAGGCCTGCATTTCGCCGCCGAGGCGCATCTCGATCCACGCGCCGCGCTGGAAGCGCTGCACGGGGAGCTCTCGGCGAACGGCGTCATCTTCGATACCGGGACGCCGGTAGAAAACCGCTTCGACCGCGTTATCGATTGCACCGGCATGGCGCGCGCCGCTGCCGATGCCCGCCTGCGCGGCGTGCGCGGCGAGATGCTGATCCTGCGCAGCCGCGAGGTGACGCTGTCGCGGCCGGTCAGGCTGCTGCATCCGCGCATCCCGCTCTATGTCGTGCCGCGCTCCGGCAACCGCTTCATGGTCGGGGCGACGATGATCGAAAGCGGTTCGGCGCAGCCCATCACCGCGCGTTCCATGATGGAGCTTCTCAACGCCGCCTATAGCCTGCACCCCGCCTTCGGCGAGGCGGAAATCCTCGAGACCGGCGTCGGCGTCAGGCCCGCTTATGCCGACAATCTGCCGCGCGTCGAGCAGTCGGGGCGCAGCATCACCGTCAACGGCCTTTATCGCCACGGCTTCCTGCTGGCGCCCGCAATGGCGCGGCAGGCGGCGGAACTGGCGTTCGAACGATCGGAAGCAAGGGAGCTTGCACATGAAACTGACGGTTAACGGCAAGCCGCAGGAAGTCGCCGCCTCCACGCTGGCCGCGCTGCTTTCGGAGCTGGACTATGAAGGCGGCTGGCTCGCCACCGCCCGCAACGGCGAGCTCGTGCATGCCGAGCAGCGCGTGGCCTGCCGCCTCAGCGACGGCGACCGCATCGAAATCCTTTCCCCCATGCAGGGAGGCTGAACCGATGCTTTCGCTCTACGGAAAGCAGCTTTCCTCGCGCCTGCTGCTCGGCACCGCGCAATATCCCTCGCCAGCCATATTGGCCGAAGCGGTGAAGGCGTCCGGCACCGCCCTCGTGACGGTCTCGCTGCGGCGCGAGGCCGCCGGCGGCAAGGACGGCGGCCGGTTCTGGGAGCTGATCCGCTCGCTCGGCGTCGCGGTTCTGCCCAACACCGCCGGCTGCCACACCGCCAGGGAGGCCGTCACCACGGCCATGATGGCGCGGGACGTGTTCGGCACCAATTGGATCAAGCTGGAAGTGATCGGCAATCACGACACGCTGCAACCCGACGTGTTCGAACTGGTGGAGGCGGCCCGTACGCTGGCCCGCGAGGGCTTCGCGGTGTTTCCCTACACCACGGACGATCTCGTCGTGGCCGAGAGGCTGCTGGACGCCGGCTGCGAGGTGCTGATGCCCTGGTGCGCGCCGATCGGCTCGGCCAAGGGGCCGCTGAATCCCGATGCGCTGCGCACCTTGCGCGGCCATTTCCCGGATGTGCCGCTGGTCGTCGATGCCGGTCTCGGCCGCCCGTCCCACGCCGCGACCGTCATGGAACTCGGCTTCGATGCCGTGCTGCTCAACACCGCTGTCGCCAAGGCCGGCGATCCGGCGGCGATGGCCGCCGCCTTCGCCGGGGCGGTAGAAGCAGGCCGGGCCGCCTGGCTTGCCGGCATGCTGGAGCCGCGCGACATGGCGGTGCCCTCCACGCCGGTGATCGGCAAGGCCGTATTCTCGTGAAGCTCGATCCGTTCTATCTCATCGTGGACAGCGCGGCCTGGGTCAGGCGGCTGGTGCCGCTGGGCGTCAGGCTGGTGCAATTGCGCATCAAGCAGATGCAGGACACGGAGCTACGCGCGGAAATCCGTGCGGCCAAGGCCACCTGCGCCCATTATGGCTGCCAGCTGATCGTCAACGACCACTGGCGGCTTGCCATCGAGGAAGGCTGCGACTTCGTGCATCTGGGTCAGGAAGACCTTGCCGCCGCCGACCTCGCCGCCATAAAACGGGCCGGGCTGAAGCTCGGCCTCAGCACGCACGACCATGCCGAACTGGAAATCGCGCTTGCGGCCAAGCCCGACTATATGGCGCTCGGTCCTGTCTACCCGACCATCCTGAAGAAGATGAAATGGGCGCCGCAGGGACTGGAACGCGTCGGCGAATGGAAACGCCGCGCGGCTTTCCTGCCGCTGGTCGCCATCGGCGGGCTCAATCCCGAACGGCTCGAAGGCGTCTTCACGGCCGGCGCGGACAGCGCGGCGGTGGTCACCGACATCACGCTCAGTCCCGATCCGGAAGCCCGCACCCGCGAATGGATCGGGCGCACCGCGCGATGGCGATGACCGATGAACCGCATGTGCTGATCGTCGCCGGTTCGGATTCCTCCGGCGGCGCCGGCATTGCCCGCGATATCGAGACCGTCTCGGCCTTCGGGCTGCGCGCCTGTCTTGCCGTCACGGCGGTGACGGTGCAGACCCATGAAGGCGTCTCGCATGTCGAACCGATGTTTCCGGACCTTGTTGCAGCCCAGATGCGGGCCGCGCTGACCGCCAACCGCGTCGGCGCGATCAAGATCGGCATGCTGGGCGGCGCCGACGCCATAGCCGCCGTAGCCGGCGTGCTGAAGGAACATGAGGGCATCCCGGTAATCCTCGATCCGGTGCTCGCCGCCACTTCCGGTCGGCCGTTGCTGCCGGTCGCCGCCATATCGGCGCTGCGGCGCGAACTCATGCCGCTCTGCGCCTTGGTCACGCCGAACCTGGACGAGTTGGCGATCCTGGCCGCCGACACGCCGGCGGCGGACGAAGCCATGTCGCTGGCACAGGCCCGCAGGCTCATGGAAGGCGGCGCACAAGCCGTGCTGGTGAAAGGCGGCCATGCATCCGGACCGCAAGCGACCGATCTTCTCCTGCGGTCGGGTTGCGCGCCCGTCAGCTTCGAGGCGCTCCGGCTGGACGGGCAAATGCGCGGCACAGGCTGCATGCTTGCCAGTGCCGTAGCCGCCTTGATGGCGCGCGGCGAGCCGATGGAGCAAAGCATCGGCCGCGCCAAGCAATATGTGTTCGATAAACTCGCCGCGCGGTCGAAGCCGATCCGCCCCGGACGGCGCTAGCCCCCTGCCCGGTGCAATTGCCGCGGCAACGTCTTGTCGCCGAAATCGATCGTTGAACGCCGCAGCACCTTGCCTTGCAAATCGACGGTCAGGCGCGCCCGGCGGTTGCCGTGAAAAAAGGTCAGGCGATATTCGCCCTCATGCTCGTCGACGCCGCGCTCGCACAGCGACGTTATCGCCTGGGTTTTCAGCAGTCCCGCCACGTCCGCAGGCCGGAGGCCGAGCAACTCGCCCAGCAGCCGTGCATCCACCACCAGCGCGCCCGCATCCAGCTCGACGCGGTCGGATCTGCCGTCGGCCTGTGCGGCGGGCTCGCTCACACCAGCCATGCGATGCAGACCATGCCGATAACGATCAGCACCAGCCCTCCGATCAGCATCGGCACGAGCGTGCTGTCCTGCGCCTCGGCGGATTGGACGGCAATCTGCGTCGCCTGTCGCTTGGCCTGTCCGGTCTCGTCCATCTTGCCATTCTCCTCGGTATCGGCCGATTTTCCGTGCATCCGTGCCATGGCGCGTACTGGTCCAGCGGTGCGTGTAAAAAGATGCATTCAGTATATATCTTTTATCGATCCTTATTGGAAGCCACGCGGGCTTGAAAAAGATACACCCGGAAGGCATCTTTCCACGCAACGGCGCGCGTGCGGCCGAAGGATTCCCGATGCGTCTGACCGATTTCTCTGACTATTCACTGCGGCTACTGATGTATGCGGCGAACCGGAGCGACCGGCTCATCACCATCGAGGAAACCGCCGATATCTACGGCATCTCGAAGGCGCATCTGATGAAGGTCGCAAACCAGCTTACCCGCGCCGGCTTCCTGAAAGCGGTGCGCGGCAGGTCGGGCGGCCTGACCCTGGCGCGGCCCGCGGAGCAGATCGGCCTCGGCGAGGTGCTGCGCGTGACCGAACCGGACTTCGCCCTCGTCGAGTGTTTCCGGACCGGCAATGGCTGCTTGCTCACGGCGCGCTGCCGGTTGCGCGGTCTGCTGGGCGAGGCCGTCGCCGCCTTCATAGCAACGCTGGACCGTTACACGCTCGCGGATCTGCTGCTCAGCCCGGAGGATTTCGGCATCAAGCCGGCGGCGTAGACGCAAAACCGGCAAGCCGCTCAGGCGTCGGACAACCGCCGCCCCGCAAGCTTCGCCTGCAACAGCACCACCGCAAGCAAGAACAGGCCGCGGATCACGGACTGCCAGTAGGCCGACAGCGAAATCCAGCCCATGCCGTTCTCGAAGTTCAACACGTTGAACAGGATGCCGAGCAGCAGCACGCCGGCAAGGGTCGTGCCGACCGAGCCGGAACCGCCGGTCAGCAAGGTGCCGCCCACGACCACGGCGGCGATGGCGAAGAGTTCCCACCCCACGCCTTCGATAGGCTGCCCGGCGCCGAATTGCGAGGCGAGGATCACGCCGGCAAGTCCCGCAAGTCCGCCGCTGGCCAGGTAGACGATGAACTTGATGCGCTCGGTGCGCAGGCCCATCAGCCGCGAGGCGTCCTCGCCGCCGCCGACGGCCAGCACCGCGCGCCCGGTGCTCGTCCAGTTCAGCACCACGGACCCGGCGATATAGGCCGCCACCGCGATCAGCGCCGGGATCGGCAGCACCCACAGGCTCCCCTGCCCAATCGAAGTGAAGCCGCTGTCGTAGGAAACCGCGACCGTGCCGTTTCCGGCCAGGAGCAGCGCCACGCCGCGCGCCGCCAGCATGCTGGCCAAAGTGGCGATGAAGGGCATCATCCCGGCACGCGTCACCAGCAGCGCGTTGACGAGGCCGGCGGCGAGGCCCGCCCCCACCCCTGCGGCAAGCCCCGGCGCCCAGCCATAGGGGCTGGCCAGCGCCGCCGCCACGGACCCCAATGCCGCGACGGAGCCGACGGAAAGGTCGATGCCGCCGGTCATGATGACGAAGCACATGCCGAGCGCGACCAGCGCGAACATGGAATTGTAGCGCAGCACGCTCATCACGTTGAACAGGGAGAGGAACCGGTCGTAGCGCAGGAAGCCGAACAGCACCAGGGCCGCCAGCGCCACGATGACGCCGTAGGTGCCGATCATGCGGACGAGACGGGCCCTCTGCATCATGCCGCCCTGTTCTGCTGCTGGAGCCAGACGGCGAGCGCGATGATCGCGGCCTTGACGACCTGCGCCGCCGCGTCGGGCACCCCGTTTGCCAGCAGAGTGTAGCGCACCAGCTGGATCGTCAGCGCGCCGAGGAAGGTGCCGACGATGGTGGCCTTGCCGCCGCTGAGCAGCGTACCGCCGACGGCGACCGCCGCGATGGCGTCCAGTTCCATGTTGAGGCCCACGAGATTGGCGTCGCTGGAGGAATTGATGGCGATGACCACCAGCCCGGCCAGCCCCGCGCACAACCCGGAGATGGCGTAGACAGCGAGCTTGATCCCGGTCACCGGGATGCCCGCCAGCTCGGCCGCCTTCTCGTTACCGCCGACCGCCAGCACCCGCCGGCCGAAAGCCGTCTTGCGCAGCGCCCAGGCGGCTGCGACAACCATCGCCACCATGATGACGACCTGCGCGGGGATGCCGAACGGCCGCGCCAGGCCGATCCATTGGAATTCCGGCACGCGGAAGGTCTGGAGATTGCCGTTGGTCAGCACCTGCGCGATGCCGCGCCCGGCGATGAACAGCACCAGCGTCGCCACGATCGGCTGGATGCGGAAACGGGCCACCAGCCAGCCGTTGAACAGGCCGAGCAGCCCCGCCACCAGCACCGAGACGACCATCGCCACGGCGACGGCGAGATAGATGTTGGGAAAGGCGACGATCTGGCCCATGAAGATCATCGGCGCCAGCGCTCCCGAAATCGCCATCAGCGAGCCCACCGACAGGTCGATGCCGCCCGTGGCGATGACATAGGTCATGCCGATGGCCACCATGACGATGGTGCAGACCTGCGTGAGATTGACGTTCAGGGTCTGCAGGGTCGCGAAGTTGCGGGTGAAGGCAAGGTTGAAGGCGATCAGCAGCGCCAGCGCGATCAGCGTGCCGTAGCGCGACAGGAAGCCGAACAGGTCGAAGCCGCGCACCGGCGCGCGTTGCGAGGCCGCACCGGAACGGGCCATCTCGCTCATGCGCCGCTCTCCGCCGCAGCGCCGGGATCATCCGGGCCGGGCCGCGCAGGGCTGCCGCCGGCGCCGTGCGCCATGGCGGCGAGCACCTCGGCCTCCGTGGCCGCCTCGCCTTCCAGCTCGGCGACGCGCACGCCCTCGCGCAGCACGAAGATGCGGTCCGCCCCTTCCACGATCTCCTCCAGTTCGGACGAGATCATCAGCACGCCGAGCCCCTCGTCGGCAAACTGGCGGATGAGGCGCTGGATCTCGGCCTTGGCGCCGACATCGATGCCGCGCGTCGGCTCGTCGAGGATGAGCAGCCGCGGATCGGTCGCCAGCCAGCGCGCCAGCAGCACCTTCTGCTGGTTGCCGCCGGAAAGCTCGCGCACCTTCTGGTCCGGTCCCGCGCATTTGATGCCGAGTTCCCTGACGAAGCGCTCGACCACCCGCTGCTGGCGGACTTCGTCGACAACGCCGTTGCGCGTCATCTTCGGCAGCAGCGCCAGCGTCAGGTTTTCCGCCACGCTCATTTCCGGCACGATGCCCTCGGCCTTGCGGTCCTCGGTGCAGAAACCCATGCCGGCGGCGATGGCGTCGGCCGGGGCGTTCGGGCGGTAGGGCCTGCCCGCGTCGGTCATGTCGCCGGCACGCGGCCGCTCGACGCCGAAGACGAGCCGGGCCGTTTCGGTGCGGCCGGCGCCCAGCAGTCCGGCCAGGCCCGCGATCTCACCACGCCGCACGCCGAAGGAAACGTCCCGCACCGCCTCGCCGGCGGCAAGGCCTTTGGCGGAGAAGATCACCTCCCCGATCTTCGAGCGGTCGCGCGCGCCGAAGGCCGTGGCGTGCCCCTCGACGGAGGCGACGCTGCGCCCGAGCATGGCCGAGACCAGTTCGAGCTTGTCGATGTCCTTGATGTCGGCGCTGCGCACGGTGCGTCCGTCGCGCATGATGGTGACGCGGTCGCACACCTCGTAGAGCTCGTCCAGCTTGTGGCTGACGAAGACGACCGAAACGCCCTCCCGCTTCAGTTGCCGGATCACGCCGAACAGCACCGCCACCTCGCGCTCGTCCAGCGAGGAGGTCGGTTCGTCCATGATCACCAGCCGCGCCAAGAAGCCTGTGGCGCGGGCGATCGCCACCATCTGCTGGGTGGCGGTGTTGAAGTCGCCGAGCGGGCGGCGCACGTCGATGCGGATGGAGAAGCGGCTCAGCAGCCGCTCGGCCTCCTCGTGCATGGCCTTCCAGTCAAGCAGTCCGTAGCGGCGCTTTTCCCGCCCCAGGCATATGTTCTCGGTCACCGAGCGCAGCGGGACGAGGTTGATCTCCTGATAGATCGTGCTGATGCCGCTGGCCTGCGCCTGATGCGGCGAGCCGACCTCGAAGGGACGCCCTTCGAACGAGACCTCGCCGCCGTCCTTGCGGTAATAGCCGGTCAGCACCTTGATGAGCGTGGACTTGCCGGCGCCGTTCTGGCCGATCAGCGCGTGCACCTCGCCCGGCCGCACGGCAAGCGAGGCATCCGCCAGCGCCACCGTGCCGGCGAAATGCTTGGTCACGCCGCGCATTTGGAGCAGCATCCGGTCCATGGCGGATTCCCGTTCGGAACTCATGCGAAGGCTCCGCGCACCCGACCCGTCAGCAGCAGGCCGGACGCGCATCCTAGCCGCTCAGAAGGCGAGGGCGAAGTCCTTCTTCGCATTGCCGGCGTCGAAGAAATGGTCCTCGTTCTTGATGAAAGGCGCGATCTTCTTGCCGGCGGCATAATCGGCAAGCGTGGCGAACGACTTCGGCCCGAACAGCGGGCTACAGCCGCAGATCGCGCCGATCTTGCCGTCGATGATGGCCTGGACGCCGTCCTTCTCGCCGTCGATGGAGACGATCAGCACGTCCTTGCCGGCAACCTTGCCGGCCGCTTCGAGCGCCGCGATCGCGCCCAGCGCCATCTCGTCATTGTGCGCATAGATGATGTCGGCGTCCGGATGCGCCTGCAACAGCGTCTCGGCCACCTGCCGGCCCTTGTCGCGGGTGAAGTCGCCGTCCTGCGAAGCGACGATCTTGAAATCCGGATGCTTGGCGATGAAATCGTCGAAGCCCTTCTTGCGGTCGCGCGCGGCTGAGGCGCCGGTGGTGCCTTCCAGCTCGATGATCTTGGACTTGCCGTTGGCGTTCTTGACCAGCCACTCGCCGATGCGCGTCGCCTCCTCGATGAAGTCGGAGCCGATGAAGGTGACGTAATCCTCGCCGGGCTTGGCCATGGTGTGGTCGACGTCGCGGTCGATCAGGAACACCGGGATGCCCGCCGCCTTGGCAGCGAGGATGACCGGCACCAGCGGCTTGTCCTCGCGTGGCGGCAGGAAGATGGCGTCCACGCCCTGCGCGATCATCGAGTTGACGTCCGAAGCTTGCTTGGCGGCCGACGAAGCGGCGTCCGTATAGATGAGCTGGTGGCCGAGGCGCTTGGCCTCATCCTGCATGCTCTTGGTTTCGGCCAGCCGCCAGGGGTTGTTGCTCTCGGTCTGCGCGAAGCCGACCTTGTATTTGTCCTTCTTGGCCAGCGGCGGCAGTTCGGCAAAGGCGCGGGAAGCCAGCACGGCCGCGGCCGCACCGGCGGCCGAACCGATAAGCAGATTGCGACGTGTAATCATGGTGTCTCCTCCCAGAGTACGCGATGTCAGCCACGGTGCGTTCCCGCACCCTTTCATCCTTGACCAAGGATCGAGTTTAGTCAACTATTAGTTATAATTATTAGCTGCCGGATCCTGCGGTCGCGAAGCGCGCTGGCAATATGGCGCCGAAGATGCGATTTGGAGCGCCGGCAGTTGCCAGGAACAGAGCACGGGTACGGTGACAGGAATGGACGAGACCGCAGCCCCCAAGACCGCGAAACGGCGCAGCGCGCGCGGCGTGGACGGGGGCGGCCGCAACATCACCCGGCGCATCACCATGACCGACATCGCCCGCGAGGCCGGCTGCTCGCAGGCCACCGTCTCCTTCGTGCTGAACCGCACCGAGGGCATCAAGATTTCGCAGGCCACGCGCGACCGCGTCATCGAGGTCGCGCGCGCGCTCGGCTATGCGCCGGCCGCCCTCGCCCACCAGCAGCCGCAGCGCGCGCTCGGAACGGACGGGCTGATCGGTTTCGCCGTCGACCAGCTCGCCACCAGCCCCGAGGCGGTGGTCGCCATCGAAGGTGCGCGCCAGGCCGCCTGGGGCGCCGGCAACATCGTGCTGGTGGCGCAGACCATGTCCGATCCGGTGATGGAGCCGCGCACCATCCGCGCCCTGACCGCGCAGGGCATCGACGCGCTGATCTACATGGCCATCTTCACCCGCGAGATCGCGGCGCCGCAAATCCTCTACGAGCTGGACCGGCCGGTCATCCTGCTCAATTGCTACACCGCCGACCATGCCTTCCCGGCCGTGGTGCCGAGCGAGATCGCCGGCGGCCAGAAGGCGACCCGCCATCTCATCGAGCACGGCCACCGCCGCATCGGCACCATCCTCGGCGAGCCCTGGATGGACGCTGCGCAGGACCGCCTGCAGGGCTACAGGCGCGCGCTGGCCACCGCAGACATCCCCTTCGACCCGGAACTGGTGGTGCCGGGCGACTGGTCGGCCAGCGCAGGCTTCCACGGCACCCGGCAATTGCTCGCACTGAAGGAGCCCCCGACGGCGATATTCTGCCAGAACGACCGTACGGCGATCGGTTGCTACGAGGCTCTGAAGGAAGCGGGACTGCGCATTCCCGAGGACATTTCGGTGGTCGGCTATGACGACGAGGAAATTTCGCGGCATCTGCATCCCAAGCTGACCACCTCCGTGCTGCCGCATCGGGCGATGGGACAATGGGCGGTGGAACAGCTCGAACTGATGGAAAGCGCGCCCGACGCCTCCAGGAAGCGCCACCCGATCATCAAGCTCGAATGCCCGCTGGTCAGCCGCGAGTCGGTGGCGCCGCCGCGCCAGGCGTTGCTGGATCAATGAAGGGTGCCTTGATCGGGCCCGATCTTGGTGCTTCCTTTATGCCGGAACTCTGGGGAGGGGACCTATGCTGGTGGCTGAGCGCGTCAACGCCTTCATCACTGAGAATGCGGGCAAGGCTGTCTGCGACAATTGCATCGTGGAGGGTGTCGGGCTGACGACGCACGCTCACGCCACCCAGATCACGGCCGCGCTCGGAACGACCTCCGATTTCCGCCGCTGGCAGGGCAAATGCGACCTGTGCCGGAACGAACGCAAGGTGATCCGCGCGCTCTGATCGCGGCCGTCACTCCTCCGCCGCCTGCTCCGCATCGCTGGATTCGCGGGATCGCCGGACTTCCTGCTCGGCCTCGCTGCGCCGCACCAGCTCGTCGGACAGCAGGATGACGGGACGGCTGCTTTTCTCCAGCACGCTGGTCGCCGTTTCCCCGAACAGCAGTTCCTCTCCCGACCGCCGCGCCACGCCCATGACGATCACCGAAACATCCTTGGCCGATTGCCGGTAGATCGCATCGCCGGGAGCGCCCCTGGCACGAACCGACGTCTCGATTTCCACGCCGTAACGCTCGGCAAGCTGCACGATATCCTTCAGCACCGCCTCCTCGCGGCGGTGGGAAAGCGTCTCCGAGCGGCGCTGTTCGGCATTGCGCGACACATAAAGAACCCGCACGCGGGAGCGCTCGGTCCGTCCGATCGCCAGCGCCAGCTCGGCTCCGCGCCGGGAGATCTCGGTGCCGTTCACGGGCACCAGGATCGTGGAATCCGGTCCCAGTTCCGAGATCCGGCTGCGCGTGGCCTTGAGGACGAGGCAAAGCGGGCCGTCGAAGCCGGCCGCGAGTTCGTTGAGCCGCTTGGAGAAGCCGCCCTTGGCGGTCACCGATCGCGCCAGCCCCAGAATGAGGAGATCGTAGCCCTTGCGCGCCTCCTGGGCGACGGTGCGGCCCGATACCGGACCGTCGCTGCGGGAGGTCAGGTGGACCTTCTCGACCTTCGCGTCTTCCTTCTTTTCCACCGCCTCGGCGCTGGCCTTGGCCCCTCGCTTGACTTCCTCCAACTGGGTTCCGGCGCTCCCCGGCTCCTGCTCCGTGCGTTCGCTGGGGACGTGCAGCACGGTTGTCGGCATTCCGCCGCCGCCGCCGATCAGCCCCGCCAGATAGGAGGCGAACTTGCCGGTGACGCTGTCGTCCACGACGACGAGAAGCCTCTGGAGCCGCGCGACGAAGCCGCGCATATCCATCTCCTCGCGTTCGAGGCGTTCTTTTTCCTCGCTTTTCAGCGGCAGTCGGCGCAGCGCCCAGCGCAGCGTCGGCGGCATCGCCAGCGTGGTGATGACGGCCATGGTCACGACCATCGTATAGAGGGTGTGCGACAAAACGTTCATCGACAGGCCGATCGTCGCGACGATCACTTCCGTCGAGCCGCGCGCGTTCATGCCGCAGCCGACCGCCACGCCCTCGCTGCGCGTAAGGCCGGCAATCTCGGCGCCCAGGAAAGCACCGCTGAACTTGCCCAGGCTGGCGATCAGGACCAGGCCCGCGGTGAGGAGAGCCAATGTCGGATCGACGAGCACCGTCAGGTCGGCGGACAGCCCGGCCATGCCGAAGAACACCGGCATGAACAGCGCCGTGATGATGCCCCGCAACTGGCCTTCGATATGGTCGGAGAGGATCGGGGATTCGCCGACCAATATGCCGGCCACGAAGGCGCCGAGCACGGTGTGCACGCCGATGAAGTTGGTGATCAGCGCCATCACGCCCATGACGATGAGGATCACCGTGATGACCGCGAACTCGCTGCGGAAGGTATCGTTCGTCCAGCGGATCAGCGCGAACACGATGCGCCGGCCGAGCGTCAGGCTGAACAGCATGAAAACGCCGACACCGAGCACGATGCCGGCCAAATGCGTGATTTCCAGCCGGCCCTGGCTGGCGATACCCAGCGTGATCGCGATGATCACCCAGCCGATCGTGTCCTCGATGATCGCGGAGGAGACGATGACCTGCCCCAGGTTGCGGCGCATGAAGCCCATTTCGCGCACCACCATCGCCACGATCTTGACCGACGAGATGGATAGCGCGGTGCCGAGGAACAGGCCGGCCACGACCCGGTGGCTCTGCGCGGGCATCAGCGAATCGGGCAGGAACTGCGCCGCGGTGAAGCCCAGGGCGAACGGGATGACCACGCCCGAAGTGGATATGGAAAAACAGGCCGCGCCCACCTTGCGAACCAGCTTCAGGTCGGTTTCCATGCCCGTCAGCAGCAGCAGCATGAGGATGCCCAACTGCGAAACCGCATCGATCATGCTTTTCTGCTCGGGCACACTGGGGAACAGTGCGTGCTGCGCCGACGGCCACAGCCAGCCGAACAGGCTGGGACCGAGCAGGATGCCTGCAATAAGTTGCCCCATCACGGCCGGCTGGCCCATGCGCTCCAATAACTCGCCCAGGCCGCGCCCGGCCAGCAACAGGCAGATCAGCTGGGCGATGAAAACGCCCTCGCTCGCGCCGGCGCCCGCTCCGCCGGCGGCCCAGGCCAGCGCGGGATAGAGCGCCGCCGCCGCCGCAAGGGCAGCCGCCGCGCCGAACCGGTTCCGTTGTTGCAGGAAAGAAAAGCTCATGAAGCTGTCACCCGCCGCGTGGCACCTGCCATAACGACCGGGCCGGCATTGCGTTGCAACGACCGAAGCCTCCTCGGTTTTTCACCGGCCGGACGGCACAACCTATGCCTGCCGCTCAAGCGCGGTCAATGCCAGGGAACCGGGCTTGCGGACGGCAAAAGACAGGACCCCGAGCCGATTTGGATGCCGTTCGCCTTTTGGCTAAATCCGGGCCAGCCCACCGTCCGGATCGGAACCGCCCGAACCGGAGCCATCCGGCCCGGAACCGGCCGGGCTTTTCCTGCACCACGGACAGCGCTGCGCCGCGCGCGGCAGATAGCGCCGGCAGGAATTGCAGAATTGACGGGAACCTGAACGCATCGGACTTGCTCCATCGTGCGGGCTTCTGCGCCACGCGAATTGGCCGCGACTGACGGGAAGCGAGCAGACCCGCGGCACGGCGAAGGGATGCGTATCCAAGATGAAGGACTGCCGCTCCGGGGAAGCATGCCTGCTTTCCCGGCCCACTTCGACATTCCGACGTAGGCTTCCATGCACATGGCCGGCGTCTACCCGCCAATTGTCGCAAAACAAGGGCGTGCGCCTGCGACTGATGGCGCAGGCGAGTGCTTAAGTTAAAGCTCGAAAAGCAATCCGACATGTGCGATTCTCATGATGCTGATGCGATTCTCATGGGGGAAGCTCATGGGTTGCCAGTTGCAGTCTTCCGTCTGGACTCCAAGCCGAATGCGTGGGCGTCCGGACATCTCCTCCGAATTCAGTCACGTTCCGGGGGGTGTGGAAGATGTGCCGGATCGCGTCTCGATCAGCATTGAAATCACGCGGCAGCGCCTATCGACCGGGCCCGCGCGGCAGCGCTTTGGAAGGCTGCAATCCGCTCCCTGCAAGCTTCGACAAATTGCCACAGGAACTTTGTCTGCCTTGAGGGAACCACTCAGCTTGCCGACAGTTGAAGTCACACGGGCGACAGGCAACTTGGCCCGCCCGGTGCGAGGATGCCATGCACGGGAAAGAATCAGACGTCTTTGATCTATTTTCAGAGATCTACAAGAATGCCGCACAGGAGGAGATGAGCCTCCAGCACTATCTCCTTGCCTGCCGCGAAGACAAGTCGATGTACGCCTCCGCGCCGGAGCGCATGGTGGCGGCGATCGGCGAGCCGACATTGGTCGATACGAGCAAGGACGAGCGTCTGGGCCGGATCTTCGCCAACAAGACGATCAAGCTCTATTCCTCCTTTGCCGACTTTTACGGCATGGAAGACACGGTGGAGCGCATAGCCGGCTATTTCCGCTATGCGTCCCAAGGGTTGGAGGAGCGCAAGCAGATCCTCTATCTGCTCGGGCCTGTCGGCGGCGGCAAGTCCTCGCTTGCTGAGCGGCTGAAGAGCCTGATGGAGCAGCATCCGATATACACGCTCAAGGTCGGCGACCAGATCAGCCCGGTCTTCGAGTCGCCGCTCGGCCTGTTCGATCCCGAGCGCATGGCCGGGCTCCTGGAAGACAAATACGGCATCGCCCGGCGCCGGCTGAACGGCCTCATATCGCCATGGGCGCGCAAGCGGCTGGACGAGCTCGCCGGCGACATCTCCAAGTTTTCCGTCGTCAAGCTGCTGCCTTCGCGGCTGCGCCAGATCGGCATCGCCAAGACCGAGCCCGGCGACGAGAACAACCAGGATGTCTCCACCCTCGTCGGCAAGGTCGATATCCGGCAGCTGGAGAACTACAGCCAGTCCGATCCGGACGCCTATTCCTACAGCGGCGGCCTGAACAGGACCACGCAGGGGCTGCTCGAATTCGTCGAGATGTTCAAGGCCCCGATCAAGGTGCTGCACCCCTTGCTGACCGCCACGCAGGAAGGCAGCTACAACGGCACCGAGAATTTCGGCGCCTTCCCTTACCAGGGCATCATCGTCGCACACTCCAACGAATCCGAGTGGCAGCAGTTCAAGAACAACAAGAACAACGAGGCGTTCCTCGACCGTATCCTGGTGGTCAAGGTGCCCTACTGCCTGCGCATCACCGAGGAGCGGCAGATCTACGAGAAGCTGCTGCGCGAGAGCGAACTGGCCGACAGCCCCTGCGCTCCGGAAGTGCTCGACATTCTCAGCCGCTTCACCGTGTCGACCCGGCTTGCCGAACACGAGAACTCGCCGCTCTACACCAAGATGCGCGTCTATGACGGCGAAAACCTGAAGGAGACCGATCCCAAGGCCAAGTCGGTGCAGGAATATCGCGACGCCGCCGGCGTCGACGAAGGCATGACCGGCGTTTCCACGCGCTTCGCTTTCAAGATCCTGTCGCAGACCTTCAATTACGACACCAAGGAGGTCGCCGCCGATCCGGTGCATCTGATGTACATCCTGGAGCAGGCGATCAAGCGCGAGCAGTTCCCGAAGGAGACGGAAGCCGCCTATCTCGATTTCGTGAAGACGGAGCTGGCCGCCCGCTATGCCGAGTTCATCGGCCACGAGATCCAGAAGGCCTATCTGGAATCCTACAGCGAGTACGGCCAGAACCTGTTCGACCGCTACATCGCCTATGCGGACGCCTGGATCGAGGACCAGGACTACAAGGACCCGGACACCGGCCAGATCCTCAACCGCGAGATCCTCGACAACGAGCTGTCGCAGATCGAGAAGCCGGCGGGCATCGCCAATCCGAAGGACTTCCGCAACGAGGTGGTGAAGTTCACGCTGCGGGCGCGCGCGCGCAACAACGGGCGCAACCCGGCCTGGACCAGCTACGAGAAGCTGCGTGAGGTCATCGAGAAACGCATGTTCGGCCAGGTCGAGGACCTGCTGCCGGTCATCAGCTTCGGCTCCAAGCAGGACAGCGTGACGGAAAAGCGCCACACCGAATTCGTCCAGCGCATGGTGGACCGCGGCTATACCGAGCGGCAGGTGCGCCGGCTCGTGGACTGGTACATGCGGGTGAACAAGGCGGGCTGAGGGCCGACACCATATGCCGATCTTCATCGATCGACGTTTGAACCCGAGGGACAAGAGCCTCGGCAACCGTCAGCGTTTCCTGCGGCGCGCGCGCGAGGAACTCAAGCGCAACATCAGGGACCAGATCCGCACCGGCAAGATCGCCGAGGCCGATGCGGAACGGGCGGTGTCGATACCGCACAAGGGAACCGACGAGCCCCGCTTCGAGGAAGCCAGGAACAGCGGCGACCGCGATCTGGTCCTGCCCGGAAACCGCCAGTTCGCGCCGGGAGACCGCATTCCCAAGTCGGGTGGAGGGGCCGGCGCCGGCGGCTCCCGCCCCTCGAAACAGGATTCGGAGGACGATTTCCGCTTCGTTCTGTCGCGCGAGGAGGTGCTCGACCTGTTCTTCGAGGATCTGGAGCTGCCCGACATGGTCAAGCTCAACCTCAAGGAAATCCTGGCCTTTCGGCCGCGCCGCGCCGGCTTCACGGTCAGCGGCTCGCCCACCAACATCAATGTCGGGCGCACCATGCGCAACAGCCTCGGCCGCCGCATCGCCCTGAGGCGCCCCCGCCGCGCCGAGGTCGAGGACCTGCAGCGGCAGCTCGACGCCCTGGAGGCCGGCCCGCAGGATACCGCGGCGCGCCGGCAGATCGCGCTGCTGCAGGCGCGACTCGAGGAGCTGGAGCGGCGGCGCAGGCTGGTCGCCTATGTCGATCCCGTCGATATCCGCTTCAACCGCTTCGAGGCCGTGCCCGTCCCCAACGCCAGCGCGGTCATGTTCTGCCTCATGGACGTTTCCGGTTCCATGGGCGAGCGGGAGAAGGATCTGGCCAAGCGCTTCTTCGTGCTGTTGCACCTGTTCCTGAAGCGGCGCTACGAGCGCACCGAGATCGTCTTCATCCGCCATACCCACGAAGCGCAGGAAGTGGACGAGCAGACCTTCTTCTACAGCACCCAGAGCGGCGGCACCGTCGTCTCCACCGCGCTGGAGGAAATGCGCCGGGTCGTCGCCGAGCGCTACCCCTCCAACGAATGGAACATCTACGCCGCGCAGGCTTCGGACGGCGACAATTTCGTCACCGATTCGGAGCGCTGCATCTCCCTGCTCAACAGCGCGATCATGCCGCTCTGCCAGTATTTCGCCTATGTCGAGATCATCGACGAGCGCGAGAGCCACATCTTCGGCTCCACCGAGAACGGCACCTCGCTGTGGCGCGCCTACAGCGAGATCGAGGAGCAGTGGCCCAATTTCCAGATGACCCGCATTGCCAAGGCGGCCGACATCTATCCCGTGTTCCGGCGGCTGTTCACCAAGCAGCCGGCCTTGCAGAAAGGGTGAAGAAGGCGATGCGGACGGCCAGGCAGGCAAGCGGGCACGGCCTGCTTTTTTCGGGATCCGACTGGGATTTCAGGACCCTGTCGCGCGCCCACGACGCCATCGCAGAGGTGGCGATCGACGACCTCGGTCTGGACGTCTATCCCTCGCAGCTCGAGATCATAACTTCCGAGCAGATGCTGGACGCCTATGCGTCCGTGGGCATGCCGCTGATGTACCGTCATTGGTCCTTCGGCAAGCATTTCATCCATGAGGAGCTTCTTTACCGCAAGGGCGGCCGCGGACTGGCCTATGAGCTGGTCATCAACTCGAACCCCTGCATCGTCTATCTGATGGAGGAGAACACCATGGCCCTGCAGGCCCTGGTGACCGCCCACGCCGCCTTCGGCCACAACCATTTCTTCAAGAACAATTATCTGTTCCGCCAGTGGACGGATGCAGCCGCCATCCTTGGCTATCTCGACTTCGCCAAGAGCTACATCACCCATTGCGAAGAGCGGCATGGGCTTTCCGCTGTCGAATCCGTGCTGGATTCGGCACATGCCCTGATGGAGCAGGGCGTATTCCGCTACCGCAGGCCGCCGAAACTGTCGTCGGAGAAGCAGCGCGAAGGCCTGCGCGAACGGCTCGAATATGAGGAGCGCACCTTCAACGACCTGTGGCGCACCCTGCCCCGTTCGCATGACGACGACGAACGGGCCGACGAGAGCGAGGCCAAGGCGGCCGAACGCAAGAAGTCGCTCAAGCTGCCGGAGGAGAACCTTCTCTATTTCCTCGAGAAGAACAGCCTGATCCTGGAGCCCTGGCAGCGCGAGCTGCTCAGGATCGTGCGGGTGATCGCGCAGTATTTCTACCCGCAGCGCCAGACGCAGGTGATGAACGAGGGCTGCGCCACCTTCGTGCACTACACGATCATGAACACGCTTTTCGACCGGGGCCAGATCAGCGAAGGCACCATGCTCGAAATCCTGCGCAACCATTCGAACGTCGTCTTCCAGCCCTCCTTCGACGATCCGCGCTATTCGGGCATCAACCCCTACGCGCTCGGCCTCGACATGATGCAGGACATCCAGCGCATCTCGATGGAGCCCACGGCCGAGGACAAGGACTGGTTTCCCGATATCGCCGGCAACGGCGACTGGCGCGCGACGCTGCTCGACGCCTGGGCCAACCACCGCGACGAGTCCTTCATCCGGCAGTATCTCAGCCCGACCCTGATCCGCAAATGGCGCTTCTTCGTCCTTGGCGACAACGCCAGCGATTCGCACTACGAGGTCGGTCCGATCCACAACGAGCGCGGCTATGAGAAAGTCCGGTCCGCGCTGGCCCAGCGCTACGACATCGGCGCCACCCGGCCGAACATCCAGGTGGTGGACGTCGACCTGCTCGGCGACCGGACCCTGCGCCTCCAGCACGAGGTGAAGGACGGGATCCTGCTGGAGGAGGAAGGCTGCGCGGCCACCCTGCGCCATATCCGCAGGCTATGGGGCTACGAAGTCAGCCTGGTCGGGACCGACGCCGAGACCGGCGATCCGGTCTACGAGCGCTCCACCGACGGCGATTGAACGTCCCGCACGCCGAAGATAACTTAAGTTAACTTCGTGTTAAGAGTGTTGACGCTCCGACGGGGGCAATCCGCACGTTGTGCGAGTATCGTCGGCCGGCGCGATGCTATCAAGCGCCAGCCCGGGTGCCCGACTCGGGTGAGGGTCCGGTGGCCGAACCCAAGCCCCCTTGGCTGCCGGACCCGCCTGCTCCACGGAAGCAGGCGGGGATGTTCTTCGCGAAGATCGTTCTATCTGCGCTTGAACGCCTCGGCGAGGGCCGCGCCGAAAGCGCCTTGCGGCTGGTTCCCCGCGCCGGCCGGCGTGCCCTTGCGTTCGCCCTGTCGCGGGCTGCCGCCGGATTTGCCTTCCGCGCGCGCCGCCGGTTTCGCGCCCGAAGCACCGTCCTTGCGCATCGACAGGCCTATGCGCTTGCGCTTGGTGTCGACCTCGACCACGCGCACCTTGACCACGTCGCCGGCCTTGACCACCTCGTGCGCGTCCTTCACGAAACGGTCGGCGAGTTGCGACACATGCACCAGCCCGTCCTGGTGCACGCCGATATCGACGAATGCGCCGAACGCCGCGACATTGGTGACCGTCCCCTCCAGCAGCATGCCGGGCTTCAGGTCCTTGATGTCGTCCACGCCGTCGGCGAAAGCGGCCGTCCGGAAGCCGGGGCGCGGGTCGCGGCCGGGCTTCTCCAGTTCCGCGATGATGTCGCGCACCGTCGGCAGGCCGAAGCGCTCGTCCACGAACCGGCGCGGGTCGAGCACCTTCAGCGCCGCGCTGTCGCCCATCAGCGCGCGCACGTCGCGCCCGCAGGCCGCCACGATCTTCTTGGCCACGCCATAGGCTTCCGGATGCACGGCCGAGGCATCGAGCGGTTCCGCGCCGTTCGGGATGCGCAGGAAGCCCGCGCATTGCTCGAAGGTGCGCTGGCCGAGGCGCGCGACCTCCAGAAGCTTGCTCCGGCTGCCGAAGGGACCATTGGCGTTGCGGTGCGCCACGATCGCCTCGGCCAGCGAGGCTCCAAGGCCCGAAACCCGCGCCAGCAGCGAGGCCGAAGCCGTGTTGAGGTCGACGCCGACCGCGTTCACGGCATCCTCCACCACCGCGTCCAGCGCGCGCGCCAGCCTGAACTGGTCGACATCGTGCTGGTATTGCCCGACGCCGATGGATTTCGGCTCGATCTTGACCAGTTCAGCCAGCGGATCCTGCAGGCGCCGCGCGATCGACACCGCCCCGCGCAGCGACACGTCGAGATCGGGGAATTCCGCCGCCGCCGTCGCCGAGGCCGAATAGACCGAGGCGCCAGCCTCCGAGACGATCACCTTCAGCGGCTTGGGAGCCGGCATGTCGCCGAGCATTTCGGCCACCAGCTTCTCGGTTTCGCGGCTGCCGGTGCCGTTGCCGATCGCCACCAGTTCCACGCCATGCTTGCGGATCAGGGCGGAGAGCGTCGCCTGCGTGCCGCGCAGATCGTTCTTCGGCGGGAACGGATAGACCGTCGTCGTGTCCACCAGCTTGCCGGTACCGTCCACCACCGCGACCTTGACGCCGGTGCGGATGCCGGGATCGAGCCCCATGGTCGGCCGCGATCCGGCTGGCGCCGCGAGCAGCAGGTCTTTCAGGTTGCGGGCGAAGACATGGATCGCCTCCTCCTCGGCCCGCTCGCGCAGGTCGCGCATCAGGTCGAGGGTGAGATGCAGGTTCAGCTTCACGCGCCAGCTCCAGCCGGCCACCTCGGCAAGCCAGAGGTCGCCCGCAAGCTGCCGGCCGATGCCGTAGGCCTCCGCCACCATGCGCTCCGCCGGCTTGACCGGCGAGGCGTCGTCGGCGTCCAATTCGATGTCGAGCGCCAGCACCTCCTCGTTGCGGCCCCGCAACATGGCCAGCGCCCTGTGGCTCGGCACGCCGGCCCAGCGCTCGACATGGTCGAAATAGTCGGAGAACTTCGCGCCGGCCTCCTGCTTGCCGTCCACCACGCGCGAGCGCAGGAAGGCGCGGTCCTTCATATAGGCGCGCAGCCTGCCGACCAGATCGGCGTTCTCGGCGAACTGCTCGGCCAGGATGTCGCGCGCGCCCTCCAGCGCCGCCTTCACGTCCGGAACGTCGCCGGTGACATAGGCGGCGGCGAGTTCCGCCGGCACCGCCGCCCGGTCGGCCAGGATCGCCTCGGCCAGGGCACCAAGCCCCCTCTCGCGCGCGATCTCGGCCTTGGTGCGCCGCTTCGGCTTGTAGGGAAGATAGATGTCTTCCAGTTCCGCCTTGGTCGTCGCGGCGGCGATCCTCGCTTCCAGGTCCTCCGTCAGCTTTCCCTGCTCGCGGATGGAGCCGAGGATGGTGTCGCGCCGGGCATCCATCTCGCGCAGATAGGCAAGCCGCTCATCGAGCAGACGAAGCTGCGTGTCGTCCAGCCCGCCGGTGACTTCCTTGCGGTAGCGCGCAACGAAAGGCACCGTCGCGCCTTCGTCCAGCAGCCCGATCGCCGCGGCGGCCTGCTCCGGCCGCGCATTGATCTCGGCGGCGATGATCGTGGCGATTCGTTTGATGTCGGTGGCCATGGAAATCCCGGAATCGATGGATGGCCGGCGACCATAGAGCCATTGCCGGACACGGACCAGCGGCGGTTTTCCACAACATGGAAACAAACCGCGACATCCTGCGCACATTGACGAAGCGTGTCGCGGCGACTAGCGTCCCGGCCGGAACTGGTTCCGCCGCAAGGCGGATGAAAAGGGAATGCGGTGCGGCCGTTTCGGCCAAAGCCGCGACTGCCCCCGCAACTGTAACCGTCGAGCCTTTCTCCACGACGCCACTGTCCGCCCCGTGCGGCCGGGAAGGCGGAGGAAAGGCGAGGACACGGAAGTCAGGAGACCTGCCTTTTCCGGTCACCCATGCTTGGCCACGGGGTGTGGTCAGGCGCGGTCGTCCGTGGCGGTGACACTGAACGTGTTGCCGCATGCCGGTGACGGCCGAGGGTCGCTGCGGACGGAGGTCCGCCACTCCCAGATCGACCGGAATCGCTGCGGTTCGTGATGAACCTCGGGGCGATGATCTCGCCGCCCGTATGTCTTGGGGGCCGATTATGGGAAGAACGATATTATTGGCCGGCGTCGCCGCGCTGGCGCTGACGGGCCATGCCGGCGCACAGGATGCCGATGCGGTCGGCACGGCGGGCACGACCAAACTGGACCGCATATTGATCAGCACGCCGCTGCGGCGCGAAACCTCGCTCGAACGCTCCACCTCTTCGGTGACGGTGATCGACAAGGAAGAGATCAAGCGATCGGCCGCACCCGACCTGCCGTCGCTACTGAAGACCTATACCGGCGTGACCATAACCTCCAACGGCGGCTTGGGCGCCGATTCGAGCGTATCCATCCGCGGAACCACCGCTGCCCAGACGCTCGTGCTGGTCAACGGCGTGCGCGCCGGATCGGCCACGGTCGGAACAGTGAACCTGTCCAGCATCCCACTTTCCTCGATCGACCACATAGAAATCGCCAAGGGCGGGCACTCGGCCCAATATGGAGCCGATGCCATAGGCGGCATCATCAACATCATCACCAAACAGGGCGGCGTTTGTGCCGACGGCCGCAATTCCTGCGGTTCGGCGACCGTCGGCGTGATGCACCCGTGGGGCGGCTATGTCTCGGGCGGTCTTCAGGGCAGGAGCGAGAGCGGCATCGACTACGCGCTTGGCGCGCAGGTAATCGGCACGCAGGGCTATGATTTCACTTTGCCAACTGCCTGGGGCCATGAACCGGATCGGGACGGCTTCCGGCAGGGTTCGGCCAATTTCTCGCTGGCGAAAGACCTGGATTGGGGCCGCATCTACGCAGACGGCCTCTACGCACGCGGCCGCATCCAGTATGACAGCAACTTCCCGACGGCCAATGAGGCCGACACCGACAATTTCTCGGGCAAGCTCGGTACCCGGATCGACCATTCCGACACCTGGTCGTCCACCGTCGAACTGTCGTCCGCGCTGGACGACACCTCCAGCTTCCGGGGCGACATCAAGGGCGACGATTTCGATACCCGTCGCTACGGCATATTCGCTTCCACGCAGAAGACCGTTGAAACCGATGCGACGCGACACGTCTTTCTCGGCGGCGTGGAAGCCTATCGCGAATCCGTTGCAGGCAGTTCGATTTCCGGCGCGGCCTATGACAGGACGAGCCGCGACCTGACCGCGGTTTTCGGCCAGTATTCTTTCGAATACGAAGCTCTCAACATCGATTCCGGACTGCGCTACGATCACAACAGCCAGTTCGGCGGGGCCACCACCTACAATCTCGGCGCAAGCTATGAATTGACCGGCGGACTGGTCGCGCGCGCGTCCTTCGCCACGGGCTTCCGGGCGCCGACATTCAACGATCTTTACTACCCCGATCCCTTCACTCCGGGGAATCCGAACCTCAAGCCGGAGAAATCCCGTTCCTACGAGGTCGGCCTGCGCTGGCAGGCAAGCGACGACACCAGCCTCGACATGGCCGTCTACCGCAACGAGATCAGCGACCAGATCAATTGGGCGCCTATCGACCCGAGCGATCCGTTCGGTGCCTGGCACCCCGACAACGTGCAGCAGGTCAGGATCACCGGCTTCGAGGCCACCCTGTCCCACCGCTTCAACGAGGAATGGAGCGGCGGGGCTTCGATCGACATCCGCCAGCCGCTCAATGTCAGCCCGGATGCGCCCGGGCGCTATGTGATCTATGCCGACCGCTTCAAGGCCACGGCCGAACTGACCTACAGCCCGACGCCGCAACTCGATCTGACCGGCAGGGTTCTCTACGGCGCGTCCCGCTACGCCGACGAAGCCAACCAAATCAAGCTGCCGGACTATGTGACTGCCGACTTCGTCGCTCGATATTCGCTGGATGACCGTTCGCGCTTCAAGTTCTCGGTGGAGAACATGTTCAATGCGCAATATCAAACCAAACGGTACTACAGAGCCCCGGGCCGCACCATGGATTTGAGTTTCACCCGCGAGTTCTGAGGACGCGCCAAGTCAGGGGCAAGCCGGGTTCGAAGGAAGGCGATGGGACGGAAGCGATCAGGGACAAGGACGGCAACGCTGCTGGCGGCAGCCGCCCTCGCCTTTTCCGTTCCCGCCCTCGCCTCCGATCCGCCCGGGCGCGTCGTGTCGCTGAACCTCTGCACCGACCAGATGGCCATGCTGGTCGCGGGCAAGGGCCAGCTCTATTCCGTGTCCGACCTCGCCTCGGACCCGCAATCCTCGATGATGGTGGACGAGGCCCGAGACTACGTAGTCAATCACGGGCTGGCGGAGGAGGTCTTCCTCATGCGGCCGGATCTCGTGCTCGCCGGCACCTACACGACGCGTGCCACGGTCGAGCTTTTGCGCCGGCTTGGCATACGCGTCGAGGAATTCGCGCCCGCCGAGTCCATCGGCGACATCCGTGCCGGTTTCCGGCGCATGGGCGACCTTCTCGGGCACCGGGCGCGGGCGGACGAGATCGTCTCAGCGATGGACCGCGACCTTGCCGCGCTGGAAGCCGGCAAACGGCCGGACCTCACCATCGCGGCATGGGAGCCGAACAGCTACACCTCGGGAACCGGAACGCTGGTGGATGCGGTCATCCAGGCTGCGGGCCTGACCAACATCGCCTCGAAGCTCGGGCTGACGGGCATGGCCAAGCTGCCGCTGGAAACGCTGATCCTGTCGCGACCCGACCTCGTGGCGGGCGAGAACCCGCATTATGCGGCCCACTCCGTCGCCCAGGACAATCTCGTCCACCCCGCCTTCAGGGAGGCCGTCCGTCAGGCCGTTCCGGTGGCGCTGCCGGCCAGATACACGATCTGCGGCGGCCCGTTCACCGTCGATGCTGTCAGGATGCTGCAGCAGGCCGCGTCGAAGATCCCGGAGCGCCGATGAACGACACGGCAAGATACAGGCTGCTGCTGTGCGGCCTCGGCGGCCTGACCGCCCTGCTTTTCCTGCTTTCGCTCGGCGTCGGACCGGCGGCCATCGCCTTTTCCGAGAGCATTCGCGCGCTGTTTTCCGACCAGCGCGACGCCATCGCCCTCATCATGCGGGAAGTGCGCCTGCCGCGCGCGCTGCTCGGCCTGATGATCGGCGCCACGCTCGGGCTTTCGGGCGCTGCACTCCAGGGCTATCTGCGCAACCCGCTGGCCGAACCGGGGCTGATCGGCATCAGCGCCGCCGCCTCGCTGGGCGCGGTGCTGGCCATCTATTCGGGCCTGACGGCGATGTTCGCGCTGGCGCTGCCGCTCGCGGCCCTTGCCGCTGCCGTGGTCGCCGTCGTCGTGGTGCAGATGCTGGCCGGCCTGCGCGGAGGCGCGCTCAGCATCATCCTGGCGGGCGTCGCTGTCTCCAGCTTCGCCGCCGCCATGACCTCGCTGGCGCTCAACCTCTCTTCCAACCCCTTCGCGGCGATGGAGATCATGTTCTGGATGCTGGGCTCGCTGACTGATCGCTCCATGGTGCATGTGTGGCTGTCCGCGCCCTTCATGCTCCTCGGTTGGGTCATGCTGGCCATGCTCGGCCGCGCGCTCGACGCGTTGACACTTGGCAACGACACCGCCGCCAGCATGGGCATCGACCTGCGGCGCGTGCAGTTCCTGGCCGTGTTCGGCACCGCCGCCTCGGTCGGCGCGGCCACCGCGGTGGCCGGCGCCATCGGCTTCGTCGGGCTGGTGGTGCCGCATATATTGCGGCCGCTGGTCGGCTCCCGCCCTTCGCGCCTGCTGCCGGCCAGCGCGCTCGGCGGCGCCTCGGTGGTGCTGGCGGCCGATATCGCCGTGCGCCTCATCGCCCCCGAGCGCGATCTCAAGCTGGGCGTGCTCACCGCCATCGTCGGCGCCCCGTTCTTCCTGTGGCTGGTCTACCGCACGCGCCGGAGGCTGGCATGACGCTGCTGTCGGTTTCCAGCCTCGACGTCTCGCTCGGATCGAAGCCGGTGCTTGACGGCGTGTCCTTGACCGTGGAGGCGGGCGAATTCGTCGGCCTGATCGGCCCGAACGGCGCGGGCAAATCCACATTGCTGCGCTCGATCGTCGGCCTCGTGCCCTCGGCCGGCGCCATCGAGATCGACGGAAGCCGCGCCGCGGATATGACCGCGCGCCAGCGGGCGGCGAAGATCGCCTATCTGGCGCAGGATCGGGACATCGCCTGGGACGTGCCGGTGGAAATGGTGGTGGCGCTAGGCCGCGCCCCGCACCGGCCCGCCTTCGCCGCTCTCGGCGCCACCGACCGCATGGCGATCGACGAGGCGATGCGGCGCATGGAAGTTGACACCTTCCGCGAGCGCCCCGCCACCGAGCTTTCCGGCGGCGAGCGGGCGCGCGTGCTGATCGCGCGTGCGCTGGCGCAGGAAACGCCGCTGCTCCTGGCCGACGAGCCGGCCGCCGGCCTCGATCCGCATCACCAGATCGCCCTGATGCGCCTGTTCGCCAACCTGGCGGCCGAAGGCAGGAGCACCATAGCCTCCCTGCACGACCTCGGCCTCGCCGCGCGCTGGTGCTCGCGCCTGCTGCTGCTGGATCGCGGCCGGCTGGTTGCGGACGGCCCGCCGCAGGCGGTGCTGACGCCCGAGCGC
Organism: Mesorhizobium sp. SP-1A; assembly: GCF_032460275.1. Taxonomy (NCBI): domain Bacteria; kingdom Pseudomonadati; phylum Pseudomonadota; class Alphaproteobacteria; order Hyphomicrobiales; family Phyllobacteriaceae; genus Mesorhizobium; species Mesorhizobium sp. SP-1A. The sequence continues at coordinate 565,823 of NZ_JAVXZD010000004.1, read as the reverse complement.
GTGCGCGAAATCTACGGCGTCACCGCCTTCTTCGGGGAAGCCGATGGCCGCCGCTTCGTGCAGCCGCTCGATCTCGTCGGAGACGGTCAGCCGCAGCGTTGAGGCCGCGCCTCCCCACCGATCTGCCAGATTTCTCCGGCCTGCTGCTCGGCCCTCCATTCGGCCACGGCCGCCCGCATCGCGTCCAGCACGGCCGCGCCGGCCGCCTCGCCGAGCAGCGTATGCAGGCCTGCGAAGTCGCGTTCGGCCCTGCCTTGCGGGCAAGCCACCACCACGCAGTCCGTCCCCGTGCCGGTCGCGGCCGCGCCGTCGGGCATGGTTTCGATCCCGGCCTCCAGCACCGCCAGCGTGCGCGCCTGCACGGCCACGGACATGGCCTCGACCATGGCCGCATCCGACAGCGGACGGTTGACGCGCAGCAGAAGGTTGATGGTGCCGACTGCCGGCCCCGGATGCCGGCGGCGGCCGACACGCTCGGCATTAGACATGCCAGCCGTCACCAGGCAGGTGGCCGCGTCGCCTTCGACATCGGCCTGCCGCAGATGATGGCGGCTTATGTCGCGCGAGGTGATCAGGCCGACCGCCTGTTCGTGACCGGCGGCCCGCATCTGCTTGCGAAACCATTCCAGCGCGTCGAGCTCGGGCGGCAAGTCGGCATTGCGCACCTCGCGCCAGACCACCCGCCGCGCCGTGACGAACCCCGGCGCGCTGATCGACCAGCTCAGCATGCGGTGCGGCGCGCCGAGATCGGCGACGAGCCAAGGCCGTTTGCAACTGACTTCCATGGTTTCCCCGCTCCGGACGATCGCTTGATCACTACGCGGCGGGAACGGCCGTGTCGACAGGCTCAGGACGCGCCACGCCATGCGGCGGCGTGGTCCTTCGATGACGGAAGCGGCGCAACGAGCGGTCTGGTCATCGCGGAATTCGAGGCAGGTTCGGCAGGCATCCGGCCGGCCGCCGATTGACGCGCCTCAAAGAAGGCGCGCGGGCGTCCCGCTAGGATGCAGCCAACTCATCCGCCGCAGGACAGTCCGTTGCATTCCTCCATTCTGCACAAATATGGCGACGCACGCCTTCCCCGCTACACCAGCTATCCCACGGCGCCGCGTTTTTCCTCTGCAATCGGCCCGGAGGCCTATGGCGAATGGCTGGCGGCCATTCCCGCCGGCGAGCCGGTGTCGCTCTACCTGCACGTCCCGTTCTGCCGCTCCATGTGCTGGTATTGCGGCTGCCACACCACCATCACGGCCAAGGACAGGCCGATTGCCGACTACATCGAGACGCTGCGCCGGGAAATAGGTCTGGTTTGCGCGCGCGCGACGTCGTCGCTCCGCGTGGAGAAGGTCCATTTCGGCGGCGGCACGCCGACCATCGTCACGCCGGCGGAGTTCCTTGCGCTGAGCGGCCTGCTGCGCGAGCATTTCTATTTCAGCCCGAGCGCGGAGACCGCAGTCGAGATCGATCCGCGTACCCTGACCGCCGAGATGGCCGAGGCGCTGGGAGAGGCCGGCGTCGGCCGCGCCAGCCTGGGCGTGCAGAGTTTCGACCCCGTGGTGCAGAAAGCGATCAATCGCGTGCAAAGCGAGGAGCGTACCGCTGAAGCCGTGCACGACCTGCGCGCGGCCGGCATCGACCGCATCAATTTCGACCTGATCTACGGCCTGCCGCATCAGGATGTGCGCTCATGCGTCGAGACGGCGAAGGCGGCCATTGCCATGCGCCCGGATCGCTTCGCCGTGTTCGGCTACGCCCATGTGCCCTCTTTCAAGAAGCATCAGCGCATGATCGACGAGGCCGCCATTCCCGACAGCGAAGCCCGCAGCGAGCAGGCGCTTGCGATTGCCGAGACGCTCGTCGCGGCCGGCTATCGCCAGATCGGCCTCGACCACTTCGCGCTGCCGGGCGACGACCTCGCATTGGCGCAGGCGAACGGAACATTGCGGCGCAATTTCCAGGGCTACACCACCGACCGCTGCGAAACCCTGCTTGGCTTCGGCGCTTCGTCGATCGGCCAGACCCGCCAGGGGTATGTCCAGAACGAAGTCGGGCTCGGCCATTACGGCCAGCATATCGCCGCCGGCCGGTTGGCCACCGTCAAGGGCTACCGCCTCACCGGCGAGGATCGCATGCGGGCCGAAATCATCGAGCGGCTGATGTGCGATTTCGAAGCCGATGTTTCCGCGATCTGCGCCCGCCACGGCTTCGATGCGGCGGAACTGATCGACGACAATCGCCGGCTGGCCGAACTGGAGGCGGACGGCATCCTGGAGATCGGCGACGGCGTGGTTCGGCTGGCAGACAGCCACCGCTTCCTCATCCGCGCGGCGGCGGCGGCCTTCGACGCCTATGTCGACCAATCGGGCCGCCTGCACGGCAAGGCTGCCTGAGGCGGCAACGCCACGCAGGGATCAGCTTCGCGCGCCGCCTTTGCCTGCCTGCTGTTTTGCCTGCAGCCGGGCATAGGCGAGCCAGTCGTCCAGCAGACCGAGATCCTCGCGCGAAAACGCCGACCGTCGTTTCAGGTTTTCGAACGTGTCGCCGGGGTGGCAACGGTCGTAGGCAGCCCGCGCGATCGCCTCGACGCGTTCTTCCCATTTGCCGTTGCCCGCCACCTTGTCTCCGGTCGCCGTCTGTGAAGCCATCGCGTTCCTGCCCATGATATCTGATCGCCTCCCTGCACGGATTCCTTCACTCTACTCCATATCCCCATGCCGATGTTGTCGAAGAACAATGAAGCACGGAACCGTCTGCCCACGCGATTTCTCGCGTTCGGCGCGCCATCGCACGGCGACGGTTCGCCGCGCCGCACCCTGGGCGTCGGCCGGTTGAAGACGCTTTGCGCGGCCGGAAGCGTCTGTTATGCCTCCGCCGACAAGCAATTCCCGGCGTTCCGTCGCGACGGAACGCGCACGACCCGCGGCCGCCATCATGCCTGCCAGAGACATACCCGGTAAGAAAGGCCGCCTTCTCCAGGCAGTGTTCTCCCGCCGCTTCGAGGGGCCCTCCGGCTACGTGCTGGCCACCGTCACGGTCGCCATCGCTTTCCTGATACGTCTCGGCCTGCACGAGGCATTGGGCGAACGCGCGCTGCTTATCCTTTTCGTGCCGGCCATCCTTCTGTCCGCGATAGCCGGCGGCACCGGTCCGGCTCTTGCGGCCCTCGTGCTGTCTTTGCCCGGTGTCGCCTATTTCAGCAGCCTTCGCGGCGACCTGCTGCAGAACGTCATCGAACTGGCGGTCTACGTGATAACGGGCCTGTTCATCATCTGGATGGGCGGGATGCTGCACCGCGCCAGCCGCGCCATAGACAAGGCGCAGGCCACGCTGAAGGCGCGTGAAGCCCATCTGCGCACCCTGTTCGACACTACTCCCGATGCCACGGTGGTGATCGACGCGCACGGTGCGATCACCTCCTTCAACAAGGCGGCCATCCGCCAGTTCGGCTATTCGGAAGCGGAAGTGCTTGGCAGAAACGTCAATGTGCTGATGCCGGAGCCCTACCGCACCGAGCACGACGACTATATCAACCGCTACCTCTCGACCGGCGAGAAGCGCATCATCGGCATAGACCGGGTGGTGGTCGGCCAGCGCAAGGACGGTTCGACCTTTCCCATGAAGCTGGCCGTCGGCGAGATCAAGACCGGCGGGAAAACCTTCTTCGCCGGCTTCATCCGCGACCTCACCGAGCGCGAGGAATCGGCCGCGCGCCTGCAGGAGGTGCAGACGGAACTGGCACGCCTCGCCCGTATCAACGAACTGGGCGAAATGGCGTCGACGCTTGCGCACGAATTGAACCAGCCGCTCGCCACCATCGCGAACTACACGCAGGGCTGCGTGCGGCTGCTGGCCCAGATGGACGATACGCTCGCGGCCCGAATGCGCGAAGCGCTGGAGGAAACCGCGCGCCAATCGCTGCGCGCCGGCGAGATCATCCGGCATCTGCGCGAATTCGTCACCCGCGGCGAGACCGAAAAAGCGCCGCAGGACGTCCGCAAGCTGGTCGAGGAAGCCGGCGCGCTGGCGCTGATGGGATCCCGGGAACTCGGCATCCGCTCGGTGTTCGACCTCGCCCCCGGCACCGAACTGGTCATGGCCGACCGGGTGCAGATCCAGCAGGTGCTCATCAATCTCATGCGCAACGCCATGGAAGCCATGCGCGACAGCGAGCGCCGGGAGCTTCGGGTGCGCACCGCCGTCGAGCCGAGCGGCAGGATATCGGTGGAGGTTTCCGACACCGGCCCCGGCATCTCCGAAGAGATCGAAGCAAGGCTGTTCCAGCCCTTCGTGACCAGCAAGCGCGGCGGCATGGGCATCGGCCTGTCGATCTCCAAGCGCATATTGGAGGCCCATGGCGGCGAACTGATCGCCAGCCGCAACGCGGACGGAGGTGCGACCTTCCGCTTCACCCTTCCGACCGCGCCTTCTGCTAACGCTGACCCCGACAGGAAAGAGGTGACGCATGCAGAGCGGTGACTATGTCGTGCACATCGTCGACGACGAGGAGCCCGTCCGCAAGTCTCTGGCCTTCCTTCTGGTCATGGCGGGCTTTGCCGTGCGTGCCCACGATTCGGCGACAGGCTTTCTGGAACTCGCCACCGCGCCCGGTTTCGGCCGGGCCTGCCTGGTGACGGACCTGCGGATGCCCGACATGACCGGCGTGGAGCTGCTGGAGAAGCTGCGCGCCGCCGGCGCGATGATGCCCGCGGTCGTGATCACCGGCCACGGCGACGTGCCGATGGCGGTGGCCGCCATGAAGGCCGGCGCGCTCGACTTCATCGAAAAGCCGTTCCAGGAAGACGTCCTGATCGAGGCGATCCGGCGCGCGGCGGGGCATATTTGCGAGGCGCCGGAGAAGGCCGACGATGCCGCAGACATCCGCGCGCGGCATTCCCAGCTCACCGAACGTGAGCGGCAGGTGTTGTCCGCCGTGGTGGCGGGCATGCCCAACAAGACCATCGCCTTCGATCTCGACATCAGCCCGCGTACGGTCGAGGTCCATCGCGCCAATGTGATGGCCAAGATGCAGGCCCGCAGCCTGCCGGAACTCGTGCGCATGGCGCTTGCCGCCGATCTCGCGGACGCGTGAGCGCGGCGACTTGATTTGGCGCAATGCGCCACTCGTTTCCTGCGGCAAGGTGACACTGGCCTGTTCGATCCGATGGCGGATCTTCCGGAGATGCCTCGTTGACCCAAGCCGCGTTGATACTCGTCGTCGCCCCCGATGCGGATTTCCGGCATTCGCTGGAGTTTGCGCTGGAGACGGACGGCTTCGCGGTCGAATCCTACGAGAATGTCGATGCCGCCTTCGCCTCGCAAAGGGCTGGCTTTGCCCGCTGCGCGGTGCTTGACGACGGCGCCATCGCCGACTGGCAGATGCTGGGCGAGGAAGCGCTGCGCTTCGGAAAGCCCGTCATCCTGCTGATGGACAGGGTCCGCAGGGTGCCCGACCTGCCCCACATTTCCGAGCTGACGAAGCCCTTCCTGGGCGCGCCGCTGACCGAGGCCGTCCGTCGCGCCATGGCTGAGCCTGGCCATACGTAGTTTCCCGTAGGGACATCTCCGAATTTCCGAATCCGGGCATTTGCGCGATGTCTCGGCGAAACGATCTTGCGGAGGCAATCATGACTCTCCTGGAGTCTACCCACGCTCTCTTCGACGGCCACGACGCGCATACGCACATCGAAACAGGCTCCTCGCGCTCCGAACCGTTCAGGAGCCCGCCCACGCTGTTCACGGCCGGCACCGAGATTTACGCCCAAGGCGAGAAATGCACCTGTCTCTACGAGATCGAATTCGGCGCCGTGCGTGTCTATCGCTTGCTGGCCGACGGCCGCCGCCAGATCTCGGCTTTCCATCTCGCCGGCGAGACGTTCGGCTTCGAGGCCGACGCCAACCACCATTTCTTTGCCGAAGCCATCTGCGCCAGCGGCATCCGGGCCGTGCATGCGGCGCCTTCGGGCCGAAACGCCGAAAACCGGCTTCTGCCGCTGGCGCTGAAAACCCTGGTGCGGGCACAGGAACACCTTCTGGTGCTCGGGCGTCAGAACGCGCTTGAACGCGTCGCGGCCTTCCTGGCCGACATGGCGGAGCGCCAGGGCGACCTCAGGCATGTGGAACTGCCGATGTCGCGCAACGACATCGCCGATTATCTGGGCCTGACCATAGAGACGGTTTCGCGGGCCTTCACCCGGCTCAAGCGCGACGGCGTCATCCGCCTGCCGGGCCTGCGCAGCGTCCAGATCGTAAAGCGCCGCGCGCTTGACGACCTTCTGACCTGAATCCGTCAGAAAGTCCTGGCGCCGTTCACCATCAGCCGCACGCCATAGAGCGAAGTGGTGCCGCAGATATAGAGCACGTTGAGCTTGGCGCCGCCGAACACGCAATTGGCAACGACCTCCGGCACCTTGACCTTGCCGATCAGCGTGCCGTCCGGATCGTAGCAATGGATGCCGTCTTCAGCGCTGGTCCAGATGCGCCCCGCATCGTCCAGCCGGAAGCCGTCGAACAGGCCCGCGGTGCAGTCGGCGAACAGGCGGCCACCCGAAACCCTGCCGCTTTCGCTGACGTCGAAGACCCGCATATGCGCGGGGTGTTCCGGGCCATGCGTGCGGCCCGTATCGACGACGTAGAGTTGCTTCTCGTCGAGCGAGAAGGCCAGCCCGTTCGGCCGCACCATGTCGGTGATGACCGCCTCTATCGAGCCGTTCGGATCGACGCGATAGACGTAGCAGGCGCCGATCTCGCTCTCGGCCTTGTCGCCCTCATAATCGGTTTCGATGCCGTAGGCGGGGTCGGTGAACCAGATCGAGCCGTCCGACTTCACCACCACGTCGTTGGGCGAATTCAGCCGCTTGCCCTGCCAACGGTCGGCGATCGTGACGATCGAGCCGTCGTGTTCGGTGCGGCTGACGCGGCGGCCCTGATGCTCGCAACTGACCAGCCTGCCCAGCCGGTCCACCGTGTTGCCGTTGGAATTGCCGCATGGCTGGCGGAACACGCTGACGCTGCCGTCGGTCTCGTCGTAACGCAGCATGCGGTTGTTGGGGATGTCCGACCAGACCACATAGCGTCCGGCCGGGAACCATGCAGGACCTTCCGCCCAGCGGCAGCCGGTGTAGAGCTTCTCCACATGGGCCGAACCGTTGAACAGCCGCGCAAAGCGCGGATCGAGGATTTCGTAGTCCTCCGCAGGCATGGTCTTCCTCCCCGGCCAGTAGACGGATCATATTATCAGACAAGAACATGCGGTCGCCAAAAAGCAAGAGCGCGGCCCGAGAATTCCCCGGACCGCGCTCCCTCGCAAACTTGTCGCTACCTCTAGTCGATGTCGAAGGACACCCCTTGGGCGAGCGGCAAGGCATTGGAATAGTTCACCGTGTTGGTGGCGCGGCGCATATAGGCTTTCCAGGCGTCCGATCCGCTCTCGCGACCGCCGCCGGTCTCCTTCTCGCCGCCGAACGCGCCGCCGATTTCCGCGCCCGAGGTGCCGATATTGACGTTGGCGATGCCGCAATCCGAGCCGTCCGCGCCGAGGAAGCGTTCCGATTCCTGAAGGTCGCGGGTGAAGATGGATGACGACAGGCCCGCTCCCACCGCATTGTGCTGGGCAAGCGCCTCGTCGAAATCGGAATATTTCATCACATAGAGGATCGGCGCGAAGGTCTCCTCCGTCACCGGAGCGACCTGCTTGGGCATCTCGACCAGCGCCGGATGGACGTAATAGGCGTCCGCGTGGCCGTTCTCCAGACGGCTGCCGCCGGTCACCTTGCCGCCATTGGCCCTGGCCTGTTCGAGCGCCTTCTGCATGTGATCGAAGGCGGCCTGGTCGATCAGCGGCCCGACCAGTGCGCTGGTCTCCAGCGGATTGCCGACCGAAACGCTTTCATAGGCCCTCTTCAGGCGCGGCACGATCTTGTCATAGACGCTTTCATGCACGAACAGGCGCCGCAGCGTGGTGCAGCGCTGGCCGGCGGTGCCCATCGCGCCGAAGGCGATGGCGCGCAGCGCCATGTCGAGATCGGCCGAGGGGCAGACGATGCCGGCATTGTTGCCGCCGAGTTCAAGCACTGCACGCGCAAACCGCTTGGCAAGGCGCGGACCGACCTCGCGGCCCATCCGGGTCGAGCCGGTGGCCGAAACCAGCGGCACCTTTGCGTGGTCGACCAGCACCTCGCCGACGGCGCGGTCGCCGATCAGCACCTTGAGCAGGCCCTCGGGCGCATCGGCGCCGAAGCGCTTTGCGGCACGCTTGAAGATCGCTTCGCAGGCTAGTGCGGTGAGCGGCGTCTTTTCGGAAGGCTTCCACACCACCGAGTCGCCGCAGACCAGCGCCAGCGCCGCATTCCACGACCACACGGCCACAGGGAAGTTGAAAGCCGAGATGACGCCGACGACGCCGAGCGGGTGCCAGGTTTCCATCATGCGGTGGCCGGGGCGCTCGGTGGCGATGGTGAGGCCGTAGAGTTGCCGCGAAAGACCGACCGCGAAGTCGCAGATGTCGATCATCTCCTGCACTTCGCCGAGGCCCTCGGAGGGGATCTTGCCGACCTCGATCGAGACCAGGCGGCCGAGTTCTTCCTTGTACGCGCGCAGTTCCTCGCCGAGCAGCCGCACCAGTTCGCCGCGCTTCGGGCCCGGCACCAGCCGCCATTTGCGGAAGGCCGCATCCGCCTCCTCGATCGCCCTGGCCGCGTCGGCCGGCGAAACCTGCTTCAAGGCGGCGATCTTCTCGCCGGTGACAGGGCTGTGCACGGCGAGATCGCCGCCGGCTAGCACGCTGTTCGGCACGCCCATTTTCTCAAGCAGCGCCGCCGTTTCGTTCGCAATCGTCATCGTTTTTACCTTTCGGATCGGTTCGACCGCCTGCGCGCGCGACCGGGATCGCAAGCGCATCCATCTGGCTTGGCATTACCCGTTTCGAAACGGCTCCGCCAGTCCGACATGGTTCCTTGCATGGTGCAAAAGGCGCGGGCAGGAGCCTCGCCCCACATTTAGGGATCGATGCCGGCGAATATCAACCGGCCTTGCTGCCGTTGCCCGGCCGGCCGCTTTCCTGCATCAGGCGGTCGATATGCATGCGGATATGGGCTGCCTCCGCCGCCGTATTGGCAAGCGAGATCGCCTGATCGAAGGCGACGCGCGCTTCCGCGTCCCGCCTCAGTTCCATGAGCAGGCCGCCCTTGACGCCGTGGAAGTGGAAGTAACCGGACAGGCGCTCCTCGAGCGGCTCGATCATGGCAAGTGCCGCGGCCGGCCCCTTGAGCTTGGCCACCGCAACCGCCCGGTTGAGCGTCACCACCGGCGAGGGCTGCATCTGTTCCAGAAGCCCGTAGAGGAGGTCGATCTCCTGCCAGTCGGTGTCCTCGGCGCGGCCCGCGCGGGCATGAAGCGCGGCAATGGCCGCCTGCACCTGGTAGGGTCCCGGCTTGCGGTGGCGCAGCGCCTTGTCGACCAGCGCCAGCCCTTCGTCGATCAGCTTGCGGCTCCACAGCGTCCGGTCCTGGTCGTCCAGAAGCACGATCTCGCCATTCGCGTCGAAGCGGGCCGGCGCGCGCGCGTGCTGGAGCAGCATCAGCGCCGTCAGCCCCATGATCTCGGGCTCGGCCGGAAACAGCCTGAGCAACAGCCGCGACAGCCGTATCGCCTCCTCGGCCAGCGGCGCACGGGCAGCCGCCTCGCTTCCGGCTGCCGAATAGCCTTCGTTGAAGACGAGGTAGATCATCGCCGCCACGGCGGCCAGCCGCTCCGACCGCTCCACCGCGCCCGGCGCTTCGAACGGCACGCCGCCATCGGAAATGCGCGCCTTGGCGCGGGTGATACGCTGCTCCATCGCGCTTTCGCCGACCAGGAAGGCGCGCGCGATCTGCTTTACCGACAAGCCGGAAACGATGCGCAGCGCCAGCGCGATCTGCTGCGTCTGCGGCAGGTCGGGGTGGCAGCAGATGAACAAAAGCCGCAAGATGTCGTCGCGGTAGTGCGCGCCGTCCAGCCGCTCGACGACGTCGGTCTCCACGTCATCGAGATCGGAGACCTTGTCCTCTTCCGGCATCGGCGCATGCCGGGCTTGCTTGCGCACCTGGTCGATGCCGCTGTTGCGCCCGACGAAGATCAGCCAGGCGGCCGGGTCGCGCGGCGGCCCGTTCTTCGGCCAGGCCTTCAGGGCACGCAGGCACGCTTCCTGGAACGCCTCCTCCGCCATGTCGAGATCGCGGAAATAGCGCAGCAGTGCCGCCACCGCCTGCGGGCGGGCGGCGGCCATGGCGGAGTTGATCCAGGCGACGTCGTTCATATCGTGGCCGCTACCCGGTTGAGGACGCCGATCGGCCGGATTTCGTAGGAGCCGCCGCTGGGATTCACCTCCGAAAGCTCGCGCGCGAAATTGACCGCCTCGTCCAGATTGTCGCAATCGACGGTGTAGAAGCCGAGGAACTGCTCCTTGGTCTCCGCGAAAGGCCCGTCGAACACGACCGCCTCGCCCTTGACCTTGCGCAGCGTGGTGGCCGCCGTCGTCGGCAGGAGACGGGCCACCGGCCCAAGCTTGCCGGCCCTGGCGTATTTCTCCTGTACGGTGGCGAGTTTCGCCATGACGGCGTCGTCCTGTTCCTTGCTCCAGGAACAGACCACGTCCTCGGAAGCGTAGCAGAGAATGGCGTAGAGCATGGGACGTCCTTCTGTTTCGATCAAAGGACGAAACAGTTAGGCCGAACCCGACAGCGCGTCGACAAAAAATCTTCCCGGTTTCTCCGCAAACCGGCACCCGCCCGCCGCTCCATACGGGCGGCGGCAGTCCGGCATCGATCCCGGCGCTCGGCAGCGGCCCGGGACCGAAGGGGTCAGAAAAACGCCTGCAATCCGGTCTGGGCGCGGCCGAGGATCAGCGCATGCACGTCATGCGTACCCTCATAGGTGTTGACCGTCTCCAGGTTCTGCGCGTGGCGCATGACGTGGTAGCCGATCTGGATGCCGTTGCCGCCGTGCATGTCCCGCGCCATGCGGGCGATGTCCAGCGCCTTGCCGCAATTGTTGCGCTTAACGATGGAGATCATCTCGGGGGCCATCCTGCCCTCGTCCATCAGGCGGCCGACGCGGAGCGAGCCCTGCAGGCCGAGCGCGATCTCGGTCTGCATGTCGGCCAGCTTCTTCTGGAAAAGCTGCGTGCCGGCCAGCGGCTTGCCGAACTGCTTGCGGTCGAGCCCGTACTGGCGGGCGCGGTGCCAGCAATCCTCCGCCGCGCCCATCGCGCCCCAGGAGATGCCGTAGCGGGCTCGGTTCAGGCAACCGAACGGACCGCCGAGACCGCGAGCGTTCGGCAGCAGGGCCTCTTCGCCGACCTCGACATTCTCCAGCACGATTTCGCCGGTGATCGAGGCGCGCAGGCTGAGCTTGCCGTCGATCTTGGGCGCCGACAGCCCCTTCATGCCCTTTTCGAGCACAAAACCGCGGATCACGTCCTTGCCGTCCTCGCCCTTCAGCTTGGCCCATACCACGAACACGTCCGCGATCGGCGCGTTGGATATCCACATCTTGGAGCCGTTGAGGCGATAGCCGCCCGCCGTCTTCTCCGCGCGCGTCTTCATGCCGCCCGGATCGGAGCCGGCGTCCGGCTCGGTCAGGCCGAAGCAGCCGATCCATTCGCCGGAAGCGAGCTTGGGCAGGTATTTCCGGCGCTGCTCCTCCGAGCCGTAGGCGTGGATCGGGTACATCACCAGCGAGGACTGGACGCTCATCATCGAGCGATAGCCGCTGTCGATGCGCTCCACCTCGCGCGCGATCAGGCCATAGGTGACGTAGTTGGCGCCGAGGCCGCCATATTCTTCCGGCACCGTGACGCCCAAAAGCCCCGCCTCGCCCATCTCGCGGAAGATCGCGGGGTCGGTCTTCTCCTGCATGTAGGCGTCTTCGATGCGCGGCGCGAGCTTGTCGGCGGCAAACGCCGCCGCACCGTCGCGGATCATGCGCTCGTCTTCGGAAAGCTGGTCCTCCAGCAGGAAGGGATCGTCCCAGACGAAGGCGTTCTTTTCGGCTGCCATATCCATCTCCTCACGGGTATGGGCCGGCTTATCCTCCTCCGCCGGGCAAAAATCAAATGAAATTGCCTCGGCGATCAATGAGGATTAGGAATGGATTATGAATGTCCAACGCCGCCTTCTCCCGTCCACCGGCGCGCTTGCCGCCTTCGAGGCGGTCGCGCGGCTGGGCAGTTTCACGGCCGCCGCGCAGGAGCTCGACCTCACCCAGGGAGCCATCAGCCGCCAGGTCAAGCAATTGGAAGCGCAGCTCGGCCGGCTTCTGTTCCGGCGCGACAGCCGCAATGTCGAACTGACCGCCGAGGGCGAGGCCTATGCCGAAACGGTACGCGCCGCGCTTGCACAACTGCGCGATGCGGCGGTGCAATTGATGAGCAATCGACATGCCGGCACGCTCAACCTCGCGATCCCCCCGACCTTCGGGACACGCTGGCTCATCCCGCAGGTGCCGGATTTCGTCGAAAAGCACCCCGACATCACCATCAACTTCGCTACGCGCATCGGCCGCTTCGATTTCGCGCGGGAAAGGCTCGACGCCGCGATCCATGTCGGCCAGCCGGACTGGCCGGGCGCGGATTGCACCCTTTTGATGAACGAGGAGGTCGCGCCGGTGGCCGCCCCCGACTTCATCGCGAACCGCACCATTGCCACGCCCGCCGACCTGAGCCGGCAGCCGCTGCTGCACATGGCTTCGCGTCCGGGCGCCTGGGCGGAATGGTTCGGGAACCAGGGGCTGAGCACGCCCGCCGGTCCCGGCATGCAGTTCGAGCAGTTCTCGACCGTGGCGCAGGCTTGCCTTGCCGGGCTCGGCGTCGCCCTGCTGCCGCTGTTCCTCATCGCCGGCGAGTTGCAGAGGAGCCAACTGGTGCTGGCGCCCGGCGGCCCGATGCGCAGCCGCAGCGCCTATTATCTCGTGGTGCCCTATGAAAAGCGGCTGCACCCGCCCGTCGTCAGCTTCCGGGAATGGCTGCTCGCCAAGGCAGCCTCGGCGCAGGGTTGACGCGGCTCAGACCATGCGGCTCAGCTGCCCGAGGAAGGCGACGATCTCCAGATCGAGCGGATCGTCCACCGGCACGGGCTGCGACGACATCTTGACGATGACCGTCTCGCGCGCCGGATCCACATAGAGCCATTGTCCGTGAATGCCGATGCCGCAGAAAGCGCCATGGCCGTCCTGGTACCATTTGTTGCGATAGCGACCCTGCGGGAACAGGAAGGCCATGGAGCCACGCTGCCAGGCTGCGCTGCTTCCGCCGGTGACGGTGTCGCGGACCCATGCCTCGGGCACCACGCGGCGGCCGTTCGCCATGCCGCCTTGGCGCATCATCTCGCCGACGCGAGCCAGATCGCGCGGCGTGACCGAGACGCCGCCGGCCGTGCGCGGCGAGCCTTCCATGTCGACGGTGATCGCGCCCTCACCCGTCGCGCCGATCGGCATCCAGAGCTTCTCGCTCACCAGTTCGGCGAAGCGGCGACCGGTGGAGCGTTCCACCAGAAGGCCGAGCAGGTCCGAATTCGGCGAACGGTAGCGGAAGATCTCGCCATGCGGCTCGTCCAGCTTCGGCAGGGTCATGAGGAAGGCCGAAAGGCTCTGCTCGCCGCCGCCGGGGTTCCACAGCGTCGCCTTGCGGTAGCGCGCGAAGGCGCTGTCGGGGTCGAGATAAGCCTCCTCGAAATCGAGGGCGACGGTCATGTCGAGCACATGCCGCACCGTGGCGTCGCCATAGGCAGAGCCGGCCGCCTCGGGAATGTAGTCGGTCACCGGTGCATCCGGGTCGAGCAGCCCCTCGCCTTCGGCGATGCCGGCCATGATCGCCGTCAGCGACTTGCTGATGGAAAAGATGAGATGCCGCGCGCCGAACTCCATATGGGGAGCGAACCAGTCGCCGACGAAACGTCCGCCCTTCATCGCCGCCAGGGCGTCGGTGTCCGAACGCTTCAGGAAGTCCAGAACGGTTTCTGGCTTGCCCGCGACGGAGACATTTTCGCCGAGCAGCGCTCCGAAGTCCTGCACGGGCGTCTCCGTCGAGGCCGGAGACGCCTCGATACCGGCACTCGGCACCAGTTCGCCGACATTCTGGAATGCCCAGCGGTTGAACGGGCTGGTCCGCCAATTGGCCAGCGTGACCTCATTGCGCGGAAAGCCGAATTTCTGCTCGAACGCGGTCGGGCCCTTCATGTGTTCGTCCTTCCTGAAATTCGCTCCCGGCCGCGGCGGCCTCGTGCCCGGCGGCCCGGCAGGTCCTGCCAGGCCGTCGAGCGCCGGCAGCGCCTATTTCTGCAGTTCGGTCCAGATCTTGGTGTAGAGATCGTGCACTTCCGGCGGGCAGGTTTCAAGGAATTCGCCGGCCTTCTGGTACTGTTCGGGCACGATCAGTTCCGGTGCGCCCTTCATGTCCGCGGGCATATATTGCTCGGAGCCCTTGATGCCATTGGCGTATTTCGCAAAGCCGGAGATCAGCGCCGCGTTCTGCGGGTCCATGATGAAATTCATGAACAGCTTGGCGTTTTCGGGATTCTTGGCGTCCTTGAGCAGCGCCACGCTGTCCATGAAATAGGGAAAGCCCTCTTTCGGATAGCCGAAGCGCACATCCGGGTTCTGCTCGCGCGAGCGCAGCGCGGCACCGTTCCAGTAGAACGCGGCGCCGTAGTCGCGGCTGGCGAACTTCTCGATCGTGCCGTAGTCCATGGCGATCCATTTCGGCTTCGCCTCGACCAGCTTGTCGCGCACCTTCTTCAGCAGCGCGCGATCGTCCGTGCACCACTTCCCGCCGAAATATTTGATCGTCGTGAACAGCACGTCGTTCATTTCCGGCGCGACATTGATCTTGCCGACCAATTCCTGTGGCGGATCGAGGAAGATCGACGAGGTGTTGATGTCGCCCTTGTAGAGGGAGGTGTCCACGATGATGCCGGTGAGGCCCCACTGCCACGGCACGGTGTAGTGCCGGCCCGGATCCCACGGCACGTTCACCCAGCGCTCGTCCACATTCTTGAAATTCTCCATCTGGTCCGGACGCGCCTCGGCGATCAGCCCCTCCTTGACCCAGATCTGGACGTAGTTGGCGGACGGCACGACGATATCGAACCCGTGGCCGCCGGCGCGCACCTTGGCGAGCGCGGTGTCGTTGGAATCGTAGTCGGTGACCGTGACCTTGACGTTGTATTGCTTCTCGAACTTCTTGATCAGGTCCGGGCTGGTGTAGTTGCCCCAATTGTAGATGTTGAGCTGGCCGTCCGCCCAGGCTGCCCCGGCCGAAACGGCAATGGCCGCGGCCGTTGCCAAAGCTGTCAATGCCCGTCTCATTATTCGTCTCCCATTGTCTGGCGTTGCATTGTTCTGGTTACGCTTGCTTCCGGTTCAGGAAGAAGAAGGCCGTGACGATGGCCACCGAAAGGGCCAGGAAAACGGTGGCGATGGCGTTGATCTCGGGCGTGACGATGCGCCGAAGCTGGCCGAGCATGTAGGTCGGCAGCGTCTCCTGCCCGCCCGACTTGACGAATTCGGTGATCACCACGTCGTCCAGCGAGATGACGAAGGCCAGCATGAAGCCGGCGATGATGCCCGGCCGGAGCAATGGCAGGGTGATGCGGCGGAACATCATCCACGGCGTGGCGTAGAGATCGGCCGCCGCCCGTTCCAGCGTCAGGTCCATGCCTTCCAGACGCGCCCGGATCGGCAGGTAGGCGAAGGGAATGCAGAAGGCCGTGTGCGCGGCGAGCAGGTATCCCAGTCCCGAATAGCCGGTCCACACCTTGATGCGCGAGAACACGATCAGCAGGGCCACGGCGGTCACCACCTCCGGCACCATCAGCGGCTGGTTGATGAAGGCGTATTTGAAGGTGAGCCCGCGGTACGGCCGCGTGCGGGTCGTCGCCAGGGCGGCCATGGTGGCCGCGATGGTGGATATCGTCGCCGCGACCGTGGCGATGACGAGCGAGCGCGTCGCCGCCTCCTGCACGACGTCGTTCTGCGCCGCGGAGATGAACCAGCGCAGCGACACGCCTTCCCACACGGCGATGGAATTGCCGGCGTTGAAGGCATAGGCGACCAGCGTCGCGATCGGCAGATAGAGCAGGAAGAAGGTGATCAGGGCGATGGTCGCGAAGCCGGGCTGCGCGCGGATGTCGAAGCGCCTAGCCATTCTGGTCCGTTCCCGATCTTGTCGTGCTGCGCACATAGACGAGCAGCGCCGTCATGACGACCACCATCAGCGTGATCGAGATCGCTGCGCCCAGCGGCCAGTTGCGCCCCTGCCCGAACTGAAGTTCGATCAGGTTGCCGAGCATCATGTTCTTGCCGCCGCCCAGCACGCGCGGCGTCACATAGGCGCCGAGCGACGGGATGAAGACAAGGATCGATCCCGCCACGACGCCCGGCATCACCAGCGGCACGATGATGCGCCTCAGCACCTGGAGCCGGCCGGCATAGAGGTCGTAACCGGCTTCCACCAACCGGAAATCCAGCTTTTCCATCGAAGCATAGAGCGGCAGCACCATCAGCGGCAGATAGACATAGACCATGCCGAACAGGATCGCCGTATCGGTGAACATGATCTGGACCGGCCGCTGGATCACGCCCAGCGCAAGCAGCGTGGTGTTGATGATGCCTTCGTTGCGGATAACCTCCTGCATCGCGAAGGTGCGGATGAGCAGGTTCGTCCAGAACGGGATCGTCACCAGGAAAAGCCAGACCTCTCGCTTCTCCGCCGGGCGCGTGGCGATGAAATAGGCCGTCGGAAAGCCGAGAAGGAACGTGACGACCGTGGTCAGGAGCGAAAGGCGCACGGAGCGCCAGATGATGGTGAGGTTGGCGTCGGCCAGCGAGATCGTGTCGTCGAATATGTCGCGCTGGAAGAAGACGGAGAACCAGCCGTCCAGCGAGAACTGGCCGAACTTCACGTCGCCATAGTCGCCCTTGGCCATGAAGGAATAGGCCAGCATGACGAAGAGCGGGCCTATCGCCGCGAAGAAGATGATCAGCAGCGCCGGGGCCGAAAGCAGCCAGCGGTCGCGTATGTCGCGCTTTTCCGCCGCCCTGGCGATTTGCTGCGCGCTCGCCATCAGTCTCTCAGCACCTGCGCGGCGTCCTCGCCGATGACGATGCCGATCCGCTCGCCGCGCTGGCAATCGATGCCGGCGCCGCGCGCGTTCTGCTGGCGCACGATGAACGTTTCTCCGCCGTCGAGCTTTACGTGGATGTGTGTGTCGGTGCCGAAATAGACGACCGTCTCCACCGTACCGGAGAGGTCGGCGGCGTCCCTCACCAGCCGGGCGTGCTCGGGCCGTATGACGACCGTCGCCTCCGCCTTCGGCTGAAAACCTTCCGCCAACGTGGCCGTGATGGTGGGGCCGGATTTCAGCGTGGCGCGGGCCTTGCCGTTCGCCATGCCGTCGATCGCGGCCGTCAGGAAATTGGTCTCGCCGATGAAGTCGGCCACGAAGCGCTCGGCCGGCTTGTCGTAGATGTCGCGCGGGCTGCCGACCTGCAGGATCTTGCCGGCCGACATCACCGCGATGCGGTCGGACATGGTCAGCGCCTCTTCCTGGTCGTGGGTGACGAAGATGAAGGTGATGCCGGTCTGATGCTGCAGCCGCTTCAGCTCGATCTGCATTTCCTTGCGCAGCTTGTAGTCCAGCGCCGACAGCGGCTCGTCGAGCAGCAGCACTTTCGGCTGCGGCGCAAGCGCCCGCGCCAGCGCCACGCGCTGCTGCTGGCCGCCGGAGATCTGGCTGGTGCGGCGGTCCTTCAGCGCCTCCATGCGCACCAGCCGCAGCATCTCCGAGACGCGCGCCTTGACCTCTTCCTTCGGCTTGCCGAGCATCTCCAGGCCGAAGGCGATGTTCTGCGCCACCGTCATGTGCGGGAACAATGCGTAGGACTGAAACACCGTGTTGACCGGCCGCTTGAAGGGCGGCAGCGGCGCGATGTCCTGCCCGTAGAGCAGAATCTCGCCGGCGCTGGGGAAATCGAACCCCGCGATCAGCCGCAGCAGGGTGGTCTTGCCGCAGCCCGACGGCCCCAGAAGCGTGAAGAACTCGTTTTCGCGAATGGAAACTGAAACCGTATCCAGCGCCGCGACCTGCGCTTCGCCCGTCCCGAACACCTTTCGGACGCCTCGGACCTCGATCGCATTCCTACCCGGCTGATCCGGCACGCAATCCCCCGCTATCGATCGCCCGCTCTTGTGTCGGGTCCGGCCAATTGTCAGCACATGGCGCGAGGCTTGGCAACTGCCAGAACACGTCCTTCGCGTTAACATTGACCCGCAGGCGGCTCTTGTGGAACGTGATGCGGCGCGGCTAGGCTGAAAGCGGAGACATCCGCAAACGGATCCGGCAACGAACGACAGGGGAACGATGAAGACCGTTTTTTCGCCGCTGCACGCCGGTCACGCCGGCACCATGGAACTCAACAACGGGGAGATCATGCCCGGTTTCGAGAAGCCGTCGCGCGCGGAGATCATCCGCGCGCGGGTCGAGAGCGAGAAGCTCGGGCCGATACTGCCGCCGCAGATTCACGATCTGGCCGCCGCAAAGCGCGTCCACCGCGCGGACTATATAGACTTCCTGCCGACCGTGTGGCCGGCCTGGGAGGCTGCCGGGCGGTCCGGCTCGGCCCTGCCCTTCACCTGGCCGACACGCGGCCTGCGCGGCGACGCGCGCCCGAAAAGCCTCGACGCGTTGCTGGGGTTCTACTCCTTCGATGCCGGCGCCCCTTTCGTGAAAGGCACCTGGGACGCCATCAAGTCGTCCTATGACGTGGCATTGACGGCGGCCGCACTCGTCAAGGCCGGCGAGAACACCGCCTTCGCCCTGTGCCGCCCGCCCGGCCACCATGCCGGCGATGCCTTCATGGGCGGCTATTGCTACATCAACAACGCCGCCGTCGTGGCACAATGGTACCTCGACGAGGGCGCCAGGCGCGTCTCGATCCTCGATGTCGACTACCATCACGGCAACGGCACCCAGCAGATCTTCTATTCCCGCTCCGACGTGCAGGTGCTGAACCTGCATGGCGACCCGATGGTGGAATATCCGTTCTTCCTTGGCCATGCCGACGAGCGCGGCGCGGGCGCGGGCGAAGGTTTCAACGTCAACTATCCCATGCCCTTCGGCACCACCTGGGAGCAATGGAACGCTTCGCTGGAAGATGCCTGCAAGAAGCTGGAAGCCTATGCGCCGGACGTGGTCGTGGTCTCGCTCGGCGTCGACACTTTCGAGAAGGACCCGATCAGCCGGTTCAAGCTCAGGAGCGACGACTATCCGAAGATCGGCCGGCGCATCAGGAAGCTCGGCCTGCCCACCCTGTTCGTCATGGAAGGCGGCTACGCGGTCGAGGAGATCGGCGTCAACGCCGTCGGCGTGCTGACCGGATTCGACGAATAGATTCAAAGCCGGACCGGCGGCGGAAGCTGCCGGCCGGCCCGTTTTTCAGGCCCTCGCGCCCTGAGTCGCAACAGCTCGAGTCCATTGATTAAAATTTTGTCAATTCGCGTTTGCGGTCGGATTCTTCTGGGGGTAGATTAAACCCGAATCAGTCGTTTCCCGGGGCGGGGCGAACCACTAACAGTCTGATGTTCCGGAGTTTTCCGGTGCAAGACGCGGATAGTTTCGCGTTTCCCCCGACGGATTCGTCCAGTCGGCACGTCACTGTGCCTGTGTGAGTGGTCCTACGTGAACATGGCGCGTATTCGCGCTCGGCCGCTGGTCATGCCAGCGCCGGGCACGGGTATCGATTCCGATCCGCGAAAGAAGAAAATGGCTCTTGCCGCGCATCATTCGTCCGACACGCCGGAAAGACGCGTGGCCTCGCGCGGCGATCTCACCGCCTTCCTCATGCAGCTTGCCGATGGCATCGGCGCGGACAACTACATGCTCGTTTCCGTCACCCATTCGGGCGCGCGAAGCGATGCAAGGATCCTGGCTTCCAACTGGATCTTCGACGCGATCGAGCTCGTCGGCACGCGCCTCCTGGCGACCCTGGCCCAGAGCCCGTTCACCGCGGCGCCCGGCCACCGGCCCATGGCCATCGTCGCGTCCGAGGCACCCGCGCTGGCCGGGATCGACGGGGAGGAAGCGAAGCTCCTCGACGTGCTCGGCCACACCGAAATCTACTCCCTCAGGCTGGATGTCGGCCGCCAGCGTCTGTTCATGCTGTTCTCCGCGACGCAGAAGGGCAAGATCGATCATTCCGCGCTGACCAGGGCGCAACTGAAGACCTGCTACGTGCTGTCGCGAACGCCGCAGATCCTGGCCGGCAACGACATGCAGGATCCGCTTTCCGAACGCGAACGCGAGTGCCTGTTCTGGGTTTCGGAAGGCAAGACCACCGAAGAGATCGCCGTCATCCTCGGGGTCTCGGCCAACACCATCAACAGTTACATCACCCACGCCATGCAGAAATTGTCCGCCTCCAACCGGGCAATGGCCATAGCGACGGCTGTCAGGAGCGGGATCATTTGAGACACGCCGGCAATCTGAAGGCCGCGCAGGCCTTTCCGATCGAAAGCGACGCGGCCGCCGAGGACCCCTTCGGCGCCGGGCTTCAACTCACGGGCATCCAGGACGCCGCGCGCCGCTGCCGCAGGATCGCCATGGATATCGGCGCGGAAACCTTCGGCCTGTATTTCCTCGGGCCGTCTCCGGAGCGCGCGCGGCTGGTGCCGTGCTTCGATTCCGATTGTCCGGGCCTCGGCGGCGTGACCCGCATGCTTTCGGGCGCCAATGCCGAGGAGGTGGCGCGCCATGCGCGCATCTCGACCCAGCCGTGCTTCTGGGCCGACGAAGAAGGCCTCGCAGCGGCGTTCGACGACCTCACCTGGGCGCGGCGGGTCGCGCCGCTTGCGCCTGCCACATCGGGGATCGCCTTCCCTGTCCTCGCCGACCGCAACCAGTGCGGCCTGATGATCTTCTTCTCGCCGAAGGCCGTGCTGACCGACGACCTGCTGTGCGATGTCCACGCCCGCTGCTTTTCGCTGTTCGGCGCGGTGGTCCGCATCCGGCCTGGCGACGACCAGCGCATGCGCGCCATATCCAAGCGGGAGCTCGAATGCCTCAAACTCACCGCCAACGGTTATACGAGCGAGGAGATCGCGCGGCAGTTGCGGCTTTCGGTGCACACCGCCAACCAGTACCTCACCCAGACCGCCCAGAAACTCAATGCCGTCAGCCGCACGCAGGCGGTTGCCAAGGCGTTGCGCCTGGGTCTGATCGAATAGGCAGGGACGCCATCTCCGGGCCGCGCAGCCGCGCCGCTTCCAGCCCCTTTTCCAACGCAGCCGTGTTGCGGGCCGGGTCTTCGTCCGGCTTCTCGAACGACACGTAGTTCAGCACCACGCCGGCATCGTTTTCCGTCAACGTCAGCTGGAAATACACGGTGATGCCGTGCGGCCTCAGTTCGAGGTCGAGCACGATGCGCGGGCTTCCGCTCCAGTCCACATGCGCCTCGCCGCCATGGCCGAGCTTCAGCGTGCCGGGCAGGAAGAAAAGTTCCGACGCCGAATCGACCAGATCGGCCAGGCAGGCGAAATGCTCGAGCCGGATGAAGGCGATGTAGTCGGCGACGTCGATCAGCCGCAATTCCAGCACCACCGGCTCGATGGCGCGGGCGACGATGACCTCGCGGGAATATGCGTAAGGCTGTCGGTTCATGTCACCTGCTTGTGTTTGTGGCCGGTCTTGTCGGAATAGACGATCCGCACCAGTTCGGCGACCGCCTGGTAGAATTGCGACGGGATCACGCTATCAACCGAAACTTGCTTGTACATGGAGCGGGCGAGCGCCACGTCCTCGAAGACCGGGATGCCATGTTCCTGCGCGATCTCGCGGATTCTGAGTGCCACAAGGTCCTGTCCCTTGGCCAGCACGACCGGCGCCGAATCCTCCTCGCGCACATATTTCAGCGCGATGGAAAAATGCGTCGGGTTGGCGATGACCAGCGTGGCGCGGGGCACCGCCGTCATCATGCGCCGGCGGGCGCGGTCGCGCGCGACCGAACGGATGCGCGACTTCACGATCGGGTCGCCCTCCGACTGCTTGAGTTCGTCCTTCACCTCCTGCTTGCTCATGCGCATGTCCCAGCGCCAGCGCACGCGCGACCAGACCAGGTCCGCCGCTGCGATGGCGCCCATGACGAAGACGATGACCATCAGGATGTCGACGAGGATGGAACGGATGACCAGCCCGAACTCCAGCGGATTCGTGATCATTCCGGCCAGCAGCTTGCGGTGGTCTTCCGAAAGCGTGATGACCAGCACCACGACGACGAAGCCGAGCTTCGCAAGCGACTTCAGGAACTCGACCAGGCCCTGTGCGCCGAACAGCCGCTTCCAGCCCTGGGCGATCGAGATGCGCGAGGCCTGCGGCCGGATCCGCTCGCCCACGAATTGCGGCAGGTTCTGCAGCACCGAAGCGCCGATGCCGGCGACCATGAGCAGGACCAGCAGGCTGACGAGCGCGCGGCCGATCTCCATCATCACCACCCGGTAGAGGGTGATGACGTCGGCGGCCGTGTCCATCGGCCAGGCTTCCGGCTTTTCCATGAATACGGCCAGGAACATGGCGAGGCCGGAAAACGCATCCTTGGCGTAGAACAGGATGAAGACCAGGATCGACACGAAGGACGCGAAGATCGCGGCCTCCTTCGAATGGGGCAGCTTGCCCTTTTCGATGGTGTCGCGGACCTTCTTCTCGGTCGCTTCTTCTGTTTTGGAATCCTTGTCGGCGGTATCGGACAAGCTCCGGTATCCCGCTCAGTCAGGCCGCGTCGGCGTTCGGCGCGGCATCGCCGCCCTGCGCCGAAGGCAGCTCGAACAGCCCTTCGCGAGACAGCCGGATCGTGGTCGAAACCACCGATTTGCGCGCCTGCAGGATATCGGCGGGCAGGACGCCCTCGCTGCCCTGGTCCAGCTCGGATTCGATCATGCGCCGGGCGCGCGCGCCGATGGCCGACAGCACCGCTTCCGTGATCGCGGGGGTCGCGCCGCGCAGGGCCAGCGTGACGATGTCGGTCGCGATGCCGTCGAAGACCAGCACGCGCGCCTTCTGCGGAAGCAGGGGGAGATCCTCGAAATTGAAGATGCGCGCCTTCACGCCGTCCAGGTCCGGCGTGCCCGCCGCCTCGAGATCGCGCATGGTTTCGTCGAGCTGGGACTTGTCCATCTCGTTCAGCACGTCGGCCACCCGCATCTGGCCGGCGGAGGTGTCCTTGCTCGATTTCTCGGACAGCACCCGGCTGCGCAACTGGCCCTCGACGATCTCGGCGGCCTTCTCGGGTATGTCGCCCAGCGTGACCATGCGTTTCAGGATTTCGCTGCGCAGCGGCTTGTCCAGCGTGAGCAGCACTCTGGCGGTTGCCGGCGCCGCCAGCTTCGACAGGATCATCGCCGACGTCTGGGGATGCTCGCCGGTGAGGAAGCTTCCCAGCCGCTCCGGCTCCAGCCGCTCCAGATCCGGCCAGATCGGCCCGGGCCCGGGCGGCGGCGGTGCCGGCTGCTTGCCCTTCATGATGGCGTCGACCTCCTCCGGCGAGAGCGACTCGTTGAGGATCGTGTCGATCTTGTCGGCGGAATCGAGCAGGCCGGCGCCTTCGGTGAATTCGGCCTCGAACTCGGCGACGATGCGCTCTAGGTCCGCCTGGGGAATGGTCCGCAGCAGGCGCGCCGCTTCGATCAGCGCCTTCAGTTCCTCCTGCTTGAAGAACTTGAGCAGCCGGCTCGCCGAGGGCTTGCCCATCGCCACCAGAATGGCGGCCGCCTTCTGCGGGCGCGTCAGCGCCAGTTGCGTGATCACGTCGTCGTCCTCCGCCGCGGGAATGAACGGACCGCCCCCATGCTCAGGCGCTCTTCGCCTGCGCGATGATCTCGGTCAGCCGGATGCCGAAGCGCGAGGGATCGTTCTCCATCACCGTGATCTCGCCGCGGGCGATGCGGCGCCCGTTGACGACCACGTCGACCGGCTCGCCGATGCGGCGGTCCAGCGCGACCGTGGAGCCCTTTTCGAGCGCCATCAGTTCCGAAACCGGCATCTCGGCGCTGCCCAGCACGATCTGGACGTCGACGGGAATGTTCATGATCACGCCCGGATTGCCGGACTTCATGCTGCGGGCGTCGGCGTCCACGCGCCGCTCCTCGTCCTTCAGCACCCCGCGCAGTTCCTCGATGGCGCGATCGAGCTGTTCTTCCGGCGCCTGCGTGGCGGGCGCGGCTTCTTCCGGCGTGGTTTCGTTGTCGCTCATGCGTCGTCTCCAGCAATCCTTCCGCGCGGTATCATCCCGGCAGCAGTCCTTCGATCACATCCTGCCCGTCGTCGTGGGCGCGGTCGATGCGCACCGTGTAGTTCTGTCCGAGCTTGCCGAACTCGCAGACGAACAGCGCCTTGTCCCGCGCCATCAGCAGCGCGCGCGACCGCGCCGTCTCCTCGATCTCGATGACCTGCCCGGGCTTCAGGTCGGTGAGCGCGCCCAGCGTCAGCCGGGCCAGCGGCATGGTCGCCTCCAGCCGGACGGTCGAGCGCATGACTTCCTCGGAGAAGCGGGCGCGCCAGTCGGCACCGGTCGGCGCATCGGCTTCATTGCCCGCCGGACCGCTGCGCAGTGCGATCAGCACCCGTTGCGGCACCATCACCGTGACCGTGCCGGTATCGGCACGGGTCGAGATGCCGAAATCGATGCGGACCGATGCGCCGTCGCGAAGCACGCGCCGCCGCGCCTCGGCACCCGACAGCGTCCGCGCCAAAGGCAGCCGCAGTTCGAGCGAACGCTTGCCCGACCCGTTCAGGACCTGGGCGATTTCTTCGATGAGGAGCGTTGCGACATCGATCTCGACCGGCGAAAAATCGCGTTCGATCGGCGCTGTCGGCATCTCCGGATCGCCGCCGAACATGGCGCAGACCATCACCGCAACCGCCTGCGCGTCCACCACCACCGTCAGGGCGTCCGAGGACGTCGGCGAGGCGATGATGGCCATGGCGAAGTTCTCGCCGGCCTTCGCGCGCGCCGCGCTGGTGCGGTCCACTTCCACCGCCCGCAATTCGACCGTCACCGGCATGCCGTGTTCTTCGGCCAGCCTGCGCTGCAATGCCGGCAACGCCCGTTCGGCCATGGACCGGCCCGCCCCGATGACGAGCGAGGTCTCGCCGCTGTCGCCGATCAGGCGCTCGATCAGCGGCGAACGGCCGTTCGGCTGGCTTGCTGCACCGGTCATGGTCAAGATCGGCTCCCCTTCCGACGGTCCATGCTCAGGCAGCCTTCTTGTCCGGGGTCGCGGCGTTCATCGTGCTCTGCTCGACCGCGTCGATGGAGGGCCTGTCATGCGCGGAGATGGTCTTGCGGCCGAACTCGATGGCCACCTGCGGCAGGGAGCCGTTCATGTAGGCCAGCAGCGTCTGCTTCACGATCACATAGAGCCGGTTCTTCTTGTCGCGCACCGTCTTGATCTTGGTCGCGATCGGCCCGACCACCGCATAGGACAGGAAGATGCCGAGGAAGGTGCCGACCAGCGCGGCGCCGATCAGCCCGCCGAGGATTTCCGGCGACTGGTCGAGCGCGCCCATGGCCTTCACCACGCCCAGCACCGCCGCCACGATGCCCAGCGCAGGCAGGCCGTCGCCCACCGCCACCATCGCATGATAGGCCTTCATCTTGTCGGCGCGGATCGTCTGGATCTCCTCGTCCATCAGCGCCTCGATCTCATGCGAGCGCGCATTGCCGATGATGATGATGCGGCAATAGTCGCAGATGAAGTTGGTGAGGTCCTCGTTCTTCAGCACCGTCGGAAACGCCTGGAAGATCGGCGATTCTTCCGGATTGTCGATGTGGGCTTCCACCTCGCTGCGCGACTTCGAGCGCAGTTCGCGCATCAGCGAATGCAGCACGCCGAGGGTTTCGAGGTAATCCTGTTCCTTCGGAACAGCCTGCTTGAAGGCCTCGATTATGCCCTTGCCGGTGTCCTTCACCGTCTTCATGGGATTGGCGACCAGGAAGGTGCCGAGCGCCGCACCGCAGATCACCACCGCCTCCCATGGCTGCATCAGCACGTGCAGGTGCCCGCCCATGGCCATGAAGCCACCGAGCACGCAGCCGAGCGTCACCACCAGTCCGATCAGAATGCCCACAGGAAGTCCTTCCGCATGTCACCTCAGCCTGACGCAATATCCGGCGTGCCTTGTGTGAGGCTTGAATCGTTCGGCCCACGGGGCATCGGCGATTTGAAATGGACCAGGAGGATTCAGTTTCGCGCAAGGAACTTGACCTATCCTCGGACCGAATGCTTGGGCCCGGGGCGCGCCGATTATGCTGAACACCTATTTGAGCTACCAGCTCATCGCGAGAGATATTCCCAAATCGATCCAGCGCATCGAGCGGGAGCCGACGGTCGATCGGGAAACGAAATACTATCTCGACAACATCACCAAGGTGAAATCGATCGACGATTTCGTCAAGGACGACCGCCTCTTCAAATATGCCATGAAGGCGTTCGGCCTGAGCGACATGGACTATGCCAAGGCCTTCATGGTCAAGGCGCTGAAGGAAGGCGTCGCTGATCCGGACAGCTTCGCCAACAAGCTGACCGACAAGCGCTACGCCGAGTTCGTCAAGGCCTTCAATTTCAACAAGCTCGGCCAATCCGCGACGACCTACAACCCGGCACAGGACGACGTGACCTCGAACTACGCCCTCCAGGTCAAGCTCGGCGTCACGGGACCCGGCTTCGGCCTTGCCCAGACCGAGACCTCCTATTTCCTGGCCAATATCGGCAATGTGAAATCGATCGACGACCTGATGAATGATCCCCGCCTGCTCGACTACGCGTTGTCGGCTTTCGGGCTCGATCCGGACAAGGAAGCGCCGGACACCGTGCGGCAGATGCTGGAAGGCGGCGTCAGCGACCCGCAGAGCCCGGCCAACAAGCTTTACGACAAGCGCTATGCCGGATTTGTCGCCGCGTTCGACTTCGCCGCGAAGGGAGCCGGAACCACGGCACGTCCCGAAGTGCTCCAGGGGGTGCCGCAGAACTATATGGACCGGACCGGCCTCGTGCTGGTCAAGCCCGATGCGGACTACGTCAAATCCGAGACGAAATATTTCCAGGCCAATATCGGCAAGGTTAAGAACGTCGCCGCCCTGCTCGCCGACAACCGTCTGCTGACTTACGCCATGGCCGCCTACGGGCTCGATGCCTCGACGGAATCGACGAAGACGATCCGCCAGATGCTTGAAGGCGGCGTCAGCGATCCCCTGAGCCCCGCCAACAGGCTGGTGGACAAGCGCTACGCTGCTTTCGTCTCGGCCTTCGACTTCGCCCAGTATGGCGACCAGGCGACGCAGCGCGACAGCGTGCAGAAAGACACCGTGAATTTCTACACGGCCAAGTCGAGCCTCGGCCTCATCAAGCCCGATGACGCCTATATCGCCAATGAGACCGGCTATTATCTCGCTCATGTCCAGGACGTGAAGTCCATCGACGACCTGTTCGCGGACAAGCGGCTCTACAACTATGTGCTGTCGAGCTACGGGCTGGATCCGGCGAAGGAAGATCCCAAGCTGATCCGCTCCGTGCTGGAGGGCGGCATCCGCGACAAGAACAGCGTCGCCAACAAGCTGACCAACAAGGCCTATGCCGGCATCGCCGCCGCCTTCAATTTCGAGGCCTATGGCGAACAGGCCACGACCTACAATCCCACGCGGCAGGCGGTCGTCGACAAATACATGCGCCAGACGCTCGAAGAGGATGCGGGCCAGAGCAATGACGGGGTACGGCTGGCGCTCTACTTCCAGCGCAAGGCGCCGACATTGACCAACTGGTACGAGGTGCTGGCGGACAAGGCGCTGGCCAGCGTCGTGCGCACCGCCTTCGGCCTGCCCGATTCCTTCGCCTCCGCCGACATCGACAAGCAGGTCAAGCTGTTCGAGCAGAAGATGAACATCGCCGATCTCGCCGACCCCGCGAAGCTGGACAAGTTCATCACCCGTTTCACCAGCCTTTACGAGATCGACCACCCGACCTCCACCGCCATGAGCTCGGTCAGCGTGCTCTTCGCGCAGCCCACGACGATCGGTGTCTCCACCGACCTGCTGATGGCCATGCAGCAATTGAAATACTAGGGCATCTCCCCGAAGGACGGGCGCCGGCCTTCGGATCGGAACACGCTCTACATCTTTGTGTTTGTTCGAGTTTTCCATTCGAGGCTTGGCCTCGCCGCAAAATGCTCAGCCCGGTGACGGATAGCCATGCAGGACAGTCTCTACGTCTCCCTTTCCTCGCAGATCGCGCTGGAAAAGCGGCTCAACACCATCGCCGACAACGTCGCCAACGCCTCGACCGTGGGATTCCGCGCCACCGGCGTGAAGTTCGAGGACGTCGTTTCCGGTGCCGGCCAGAAGGCGGTTTCCTTCGCTTCGTCGGGCAAAACCTATCTTTCCGACGCCCACGGTTCGATGACGGAAACCGGGAACCCGTTCGACTTCGCCGTCCAGGGCGACGCATGGTTCGCGCTCGATACGCCGGGCGGCAAGGTCATGACGCGCGACGGCCGTTTCTCCATGGACCAGAACGGCCAGCTGATGTCGATCGAGGGCTATCCCGTGCTCGATGCCGGCGGCGCGCCGATCCAGCTCGACCCCAGGGGCGGGCCGCCCAAGGCGGGCGCCGACGGCTCTCTGCGCCAGGGCGAGCAGCAGGTCGGCGCCATCGGCCTGTACAAATTCGATCCCGGGCCGAACTTCGTGCGCTACGGCAATTCGGGCATCGTTCCCTCGCGCGAACCCGAACCCGTCACCGACCGGATTGACGTCGGCGTGGCGCAAGGCTTCCTCGAAGAGTCGAACGTCAACCCAGTGCTTGAGATGACCAGGCTGATCCAGGTGCAGCGCGCCTTCGAGAACGTCGCCGCACTCATGCGGCAGACCGAATCCACCACCGACGACGCCATCAAAACCCTCGGCTCCAAGTGACGCTCCCTCAAGTGACGGTCCCTCAAGCGGCTGCGCTCCAGCCGGCCGAACCACAAGCGGTGACGGCGCCCGGCCCGGGCGAAGACACCTCGGTGCGGGCCGCGGAGCGACAGCCCCTCGCCCGCGACCGGTTGGCGCTGCTGGAATCCGTCTGGCGGCGCTTCGATGGCGACAGCTCCGCATTGAAGCAAGGCGGCCGCATCGTGGAAGTTTCGGCAACGCACTATCAGGTGCGCGGCCTGTCCGGCACGGCCAGGCTGGGGGATCTCGTCGAGCACCGCACCCGTGCCGGCATGCGCCGGGGCGAAATCGTGCGCATCTGCAGCGAGCATGTCGTCGTCGCCCCCTTCGAGCACAGCGCCGACGCCGGCATCGGCGACGGCGTTTTCCGGCGCGGGCCGCTGGCGGTGACGCCGCATTTGTCTTGGCGGGGTCGGGCCATCGACGCCCTCGCCCGTCCCATCGACGGCGGGTCCCCGCTGATCCGCACCGCCGAACAGGCCCGTACCGCCACGCCTGCCGCTCTGTCGCGCCAGCGCGTCGATACGGCGTTCATGACCGGCGTGCGCGTCATCGACATCTTCACGCCGCTCTGCTTCGGTCAGCGTCTCGGCGTCTTCGCCGGCTCCGGCGTCGGCAAGTCGACGCTGCTCGCCATGCTGGCCGCCGCCGACGCCTTCGATACGGTGGTGGTGGCGCTGGTGGGCGAACGCGGCCGCGAGGTGCGCGAGTTTCTGGAAGACACGATCGGCGCGGCCGGCATGGCCAAGACCGTGGCCGTGGTGGCCACCAGCGACGAAAGCGCCATGATGCGCCGCCGCGCCCCGGACACGGCCATGCGCGTGGCCGAGCATTTCCGCGACGAGGGCCACCGCGTGCTGCTGGTGCTCGATTCCGTCACCCGCTTCGCCCATGCGCTGCGCGAGGTGGCGACCGGAACCGGAGAGCCACCGGTGGCGCGCGGCTATCCGGCGTCCGTCTTCACCGACCTGCCCAAGCTGCTCGAGCGCGCCGGGCCCGGCGCGGAAGGCACGGGCTCCATCACCGCCATCATCTCGGTTCTGGTGGACGGCGACGACCACAACGACCCCGTGGCCGATTCCGTGCGCGGCATCCTCGACGGCCACGTCGTGCTCGACCGCGCCATCGCCGAGCAGGGCCGCTATCCGCCCGTCAATCCGCTGTCCTCGATCTCGCGCCTGGCCGGCAAGGCCTGGACGCCGGAGCAGCAGGCGCTCGTGGCGAAGCTGAAATCGATGATCGCCCGCTTCGAGGACACGCGCGACATCCGGCTGCTCGGCGCCTACCAGGGCGGCGTCGACGCCGAACTCGACATGGCCGTGCGGCAGGTTCCCCTGATCTACGAAGCGCTGACACAGTCGCCGAAGGACGGGACTTCCGCCGACCCGTTCGCGTATCTCGCCCGCCATCTCAAGGTGAAGCAGAATGCCGAGGCCTGAAACCGAAATGCAGCGCACCGAGCAGATCCTGCGCGAGATGCTCGCGGAGGCGCAGAAGGCAGAGCAGGCCGAGTCCCTGCCCGTCCCGACCCGTCTGCAGCGGATGCGCAGCCTGGGCAGGCATTGGCGGCGAAGCAGGTCTCCCGCGACCGGGACCATCGAAAGCGACGACGCCTTGAAGCAGCTTTTCGCGCCCAGGGCGTCCGGCGGCGGGAATGGTCCGGCACTTCCGCGCGTCGTCGCGAAGCGGGACAAGGACAGCAGGCGCAGCGATCTCGTCATGGCCGCCCTCGGGGTGACGCTCGGCCTCACCTGCGCGCTGTTTCCCTGGTACATCTTCTTCAATCAGGAACAGTTCGGCGTCCAGGGCATCAGGTTCGGCGGAAAGGGCACGAATTCCGGCCGCTCCGCCCCTGGATCGGGACCCGGCAGCGACGCTCCGTCGCCTGTGGCCGCAACGGTGCCGGACGGCCTCGATCCGTTCGCGACGGGCGCCCTGCAGGATGCCCCGATGAGCCCCGCCGAAGCGCCCGGCCCGGACAAGCAGCCCTTTCCGGCGGATGCGGCGGCGTTCCGGCTGGTGCACATCGCCAATGGCCGCGCGATGATCGAGGATCAGGCGGGGCTGTGGGTCGTGCAGACCGGTTCGCGGCTGCCGGATTCCAGCCGCGTCGTCTCCATCGAGCAGCGCAAGGGGAAATGGGTCCTGGTCACCAGCAAGGACCGGGTGCTGGAGATCGCCCGGTAGGCATTCCCGCTCGGGCCGGCGCAAGGCCCGCGCAAGACTGACGGCCTAGTGTGCAGCCACCTGCCCGGAGCGCCGTCATGGAACCCGTCAATCTTTTCGACCTTGCCTCGAAGCAATCGCAATGGCTGGCCGTGCGCCAGTCGGCGGTGGCCGGCAACATCGCCAATGCCAACACGCCGGGCTACGTCGCGAACGACGTCGAGCCGTTCGAGAAGGTTCTGGACCGCACCGCCGTGCACATGAGCGCCACGCAGAGCGGTCATCTCGGCGGCGCGACGGAAGCCGCCTACACCGTCAAACCGCAGGAATTCACCGGCGCCATGATGCCGTCGAAGAACACGGTGGTGCTGGAGAACGAGTTGATGAAGGCCGGCGAGATCCGCCGCTCGTTCGAATTGAACACCGCGATCGTCAAGGCTTTCCACGCCATGATGCTCAGCGCCGTGAAGGGCTGAGACGGCCATGGACGCCCTGACAGCCGCCCTCAAGGTTGCAGCATCCGGCCTGAACGCCCAGTCCGAAAGACTGCGCGTGGTTTCGGAAAACATGGCCAACGCGCAATCGACCGGCACCGCTCCCGGCGCCGATCCCTATCGGCGCAAGACCATCAGCTTCGCCTCGGAACTCGACCGCGCCTCGGGCGGCTCGCTGGTGGAGGTCAACTCCATCGACCGCGACCCTTCGGCCTTCCCGGTCGAGTTCCAGCCCGGCAACGAGGCCGCCGACCAGAACGGCTACGTCAAGATGCCCAATGTCAACGTGCTGGTCGAAATGGCCGACATGACCGAGGCCAACCGCTCCTATCAGGCGAACCTCCAGGTCATCAAACAGGCCCGCGACCTGATTTCCATGACCATAGACCTGATGAGGAGCCAGTCATGATCGGCGGTATCGGTGCAATCAAGCTCAGGCCCGCTGTCGGCGACAGCGCGGCCAGCGACCTGATGCCGGGCGGAGCGGCGGCCACCGGCGGAGCCGCAGCCGGCACTCCGGCCACCTTCGCGGAGGCGCTGGGCCGCGCCGCGTCCAGGACGGTCGACACGCTCCACACCGCCGAGAGCATGTCCGTCCAGGCGCTGACCGGCGGAGCCGACACCCGTCAGGTCGTGGACGCGGTGATGGATGCCCAGCAGGCGCTGCAGACGACCATAGCCATCCGCGACAAGATCGTCAGCGCTTGGCTCGACGTCAGCCGCATGCAGATCTGAGGTCCGGCCAGTGAAAGCCCTAGCCATCGCCGCCACCGGCATGAACGCCCAGCAGACCAACCTGGAAGTCATCGCCAACAACATCGCCAACATCAACACCACGGGCTACAAGCGCGCCCGCGCCGAATTCTCCGACCTGCTCTACCAGGTCGACCGCACGCAAGGCGTGCCGAACCGCGCCAATGCCTCGATCGTGCCCGAAGGCGTAACCCTGGGCCTCGGCGTCAAGACCAGCGCGGTCCGCAACGTCCATATCCAGGGCGAACTGACCCAGACCGGAAACTCGTTCGACATGGCCCTGAACGGCAAGGGCTGGTTCCAGATCGAGGGCGCCGACGGCAGCACGCTTTATTCGCGCTCCGGCGCCTTCAACACCAACGCCACCGGGCAGCTCGTGACCGTGGACGGAGCGAACGTGGTTCCGAACATCACCGTGCCGGCCGACGCCGTCGAGGTCATCGTCAACAAGACCGGCCAGGTCTTCGCCCGCATCGAGGGTCAGACCGACCTTCAGCAACTCGGCCAGCTCACGCTCGCCACCTTCGCCAACGAGGCGGGGCTCGCGCCGCTCGGCGACAATCTCTTCCAGGAAACCACCGCATCCGGGCCCGCCAATGTCGGCGTCCCCGGCGATCCCGGCTACGCCACGATCGAGCAGGGCTATCTGGAGAATTCGAACGTCGATCCGGTCAAGGAAATCACCGAACTGATCTCGGCGCAGCGCGCCTACGAGATGAACTCGAAGGTCATCCAGGCCGCCGACGAGATGGCTGCGGTCGTTTCCAAGAACATCCGGTGACGAAAATGGCGGCGCACGCTTTCCATCGCACCTTGCGCCGGCTCGCGCTGGCGGCGGCGCTGCTTGCCGGGATCGCCCCGGCGGGCGCCGAGGAAACCGTGCTCATTCCCGCCCGCGTCATCTATCCGGGCGAAACCATCAGCCTCGCCATCCTCAAGGAGGTCACGCTGGCCGCCGGGCGCCACAAGCCGGAAGCCGTCGCCACCGAGGCGCGGGAACTGGACGGCAAGGTGGCCAAGCGCACGCTGCTGCCCGGCCGCTACATTCCCAACGACGCCCTGCGCGACGCTTGGCTGGTCGAACAGGGAGCTTCCGTGCAGGTCTTGTTCGTCGCCGGCCAGCTCACCATCTCGGCCACCGCCGTCACCCTCCAGCCCGGCTCGGCCGGCGATCTGGTCAAGGTCCGCAATCTCGACAGCGGCAAGGTGTTCTCCGGCACGGTGATGGCCGACGGCACCGTCAGGGTCGGCGCCACATGAAGACGCGTGCGCTTTCCTTTCTCGTCGCGGCCGCCTTGTGCGCCCAGCCGGTGCTTGCCGACGGCCTGACCGCCAAGGCCAAGCGCGAGATCGCCGCCAGGAACGGCGGCGTGCTGGACGAGCCTTCCTACGACGGCGCCACGGCAAGCCGCATGTTCGAGGTCGCCTCGGCGCCGAGTTCGCTGCCCCCCGGCCAGGTCGCCTCGCGCATCAAGGACCTCGCGCAGTTGCAGAGCGCGCGGGACAACCAGCTCGTCGGCTACGGCCTCGTCATCGGCCTGCAGGGCACCGGCGACAGTTTGCGCAACTCGCCTTTCACCGAGCAATCCATCCGCGCCATGCTGGAGAACCTCGGCATCGCCACCGAAGGCGGGCGCGCGCGGGCCAAGAACGTCGCCGCCGTCATCGTCACGGCCAACATGCCGCCCTTCGTGCAGTCGGGCGCGCGCATCGACATCGGCGTTTCCTCCATGGGCGACGCCACATCGCTCCAGGGCGGCACGCTGATCATGACCCCCCTGAAGGCGGCCGACGGCGAGATCTATGCCGTGGGCCAGGGCCCGGTCATCGTCTCGGGCTTCACCGCCCAGGGCCAGGCCCAGCAGGTCACGCAAGGCGTGCCCACGGCGGGTCGCATACCGAACGGCGCCATCGTGGAGCGCGCCGTGGAGGCGGAATTCGGCGACCAGCCGGTGCTGACCCTGCAACTGCGCAACCCCGATTTTTCGACCGCCGTGCGCATCGCCGACGCCATCAACGACTACACCCGCCAGCGCTTCGGCTCGCGCGTCGCAGCCGAGCGCGACGCCCGCACGGTCTCCATCAAACGCCCGAAAAGCATCTCGGCGGCGCGCTTCTATGCCGAGATCGAGAACCTCGTCGTCGGCGCCGACATGCCGGCGCGCGTGGTGGTGGACGAACGCACCGGCACCATCGTCATCGGCAACCAGGTCAAGATCTCCCGCGTCGCCATCAGCCACGGCACGCTCACCGTGCGCATCACCGAGGCGCCGCGGATCGTGCAGCCGGAGCCCTTCTCCAGGGGCGAGACCGCGGTGGAACCCAACACCGCGATCGATATCTCGCAGCCGAACGCCCGTGTCGCCGTGCTCGACGGTCCCGACCTGGAGACGCTGGTTTCCGGGTTGAACCGTCTCGGCGTCAAACCCGACGGCATCATCGCCATTCTGCAAGGCATCAAATCGGCCGGCGCGCTGCAGGCCGATCTGGTTCTCCAATAGGCCGCGCCGATGATCGCGTCTCTCATCTTCCCCCGCAGCAAGCTTCCCTCGGCAGCCGTCCTGTCGCTGCTGGCGTCGCTCGCCCTGGCGCTGCCTGCCGGCGGCCAGCCCGTGCGGCAGGTTTTGCCCGGCGCGCCCGAGGCGCCGCAGGAGCTCGTCCGGGAAGCGCCGCAGGAGCTTGTCCGCGAGACGCCGGCGGTATCGCCCGAGGTTACCGGAACCACGCCCGCCCCCGCCCAGGAAAGCGAGATCGAGCGCTTCTGCTCCAACATCGCCGACGCGGCCCGCGACCGCCGCTATGCCTTGCAGGCGGCCGAGCTGCAGCAATTGCAGACGGCCGTCGACAAGCGCATCGCCGCGCTGGAGGCGAAGCGCGCTGAATATGAGGAATGGCTGAAACGCCGCGAGGTGTTCCTCGCCCGCGCCGAGGACAGTGTGGTCAAGATATATGCCGGCATGAAGCCCGATGCCGCCGCCGAGCGGCTGGCTGGCGTCAATGTCGAGCTTGCCGCCGCGATCCTCATGAAGCTGAATGCCCGCAAGGCCAGCACGATCCTCAACGAAATGGACAAGAAGGCGGCGGCCGCGCTCACCGGCATCATGGCGAGCGCCGCACGCAGGGTAGACCCGTCATGATCCGCAAGAGCCTGATCCTGCTCGCCGCCGCTGCCGGCCTGGGCGGCTGTGCCGCCGACCTCAAGGAAGTCAATCGCGAACCGGCGATGTCGCCCGTCGGCGCCGGCATCGAGCAGGGTGCCACCTCCGTCTACCGCTATCCAGAAACGCCGTCGGCGCCGGTCAAGCGCTTCTCGCTGTGGGACGACCGTCAGAGCCGCCTGTTCACGGACCCGCGCGCGCTGCAGGCGGGCGATATCCTCACGGTCAAGATCAAGATCAACGACCGCGCCCGCTTCAAGAACCAGAACGACCGCAGCCGCACCGCCAACCGCACGCTGGGGCTGGCCGCCGATCTGGGCTGGGACAGCTACAAGACCGGTGGGTCCGGCAAGGGCAGCGTCGATTCCAAGACTGAGACCAAGGCCGACGGCGCCATCGAGCGTTCCGAGAGCATCGAGCTCAACGTCGCGGCGGTCGTCACGGACGTGCTGCCGAACGGCAACCTGATGATCAAGGGATCGCAGGAAGTGCGCGTCAACTACGAGCTGCGCGTGCTCACCATCGCCGGCATCGTGCGTCCGTCAGACATCGGCGCGGAGAACACCATTTCCTATGAGCGCATCGCCGAGGCCCGCATTTCCTACGGCGGCCGGGGACGCGTCAGCGAGGTCCAGCAGCCGCCCTACGGCCAGCAGGTCCTCGATCAGGTCCTTCCCTTCTAGAGACGGTCATGGCGGACGCAGCGGACACAAAAGCGAAGGGACCTTCGATCGTCGTGCAGATCGGCCTTCTGGCCGGCATGACCGTCGCCGCGCTGGGCGTGGGCTGGCTCGCGGGCAGTTACCTGAAGAACTCGCTCGTCCCGCCTCCGCCGCCGAAGATGAAGCACGACGCGCCCCAGCCGGATGCCGCGAGCTCGGCCGAAGCCGGAGCCGGAACGACGCTGGTGGAATTGCCCGCCATCACGACCAACCTCGCCGCGCCCACCGAGACATGGGTGCGCATGGACGCATCCGTCGTCTATGACGCGCCCCAGCCGGCCGAGACCACCCAGGCCATCCATCAGGACATACTGGCCTTCCTGCGCACGCTCAGGATGCATCAGGTGGAAGGGGCCAGCGGCTTCCAGCACCTGAAGGCCGATCTCAAGGAGCGCGCCGCGATCCGCAGCGACGGCCATGCCAGGGACGTGCTGATCAGGACTTTGCTGTTCGAATGAAAAAGCTTCTTGTTTCGCTGGCAATGCTGCTGGCCGCCGCGACGGCCGCCGCCGCGCAGCAGATCGATCTCGGCGGCATCGGCCAGGCGAGCGGCACGACCGTCGCCACCATCATCCAGATGTTCGGCCTGCTCACCGTACTCTCGGTGGCGCCGGGCCTGCTCATCATGGTGACGAGCTTCACGCGCTTCGTCATCGCCTTCTCGATCCTGCGCTCGGGCATCGGCCTGCAATCGACGCCGGCCAACCTGATCCTGATCTCGCTGTCGCTGTTCATGACCTTCTACGTCATGGCGCCGACCTTCGACCAGGCATGGAACACCGGCGTCAAGCCCTTGATGGACAATAGGATCAGCCAAAGCGAGGCGCTGGAGAAAATCTCCGATCCATTCCGCACCTTCATGCTGCGCAATGTCCGCGACAAGGATTTCGACCTCTTCGCCGACCTCGCGCGCGAGCGCGGCCAGCAGGTCTCGCGCGATACGGTGGACCTGCGCATCCTGGTGCCGGCCTTCATGATCTCCGAGATCCGCCGCGGCTTCGAGATCGGCTTCCTGATCGTGCTGCCGTTCCTCGTCATCGACCTGATCGTGGCCACCGTGACCATGGCCATGGGCATGATGATGCTGCCGCCGACGGTGATCTCGCTGCCGTTCAAGATCATGTTCTTCGTGCTGATCGACGGCTGGAACCTGCTGGTCGGCTCCTTGGTGCGCTCCTTCACCTGAACCGCCGGCCGCGCGGAATAATTTCCGTTAACCATACCGCTTATCGAATTGGCAGGAACTGCCCGCCATAGTCGCTGACAGATGGCGGGTGATCCTTTTCAGCGATCATTGGCATGATGCCCACCGCCATACCGGCCAGTCCGGCATGTTCCCCAAAAATACGTGTAAAAACGGGTACGTGTATCCATGTCTTCGATCAATACCAACGTCGCCGCGATGACGGCTCTGCAGAGCCTCGCATCCACCAACAAGAACATGACGACGACCCAGGCCCGCATCTCGACCGGCCTGCGCGTCGCCGACGCTTCCGACAACGCCGCCTACTGGTCGATCGCCACCACCATGCGCTCCGACAACAAGGCCAACTCGGTCATTCAGGATGCGCTCGGTCTGGGCGCCGCGAAGGTCGACACCGCCTACACCGCGATCAACAAGTCCATCGATGTGGTGGACCAGATCAAGGAGAAGGTGCTGCTCGCCAAGACGTCCAGCGCCGAGGATCGCAAGAAGATCCAGTCCGAGATCGCCACCTATGTCGCGCAGCTCAAGGACAATATCGCCGGCGCCAACTATGCCGGCTCGAACCTGCTGAAGACCGACTCGACCGATGCCAACAACACGAAGCTCACGGTGATGACTTCGTACAATCGTGACTCGGCAGGCAAGGTGACCACCGGCACGATCGATGTCGATTTCGGCAATCTTCGGCTGATCGACTCCAACGCGGCGGCAAAGGGCATCCTGGACGACAAGGGCGCAACCTCCGGCACGGCCATTCTCGACATCGACGTCACCGACGTCACCGGCGTCACCGGCTACGACGCGACCAAGGAAGGCGACTCGTTCGACAAGATCCTGACGGACGTCGAAAAGGCTCTCGGTTCGATGGCCACCGGCGCCGCCGAGCTCGGCGCTGCCAAGTCGCGCATCGACATGCAGAAGGACTTCGTCTCGAAGCTCTCCGACTCGATCGATCGCGGCGTCGGCCAGCTCGTCGATGCGGACATGAACAAGGAATCGACCCGCCTGCAGGCCCTCCAGGTCCAGCAGCAGCTCGGCATCCAGGCTCTGTCCATCGCCAACGGCTCGTCGCAGTCGATCCTGTCGCTGTTCCGCGGCTAAAGATCTTTTACTGACCAATAGGAATGGGCCGCGCTTCAGCCGAAGCGCGGCCCGTTTGCTTTGCTGCAGGTACTTCAACTTAATCTGATATTAACCATGAGATCCTACTCATGGTTAACCGGCCGTATCTGCCGGCGTGCTCCGCGAAGCGGAGGCATTGGATCAGCGAGGGGTGGCACCAGTGGCAAGCATTTT
Source organism: Mesorhizobium sp. SP-1A (assembly GCF_032460275.1). Taxonomy (NCBI): domain Bacteria; kingdom Pseudomonadati; phylum Pseudomonadota; class Alphaproteobacteria; order Hyphomicrobiales; family Phyllobacteriaceae; genus Mesorhizobium; species Mesorhizobium sp. SP-1A. The sequence goes on along the minus strand of NZ_JAVXZD010000004.1, from coordinate 527,023 downwards.
GACCAACGCATCTGCGATGACCGCATTGCAGAGCCTGAGCGCGACGAACAAGGCGCTTCAACAGACCCAGGGGCGCATATCGACCGGCTATCGTGTCGCCGACGCCGCCGACAACGCCGCCTACTGGTCGATTGCCACCACCATGCGCTCCGACAACAAGGCCAATTCGGTGGTGCAGGATGCGCTCGGCCTCGGCGCCGGCAAGGTCGACACGGCCTATACGGCGATGAACAACGCCCTCGACGCCGTTGAGAAGATCAAGGACAAGGTGCTGCTGGCAAAGACGTCCAGCGCCGAAGAACGGGCCAAGATCCAGAGCGAGATCGACACCTATGTCGCCCAGCTCAAGGACAGCATCGGCGGTGCGAGCTATGCCGGCTCCAACCTCGTCTACACCAAGGGCGGCGCCGGCCAGCCCACCGAGGTGAGCATCATCTCGGGCTACAACCGCGACTCCAGCGGCAATGTGACCACCAGCTCCATCGATATCGCGTTCGGCAACATCCGCCTGATCGACGCGGCGGTGACGCCGCCGGCGGCGGGCACCGGCATCCTCGACAAGGCCGGGACAGCGTCCACGAAATCGATCCTCAACATCGACGTTACGAACCTCACCGGCGTCACCGGGGCGACCGAATCCGATCAGTTCGACGCGCTGCTCACCGATGCCGAGAAAGCCCTGGGCAGCATGGCCGACGCGGCGGCCGAGCTCGGCGCGGCCAAGGCTCGCATCGACATGCAGAAGGATTTCGTCTCCAAGCTCATGGATTCCATCGACCGCGGCGTGGGCCAGCTCGTCGATGCCGACATGAACAAGGAATCGACCAAGCTGCAGGCGCTCCAGGTGCAGCAGCAGCTCGGCATCCAGGCGCTGTCCATCGCCAACACCAATTCGCAGAACATCCTGTCGCTGTTCAAGGGCTGATCTGCCGCAGACGCTCCTATGCCGATGGGCCGCGCCGCCAGCGCGGCCCATTTCATTTTCGCACAAGCTTCGCGCTCTAGTCTGATGGCGGGCAGTCATGCGGGAGCTTCCGAGCCGTGCCGGAACAGATCAAGACAATCATCTCCAACCTCCAGGGTTTCGGGCCGAAGAAGCTCGCCCTGTTGGGCGGCATCGCAGCGCTCGTCATCGCCGTCATCGGCATCGGCTCGTTCTATCTCAACAGGCCGGCCTACGAGACGCTCTATGTCGGGCTCGAGCGTTCCGACGTGAACCAGATCGGCATGGTGCTCGGCGAGGCCGGCATGAATTTCGACGTCGGCTCCGACGGCACGAGCGTGCTGGTGCCGGCCGGCACGACGGCCAAGGCGCGCATGCTCCTGGCCGAGAAGGGCCTGCCCACCAGCACCAATGCGGGTTACGAGCTGTTCGACAATGTCGGCTCGCTCGGCCTCACCTCCTTCATGCAGCAGATCACCCGCGTGCGAGCACTGGAAGGCGAGATCGCCCGCACCATCCAGTCGCTGGCCGGCATCAAGGCCGCGCGCGTGCACATCGTCATGTCCGAGCGCGCCAATTTCCGCCGCGAGGAGCAGCAGCCCTCGGCCTCGGTGGTCATCCGCTATGCCGGCATAGACGGCGAGAAGACCGCCATGTCGATCCGCCATCTGGTGGCGGCGGCGGTGCCCGGCCTTTCGGCCGAGAAGGTCACGGTGCTGGATTCGGGCGGCAATCTGCTCGCCGCCGGCGACGATCCTTCCAACACCAGCGCTGCCCGCGCGCTCGGCGTCGAGCAGACGGTGGAGGCCCAGATCGGCGACAATATCCGCCGCGCCCTTTCCGCCTATCTCGGTCCCGACAATTTCCGCGCCAGCGTCAAGGCCGACGTGAATACCGATACGCGCCAGACCGAGGAGACCATCTTCGATCCGGAATCGCGCGTCGAACGCTCGGTGCAGTCGGTTCGGACCAACGAGAACAACAGCCAGAAGCAGGCCTCGACGCCGGCCAGCGTCGAGCAGAACCTGCCCGAGGCCCAGTCCACCGCGACCGAAGGTCCGCAATCTTCCTCGCAGAACGACCGCAAGGAGGAGATCACCAATTACGAGATCAACTCCAAGCGCATCGCCACCGTCTCCAACGGTTACTCGGTCACCCGGATGTCCGTCGCCGTCGTCGTCAACCGGCAGAGGCTGGCGGCCATTCTCGGCCAGGACGCCAAGCCCGAGCAGATCGCCCAGCGGGTCGCCGATATCCGCAAGATGGTGGCCTCGGCCACCGGCTTCGATGAAAAGCGCGGCGACGTCATCGAGGTTTCCTCGGTCGAGTTCATCGACGGGCTGAACGGCGAAGCCGCCCCCAGCCCCGGCATACTGGACGCCGTCGGCCAATATACCGGCAGCCTCATCAACGCCGCCGCCTTCATCGTCGTGGTATTCCTCGTCGCCTTCTTCGGCCTGAGGCCCATGGCGGCGGCGCTTACCGCGCAGCCCGCACCGGCGATCGCGGGTCCGAGTTTCGACGAGGTGCAACGCTCGCTGCCCACGCCTGAATCCTCCGATGTGGCGGAAGCCGCCGCCACCCCCGCCCTGGCAGCGTCCGCCGGCCCCGCGCCCTTGGACGACCTGCGCCGCAAGCTCAGGCCCGCCCCTCAGGAGCGGCTGGCGCGCATGGTCGATCTCAACGAGGAGCGCACCGCGCAGATCCTGCGTAAATGGACCGCGCCGGAAGTCGCCGCCTGATGCGCACGGCACTGTTCGACCTGTTGCCGGATTTCGGCGAGCCGCGCATCAAGGCTGCGCCGGAGCCGGTTCATGTCAGGCGGCCGCAGCCGGCAGGGGTCGCCGAACCGCCGCCGGTGGACATCGACGCCCTGGTGGCGGCGGCGGTCGCCGATGCCGAAGCGACGCTTGCCGCACGTCTGGAGGCCAGGCACCGCGAGGAGATGGAGGCGCAAAGCCGCGCCGAGGCAGACCGGTCGGAAGCGCTGATGGCGCGGCTCGGCCGCGAGATGGGCGCCTCGGTCGCGGCCGGCATCGACGAGATGGAAGCGCGTCTGCGGTCTGCTATCGGCGATGCCGTCGCCCGCATCCTCGGCGGCCTGCTTGGCGACGACCTGCGGACGCGCTCGCTCGCCGCGCTGGCGCAGACCATCGGCGAGGCCCTGCGCGATCACGACGCCGCCCGGATCCGCGTGAGCGGGCCGCTTTCGCTTTTCGAGCCGCTAAAGGAGGCGCTGGGCCCGGCCTCGGCCAATCTCGATTTCACCGAGACGCCGGGGATCGACCTGACCGTGTCGGTCGATGACGCCCTCATCGAAACCCGCCTGTCCGAATGGGCGGCTGCCCTGACCGAGGTCCTGTCATGAGCGTCGCGGAAGGGGAAAGCCACCGGCAGGAAATCATCATCGTGCGCCGCGGGGGGCACGATCATGAAGAGGACCATCACGGCGGCGTCTGGAAGATTGCCTTCGCCGACTTCATGACGGCGATGATGTGCTTCTTCCTGGTCATGTGGCTCATCAACGCCGCCAACGACCAGACCAAGAATGCGGTCGCCAGCTATTTCAATCCGATCAAGCTCACGGATCGCAATTCCAGCCGCAAAGGCCTGAACGACGCCGGCAACGACCCCTCGCAGTCCGAGGCGAGTGCGGGCGGGCCGCAGGAAAAATCCACCGACGCCGGCCACAAGGGCAAGGGCGGCGAGGCCGCCAAGGCCGAGCAGAAGGACCAGAAAACCAAATCCGCCGAGAATGCCGGCAGCGCGGACCAAAAGCTGTTCGCGGACCCCTATGCCGTGCTCGCCGAGATCGCGGCCGACACCGGCGTCATGCAGAACATCAGCGCCAGGGGCGACGGCGGCGCACAGAAATCGGGTCCCGCCACCGGCGCTTCCGGCGGCGAATCCTATCGCGATCCGTTCGCGCCCGACTTCTGGTCGCAGCAGATGGCGGCCCCCCTCGCCGATGCCAGCGCGGAGCGGCCGAAGGTCGAGGGAGTGCCCGCCACGCCCGGCGACAAGACGGCCGAGGCCGACGCCCCGCCGGTGAAAGAGGTGGCCCGGCAGACCCCCGACACGGCGCCCGTTCTCAAGGAAGCGCCGCTGGAACCGCTCGCGAAGGACGCAAAGGCGGCTCCCGGCGCCGCGCCTGAAAAGCCGGCAGCGGCCGCGCGGCAGGCTGAAACCGCCAAGGCGAGCGAAGCCGGCAACACGCCGGACGCCGCCGCCCTGAAGGCGACCGCCGAGGTCAAGGCAGAGATCGCCAAGGCCTTCAAGGCGGACGACAAGATGGCGAAGGGCATTTCGGTCGAGGCGACGGACAAGGGTGTCTCCATTTCCATCACCGACCAGCTCGACTTCGGCATGTTCGAGATCGGCTCGGCCGTTCCCAGCCGCGAACTGGTTCTGGCCATGGACAAGGTCGGCCGCATCGTCAATGGCCAGAAAGGCAAGATCACCATCAAGGGCCACACCGACGCGCGTCCGTTCCGCAGCGCCACCTACGACAATTGGCGCCTGTCCACGGCGCGGGCGCACGCAGCCTATTACATGCTGGTGCGCGGCGGCGTGGACGAGCACCGCATCTCGGAAGTGGCGGGCCTGGCGGATCGCCAGCCCAAGGACGCGGCCGATCCGCTTTCCGCCGTCAACCGGCGCATCGAGATCCTGCTGGAGACCGGCGGATGAGCCGCCGCGCGCGGACAATCGGCATCGCCGCGCTGGTCGCGACCTTTGCCGCGACGCTGTCGCCGGCGCGGGCCGGCGAAACCTTGCAGCCCTACCAGATGGTGCGCTCGCTGCAACTGGTGCAGGACCGCATCGCGGCCGGCGACCACGCCGCGCTTCCCATGCAGGCCAAGCTTCTGGAGATGGCCGACGCCCGCTTCCGCAGCGCCGGGCAGGACGAGATGGGCCAACCGCGCAACCTGCACGCCCTGCTGGTCTATGGCATGAGCGGCGGCAACCCGACGACGGTCGCGGCCGCCACGGCGCGGCTCGGGCTGGAAGGCGGCGACCGCGCCGTCGCCGATGGCGTGATCGCCTATCTCAACGGCGATCCCGCCGGCGCCATGAATGCGCTGAAGGACGTGCAGCCCATGGCACTGCCGAGCGAAATCGGGGCCTTCGTGGCGCTGGTGAAGGGCTCGCTTCTGGCCGCAGAGGAGCCGCAGAAGGCGCTGGCCCTGTTCGATCAGGCACGTCTGCTCAGCCCCGGAACGCTGGTGGAGGAAGCGGCGTTGCGGCGCTCGATCCGCATCGCGGCCACGACGGGCGAGGCCGCCCGCTTTGCTCTGGCTTCCACGCAATATGTGGAGCGCTTCCTGCACTCTCCCTATGCAAGCCAGTTCGCCGACAGTTTCGTGTCTGGAGCCGTGGCCCTGAACCAGTCTGTCGGCGAGGCCAAACTGGCCGAGATCACCTCCATGATGGACCCGGAGCGCGAGCAGGTAATCTATCTGCGCATTGCGCGCCGCGCCGCCATAGACGGGCTGGCGGGCCTTTCCGCCTTCGCCTCGGCCAAGGCGGCGAAGGGACAAGGCCCTGCGGGGGTGGATAGCGATCCGAGGGCGCAGCTCTATGCCAGCCTGTCCGCCCTGACCACGGACAATGTCGACGAGATCCAGGCCCGGCTGAAGAACATCGACCGCGACCGCCTCTCCGCAAACGACCGCTCCCTGCTCGAAGCCGCGCAGACGATCACCAAGGAGGTGATAGCACCTCCGCCGCCCTTGCCGGCGGACACGGCAACGGCCCCCGGCAAGACCTCTCCCGCCTCCGCGCAGGCCGCCCCAGCGCTGGCGGAAGCGGCGAATGCCGCCGCCGCAGCGGGTCTGCCGCCGGTCGAAGGCGCGGTATCCGAACGCCCGGCTGTCCGGGCAGCCGGCACCCCGGCAACGCCTGTCCCCGCCCCAGCCCCACCGACGCCGCCGGCAGCCGGCAAGGCCGGCGATGTTGCCGTGGGCAGCGACGCCACCGACAACGCCATCGCGGACGCGCGGCGCAAGCTCGATTCCATCGACCAGATGCTTGGAGCCTCCCCCCAATGACAGCGGCGATAGGCCAGAACGTTCCCGTTGGCGGTCAGGCGAAAAATTCGCCTCGCCATTCAGCCGGCAGGCACGACGAGAAAGACACCGCATTTACCGACCTGCTTCTGAATGGTCCGCCGCGCAAGTCGGGCCAGCCCAGTCCTAAGCAGGTGGCGCATGCGGCACGCATGGACCCACCCCAATCCGGCAAGACCCGAGACCAGGACGTGCAGGAGGAGGCCAGCCCCTCCGACGACGACGAAAACGGAACCGCGCCCCTGCCGGATCGCCTGCCCTTGTGGACGGTGGTGCGCGGCCTGCACCCGAATTCGGAAGGACATGACGAAGATGCGAAACCGGGGAAACAGCCCGGCGCGCCCGAAGCCGATGCACCGGCGCAAGCCGGCCATCCCGCCCAGACCGTGATCGGACACCATTTCCACCAGATGGCCGGTCCGCGCCCCGTCACGACGGGCGCGATGCCGGGACAGCCAGCCCGTTCCACCGATGTCGCCGGACCTATGCCAACCGTGTCGGCGGCCGATCCGGACGCCACATCCGGAACAGGTCCTGAACTGCCCGATATGCCGGACATCGAGCTGAGTGTCCCGCAGAAGGAGGGAACCGCGCACGAGACGCAGCGCCCCTTGGCGGGTCCGCGCGCCGCCGCGCTCCAGAACACGACGGTGATCGCCGAACAGAGTTTCCCCGCGCCGGCAGCCGTTCCGCTCGGCCAGGCCGCCTCGCAAATCGCGAACCGGATTGCGTCCGACAGCGGCTGGCGCCAGACGGCCGCGGCGTCCGCCCCGTCCCTCCATGGCACGGCGGCCAATGCGGCTCCTGCCCACACACTGAAGATCGAACTGCATCCGGCCGAACTGGGAACGGTCACCGCAAATCTTCGCATGGCCGGAGAGCAACTCACGATTGAAATCAGGCCTGAGACGCATGAGGCCTATCGGAAACTGACCTCCGATTCCGAGACGATCGTGAAATCGCTCAGGGCCCTCGGCTTCGAGATCGACAAGGTCGCTGTCCTGCAACCCTCGCTGGCGACCGCTCCCGCCGCACGCGCCGACGGCACCGGATCGCAGGCGATGCAGGCAGGTCGCGACCAGGCGTTCTCGCAGCCCGGAACGGGCGGCGGCCAGGGCGGCCACCAGCCGGAAAGGAACCGCAATGACGACGGGCAGGATCATGGCCGCACTGCGCCGCAGCTGCGTGAGCGCGCTGACGGCGGCCTGTTTATCTAGTCTTGCGGGAAACGCGGCCCACGCCGCGGCCAACCCCTGCGAAGCCGAAATCCTGCGCGCCGCCGACCGCTACGGCATCCCCGCGGGCATCCTTTATGCGGTCGGGCTGACCGAGACCGGAAAGAAAGGCAGCCTTCAGCCTAACGCCTTGAATATAGAAGGCAAAGCGCTCTTTCCCGGAAGCAGGGCGGCCGCCCTTTCGGCCTTCGAAACCGCGCGCCGTGATGGCAAGACGCTGATCGATCTCGGCTGTATGCAGATCAATCATCGCTATCATTCCGCCAATTTCCGAAGTGTTTCCGACATGCTCGATCCGCACCAGAACGTCGATTACGCGGCACGCTTCCTGGCCAGCCTGCACGCCCGCCACCAGACCTGGTCGATGGCCGTCGCGCGTTATCATGCCGGCCCCGACAATGACCCTGCCCAGAAAATCTATGTCTGCCGCGTCATCGCCAACATGGTGGCCGTCGGCTTCGGCAAATGGACGCCGAACGCCCGATCCTTCTGCAACCCATAGGCGCATGCAGCCACGGGCCAATCCCACCAGTGCCAGCGGCTCCGGAAGACGGAGTCCGCCGTGCGGGCGGGACCCTGCAACCATCGCGATTCCTGACTCCCAAGAAACCAGTCACAAAAATTAAAAGATGTTAACAATTCGGCCCGGCGGCTACCCCATCGGCCAGGGGTTAATTCATCTGATTCGGAGGGCGGCCGATGATCGTGATCGTGGACGAGCGCGAGCTCGTGACGGAGGGTTATAACTCTCTTTTCGACAGGGAAGGCGTGGCGTGCGCGGGCTTCGCGCCGAACGCCTTCGACGAATGGGTGACGAGCGCGCCGGACGAGGATCTGAAATCGGTCCGCGCGTTCCTGATCGGCGACTGTCGCGAAGGCGCCGTTTCGCCGCGCCGGCTCCGCGACCGGTCCGGAGCTCCCGTCATAGCGCTGAGCGATCAGCACTCGCTGGAAAATACGCTCCGGCTGTTCGAATCCGGCGTCGACGACGTCGTGCGCAAGCCGGTCCATATCCGCGAAATCCTGGCGCGCATCACCGCCATCCGCCGGCGCGCCCATGAGGAAGCAGCGTACACCCAGATCGGCGCCATGCGCATCTTCATGGACGGCCGTGACCCCGAGATCAACGGCGAGCCCCTGCCGCTGCCACGCCGCGAGCGCCGCATCCTGGAGTTCCTCGCGGCGAACCGCGGCCGCCGCGTCACCAAGACCCAGGTCTTCAACGCCATCTACGGCATCTTCGACGAAGAGGTCGAGGAGAACGTGGTGGAGAGCCACATCTCCAAGCTGCGCAAGAAGCTGCGCGAGCGCCTCGGCCAGGACCCGATCGATTCCAAGCGCTTCCTCGGCTACCGGCTCGTCGCCTGATGGGCCGCCCGCTCACCCGCGCCAGCCTCGCGCAAGACACGGCCGATAGGTTCGTCGCATCCATCGGCAATAAAAGGATATTTCGATGAGCTTGTACGGCATGATGCGCACCGGGGTCTCCGGCATGAACGCACAAGCCAATCGGCTGTCCACCGTCGCCGACAACATAGCGAACGCGGACACGACCGGCTACAAGCGCTCGTCGGTCGAGTTCTCCACGATGCTCCTTCCCACGCCCGGAGGCGCCTACAATTCCGGCGGTGTGAACACCACCGTCCGCTCGGCGGTCAGCGCCCAGGGCGCGCTGCAATACACGACTTCGGTGTCCGATCTCGCCATCAACGGCGACGGCTTCTTCGTCGTGCGGGTGCCGGGCGGCAATGGCGCAAGCGCCGACCAGACGAACTATCTGACCCGCGCCGGCTCCTTCGTGCTCGATGCCCAGGGTCGGCTGGTCAACGCGGCCGGCTACCAGCTGATGGGCTACGGCGTGGACGGCTCCGATGCGCTGGTGCCAATCACCATTCCCTCGACTGCCAGGGACCCGCAGGCCAGCACGCTGGGTCGAATGGCAGGCAACCTGCCGAGCAACGCCGACCCGGTGACCGGCAATCTTCCCTCGAGCGGCACGGTCCCGGTCGAGTACACGTCCAAGTCGTCCATGCTCGTCTACACAGACGACGGCACTCCCAAGATGCTGGACATCTATTTCAGCAAGACCAACAGCGGCGACTGGGAAGTCTCGGTCTTCGACCAGTCGGCGGCCACGCCCGGCGGTCCGTTCCCGTATACCGGCGGCGCGCTCGGCACCGGCACTCTGACTTTCGATGGCTCGGGCAACCTGACCAGCGGCGGCAACCTGTCGTTCACGGTCCCCGGCGGCGGCTCCTTCAATCTCGACCTGTCCAACTTCACGCAGTTCGGCAGCGGCTTCTCCGTCACCGATGTCGCGGCCAACGGCAATACCAACAGCACCATCAACAAGATCCAGATCGGCAAGGACGGAACGATCTTCGCGCAATATACGGACGGTTCCACCGCCGCGCTTTACAAGATCGCCCTGGCCGACGTGGTGAGCCCGGACCGGCTCACCGGCCTCGCCGGCAACGTCTATGTCCAGAGCCCGGACTCCGGCGCCGTGACTTTCCATGCCGCGAACGAGGACGGCCTCGGCAGCATCGTCTCCGGCGCGCTGGAGAACTCGAATGTCGACATCGCCGAGGAGCTGACCAACATGATCGCGGCGCAGCGCAGCTACACCGCGAACTCGAAGGTCTTCCAGACCGGTTCCGACCTGATGGATGTCCTCGTCAATCTGAAGAGATGATCAAGAGCCCGCGCAGCCGGCTGCAATGAAGCCGCTCGCGGGCCGTTAGTTCCGGAAGGTTCGCATGTCGCTGTCCACCGCCCTGAACATTGCCCAGTCGTCGCTGCTGGCCACGGCGCGACAGACAAGCATCGTCTCGCGCAACATCGCCGACGCGCACAACCCGGACTATTCCCGCCGCGTGGCCGTGGTCTCCAGCATGGGCCCCGGCGCACGGGTGGTGGAAATCCAGCGTTCCGCCAACGACCAGCTCGTCCGCCAGAACCTCGCCGCCCTTGCGGCCTGGAGCGGCCAGAGCACGCTTTCGGGCGGCATGGACAGGCTGGAGCTTGCCGTCAACGGCGCCGACAACGCCTCCTCGGCGTCGTCGGCGATCAGCGCGTTGCAGCAGGCCTTGCAGCTCTACGCCACCACGCCGTCCGACCAGAACCTCGGCGCCAACGTCATCGAGGCCGCGCAGCAGGCCGTGCGTTCGCTGAACGACGGCACCCAGGCCATTCAGGACTTCCGCACCCGCACCGATGGCGAGATCGCGACCGCCGTCAATGAACTCAACAACCTGCTCTCCCAGTTCCAGGCCGCCAACCGTGCTGTGGTCAACGGCACGCGCGCAGGCACGGACGTTTCGGATGCGCTGGACCAGCGCGACGCGATCCTCAAGAAAATCGCGGAATACGTCCCGGTCTCGACCTTCACCCGCGGCGACAACGACATGGTCGTCACCACGGCCGACGGAACGATGCTGTTCGAGACAGTGCCCCGCACGGTCTCTTTCGCGCCCTCTCCGGCCTATCAGGCCGGCGCGCCCGGCAACGCGATCTATATAGACAACGTCCCGCTTTCGGCCGGCCCGGCAACCGGCGCCGAAGCCAACGGCAAGCTGGCCGGCATGATCCAGTTGCGCGACGGCGTCGCCGGCACGATGCAGGCGCAGCTGGACGAGATCGCCCGCGGACTGATCACGGCGTTCGCCGAGACGGGGCCTGGCGGCGGTCAACCTCCCCTCGCCGGCCTGTTCACATGGTCGGGCGCGCCAGCCATACCGAACGGCACCAGCCCGTCCGTGGTCAACGGGCTGGCCGGCGAGATCAAGGTCAACGGCGCAGTCGCCGCCAACCCCGCATTGCTGCGCGACGGCGGCATCAACGGCGCCGCCTATGTCGTCAACAGCGCCGGAAGCTCCTATTCCGGGCTGCTGATCGACTACGGCAACAAGCTCGACGCGCCCATGGATTTCGCGCCCTCGGCCGGCATCAACGTCAGTTCAAGCGTCACCTCATACTCCGCCAACGCGATCGGCTGGTTCGAGGGCGTGCGTCAGCGCGCGCAGACCTCCGCCGACAACAAGGAGGCGCTGGCCACCCGCACGGCCGAAGCGCTGTCGAACGAAACGGGCGTCAACGTCGATACCGAATTGTCGCTGATGCTGGACCTCGAACACACCTATCAGGCTTCGGCCCGTATCCTGAACAGCGTCAGCCAGATGCTGGATTCGCTTCTGGAGGCAGTGCGTTAGCGCCATGAAAGCCGTGTCCGTGTCTTCCGCCGCCATCTCCAACGCCATGCGCTACTCGCAGACGCGCATGCAGGTGGATCTCGTCAAGGCCCAGAAGGAAATGGACACCGGCAGCGTCGCGGACCTGGGCCTTGCGCTCGGCGCGCGCACCTCGCAGTCGATCACGTTCCATCGCGACATGGACCGGCTGAACGGCATCGTGGATTCCAACGGGCTGGTGGCTTCGCGCCTGTCCTCGACCCAGAACGCCCTGGGCCAGCTCGCCGATGTCGCGACCAATCTGATGTCGTCGCTGACGACCGCCGTTTCCGGCGACATGTCTTCTTCGACGGCGCGCGACAGCGGCGCCGCCGCGCTCCAGTCGATGCTCTCGATGCTGAACACCAGCGTCAACGGCGAATATCTGTTCGCCGGCATCAACACCGACACCAAGCCGATGGGCGATTTTTCGGCCGGCTCCGCCGCCAAGAACGCCTTCGACGCGGCGTTCTCGAGCTATTTCGGCTTCTCGCAGAACGACCCCCAGGCTGCCAACATCACCGGCGCCGACATGGAGGCTTTCCTCAATTCCCCGGCGATGACCGACCAGTTCACGGGAAGCGGCTGGGCGAACTGGTCGAATGCCACGGACGAGACGATCACCAGCCGCATCGCCCTCAACGAAACCTCGCGCACGTCCGTCAGCGCCAACACCGCCGGCATCCAGAAGCTCGCCATGGCAGCGGCCATGGTCAGCGACCTGTTCGGCAGCAACATCGGCGACGAGGCCAAGAAGGCCGTCGCCAAGAAGGCGATGTCGCTGGCGGGCGAGGCCAGTGCCGCGATCACCGGGGTCCAGGCCCAGACCGGCATCATCCAGAAGCGCGTGTCGGACGCCACCGACCGCATGAAGAAGCAGGTCGATCTCTTCGACCGGCACATTCTCGACCTGGAAGGCGTGGATCCCTATGAGGCCGCCAACCGTGTCAACGACCTCATGACGCATATCCAGACGTCCTACGCGCTGACCGCGCGCATCCAGCAGCTTAGCCTTCTCAAATTCCTGACCTGAACCCGCCGACGGGACAAGCGATGTACCAATTTTCCTATGCCGACATCCAGACCGACTCCGTGGCGGATGCGAAGGACCGCGAGCGGCAGCTTCTTAGCCGCTCGATCGAGATGCTGACCAGCGCATCGGCGGCGGGTCATCGCTCCATGGAAGCCGTCGAGGCGCTCCACTTCACGAACCGTCTGTGGACCAACCTGCTCGACGACCTCGGCTCCGACGAAAACGTGCTGCCGAAGGAGCTACGCGCCAATCTGATCTCCATCGGCCTATGGGTGCTGCGCGAGGCCGAGGACATCAGGCAGGGACGCACCGGGAACTTCGAAGGGCTGATCGAGATTTCGCAGATCATCCGGGACGGCATTCGATGAAGAACACCTTGCGGCTGTCCCTGAAGCCCAACGAGAAGATCTATATCAACGGAGCCGTTATCCGCGTCGACCGCAAGGTCAGCATCGAACTGCTCAACGACGTGCAGTTCCTGCTGGAAGGCCATGTGCTGCAGCCCGAAGATGCTTCCACGCCGCTGCGGCAGCTCTACTTCATCGTGCAGGTGATGCTGATGAACCCGCAGGGCGCGGACGAGGCGCGCGGCATGTTCCGGCAGTCGCTGCCGATGCTGCTGGCCAGCTTCGAGGACGAGGAGATACTCGCCACGCTCAAGCAGGTGGACCGGATGGTGGTCGAAGGCCATGTCTACGAGGCGCTGAAAGCGATACGCTCGCTCTACCCGCTTGAACGCATCGCTCTGGACGCCGGAAACGCGAACGGCGACGGCCCGCGGGCTTCTGTCGCCATGGGAGCGCATTGACATGAACGTGGACATGACGACCACGCTGCCGCCGGCTGCGGGCCAGACGCCGCAGACGTCCAAGACGGCGGTCGATTACCAATCCTTCCTGAAACTCCTCATCGCCCAGATGAAGAACCAGGACCCGACCCAGCCGATGGATTCGACGCAGTATGTGGCGCAGCTCGCTACCTTCTCGCAGGTCGAGCAGTCGGTGCAGACCAACAAGAAGCTGGACCAGATGCTGCAGTCGTCCGCGCTCGCGCAGGCCGATTCCCTCATCGGCCACGCCATCACCTCCGCCGACGGCAAGACCACGGGCATCGTGAAGGAGGTCCGGCTCACGACGTCGGGGCTGACGGCCGTCCTGAACGACGGCAAGGAACTTGAGGTCGGCCCCGGCGTTGTCGTCGGTCCGGCGGAAACGGCGACCCAAAGCTGACGCCATGAACGAGGCCGATGCACTAGACATAGTGCAATATGCGGTGTGGACGGTGCTCACCGCCTCCGCGCCGGTCGTGCTCGTCGCCATGGTGGTCGGCATCGGCATCGCGCTCGTGCAGGCGCTCACGCAGGTGCAGGAGATCACGCTCACCTTCGTGCCCAAGATCGTCGCCATCATGCTCGTGCTGGCCCTGACCGGCCCCTTCATCGGCGGCCAGATTTCCTCCTTCACCAACGTCATCTTCGAGCGCATCGAAACAGGCTTCTGACGTCGCATCCGCGCAACGGTGCAGGACGATCCGCCTGCTGGACCACGACTATTCCCCGAACAGACGTTCGCCTTTTTTGCCGGCTCGGTTAGTTTGTCGCATCAATGCTTCGGCAGTGATTTGCGAGGACAGGAATGGCGCATGATAGCGGGCCCGTGATCGAGGACGAGCCAAGCCCTGAACGCGTCTCGGCGCTGGCGCCGTTCCAGCACGGCATCTTCCGGGCGGTCTGGTCTGCGAACCTGGCGTCCAATTTCGGCGGGCTGATCCAGGGCGTCGGCGCGGCCTGGCTGATGACCACCATCGCCACCTCTCCCTACCAGGTCGCGCTGGTGCAGGCCTCGACCACCCTGCCCATCATGCTGTTCGCGCTGGTCGCAGGCGCGATCGCCGACTCCTTCGACCGCCGCAAGATCATGCTGGTGGCCCAGGTCTTCATGCTGGTGGTGTCGGTGCTGCTCACGGTCTTCACCTGGCTGGACCTGATGACGCCGTGGACGCTGCTCGCCTTCACCTTCCTCATCGACAGCGGCACCGCGCTCAACAGCCCGTCATGGCAGGCATCGGTCGGCGACATGGTGCCGCGCCGCAAGGTTCCCGCTGCCGTCGCGTTGAACTCGATGGGCTTCAACATCACCCGCTCCGTCGGCCCGGCCATCGGCGGCATCATCGTGGCGACGGCAGGCGTGGCCGCGGCCTTCGCCGCCAACGCGCTGAGCTATATCGGCCTGATCGTGGTGCTGGCCCGCTGGAAGCGGCAGGAGCCGTCCACTGGGCTGCCGCGCGAATCCCTCGGCGCGGCGATGGGCGCGGGGCTGCGCTATGTCGCCCTGTCGCCCAACATCACGAAAGTGCTCGTTCGCGGCGCCGTGTTCGGCTTCACCGCAAGCGCGGTGCTGGCTCTGCTGCCGCTCGTCGCGCGCGATGTCATCAAGGGCGGCGCGCAGACCTACGGCCTGATGCTCGGCGCGTTCGGCGTCGGCGCGGTGGCCGGCGCGCTGACCAGCGTGCGGCTCAGGCAGATGCTGTCCAGCGAGAACATGGTGCGCTGCGCCTTCGCCGGTTTCGCGCTCTGCGCCCTGGTCGCGGCGGTCAGCACCCAGGCCTGGCAGACCGCGCTGGGCCTTGCGCTCGGCGGCGCCTGCTGGGTGGTCGCCCTTTCCCATTTCAACGTCACCGTGCAGATGTCCACGCCGCGCTGGGTGGTCGGCCGCGTGCTTTCGATCTACCAGACCGCGACCTTCGGCGGCATGGCGTCGGGAAGCTGGATCTGGGGCATCGTGGCGGATGTCCACGGCTCGCAGGTCGCGCTTCTCGCGGCGGCCGTCGCCATGCTGGCCGGCGGCGCACTCGGCGTCGTCCTGCCCCTGCCCCGGCACACCGCCCCCAACCTCGATCCGCTCGACCGCTGGACCGAGCCCATGCTGGCGCTGGACCTGAGGTCGCGCAGCGGCCCCATCGCCATCATGATCGAATATGTGATCCGCGAAGACGACGTGCCGGAATTCCTCGACGTCATGGCCGAGCGCGGACGCATCCGCCGCCGGGACGGCGCCCGCAACTGGGTGCTGGCGCGGGACCTGGAGAGGCCCGAGGTCTGGCTGGAAAGCTATCACACGCCGACCTGGCTGGACTATATCCGCCATAACAAGCGCGCCACCCATGCCGACGCTGCCGTCACCGAACGCATCCGCGCCCTGCACAGCGGCCCGGACCGGCCGCGGGTGCGCCGCTGGATCGAACGGCCGACCAGCGTGGCCGGCCGGGCGATGACGCACCGGGACGTGTCGGATCACTGACCGGCCGGGCGCCGGTCCCTGCCGACGGGCGGCGGTTCGGGCTGATCGCCGAGTTCAGCCTTCGCCGGAAAGATCGCGCCGGGCCTTGTCCAGTTCCTCGGCATAGCGGCGCATGAGATGGCCTTCGGTGAGCAGGCCGACGACGACGCGGTCGCTGAAATCCTCGACCACGGCCAGTTCTTCCGCCCCGGCCCGCCGGAACGTCTCGGCGGCCGACTGCACGTTCATGGCCGGCACCAGCACGGCATCCTTGAACTGCGCCAGGGTCAGGACCGTGCTGTCAGGCTCGGCCTGCTCGCTGTAGACGTCGGTCACGATCAGCATGCCGGCGTAATGCCCTTCCGGATCCAGCGCGACCACGCGCTGCGCCGAGCCCAGCGGTATGGTCTCGCGGAATTCCGCCAGCGTCATGCCGGCATCCACCGTGCGCACGTCCTTGCGCATCATCGAACCGACCGTCAGGCTGCGCATCCAGCCGACGTCCTGCGCGCTGCGGATGGTTTCGCCGCGCAGGTGGAAGCGCCAGGTCGAGAATGAATAGCCGAAGGTTTCCCGCACCAGTATGGCGGCCATGATGGAGGCGGTCAGCACCACGCCGGTCAGCGTCAGGTCGCGCGTCGATTCCAGCGCCAGGAAGGTCATCGTCAGCGGGCCGCCGACCACGCCCACGGCAAGCGAGGTCATGCCTACCACCGCAGCCACGGAAGGATCGATGCCGGTGGCCGGCGACACGAAGGCCATCACCCCGGCGAACATCTTGCCGAGCAGGGCACCCAGGAACAGCGACGCGAAGAACAGGCCGCCGCGGAAGCCCGAGCCCAGCGAGATCGCCGAGGCCGCCAGCTTGAGCACGAACACGCTGGCCACCACGCCGAGCCCGTAGTTCATGGCGAATTCGCGATGCAGCGCGCCGTGCCCGCTGGACAGCACCTGCGGCGTGATGAGGCCGAGCAGGCCGACGGCGATGCCGCCGATGAAGGGCCGGACCGAGGAGTCGATGGCCAGCTTGGCGAAGAAGCGCTCGACCGTCGTCACCAGATGCATGATGGCGATGGAAGCGGCACCGCCGAGAAGGCCGAGCATGACGAAAGGCACGTACTGGCTGGGCGTCAGGTGCGGCAGCCCGTCGAGTTCGAGCGGAAACGGCACGCTGCCGAACAGTTCCGCCGTCAGCGACGCACAGATCGCCGCCGTCATGACCGGCGCCAGGTTGGCGATGGAATAGATGCCGATGATCAGCTCGAAGCCGTAGAAGGCGCCCGTCAGCGGCGCGTCGAACGCCGCCGCGATGGCACCGGCGGCCCCGCTGCCGACGAGCAGGCGCACGTCGTTGCGGCGCAGCCTGAGCGCGCGCGCCAGCCGCGAGGCAAGGCCCGAACCCACCTGCGTGTAGCCGGCTTCCAGGCCGACCGAAGCGCCGAAGCCGCTGGAAACCATGGTCTGCAACGCGATGATGGCCGTATCGGTGAGCGACATGCGCCCGCCATAGAGCGCATTGGCTTCGATGGGATCGACCGGGGTCCGGAATTTGTGCTTGCGCAGCCAGATGAAGCTGAGGCCGAGCACGATGCCGCCGATGGCCGGCATCGCCGCCTGGATCGAACTGTTCAGCGAGAACATCGCCGACAGCCTCGCCCCCGGCTGCAACCCGTAAAGCAGCCAGTGCAGCGCCTGCACCGCCTCGCTCATGGCCATCACCAGCACGCCTGCCATGACGCCGACCAGGGCCGACAGCACCACCACCACGATGCCGCGCGCCTCGAGCAGGGGCAAGGAGCGCACCAGCAGCGCGCGCGCGCGGCGGGCATGGACCGGTAGTTTGTCTGGCGACAGCAAGGGGCGGCTCGCAAGTGTCGAGGGCAGCACGATTTTCTTCGCCTGATAGCCTGAGCATTGTGGCAAGGCAACGGCACAGCCCTCACAGGCGCGGCAACAGCCGATCTTTCCCACCTTCGCGCAAGCTTGGGCCGCTAGGGTCGCGGCTCGGGCGCTGCCGAAGCGCTCCCGAAAGCTATGCGGGGACAGGATGGCGATCAGCGAAAGCATCTCGGCGGGAACGCTGTCGCGCAACGGGCGCGACATCTTCTTCGCGCTGGGCATCGTCGTCATCCTGGCGGTGCTGTTCCTGCCCATTCCCGCCTTCCTGATCGACATCGGCCTGGCCTTCTCGATCGCGCTGTCCGTGCTGATCCTGATGGTGGCGCTGTGGATCCAGCGGCCGCTGGACTTCTCGTCCTTCCCCACCGTGCTGCTCATCGCCACCATGCTGCGGCTGTCGCTGAACATCGCCACCACGCGCATGATCCTGTCGCACGGCAACGAAGGCACGCACGCCGCCGGCTACGTCATCAGCGGCTTCTCCAAACTGGTCATGTCGAGCGATTTCGTCATCGGCCTGATCGTCTTCCTGATCCTGATCGTGGTGAACTTCATCGTCATCACCAAGGGCGCCACGCGCATCGCCGAGGTCGGCGCGCGCTTCACGCTGGACGCCATCCCCGGCAAGCAGATGTCGATCGACGCCGACCTCTCGGCCGGCATGATCGACGACAAGACCGCGCAGCTTCGCCGCCGCGAGCTGGAAGAAGAGTCCTCCTTCTTCGGCTCCATGGACGGCGCCTCCAAGTTCGTGCGCGGCGACGCCATCGCCGGCCTCATCATCACGGCCATCAACATCGTCGGCGGCATCGCCATCGGCTACCTGCGCCACGGCATGGGCATGGGCGAGGCCGCCGACGTCTTCATCAAGCTCTCGGTCGGCGACGGCCTGGTCACGCAGATCCCGGCCCTGATCGTCTCGCTGGCCGCCGGCCTGCTGGTGTCGAAAGGCGGCACCCGCGGTTCCGCCGACCAGGCCGTGTTCGGCCAGCTCGGCGCCTATCCGCGCGCGCTCTACGTCGCCGCCGCGCTGCTGACGCTGCTGTCGCTGATGCCCGGCCTGCCGATGTTCCCCTTCATCACGCTTGCCGGCGCCATGGCCGGGCTCGGCTATGTCATCCCCATGCGCCACAACCGGCTGGTGGCCGAACAGGAGAAGGAAAAATCCAGGGAGGCGGCCGCCAAGGTCGAGGAAGAGAAGAATTCGGTCAAGGCCTCGCTGGTCACGGCCGAAATCGAGCTTCTGATCGGCAAGCAGCTTTCGGCCCGCCTGCTGAGCTCGCATCAGGAACTGACCTTCCGCATGGCCAAGATGCGCAAGAAGTTCGCCTCGCAATATGGCTTCGTGGTTCCCGAAGTGCGGTTGACCGACGACTTCGCCATTCCGCCGAAAAGCTACCAGATCAAGATCCACGGCACGGTGGTCGCCTCGCATGAACTGCGCGTGGGCGAACTGATGGTGCTGCTGGGCAATCGCGACGTGCCCGAGATTCCGGGCGAAGAGGTGCGAGAGCCCGCCTTCGGCATGCGTGCCTATTCGGTGATGGAGACTTTCGCGGAAGACCTGAAGCGCGAGCAATACACCTTCGCCGACAACATGTCGGTGCTGCTGACGCATCTTTCGGAGGTGATCCGCAACAACCTGCCGCAGCTTCTCTCCTACAAGGACATGAAGGCGCTGCTGGAGCGGCAGGACCCCGAATACCGCAAGCTGGCGGACGAGGTCTGTTCCTCGCACATCTCTTATCCGGGCCTGCAGGCGGTGCTGAAGCTGCTGCTGGCGGAGCGCGTATCGATCCGCAATCTCCATCTCATCATCGAGGCCATCGCGGAGATCGCGCCGCATGTGCGCCGCACCGAGCAGATCGTGGAGCACGTGCGCGTGCGCATGGCCCAGCAGATCTGCGGCGACCTGACCGAAGGCGGCGTGCTGAAGGTGCTGCGCCTCGGCAACCGCTGGGACCTCGCCTTCCATCAGGCGCTCAAGCGCGACGCCAAGGGCGAGATCCGCGAATTCGATATCGATCCTCGCCAACTCGAGGAATTCGGCCAGGAAGCTTCCAAGGCCATACGCAAGCATCTGGAAGCCGGCGAGCGCTTCGTGCTCGTCACAGCCCCCGACGCGCGGCCCTATGTGCGCATGATCATCGAGCGGCTGTTCACCACGCTGCCGGTGCTCAGCCATGTCGAGATCGCCAAGGGCGTGGAGATCCGCGTGCTGGGGACGATTTCGTGACATTGCTGCTCACCCCCCGGGGCGGGCGGATACGGTGACCGCCCTCTCCACCATCACCCAGACAACCGTCCTGGCGGCGGTCCTGGCCTTCTGCCGCATCGGCGCGTGCTTCATGCTGATGCCGGGCCTGTCCAGCGTGCGCGTGCCCGTGCAGGTGCGGCTGTTCGTGGCCGTGGCCGCCACCGGCGGCCTGCTCGCCTTCCTGTGGGACCGCATCTATCCTTTCGTCGATCCGCGCCCCTCGGCCTATGTGCCGATGATGGTTTCCGAACTGCTCGTCGGCGGCCTGATCGGCGCCATGACGAGGCTCTACATGGAAGCCCTGCGCTTCATCGGCACGGCCATTGCCATGCTGATGGGCTTCAACAACATGGGCGGCCCGGCGATCGAGGAACCGGAACCGCAGGCCGCACTTGCCGCCATCATCTCCTTTTCCTCGCTGCTGCTGCTGTTCGTCTTCGATTTCCACCACGAGATCATCAAGGCGCTGGTGGCCTCCTACAAGGTCGCCCCGCTCGACGCCTTCTTCGATCCGCGGGTCGCGCTGGTGGACGTCACCGACACGATCTCGGATTCGTTTTTCCTGGTGCTGAGGCTCGGCAGCCCCTTCATCGCCTATGCCATACTCGTCAACCTGACCATCGGCTTCGTCAACAAGCTCGTCCCGCAGATCCCGATCTACTTCATCTCGCTGCCCTTCGTGGTGGCGGGCGGCCTGATCATCTTCTACTTCGCTGTCGGCACGCTGCTGTCGCTGTTCGTCGACGGCTTCGTCGACCTCACCCTGGCGCGGTGAATTCCATGGGCGACCGCAGGCAAAGGCTGAAGAAACTGGTCGAGGTGCAGGCGCAACTCAAGGCCCTGCACGAGGCGCGTCACGCCGGCTTCCTGGCCAGGGCCGTCGCCGCCGAAGCGGAAGCGGCGGAGTTTTCCCGGCGGTTCGACGAGCCGGACTCGCTCTCGGTCCTGTTCCCGGAACTCTACCACCGCAGCATCGCCAACGCCCTGGCGCGCCGCGATGCCGAACTGGCCCGCGCCCGGGAGGAAGCGTCCCTCGTGGCGAAGGCCACCGCACGCACCAACATGGTCGAGCGCGCCTGGCGCGAAGCCGACCGCCAGGAGGAACGCCGGCGCGGCGACCGCGAGCGGCTCGACCTCATCGAGCAGAAGCGCAATGCAGGGTAAGCTTGCCACAAGCTTGTTCGGCGATAGTGAGCCGACACGATCAAGGAAGCCGTCAGCGAAGAAGGCACAGGCATTGGCGATTTCTCCTCCAAGCGACATTGTGCTGGACGTAGCGCGCGCCGCAGGCCCCACGGACCTGGAAGCCGCGCGCACGGCGCTGGCCAAGCGCTCCGGCGAAGCCTCCGCGACCTTTTCCGTCGATGCCGCGCCGATCGGCCGGCATACGGGCAAACTGGAAGCGGGCAAGGTGCAGGTTGGCAAGGTGGAGGCTGACCAGGGCGCGGACAAGTTCAAGCGCTTCGAGGCCATGGTGCTGCAGACCTTCATCCAGAACATGCTGCCGAAGGACACCGAGCAGGTCTATGGCCAGGGACTGGCCGGGGACATGTGGAAATCGCAGCTTGCCGAGCGTCTGGCCGACGTGATGGCCGAGCGCGGCGGCATCGGCATCGCGCGGTCGATGCTGGCCGACCATTATGTCGACGGCAAGCGCAAGGTCCCCATCGGCCCCGTCTCGGGCGGACCGGAACAGACGAGCATGGGCGAACAGCACCGGCTGTCGGCTTCGCTCGTGCAGGAAACGCAACGCAGGATCGTCCGCTCGCTGGATGGCGAGCAGGCGCCAACCGATACGGCCAGCAAGGTTTAAGCCATGACCGATCATTCCCAGTTCCAATCCATTCTGCCCGCCCATGCTGGCGCCGCCGACATCTCCGCGGTCCGGCCCGGCAATCTGGCGGCGCTTCTCGGCCGGATCGAAGAAGCGGTAGACGAGGAAACGGACGCGATCCGCATCGACACGTCCTATGACCTCAAGGCCTCCAACGCGCGCAAGAGCCGTTACCTCTACGAGCTGAACCGGGCCATGAAGAGCATCAGCAACGAATATCTGGTCCAGCATCGCGACGGCCTGCTGCGGCTGCGGCAGAAGCTGGCGAGGAACGAAGCCGCGATCCTGGCGCATCTGAACGCCGTCAACGAGGTGGCCACGCTCCTGAAAAACGCGATCCAGAACGCCGAAGCCGACGGCACCTATTCCGCCGGGGAGTTCGGCTGGGCGCGTTCCTGATCGGCGCGCGGATGATCAAGTTCATCGTCGCCGCCCTGTGGATCTGCGCCGTTACGGTAGGGTCGGTGTTCTATTCCTTCCAGACGGCCGGAGAACGCAAGGAAGAGACGTCCAAGCCGATGCTGGGCGGGCTCGACTATGTCAGCACCAACATGATCTCGGTGCCGGTTATCCGCGATTCGGCCGTGCAGGGCTACTTCCTCAGCAAGCTGGTCTACACAGTCGAGCCAGCGGAAGCGGCGAAGCTTTCCGTGCCGGCCCCCGCCCTGATCACGGACGAGGTCTATTCCTACCTCTACGACAATCCGCAGATCGACTTCACCCAGACGGCGACACTCGACCTCGACGGTTTCCGCAACGGCCTGCGCGACGCCATCAACCGGCGCATCGGCACCCAGCTGGTGCACGACGTCCTCATCGACCAGGTGAGCTATCTTTCGCAGGACGAAATCCGTGACAACGCGATCAGGCGCCGCAAAAGCGGGGCCTCCGCCGCCAAGGACGCCGGTGCCGGCACACCGGCCGCGCCAGCGACGACCGAATAGCCGAAGCGGGCTTTCACCCGGTACAACGTTGACGTAAACGTAAATACATGGCTATTGGAGCCGGAAGGGGCATCTCGTCGATGCCTCGCCGTGCTCGCCCGGCATGGCCGTTGACGGCAACCCGTCGGGCTCATTTGCATTCCCGCATGGGCGGCCCGGGCACTCCCGTCAGGGCGGTGCGGCAATCAGACCCGAGAGGAGACAGCGATGGGCATTCAGGAAATCGCCGACAAGCTCAAGCCACAGGTGGCGAATGCCGGCTTCGACCGTTCGGTGAAGCTCGACACCGGCGCCGATGGCGTCATCCTGATCGACGGCGCCACGGTCTCGACCACGGACGGGCCGGCGGACTGCACCATCAGGCTTTCGATGGACGACCTCGAATCGCTCATTGCCGGTGAATTGAACCCGACCATGGCCTTCATGCAGGGCAAGCTGAAGGTCGAGGGCGACATGTCCGTCGCCATGGCGCTCAGCCAGTTGATCGGCTGAGCGCGGATAGAGTGCCGACCCGGCGGTTTCAGGCCGCGTGGGGCAGCTTCGCCGGCTTCATCCGCCGGCCGGTCGCCTTCAGCGTGCCGGCCGCGTCGTCGAGGGCTCCCTCGACGAGCTCCAGCGCCAGGAAGCGCTGCGGTTCGTACGGGCCCGGCATCGAGAGCCGGCCGGTCTTTTCCGCCGAGAAGCCGAAACGCCCGTAATAGGGCGCGTCGCCGACCAGAAGGACGGCGCGGTGGCCGAGCCGCCGAGCCTCGGCGAGGGCGTGCTGCATCAGCGCCGAGCCGATGCCGGCATGCTTCAGCGCCGGATCGACCGCCAGCGGCCCGAGCAGCAGCGCCGGCGCGCCGCCCTCGCCCAGCGCGACGTCCCAAAGCCTCACGGTGCCGACGAGCGCGCCCGAACCGTTCCGGGCGGCGAAAGCCAGCCCTTCGGAAGGCCGGCGGCCGCGCCGCAGCTTCTCGGACGACTTCCGCCGCCGGCCGGGACCCATGGCACGGTCGAGCAGCATTTCGCGCGCCGCGATATCGGCTTCGGTTTCAGCGACAATCT
The DNA here is from genome assembly GCF_032460275.1 of Mesorhizobium sp. SP-1A. Classification (NCBI taxonomy): domain Bacteria; kingdom Pseudomonadati; phylum Pseudomonadota; class Alphaproteobacteria; order Hyphomicrobiales; family Phyllobacteriaceae; genus Mesorhizobium; species Mesorhizobium sp. SP-1A. The sequence goes on along the minus strand of NZ_JAVXZD010000004.1, from coordinate 503,255 downwards.
GGACGACCGGCGCAACGGCCGGAAGGTTTTTTGCAAGTTCCATATCCGCGATCCTTCACGAGCGGAGGTCTGTTCCACAAGCGAACCGGAACGGGCGCAGCGGCGCGCCCGCCACGGTGATCTGACCGGCAGCCAGGCGGCCGGTCAGATCACGTAGGATCGGAGCGGCTCGAAGCCGTTGAAGGCGACGGCCGAGTAGGTCGTGGTGTAGGCGCCCGTGCCCTCGATCAGCACCTCGTCGCCGATGGTCAGCGACAGCGGCAGCGGATAAGGCGTCTTCTCGTAGAGCACGTCGGCCGAATCGCAGGTCGGCCCGGCGAGCACGCACGGTTCGACCGCATCACCGTCGCGCGGCGTCACGATCGGGTAGCGGATCGCCTCGTCCATCGTCTCGGCGAGGCCGCCGAACTTGCCGATGTCGAGATAGACCCAGCGCACATTGTCGTTGTCGGCCTTCTTGGAGATCAGCACGACTTCCGACTTGATGACGCCGGCATTGCCGACCATGCCGCGGCCCGGCTCGATGATCGTCTCCGGGATGCGGTTGCCGAAATGCTTCGACAGCGCGTCGAAGATCGCCTGGCCATAGGCTTCCGCCATCGGCACGTCGCGCAGGTAGCGGGTCGGGAAACCGCCGCCCATATTGACCATGCGCAGCACGATGCCCTCCTCGGCCAGCGCCGAGAACACGGCCTTGGCGTCGCCGAGCGCGCGGTCCCAGGCATCGAGGTCGGTCTGCTGCGAGCCGACGTGGAAGGACACGCCATAGGCGTCGAGGCCCAGCGCCTTCGCCTTGCGCAGCACGTCCACCGCCATCGCCGGCACGCAGCCGAACTTGCGCGACAGCGGCCACTCGGCGCCGGCGCCGTCGGTCAGCACGCGGCAGAACACCTGCGCGCCGGGAGCCGCACGGGCGACCTTCTCGACCTCTTCCACGCAATCCACCGCGAACATGCGGATGCCGAGTTCATAGGCGCGCGCGATGTCGCGCTCCTTCTTGATGGTGTTGCCGAAGGAGATGCGGTCCGGGGTCGCGCCCGCGGCCAGCGCCATCTCGACCTCGGCCACCGACGCCGTGTCGAAGCACGAGCCCATCGAAGCGAGCAGCGCAAGGATTTCGGGCGCCGGGTTCGCCTTCACCGCATAGAAGATGCGCGACTGCGGCAGCGCCTTCTCGAAGGCATGGAAATTGTCGCGCACGACGTCGAGATCGACCACGAGGCAGGGACCTTCGGGACGTCGGGTGGCGAGGAAATCGAGGATTCGCTGGGTGGCCATCGGTTTCTCCCATCGCGCCCTGGGGCGCGCGCAAAGGCTGCGGGAACGCGGGCACCCTGCCTCGCGACCACGCGGTGGACAAAGGCGAAGCGGGAATCCATGGGACCGGCCGGTGGAGACCCCGGGACCATGGAAAGCCGTTTCGCGGCGATGGACCTGCGCCTTGCGAGGCGTCGGCCCGCTTTGTCTGCCTTGGCTTGGCCAGAATTCCTTGGGGGAAATCCCGTCCGCACTGCCGGCAATGAAGGTGTGCCTCTTCAGTAACCCCGATCTATGGACGATCGGCAGACACCAGAAAGGCCCGCACCGTCGTTGCTTCAAGACGTCCTCGGACATGCGGTTGGCCGCTTGACCGACCGGGCTCGTTACTTCCCGGGTACCGTCCCGACTGTCCTCGCCATTCGAGGGGCCGGGGGACGCCCACAGGCACGTGCGACTTTGGGCAAGCGCGATATAGGGACATGCGTCGTCACAATCAAATAAAAATTCGCACCCTGCTTGAAAATTTTGCCGCAGCGAACAATGGTTGGCGCGTCGTATTCAGGTATCGAACGATGCAGCCTGCCCGCCCTCCGCTCCACGCCCTGCTCGATCTGCCGCAAGTCCCTGTTCCGTCAGCGCAATCGGGGCCGCTGGCCGGCCTGCGGCTGGCGGTGAAGGACATCTTCGACGTGGCCGGCTATCCGACCGGCGGCGGCAATCCGCAATGGGCGAAGGAAGCCGGCATCGCGGCCGAAACCACACCTGCCGTGCAGATGATTCTCGATGCAGGAGCGCGATTCGTCGGCAAGACCCAGACGGACGAATTCGCCTTCTCGCTCATGGGGCAGAATGCGCATTTTCCCTTCCCCGTGAACCCGGCCGCACCGGACCGGGTCACCGGCGGCTCGTCCTCCGGTTCGGCATCGGCTGTTGCCGGCGGCCTGGCCGAAATCGCGACCGGCTCCGACACCGGCGGCTCGATCCGCGCGCCCGCCAGTTTCTGCGGGCTTATCGGGCTGCGCACCACGCATGGCCGCATTTCGCTTGAAGGAACGATGCCGCTGGCTCCCTCGCTCGACACGTTCGGCTGGTTTGCGCGCGATATCGATGTCTACGAGGCGGTCGCCAAGGTCCTGATGGGCACGTCGCCGGCGCCGGGTCGAGGGGCCCCGCGCCTTCTGCGCCTCGAAGCTCTCGACGAGCTCGTCTTCGGCACGGCCGAAGCCGCGGAATACAGCCGCATGCTGGCGACCGTGACGAAGGCTTTCGGCGAGGTGCAAGCCGCCGGGCCGCTGAACCATACCCTTGACGACCTCTACTGGTGCTTCCGCAGGATCCAGGCGCGCGAGGCATGGGCGGCCCGCGGCGCATGGATCGAAACGCATCCCGGCGACGTCGATCCGGCCGTCGAAGAACGGTTCCGCTTCGGCCTGACGATAGACGATGCAATGCTCGCACAGGCCCAAGGGCTGCGCGCCGGATTCCGCAAGGAGCTGGAGACGCTGCTCGGCCGGGACGGCGTCCTGGTGCTGCCGACCGTGCCCGGAGCCGCTCCGCTCGTCGCGGCGCCGGCCGGCGACCTGCTTGCCTACCGGGAGCGGGCGCTGAAGCTCCTGTCCCTGTCAGCGCTGTCGGGCTTCCCACAGATCACCGTCCCGCTCGGCAAGGTCGATGGCGCGCCGTTCGGCCTGTCCCTGCTCGGCCTGGCCGGCTCCGACCTCGAACTCATCGGCCTCGGGCGCAAGCTTCTCGAGGCCGCAGGAAGGGGCTGAACCCATGGACACCCTCACCCGCATGCGCGCATTCATCGACGTGGTCGAGGCCGAGGGCTTTTCCGCGGCGGCGCGCAAGATCGGCCGTTCCAAGGCCTTGCTTTCGAAATATGTGCGCGAACTGGAGGACGAGCTCGGCGCCCTGCTGCTCAACCGCACCACGCGCCAGTTCTCGCTGACGGAAGCCGGCCACACCTATTATCGCCGCGCTTCCGAGATCGTGCGCGAGGTGGACAGCCTGGCCGACGCCGTGCGCGAATCCTCCGGCGACGTGCGCGGCCGCATCAAGCTTTCCGCGCCCCGCACCTTCGCCGACGCCGAGATCGGCCATTCGCTGATCGATTTCGCCAGGCAATATCCGGATATCGTCCTGGAAATCCATCTCGACGACCGCTTCGTCGACATGGTCGAGGAGGGGTTCGATCTTGCCGTGCGCATCACGAGGCTGGAGAATTCCTCGCTGATCGCGCGCCGGCTCGCCCCCTTCTCGGTAAGGATCTGCGCCGCGCCCGACCTGATCGCCGCCAAGGGCATGCCGACCCAGCCGCAGGACCTGGCCAGGCTGCCCTGCATCATCGACACCAATGGCCGCTGGCTGTCCAACTGGCCGTTCCGAGGCGACGACAACGACACGATCAGCGTTTCCGTGTCCGGGCCGATCGAGGTCAACAGCCCGATTGCCGCGCGCGCGGCGGCCGTCGCCGGTCTCGGCTTTTCCGTGCTGCCGGATTTCATCGCCGCTTCCGAAATCGCCAGCGGCCGCCTCCTGCCGGTGCTGGACGACCGCATCCTGCAAGGTGGCGGCATCTTCGCGGTCTACCCGCACCGCCGCTACCTTCCGGCCAAGGTGAGGGTGCTGGTCGATTTCCTGGTGCAATGGTTCAAGGCGCGCGAGGCCGGCTGAACTTTTCCCGCCGGGTCCCAATTTCGCCCGCTTTCTGGTAACCCTCGGCGCGACCTGCCGACGAGAGGGGAATCAAGCCTGAACACGACGCGAGCGATCCTGGTGCCGGCAGCGGCCTGCGCGGCCATGCTGGCTCTGACGGTGCCGGCCGAGGTGCATCCGCATGTCTTCGCCGAAGCGCGCCTGGACGTGGTGCTTTCGCCCGATCACAAAAGCGTGAAATCGCTCCGGCATCTCTGGCGCTTCGACGAGCTGTTCTCCTCGACCGTGCTGATGGAGTTCGACAAGAACTCCGACCTCAAGCTGGACGATGCCGAGCTGAAGGAGGTGGCCGATACCATCTTCGCCTCTCTGAAGGAGTACGACTATTTCCAGCTCGTCACCGTGAACGGCAAGGACGTGCACATGAAGGCGCCCTCGCAGGTCATGACCAATTTCGAAAACAACCAGCTCATCGTGCTTTTCGAATCCGAGCCGGCCACGCCGATCAAGCTTGCCGGCAAGATCGACTTCGGCGTCTACGACCCGACCTTCTACACCGCGATCGACTTCACCGAGGACGCGAACATGACGGTCGAGGGCCTGCCGGCGGGCTGCACGCAAAAGGTCGTCCGCCCCGACCCCGATACGGCGATCGCGGAAAACCAGAAGACCCTGACCGACGCTTTCTTCAACGACCCGACCGGAACCGACATGTCGAAGATCTTTGCCACCAAGCTGGAATTGAACTGCCCGCCGGAAGGATAGTTTCGATGCGCCGTCTGCCCCCGCGCCTTATGGCCCCGCGCGCCCTGCCCGCATTCGCCGTGGCGAGCCTCGCCGCCGTCGCCCTGACATCCCTCGCGGCCGGACACGCCCATGCCCAAAGCTCGCTCGGCATCGGCACCAACGACGCCATGCCTTCCGGCACCGGCCTGTTCGCCCACCAGCTCATGTGGATAAACCTCAAGCAGCAGGAATTCTATCGCGCGCTGGCCGGCGCCATGAAGGCGATGCGCGAGGACGGCTCCAAGCTCTGGCTGCTGATAGGACTGTCTTTTCTGTACGGCATCTTCCACGCCGCCGGCCCCGGCCACGGCAAGGCGGTCATCTCGTCCTACATGGTGGCCAACGAAGTGGCGCTCAGGCGCGGCATCCTGCTCTCCTTCGTCTCGGCCTTCCTGCAGGCGGTCACGGCGATCGGCGTGATGCTGCTCGCCTTCTTCGCGCTGCGTGGCACAACGGTCTCCATGACCGACGCCGCCTGGTTCCTGGAGATTTCCAGCTACGTGCTGGTCACGCTTTTCGGCGCCTGGCTGCTGTGGAAGAAGGCCGGCCCGCCGCTGCTGCGCCTGTTCGGCGCTGCACCCGCCTACAGCCTTTCCGCCGCGCGCACTGGTGGCACCGCCGTTCCTGCTGCCGTCGGGCAAAATGCCGAGGGGCTGGAACATCGCTACGAACGCGCCCGTCCGCTCCGCGCGAAGGACCATGCCTGCGGCAGCGATGCTGGCCGGCCGCTCCGCTTCCGCGCCACCGACGAGGTCTGCGCGACCTGCGGCCACGCCCACGCGCCGGACCCGGCGCTGATCTCGGGCGACCGCTTCGACTGGCGCACCGCCTGGTCGGCGGTCGTCGCGGTCGGCATACGCCCCTGCTCCGGCGCGCTGATCGTGCTGTCCTTCGCCTTTCTGAACGGATTGTGGGCGGGCGGCATCCTGTCGGTGCTGGCCATGTCGGTGGGCACGGCCATCACCGTTTCGCTGCTCGCCACGCTGGCGGTGACCGCCAAGGACTGGGCGGTGACGATCGCCGGCGACGGCCGCCTCGGCAACCGCGTGCACGCGATCGTCGAGATCGGCGGTGCGGCCCTCGTCTTCCTGTTCGGGCTGCTGCTGTTGTCGGCCAGCCTCAGCGGCTGAGGCATGGTCCCTAAAAGTTGCAGACTTTTCGGACAGGATAATGCCTCGAAATCAAAGCCTGGAACGAGCCTCCGGTTTCGGCAGAGGCCGTCTCGGTCCAGCCTATATTTTTCCGTCCAGTTCGTCCTCGATATGGGCGCGGATGATCTCGTCGAAGCTCTGCTCCGCCGCGAATCCCAGGTCCCGCGCCCGCCGCGCCTCGAAACGGGTCGGCCAACCCTTGACGATCGACCAGACCGTCTCGTCGGGCATCTCGCGGATCAGCTTCACCGCCTTCGTGCCGGCGATGCGCTCCAGCGCCTCGATCTGCTCGCCGACGCTGACGGCGACTCCCGGCATGGTGAGGTTGCGGCGAGGGCCGACGGCTTGACCGTCGATTCCGGCGGCATGGATGAGGAAATTCACCGCCGAGCGCGGGCTGGCATGGGTATGCACGACCGAGCGCGGCACGGGCAGCGCCGCTTCCATGCCGGCCAGCGGCTCGCGGATGATGCCGGAGAAAAAGCTGGAGGCGGCCTTGTTCGGCTTGCCGGGGCGCACGCAGATCGTGGGCAGGCGGATGCCGATGCCGTCGAAGAAGCCGCGCCGCGTGTAGTCGGCCAGCAGCGCCTCGCCTACCAGCTTCTGCGTGCCGTAGGAAGTCAGCGGCGTGGCGTGGAAATCGTCCGGGATCACCTCGGGAAACGGCGCGCCGAACACGGCGATGGACGAGGTGAAGACGACGCGCGGATTGTGGCCGGCCAGCCTGATCGCATCGAACAAGGCGCGCGTGCCGTCGAGATTGACGCGGTAGCCGAGGTCGAAATTCGCTTCCGCCTCGCCCGAGACGACGCCCGCAAGATGGAAGATCACGTCGGGCCGCCCTGCCAGCAGCCTTTCGCCGGCGCCGGGCACGGCCAGGTCGCCGGTGTGGATCGAGACGACCGCGCCCGCCATGTCCGGCGCCTGCGCCGGCACGATGTCATGCAGGTCGAGCGCGGTGATGCGCCAGCCGCGCAGCGCCCCGTCCTTTGCAAGGCGCGCGGCCAGCTTGCGGCCGACCATTCCGGCCGCGCCGGTGACGAGGACACGCATCAGCGTTCACCCTTTCTGCGCTGGGCGCGGCTGCGCAGCCACAGCACCGCGAAGAAGGAAAACAGAAACAGCACCATCACGACCACGGCCAGCGCGGACGACACGCTTCCTGCCGCGAGCATGATCGTGGGCAGCCAATAGGCAAACAGCCCGAACAGCACCAAGATGATAAGTGCGGCGATGGCCGCATTCCTGGTATCGCGATCCATCGCAGAACTCCGGTTTGCAGTAAGGTTCCGAAGCCGGCGGCCCCGGCCGCTTTCGTTGCCGCCCGTCTTCAATGCCTGTCTTCAATGCCCGTCTTCAATGCCCGTCTTCAATGATAATGCCGGCGGTCGGGCGGCGCGCCGTGCATATGGTCAAACCCAAGCGCCTTCTGCTCACCATCGGCGCAATGAGCATACTCCGCCTCCACGGTGGTGTGCCCGATGTGGTGGCGGACCGCAAGCAGGGTCTTGACGGCGCTGACAGCGACATATTGGTCGACGCCTTCCTGGAGGCGCACATGCAGGGTGGCGATGTTCTGCTCGCCGTCGAGCGACCACACATGCACGTGATGCACCTCGACCACGCCTTGGACAGAAACCTCCACGTCCCTTGCGATCGCGTCCCGGTCCAGGCTGACCGGCGCGCCTTCCAGGAGCACGTGGGCGGCGTCGCGCATCAGCCGCAAGGCCGTGCTGAGGATCAGCACCGCCACCAGCACCGACAGGATCGGGTCGATCGGCATCCAGCCGGTCGCCAGGATGACCAGCGCCGCGGCGATGGCGGCGACCGAGCCCAGCAGGTCGCCCAGCACGTGCAGCAGCGCGCCGCGCATGTTGAGGCTTTCGCGGCTGCCGCCATGCAGGATCAGGAAACCGGCGATATTGACCAGCAGCCCCAGCCAGGCGACGACCAGCATCGGCCCGCCCAGAATGGCCGGCGGCGCCTGGAACCGGCGCCAGGCCTCGTAGCAGATCAGCAAAGCCACCATGAAGATGGCGAGGCCGTTGGTGTAGGCGACGAGCGTCTTGACCCTGCCGAAGCCATAGGTGAGGCGCTCGGTGGCCGGCCGCTCACCCAGATGGAAGGCATACCAGGCCAGCCCCAGCGCCACGGAATCGGTCAGCATGTGGCCGGCATCGGCCAGCAGCGCCAACGAGCCCGTCAGCAGCCCGCCGACGACTTCGGCGATCATGAAGCCGCCGGTCAGGCTGGCGGCCAGAAGCACCCGCTTCTTGTCGGCGGCCCCGTGCGCATGTCCCTCCGGGCCGTGACTGTGTCCGTGCCCGTCCTGGTCGTGGGAATGGGCATGCTCCATTCGCTGAAAACCTCTCAAGCGCCGGTTTCGGCGCGGAATTCCTCCAGCTTTTTCTTCTGCTGGCCTTGGGCGTCGAAGTTGGCCGGGTCCAGCCAGGCTTCGTAGGCCTGTTTCAGGGCCGGCCATTCGGCGTCGATGATCGAATACCACGCCGTGTCGCGGTTTTCACCCTTGACCACCAGATGCTGGCGGAAAATGCCCTCGAATTTGAAGCCGAAGCGCTCCGCCGCCCGCTTGGAAGGCACATTGTTGTTGTTGCACTTCCATTCGTAGCGCCGGTAGCCGAGTTCGTCGAAGATATATTGCGCGAACAGGAACTGCGCTTCCGTGGCCGCCGGCTTGCGCGACACGAGCTGCCCCCAATAGATATTGCCGATCTCGATCACGCCGTTGGCGGCATCGATGCGCATCAGCGTCTGCCGCCCGGCGACCTTGCCGCTGGCCTTGTCGATGACGGCGAAGAACAGCGGGTCGGGGCTGGCCGCCGCCTTTTCAAGCCAGGGCTGGAAGGCTTCGCGCGTCTGCGGCGGCAACTCCGGCAGCCAGCGGAAGCGGCCGTCGGCATCGGCCACGCTCGAGGCCGCGAACAGCCCGTCGCCGTGACGCGCGACGTCCAGCGGCTCGAGCCGCACGTAGCGGCCCTCCATCGCCTTTCGTTCCGGCCTTGGCCGCGCCTGCCAGTTGCTGAGATCCCGAGACAAGAAGCCCTCCATCCATTTGACTTTTGCCGCCATTGGCTCACAAGTCGCCTTGCAGGCAAAAGAACCACACGGACGAGAAAAATGCTCCACACCATTGCGGCTTTCGACCGGCTCGGCGAGGAAAACGCCTTCGCGGTGCTCGCCCGCGCCACCCAGCTTGCCCATGAAGGCCACGATATCGTCAATCTCGGCATCGGCCAGCCGGATTTCAAAACCCCGCCGCATATCGTGGAGGCGGCGATCAAGGCCCTGCGCGACGGCCATCACGGCTACACGCCCGCCACCGGGCTGCTGGCGACGCGCGAGGCGGTGGTGCGCCGCACGCTCGCCACGACCGGCGTCGAGGTGTCGCCCGAGAACGTCATGGTCCTGCCCGGCGGCAAGCCGACCATGTTCGCCGCGATCCTGATGTTCGGCGAGCCGGGCGCAGAGATCCTCTATCCCGACCCGGGTTTCCCGATCTACCGCTCCATGATCGAATTCACCGGTGCGACCCCTGTCCCCGTGCCGATCCGCGAGGAGAACGGCTTCGCCTTCTCGGCCGAGGAAACGCTTTCGCTGATCACGCCGAAGACGCGGCTGCTGATCCTCAATTCTCCGGCCAATCCGACCGGCGGCGTCACGCCGCGCGCAGAGATCGAGAAGCTGGTGAAGGGGCTGGAAAAGCATCCCGACGTCGCCGTCCTCTCCGACGAGATCTACGACGTGATGACCTATGACGGCGAGACGCATTGCTCGCTGCTCACCTTCCCCGAAATCCGCGACCGGCTGATCGTGCTGAACGGCTGGTCGAAGACATGGGCGATGACCGGCTGGCGCATGGGCTGGTCGATCTGGCCGAACGGCGAAAAGAGCGCCAATCTCTACGACAAGGTGCGCAAGCTGGCGGTCAATTGCTGGTCCTGCGTCAACGCGCCGAGCCAGTATGCCGGCATCGCGGCCATCGACGGCCCGCAGGACGAAGTGGACAAGATGCTGCGCGCCTTCGACCGCCGCCGCAAAGTGGTGGTGGAAGGGCTGAACGGGATCCCGGGCATCTCCTGCATCACGCCCAAAGGCGCCTTCTACGCCTTCCCGAACGTCTCCGGCACCGGCTGGAAGGCCAAGAAACTGGCTGCGGCGCTTCTGGAAGAAGCGGGCGTGGCGCTGATCGGCGGTCCCGATTTCGGAATTCTCGGCGAAGGCTATATGCGCCTGTCCTACGCCAATTCGGAGGAGAACATCCTGCGCGCGCTGGAGCGCATTGAGAAATTCCTGAAGCGCTGAGGCTTCTTCTCACCCGCGCCCGACGAAGGGCATCTTGGTGGCCATCACGGTCATGAACAGCACGTTGGCGTCGAGCGGCAGGCTGGCCATGTGGACCACGGCGTCGGCCACGCGCTGCACGTCCATCACCGCCTCCGGCGCTATCGTGCCGTTGGCCTGCGGGACGCCCACCGTCATCGGCCGCGCCATGTCGGTCAGCGCGTTGCCGATGTCGATCTGCCCGCAGGCGATGTCGTAGGGCCGGCCGTCCAGCGCCAGCGTCTTGGTCAGGCCGGTGATGGCGTGCTTGGTCGCCGTATAGGGAACCGATCCGGGACGCGGCGTGGTGGCCGAGACGGAGCCGTTGTTGATGATGCGCCCGCCCATCGGGCTCTGTCGCCGCATGGCGCCGAAGGCGGCGCGGGCGCACAGGAACGAGCCGGTCAGGTTCACCGCGACGATATCGTTCCACACGTCGACCGGAATTTCGTCGATCGGCGTCGACTTGTAGCCGATTCCGGCATTGTTGAAGAGAAGGTCGACGCGGCCGAAGGCCTGCACCGTGGCGGCGAACAACGCGTCCACCTCGTCCGGCTTGCCGATGTCGCAGGCGACGGCGAGCGCCTTTGCCTCGGTCCTGCCGGCTTCGCCGATCGCCTGTTCCAGCAGCGGCTTGCGCCGCCCGCAGAAGACCGTGTTCCAACCCTCCTTGAGCAGCGCCGTCGCCACGCTCTTGCCGACGCCGGTGCCGGCACCGGTCACGATCGCGGTTCCCTTGATTGCGCGACTGCTTGCCATGATGATCCTCCCTGGCTGTCGAGCCACGGCATCGCAAATACCGCCTGCAATGGCAAGGAGGCCGGGCATTTTGCAGCCGGCAGGCGGCGCCCGGATCGCACAACGGCGGCGAGACAAGGGGACAAGCGACAGGCCGGACTGTTTGGGCGTTCGCCGCTCCGGCGTACAAAAAGGGCGGTCATTGGCGACCGCCCTCTAATCTGAACCGGCTTGGGAGGAGGAGAACCGATCCGACTGGTAAAATGATGCGCTTGATGGGTTAACGAAAGGTTAACGCCGGCGCGCTTCTACCAGCGCGGATTGGGCGTCGTTCCGGCCGGCGCATCCACCGGCGCTTTCACGGCCGACACGGTCGCCTCGATGTGGTCCACGAGCGCGTCGGGCAGGCCGAGGCGTCCTGCGAGCAGGTCGAGATAGCCGCGCTCGGCACGCGTGTCCGGATCTATCGTCAGCCGCGTCGCGGTGTAGATCTCCACCTTCTGCGCCTCGGTCCGGGCGGCAGCGACCAGCGTGTCGAGATCGAGCGGGGCTTCCATTTCGGCTTTCAGGAATGCTTCGACTTCCGTATCGACCCCGATGGCGTTCAGCCGCTCGCCGATCTTCCTGCGTTCGTCCTCGTCGATGTGGCCGTCCGCCTTGGCGGCGGCGATCATCGCCCGCACCAGCACCAGCGCGAATTCGGCCTCGCCTTGCGGCGCCGCGGAAGGATGGAAATCGGTTCCCGAGGGCGGGGGCGGCAGAAGCACCGGCTCGGCGGCCGTCGGCGTCTGCGCCGGCTGCTGGCCGTTCCTGTAGTTCTGATAGGCCTTGTAGGCCAGCCCGCCGACGGCGGCGAGACCGCCCAGCTTGACGGCGGTGCCCGTCAGCTTCCGTCCCGGGCCGGTTCCCAGCAGAACCGCGGCCAAGGCGCCGGCCGCGAGCGGATTGTCCCTGGCAAGCTGCGCCGCCTGCCCGGCCTTGTCGCGGACGGTCCCTTCCGTGCCGGGAATTTTCGAGCCGAGCAGATCGTCGAGCAGCTTCTTGGGGTCGAACATCAACACCTCCAGTTTGGCCCCGGCGGTAGCGCGGGCGCGTTTCGGACAGAACGGAGGTAGGCACGGCAAAGGCGCGCCGCAATGGCGCAATAGCTTTTGCGATGCCGCGTCCGGCCGAAGGCCTGGCCGGGGTCAGCCGCCGATATGCGGCGCGGCGCCCCGCACCTCGGCAAGTTCGACCTGCCGGTGCCGCTCGGCATAGCGCGCGCGGTCTTCATCGGACCGGCTGTCGTGGCAATAGGCGCAGGAAACGCCGGCCGTGTATTTCGGCGACTGCCGGTCCTGCGGCGTCAGCGGCCGGCGGCAGGCCCGGCACAATTGCGCCTCGCCCTCCTCCAGCCCGTGGGAAACCGAGACACGCTCATCGAAGACGAAGCATTCGCCGTCCCACAGGCTCTGCCCGGCCGGCGTCTCCTCCAGATATTTGAGGATGCCTCCCTTGAGATGGAACACCTCCTCTATCCCGAGCGAGCGCATATAGGCCGTCGCCTTCTCGCAGCGAATGCCGCCGGTGCAGAACATCGCGACCTTGCGTCCGTCGAACTCCTCGCGATGCGCTTCGGCCCACGCCGGAAACTCGCGAAAACTCTTCGTTTCCGGGTCGAGCGCGCCACGGAAGGTGCCGAGCGCCACCTCATAGTCGTTGCGCGTGTCGATCAGGATCGTGTCCGGATCGGAGATCAGCGCGTTCCAGTCGGCGGGCGCGACATAGGTGCCGACGCTGCGCAGCGGATCGATGTCTTCCACGCCCATGGTGACGATTTCGGCCTTCAGCCGCACCTTCATGCGGTGGAACGGCATTTCGACCGCGTCGCTGTACTTCACTTCCAGTCCGGCCAGTTCGGGAACAGCTTCCAGATGGGCGATCAAGCGGGCAATCGCCTCATGGCTGCCGGCCAAAGTGCCGTTGATGCCTTCGCGCGCCAGGATCAGCGTTCCCTTGATGCCGCTCGCGCAGCACAGCGCCGCCAGCGGCGCCTTCAGTTCCGCAAAACTTTCCAGCCGGCAGAAGCGATACAGCGCGGCGACGCGGAAAGGTGCGGGAGTTGGGGACGGGCTCATCGGCAAGCCCGTACCGCCTCGGGGGCGTGGATTCAAGTCGCGCGCATCCGCTTCGTCTTCGGAAAAAAGCGGAAGCCTTTCCAGCATCTTGCAGCCGCATGGCCGATACGTCGGAGCAAAATCCATCCACGGGGTCTGAAATCCGCCGAAAGTCTGCCGGACAAAAGGAGATCGCCGCCATGTTCAGCCAGGATATTCTCAACGAGATCGACGAGGCCGCGCGCGCCGCAAACATCGAGCCGGCCGCTCTTCTGGCCGTTGCCGAATTGGAAAGCGGCGGCCGCGCCCATGCGGTCGTGAACGGCAGGCGTGAACCGCTGATCCGCTTCGAGGCGCATTATTTCGACCGCCGGCTGGATGCCGACAAGCGCGCCGAAGCCCGCGAGCAGGGCCTGGCCGCGCCAGTGGCCGGCGCGGTTCCCAATCCGAAAACGCAGGCCGCGCGCTGGCGCATGCTGGAAAGGGCGGCCGCGATCGACGCCAAGGCGGCCTACGAATCGACGTCCTGGGGGCTGGGGCAGGTTATGGGCTCGCACTGGGCCTGGCTCGGCTATGCCGGTGTCGACGCCCTGGTGGCGGAAGCGAGGTCCGGCGTGGCCGGCCAGATAAGGTTGATGCTGCGCTACATCGACAAGGCCGGTTTGGCGCAGGCGCTGCGCAGCCGCGACTGGGCCGCGTTCGCGCGCGGCTATAACGGGCCGGGCTACGAGCGCAACGGCTACGACAGGAAACTTGCCGCCGCCTACGCCCGCCACGCGAAGGGAAGCGAAAGGCAGGATGCCACTCCGGCCACGCCCCTGCTGCGGCGCGGCAGCCGTGGCGAGGCCGTGCGGACGCTGCAGGACGAACTGGGTCGGGCCGGCCATGCCCTTTCAGCAGATGGCTTGTTCGGCCCCGCGACCGAAGCAGCGGTCAGGAACTTCCAGTCGGCCCACGGCCTGGCCGCAGACGGCATTGCCGGACCGCAGACTTTGAAAGCCCTGCGTTCCGGTTCTTCGAAGGAGAAGTCGGACGGGACGGGATTGCTTGCGTTGTTGCTGAACCGTTTTTCGAAGCTGATAATACGCCGCTCATGAGCCCGCTCGTGGACTTGGCGCCGCCTGTCTGCTAGACGGCGCCAAATCGATTGAAATTCCGCACGTACGCAGGAAACCACCTTCAAAAGGCCGAAAAAGTGTCCAACAAGACGGAAAAGCTCCTCTCCCTGCTCGATGGCCAGCCGGTGATTCCGGTCCTGAAGATCGACAGCGCCGCCGACGCCGTTCCGCTGGCGCGCGCGCTGGCGCGCGGGGGGCTGCGGGTGATCGAGATCACGCTGCGCACGGCCGGCGCATTGGAAGCCATCCGGCGCGCGGCGGCGGAGGTCGAGGAGGCGGTCGTCGGTGCCGGCACCATTCTCGACGCCCGCCAGTTCGACGAGGCGGCCGAGGCCGGTTCGCAATTCATCGTCAGCCCCGGCGTGACCCGCGAGTTGCTCGCAGCCGCCGCCGGCAGCCCGGTTCCGCTGCTGCCGGGCGCGATCACGCCCGGCGAGATCATGGCGGCGCGCGAGGCCGGGCTCGACTTCCTGAAATTCTTCCCGGCCGAGCAGGCAGGCGGAGCGGCCTTTCTCAAGTCCCTCGCCTCTCCCTTCGCCGGCATCCGCTTCTGCCCCACGGGCGGCGTGAGCGCCAGGAACGCCCAGGATTATCTGGCACTGCCCAACGTCATCTGCGTCGGCGGCTCCTGGATCGCGCCGGACGACCTGGTCAAGGCCGGCCGCTGGGACGAAATCGAGGCACTGGCGCGCGAGGCGAACCGCCTTCGCCGCTGACGTTCAAGGCTGGCGCAAGCGTTTCAAAGGCGTTTTGCGGCGAGCGGGCTCCGCCTCGCGCGGCGCAAACAAGTTGAAACGATCGCACGGAAATTCCTGCGAGCCGGCTCCCACGTCTTGAGAGACACACCGTAAAAAAAGGCCGCGCCGGAGATTTCCGGCGCGACCTTTTCGATATTGGAACCGGGCTTTCCGGCGCTCGCCGGACGCTACTTGGTCTGGAAGCGGGCCACCGAGAGGAACCTGACGGCGTTGCCGCTGAACTTATGGGCATCGGCCATTTCGTTGCCCGGCTGGAAGCCGGCCGTGTAGACCTCGCTCGGCGCGGTGCGGACCAGATTATAGGCGAGCTTCGGTGCCGTCGTCGCATCCGCGACATGCACGATCTGCTCGTTGGTCTGCAGGGCCCAGCGGGCGGCCTTCGGCTGCGCTTCCACCACCGTCGCCTTTCGCTCGGGCCTGACGTCCTGGGGGCTCGGGCGCGCTTCCTTGCGCGTGGTCTTCACGCCGCTCAGCGCCGCCGCAGGATCGGATCCGGCCGGCCGCGAGGCCAGCGCCGCGCGCGGCGACACCGCTGAATCCGTGCCCGCCGAATCTTCGAACACGGACCGGGGCGCCGGGTCGAGCGCGGCGACGGTGTAGCTGTCGGCCGAGGCCTTCTCGGCGGCGACCTTCTCGGCCGCGACCTTTTCGAGCATCGCCTTGACCTCGTCGCTGCGCACCGAAGCCTGCGTCACCTTGGCGTCGTCATTGCCGGGGCGCGGCGACGGCAGCATGGCCAGCGCGTTGACGGCGGCCGTCCCGCGCTCAGGCGTATTCGCCAGCGCCATCAGCACCGCCGCCTGGTTCTTGGGCGCAAGTTCCGGCGGCGTGGAATGCTCCGGACGCCAGGTCGGCAGCGGGATGTTGTTCGCTGCGATCTCGCGCGTGGCTGTCGCGGTCTCCGCATCTGCCGCGCCGAAAGGAACATCGCCGGGCACAGGCTGACCGGGGCGCGGCGCCGGCACCGCGGACGCCACCTCGGTGGCGTCGGCCTGGCCGAACGGCACGTTCTGCGGCGCCTCGAGGCCGACATCGGCCTTAGGCCGCGGCGCGAAGGCCGGGACCGGCACGGAGCGGACGGGCAGCGCCGCGATGATGGTTTCCGGCGTCTTGTTCTCTTCGGCCACCGGCTCCTCGTCGGACGCCATCTGGATGTCCGCGCGCTGCGCGTTCTCAGGCGCCACGATGGCTATGCCCGGCGCGGCCCCTTTCGGCTGCGCCGCCGGCTTAGGAGCCTTGGCGCGCGGGGCGGGCGCTTCCGCGGAGGCGACATCGGCCATGTCGTCCGCCTCGTCCGCGCCGCCGCCCCCGAACAGGGCGGCCAGCAGGCCACCGGATTTGCGCGTGCCGCCGGCGCTGGCCAGTTCGATATTGGGCGTGCCGCTGGCCTTGCGGGACTTGTAGGCGGCCATGGCCTGCTCGTAGCCGGGCAACGGCTTGCCGTCGGACGGCACATGAAGCGTCTTGCCGTTCGGGAACACTCGCGCCAGTTCCTGGCGGCTGATGCCCGGCCAGTGCCGCACATTGCCGATATCCATATGCACGAAAGGCGATCCGGAGGTCGGATAGTAGCCGACGCCGCCGCCCTGCATCTTCAGGCCGATGTCGCGCAGCGTCTTGAGCGACACGCCCTGGATGTAGAAGTCCATCGCCTTGCCCAGCATGTGCTGGCTCTTCTGCGCGACGCCCTTCGAACGGCTGCGCAGCAGCGCATTGGTCGCCGGCGCGCGATAGCCGCATATGACCTGGATGTAACCGGTGGCGCCGCTCTCGCGATAAGCCTCCCAGACGAGGTCCAGCAGGCGCGGGTCCATGCGCGTCGGTTCGTTCCGGCGCCAGTCGCGCAGCAGATAGTCGATCTTCTTCAGGCCCTCGGGCACGTAGCGCCCGTTGCGCTTGTAGACGATCTCCGCCTTTTCGTGCGTGTGCAGATGATACAGCTTCAGCGAGCGCACCTCGGCGCTGGCGCTGCCAGCCGTCGCGGCAAGGAGTCCGACGGCGGTCGCGATCGCAGCCAGCCACTTCGGCCGGACGATCGTTGACAGTTCGCGTCGGTTCTCGGTCGGTTCGATTCTGCTCAAATCAAATGGCCTTGCAGTGCCGTTTGTCCCCGGATTTGACACAACGGAAACGTTTGGATTCGCCCCGAATATCGATCCTAATGGTTAATCACCGCTTATTGAAGACGAAATGCGGTCGGAGCGTGGCGATTTCCCGCCTAAAATGCATGTCTGTCATCGTGGTAAATCGCTGGTTTAAAGATCGAAACTACCGCGAAGCTTGCGCACGATTCAAGATGCGAGGCGCTCGGCACGGCCCGTTTCGGGATCGATGCCGTATTCCTTCAGCTTCCGGTAGAGGGTCGAGCGGCCGATGCCCAGGCGCCGCGCCACCTCGCTCATCTGGCCGTTGTAACGGTCGATCGCCAGCCGGATCATTTCGAGCTCCACCGAGGCGAGCGAGCGCACGTCGCCGCGATCGTCCAGCGCCTTGAGCAGGCCGAAGCCCGTCGTCACGGCCGGCGCCACGATCTCCGGCGAGGATGAAGGAGCCGCAATATCAACAGGTTGAGCCAGTTCCTGCTTCTGCGCGGCAGCGGCGCCGAGATCGACCGTGCCTTCCACCTGGGCGCGGATCTGGGGGAATTCCTCCACCGTCAGGACGTCGCCCTCGCACAATACGGAGGCGCGGAAGACGGCGTTTTCCAACTGCCTGATGTTGCCGGGCCAGTCATAGGCGGTGAGCATGGCCAGCGCGCCCTCGGAGATGCCCCTCAGCCGCCGGCGCGGGTCGACGGGCGCGACATGCTCCATGAATTGCCGCACCAGATGCGGAATGTCCTGCTTGCGCTCGCGCAAGGGCGGCACGAAGATCGGGTAGACGTTGAGCCGGTAGAACAGGTCCTCGCGGAACCTGCCTTCCTTCACCTGCTGCAAAAGGTCGCGGTGGGTGGCCGAGATCAGCCTGATGTCGACCCGCATTGTCGCGCGCCCGCCGACGGGATCGACCTCGCCGCTCTGCACCGCCCGCAGCAGCTTGACCTGGACGTCGAGCGGCAGGTCGCCGATCTCGTCCAGGAACAGCGTTCCCGTGTGGGCCTCCACGAACTTGCCGGTGTGCTTCTCGGTGGCGCCGGTAAACGATCCCTTTTCGTGGCCGAACAGGATCGATTCCACGAGGTTGTCGGGGATCGCCCCGCAATTGACCGTGACGAAGGGCTTGCCCCGCCGGTCGCCGGACCCCTGGATGGCGCGCGCGACCATCTCCTTGCCGACGCCCGATTCGCCTTCGATCAGGATCGGGATGTTGGAGGCCGCCGCCTTCTGGCCAAGCCGCACGACGCGCTCCATGGCGGGGCTGCGGGTGCTGAGGTCCTTGAAGGTGAGGGTCGTGCCGCCGCGCCTTGCGGAGCGCTTCACCTCGCCCTCCGCCACCTCGACCTTCAGCGCATTGCCGATCGCGGCCTGCAGCCTGTCCGGCGAAGCGGGCTTCACCACGAAATCGAAGGCACCGTGGCGCATGGCCGACACCACGGTCTCGATGCCGCCCTGCGCGGTCTGCACGATGACGGGGATGCGGATGTCGCGCGCGCGCATCGCCTTCAGCACGCCGATGCCGTCGAGGCCGGGCATGGCGAGGTCGAGGATGACGACCGAAACGTCGCGCGCGCCGGGTCCGTCCATGGCGTCGAGCCCGGCTTCCCCGCCGTCCGCGACGACGGCGCAATGCCCTGCCCGCGTCACCGCCGCCTCGAGCAGGCGGCGCTGGACGGGATCGTCGTCGACTATGAGAATGGAACCCGCCATCAGATGTTGGAAATCTCCCGCCCGACAGGCAATAGCCTATGGATCATCCTGGTACAGGGTTCTAAATAAGCTTTCAAAAAAGCCGGTGAACGAATTGCTTAGGATTTGACCGGCTTTCCCATCCCACGCCGTCAGGAAGGTATCGGCATGAAAGATCTTTCGGGCCGCCGGGGTTCGCCGGCATATTCGGGCCAGGCTGCGGCCGCCGAAAAGACGGCGTCGGCTGCCGCCGATCTCGGCCACCTGCCGGAGTGGAACCTTGCCGACCTCTATACGGGCATGGAAGCGCCCGAACTGAAGCGCGACCTTGCCAAGGCCGCCGCCGACGCCGCTGCCTTCGAGGAACGCTGGAAGGGCAAGCTGGCCGCCGAAGCCGGGCGCGGCGCGCAAGGCCGGCTGGGCGAAGCGCTGAAAGCCTATGAGGCGCTGGAGGAACTGATCGGCCGCATCGTTTCCTACGCCGGTCTCGTCTATGCAGGCGACACCTCCGATCCCAAGCGCGCCAAGCTCTACGGCGACGTGCAGGAGAAGATGACCGACGCCAGTTCGCATCTGTTGTTCTTCGCGCTGGAGCTGAACAAGATCGAAGACGCTACGCTGGAAAAGGCCCTGGATGCGGATCCGGCCTTCGGCCACTACAGGCCGTGGGTGGTGGACCTGCGCATGGACAAGCCCTACCAGCTCGAGGACCGCATCGAGCAGCTTTTCCACGAGAAATCCGTCACCGGGCGCGGCGCCTGGAACCGCCTGTTCGACGAGACCATGACGGACCTGCGATTCGATGTGGACGGCGAGGAACTGACGCTGGAGCCGACGCTGAACCGCCTGCAGGACGCCGATGGCGAGGTGCGCCGCAAGGCCTCCGAGGCGCTGGCCGCCACCTTCGGCGAGAACCTGCGCACCTTCACGCTGATCACCAACACGCTGGCGAAGGACAAGGAGATTTCCGACCGCTGGCGCGGCTTCCAGGACATCGCCGACTCGCGCCACCTCGCCAACCGCGTCGAGCGCGGCGTGGTGGATGCGCTGGCTGCCGCCGTGCGCGAAGCCTATCCGCGCCTGTCGCACCGCTATTATGCGATGAAGGCGCGCTGGCTCGGCATGGAGGCCATGAACCATTGGGACCGCAACGCGCCGCTGCCGGAGACGCCGCAGGCGACCATTCCCTGGAACGACGCCCGCAACACCGTGCTGTCGGCCTACAACCGCTTCTCACCGCAGATGGCCGATATCGCGCGCACCTTCTTCGACCGCAACTGGATCGACGCGCCGGTGCGTCCGGGCAAGTCGCCGGGCGCCTTCGCGCACCCGACCGTGCCTTCGGTCCACCCCTATGTGCTGCTCAACTATATGGGCAAGCCGCGCGACGTGATGACGCTGGCGCATGAGCTCGGGCACGGCGTGCACCAGGTTCTGGCCGGCGGCCAGGGCGCGCTGATGGCCTCGACGCCGCTGACGCTGGCCGAGACGGCTTCCGTGTTCGGCGAGATGCTGACCTTCCGTTCGCTGCTGGACGGCACTTCGGACAGGCGCGAGCGCAAGGCGATGCTCGCCCAGAAGGTCGAGGACATGATCAACACGGTCGTGCGCCAGATCGCCTTCTACGAATTCGAGCGCAGGGTCCATACCGAGCGCAAGAACGGCGAATTGACGTCAGACCAGCTCGGCAAGTTCTGGCTGGAGGTGCAGGCCGAAAGCCTCGGGCCGGCGATCCGGCTGCGCGAGGGCTACGAGACCTTCTGGACCTACATCCCCCACTTCATCCACTCGCCCTTCTACGTCTATGCCTATGCCTTCGGCGATTGCCTGGTGAACTCGCTCTATGCCGTCTACCAGAACTCCGAGCGCGGCTTTCAGGAGAAATATTTCGAGATGCTGCGCGCCGGCGGCACCAAGCACCATTCGGAGCTCCTCAAGCCGTTCGGCCTCGACGCCTCCGATCCTGCCTTCTGGCAGATCGGCCTCGGCGTCATAGGCAATCTGATCGACGAGCTGGAAGCTTTGGATTGAGTGGCTGCCGGATCGGCGATCAATGCTGGCGCATCTTCCGACACCCCCTTTCATCCTGTTCCGGGACGATCTCGCCGGCCGCGAAGTGCTGTTCGAGAAGCCTTCGCGCATCATCGTCGCCGAGGACGCGCAAAGCTTCGAGGCAGCCTTCGAAGCCGCCCAGGCCGCGCATGAGGCAGGCAAATGGCTGGCCGGCTATTTCTCCTACGAGGCCGGCTACCTGCTGGAGCCGAAGCTGGTTCCGCTGCTTCCCGAAGGCCGGCGCGCGCCGCTTCTGTGCCTCGGAGTGTTCGACGCCCCCTCGGATCGCGCCTTGCACGGCCCTTCCCGGCCCGACACAAACGGCCCGATCTTCGATGCGCGCGCCACATGGTCCTTCGAGGACTATGAGAAGCGCTTCTCGCGCCTGCACCGGCACCTGCGCGAAGGCGACTGCTATCAGGGCAACCTGACCTTTCCGATCCACGCCCAATGGACGGGCGATGCGCTTGCCGCGTTTGACGCGCTGACCACCCGCCAGCCCGTGCGCTACGGGGCGCTGGCCGCGCTCGGCGGCCCCGTCGTCCTGTCGCGTTCGCCGGAGCTTTTCTTCGAGGTGGACGGCGAAGGCTGGATCGAGACCCATCCCATGAAGGGCACGGCCCCGCGCGGCGCCACCGGGGAAGAAGACGAGCGGCTGAAGAACTTCCTGCGCACGGACGAGAAGAACCAGGCCGAGAACCGCATGATCGTCGATCTGCTGCGCAACGACATCTCGCTCATCAGCGAGGTCGGCTCGCTCGACGTGCCCGAACTCTTCCGCATCGAGACCTATCCGACCGTGCACCAGATGGTGAGCCGGGTGCGCGCGAAGCTGCTGCCGGACCTTCCCATCCGCCGCATCTTCGCCGCACTTTTCCCTTGCGGTTCCATCACAGGCGCGCCGAAAATCCGGGCCATGGAGATATTGCACGATCTGGAAGGCACACCGCGCGACATCTATTGCGGCTCGATCGGCTGGATCGCGCCGGGCGGCACCATGCGTTTCTCGGTGGCGATCCGCACCATTTCGCTCTTTCCGGATGGAGAAGCGGTCTACAATGTCGGCGGCGGGGTGGTATTCGATTCCACGGCTGAAGAGGAGTACAGGGAGTGCCTCTTGAAAGCACGCTTCGCCACGGGGACGGCCCCGGCTTCGAGCTGATCGAAACGCTGCGCTGGCAGCCCGATGGTGGTCTCGCCGGCGGCACCGACGGCGCCCTGGATGGCGGTTTTGTCCGCCTGGAACGTCATCTGGCGCGGCTTGCCGCCTCGGCAAGCGCCCTCGGCTTCAGCTGCGACCTCGACAGGATCGCGGCGCTCTTGCGGGAAACGGTCGGCGAACCCCGCGACCCGCAGCGCGTGCGCCTGCTGCTTGCGCGGGACGGCCATGCGACGGTTTCGACCCATCCGCACGAGCCCACCCCGGAAGGCAGGGTGTGGAAGGTGCGGGTCGCGCGGACGCGGCTGGATTCCTCCGACGCGCTGCTCAGGCACAAGACCAGCCGTCGCGTGGCCTATGTGCGGGCGCGGGCCGAATTCCCGGCGCCGGAGGCCGACGAGGTGTTGCTGGCCAACGAACGCGGCGAATTGTGCGAGGGCACCTTCACCTCCATCTTCGCCGATTTCGGCGACGGCATATTGGCGACGCCGCGGCTGGATTGCGGCCTGCTGGCCGGCGTGCTGCGCGCCGAGATGCTGGACGAAGGCCATGCCTATGAAACGGTGTTCGGACCGGAAGATCTGAAATCCGCCGTTTCGCTGTTCGTCGGCAATTCGCTGCGCGGGCTCGTCCCCGCCACCCTGGCCTAACCGGCCGGTGTTGCGGCCAGGACGCGGGCAAGCTATCCCGGCAACCGGACAACGAGCGGCGACGACGTGACCATTCTGCCCGTACACACGCCCTATGACGGTTCCTCCAGGCTTTTCGCCATCGGGCTGAGGCCGCTCGACCTCGCCGACTGGATCGAGGTGGACTCCAACCTGCTGGCGCATCTGGCCGAGAAGCGCCGGCTCTACGGCGAGATGGCCGACAAGGTCTTCGTCGAGCAGCCGGGAACGCGCGAGGCGCAGCAGGAGGTGCTGGACCTGCTGCGCGCGCATCTGGCCTCGCGCTGTCCGGACACCCATCGTGTCGACCGCGACCAACTCGAAGTGATCGGCGCCGACAACGGTCCGGCTTTCAGCGACGCGCCGCTGGTCGCCGCTTCCCTGCTGGTGCAGGAAGACCTGATCCTGATGCGCCGGCACGAGGACGGCTGGCGCCTCGATGCCGGCGCGCTGTGCTTTCCTTCGTCCTGGTCGCTCGCGGAGAAATTCGGGCGGCCGCTGCAGGAAATCCATCGCCCTGTGCCGGGTTTCGGCCCCGGCACGCGCCCCGATGCGCTGATCATGCGCATGTTCGACAATCTGCTCGTCGAGCAGCCGGTGCAACGCTTCAACTGGTCCATCCAGGCCGGCGACGATCTCTACCAGCCGCTTTCCGACAGCCAGCGCGACGTACGCGCCACCACCCGGCCCTCCAACTTCCCCGACGGGGACGTGAACGCGCATGCCTTCCTGCGCGTGGAACGCCAGACGCTGCGCAAACTGCCGCTTTCCGGCGACATCCTCTTCACCATCCGCATCCATCTCGACCCGCTGCGCGTGCTGGCCCGGCATCCGGACCGGGAAAGGCTGGCGGCCTCCTTTGTCGAGCAGCTCATGGCGCTGGACCAGGTCCAGCTCGACTACAAGGGCCTGAGCGCCGACCGCGACCGGCTGGTCGCCACCCTGGAGCATCTGGCCGTGCCGGCCTGACCTCGCGCATTTTTTCTGGCGTCCGACACCGATCTGTGATTTTTGCGCGCCACTATCGGCAAAGGCGCTGAACCGCGGAGAAGGCGATAAATGGCGAACGAGAAATGGCCCGTCTACGGTGAGATCACCGGCCCCATCGTGATGATCGGCTTCGGGTCGATCGGGCGCGGAACGTTGCCGCTGATCGAGCGTCATTTCAAATTCGACAGGTCCCGCATGGTGGTGATCGACCCCAGCGAGGCCAATCGCAGGCTGGCCGACGAGCGCGGCATCGCCTTCGTCAAGGAAGCGATCACCAAGGAGAACTACAGGAAGGTGCTCGAACCGCTGCTGACCAGGGGCGGCGGCCAGGGCTTCTGCGTGAACCTGTCGGTCGATACCGGCTCGGTCGACCTGATGCGCTTCTGCCGCGAGCTTGGCGCGCTCTATGTCGATACCGTGGTCGAGCCGTGGCTCGGCTTCTATTTCGACGCCGATGCTGACAACGCCTCGCGCACCAACTACGCCCTGCGCGAAAGCCTGCTGGCGGAGAAGCGCCGCAAGCCCGGCGGCCCGACCGCCGTGTCCACCTGCGGGGCCAATCCCGGCATGGTGTCGTGGTTCGTCAAGCAGGCTCTGGTGAACCTCTCGAACGACCTCGGCCTCGATTTCGAGGAACCGGCGCAGCACGACCGCGAAGGCTGGGCACGGCTGATGCAGAAGGCCGGCGTGAAGGGCATCCACATTGCCGAGCGCGACACGCAACTGACCAAGAAGCCGAAGCCGCTCAACGTGTTCTGGAACACCTGGTCGGTCGAAGGCTTCATCGCCGAAGGCCTGCAGCCGGCGGAACTCGGCTGGGGTACGCACGAGAAATGGATGCCGGCCAACGCGAAGGAGCACAAGGAAGGCTGCAAGGCTGCGATCTTTCTGGAACAGCCCGGCGCCAACACCCGCGTTCGCAGCTGGTGCCCGACGCCCGGCGCGCAATACGCCTTCCTCGTCACCCACAACGAGGCCATCTCCATCGCGGACTTCTTCACCGTGCGCGGCGACGGCGGCAAGGCGCTTTACCGGCCGACCTGCCACTACGCCTACCACCCCTGCAACGACGCCGTGCTTTCGCTGGACGAGATGTTCGGCGCCGCCGGCAAGGCGCAGCCGGTGCAGCATGTGCTGGACGAGGACGAACTGGTCGAGGGCAAGGACGAACTCGGCGTTCTGCTCTACGGCCACGGCAGGAACGCCTACTGGTACGGCTCGCAGCTTTCCCTCGAGGAGGCGCGCCGGCTGGCCCCCTATCAGAACGCCACCGGGCTTCAGGTCACGTCGGCCGTGCTTGCCGGCATGGTCTGGGCGCTGGAGAACCCGGAAGCCGGCATCGTCGAGGCCGACGAGACCGACTATCGCCGTTGCCTCGAAGTGCAATTGCCCTATCTCGGCCCGGTCAACGGCTACTATACCGACTGGACGCCGCTGGAGGGCCGCCCCGGCCTCTTCCCGGAAGACATCGACGCCGAGGACCCGTGGCAGTTCCGCAACATTTTGGTACGCTAACCGTTATCCCCACCGTGCCCGATATCTTGCAATCGCCCGAAAATCGGGTGATTGAAAACGGGCGGACCGAGGAGAGGATTTCAACCATGGATTTTGTGCGCAAGATGCTTTCTGCCACTCTTGTGGCAGCGACGGCGGCGGCCCTTGCAGGCTGCACCACCGCCGGCCCGGAAGCGGGCCCGATCTCGGCCGCGCCGAAGGGCGTCGAGGGCTCGTGGGTCGACGCACAAGGCACCGGCGTCTCGACCTTCTCGGCCGGACGCTTCCAGACCGTCGCCACCGACACCGGCCAGAAGCTGTCGGACGGCAGCTACAGCATGACGGGCGCGACTTCGGTCGAAATCCACGGCACCTCGCTGATCCGGCAGTCGCCCATCGCCTTCAACTGCCTGATGGTGTCGACCAGCCAGCTCAACTGCACCTCCTCCGCCGGTCAGAACTTCGTGCTGACACGGCGCGGATAAGCGTCACCGCCCTGTCGGCGTCCATGCTCGACCGTCTGCCGGTGCAGGCATTCCAGCCGGCCGCACCAACGGCCGGCACGCGGTCGTTTGCATCGCCCTTGCGGGGTGCGGCCACACGTTGCATTGCATCGCCGTGGGCGGCGGATAGTTTCGCGCGCAACGGATCGGACGTAGACTGGCCGGATGGCTGAGGGTCCGACACGAGCAACAATGACCGGGCGGCGCCTTGCACGGCTTGCCGCTGGAGACCGATTTCATGGCGCTTTCTGAACCCGTCGGCAGAGAAACCGCGACCACGGCAGCGATGTCCGCACCGGCCCCTGCCGCGTCGAATTCCAGCAAGGCCGGGGTCATGCTGGTCAATCTCGGAACGCCGGACGGCACCGACCCGCGCTCCATGCGCCGCTATCTGGCCGAATTCCTCTCGGACCGGCGCGTCATCGAATGGCCGCGCGCCATCTGGTATCCGATCCTGCACGGCATCGTGCTGAACACCCGGCCGAAGAAATCGGGCGCGCTGTACGACAAGATCTGGAACCGGGAGCAGAACGAATCCCCGCTGCGCACCTTCACGCGCGCGCAGGGCGAGAAGCTCGGCGAAGCGCTGAAGGAAACCGGCGTGCATGTCGATTGGGCGATGCGCTACGGCAGCCCCTCCATCGAAAGCGTGCTCGACAGGATGCTGGCCGAGGGTTGCGAGCGCATCGTCATGTTCCCGCTCTACCCGCAATATTCGGCCACCACGACCGCGACCGTGAACGACAAGTTCTTCGAGGCGCTGTCGAAGCTCCGTGCGATGCCTTCGGTGCGCGTCGTGCCGCCCTATGCCGGCGAGCCGGTCTATATCGAGGCGCTCGCCCGCTCCATCGAGACGCATCTCGCCACGCTCGACTTCGAGCCGGAGGTGGTGCTGGCCTCCTATCACGGCATCCCCCAAAGCTATGCCCGGCGCGGCGACCCCTATCCCGCGCAGTGCGAGCAGACGACGCGCCTGCTGCGCGAACGCCTGGGCTGGGACGAGAAGAAGCTGATGGTCACCTACCAGTCCCGCTTCGGTCCGGAGGCGTGGCTTCAGCCCTATACCGACAAAACGGTGGAGAAGCTGGCCCGCGACGGCGTAAAATCGATCGCCGCCTTCAATCCCGGCTTCGTGGTGGACTGCCTCGAAACGCTGGAGGAGATCGCCGGCCAGGCATCCGAGATATTCCATCATGCCGGCGGCAAGAATTTCACCCACATTCCCTGCCTGAACGACAGTCCCGAAGGCATGGCGGTGATCGAGACGCTGGTGCGGCGGGAACTGTCCGGCTGGATCTGATCCGCGGCCACTTTCCACAATCGGCCTTGCCGAGATTGTAACCCCGCCGAAACGCCCTTAAGTGTTTGTCCAGGATGGAGGCGGCCGGGCGATTGTCCGGGCGCTCGATGCGGGGAGAGCACATGGAATTCACGGGTTTCGATCTGGTCATCCCGGTGCTTGTGGTGCTGGTCCTGCTGGTGCTGTTCACCGGCATCAAGACCGTGCCGCAGGGCTACAACTATACGGTCGAGCGCTTCGGCCGCTACACAAAGACGCTGACCCCGGGCCTCAGCCTGATCATCCCCTTCATCGACCGCATCGGCGCGAAGATGAACATGATGGAGCAGGTGCTGGACGTTCCCACGCAGGAGATCATCACCCGCGACAACGCCATCGTCGGCGTGGACGGCGTGGCTTTCTTCCAGGTGCTGAGCGCGCCTCAGGCGGCCTACCAGGTCGCCGGCTTGCAGAACGCGCTCCTGAACCTGACCATGACCAACATCCGCACCGTCATGGGCTCGATGGACCTGGACGAGCTCCTGTCCAACCGCGACGCCATCAACGAGCGGCTGCTGCGCGTGGTGGACGAAGCCGCCCATCCCTGGGGCATCAAGGTCACGCGCGTCGAGATCAAGGACATCAACCCGCCCGCCAACCTGGTCGAATCCATGGCCCGCCAGATGATGGCGGAGCGCGACAAGCGCGCCCAGATCCTCGCCGCCGAGGGCCTGAAGCAGGCGCAGATCCTCGAAGCGGAGGGCCGCCGCGAGGCCGCCTTCCGCGACGCCGAGGCGCGCGAACGTTCGGCCGAGGCCGAAGCCCGCGCCACGCAGGTCGTTTCCGAGGCCATCGCCAAGGGCGACGTGCAGGCGATCAACTACTTCGTGGCGCAGAAATACACCGAAGCGCTGGCCAAGATCGGCTCGGCCGGCAACTCCAAGATCGTGCTGATGCCGATGGAAGCGTCGTCGCTGGTCGGCACGCTGGGCGGCATCGGCGAGATCGCCCGCGAGGTGTTCAAGGGCGAGGCGCCGGCGCAGCCTCAACGGAATGCGGCGCGGCCGCCGCTGGTCCGTTCGAGCGACAGCTGACCGGCTGACGGGCAACGGCCATGATCGCGAATCTGGTCTTCGAACTCGGTCCGTGGAACTGGATGGTCCTCGGCCTGATCCTGCTGGTGCTGGAAATCCTGATCCCCGGCGTGTTCATGCTGTGGATCGGCATTGCCGCGCTGCTGATCGGAACGCTGTCGCTGCAATTGTGGGATGCCGGCTTCTGGACGTGGCAGGTGCAGGTCGTGGCCTTCCTGCTGCTGTCGCTGGCCTCCGCCTATGTCGGCACGCGCATCATGCGCGGCCGCAACGGCGAATCCGACCAGCCGCTGCTCAACCGCCGCGGCGAGCAGATGATCGGCCGCACCGCGACGCTCGCCGAACCGATCCGCGAGGGACGCGGCCGCATCCAGCTTGGCGACACGCTCTGGCGGGTCTCGGGACCTGACCTGCCGGCCGGAACCCGCGTGCGCGTCACCGGCACGGCAGACACCGATCTGGAACTGACGGTCGAGCGGGTGGAGTAGTCAGGCCGCGCCCAGGCGCAGCAGGTCGTGGAAATGCACCATGCCGACCGGCATGTCGCCCTCCGTCACCACCAGCGCGCTGATGTTGTGCTTGTTCAGCAGCGCGATCGCGGCGCCGGCGAACATCTGCGGCCCGATGGTCTTGGGCGTGGGCGTCATCACCTCGTCCACGATCGTCTCGGCAAGGTTGCGATGAAGGTTGCGGGCCAGATCGCCGTCGGTGACGATGCCGGCCAGCCGGCCGTCATTGTCCACAACGCACACGCATCCCACCTTCTTCTGCGCCAGCGTCATCACCGCCTCGGGCATCTTGGTGCCGAGGCGAGCGAGCGGAATCTGGTCGCCTGTGCGCATGATCTCGGCAACGCGCGTCAGGTTCGCGCCGAGCTGGCCGCCGGGATGGAAGGTGCGGAAATGGTCGGGCGTGAAACCGCGCGCTTCCAAAAGCGCGATCGCCAGCGCGTCGCCGGTGACCAGTTGCAGCAAGGTCGAGGTGGTGGGCGCCAGTCCGTGCGGACAAGCCTCCGGAGCACGGGGAAGCAGCAGCACGACATCCGCCGCGCGCGCCAGCGCCGAGGACTTGCCTGAGGTCAGGGCGATGAGCGGAATGGAGAAGCGGCGCGAATAGGCGATAATGCCCTTCAGCTCCGCGCTTTCTCCCGACCAGGACAGCGCGATGATGGCGTCGTCCGCCGCGATCATGCCGAGATCGCCGTGATTGGCCTCGACCGGATGGACGAAGAAGGCCGGCGTGCCGGTGGAAGCCAGCGTCGCCGCTACCTTGGAGCCGATATGGCCGCTCTTGCCGACGCCGGTGACGATCACCCTGCCCTTGATGGTCGAGATGATCTCCACCGCGCGGGCGAAAGGTTCCGCCAGCCCGTCCTGCAGGGCCGCGGCGAGAGCCTCGATGCCCGCCTGTTCGGTGGTGACTGTCCTGAGCGCCGATTCGATGGCCGATTGCGGGTCCGCCAGCGGCATCTTTGATGATTTCATCTGCATGTCGGATGCGATTAGCGCGTTGCGTGCGCGCTGTCCAACGCAACCTTCGAGGCAGCGGCGTCTCAACCCTCCGTTAACCATCACAATTTACGGTTCGGTAAAAATTTCGGCGCGCCACGCGCCGTGGAAAATGGTGACGATGCCGCGGGGATTTCGACAGAGCCGGACGGGGAAGACGGCCCGCGCATTGCTGCTGGCCGCGGCCGCCGTCGCCCTTCTGCGCCCGGCTTCGGTACAGGCGCAGAGCATCGGCCTGCGCGGTTCCATCACCGATCCCGCCCTGCCCCAGCAGCCCTTCGCCGATCCGCTGGCCGGGGCGGCCGCATCCGCCTCGGCCGTCACCGATCCGCTGTCCACGGCCGCGACCGTGCCGTACCAGCCGGTCAGCCCCGGCGCCGTGCCCGATGGCGACAATGCCGGCGGATCGACCCTGGATGTGCCGGACACCGCGGACGTCGAGGTCTCCCCCACGCCCGCGCGGCCGAAGCGGCAGGGCGGCACTGGCCGGTCCGGCGACGGGGACGCCGCCGATGCCGCCGCACCGGCGAAACCCAAGACGGCCGCCATAGCCGAAGACGAAACGGCGCAGGGGCCGGCAAATCCCCGGGCCATGACGCTGGACGCGGATGAAAAGCAGCCGCTCGACCCGCGCGCCGAGCGGACGGGCGCGATCGAGGCCGGCAACAGGAAGCCGGATGACGACCCCTTCGCCCCGGTCGGAATAAAGGCCGGCTCGTTCACGCTCAGGCCGTCGATCGAGCAGGGCGTCACCGCCACCTCGAACGCCGATTCGAGCTTCGGCGGCAGGCCCGCCACGCTTTCCGAAACCACCCTTCGGCTGGATGGCATATCGGACTGGGCCACCAATTCGGCGAAGATTTCCGGCTACGGCACCTTCCGCCGCACCATTTCCGGCTACGACGTCAAGGATGCGCGCGGACGCGTGGACGGCGAACTGAACCTCGACCTGGATCACGATTGGCGCGCCATAGCCAAGCTCGGCTATGAGGCCGCACCCGAGGGCGCCGACTCGCCCGTGGTCATTCAGGGCACGGTTTCCCAACCCCTGCGCCAGACCATCGACGGCAGCCTCGGCGTGACCAAGGACGTCGGCAAGATGCGCCTCGGCCTGACCGGGGAAGTCAGCCGCGATATCTATGGGGATGCCGACCTGTCCTCCGGCGGCGTGCTTTCGCAGAAGGCCCGCAACTCCACGCTCTACACGGCCACCTTGCGCGCCGGCTACGAGATATCGCCCGCACTGACCCCGTTCGTGGAACTGGAGGGCGGCCGCCGCGTCTTCGACCAGCGCATCGACGACAGCGGCTATGAACGCTCGTCCAACCGGGTGGGCGCGCGCGCCGGCCTCGCCCTGGACCTGGGCGAGAAGCTCAACGGCGAGATCGCGGCCGGCTGGCTGCGGGAATCCTTCGACGACGACCGACTGGCGGCGCTCGCGAGCCCTACGGTCAAGGCCGATTTCAAGTGGTCGCCCGAGCGCGGCACGATCATCGGGCTGCGCGGCGACACCACCCTGGAAGACACGACCACGCCGGGCGAAAGCGGCTCGGTGCTCTATTCCGGCCAGTTGACGGCGGAACGGCGCATACGCGCCGACCTGACGGCCAAGGCGGCTCTCGGCCTCGGCTGGCGCGATTATCTCGGCTCGGACGGGCACGACCTCATCTACAACGCCGAAGCCGGCCTGACCTGGTGGATGAACCGCTATGCCGGCCTCACCGGGCGCGTGCGGCACGAGAGCGTGAAGAGCAACCTGCCCTATCGCGACAGCACGACGAACAGCGTCTATCTCGGTCTCACCCTGCAGCGATGAGCGGCGCGAGGCGCGCCGCTCGCGCCCGTTCTATCCCGCCGCAGCCTGCCGGCGCGCCGGCTCGGCTTCGTCCAGAAGCGTGCGGATGGACGAGGCCATGCTCTGGTTCATGTCGCTGCGCCACAGGGCGAAGGCGACGTTGGCCTCGACGAAGCCTTCCGGCGAACCGCAGTCGAAGGTCCTGCCCTTGTAGTGGTAACCGTAGAAGGGCTGCTTCTTCTCCAGTTTCAGCATCGCGTCGGTAAGCTGGATCTCGTTGCCGGCGCCACGCTCCTGATCCTCCAGGATGGAGAATATCTCCGGCTGCAGGATATAGCGGCCGTTGATGTAGAAATTCGACGGCGCCGTGCCGCGCTTGGGCTTCTCCACCATGCCGGTGATGTGGAAGCCGCTGGAAATATCCTTGCCGCGCCCGACGATGCCGTATTTGTGCGTTTCGGCCGGATCGCACTCCTCCACCGCGACGACGCTGCCGCCGGTTTCGTTGTAGAGCGTCACCATGTCCTTCATGCAGCCGCGATCCGGCAGCGTGATCATGTCCGGCAGGAGCAGCGCGAAGGGTTCGTCTCCAACCAGCTCGCGCGCGCACCACACCGCATGGCCGAGGCCGAGCGGCACCTGCTGGCGCGTGAAGCTGGTCTGCCCCGGCATCGGCTGGAGCCGCTGCAACCGGGAAAGCTGGTCGTCCTTGCCGCGCTCGGCCAGCGTGTGGTTGAGCTCGAACTGGATGTCGAAATGGTCCTCGATCACCGCCTTGTTGCGGCCGGTGACGAAGATGAAATGCTCGATGCCGGCGTCGCGCGCCTCATCCACCACATATTGGATGACCGGACGGTCGACCACCGTCAGCATTTCCTTCGGAATTGCCTTGGTGGCAGGAAGAAAGCGCGTGCCCAGGCCGGCGACCGGAAAGACTGCCTTGCGTACTTTTTTCATGCCCGATTATCCGTGTTGCGGGTTTCTTCGGCAATGCCCGTTTTACGGGACATTTTCACGCCTGAATTGAGGATTAATGAACAGTCCCCTTCTCCAAGCTATAAGCATAAAGGTTGTTTTTCGTTCCCGGCGGTTTCCATGGTAAACCAAATCCTAACCGGGTCCTGCAATGATTGATCTTCCTGCGACCCTATAGGAGGACAACATGCTCGCTCGCGCCATCGCAAGGCGTATGGTCGGCGTTGCCGCCGCAACGGCCCTTTCGCTGGCCCTCATCGTGCCGTCCGGCCCGGCTTTTGCCGATGCCGGCTTCAGGAACTGGATCGCGTCCTTCCGCGCCACGGCCGTGAGCGCGGGCGTTTCGGGCGGCGTCTACGATCGCGCCTTCCGGGGCATCAGCGATCCCGATCCCGAGGTCCTGCAAAAGGCCCGCTACCAACCCGAATTCACCGCGCCGGCCTGGGACTATTTCGACAACCGCGTGCACGAGCAGGCCGTCGCCGACGGCCAGGCGCTGGCGCGCAAATGGAAGCCATGGCTCGACCGCATCGAGCAGCGCTTCGGCGTCGACCGCTACACGCTGCTCGCCATCTGGTCCATGGAATCCAACTATGGCGAGACGCTGAAGCGCACCGACATCATGCGCAACGTCATCCGCTCGCTGGCCACGCTCGGCTATGGCGACCCCAAGCGCGCCAAATTCGCGCGCTCGCAGCTCATCGCCGCGCTCAAGATCCTCCAGACCGGCGATATCGACGAAAGCCACCTGATGGGCTCCTGGGCGGGCGCCATGGGGCACACCCAGTTCATTCCCACCAGCTACCAGACCTATGCCGTGGACATGGACGGCAACGGCAGGCGCGACATCTGGAATTCCGTGCCCGACGCGCTGGCCACGGCGGCCAACCTGCTGCACAGGAACGGCTGGCAGCCGGGACGCACCTGGGGCTACGAGGTCGCCCTGCCCGCCAGCGGCAAGTTCCCCTCCGGGTCCATGTCGATCGCCAAATGGCAGGCACTGGGGGTCGCCCGCGCCAACGGCAAGGCGTTCCGCAATACGTCCGACCGGGCCGAGCTGAAGCTGCCGGGCGGGCGCGAAGGCCCCGCCTTCCTGGTGATCAAGAACTTCTCGGTCATCAAGCGCTACAACAATGCCGACAAATATGCCTTCGCCGTCGGCCTGCTCGCCGACGAGATCGCCGGCTATGGCGGCCTGGTCCACGACTGGAACAGGCCCTTCACCAAGCTGTCCTTCGTCGAGAAGCAGGAACTGCAGCAGCGGCTGGCCGAGCGCGGCTATTACAGCGGCCGCTTCGACGGCAAGATCGGCGAAGGGTCCAAGGCCGCGATCATGAGCTTCCAGGCGCAAGCCGGCCTCGAACAGGACGGCAATCCGAGCTTGGAAGTGCTCAAATGGCTCAGGAAGCGATAGCTTCCTGGGCATGATCCCGTAAATCGCGCAGCGCCTTTCGGGATCGTGCTGCAAGCAAAAGGACAGGCGGAGAGACCGGCTTGGCTTCGGCAACGCGCATTCGCAACATTCTGCTGAGGACCCCGGTCCTGCTGGCGGCCGTTGCGATCATGGTGGCGGCGATCGCCGTCGTCGTCGCCATGCAGTCGCCGGCCTTCGCGCAGGAGCAGGGCTGGTCGCTGCGCGACCTCTTCTTTCCGCGCCGCGCCGAGCGCGTCTACCCGCCGGCGCCGCAGCTCCAGCGGCCGAAGCCCCGCAAGAAAGTGCGGGCGGCGCCCGCCCAGCCGGCCGAGCCGCAGATCCAGGCGGTCGAGAAAGCGCCGGACGCCCGCACCGTCCTGGTGGTCGGCGACTTCATGGCCAGCGGCCTTGCCGAGGGTTTGCAGGAACTTTTCGCCGACAATGCCGGCATCAGGGTGGTGGACAAGTCCAAGGGCTCGTCGGGCTTCGTGCGGGACGATTTCTACAACTGGTCCAAGGAGATCGGGCCGCTTCTGGAAAGCGAGAAACCGGCGGCGGTGCTGGTCATGCTCGGCTCCAACGACCGCCAGCAGATGAAGGTCGGCAACGAGCGCGAGCCGCCGCGCTCCGATGTCTGGACGATGGCCTACGAGGCCCGCACCAAGGATCTGGGCAAGGCGATCTCGGCCGCGAAGGTGCCGTTCCTGTGGGTCGGCATGCCTGCCTTCAAGCTGTCGCGCATGAGCGCCGACATGCTCGCCTTCAACGATATCTACAAGGCAGCCGCCGAAGCCTCCGGCGGCGAGTTCGTGGACATCTGGGAAGGCTTCGTGGACGAGAG
This sequence comes from Mesorhizobium sp. SP-1A, assembly GCF_032460275.1. Taxonomy (NCBI): domain Bacteria; kingdom Pseudomonadati; phylum Pseudomonadota; class Alphaproteobacteria; order Hyphomicrobiales; family Phyllobacteriaceae; genus Mesorhizobium; species Mesorhizobium sp. SP-1A. The sequence continues at coordinate 468,792 of NZ_JAVXZD010000004.1, read as the reverse complement.
CGGCGCTTTCGTCAGCACCGGTCCGGACGTGAGCGGCCAGCCCGTGCGCCTGCGCGCCGACGACGGCATCAACCTGACGCGCGCCGGAAAGCGCAAGGTCGCCTTCTATGCCGAAAAGCCTTTGCTGAAGCTGCTCGGCCTTGCAAGCCCGACAGGCGTGCCGGCCGCGCCGGCCCCTGCCAGCCCCAAGGTCGCCAAGCCCGAAGGAACACCCCCGGCGCTCGCCGACCGCACCCAGCCCATGCTGCTGGACGATCCGGCGCTCGACGGCGCTTCCGAGCTTCTGGGGGCTGCGCCGCGCCCGAAATCCGAGCCAGTCTCGCCCGCCGAGAAGCTGGTGGTGGAAGGCGTCGCCTCCAAGCCTTCGCCGGGGCGCGCGGACGAGTTTTCCGCACGGCCCCAGCCAGCGGCGCCGGCTACAGGCAAATCCGGCACCGCCGCGGGATCCGGCCCGGACACGACGACGGCGATCCGTCGATAAGGCGCTTACGCCGAAGGGAAAAACCTCAGCACGCCGGCGACCCGCGACCGGCCGTCATTGTCCGCCGGATGCTCGATCCCGTCGTTGACCGGAACTTCGGCAAAGTCGAACGGGCTCACGCCTTCCAGGCAGGCGACATTGACGCCGTACTGGCTGGTGTTCGACCGGCGCTGGTGGTGGGTGTAGATGCCGCAACGGGAGCAGAAATAGTGTCGAGCCGTTCCGGTATTGAAGCGATACTCGGTCAACAGGGCCTGGCCCTGATCGATGGTGACGCCGCCGACCTCGGCCGACACGGCAACCGCGCCCCGCATACGGCAGTAGGAGCAGGTGCAGCGGCGCGCCGTGCGCAGGCCGTCGCTTAGCCGCACATGGAAGCGGACGCCGCCGCAATGGCAGGCGCCGGACATTTCGACCCGGTCGTCGCTCGGCGACGTGGTCATCTCGGCAGCAGGGTCGAGCCCATCAGCGCCTCGTCGATGGAGCGCGCGGCCTGCCGGCCCTCGCGGATCGCCCAGACCACCAGCGATTGACCGCGCCGCACGTCGCCGGCCGCGTAGAGCCGTTCGACGCTGGTGCGGTAGTCGCGATCGTTCGCCGTCACGTTGCGCGACCGGCGGCTGTCGGTTGAAACCTGCATCTGGCCTTCCATCTCGGCCACGACTCCGCTGGAAAGCGGACCGGCGAAGCCGATGGCGATGAAGGCGAGGTCGGCGCGGATGACGAATTCGGTGCCAGCGACGGGCTTGCGCTTGTCATCCACCTCGCAGCATTTCACGCCGGTAAGCTGTCCGTCCTCGCCGATGAATTCCAGCGTCGCCACCTGGAACTCGCGCTCGGCGCCCTCGGCCTGGCTGGAGGAGGTGCGCATCTTGGTCGCCCAATAGGGCCACACCGTCAGCTTGTCTTCCTTTTCGGGCGGCTGCGGGCGGATGTCGAGCTGCGTCACCCGCACGGCTCCTTGCCGGAATGCGGTGCCGACACAGTCGGAAGCCGTGTCGCCGCCACCCACCACCACGACATGCTTGCCGCCGGCCAGAATAGGCTCTGACGGCCAGGCCACGGAGCGGATGTCCTCGCCGCCGACGCGCTTGTTCTGCTGCACCAGATAGGGCATCGCGTCATGGACGCCCTCGAGGTCGTCGCCCGGAATGCCCGCCGGGCGCGGTGTTTCAGAGCCGCCGCAATAGAGCACGGCGTCGTACTCGGCGAGCAGGTCCGTCACCTTCCTGTCCACGCCGACATTGACGCCGCAGAAGAAGGTCACGCCCTCGCCCTGCATCTGCTCGACGCGGCGGTCGATATAGTGCTTCTCCATCTTGAAGTCGGGAATGCCGTAGCGCAGCAGACCGCCCGGGCGGTTCTCGCGCTCGTAGACATGGACTTCATGGCCGGCGCGGCCAAGCTGCTGGGCGGCCGCCATGCCGGCAGGGCCCGAGCCGATAATGGCCACGCGCTTGCCCGTCTTCGCCTGCGGCGGGTAGGGCCGGATGTAGCCGGTCTCGTAGGCCTTGTCGGCGAGCGCCTGCTCGATCGTCTTGATGGCGACCGGAATGTCCTCGAGGTTCAGCGTGCAGGCCTCCTCGCAGGGCGCGGGGCAGATGCGGCCGGTGAATTCGGGGAAATTGTTGGTCGAATGCAGGTTGCGGATCGCGGTCGCCCAATCGCCGCTGTAGACGAGGTCGTTCCAGTCCGGGATCTGGTTGTGCACCGGGCATCCCGTCGGGCCATGGCAATAGGGCACGCCGCAATCCATGCAGCGGGCCGCCTGTTTCTCGACCTCCTTGTCCGACATCGGCAGCGTGAATTCGCGGAAGTGCCGGATGCGGTCGGCCGCGGGCTGGTACTTGTGCACCTGCCGGTCGATTTCGAGAAAACCTGTCACCTTGCCCATTGTCCAGTCCCTGAAGTCCAGTTGGCGGGCTTGCCGCCGCACCCGTTAGTCCCATAAGGCCGCCAAAGCAACCTTCGGAACCGGCGCCGATTTGCTGAAAGCGGCCGGGAAGCCAGGCTTCCCGGCAACTCGGAGGCTTATTCCGCCGCCACGCCCATGCGCAGCCGCTCCATTTCCTGCAGCGCCCTGCGGTATTCCACCGGCATGACCTTGCGGAATTTCGGCCGGTAGTCCGCCCAACGGTCGAGGATTTCCCTGGCCCGCGTCGACCCGGTGTAATGCGCATGGTTGGAGATGAGCTGGTAGAGGCGCTCCTCGTCATGGCTGGTCATGTCGCCGGAAACGTCGACGCGGCCCTTGTGGTCGATGTCGCCGCCATGGTGCAGCATCTTCTCCATCAGGTCGTCTTCTTCCGGCACCGGCTCGAGTTCGACCATGGCCATGTTGCAGCGCATGGCGAAATCGCCCTCCTCGTCCAGCACATAGGCGACGCCGCCCGACATGCCGGCGGCGAAATTGCGCCCGGTCTTGCCCAGCACCACCACCACGCCGCCGGTCATGTACTCGCAGCCGTGGTCGCCCACGCCTTCCACCACCGCGACGGCGCCGGAATTGCGCACGGCGAAGCGCTCGCCCGCGACGCCGCGGAAGTAGCATTCGCCTTCCACCGCACCGTAGAGCACGGTGTTGCCGACGATGATCGAGTCTTCCGCCACGATCCTGGTGTCGTCCGGCGGCCGGATGACGATGCGCCCGCCGGACAGGCCCTTGGCGACATAGTCGTTGCCGGCGCCGATCAGCTCGAACGACACGCCGCGCGCCAGGAACGCGCCGAAGGACTGGCCCGCCGTGCCGGTCAGCTTCACCGAGATCGTGTCCTCGCGCAGGCCCTTGTGCCTGAAGCGCTTGGCCACCTCGCCCGACAGCATCGCTCCCGCCGAACGGTCGACGTTGCGGATCTCGGCCTCGATCGTCACCGGCTGGCGTGCTTCCAGGGCCGGCCTGGCCTGCTCGATCAGCTTGCGGTCGAGCACGTCGTCGATCGGATGCTTCTGCCGCTCGGTCCAGTGCGTGGCCGCCGCCGGCGCCTCGGGCTTGTAGAACATCTTCGAGAAGTCGAGCCCCTTGGCCTTCCAGTGGCGGATGACCTCGCGCTTCTCCAGCAGGTCGGTATTGCCGATGATCTGGTCGATATGGGTGAAGCCCATCTCGGCCAGCAATCCGCGCACCTCTTCCGCGACATAGAAGAAGAAGTTGATGACGTGTTCGGGCGTGCCCTTGAAGCGCTTGCGCAGCACCGGGTCCTGCGTGGCGACGCCGACCGGACAGGTGTTGAGATGGCACTTGCGCATCATGATGCAGCCGGCCGCGATCAGCGGCGCGGTGGAGAAGCCGAACTCGTCGGCCCCCAGCAGAGCGCCGACGATGACGTCGCGTCCGGTGCGCAAGCCGCCGTCGACCTGCAGCGCCACGCGGGAGCGAAGGCCGTTCAGCACCAAGGTCTGGTGGGTTTCGGCAAGGCCCATCTCCCAGGGCGAGCCGGCATGCTTGAGCGAGGTGAGCGGCGAAGCGCCCGTGCCGCCGTCATAGCCCGAAATGGTGATGTGGTCGGCGCGCGCCTTGGCGACGCCCGCCGCCACCGTGCCGACGCCCACTTCCGACACCAGCTTGACCGACACGTCGGCCGCCGGATTGACGTTCTTCAGGTCGTAGATGAGCTGCGCCAGATCCTCGATCGAATAGATGTCGTGATGCGGCGGCGGCGAGATCAGGCCGACGCCCGGGGTGGAATGCCGCACCTTGGCGATGGTGGCGTCCACCTTGTGGCCGGGAAGCTGGCCGCCCTCGCCCGGCTTGGCGCCCTGCGCCACCTTGATCTGCATCATGTCCGAATTGACGAGATATTCCGCCGTCACGCCGAAGCGGCCCGACGCCACCTGCTTGATGGCCGAGCGTTCCGGGTTCGGCGTGCCGTCCGGCAGCGGGAAATAGCGGTCCGGCTCCTCGCCGCCCTCGCCCGTGTTGGACTTGCCGCCGATGGCGTTCATCGCCCGCGCCAGCGTGGTGTGCGCCTCTCTGGAGATGGAGCCGAAGGACATCGCCCCGGTCGAGAAGCGCTTGACGATCTCGACCGCCGGAATGACCTCGTCAAGCGGCACCGGCTTGCGGCCGGTTTCCTTGGCGTTCCTGATCTTGAACAGGCCGCGAATGGTCTGCGCGCGCGCCGTCTCGTCGTCGATTTCGCGCGAATATTCCTTGAACGTCTCCCACGAGCCCTTGCGCACCGCGTGTTGCAGCGTGGCGACGGCGTCTGGCGACCACATATGCGCCTCGCCGCGCATGCGGAACATGTATTCGCCGCCGACATCCAGCGCGTTGCGCAGCACCGGGTCGTCGCCGAAGGCGCGGGCATGGCGCTGCACCGTCTCGGCCGCGATCTCTTCCAGGCCGACGCCCTCGATGAGCGTGGCCGTGCCGGTGAAATACTTCTCCACGAAGTCGGACTTCAGGCCGATCGCGTCGAAGATCTGCGCGCCGCAATAGGACTGGTAGGTCGAGATGCCCATCTTGGACATGACCTTGAGGATGCCCTTGCCGATGGACTTGATGTAGCGGCTCACCACCTCGTGCTCGTCCACCTCGGGCGGGAACTCGCCGCGCCGGTGCATGTCGATCAGCGTGTCGAAGGCGAGATAGGGATTGATCGCCTCCGCGCCGTAGCCGGCCAGGCAGCAGAAATGATGCACCTCCCGCGGCTCGCCCGATTCCACCACCAGCCCGACCGCGGTGCGCAGCCCCTTGCGGATCAGGTGATGGTGCACGGCTGCCGTCGCCAGCAGCGTCGGGATGTCGATGCGGTCCGGGCCGATCTGGCGGTCGGACAGGATGATGATGTTGTAGCCGCCGGCCACCGCCGCCTCGGCGCGCTCGCACAGGCGCTCGATCGCGGCCGGCATGCCTTCCGCACCTTCGGTCGCGGCATAGGTGATGTCGATGGTCTTGGTGTCGAAGCGCTCCTCGGTGTGGCCGATGGAGCGGATCTTCTCCAGGTCCGCATTGGTCAGGATCGGCTGGCGCACCTCCAGCCGCTTGCGCCGCGAGGAGCCGACGAGGTCGAATATGTTCGGCCGCGGCCCGATGAACGAGACCAGGCTCATCACCAGTTCCTCGCGGATCGGATCGATCGGCGGATTGGTGACCTGCGCGAAATTCTGCTTGAAATAGGTGTAGAGCAGCTTCGTCTCGTCCGACATCGCCGAGATCGGCGTGTCGGTGCCCATCGAGCCCACCGCCTCCTGGCCGGTGACGGCCATGGGCGCCATCAACAGCTTCAGGTCTTCCTGGGTGTAGCCGAAGGCCTGCTGGCGGTCGAGCAGCGAGACGTCCTTGCGCAGCGCGCGCGGCTCCACCGGCTTCAGTTCCTCGAGGATGAGCTGGGTGTTGGCCAGCCACTTCTTGTAGGGGTGCTTGGCGGCGATCCCGGACTTCACCTCGTCGTCGGAGATGATGCGGCCTTTCTCGAGGTCGATGAGCAGCATCTTGCCGGGCTGCAGCCGCCACTTCTGCACGATGTGCTTTTCCTCGACCGGCAGCACGCCGGCCTCGGAGGCGAGGATGACCCGGTCGTCGTCGGTGACGATGTAGCGCGCCGGGCGCAGGCCGTTGCGGTCGAGCGTGGCGCCGATGCGGCGGCCGTCGGTGAAGCACACCGCCGCCGGCCCGTCCCACGGCTCCATCAGCGCCGCGTGGTATTCGTAGAAGGCCTTGCGGTCCTCGCTCATCAGCTTGTTGCCGGCCCAGGCTTCCGGGATCAGCATCATCATGGCGTGCGCCAGCGTGTAGCCGCCCTGGAACAGGAATTCGAGCGCGTTGTCGAAGCAGGCCGTGTCCGACTGGCCCTCGTAGGAGATCGGCCACAGCTTGGAGATGTTGTTGCCGAACAGCTCCGAATCGACCGAGGCCTGGCGCGCCGCCATCCAGTTGTTGTTGCCGCGCACCGTGTTGATCTCGCCGTTATGCGCGACCATGCGGTAGGGATGCGCCAGCTTCCACGACGGGAAGGTGTTGGTGGAGAAACGCTGGTGGACGAGGATCAGCGCGGTCTCGAAGCGCGGATCGGTGAGGTCCTTGTAATAGGCGCCGACCTGATAGGCCAGGAACATGCCCTTGTAGACGACGGTGCGCGCCGACAGCGACACGCAATAGGCGCCGATGTCCTTGTTGTCGTTCTCGGCATAGATGCGGCCGGAGATGACCTTGCGCAGCAGGTAGAGCCGCGCCTCATATTCCTCGTCGTCGTCGATGTCGGGCGTACGGCCGATGAACACCTGCCGGTGGAACGGCTCGGCCTCGGCGATCTCGGGCGCCTTGGACAGCGAGGAATTGTCGACCGGCACGTCGCGGAAGCCGATCAGCGGCAGGCCCTCCGACTGTGCCGACTCGCGGATGATCTCGTCTATATGCGCGCGCTGGGCCGCGTCCTGCGGCATGAACCAGTGACCTACGCCATACTGGCCGGCAGGCGGCAGCTCTATGCCCTGCTTGGCCATCTCCTCGCGGAACAGGCGGTCGGGAAGCTGCACCAGCACGCCGGCGCCGTCACCGACCAGCGGGTCGGCGCCCACCGCGCCGCGATGCGTCAGGTTCTCCAGCATGAACAGACCGTCCTTGACGATCTGGTGCGACTTCACGTTCTTCATATTGGCGATGAAGCCCACGCCGCAAGCGTCGTGCTCGTTGCGCGGGTCGTAGAGGCCTTGGCGCTCCGGCAGGTTGCCGCCCGTTCGCAGTCCGCGTTCGGCGGCGCTCGCTTTGGTCTGCGCGCCCGGCATGAAATCCGTCGTCACAGATGGCGTCGCTTGCCTCATCGTCCTGTTCTCCGTTGTGCGCCCTGGGCGCCCTGCGTTCGATGGGAAGCTGGGGGCTTCCCCCTTCACAATGCGTCGAAGCGTCTGGCGGGCTCCGGCTTGCGCCGGTTGCGGTCCTGCGGGCCAGGCTTCGGCATGCTTGTCCGTGCGGTCACGAAAACGGGCGGACAAGCGGCGCATGATACGCCCTTCCGCCCAGCATCACACCGATAAATGAGACAGCAATGCTGTCCTAATTAATGGCAGAATTCGAAATCGCGCACAAGACCGATTTGCAAATTTTCTAACGGCGCTGCGATAGAAAATTTCGAGAGGACGGAATCTGTCGCAACTTTCCCGCAAAAACCCCGAAGAGTCTTGTTTTTCGCACAGCGTGGCTTCACCAATTGCGATCGTCGGCCCTTGCGGCTGAATCGCAAAGACGCTCTGGTCGCGTCCTTCGGGCTATCTGAAGTTGCAACAGGAAAATACATGTTCTTCGCCTCCGACAATTGGGCGGGCGCCCATCCCGCTATCGCCGCCAGCCTTTCGGACAGCGCCGCCGGCTTCTGTCCCGCCTATGGCGAGGGGCCGCTGGACAAGGCCGTCACCGACAGGTTTTCGGAGATTTTCGAGCGCGAGGTGGCCGTGTTTTTCGTCGCCACCGGAACCGCGGCCAATTCCCTGTCCTTGGCAGCCTTCAACAAGCCCGGCGGCATAGCCTTTTGCCACCGCGAATCGCATGTCATCGAGGACGAATGCGGCGCGCCCGAATATTTCACCGGCGGATCCCGCCTCCGTGCCGTGGACGGTTCTCTCGGGCGCATCGATGCGCACGATCTCGAACGAGCGCTCTCCCGCTTCGCGCCCGAATTCGTCCATGCGGGGCGACCGATGGCCGTATCGATCACCCAGTCGACTGAAGCCGGCACCGTTTACAGCCTCGAGGACATCGAGCGGATTTCGGCGCTTGCGCGGCGTCATCGCCTGCCCTTGCATATGGATGGCGCCCGTTTTGCCAACGCGCTGGTCGCGCTGGACACCTCTCCGGCCGAGATGACCTGGAAGCGCGGCGTGGACGTACTTTCCTTCGGCGGCACCAAGAACGGCTGCTGGTGCGCGGAGGCCGTCGTGCTCTTCGATCTGGACCGCGCCCGGGACATGGCCTTCCTGCGCAAGCGGGCCGCCCAGCTTTTCTCCAAGTCGCGTTTCGTGGCCGCGCAGTTCGACGCCTATTTCCGCGACGGCCTGTGGCTGGAAACGGCCCGCCACGCCAATGCCATGGCAACGCGTCTCGCAGCCGCGATCGAGGATTCGGCTTCGGCGCGGCTGGCCTGGCTGCCCCAGGCCAATGAGGTGTTCGCGATCATGCGCAAGTCGGAGGCCGAGCGGATGCAGGCCCTGGGCGCCGCATTCTATGACTGGCATAGCCCGCACGGCTTCGACGGCCACATCGGCGAGGGCGAGTCGCTCTATCGCTTCGTGACCAGCTTCGCCACCACGCCGGAGGAAATCGACGGGTTCGGCAGGCTGCTTGCCGGATAACCCCGGCCCGGCATTCGCAAAAAAGAAACGGCGCCTTTCGGCGCCGCTTCCGTCTCGGGAGGAGACTGTACCGGATTAGTGGGTCTTCTCGGCGGCTTGCGCCTCGATCTGCTTGGCCTCGGCGGAAGCCGAGCTGATCGCGATCTTGCGGGGTTTCAACTCCTCGGGGATGTTGCGCTTGAGATCGATGTGGAGCAGGCCGTTCTTCAGCGTCGCGCCCACCACGTCGACGTGGTCGGCAAGCTGGAAGCGGCGCTCGAAGGAACGCGAGGCGATGCCGCGATAAAGCAGCTCCGAGCCTTCCTTGTCGCCCTCTTCCTTGCGCTCGCCCTTGACGGTCAGCACGTTGCGATGGGCCTCGATCGAAATCTCGTCATCCGAGAAGCCGGCAACGGCCATTGAAATCCTGTAGGAATTCTCGCCGGTGCGCTCGATATTGTAGGGCGGATAGGTCTGGGCGCCTTCCGGCTGGGCCAGCGAATCCAGCATGGTGAAGAGCCGATCGAAGCCGACGGTCGAACGATAGAGCGGGGAAAAGTCTACATGACGCATGATGTGTTCTCCTGTTGAGCAACAAGTTTTGCGTTTGGCCCATGGCGCGACCCGGGAGGCGTCTGCTTGGGACCAGCGACCCCGAGATCGGCGGCCGCAACAGTCATTTGGGAACCGCGAAAAGCCGATTCAAGACTTCTTCGGACCTCTTTTCATGAACGCAGGATGAACCACGCCTTCGGCGATCATTCAGACAGGATCGCTTAAAAAGGATCCCGAAACGATCGGCGGCGCCGAAATGGGCCGCGCAAAGTCCGAGCCGGGTGTAACGTCCCTTCCTCCCGGATCGACAGGGGCCGGAAGCGCGCAGTCTGCGGCTTCCGGCCTCGCTCGTTCCGGCAGCGCTCTTGTCCTCATGGCGGCGAGCCGCTTTGCTTTTGCCGGATTTGCTTCTATCACGATGCAAATGCCCACGCATGCGGGCGCCCGAAACCCAGCCGAAGCGCCGAATGACGGACGTCCTCTACGAGACCCCAGGCAATCCCATCCCCGAGCACAGCGCCGGCGGCTATTTTACCGCGCGCGACGGCAAGAAGATCCGCTATGCGCGCTTTGCCGCCACGGCCCGCCCCCTCAAGGGCACGGTCGTGATCCTGACCGGGCGCAACGAGTGCATCGAAAAATATTTCGAGACCGTGCGGGACCTGCAAAAGCGCGGTCTGGGCAGCGTGGTCATGGACTGGCGCGGCCAAGGGGGCTCGGATCGGCTGCTGCGCAATGCCGAGCGCGGCTATGTCAGGCGCTTCGACGATTACGTGGACGATCTCGACCGCCTGTTCGGGGAGGTGGTGCTGCCCGATTGCCGTGGCCCCTATTACGTGCTCGCCCATTCCACAGGCGCGACGATCGCGCTGCTGGCCTCGCCCACGCTGGTAAACCGCGTGCGGCGCATGGTGCTGCTGACGCCGTTCCTCGGCCTGGCCGGCCAGCCCGTCGCCATGCGCACCGTGCGCCGGATCACTTCTCTGCTCTGCTGGCTGGGGCTTGGCCGGCTCTATGCCACCGGCGGCCCCCGCCGCAAGCAGACGGCTTCGTTCGAAAGCAACACGGTGACCAGCGACGCGGACCGCTACCGGCGCAACACCGCCATCTACGAAGCGCTTCCGAAGCTCGCGCTGGGTGGTCCTTCCATCCGCTGGCTCCATGCCGTGGCCGACGCCGCCGAAAGGATCGGCGATCCGGATTTCATGGCCCGCAATCTCATCCCCACGCTGATCGTCGCGGCCGGCGCCGACCGCGTCGTCTCGACCCGCGCCATCGAAACCTATGCGCGGCATATGCGGCTGGGTTCGCTGCTGACGGTGGAGGGCGCGCGCCACGAGCTGTTGCAGGAAGCCGACCTCTACCGCGAGCAATTGCTGGCGGCATTCGACGCCTTCATCCCCGGCTCGGAAGACGGCGCGGAGGAACCGCCGCAAGGACACGCGGACGCGGCCGAGCCGCGACGCCAGGCGGGCTGAGCCGCCGCGATTCGCGGCCTCTCGGTCGGCGCCAAACTATCCGCGCAGCGCAACCATGGCGGCCGCGTGCAGCTCCGGCGTGGCGGCGGCGACGATATCGCCGCCCAGTTCCGCCGGACCGCCCTCGAACGTGGTGACGACGCCGCCCGCCTTTTCGATGAGGGGGATCAGCGCCACGATGTCGTAGGGTTTCAGGCCGGGATCGGCGACGATATCGACATTGCCGGCGGCCAGCATGGCGAAGGCGTAGCAATCGGTGCCGTAGCGGGCGAGCCGCACTTCGTTCTCGAAGCGATCGTAACGTTCGCGTGCCGCGCCGTTGAACAGGGCCGGCGTGGTGGTGAACAGCGTCGCGTCCCCGATGCGGGTGGTGTCGCGCGTCTTCAGCCGCCGCGGACCGCCCGGACCTTCGTAATACGCGCCGGAGGCGTTGGCGTAGAACAGCTCTCCGGTGAAGGGTTGCGACATCATTCCGGCAACCGCCTCGCCGTCCTCCGTCAGCCCAACCAGCGTGCCCCAGGTGGGCAGGCCCGAGATGAAGGCGCGGGTGCCGTCGATCGGATCGATGACCCAGACATGGCGGCTGGTGACGTTCTCGCTGCCATGTTCCTCGCCGAGAATGCCGTGATTTGGGAATTCAGATGAAATCAGGGCCCGGATCGCCCGCTCGGCCTCCTGGTCGGCCTCGGTCACCGGGTCGAAACCGCCCGCCAGCTTGTTGGCCACCGTAGCCTGGCTGCGGAAGCGCGGCAGGGTCTCGGCGGCGGCGGCCTCGGCGATGCGCCGCATGAAATCGATCGAGATATCCAACATCGTCTCCCGGAAATATTGCAGAGGCCGGCGGCCCCAACGGCTCATAGCAAAACCGTTGCGTCCGCGCCATGTGCGGCGCGCCGGTTCCGCCTATTCGGCCGCCATTGGCAGGTCGAGGAAATTGTGGTCGGGCAGCGCCATCAGGTCGGCCGCCAGCCGGGTCATGTCGTCGGCCAGCGCGTCGAAGCCGGAGCTTTTGGTCAGGGTGCGCTCATCCATGTAAAGGCCGCGATTGACCTCGATCTGCAACGCATGGAGGTGCCGCGCCGGGCGTCCGTAGTGCTCGGTTATGAAGCCCCCCGCATAGGGCTTGTTGTGCGCGACGGTGTAGCCCATGGCCGAAAGCAGACCGGTCGTCGCCCTTGTCAGCGCGGCCGATGCCGAGGTGCCGAAACGGTCGCCGACGATGAAGTCCGGCCGCACCCCGGAGTCGCCGACGCGCACGCCGGCCGGCATGGAATGGCAGTCGACGAGCACGGCGAAGCCGAACGCCGAATGCGTCTCGGTCAGCAGCCGCTTCAGCGTCTCGTGATAGGGCTTGTAGACGGTCTCGATGCGGTCGAGCGCTTCCCCGAGCTGCAGGCGTCCGGCATATATGTCCAGCCCCTCGCCGACCACCCTGGGCACCGTGCCCAGCCCGCCCGCCACCCGCGCGGAGCGGATGTTGCAATAAGGCGGCACCGGCTGGCAGAACATGCGGGGATCGAGTTCCCACGGCTCGCGGTTCACATCGAGATAGGCGCGCGGGAAATTGGCCACCAGCATCGGCGCGCCCAGCGCCACCGCCCCGCCGAACAGTTCGTCGACGAAACAGTCCTCGGACCTGCGGATGGCGTTGCGGTCGAGCTTCGTCATCGCCAGGAAACGGTCTGGATAATGCCGGCCGCTATGGGGCGAATTGAAGACGAAGGGCACGCGCTGCTCGCAGCCCGCGCGGATCTCGAAAGGCGGAACGACCGCGAAATCCTCCACCGCCGAACTCAACGCGAACCCGTCCATCCACCATAGTCGATCATGCCCCGAACCTGCCATCGCCGGGGTCCCGTGTCCAGCGCTTCGGCGCCCGGGAGCGCCGCCGGCCACGACCATTCACTTGATGTTTACCCTCCCCCGCTCATATACAGCATGGTTAACGAGGTTGTTCGGGGAGCAATCTCGCAAGGCTGATTCGGACGGGACAAAATGGCAAGGATTCTTCTGGCGGAAGACGACGACGACATGCGCCGCTTCCTGGTCAAGGCGCTTGAGCGCGCCGGCTACCAGGTGAGCGATTTCGACAATGGTGCGAGCGCCTATGAGCGCCTGCGCGAGGAGCCTTTCTCCCTGCTGCTGACCGACATCGTCATGCCGGAAATGGACGGCATAGAACTCGCCCGCCGCGCCACCGAGATCGATCCCGACCTCAAGGTGATGTTCATCACCGGCTTCGCGGCCGTCGCCCTGAACCCCGATTCGAAAGCGCCCCGCGACGCCAAGGTCCTGTCGAAGCCCTTCCACCTGCGCGATCTCGTCAACGAGGTCGAGAAAATGCTGCACGCGGCCTGAGCGGCCGCGAGCGCCGGCACGTCCGGCGCGTTCCTCCGCGACGGCCGGATTCGAGGGCTTTCAAAAAAGCCTCTGTCTTTCCCTTTTGCCGCTATTGACGCGCCGGAGCAAAAGTGGTGTATGCGCGGCGTCGGATGGGCGTGTAGCTCAGCGGGAGAGCACTACGTTGACATCGTAGGGGTCACAGGTTCAATCCCTGTCACGCCCACCATTCGGCCCTTTGAAATCATTGATGCATTTTTGCCACCCGGCCGCAGCCGAGCAGGCAATCCATCGATGATCGCTGGTTTGGACTACTGAGCCGGCATCTGCGGCGGGGCAAAGACGATGAATGGCGTCTTAGGCGCCTGGCCTGGCTTGACGAAGTCGGGGGCAGGCTCTCCTGGCGAACCCAGGGATTTCACATACTGATAGAACGACCGCAATTCATCGTCGGTCATGGCGTGCAGGGCATACCATGGCATGGGGGGCCGCGCGTTAAACTCGTGGCCAAATCGAACGAACTGCGCCTCGTCCATCTTGGACAGAACAAGGCGCAAATTGGCAGGATAGGTCGTGCCCCATGGCCCTTGGAACCCGACATGAGAGCCTATCAGCGCCTTTGCGGGATCGATCTGGCCGCCGCTCTCCGCAAAGCCCTCGGTGTGGCAGTCATGACAGCCGCTCGTGATAGCGATGCGCGCCCCTTCCTTCACGGACACGTCGCCGGCCGCCGTGGCGGCAGATGCAAAAAATATCGCTCCGATCGCCATCCCAATTCTTAGCATTGTCCCCTCCTCAAGCTTGGCGAGGATGGCATTGTGGAAATTTCGCGCGGCCAAGATCAATAAGGGCGCCTAGTTCAATAGGCAGATCGTATATTATCAAATGGTTGGATAGCAGCCCGACGGTGCGTGTTGCAGGCGTGAGTTGCCGCAATATACCTGTCGCGATCAACGCGGATGCTGGAGGCCGGACGACCGCCCGTTTCGGCTCCGGGCCGAACGGTTCGCTCAATCCATGTTTCGGGATGTCTCGGCGGCGACGGCGAAGTGGCGCATCAGCACGGTGGCGAGGTCCTCCTCGATGCCGACCTTCTCGATCGCCTTGGTCATGCATTTCAGCCAGAGATCGCGCATTTCCGGCCCGATCGGCACGTGCTCGTGGATTTCCTTGAGCCGCGAATGGCCGTGCTTCATCACGTAATGCTGCGGCCCGCCGAGGAACCCGCTGAGATAGTTGAACTGCTCCTCGCGCGAATGGGCGACGCCGAACCCGCGCAAATGCAGGAGATGCAGTTCCCGGGCTTCCTCGTCCTGCTCGATGACGTCGTAAAACGTCTCGACCAGAGCGCGAACGCCCTCTTCCTCTCCGAGCCGTTGATAGAGCGACTGCTTCTTCCGTGCGGCAATATCCACGGCAGACCTCCATAAAACGGAGACCACTCTACCAGCAAAACATCTATTTGCGAGTCATATTTTATCCCAGAGGGAAAAAAAGCTTCTCCCAGTTAAAGCCACTCTGAAACAGGTTTTCGGCATCAGTCGGCCCGTGCCGCCTGCGCCGCCCTGAGGCTCTGCGCATAGACGTTGATGATGAGGGCGACGAGAAGGATGATGCCGCGAATGAGGATCTTCAGGAAACTGTCGATCTCGATATGGTCGAGCCCGTTGTTGAGCACGCCCAGGATGAAAAGGCCGATGATGGTGTTGCCGATCCCGCCCCGGCCGCCGAAAAGGCTGGTGCCGCCGACCACCACGGCGGCGATGGCGTCGAGGAGATAGCCGTCGAACTCGTTCTGCTGGGCGCTGCCGAAATAGGCGACGCCGAGCATACCCGCCACGCCAGCGCAGACGGCGGAAATGACCAGCACCGCCGCCAGCACGCGCTTGACGTTGACGCCGGAATATTCCGCCGCCTCGCGGTTGCCGCCCACCATGTAGACGTAGCGCCCGAAGCGCGTGTAGGTCAGGACCACATGGCCTGCCAGGAGGAAAAGCGCCAGCACGATCACGATCCACGGAATGCCGGCTATGGAGCCGGAGCCGAGCGTGCTGACGAATTTGGGCACTGCGTAGATGATCTGCCCCCGCACCAGAAGGGCGCAGATGCCGGCGGCGATCTGCATCATGGCGAGCGTCATGATGAAGGAGGGAATGCCGATGACCGTCAGGCCGAAGGCGTTGACGAGGCCGAGCACGGTGCAGGCGGCAAGCGCGAGCAGGATGGCCGCCCAGCCCGGCAGCGGCACGTTGGCGATGTTGACGTAGGATTCCTGCACCGTGAAATAGGCGACCGCTATCCCGGCGACATTCGCGATCGCCGCGAAGGACAGGTCGATTTCGGCGCACAGGATGACGAAGGTGAGGCCGACGGCCATGATGCCGGCGACCGAAATCTGCGTCAGGATGTTGTAGGCGTTGTCGACCGTCAGGAAGGACGGGCTGGCGATGCTGAAGAAGACCAGAAGGGCGATCAGCGTCGCGAACGGGGCGATGTTGCGCATCTGGTGGCGCACGAAGGTCCAGGCTGTCGATGATCCGTGCCGGCCGGGAGACTGTTGCGCTAGGCCCATCGTGCGGTTCCTCTCTCAGGCGGCTTCAAGCAGCTGATCCTTGCTTATCGTGCGGTCGGCGAATTCGCGCACGATCCGGCCCCGCTTCATCACCAGGATCCGGTCGGCGAGCGACAGCACGGTCTCGGGTTCGGCCGAGACCACGACGATACCGAGGCCCTGGTCGCGCAGCGACCGCACGATCTTGACCACGTCGTCCTTGGCCCCGACATCCATGCCGCGCGTCGGCTCGCACAGCACGAGCACCTTCGGCGGATAGGTCAGCCATTTCGCGAGCGCCACCTTCTGCTGGTTTCCGCCGGACAGGCCGGCAAGCAGCGCCCTCACGTCGGGTGGCCTGATGTTCAGCGCCTCGACCTGTCTGCGCGCGATATCCCGCTCCACGCCCGGCTTCACGAGGAGGCGCGCGATGCGGCCCAGAATGCTGATGGAGACGTTCTTGAACACGGGCTCCTGGTAGAACAGCATCGAGCGGCGGCTTTCCGGCACGAAGGCGACGCCTGCCCGCCGCGCCGCGGCCGTGTTGCGGAAGCGCACGGCCCGTCCGTCGACGGTGAGTCCCCCGGCCGTGGGCGCAAGCTTGCCGAACAGGGTGCGGGCCAGTTCGAGCTGTCCGCATCCCATGAAACCGTAGACCCCGAGCACCTCCCCGGCGCGCACGTCCAGCGACACGTCGCCGAAGGCATGGCCCTGCCCCAGCTCGCGGACGGACATGACGACCGGCGCGTCCGCATTGCCCGCCAGCGAGATGGTGCCGGTATAGGTTTCCTCGATGGTCTCGTGGCCGCGGCCGATCATGCGCTCGATGACCCAGCTCTTGTCTATGCCGGAGGCCGCTTCCGTCACCACGCGCCGGCCGTTGCGGAAGATCGTGACCGTGTCGGAAACGGACAGGACATCGTCGAGGAAGTGCGAGATGAAGATGACCGAGCGGCCGCTGGCGCGCACGCCGCGCAGCACCTCGAACAGCCGGCTGACCTCGGGCGGCGAAAGCGCGGAGGTCGGCTCGTCGAGGATGACGATGCGGGCGCCGGAGAAGAGGACCCGCGCCAGTTCGATCAATTGCTGCAGGCCGATCGGCAGCGACCCCATCGTCGTTCTGGGATCCACGTCGATGCCAAGGTTCTTCAGTTGCTCGCGCGCGCCGGCCTCCATCGCCTTCCAGTCGATCAAGCCGCCTTTGACCGGCTGCTGGCCGAGATAGACGTTCTCGGCGACGGAGAGGTCGGGAACGACACTGAGTTCCTGGTGAACCATGCCGATCCCGGCCTTCAGCGCATCGCGCGCCGAGCGCAGCCTGACCTCCTGCCCGTCCAGAAGCATGCGTCCACGGTAGTCGGTGTGCACGCCGGCAATGATCTTCATGAGCGTGGACTTGCCCGCGCCGTTCTCGCCGACCAGCCCGTGGATCTGCCCTTCCAGCAGGTCGAAATCGACGTCGCGAAGCGCCGCGACGCCGCCGAACGACTTGGAAATGCCCTGCATGCGCAAACGCGGCGCGCCGCTGGGGATGGCCTCGCTCTCGTCCATGCTGCTCACCTGTCCGCAAAAGCGGCCGGAGCCGGTACGGCCCCGGCCAGCAGGTTGAGGGGTCAGATCAGGAAATGGTTCTCCATCCACAGCATGCCGGCCGCATTGCTTTTGGTGACGACCGGGCCGTCCGCGACGACGTTCTTCGGAATGCCGCCCTCGCCGGTCTTCTCGCCGCCGGTGACCGCCGCGACGCCCGCTATGATTGCGCCGCCATGGATGCGGCAGGACGGGTTGCGGACGGTGGCGAACATGCGCCCGTCGGCGACGGCGGAAATGGCCGGCGGCATCGCATCGCAGCCGCCGATCTTGATGTCGGTGCGGTTGTGCGCCTTCATGACGTTGTAGGCAGCCAGCGCCATGTCGTCATTGTGGAAATAGGCGGCGTCGATCTTCGGATATTTCGTCAGATAGGTTTCCCACAGGCGGGCGGTCTTGGAAACGTCCCAGTCGGCCGGCTGCGTATCCAGCACCTCGATGCCCGGAAACTGTTTCACCACCGATTCGAAACCCTTGGCGCGGCCTTGCGCGCCGGTATGGCCGAGCGCGCCCTGGGTCATGATGACCTTGCCCTTGCCGCCGATCGCGTTGACCAGCGCCTGGGTGACGGAAGCGCCCATGAACTCGTTGTCGGGAGCGATGAAGGAGTGGATGTCGATCTGGTCGAGCGGGGCGATCAGCGTGTCCATGTCGATGACGGGGATGCCCGCATCGATCATCTTCTTGACCGGCTGCGTCAGCGTGCCGATGCCGAAGGCCTGGATGGCGACGAAATCCCACTTCTGCGAGGCCATGTTGTCGATGGCCGCACGCTGCTTGACCGCGTCGAGTTCACCGTCGAACCAACTGACTTCGACGTTGAAGAGCTTGCCCCAATATTCGGCGGCCTGCTTTCCCTGCGCGCACCATGTGGCCTGGAGTCCGGCGTTGGAAAAGGCTGCCTTGAGCGGCTTTTCCGACCGCCCGGCCGCGGCGGCAAGGGCCTCGCTGATGCCGAACCCGCCCAGAAGGGCAGCCGCCCCGCCAATGGAAGCGCCTGCCAGGAAATCACGCCGATTTGTGCCTGCTGTACCTGCCATTGTCTCCTCCCTGTGCAACCTGCCCGTCCAGGCAGGGCAAGGGAGTATGCAGGCGTTTTGGAAGTGCGGCAATCCAGCGTTGCGGAGCCTGGCCCGCCATGGGCCGCGGCCCGGATCACTGCCCGGCGGCAGCCGCCTAATATTCTTCCTTCTGGGGCAGGCCGTCGGTCAGGTCGTAGAAATCCGCTTTCGAACCGACGAAGATATGGCCTTGCAGACGCAGCCCCGTCGGCCGGTTGAGCGTTCCGAGCGTGACATAGACCTCCTCGCCCGAATCGGCCTTCCAGAACAGATTGCCGCCGCAGCGCGAGCAGAATCCGCGCTGGGCGTTTTCGGAGGACCGGAACCAGGTCAGCTTGTCGGTGCCGGAGATGACAAGGTCCTGCGCCCGGCACGCCGCCGTCGCGGCGAAATTGCCGCTCGCGCGCGCGCATTGCGAGCAATGGCAGGCAGTCGCCCCGGTGAGATCGCCTCGCACCTCATAGCGCACGCCGCCGCATAGACAGTGACCCGTATGCATGAAACTCCCCTGAGCCAATTCCGGCAGGGGATTAGGCGGGCAGACAGCGGCCGGGTCAATGGTGACGATCGTCACCTTGCCGGGCCGCAGCCACGCGACCGGATTCCGGCATCTGGGAAAAAGGAGGGGCCCGGCCGCGAGGAACTTCTGGGGGAAGGTATCGGCGGCCGGGCGGCTGCGTGTGCGGAGCAGCGTCCGAACCTTAGACGAAAAACTTTCTGCCCGTGCCACCCGCCAGGGTGGATTTTTGTATCCGGAAGGGAAGACGGGATTTACAGGCAGGGTAGGCTTCGCAAGCCATGGAAGTGGTTGCCGGTGGCTGCCGGCTGCGGCATGGTAGGCCCTTGGCAACGCTGCGCTCCGAACCCGACCCGCCGGGGATTTGCAGAACCGCCGCGTGAGAGTGGAGTTGGGGTATGAAGCGATCGAGGCCGACGATCATGCTGGCAATTGTCGGCGGCATGGCGTCCGGATGCGCGTCTCCGTCCATAGAGCGGGTGACATTCCCCCCCACAGACAAGGCTTCCCTCGTCACGACGGACCAGCTTCTGACCGGCGCGGTCCTGCAGGGGCGCGTGGAAGGACTGTCGTGCCAGAAAGGACCTTTCGACAAGCTGCCGAGCCAGGACGACGCCACCGACCGCATGAGGGAAGAAGCAGCCAGCATCGGCGCCACCGGCATCTACCACGTCAGATATCTGAAGGGAGGCATCAGCCTCAGCCCGCATTGCTGGCAGAGCGTGACCGCGGTCGGCATCGCCTACCGGATGGAGAAGTGAGCCCCGGGCTTGCCGAACAGGGCCGCGTGGTCAGCCCATCCTGAGCGCGATGACGCCCATGACGATGCCGAGCGCGGCCGCGCCGCGCCAGGCCGTCATCTTCTCGCCCAGCGCGAACACCGAAATCAGCATGGCGAACAGGATGGAGGTTTCGCGCAGCGACGCCACCGATGCAATCGGCGCTTTGGTCATCGCCCACATGACGATCCAGTAGGCGGCACCGGACAAGGTGCCGGTGAGGAGCCCTGCTTTCCAGTCCCGCGCCAGCAGCGGCAGCGATTGCGGCCCGCGAAAGACGATGCAAAGCACCAGCGCCAATGCCCCGTCGCTGACGAACAGCCACACGGCATAGCTCGAGGCCGTGGCCGCAAGCCGGGCGCCGCTGCCGTCGGAGAGCGTATAGCTGGCGATGAAGACCGACGTCGCGAGCGCAAACGCCACGGCGCGCAGGTTGAACCTTTCCAGATGCGCGCCACCGCGGAACGACATCACGAAGGTTCCGATCGACAGCATCACGATGCCGGCCAGTGCCAGCGGCGCGGGCACCTCTGAGACGACGAATATGCCGCCTAGCGAAGAGAGCAGCGGCGCCGTGCCCCGTGCCAGCGGATAGATCTGCGCGAAATCGCCGGCCTGATAGGCGCCGATCAGGCAGGTCCGGTATCCGACATGGAAGAGCACGGAGGCGATGATGAAGGGCCAGACCTCCGTCTTCGGCATTTCGACGAAAGGAACCGCCAGCAGCGCCACCGCTCCCATGCCCACCGTCAGCAGGGTGATCGACATGAACCGGTCGAGATGCACCTTGACCAGCGCATTCCAGATCGCATGCATTGCGGCGGCCGACAGCACGGCGAGGAAGACGGCAGGAGTCATGCGCGGCCCCCTTGGCTGGTCGCCAGCGGCGTTTCGAGATCGATATCGATCCGCAACGGGAAATGGTCCGAGGCGCCCTCGGCCGTATCCGCGCCCACCGCCCGCACCCGAGCGGCCAGCGAGCCCGTCACGAAGCAGTGGTCGAGCCGGCGCAGAGCCGGACGGCCTGCGATCGTCTTCTCATGCGTGTGGAAATCCGTCGTCTCCGGCGCCACTGCGGCGGCGTCGACCAGGCCGTCGCGATAGGTCGCGCCCGGATGGTAAGGCGTGCCGCCGCCGACGATGCGACGATATTCGGCGCTGCCCGGCTCGCAATTGAAGTCGCCCATCCAGATCGCCGCGGAGGGGCTTTCAGGCTCGGAGCCGCCATTCGTCCAGTCGCGCTCAGGCTCGTCGTCGCTGCCGCTCCACGGCCCGCCTTCCAGCGGGGCGCAACGATGCCGGTCGAGCAGGTAGTCGATCTGTTCCAGCCGTTCCTCGACGCCGACATGGGCGAGGTGCAGAGACAGGAAACGGATCGGCCCGGCCGGGGTTTCGATCATGCATTCCAGCGCCGCGTTGCGGGTGTTGAGCGGCCGCGCCATGCGCCGCATCGGCAAGGCATGCAGGCGCGACCACACGATGGGCAGCCTCGAAAGCAACATCGTGCCGAACTGCCTGCGCCGGTTGACGAGACGTCCGCCCTCGCGCGTGCTGGCATCCATGTCGAAGGCCGGACCGTAGACCCAATGGTAGCCGGGCAACAATTGCGAAAGCAGCGCCGGCTGGTCGTCGTCATTGGTGCGGCGCCAATGCCGCTCCACTTCCTGCAGGGCGATGATGTCGGCGCCCGCGACGACCCGTGCGCTGCGTTTGAGATCGTAGCGGCCGTCGGCCCCGAAACCGTATTGGATATTGTAGCTGACGAGCTTCACTGCTTACCCGGCTCAGTTTTCGGGCACGGCAGTAACCGTTCGCGGGCGACCTTGCAATGTGCAGCGTCGCTGCCGCGGCTTGGGCCAGACGGACCGGTCCTGTCAGTGGAGAACCAGCACGTCGCCCGACGAGAAGCTGATCTCGGCCTTGTCGCCCACCTTCGGCGGCGGGGTGGCGGAATTATTGAACGTGTCGAGCGACACGACGCCGCTGCCCACCCCCACCCGCACGCGGATGACGGAGCCGAGGAAATGCACGTCGGCGATCTCGCCTGACAGATGGCTGTCATTCCCGGCGCGCGCTCCGAGCGCGAGCGCCTCCGGCCGCAACGCCAGCGACAGCACGTCGCCGGCCTTGGCCCCGTTCAGCGATCCCTTCTTCAGCGAGACGTTGGAATCGCTGATCTTCACGGTCGCGGTCGCCGGGTCCACCACCGTGCCGTCCAGCACGTTCAGCGTACCGACGAAATTGGCCACGAACCTGGTCGCCGGCTGGTTGTAGATCTCGAACGGCGCGCCGACCTGCTCGGCCCTGCCGTCGTACATCACCACGACGCGGTCCGACATGGAGAGCGCCTCTTCCTGGTCGTGGGTGACGAAGATGGTGGTGATGTCGAGCTTCTTCTGGATGGCGCGGATTTCCTCCCGCAGCGAGATTCGCACCTTGGCGTCGAGCGCGGAAAGCGGCTCGTCCAGCAGCAGCAGCTTAGGCCGCGGCGCGAGCGCGCGCGCCAGCGCGACGCGCTGCTGCTGGCCGCCCGAAAGCTGGTAGGGATAACGTGCGCCATATTCCTCCAGCTTGATGATGGCCAGCATCTCCTTGACGCGCTGGTCGATGTCGGCCTTGGCGGCCCCGGCCACCTTGAGGCCGAAGCCGATGTTCTGCGCCACCGTCAGGTTCGGGAACAGCGCATAGGCCTGGAACACCATGCCGATATTGCGCTGGTTCGGCTTGAGGTTGGTGACGTCCTTGCCGCCGATCAGGATGCGCCCGGCCGACGGCTCCTCGAACCCGGCGACCATGCGCAGCATCGTCGTCTTGCCGCAGCCCGAGGGACCGAGGAAGGAGACGAACTCGCCGCGCGCGACGTCGAGGTTGAAGTCCTTGACCACCGTGGTGGCGCCGAACGCCTTGCGGACACCCTGGATGCTGAGGAAGGTTTCGGACATGGGTTCTTTCGGTTCAGTTCGGGTTGTTGGCCGATTTCGGCGCGAAACGGGACAGGACCTGGATCACCGCCATGCAGCCCCAGGTGATGGCGAAGGCGATCACCGCCAGCGCGGCCGGCTCATAAGCGCGGTTGGCGCCGATGTTCTGCAGATAGGGTCCGAAGGCGGGCCGGTTGAGCAGGCTGGCCATGGTGAACTCGCCGATGACGATGGCGAAGGTGAGGAACGCGCCCGACAGCACCGCGATCAGCACGTTGGGCAGGATGATGCGCGAAATGATGGTGGTCCAGCCGGCGCCGTGAACCTGCGCGGCCTCCGTCAGCGTGCACACGTCGATGGTGCGCAGGCCGGTATCGACGGCGCGGTACATGTAGGGCAGCGCCAGCGTGGCGTATCCGATCATGAGCAGTACATCCGCGCCGCGGTTCGTCGCCAGGAACGGCAGCGGCGAGGACGAACCGTACATGCGGATATAGCCGAACACGATGACGATGGCCGGGATGATGAGCGGCAGAAGCGTGATGAACTCCACCACCGGCCGGATCTGCGGCAGGCGCAGCCGGATCCAATAGGCGGTCGGCACCACCAGCAGCACGCCTATGACAATGGTGAAGCAGGCGACGACGGTCGAATAGAGGAAGGTTTCCTGGAACCGCGCATCGCCCAGCACCACGCGGTAGGCATCGAAGGAATATTCGCCGCGACGCATGCGCAGCGAGAATTCCAGCGTGCCGATCAGCGGTATGAGGAAATAGGCGGCGCCGAGGACGAACGTCACCCAGGCCCAGATACGGCGGCGTTTCATTTCAGCCACCTCTCGCTGCGCGTGCGGAACCAGATGTAGAAGGCATTGGCGACGCCTGTCACGAAGATCATGCCGAAGGCCAGCGCATAGCCCAGATGCGGATTGTGCAGCACGTCGCCGCGAATCTGCGCATAGAGCAGGATCGGCACGATATTGAGCGACGAACCCGTCAGCGCATAGGCGGTGGCGATGGCCCCGAACGAATTGGCGAACAGCAGCACGAGTGTGCCGAGGAAGCTCGGCCACAGCACGGGAATGGCGACCATGCGCCAGTACTGGAACTGGGTGGCGCCGAGCGTCGCCGCGGCCTCGCTCCATTCCCTTTTGAGGCCGTCGATGGCCGGCGTGATGATGACCACCATCAGCGGGATCTGGAAGAACAGATAGGTCAGCGTCAGGCCCGAGAACGACAGGATGTTGAAGCCCGCCGCATAGATGTTGATGCCCAGCCAGTCGCGCAGCAGGATCGTCATCAGGCCCAGCCGGCCGAGCGTGGCGAGGAAGGCGAAGGCCAGCGGCACGCCGGCGAAATTCGAGGCCACGCCCGAAAAGGTCATCGTCGTGGTGCGCACCCAGCCCGGCAGCCCGCCGCGCACGATGGCGATCGAAATGGCAAGCCCGGCCAGCGCGCCGAGAACAGACGATGCCAGGCTGATGCGGATCGAGATCCAGTAGGCCGCGATGATCGACGGCTGGAACAGCGCGCCGATGTTTTCGAGGGTGAATTGGCCCTGATTGTTCTGGAAGGCCCCCACGACCAGGTAGAAGGTCGGGAAGATGAGGAACATCAGCGCGAAAATGAAGAAGGGAGCGACGCCCAGCCACTGCAGGGGCAGGCGCATGCCGCCGGTCCGCGCCGGCGGAACGGAGTTCCGGGCTGCGGCAGGATCGGTGATGGCGGCGTCGGTCATATGGCGGAACCCGTAAGAAGCCGGGCGGCCGCAAGGCCGCCCGGAAACGCGATGCTTACTTGACGTTGGCGCCGACCACCGAGTCCCAGTTCTTGGTGATCTCGTCCTTCGCCTTGCCCTGGTCTTCCAGCGTCGGGAACACGGCCTTTTCGTAGGCGGCAGCCGGCGGCAGCTTGTCGAGCAGATCCTGCGGGATCTTGCCGTTCTTGGCGAGATCGTTGAAGCGGATCGGGTGGCAATAGCCCTTCAGGTAGCCGAGCTGGCCCTCGTCGGAATAGAGATATTCCATCCACAGCTTCGCCGCGTTCGGATGCGGCGCATAGGCGCTGATCGCCTGCACGTAGACGCCGGCCACGACGCCGGACTTCGGCACGACGACGTCGACCGGCGGGTTGTCCTTGAGATTGTCGCGGCCCGAAAGGGCGTTGTAGTCCCAGTAGATGATGATGGGCGTCTGGCCCTGGGCCAGGGTCGCGGCCTTGCCGATGACCGGCACGAAATTGCCCTTGGCGTTCAGGTCCTTGAAGAAGGCCAGCCCCTTCTCGGCTGCCGAGGCGGCGTCCGTGGCGCCCGAGCCGAGGCCGGCGGCGTAGACGCCCTGGATGGCCTGGTTGGATGCGCGCGGGTCGCCGGCCAGAGCCACGGAATTGGCATAGTCCGGCTTCAGCAGGTCGGACCAGTCGGCCGGCGGGGTCTTGACCAGGTCCTTGTTCACCATGAAGGAGAGCACGCCGTAATAGTCGCCGTACCAGGAGCCGTCGGCGTCCTTGGCGCTGTCGGGGATCGAATCCCAGGTCGACACCTTGTAGGCCTGGATCAGGCCGTCGGTCTTGGCCTGCGGACCATAGGAGAGACCGACGTCGATGACGTCGGGGGCCTGCGGGCCCTTGTTGTCCTTGTTGGCCTTGATCGCTTCGACTTCATCGCTGGAGCCGGCGTCCGGATTGAGTTCGTTGACGGTGATTTCCGGATACTTCTTCTTGAAGCCGTCGATCAGCGCGCCGTAGCCGCACCAGTCATGCGGCAGCGCGATGGTGGTCAGCTGGCCTTCCTTCTTCGCCGCGGCGACCAGTTCGTCCATCGACTGCGCCGAGCCGATGGCCGTGGTGGTCAGAAGCGCCACAGCGGTGAGGGACAGGATCTTCCCCGCGAAATTGAACATGTGTCTCTCCGTTGAACTGACGCCTCCCCGGCGCCTGCGATGCGGTTACCGATACTCAGTGACAGTCATGTGAAAGAAGAAGCACCTCCCAAGCCTCCGTCCCGCAGCCGGAAACTAAACTACTTTTCCGGCAAACTGGCAATCTCCCCGCCTTCGCTTTGCCGCGTAAAATTTCACTTCAGGCAAGGCGTCTTTCGTTCTGGTTCAAAATCGCGGGCGAAACGCTAGAGGGTTCCCTCGAGAGCGGCGCCCAGAAGCGTCTGAGCAGCCTTCTTGGTGAGCTTGACCGGATTGCCGCCGGCAGTCGGGTCGACCACCGCCATGTCGGCGATGAGGCCGGCGCGCTTCTTGTCGATTTCCAGGCCCTTGATCAGGTCCGGCAGCGTGTTCGGCACCTTCAGTTCCTTGCGCAGTTTCAGGATCGCCTTGGCGAACCCGTCATAGCCGCCCTTGATGCCGCAATAGGCCGCGAGACGAACGATCTTGTCCTCGATGGCGTCGCGGTTGAAGGCGAGCACGTAGGGCATGAACACGGCGTTGGTCATGCCGTGATGGGTGTCGTAGAGCGCACCGATCGGGTGCGACAGCGAATGGATCGCGCCGAGCCCCTTCTGGAAGGCGGTGGCGCCCATGGCGGCCGCGCTCATCATATGGGCGCGCGCGACAAGGTCCTTGCCGTTGGCGAAGGCCTTGGGCAGGTTCTCGAACACCAGCCGGATTCCTTCCACCGCGATGCCGTCCGCCATCGGGTGATAGCCCGGCGCGCAATAGGCCTCCAGGCAATGCGCCAGCGCATCCATGCCGGTGCCGGCGGTGATGAAGGGCGGCATGCCCACGGTCAGTTCCGGATCGGCGATGACGATCTCGGGCAACATCTTGGGATGGAAGATGACCTTCTTGGTGTGGCTGGCCTCATGCGTGATGACGCCGGCGCGTCCCACTTCCGAGCCGGTGCCGGCGGTGGTGGGAACGGCCACGATCGGCGCGATCTTGGCGGCGTCGGCCCGCGTCCACCAGTCGCCGATGTCCTCGAAATCCCACACCGGTCGCGTCTGCCCGGCCTGGAAGGCGATCAGCTTGCCGAGGTCGAGCGCCGAGCCGCCGCCGAAGGCGATGACGCCGTCATGCTTGCCCTTCTTGAAGGCCTCGATGCCGGCGGCGAGATTGGATTCCACCGGATTGGGCTTCACGTCGGAAAAGACGCCGTAGGGCAGCTTGGCGTCGTCGAGGAGCTTCAGCGTCGAGGCCACGACCGGCAGCTTGGCCAGGCCCGGATCGGTGACGAAGAGCGGCCGCTTGATGCCGACAGCCTCCAGCACCTCCGGCAGTTCCTTGATGCGGCCAGCGCCGAAACGCACGGTGGTGGGGTAGTTCCATTTGGAAACGAGTTTGGTCATGGGGAGGTCTTTCAGCGGGATATTGAAGTGGCGGTAGGGGCAGCGCCGTCCCGGAAGCCGCTCTTCGCTGCCTCGGCCGGGATGACGCCAGGCATCAGATCGTCTCGCGCAGATGATAGCTCTTCGGGCGGGTCAGGTTGTCGTAGCCGATGGCCGACAAGGCCGCGCCCTTGCCGGTGTCCTTCACGCCGGTCCACACCAGCGCAGGATCGAGATAGTCGCAGCGGTTCATGAATACCGTGCCGGTCTCGACCCGGTCGCCGATGGCGACGGCGTGGTCGGTGTCGCGGGTCCAGATCGAGGCGGTGAGCCCATAGGGGCTGTCGTTCATCAGCGCGATCGCCTCCTCGTCGTTGCGCACCTTCATGATGCCGACGATCGGCCCGAAGCTCTCCTCGCGCATCACGCTCATCTGGTGGTCGACATTGGTCAGCACTTCCGGCGCCAGATAGGGCGAGCCGGCGACGTCCTTGTCCACCTTCATGTTGATGTGCGCCGCGGCGCCCTTGCGCAGCGCCTCGGCCTTCTGCTCGCGGATCAGGTCGGCGAAGCGCGCCTGCGCCATCGGCCCCATCGTGGTGGCCTGCTCGAGCGGGTTGCCCAAGACATAGTTCTTCGTCTCGGCGACGAAGCCTTCGACGAACTCGTCATAGACCTTCTCGTGCACATAGACGCGTTCGATGCCGCAGCAGCACTGGCCGGAATTGAAGAAGGTGCCGTCCACCAGATTGGCCACGGCATGGTCGAGCCTGGCGTCCGGCAGCACATAGGCCGGGTCCTTGCCGCCGAGTTCGAGCCCCAGCGTCATGAAGGTGCCCGCCGCCGCCTTTTCGATGGCGCGCCCGCCGGCGACCGAACCGGTGAAATTGACATGGTCGATCTTGCCGGAGCCGAGCAGTTTCTCGGTCTGGGCGTGGTTGAGCACGACGTTCTGGAACACGCCCCTGGGCAGGCCGGCCTTCTCGAAGGCCTGCGCGAAACGCTCGCCCACCAGCAATGTCTGTGCAGCGTGTTTCAGGATGACGGTCGAGCCCGCCATCAGCGCCGGCACGATGGTGTTGACGGCCGTAAGATAGGGATAGTTCCACGGCGCGATGACCATCACCACGCCGAGCGGCTCCTTCTTCACATAGCGGCGGAAACCGTCCTTCGGGTTTGAGGCAAGAACCGGCTTCAACGCCTGCTCGGCGATTTCGACCATATAGGAGACACGCTCCTTCACGCCGCCGAACTCGCCGCCGTAGCGCACCGGGCGCCCCATCTGCCAGGCGATCTCCGGCACGATCTCGTCGCTCATGCCGACCAGCGCCTCCAGCATGGCCAGCATGTATTTGCCGCGTTCGGCGATCGAGGTCTTCGCCCAATCGGCCTGCGCGGCGCGTGCGCGCTCGACCGCCGCGCTCACCTGCGCGTCCGTGGCGATTGGCCGCTCGGCATAGATCGAGCCGTCGATGGGGGATTTGAGTTTGACGGTTTCAGTCATGCTGTTGTTCCTAATATCTTAATCCAACACCACCGACGGCAGCCCAAACCAAACGGATTCAACGTCTGGATCGGGCGCGCCCGGAGCGAGCCATTTGTCAATTACGTTTGTGATGATCTCTTGATTGGCCGTTCCATACCGATGTTCTATCACCCATTTGCCATCTTGCCCCGTAATAGGCACAGCGCCACGAGCCAAGAGATTCGAGAGTGCTTCGGCAGTGAACGCTTCAAGGTCCTGACCGTTAAAACCGAAATCATGACGCCCGTAGGGTATAATCTGCCACAAGCCCACTGCATCTATAGCCAGTTCATTTGGCATGAGCGACAGCCACTCATCCACGGTATGCGAACTAAAGCGATCACGACGCGCCCGGTCCAAACTAGTACCTCTCGAAGCCGCGATGCAGCTCCCAGTCGGTGATGCGGCGGTCATATTCCATCTGCTCCCAGCGCGCGGTGTGGACGTAATGATCGACCACCTCCTCGCCGAAGGCCGT
This sequence comes from Mesorhizobium sp. SP-1A, assembly GCF_032460275.1. Lineage (NCBI taxonomy): Bacteria > Pseudomonadati > Pseudomonadota > Alphaproteobacteria > Hyphomicrobiales > Phyllobacteriaceae > Mesorhizobium > Mesorhizobium sp. SP-1A. The sequence goes on along the minus strand of NZ_JAVXZD010000004.1, from coordinate 439,976 downwards.
CTTGAGCATTTCCGAACCTTCCATCGTCACGATGGCGTCGCGCAGCGTCTTGGGGATTTCCGGCAGTTCCGCCGCCTGATAGGCGTCGCCGACGAAGGGCTTCTCCAGTTCCAACTTCTCGTCGATGCCGGCAAGTCCCGCCGCGATCAGCGCCGCGAAGGCGAGATAGGGGTTCAGGTCCGCGCCGCCGATGCGGCATTCCATGCGGATGCCCTTGGTGCCCTCGCCGCAAAGGCGGAAGCCGGCGGTGCGGTTGTCCTCGCTCCACATGATCTTCGTCGGCGCGAAGGTGCCCGCCTGGAAGCGCTTGTAGGAATTGACGTAGGGCGCCAGGAACCAGGTGAAGTCCTTGGCGTATTTGAGTTGCCCAGCCGCCCATTGACGGCCGAGCGTCGAAAGCGTCCAGGGCGCGTCCTTGTCGAAGAACAGCGGCGTCTTGCCGTCGGCGCTCCACAGCGAATTGTGGACATGGCTGGAATTGCCGGCCAGGTCGTAATTGTACTTGGCCATGAAGGACACGGCCTTGCCTTCGATGTCGGCGATCTCCTTGGCGCCGTTCTTGAGAAAGACATGGCGGTCGGCCATCTCCAGCGCTTCGGCATAGCGCACGTTGATCTCTTCCTGCCCGGGCCCCCATTCGCCCTTGGAGTTCTCGATCGGGATGCCCGCCGCATGCATGTCGTTGCGCAGGCGGCGCATATAGCCTTCTTCCTTGGTGGTGATGCCGATCAGGTAGTCGCCGATATAGGGCGACGCGGTGGCGAGCCCCTGCCAGCGCTTGGCGCGCGCCGTCTCGTAGGTTTCCGAGAACAGGTAGAATTCCAGCTCGGAAGCGAAATAGGCGAGATAGCCGCGCTCCTGCAGCCGCTTCACCTGCTTCTTCAGGATGGCGCGGGGCGAATGCGGCAGGTCGGCGTGGTCGTGATGGTCGAGCACGTCGCACAGCACCAGCGCCGTCTTCTCCAGCCACGGCACCGAACGGATGGTGGAAAGGTCGGGCTTGAGCACGAAATCGCCATAGCCTTTCGACCAGCTCGCCACCTTGTAGCCCGGCACCGGTTCCATATCGATATCGGTGGTCAGCAGGTAGTTGCAGCCATGCGTCTCGTCATGCGCGGATTCGACGAAGAACTGCGCCAGGAAACGCTTGCCGATAAGACGGCCCTGCATGTCGGCGGCACAGGCGAGCACCGTGTCGATCTCGCCTGCCGCGACCGCCTTCCTCAACTGATCGAACGAAAGATTTCCGGCCATTGTCGTCTCCGCCGCGCCTGCGGCCGCTTGCTCGTTTCAACAGGTGGGCCCAGCCGCAGGAGGCGGCCGGGCCGGGTCTTACCAAATCGATCCGCCGCTCAGGCGTAGCGGTAAGGCGGACCCGCCTTCTGCATCGTCTGGCGATAGTCCTTCAGGATCTGCACCACCTTGGCGCAGCGCGGGCTGGTGGCCGCGATTTCGTCCCAGAACTTCTCGGCCTCGTCCTCGACCGTCTTCCATTCCGCCTCGGGAATGGTCGTCAGCTCGTACTTGCCGCCGGTGGTACGATAGTGCGCCTCACCCCACCAATACCAGTGCTGGCGGTAGTAGTGCGAGGTGTCCATGGCGATCCGGAACAGTTCTTTCAGGTGATCCGGCACCTCGGCCCACTTGTCGCTGTTGACGAAGTAGGAGCCGGCCCAGGCGCCGGAGATGTTGTTGGTGAGATAGTACTTGGTCACGTCGGACCAGCCCACCGTATAGCACTCGGTGATGCCGCACCAGCAGATGCCGTCCAGTTCGCCGGTCTGGATCGCCACCTGCACGTCTTCATAGGGCAGCGATACCGGCACGACGCCGAACTTCTGCATGAAGCGGCCGCCGGTCGGGAACATGTAGACGCGCAGCCCCTTGAGGTCTTCCACCGACCTGATCGGCTTGGTGGTGGCGAAGTTGCACGGGTCCCACGAGCCGGACGACAGCCAGGTCACGCCCTTCACCTCGCCATAGGCTTCTTCCCAGATGTCCTTGAGCCCGTACCAATGCCACAGGGCCGGCACGTCGAGGCTGTAGCGCGAGGCGAACGGGAAGTAGGCGCCGAACACGGCCACGTCCACCGGCGCGGCGGCCGAATCGTCGTCGCTCTGCGCGGCGTCGAGCGTGCCGGCCTGAACGGCGCGGAACAACTCGCCCTGCGGCACCAGCTGGTCGGCCGTGTACAGCTCGATCTCCATCTGGCCGTTGGCCGCCTTGTTGAAGGCATCGATGCCCGGCTTGCAGACATGTTCGGCCAATGCCGGCCCGGCATAGGTCTGGAGCCGCCATTTGATCGGGGCCTGCGCCTTCACATAGGGCGCGGCGAGCGTGGTCGCGCCGACGGCCCCTGCCCCCGTCAGGATCGATTTGCGCAGGAAGTCGCGCTTGTTGATCGTGCTTCGGTCTTTCATCTCAAGTCTCCCATCATCGTTGAACCCTCTGCTTGCCTTCGCAGCCGGCCCGCGGTGTTGCCTGTGGCCAGCCGCGCCTGCATTCCCTCCGATCTTGTCCGTCTCCTTGTTCTGGTTGCCCTTGTTCGTTCATTGCCTTGGACCCGCGCCGGCTACCGCCCCGAATAGACCTCGGGCAGCCACAGCGCGATCTGCGGGAAGATCATGATGACGATCAGCGTCAACACCATCAGGAAGAAGAACGGCACGATCGAGCGGTAGATATCGACCAGCGTGATGTCCGGCGGCGCCATGGCGCGCATCAGGAACAGGTTGTAGCCGAACGGCGGGGTGATGTAGGCGATCTGGCAGGTGATGGTGTAGAGCACGCCGAACCAGATCGGACTGAAGCCGAGGCTCTTGACCAGCGGAATATAGAGCGGCGCCACGATCACCAGCATGGCGGTGTCGTCGAGGAACGTGCCCATGACGATGAAGGAAAGCAGCATCAGGACCAGCACGGTCCACGGGCTGAACTCCCAGGTGTCGAGCAGCAGCGACTTGACCGCTTTCACCGCGCCGAGCCCGTCATAGACGGCGCTGAAGCACAGCGCGCCGAGAATGATCCACATGAACATGCACGAGATGGCGAGCGTGTTGCGGGTGGAATCCTCGAACACCTTGCGGTTGAAATTGCCCGAATACCATGCCGCCACCACGGAAAGCCCCGCCCCCACGGCCGAACTTTCCACCAGGCTTGTGGTGCCGGTCATGAACAGGCCCATCATGATGAGGAAGATCGCCAGCGGCAGAATGCCCTTCTTGAGCAGCGAAATGCGCTCCGCCCAAGTGATCTGCGCCCGTTCCTCGGCCGGCATGGCGGGCGCGATCTCCGGCTGGATCAGGCTGCGGACATAGATATAGATGCCGAAGATCAGCGCCATCAGCAGGCCGGGGAACACGCCGGCCAGCCACAGGCTGAGCACCGGCTGGCGCGCGATCATGGCGTAAAGCACCAGCACCACGCTCGGGGGGATAAGGATGCCGAGCGACGATCCGGCCTGGATCACGCCCGTCACCATGACCTTGTCGTAGCCGTGCTTGAGCAATTGCGGCAGCGCGATGGTGGCGCCGATGGCCATGCCCGCGACCGACAGGCCGTTGAGGGCGGCGATCAGCACCATCAGGCCGATGGTGCCGAGCGCCAGGCCGCCCCGCACCGGGCCGAACCAGACATGGAACAGCCGGTAGAGATCGGTGGCGATGCCGGATTCCGACAGCATGTAGCCCATGAAGACGAAGAAGGGCACGGTGATCAGCGGATACCAGTTCAGCACCTGGAAGGAGGCGTTGAAGGGCATTTCGAACGATCCCTCGCCCCACAGCCATAGCGCTGCGGCCGCGCCGACGAAGCCGATGACGCCGAAGACGCGCTGCCCGGTGAACAGCAGCACCATCATGGTGCCGAACATGAAAAGCGTGATGAATTCGGAGCTCATGCGATCGGCTTCCCGCGAGCGGCTGCGACGTCCTTGATGAAGGTGGAGATGCACTGGAGCAGCATCAGGAAGATGCCGGCCGTCATCACGATCTTGATCGGCCACAGGGGCGGCGCCCAGGCCGAATAGTTCTTCTGCCCGAAAGCGATGGCGTAATGGGTGCTGGATACGCCGCCCAGGAACAGCACTCCCAGGTAGAACAGCACGAACAATATGGTGATCGCGTCGGTCACCGCCTTCCTGTGCGGGCTGAGGCGCCCGTAGAACAGGTCCATGCGCACGTGCTGGTCGAGCTGCAGCGTATAGGCACCGCCAAGCAGATAATAGGCCGACAGCAGGAATTGCGTGGTCTCCAGGACCCAATTGACCGGGACGTGGAAAAGCACTCTCGACAGCGTCGAATAGAGCAACAGCGCGCCCATGACGAACACGAGGTACATCGAGAATCTGCCGACCCGTCGGTTCAGGTCGTCTATGAAACGAACGTAGGCTTGCGCGGCTTTCGGCACGCTCCCCTCCCCTCTGGCTCCTATGCGGGGCCGGCTTCCCCGGCCGGCTTCGCGAGTTTCCCTATGCCGGCGAGCGCGACCGCCAGCCGTCCCGCCCAGGCGGCCTGGCCGGCTACGTCGCCGATCTCGTCGTTGCGGATTTCGATCATCGCGCAGGGCAGGCCGCGCGAGCGCGCATGCTTCTCCAGCGTGAAATAGACGCCGTCTGCCGGCGAATAGGGCTCGTTGGCCCCCACAACGATGCCGTCGGATCGCTTCAGCGCCGCAACCAGCGGCGCCGCCAGCCGTTCATCATCGTCATGGATGATACCGACATGCCAGGGACGCCCCACATCCTTGTAGACAGGGGTAAAGGAATGCACGGAGACCAGCCGCGTCTCCAGTCCGGCGGCAAGGCGGTCGCGGATCACACTGTCGACGACTTCGTGGAAGGGCCGCCAGCAGCGGGCGATGCGCGCCTCGCGCTCGGCGGCCGACAGGGCGGCATTGCCGGGAATCCGCGTCGTTTCGCTGACCGTCGGGATCAGGCCCGGCGCGTCCAGCGCACGGTTGCAGTCCAGCACCAGGCGCGACAGACAGGTCTCGATCAGGACCGCGTCGAGCATCTCCGCCATGCGGCGGGCAACCGGCAGCGCGCCGGGGTCCCAGGCGATATGACGGCCCAGTTCGCTCTCGGGCAAGCCGAGCGTACCATATTCAGGCGGCAGGAAATTCGAGGCGTGGTCGCAGGTCAGCACATAGGCGCCCTTTCCGCCGGGGTTCGTCACCCTCACGGAATCCGCCTCTACATGGCCTGGCCGGCGCTGTTCCCCCATCGAACCTTCCCCTCGAGCGCGTATCTTTTGATACGTATTTTGTTTCATTGCGCTCGTTTGGATGATTTCATACATTTTCGCGGAGTTTGTCAAATGTGTTCTGAAGAGCCGCTCAAGCGGCCGTGCGGGAGCGGGGAACAATGAGCGCCAGCGTTGCGGAACTGATCGCCGAGCGGATCGAAACCATGCCGACGGGCGAGCGCCGCGCCGCCCAGGCGCTGGTCGCCAACTACCCGCTGGTCGGGCTGAAGACGGTGGCCGAATTCTCGCAGGCCGCGGGCGTGTCCTCGCCGACGATCCTGCGCTTCGTCGCCCGCCTCGGCTTCCAGAACTATCCCGATTTCCAGTCCGCCCTGCAGGACGAACTGGCCGCGCAACTGCAGTCGCCGGCCTCGCGCACCCACAATCCCCCCTCGCCTGCGGGCGGTCCCGTACCGGCCATGCTGGAGGCGACGATGGAGAACCTGCGCGAGACGTTCCGCTATATCTCCGAGCGCCAGTTCACCGAGATCGTCGACAAACTCGCCGACCGCCGCGGCCACATGCTCCTGATGGGCGGCCGCTTCACCGACCCGCTGGCGCGCTACATGACGGCGCACCTGACCATCGTGCGGCCAAACGTGTTCCATCTCGCCGGCCAGGAAAGCATGTGGCGCGACCGTCTGATCGACATGGGCAAGCGCGACGTGCTGCTGATCTTCGATATCCGCCGCTATCAGGAAAGCCTGCTGCGCTTTGCCGAGAAGGCGCACGAGCGCGGCGTGCAGATCGTGCTCTTCACCGACCAGTGGCTGTCGCCGATCGCCCGTTTCGCCCGCCACGTCATCGCCGGCCGCACGGCGGTGCCTTCGGCCTGGGATTCCTCGACGGCCCTGTTCGCGGTCGCCGAGACGCTGATCGGGGCCGTCACCTCGCGGCTGGAAACCGAAAGCGCCGAACGCATCCGCGAGATGGAGAACCTGCGATAGTCGCGCATGCCGGCTTGCCGGGTCGGGAAATAAACCAGCGGCTTGCAGGCAACCTTACCGAGATTTAATGTGCGTCGGCGTCTCTAAGTTGCCATATAGGCCGGACAAGACGCCGTTTCGTGCATGTCAGGGTGTCGCTTCGCCTGCCCCGGACGGGAGGTTCCGGTGGACGACCTTTTACGCTGACCGGAGTGCCGATGGCCGCCTGGAAACAAATTCTCATCGCCGCCGTGGTTCTGGTGATAGCGACCGCCGCCTGGGTCCGCTTCTTCCCCGGCGCGCCCGAGATCCTCGAGCGCTGGGGCATCGACTGGGCCGTGGCTTCCACGCCTCGGACCGACGACGCCAGGAACGCCGCGCAGGCTGGTTCCGCCCCGCGCCAGGCTACGGTCGTGGCGGCACCCGTGACCTCCGCCACCGTCAACGACCGCCTGCAGGCCATCGGCACCGGGCGCGCCAAGGCGACCGTGTCGGTCAATCCCTATACGGCCGGCCGCCTGGTCGAGTTCGATGTGGCGTCCGGCGCGCGCATCAAGGCCGGCCAGGTCATCGCCAGGCTGGACTCCGAAACCGAGGAGATCGCGCTCGAACGCGCCAAGGCGCAGCGCGACGACGCCAAGGCCAAGGTGGACCGCATCCGCGCGCTCCGCTCCTCCAACGCAGCGACCGCCGTGCAGCTCACCGATGCCGAACTGGAACTGCGCAACGCCGAGCTTTCGGTGCACGACGCGCAAGTGGCGCTCGACAGGCGTTCGGTGACCTCTCCGATTTCCGGCGTGGTCGGCATATTGCCGATCGAGGCCGGCAACTACGTCACCACCCAGACCTCCATCGCCACCGTGGACGACCGCTCCTCGATCCTGGTCGATTTCTGGGTGCCGGAGCGTTTCGCGTCTTCCATCCGCATCGGTTCGACGCTGACCGCGACGCCGACCGCGAACCCCAGGAATTCCTACGAAGGCACGGTGACGGCCATCGACAACCGCATCGACGACAAGAGCCGCACGCTGTGGGTGCAGGCCACCATCGCCAATCCCGCTGATTCGCTGCGCGCCGGCATGTCGTTCCAGATCGTCATGAAGTTCCCGGGCGACACCTATCCGGCCGTCAGCCCGCTGGCGGTGCAATGGGGCGGCGACGGCGCCTTCGTCTGGGCCGTGGAGGACGGCAAGGCCAGGCGCGTGCCGGTGCGCATCATCCAGCGCAACACCGAGACGGTTCTGGTCGATGCCGAGATCGACAGCGGCGACATCGTGGTGACGGAAGGCGTGCAGAGCGTGCGTGACGGCGGCGACGTGATGGTCGCGCGCACCGGCGCGGCCCGCCCCGCCGGCACCCCTGCCGGTTCGTGACCGGGCCGGCCCGATGACCGACACCAGCAAGAACGGCGAGGCCGGCTTCACCGCCCTGTTCATCCGCCGCCCGATCCTGGCCCTGGTGCTGAACACGCTGATCGCCGTGGCCGGCCTTGCGGCCTTCTACGGCGTCGAGATCCGCGAACTGCCAGATGTGGACCGTGCCGTCATCACCGTCAGCACCGACTTCAAGGGCGCGGCCGCAGAGACGGTCGACCGCGAGGTCACAGACGTCATCGAGGGCGCGGTCGCCCGCGTCTCCGGCGTGAAGTCGATCTCCTCCACCTCATCCTACGGCCGCAGCCGCGTCACCATCGAATTCAACGACGGCGTGGACCTCAATGTCGCCGCCTCCGACGTGCGCGACGCCGTCGGCCGCGTCACCGCGCAAATGCCGGACGAAGCCGACCCTGCCCGCATCGTCAAGGCAGACGCCAATTCCGACCCCGTCATGCGGCTGGCCGTGACCTCCGATTCCATGGCGGTGGAGGATATGACGACCGTCGTGGAGGACCAGATCGAGGACACGCTGGCCTCGGTGCCGGGCGTCGCCGACGTGCAGGTCTACGGCGACCGCGAGAAGATATTCCGCATCGACGTCAACCAGGCGCGGCTGGCCAGCCTCGGCTACACCGTGGCCGACCTGCGCAACGCGCTCGCCACCGTCGCCTTCGATACGCCGGCGGGCTCGATCAACACCACCAACCAGAACCTCGTGGTTCGCACCACCGCCGACGTGAACACCCCGGAGGCGTTCGAGAACATCGTCATCGGCGGCGACACGCATATCCGCGACGTCGCCACCGTCACCATGGGCCCCGACATCGGCCAGTCCACGCTGCGCTCGGACGGCAAGACCGGCATCGGCATCGGCATCGTGCGCGCGGCCGAATCCAACACGCTGGACATTTCCACCGGCGTGCGCGCAGCGGTCGAGCGGCTGCAGAAGGAACTGCCGCAGGGCATGTCGATCAAGGTGACCAGCGACGACGCCGTCTTCATCAACGGCGCCGTCCACGAGGTCGAGATCGCGCTGGTCCTGGCGGTGTCGATCGTGCTCGTCGTCATCTACGCCTTCCTGCTGGACTGGCGCGCCACGCTCATCCCCGGCCTTTCCATGCCGGTGGCGATGATCGGCACAATCGCGGCGATCTGGCTTGCCGGCTTCTCCATCAACATCCTCACGCTTCTGGCGCTGGTGCTGGCCACCGGCCTCGTGGTGGACGACGCCATCGTGGTGCTGGAAAACGTCGTGCGCCGCCGCAACGAGGGCATAGGCCCGCGGGCCGCCGCGGTGCTGGGCACCGACGAGGTGTTCTTCGCCGTCATCGCCACCACCGCGACGCTTACCGCCGTCTTCGTGCCGATCTCCTTCCTTCCGGGCCAGACCGGCGGCCTGTTCCGTGAGTTCGGCTTCGTGCTGGCCATGTCCGTGCTGTTGTCCTGCGTGGTGGCGTTGACGCTCTGCCCAATGCTGGCCTCCCGCATGCTGTCGGGCGCGACCGTCCACCATGAGGGCGGAAACGGCATCGGCCGCCGCATCGGCGCGACCCTTGGCGGCCTCTATCGCCGTTGCCTGCATGCCTGCCTGGGCGCGCCCTGGATCGTGGTGCTGGTGGCGTTGCTGTTTGCCGGCACGGCTTTCGCCATGTTCACCGGCATCCGCCAGGAACTCACGCCGACCGAGGACCGCTCGGCGGTGCTGCTGCGCATCAACGCGCCGCAGGGCGTGAGCCTCGATTACACGGCCTCGCAGATGCGCCGCATCGAGCAGATGATCCAGCCGCTGCGCGATTCCGGCGAGATCGAGAGCACCTTCGAAAGCGCCGGCAACAACGGCGCCTACAACACCGGCTTCATGGTGATGACGCTGGCGCCGTGGGAGAACCGGACCCGCAGCCAGCAACAGATCATGGCCCAGATCGCGGACATGGCGAAGGACATACCGAGCCTGCGCATCTTCCCGATCCAGCCCAACAGCCTGGGCATCCGCGGCGCCGGCAACGGCCTGCAATTCGCGCTGGTGGGCAACGACCGCAAGGCGCTGGGCGAGGCCGCCGACAAGATCATCGACGAGATGCGCAACGATCCGCGCTTCGTCCAGCCGCGCCTGACTGTGGACCCGACCCAGCCGCAGCTTTCGGTCGCCATCGACCGCGAGCGCGCCTCGGACCTCGGCATCGATATCAGCGGTCTTGCAAACACTCTCCAGGCGATGCTGGACGGAAACGACATCGGCGACGTCTACATCGCCGACCGTGCCTATGGCGTGAAGCTCGTCTCCACCACCAACCCGATCAACGACCCGACCGATCTGGAAAACGTCTTCCTCAAGACGCAGGACGGCCGCTACGTGCCGATGTCGACCATCGCCACGCTGACCGAGCGGGCGGTGCCGCCTTCGCTGACGCGCGAGCAGCGGCAGCCCTCCGTCGGCATCACCACCAATCTCGGCGGCGAGTTCGCGCTCGGCAACGCGCTGGCCCGCGCCCAGGAGATCGCGGCACCGCTGCTGCCGCCCGGCGCGCGCGTCGTGCCGCTGGCCGAGGCCGCCACGCTCGGCGAGACCAACAGCGGCATGGTCACCATCTTCGGCTTCGCGCTGGTCATCATCCTGCTGGTGCTGGCCGCGCAATTCGAGAGCTTCGTCTCGGCCGTCATCATCATGGCGACCGTGCCGCTGGGACTGGCCTGCGCCATCTTCGCGCTGATCCTGACAGGCACCAGCCTGAACGCCTATTCGCAGATCGGGCTTGTGCTGCTGGTCGGCGTCATGGCCAAGAACGGCATCCTGATCGTGGAATTCGCCAACCAGTTGCGCGATCGCGGGATGGACGTGCGCGAGGCGATCGAGGAAGCCGCCAACATCCGCCTGCGCCCGGTCATGATGACCATGATCTGCACCGTGCTCGGCGGCGTGCCGCTGGTTCTGGCGAGCGGCGCCGGCGCGGAAGCGCGCATCGCGCTCGGCTGGGTGATCGTCGGCGGGCTGGGGCTGGCGACCGTCTCGACCCTGTTCCTCACCCCGGTCGCCTATCTGCTGCTCGGCCGCTTCGTCACGCCGAAGGTCCACGAGGAAGCGAGGCTGAAGCGCGAACTGGAGGAAGCAGCCTACGTCAACGTAGAGCCGGCCGAGTGATTTGACGTGGGCCCCGCGATCCAATAGTTGCCGCTTAAGCCACATGCGGCCACAGTTTCACGCGGGAACAGTCGAATGCAGCCCATCAGCCTCGAGACATTGCTTGCGAATGCCGGCAAGGAGATCGGCGCCTCGCCCTGGCGCACCGTCACCCAGCATATGATCGACCTGTTCGGCGATGCCACAGACGATCACCAGTTCATCCATTGCGACCCGGAGCGCGCGGCGCGCGAAACGCCTTTCGGCGGCACCATCGCGCATGGCTTCCTCACGCTGTCGCTGCTTTCGACATTGGCTTTCGAGACCTTGCCGCCGATCGAGAAGGCAAAGATGGGCGTCAACCATGGTTTCGACCAGGTCCGCTTCCTGGCCCCGGTCAAGACCGGCTCCCGCATTCGCGCCCGCTTCGTGCTCGCCGACGTCAAGGCGCGCCCCTCCGGCTGGGTGCAGATGACGCAGGACGTCACCATCGAGATCGAAGGATCGGCGAAGCCCGCGCTCACCGCGCGCTGGCTCACCCTGACCTTCGTCGAGCCTGAGGCGCAGGACGCCTGATCCGCCGCGCGGTCGAGACGGCTTGCCGCGTCCCGTACGGCGTATATATTGTCGACAACCGGACAGCAGGAGGCGACGGGATTGCCGCTCACCGCGCAGGCTCGCCGAGAACAGCACAGGACGGCGTTGCGGTCCGAACTCATCGCCGCCGCGCACAAGCTCGTGCAGGAAGAGGGCTATGAGGGCCTGACGATCCGCAAGCTGGCCAACCGGGTCGGCTACGCGCCCATGTCGGTCTATTCCTATTTCGCCGACAAGCAGGAGATCCTGGTCGCGCTGGCCGAGGACGCCTTCCGCACGCTGGCCCGGCGCATCGAGGAAAACCGCTCCGACGATCCGATCGAGGCGCTGAAGGCGGTGATGGTGGAATACGCCGCCTTCGGCCTCGGCAATCCGAACGAGTACCGCATCGTTTTCATGACCGAGAAGTCGAAGCCGCCGGCCGGAACGACCGTCGCGGAGGCGCCGGAAGGCAACCCTGCCATGAAGGCGCTGATCGAACGCGTCGAGGCCTGCGTCGCCGCCGGCAAGCTGAAGGGCGATCCGCATGCCATCGCCACGATGCTGTGGACGGTCGGGCACGGCACGATCTCGCTGCTGATTACCTTTCCGGACTATCCGTTCGGCGATGTCGAAGCCTTTGTGCGGAGAATGTGCGAGTTCAGCCTCGCCTCGCTGTCCAGCCTGGACGTTCAGCCTCTGGCCGATCAATCTTCGCGCTGCTGAGAACCTTCGGCACCACCCGCAATTCCCCCATCGCTACTCCGCATCCGCCTTTTGGCTGAGCCTGGAAGCGATTGTGCGCAACCGCCGGATGCGTCAAAACTTCTCCATTTTTTAGGCATCGGATTGCCGGTTCTCGCCCCGAGGTGCGGAGCCCTTGCGGCGCTGTTCGCATCAGCAGCCTACCAGATCGAGAATGCGGTGATCGGCTGACGGACGATCTCGCGGGTCTGGCGCCGAATTATTCTCGTACATGTACGATTTCATCTTGTGCGGCGCAAAATGAAGGCGTACATGGACGTAGTTGCGTACGCGTACGGCGTATTTCCAAACTCCACAACGGAGACTCCCCATGAGGAAGATCGCTCTTGCTCTCGCCGCATTGACCGCTTTGTCCGGCAGCGCCTCGGCCTGCGGACACGCAAAGGCGGTTCAGGCGCAAGCCCCCGCCACCTGCACCCACAACTCCGTCAAGCTCGACTGCAAATCGACCGGGACCATCGCTCCGGCCGGCATAAAGGCGCCGGGCGACCGGGAAGCCGCCGGCAAGCCACGCCTCGGCATCGACATCAATCCCTGGGTCATGCCGAGCGGCTTCTGACGGGTATTGCCGGAACCGGCGCCTGCATGCGGCGCGCCGTTTGGGCCGCCTATATGTCGGCCTGGCCATCCCCGGGGCCGGACTGTGCAACGTCCGGCCTTCGTCTCCGCCCGGTTGGCCGCAGGATGAGGCGCTATTTCGGCTGCTTCTTCGGCTTCTGCCCGGCTACGGTCTTTGACTTGCCGGGCTTTGCCGGACCGCCCGGGATGGCGGTTCCGGTGACCGAAACCGGATCGCTGGCCGGAAAAGTGTCCTCCAGCCCCTCGTCCAGTTCCTCTTCCATGTCCTGTGCGTGCCGCTGCTGCTCCAGCGAACGCACGGCCGACGACTTCTTCGGCTTGGCTTTCTGGCCGGATTCGGAAAGGCCTGGTTTGAATGGGCCTGCCATGAAACGTCTCCCTCGTTCTCCACGCGCCAACGGCGCAGGTCGGGGAAGGTTCCGCGTCAGGCTGCGGCGTCCCGCGCGGCCTCCGTCAGGAAAGTAAAGACATAGTCCGAGAAGGAACGCCAGCACTCCACCCGGAAAGCATCTTCCGCCGTGCGCAGCAGCACGATCTCGACCTTGCCCAACACCGTGCGTGAACAGGCGCCGACCGGGAACGCCGCCAGCGACAGGTCCTGCGGGCATCCGGCGCTTATACAGGCCTCGGCCGCCGGTCCGGTCACGGAAATCGCCACGTTGCGGTGCGAGATGCCGACCGCCGAATGCAGCCCCTTGGCCTTCGCGCAATCGCCAAGCGGGTCGGCGCCGGCCTCGTCGATGACCAGCCATTCGTCGGGACCGAGCCAGAGTGCCGTGCGCCCATTCTTCGTCGCCGACGTTTTCGGAGACTTGGGCAGGGTGACGCCGAGCGCGCGCGACAGCGAGGCGACCGATTCCTCCGGCGCGCGCAGCGAGATGCGCTCGGCCGGCGGCAGCGCCGCCACTTTCACATCGGTCGCGGAAGCTTCGCGCCCCGCCAAAGCCGGGCGGCGCTCGGCCGTCGATTGCGAAACGGCTGTCACGGCAGCCTTAACCCCAGCCTTAGCCATTGAGACGCTCCCCCTTCTCGTCGAAGAACACCGTGCCCGTCACCTCCACCTCGATCACGCCATCGGGCATCGGCACGTACAGCGTCTGGCCCATGCGGTCGCGCCCGCCCGCCACCAGCGCCAGGGCGATCGAACGGCCGCAGTTTTCCGACCAATAGCTGGAGGTGACGTGGCCGATCATCTTCATCGGGACCGGCTGCTTCGGGTCTTCCACGACCTGCGCGCCTTCTTCCAGAACCACCTTCGGGTCCCGGGTCTTCAGGCCGACGAGTTGCCTGCGGCCCTTGGCGACGAGATCCGGCCGCTTCATGCCCCGAATGCCGACGAAATCGGCCTTCTTCTTGCCCACGGCCCAGTCCAGTCCGGCGTCGTTCATCGTCACCGTGCCGTCCGTATCCTGGCCGACGATGATGTAGCCCTTTTCGGCGCGCAGCACGTGCATGGTTTCCGTGCCGTAGGCGCAGGCGCCGTGCTTCTGGCCCTCCGCCCACAGCGCTTCCCACACCGCCTGCCCGTGATCGGCCGGCACGTTGACCTCGAAGCCACGCTCGCCCGAGAAGGACATGCGGAACAGCCTGGTCGGCACGCCGCAGATCCTGCCTTCGCGCACCGACATATGCGGCAGCGCCGCGTCGGAAAGATCGATGCCCTCGACCAGCGGCGCGATGATGTCACGGCTCTTGGGACCCTGCACCGCGATGACCGCCCATTGCTCGGTTGTGGAGGTCAGCCACACCTTGAGGTCGGGAAACTCGGTCTGGAGATAATCCTCCATGTGGTTCATCACGCGCGGTGCGCCGCCCGTGGTCGTGGTGACGTGGAAGCGGTCTTCCGCCAGCCGGCCGACGACGCCGTCGTCATAGATGAAGCCGTCCTCGCGCAGCATCACGCCGTAGCGGCAGCGGCCGACCTCCAGCTTCTGCCATGGGTTGGTGTAGAGCAGTTCCATGAATCGCGCGGCGTCCGGGCCCACCACCTCGATCTTGCCGAGCGTGGAGGCGTCGAACAGGCCGGCCGCCTTGCGCACCGTCACGCATTCGCGATTGACGGCAGCATGCATGTCCTCGCCGGCGCGCGGGAAATACCAGGCGCGCTTCCATTGTCCGACGTCCTCGAACACCGCGCCCTGCGCTTGCGCCCAGGGGTGGATCGCGGTGCGCCGGGTCGGGTCGAACAGCGCGCCGCGCGAATGGTTGACGATGGCGCCGAAGGTCACCGGCGTATAGGGCGCGCGGAAAGTGGTCAGGCCCACCTGCGGGATCGGCTTGCCGAGCGTATCGGCGGCGATCGCCAATCCGTGCAGGTTGGAGGTCTTGCCCTGGTCGGTGGCCATGCCGTTGGTGGTGAAGCGCTTGACATGCTCGATGGAGCGCATGCCCTCGCGCACGGCCTGGCGGATGTCCTTGGCGGTGACGTCGTTCTGGAAATCCACGAACGCCTTCACCGTTGTATCCGGTCCGGCGCCCGGCGCAGAGCCCAGCATGCCGCGCGACCAGTTTTCGCCGGCCTCGACCTTCGGCTTGGCCGACTTGGCAGCCTTGCCACCCGCTTCCTTCGCCGCTTTTGCGCCTGCCGCATAGGCTTCGTCGATGGAGGCCGCCAAGCCGTCCGTGCCGTTGCAGGCGCCGACGGAAACGCAATCCTGCGCATAGGTGCCCGGCACGAAACGCCGCGTTTCCTCGTTGAAGGCGACCTTGCCGCGCGATTGCGAGAACAGATGCACCGAAGGCGTCCAGCCGGCGGACATCAAGAGCGCATCGACGGGGATCGTGCGCCGGTTCTTGCCGCCTGCCTTGGACTGCACGGTCATGGACGAGATCCTGAGCCTGCCGCCCACGCCGATCACCGCGCGCCCGTCATGGATCTCGATGCCGAGAGCCCGCGCCTGGTCGATCGCCTCGCCGGCCGGATTGTCGCGCAGATCCACGATCGCCGCGATGTTGACGCCGGCCTTCTTCAGGTCGATGGCGGCCGCATAGGCGGAATCATTGGCCGTGTAGATGCCGACATTGCGGCCGACGGCGACGCCGTAATGGTTGAGAAAGGTGCGCGCGGCCGACGCCAGCATGATGCCCGGCCGGTCGTTGTCGGCGAACACCATGTGCCGCTCGATGGCGCCGGTGGCCAGCACCACGCGCTTGGCGCGCACCTGCCACAGCCGCTCGCGCGGCAGTTCGCCGCCGGGCGACTTGAGGTGATCGGTCACGCGCTGGGTCAGTCCCACGAAATTCTGGGCGTAGTAGCCGAAGGCGGTCGTCCGCGTCAGCACGCGCACATTGTCCATGGCCCTCAGCCGTGCGGCCACGTCCTGCGCCCACGCCCAGCCGTCCTGCCCCTCGATGCGCGCGCCGCTTTCGAAGCGCAGGCTGCCGCCCAGTTCGGCCTGTTCGTCGGCCAGAATGACGCGGGCGCCGCTTTCCGCCGCCGCGAGCGCCGCCGCCAGGCCGGCAGCGCCGCCACCCGCCACAAGCACGTCGCAATGGGCGAAACGCGAGGAATAATGGTCCGGATCGGGCTTGTCCGGCGCCACGCCGAGACCGGCGGCCGCGCGGATGTTCGGCTCGTAGATGTTCTTCCAGGCCGACTTCGGCCACATGAAGGTCTTGTAGTAGAAACCGGCCGAGAAGAAGGGCGAGGCAAGGTCGTTGACCGCGCCGACGTCGAAGGACAGCGACGGCCAGCGGTTCTGCGAGGTCGCCACCAGCCCGTCATAGAGCTCCTGCACCGTGGCGCGCACGTTCGGCGTCCTGCGCGCCGCGTCGCGCCTGATCTCGACCAGTGCGTTCGGCTCCTCGGCTCCAGCCGACAGGATGCCGCGCGGCCGATGGTATTTGAAGGAGCGGCCGGTCAGATGCACGCCATTGGCCAATAGCGCCGAGGCCAGCGTGTCGCCCTCGACGCCCGAATAGGACTTTTCGTCGAAGGAGAAGCGCACGGCCTTGGCGTTCTTCAGCCTGCCGGCGCTGGGCACACGGAAATTGGCGCTCATTTCGCGGCTCCCGGCAGTTTCGACGGCTTCTTCTCGCCGGCCTTGTAGGTCATGACGAACTTGTCGGTGACGGTATCGCGCACCGCGTTGAAGAAGCGCGCGCAGCCATGGATGTGCCGCCAGCGCTCATAGATGATGCCCTTGGGGTTGGAGCGGATGAAGAAGTACTTCTCGAAATCGTCGTCGCTCTCGTCGGCGATGTGGGCCGAGCGCACGACATGCGCCTCGCCGGCATTGCGGAATTCGAGTTCCGGACGTTCTTCCTCGCAATAGGGGCAGCGGATCAGAAGCATTTTTGTCCCTCAGTGCGCAACTGCGGCGGCCGCCGCTTCATCGATCAGCCGGCCGGTGCGGAAGCGCTCCAGCGTGAACGGCGCGTTGATCGGATGCGGTTCGTCGCGGGCGATGGTGTGGGCGAAGACGTGCCCCGACCCCGGCGTGGCCTTGAAGCCGCCCGTGCCCCAACCGCAATTGACGTAGAGCCCCTTCACCGGCGTCTTGGCCAGGATCGGCGAGCGGTCGGGCGTCACGTCCACGATGCCGCCCCAGGAGCGCAGCATCTTCATGCGCGTAAACATGGGGAACATCTCGCAGATGGCGTCGAGCGTATGGTTGAGGATGTGCAGTCCGCCCGTCTGCGAATAGGAGATGTACTGGTCGGTGCCGGCGCCGATGACCAGTTCGCCCTTGTCGGACTGCGAGATATAGGCGTGCACCGTGTTCGACATCACGACGCAAGGGAACACCGGCTTGACCGGTTCCGAAACCAGCGCCTGCAGCGGATAGCTTTCCAGCGGCATGCGCACGTCGGCCATGCCCATGACCACCGAGGAATGGCCTGCCGCGACGACGCCGATCTTCTTGGCGCCGATGAAGCCGCGCGTGGTTTCCACGCCCGCCACCGCGCCGTTCGGCGCGCGCTTGATGCCGGTGACCTCGCAATTCTGGATGATATGCACGCCCCGCGCCGCGGCGCCGCGGGCATAGCCCCAGGCCACCGCGTCATGGCGCGCCGTACCGCCGCGCCGCTGCAGCGCCGCGCCCACGACCGGATAGCGCGCGTCCTTGGAGATGTTGAGCGGCGGGCAGAATTCCTTGGCCTGCTCCGGCGTCAGCCATTCATTGTCGACGCCGTTCAGGCGGTTGGCATGGATGTGGCGCTTGAACACCTGCACGTCGTGCACATTGTGCGCCAGCATCATCACGCCGCGCGCCGAATACATGACGTTGTAGTTGAGGTCCTGGCTGAGCCCGTCCCACAGCTTCACGGCATGGTCGTAGATGCCGGCGGATTCGTCATAGAGATAGTTGGAGCGGATGATGGTGGTGTTGCGGCCGGTGTTGCCGCCGCCGAGCCAGCCCTTTTCCAGCACCGCCACGTTGGTGATGCCGTGCTCCTTGGCGAGATAATAGGCCGTCGCCAGGCCATGGCCGCCCGCGCCGATGATGATGACATCATATTCCTGTTTGGGCTCGGGCGAAGACCATTGCTCCTCCCAGCCCTTATGGCCGCGCATGGCCTCGCGGGCGATGGCGAATACCGAATATCTCTTCACGTTCTGGCCTCGCGCCAAACTATCGGGATGAACGCCGGACCTTCCCTCAACCCGGCGCGCGAGGTGTATCACTACCGAAACCACCCTGTCACCCTTGCGCTGTTTGCGACGGCCTTTGCCGCTTTGCGCCACGTTCCGGCAAGACGCTCCTGTGGGTATCGGGCTGCGCATGGTTCGATTCGGCGGCGGACGGTGATAGGACGGTGCCATCAAGGAGTTGCGATGAAAGTCGACATAGAGATGGGAGCGGTTTCCTCGGGGAAGCCGGCCCTGCTCGATCTCGAGGAATTGCTGGCCACCCGTTTGCTCGTGCAAGGCAATTCGGGCTCGGGCAAGTCGCATCTTCTGCGCCGCCTGCTGGAGCAGAGCGCGCCGTGGGTGCAGCAATGCGTCATCGACCCGGAAGGCGATTTCGTCACGCTCGCCGACAGATTTGGCCATGTTGTCGTCGACGCCCAGCGCACCGAGGCCGAGCTGACCCGCATCGCCGGGCGCATCCGCCAGCACCGCGTCTCCGTCGTGCTCAATCTGGAAGGTCTGGACGTCGAGCAGCAGATGCGTGCCGCCGCCGCCTTCCTCGGCGGCATGTTCGATGCCGAGCGCGACCATTGGTATCCGGTTCTGGTGGTGGTGGACGAGGCGCAGCTCTTCGCGCCGATGGCGGCTGGCGAGGTTTCGGACGAGGCGCGCAAGCTTTCGCTCGGCGCCATGACCAACCTGATGTGCCGGGGCCGCAAGCGCGGCCTTGCCGGCGTCATCGCCACGCAGCGCCTGGCCAAGCTCGCCAAGAACGTCGCCGCCGAGGCCTCCAATTTCCTGATGGGCCGCACCTTCCTGGACATCGACATGGCCCGTGCGGCCGACCTGCTCGGCATGGACAAGCGCCAGGCCGAGATGTTCCGCGATCTCGCGCGCGGGCATTTCGTGGCGCTCGGCCCGGCCATGTCGCGCCGGCCGCTGCCGGTCACCATCGGCCCGGTCGAGACCTCGGCCCGCTCGGTCAGCCCGAAGCTGATGCCGTTGCCCGAAACGCCGGAAGACGCGCGCGACCTGATCTTCACGCCCGGCCCCGAGGAAATGCGGGCGCCCGTGCGCCGCGCGCCGCCCCCGCCGATCCCGACCGCCGACCTGATCGCGCAATTGTCGCGGCCGCAGCCAGCGCCCGAGCCGCCGGAGCAGCCGTCCTTCGCCATTATCGACGAGGCTGAACGCGAGGCCGGCATCGCCGCCGTGATGCGCGACATACTCGACGACGCCGACGCCGCCTTCCGCACCGACGCCGTGCTCTATCAGGACTTCCTCGTGCGCTGCCGCATCCGCCGCGTGCCCGGAGAGCCGCTGGCGCTGCCGGCCTTCCGCCGCAAGCTCGCCGTGGCGCGGGCCGGCGTCGACCCTCAAGCGGCCAAGGGCGAGGCATGGTCGGCCGCGCTCGAAATGTCGGAAAAGCTGCCGGACGACCTGCAGGGCGTCTTCCTCGTCGTGGCGCAAGCGGCGGTGGCCGGGGCTCCCTGCCCTTCGGATGCGACGCTCGCGCGCATCTACGGCAGCCATTCCCCGCGCCGAGCGCGGCGGCTGCTGACCTATTTCGAGGAGCACGGCCTGCTGGTGCTGCGCACCGATTTTCACGGCAAGCGCATCCTCGCCTTCCCCGATCTCGGCTGCGAGACGGCACCCGGCGATCCCGAGGCGCCTGACGAGGCGACCGGCGCGCGCGACGCGGCCGAATGAGCCGCGCCGGCCGGCGCCGTTCCGGCACGGCAAAGCTGGCCGGCCGGTTCGCCGAAATAGTGCGGCGCAGCCGCTGATTTCTCTCGACAACTCACGCCGATTCTGGTATCTGCCGCCAAAATTCGTGGTGGGATCGCGCCACGGAGGCGTGCGGATATGGCCGCAAGCCCACCGACCATAACCGAGAGACAGGATCGCCCGTGCAGGTACTCGTTCGCGACAACAACGTTGATCAGGCGCTTCGCGCACTCAAGAAGAAGATGCAGCGCGAGGGCATCTTCCGCGAAATGAAGATGCGCGGCCATTACGAGAAGCCGTCCGAGAAGCGTGCCCGCGAGAAGGCCGAGGCCGTCCGCCGCGCCCGCAAGCTGGCGCGCAAGCGCGCCCAGCGCGAGGGCCTGATTCCGGGCACTCCGCGTCCGGCCGCCACTGCCGCTGGTGCAGCGCGCGCTCCGCGCTGACCTTGCCAATTTTTCGTCCTTTTCGAAGGATATCCGGGGTGGCGCGATGAGGAATCGCCGCCACCTTTTTTATTCGTGATGGCAGTTTTCAGTCGGATGCTGCCGCGAGGGGTGCGAGCCGGTACGAGGGCCCTGGCGTCGCCAAGCGACATGAGGATAAGGCTTAGATGCATGTTTTGACCGGCGAGCGCAGCACCGGACTACGGAACCTCGCCCTGATGTCGGCCGTTTTTTCGGCCCTTGCTCTGGCCGGATGCCAGACCGCACCCACCGGAAACCTGAACAACATCGATGTGGCGCAGGGATCGAGCGAGAACATCTCCTCGCTCTCGTCGGTCATCGACCGCAACCCGAACGACCCCGAGGGCTACAACGTGCGCGGCTCGGCCTACGGCCGCGGCGGCAAGTACCAGCAGGCGCTGAAGGACTTCAACACCGCTGTTCAGCTCAAGCCGGATTTCTATCAGGCCTACTCGAACCGCGCCCTGATCTACCGCTTCCTGGGCGACCAGACGGCCGCCCTCAACGACTACAACAAGGCCATCCAGATCAATCCGAGCTACGACGCCGCCTATATCGGCCGCGGCAATCTCTACCGCAAGGCGGGCCGCACCCAGGATGCCTTCAACGATTTCCAGAAGGCCATCCAGCTCGACACCACCGACGCCCGCGCCTACCACAATCGCGGCCTGATCTATCAGAGCCAGGGCCAGCACAAATACGCCATCGAGGATTTCTCGACCGCCATCTCGCTGGCGCCCGACGCTTCCGAGCCCTATAACGGCCGCGGCCTTTCCTACCTGGCGCTGAACCAGGAAGACAACGCCTTCGCCGACTTCAACATGGCGATCAAGCTCGATGCCAAGAACGCCGAGGCGTGGGCGAACCAGGCGCTGATCTACGAGCGTCGCGGCGACAAGGCCAAGGCGGCGAAATCCTATCGCGAAGCGGTTCGCCTGAGCCCCACCTACCAGCCGGCGAAGGACGGGCTGGCGCGCGTCAGCTGACCGCACGCGCGCCGTATTTACCATTCAGCCAAGTGTGACCCGCAAAGGTCACGCTTGCCGCCTTTTTGCCCAGATCGCGCCAAACTTTTTGGGAACGCTGGCTTCACTGTGCCGTTGATCGGGCAGAACCAGCAAAGGACCGTTCCCATGATCAAGAATCTGGCTGTCGCCGCCGCCCTTTCCGCCGTCACTCTCGCCGTTCCGGCGCACGCGGGGCGGCTCGAACTCGGCGTTCTCGACTGCACCATCGATGGCGGAACGGCCTATGTCGTCGCTTCGAACAAGGGCGTGGTCTGCACCTACCGACCGTCGAACGGACGGCATCCCGAAACCTACACGGGCGTGATCTCCAAGCTCGGCGTCGATCTTGGCGTCACAAATCAGGGCGAACTGGTATGGGCCGTTCTGTCGGCCACGGGCGACTACGAGCCCGGCAGCCTCGCCGGCAAGTATTTCGGCGTCAACGCCGAGGCGAGCATCGCGACCGGCGGCGGCGCCAACGTCATGGTGGGCGGTTTCGAGCGCTCCTATGCCCTGCAGCCGCTGAGCGTGCAGGCGCAGACCGGCCTCAACCTCGCCGTAGCGGTGCAGTCGCTCGAACTGATGCACGCGATCAAGTAGTTTTCCGGACCGGCCTCGGCGGACGCCTTGCGCTCCGCCGGGGACATCCGGCGCTATTTCAAGGAATTCCCGCTCTCAGACGTCGATGGCCTTCAGCCGCTCGGCGACCAGTGCGGCAAGCCGTTCCGCCACCTCGTCCTTGCTCATTTCCGGCCAGTCCTCGACGCCAGTCCGCGAAACGATGCGCACCCGGTTGCGATCGCCGCCCATGACGCCGGCCGGCCCGATGCCGCTGGCGTGCGAGACATCGTTGGCCACGATCAGGTCCGCGCCTTTTTTGTCCAGCTTGGCCCTCGCGTTCTTCAAAAGATCCCTGGTCTCGGCCGCGAAGCCGACCACCAGGCGCGGCCGGCTTCCGTGATGGCCGACCCCGGCCAGAATGTCGGGATTCTCCACCATCTGCAGAGCCGGCGGCCCCTCGCCCGCCACCTTCTTGATCTTCTCGTTCGCCGATCCGGCCGTGCGCCAGTCGGCCACGGCGGCAACGAACACGGCGGCATCGGCCGGCAGCAGGCCCTCCACCGCATCGCGCATCTCTTCCGCGCGCTCTACATGGATGGTGGTCACGCCCGCCGGATCGGGGATCGAAACGGGGCCGGATACGAGGCGAACGTCCGCGCCGAGTTTCGCCAGCGCGGCGGCGATGGCGTGGCCCTGCTTGCCGGACGAACGGTTGGCGATGTAGCGCACCGGGTCGATGGGCTCGTGCGTGGGGCCGGACGTGACGATGATCTTTCTGCCCGCGAGCGGCTTCGGCCGGTCGTCCAGCAGGGCCTCGACGGCCGCGACGATCTCCAGCGGCTCGGCCATGCGCCCCTCGCCCGCTTCGCCGCTCTCGGCCATTTCGCCCTGCATCGGTCCGACGAAGCCGACGCCGTCCCGCCTCAGCGTGGCGTGATTGCGGCGCGTGGCCGGATGCGCCCACATCTTCGGGTTCATGGCCGGCGCCATCAGCACGGGCTTGTCCGTCGCCAGCAGCACGGCCGAGGCGAGGTCGCCGGCAAGCCCGTTGGCGAGCTTGGCCATCAGGTCGGCGGTTGCCGGCGCCACCACGATCAGGTCCGCTTCCCGCGCCAGGCGGATATGGCCGACATCCTGCTCGTCCTGCCGGTCGAACAGGTCGGTGAAGACGTGGTCTGCGCTGAGCGCGCCCACCGCCAGCTGCGTGACGAAATGCTGCGCGGCCGCCGTCATGACGCAGCGCACCGTCGCTCCGCGCTCACGCAGGCGGCGGATCAGGTCCAGCGACTTGTAGGCCGCGATGCCGCCGCCGATGACGAGCAGGATGCGCTTGCCGGAAAGGATCATGACTTGGTTTCTCGCACCTGCATGAATTTCTAGAAGAAACCGCCGCCCGGCACAATGAAGGGCCGGCCGACGATCACACCAGCTTCCAGGCGATATAGACCAGCGCCACCGCAATCACGACCAGCGCCCAGCGGCCAAGCCGCGAATAGCGCGCTTCGGCCTTGCCGATGGCCTCCGCGGTCTCCTCTTCGAAACGCAGCCCTTTTTCGGCCATCGCGTCGAGTTCACGCGACAGCCGCTCGGCGCGCAAGGCCAGTTCCGGCATCTGGCGCGCGAAGGTGAGAAACGCCTTCACGCCTTCGCCCGCGTCGGCCAGCATGCCGCGCGGGCCGAGATTGGCGCGGATCCAGTCGCCGACCACCGGCTCGGAGGTTTTCCACATGTTGAAGCCGGGATCGAGCGTTCGCGCAACACCCTCCACCACCACCATGGTCTTCTGCAGCAGCACCAGTTCGGGCCGGGTCTGCATGTCGAACAGTTCCGTCACCTCGAACAGCAGGGTGAGCAGCTTGGCCATGGAGATGGTTTCGGCCGGTTGGCCATGGATCGGCTCGCCGATGGCGCGGATCGCCTGCGCGAAAGCCGAGACGTCGTGCTTGTGCGGCACATAGCCGGCCTCGAAATGCACTTCGGCCACGCGTAGATAGTCGCGCGTGATGAAACCGTAGAGGATCTCGGCGAGGAAGCGGCGCTCCTTCTTGCCGAGCCGCCCGGCGATGCCGAGATCGACGGCCACGATGGTGCCGTCCGCCTCCACGAACAGGTTTCCGGGATGCATGTCGGCATGGAAAAAGCCGTCGCGCAAGGTGTGCCGCAGGAACGACTGGATCAGGTTGACAGCGATCGCCTTGAGATCGTGACCCACGGCGGCCAGACCGGCGACATCGTTCATCTTGATGCCGTCGACCCATTCCATGGTCAGCACGTCGCGGCCGGTTCGTTCCCAGTCCACCGCCGGTACGCGGAAGCCGGGATCGTCGCGCGTGTTTTCGCCGAGCTCGGAAAGAGCTGCCCCTTCAAGCCGCAGATCCATCTCGATCCTGGTGGTCTGGGCAAGCGTTTCCGTCACCTCCACCGGACGCAGCCGGCGCGTGGAGGGCACGTATTTCTCCTGGAGCCGGGCGGCCAGGAAAAAACTCTCGAGATCGTGCAGGAAGCGGCGGCGCACGCCGGGGCGGATGACCTTGACCGCCACGGACCGGCGACCGTCCTCATATTCCACCTCGGCCGGATGCACCTGCGCGATGGAGGCGGCCGCCACCGGCTCGCCGAATTCCGCGTAGAGATCGCCGACCGGGCGGCCGAGCGACGTTTCGACCGCGGCAACCGCTTCGGCCTTCGGAAACGTCTGCATCTTGTCCTGCAGCATGGCGAGGTCGACGGCAATGTCGTTGCCCACGACGTCGGGACGCGTCGCCAGGAACTGGCCGAGCTTGACATAGGACGGGCCGAGCCGCGCCACCGCATGCGCCAGACGGTCGCCGCGGCCGTGCTTCAGCGCACGCCGCCGCGCCAGCAGCCGCGCCGCACGCCAGCCCAGCTTCGGCAGACCGGAAAACTGGTCGCCCGGAAAGGCCGCGACCACGCCCTCGCGCACCAGCACCCAGCCGGCCCTGACCAGCCGGAATCCCGCGCCGACAGTGCTCATGAATGCGCGCGCCTCAAAGCTTCCAGCCCGAGTGCGCCGCCGCGATGCCGCCCGAATAGTTGCGGAAGGAAACCCGCTCGAACCCCGCGCGCTGGATCATGGTCGCGAAATTCTGCTGGTTCGGGAATTTCCGAATCGATTCGACCAGATAGGAATAGGGCTCGCCGTCGCCCGTCACCGCCCTGCCGATCTTCGGGATGGCGTTGAACGACCAGGCTTCATAGACCTTGTCGAGCACCGGCAGGTCCACTTCCGAGAACTCGAGGCACAGGAAGCGCCCGCCGGGTTTCAGCACCCGGAACGCCTCCGAAAGCGCCACATCGATGCGCGGCACGTTGCGGATGCCGAAGGCGATCGTATAGGCGTCGAAGCTGGCGTCAGCGAAGGGCAGTTCCTCGGCATTGGCCTCGACGAAATCGAGATTGTCGGTGAGCTTCTTCTTTTCGGCCCGCTCGCGGCCAACGGCCAGCATCGAACCGTTGATGTCGAGGACGGTGATATGGGCGTTGCCGCGGCTCGCCGCCACGATGCGGAAGGCGATGTCGCCGGTTCCGCCGGCAACGTCGAGCGACGTCCAGCCCGGACGCTTCGGCGGGTTCAGCCAGGTCACCATCGCATCCTTCCAGACGCGGTGCATCCCGCCCGACATCAGGTCGTTCATCACGTCGTAGCGCTTGGCGACCTTGTGGAACACCTCGTTGACCAGCGGCTGCTTGTCGCCTTCGCCGACCCGCCTGAATCCATAAGAGGTTTCCATGCCGCCCGTCGCGGTGGTTCTTCCGACTGACATAATCGCGATCCGTCACAAAATCGGCGGGACCATAGCCGATCGAGGATGCCGACGCTATTGTTTAAGGCGCGGTTTTCGGCCGCGGAACGGAACGACGGAATGCCACTGAAAGCGGAACTCCACTGCCATATCGAAGGGGCGGCGGCGCCTGAGCTGGTCCTGCGCCAGGCGCGCAAATACGACGCCGACCCCGCGCCCTTCATCCGCGACGGCGCTTTCGTGTGGCACAACTTCACCTCCTTCCTCGCAGCCTACGACTTCTCGGCCGATCTGTTCCGTTCCGAAGACGACTACGTGCTTCTGGCAGATCACTACCTCACCAGCCTTGCGCGCGACGGCGCCGTCTACTCGGAAATCTTCATTTCGCCCGACCATGCCAAGAAGGCCGGCCTCTCGCCAAAAGCCTATACCGACGCGCTCGGCGAAGGCATTTCGCGCGCCAGGGCCAAGACAGGCATCGAAGGACGCATGATCGTCACCGGCGTGCGGCATTTCGGCGTCGATGCCGTCGAACAGGCGGCGCGCTTCGCCGCCAGAAGCGGCAATCCGCTGGTGGCCGGGTTCGGCCTCGCCGGCGACGAACGCATCGGCGACTACGAGGATTTCGTGCGCGCCTTCGAGATCGCGCGCGAGGCGGGGCTCGGCATCACCGTCCATGCCGGCGAACTGACCGGCTGGGAAAGCGTCGCCGCGGCGCTGGACCATTTGCGGCCCGCACGCATCGGCCACGGCGTGCGCGCCGTCGAAAACCCCGATCTGGTGCGGCGTATCGCAGATCTCGGCGTGGTGCTGGAATGCTGCCCCGGCTCCAACGTCGCGCTCGGCGTCTTCCCGGATTTCGCCAGCCACCCTCTTCCGGCGCTGAGAGCGGCAGGCTGCAAGGTGACCCTGAACTCGGACGATCCGCCCTATTTCCGGACCTCGCTGAAACGCGAATATGAAATCGCGGCAGAGCATTTTGCCATGAACGAAAAGGCGCTGGCCGCCCTGACCCGGATCGCCATCGAAGCCGCCTTCGTGGATCGCAGGACGAAATCCGCCCTGCTGGCGCGGCTCGACCGCCCGGCACGTTGATCGCCGGCAAAAACTGTGGTTGTCGGCAGCAGGGGCGTTTCACGGCTCCGCCTTAGCCGTTAAGGTCGTGCAGCATCGAGGAGAACACCATGAAGGGCGTGACCGTCGTCGACCATCCGCTTGTCCAGCACAAGCTGACCATCATGCGCAACAAGGACACCTCGACGGCCGGCTTCCGCCGGCTGCTGCGCGAGATTTCGCTGCTGTTGTGCTACGAAGTCACCCGCAACCTCGAACTCACCACCATGCCCATCGAGACGCCGATGGAGAAGATGGACGCGCCGATCCTGGAAGGCAAGAAACTGGTCTTCGCCTCGGTGCTCAGGGCCGGCAACGGCCTGCTCGAAGGTCTGCTCGATCTCGTGCCCGCCGCGCGTGTCGCCCATATCGGCCTCTACCGCGACCACGACACACTGGAGGCGATCGAATATTTCTTCAAGGCGCCGAGCGACCTCGCCGACCGGCTGGTGATCGTGGTCGATCCGATGCTGGCCACCGCCAATTCGGCCATCGCGGCGATCGAGAAGCTCAAGGCGCGCGGCGCCACCAACATCCGCTTCCTGTGTCTGCTTGCAGCGCCCGAGGGCATCGAGCGCTTCACCACCGCCCATCCGGACGTACCGGTCTACACCGCTTCCATCGACCGCCAGTTGAACGAAAAGGGCTACATCATGCCGGGCCTCGGCGACGCCGGCGACCGCATGTACGGCACCAAGTAGCCTCTGTTTTTACCGTCCGTTTACGCAGCCGTACGGTTCCTCTCCGGCGCCGGCATTCGTTAAGCCGGCGCTCATCGAGAAAGCACCATGATCCGGCTTCCTTCGGGGCGGACCATGCTGCGCAACCTTGTCATACTCGTCACCTTCACGCTGGGTGCGGCCTTCCTGGCGATTATTGTGCAGAACAACCCGCAGGCGCTGGAAAGCTTGCTAAGACCCGCCGCGCCCGCGAGCGCTCCCGCCGAGCCGACAGCCTCCGCTGCGGCCCCCGCGCAGCCGCTCGGCCGCAAGGTCCTGGTCCAGCAGGACACGCAAGGTCACTTCCAGGCGGTGTTCAAGGTGAACGGCCGGCAGGTCCCCGCCATGATCGACACCGGTGCCACGCTGGTCGCCCTGAACCTGTCGACTGCGCGGCGCGCAGGCATGGCTTTGAGCCCCGGCGATTTCAGCCGCGAGGTCAACACCGCCAACGGCCGCGTCAGGGCCGCCCTGGTCCGCATCGCCTCCCTGGAAATCGGCCGGATCGCCTTGAACGATGTCGACGCCGTCGTGCTGGACGACAAGGCGCTCGACACCAATCTCATCGGCATGAGTTTCCTCAAGCGGCTCGACAAATACCAGGTCGAGAACGGCGCGCTGCTGCTGGCGCAATAGGCTGGCCTGCCGGCCCCTGACCATCCCGCGATTGGCGCGCTAACCCCGCGCCAGAACCCGCCGGACGATGGGTTTTTCGGCCGGCGGCTTCGATGGCCCGAGCGTGTAGGCCGAAAGCACCGCGGCAGCGGCCGCCTGTGCATCGGCCTCCGAGCGGGCATGGACCAGCGCCAGCGCCTCCCCGGCCCGCACCTCGGCACCGACGGGCAGCAGCCGCGTGATGCCGACAGCATGGTCGACCGCGTCGCCCGGCTGGCGCCGGCCGCCGCCCAGAACGACCACCGCGAGCCCGATGTCGCGCGTTTCTATTGCGGTCACGAACCCGTTTCTGGTTGCCCGCGCGGCGACCTCCACTGGAGCACGCGGCAGGAACGTCCGCGCATTCTCGACGAAGTCGGCCGGACCACCCAACGCCGAAACCATGCGGCCGAACACGGCAGCCGCGCGGCCGCTGACAAGCGCCTCCGAAGCGCGCTGCATGCCGTCCTGCGTGGACGCGGCAATCCCTGCCCCCTGCAACATGGCGGCGGCGAGCGCCAGCGTCACCTCCTCCAGCCGTTTGTCGCGGGCGCGCCCGGTGAGGAAATCCACCGCGTTCAGCACCTCGACCGCATTGCCGGCGGCGGAAGCCAGCGGCTCGTTCATGCCGGTGACCAGCGCCGAGGTCTTGAGCCCGGCCCCCGTCGCCACCTCGACCAGGCTGGTGGCCAGGGCGCCGGCCTCGCGCGCCCGTTCCATGAAGGCGCCGTTGCCGACCTTCACGTCCAGCACCAGCGAGCCCAATCCCGCCGCCAGCTTCTTCGACAGGATGGACGCGGTGATGAGCGGCACGGATTCCACGGTCGCAGTCACGTCGCGGATCGCATAGAGGCGCCGGTCTGCGGGTGCCAGGTCGCCGGTCTGGCCGATGATGGCGCAGCCCGCCTCCAGCACTGCCTTGCGCAGCAACGCGAGGTCCGGCTGGCTGACATAGCCCGGAATGGAATCCATCTTGTCCAGCGTGCCGCCGGTGTGGCCGAGCCCGCGCCCGGAAATCATCGGCACATAGGCCCCGCAGGCCGCCACGATGGGCGCCAGCATCAGCGAGACATTGTCGCCGACGCCGCCGGTGGAATGCTTGTCGGTGACGGGCCCCGGCAGGTCCGACCAGTCGAGCACGGTGCCGGAATCGCGCATGGCGAGCGTCAGCGCCACGGCTTCGTCGCGGCTCATGCCGGCAAGGAACACCGCCATGGCGAAGGCCGCCGCCTGCGCGTCCGAAACCGCGCCCGAGGTCACTCCGGCGATGAACTCTTCGATCTCGGCGGCCGACAGATGCTGCCCGTCGCGTTTCCTGCGGATGATCTCCTGCGGGAGCATGGGTTCAACACCGCAGCCGGAGGCTGGGTGCCGCGGCACCCCGGAGCGGGGTCTGATGCGACACGCTATCCATCCAGCAGCCCGTCCTCGAACGCACGCTTCAGCACCGTCGCCAGCCGCGCGCCGCCGAGCGGTGCCATGTCCTTGGTCTCGCGATGCGACAGTTCCGCTCCGGTCATGCCCGCTGCCAGATTGGTGATGACGGAGCAGGCCGCGACCTTCATTCCCAGAAAGCGCGCAAGGATGACTTCCGGCACGGTGGACATGCCGACCGCGTCCGCGCCAAGCAGGCGGGCCATGCGTATCTCGGCCGGTGTTTCGAAAGACGGGCCGGAAAACCACATATAGACGCCCTTGTGGAGCGCGATGTCCGTCAATCCGGCCGCCGCCTCGATCGCCGCGCGCATGCCGGCATCATAGGCTTCCGTCAGGCCGACGAAGCGCCGGTCGGTCGGCTCGCCGAACAGCGGATTGGAGCCGGAGAAATTGATATGGTCGGTGATCAGCATCACCGACCCCGGCAGCATGGTCGGGTCCAGCGATCCGGCGGCGTTGGTCAGGATCAGCCGGCTCACCCCGATGCCGGCCAGCGCCTCCAGCGCCGGCCGCATCGCGGCAGCATCGCCCTGCTCGTAATAGTGGGCGCGGCCTGAAAGCATGACCACCGGCTTGCCTGAAAACAGGCCCGCCACGACCTCGCCGGCATGGCCGGTGACCCCGCTCTTCGGAAAACCGGACAGGTCGGCATAGGGAACGCGCACGGCATTCTCGACCTCGTCCACCAGTCCGCCAAGCCCGGACCCGAGCACCAGCGCGGCCTTGGGCGCCAGCCCGTTCAGCCTCCGGACCAGGAGATCGACGGCGCTCTTCATTTGAGCATATCGCCGCGAAACCCGTAGGGCAGCATGTCGCCCATGGTCACGGTTTCGACGACGCCCGTCTCGTCGCACAGATAGAGCTTCGTGTCGGGCCGCGTGAACTCGGCCAGCCGCTGCCGGCAGCCGCCGCAGGGCGTGCATCTGGCCATGCGCTCGGCCACCACGGCGATTTCGGTGATCCTGCCGCCGCCGCCCATGATGTAGTGGCCGAGCGCCGTAGTCTCGGCGCACCAGCCTTCCGGATAGGAAGCCACCTCGATGTTGGCGCCGGCGAAGACGCGGCCGTCCTCGGTGCGCAACGCCGCCCCCACCGGGAATTTCGAATAGGGCGCGTAGGCCTTGGCCATGGCATCGCGCGCGGCGAGATAAAGGTCATGCGACATGGGGCGGAACCCCGGCAATCGGCAATCGGCAGCCGGCAGTCGGTCGATCGAAAGGCAGAGTGCCCAATACAACGCCGACTGAAGTTGAGGTTAAGTCCGACTGCCGACTGCCGGTTGCCGATTGCCGCATATCAACGCTCCTTCACATAGGGCACGCCACCGGCCTTGGGCGGGATCGCCTTGCCGATGAAGCCGGCGAGCAGGATGACGGTGAGCACGTAAGGCAGGGCCTGCATGAACTGCGCCGGCACCCTGCCGATGAGAGGCAACGGCGTGCCTTGCAGGCGGATGGACGCCGCGTCGAGGAAGCCGAACAGCAGGCAGGCGAACATGGCGTTGACCGGCTTCCATTTGGCGAAGATCAGCGCCGCCAGCGCGATATAGCCCTTGCCGGCCGTCATGTCCTTCACGAAGCCGGCATTCTGCACCATGGCGAGATAGGCCCCAGCGAAGCCGGTGAGAATGCCGGTGCAGATCAGCGCCCGGTAGCGCAGCCAGGTCACGGAGATGCCGGCCGTGTCGACCGCCGCCGGATTTTCGCCCACGGCCCGCAGCCGCAGCCCGAAGCGCGTGCGAAACAGCACCCACCAGGTGAACGGCACCGCCAGGAAGGCGATGTAGACGAGCAGCGAATGGCCGGAGATGAGCTGCGTGTAGATCGGGCCGACGACCGGCACGTCGCGCACCGCATCCGCGCCGGGAAACCTGATCGCCTCGAAGCGCTCGGCCGGCGCCAGCGCCGGGGTGCGGCCACCCTGGCTGAACCAGGCCTGCCCCAGGATGATCGTGGAGCCGGCGGCGATGAAGTTGATCGCCACGCCGGACACGATCTGGTTGCCGCGATGGGTGATGGAGGCGAAGCCGTGCACCAGCGCGAAGCAGACCGAGATCAGCACGGCCATGCCGAGGCCGATCCAGGCGGAATGGAACACGGCCGCGGCGGAAGCGCCGGCGAAGGCTCCCACCAGCATCTTGCCCTCGAGCCCGATGTCGAAGATGCCGGAGCGCTCCGAATAGAGTCCGGCAAGGCAGGCGAACAGCAGCGGCACCGAAAGCCGGATGGTCGAGCCGAGCGTCTGGACGATGATGTTGAACAGGTCCATCTCAGCCCCCCCTGCCGCCGCCTGATGGTCCACCGGCCGGACCGGCCGGCGCAAGCCCCGCCGATCTGGGGCTGAGCGTGGCGAACAGCGCCTGCACATAGGGCCGGAACATATGCTCCAGCGCTCCCGCGAACAGGATGACCAGCCCCTGGATGATGACGATCATGTCGCGGCTGATCGCCGGCATCTCGAAGGCCAGTTCGGCCCCGCCCTGGTAGAGCACTCCAAACAGGATCGCCGCCAGCACGATGCCGACGGGATGCGAGCGGCCCATCAGCGCCACCGCGATGCCGACGAAGCCGGCGCCCGACACGAAGTCGAGCGCGACGTTGTGCTGGTCGCCCATGGTCGGGTTCAGCGCCATCATGCCGGCCAGCGCGCCGGAGATCATCATGGTGACGATGATGATGCGGGTTTCCGAGATGCCGGCATAGCGCGCCGCCTTGGGACTGAAGCCATAGGTTCGGATCTCGTAGCCCAGCTTCGTGCGCCAGATCAGCAGCCAGACCAGACACGCCATCACCAGCGCCAGCAGGAAAGTGATGTTGAAGGGCGCCGAGCGCACCTTGGCGCCGAACAGTTCGAAGATCCAGTTCAGCCGCGGCAGTTGCGCGCCCTCGAGGAAGTTGCGCGTCTGCGGCGCCATCGAGCCGACCGGCTTGATCACGTCCACCAGCATGTAGACCATGATGGAGGCGGCGATGAAGTTGAACATGATGGTGGTGATGACGATGTGCGAGCCGCGCTTTGCCTGCAGATAGGCCGGGATTAGCGCCCACAAGGCACCGAAGGCGGCGGAAGCCAGGATGGCGATCGGGAAAAGCACATACCAGGGCAGCACGCTGTCGAAGGCAAGGCACACCAGGGCGATGCCGAGCCCGGCAATATAGCCCTGCCCCTCGCCGCCGATGTTGAACAGGCCGCAATGCACCGCCACGGCCACCGAAAGCCCGGAGAAGATGAAGGTGGTGGCATAGTAGAGCGTGTAGGCGATGCCCTGCCCGCGCCCCAGCGCGCCCTTGACGAGAATGACGGCGGCATCGAACGGGTTTTCGCCCACCAGCATGACCACCAGCCCGGCGACCGCGAAGGCGACCAGCAGGTTGATGAGCGGGATCAGTCCGTAGTCCGCCCATCTTGGCAGCTTGGCGTAGGGCGTGCTCATTCCGCCGCCTCCCGCTGCTCGACGCCGGCCATCAGCAGGCCGAGTTCGCCTTCCGTGGCCTCGGGATCGCGCTCGCCGACGATGCGGCCGGCGAACATCACCAGGATACGGTCCGACAGCGAGCGGATCTCGTCCAGCTCGACCGAGACCAGCAGCACCGCCTTGCCCGCGTCGCGCATGGCGATGAGCCGCTTGTGGATGAACTCGATGGCGCCGACATCGACGCCGCGCGTCGGCTGGCCGACGATCAGCACGCCCGGGTCCCGCTCGATCTCGCGCGCCAGCACGATCTTCTGCTGGTTGCCGCCGGAGAAGTTCGCCGTTTTCAGCCTCGGATTGGCAGGGCGGATGTCGTATTTCCCGATCTTGTCCTTCGCGTCCGCCAGCACCGCGTCGATATCGAGCAGCGGCCCCTTCAGGTAGCGCGGATCGTCCTGATAGCCGAGGATGGAGTTCTCGCTTTCCTCGAAGGCCAGCACCAGCCCGACATGGTGGCGATCCTCCGGCACATGGGCCAATCCCCTTTCGCGCAACTCGCCCGGATCGGCAGCGCCAGTCAGGTCGATCGGCTTGCCGTCCAGCGTCACGCTGCCGGAAACCGCGTTGCGTATGCCCGAGATCGCCTCCAGCAGCTCCGACTGCCCGTTGCCGGCCACGCCGGCTATGCCGACGATCTCCCCGGCCCTGACGTCGAACGACACGCCGTCGACCATGGTCACGCCGCGCTGGTCCTTGACCACGAGGTCGCGCACGGAAAGCTTCACCTCGCCGGGCTTCGCCTCGCCCTTCTGGACGCGCAGCAGCACGCGGCGGCCCACCATGAGTTCGGCCAGTTCCTCGACCGTGGTCTCGGAGGTCTTGCGCGTCGCCACCATGGTTCCCTGCCGCATCACCGAAACCGTGTCGGTGATCGCCATGATCTCGCGCAGCTTGTGCGTGATCAGCACCACCGTCTTGCCCTGTTCCTTGAGCTGGCGCAGGATTCGGAACAGATGGTCCGCCTCCGCCGGCGTCAGCACGCCGGTCGGCTCGTCCAGAATCAGGATTTCGGCGCCGCGGTAGAGCGCCTTGAGGATTTCCACCCGCTGCTGCAGGCCGACCGGCAGTTCCTCGATCAGCGCGTCGGGATTGACCTGCAACCCGTATTCGCGCTCCAGCCGCACCAGTTCCGAACGGGCCTTGGCGATGGAGGATTTCAGCAGCGCCTCGCCCTCCGCGCCGAGGATGACGTTCTCCAGCACGGTGAAGTTCTCCACCAGCATAAAATGCTGGTGCACCATGCCGATGCCCGCCGCGATGGCGTCGTTGGAATTGCGTATGGTCGTCGGCTTGCCGTTGACGCGGATCTCGCCGCTGTCGGCCTGATAGAAGCCGTAGAGGATCGACATCAGCGTCGATTTTCCGGCGCCGTTCTCGCCGACGATGCCGTGGATGGTGCCCTGCGCGATCTCCAGGTTGATGTCGCGATTGGCGTGAACGGTCCCAAAGCTCTTGTTGATGCCGATCAGCTCGATTGCGGCTAGCGCCATGCGGCTGTTCCCGTTGTTTTTATCGCTTGATCAAACGCCTAGCATGCCGATTGTCCCCTGCCAATCGGCCCGCATCGGCGACCACTCTCGACAAATCAGGGCACTGTTGTCAATTTCAGAACCAGCGAAGCAGCCATGTTCGCGCCCGGTGTTGCAGAGCTGTAGCCGCCGGATCGCGATGGTGGAACAGGGAGACCCGGCATGTCCGCCGACCGGCTGACCACATTGGAAATCCGCGCCGCCGAGCAGGAGCGCGCCATAGAGGAACTGTCCGGCCAGATCGCCGAACAGTGGAAGACGATCGACAAGCTCCAGCGCAAACTGGATGCGTTGGCGCGACGTTTCCTGGAACTGGAGGAGCAGGCGGCGCCGGACGTGCCGGTGACGAAGCCGCCGCACTGGTAGGCGAACGGCCGCCTGGGGAGGATGGCCGCAACACAAGGGGGGAGTCGCATGGCGGCTGAGGGAGACAGGCTTGCGCGGGCCGGAGACTACGTGTTCGGCCTGATGAACGAAGGGGAGCGCGAACGGGCCGAGCGCGACCTGGAGAGGGACCCGGCCTTCCGCGACGCCGTTCTGGCGCTTGCTGCGCGCATGCATGTCTTCGATCGCGCCGGCCCCGCCGAAACCGATCGTGGGGAGCGGTGGGAAAAGATCGCGCGCAATCTCGCCGGCCTGCCGCAGATGCGCGCGCCGGCCACCGGCGAGAACGCCCCGCGGGGCATCGGCAGCCGCTCATGGCGCGACGGCCTTAATGCGCTGCAAAATCGATATGTGCTTGCAACGATCCTGGGATTGTCGGCGGCTTTCGTGCTCGGCTACCTGATGGCAAGACTATAGCGGCAGGCCAGGCGCCATCACTCGCCCTCCGGAAACGGAACCGCCGGACAAGGCCCGGCGGTCCGCTCATGCGCAAAGTTGCCCCGAAGGATCAGTAAGGGCACTTGTTGTCGGTGGTGTAGTCGTGCACCTCGATCTTGCCGTCGATGATCTCCTGCTTGGCCTTGTCGGCCGCCGCCTTCATCTCGGGCGTGACGAGATCCTTGTTGTTGTCGTCCATGGCATAGTCGACGCCACCCTCCTTCAGGCCGAGATGCTCCAGCCCGCCCTTGAAGGTGCCGTTCTTGCCGTCCATGAAGGTGTTGTACACCGCCACGTCGACGCGCTTGACCATGGAGGTCAGCACATGTCCGGGCTGGAGGCCGTTCTGGTTGGAATCGACGCCGATGCCGAGCTTGCCGGCGTCCGCCGCAGCCTGGAGCACGCCCACGCCCGTGCCGCCGGCCGCCGCGTAGATGACGTCGGCGCCCTGGTCCATCTGCGTCTTGGTGATCTCGCCGCCCTTGGCCGGATCGTTCCAGGCCGCCGGCGTGTCGCCGGTCATGTTGTAGATGACCTCGGTCGCGCCGGCCGCCTTGGCGCCGCCGACATAGCCGCAGCCGAACTTGCGGATCAGCGGGATGTCCATGCCGCCGACGAAGCCGACCTTCTTGGTCTTGGAGGCCATCGCCGCCAGCACGCCCACGACATAGGAGCCCTCGTTCTCCTTGAACACCAGCGAACGCACATTGGGCAGGTCCACGGCATCGTCGATGATGGCGAAGTTGAGGTCCGGATATTCCTTGGCCACCTTGGTCAGCGAATCCACCCAGGAGAAGCCGGCCATGACGATGGGGTTGCGGCCGTCCTCGGCGAAGCGGCGCAGCGCCTGCTCGCGCTGCGAGGCGTTGGACACCTCGAACTCGACATAGGAAACGCCGGTTTCCTTCTTGAACTTCTCCGCGCCGTTATAGGCCGCCTCGTTGAACGACTTGTCGAACTTGCCGCCCAGATCGTAGAGCAGCGCCGGCTGCACGTCCGCGGCGAAGGCCGGAAGCACCATGGCGGTTGCGGCCAGAAGGCCGAGAACAATACGTTTCATGTCCACACCCTGTCGGTTTGTCTTCTCGTTTACGGTTCCGTATCGCCGCAAGCCGCCCGTTCGCCGGCGGACATGCGACGCCGGCAGGAGTGTCCGCCTCCCGCTCGCGGCCAATCTGGCATGGCCGCAAACAAAATTCATCCGGAATTTTGACCCTTTGGAAAAACGCCCGGCGTGCATTCCGGCACCGGGCGAACGCTACCGCAAGGCCGCTCAGGCAGGCGTCGGCACGGCGCAGGAAACCCCGGTGCCCTTTAGTCCGCAATAGCCGTAGGGGTTCTTGGCCAGATACTGCTGGTGGTCGGCCTCGGCGAAGTAGAATTCCGGCGCCGGCTCGATCTCGGTGGTGATCCTGCCGCGCCCGGCCGCCGTCAGGGACGCCTGATAGGCGTCGCGCGAAGCGATTGCCGCCTGCTGCTGCGCCGTCCCGAACGTATAGATGACGGAGCGGTAGGTGGTGCCGACATCGTTGCCCTGGCGCATGCCCTGCGTCGGGTCGTGCGCTTCCCAGAAGATCTTCAGCAGGTCGGCATAGGAGACCACCTTGGGGTCGAACACCACCAGCACGACCTCGGCATGTCCGGTCAGGCCCGTGCAGGTCTCCTGATAGGTCGGGTTCGGCGTCAGCCCGCCTGCATAGCCGACGGCCGTCACCCACACGCCTTCGGTCTGCCAGAACAGGCGCTCCGCGCCCCAGAAGCAGCCGAGCCCGAACAGCGCCGTCTCCAGCCCTTCCGGATAGGGGCCTTTCAGCGGCCGCCCGGATACGAAATGCGTGTCCGCGGTCGGGATCGGCCGATCACGGCCCGGCAGCGCTTCGCCCGGCTTCGGCAGGTTGAGCTTCTTGTTCAGCATCTCGCTGAGGAAAAACATGCGCTATCTCCCTTTCCCGTGGCAGGAAGGCCGGATTCACGCGGCGGCGTACCGCCCGGGCCGGCGCCTGCGCCTGTAGCCGATCGCATAGAGCAGGAATGCCAGCACCGCGAAGACGGCGAAGCCGGGCTGGTCGAGCACGCGGCTGACGACACCGTCCCACAGGACAGGCGGCGCCTTCTCGCGCACGAAGCTTTCGGCCGAGGCCAGCGTGTCCGGCGACACGGCATTCCAGCTTGTCTTGAGCGGCGTCAGCACGACCTGCGATGCCGCCACGCTGCGCGTCACGTCCAGAACGGCCATGATGACCGAAACCGCCAGCGCGACCATCGCGGCGAGCCGGAACAGGAAGCGCAGCATCCGTACCATCCAGTTTGCTTATGTGC
This sequence comes from Mesorhizobium sp. SP-1A, assembly GCF_032460275.1. NCBI lineage: Bacteria > Pseudomonadati > Pseudomonadota > Alphaproteobacteria > Hyphomicrobiales > Phyllobacteriaceae > Mesorhizobium > Mesorhizobium sp. SP-1A. Next base: position 402,229 of record NZ_JAVXZD010000004.1, on the reverse strand, counting down.
CCCACAAATAGGACGCGGCGCGAACTTGCGCAATCGCAGCACGCGAATTTGAGACTGTCGGGACCGTTTGCGCCGATATCCTACGCCGTCTGACCGAAGCTCTCAGTCGGCGCAACATTTGCTTGCCGTTTTGGCTTGGCATTCGCGCTCGGATCGACTAGATGAGCCGCGCGCCCGCTGTTCGACGGCTGCGGCGCAGGGAACGGGCTGCCGGTGGATCGACGGCGCCCTCCGGCTCCCGCCGGATGCTTCCCTCGAAGGCAGCGCCTCCCCGATCCTAGCGGCACAACCGGCCGCGACGGGGCGCAAGGACGGAGAGGTGGCCGAGTGGTTGAAGGCGCACGCCTGGAAAGTGTGTATACGGGGAACCGTATCGCGGGTTCGAATCCCGCTCTCTCCGCCATTTAGCTGATTTTAGTCCGTTTTCCCGACCATTAAGACAAGATTCGACCATCACAGTTCCCGAAATGGGTCTCGCCTTCCTCTTTGCTGCGATGCTTTTGGCCTCAGATGCTCTCGGGAACGAAGAGATCGAATGGCAGGATGATCTGCCCTCCTGCCGACATGTGAGCGGCGCCGGCGGCTGCGACCATCGCATCGACCAGGGCGCGCGAGAGCGCGGCGACCGGCGTGTTGATCACCATCGTGACCAGGCCATCCGCCAGCGCGGCGCGCCTGTCCGGCGTCATCTCGTTGCAGATCGCCACCGGCAGGGGATCGGGCCTCGCCTGCCTCAGTGCCGATATCGCGCCCTCCGAACCGCCGCCGGCGACATAGAAACCGGCAAGATCCGAATGCTCGGCCAGAAGTCCCACTACCGCCTCATGCGTAGCGCTGAACGATTCCTGGTTGACCAGCGTTTCCAGCACCGTGAACTGCGGCGCATGTTCGCGGAAATAGGCGCGGAAGCCCATCTCGCGCAATTCGTGACCATGGAAGCGGTGGCTGCCGACGAACAGCGCCACCTTGCCGGGCCGGCGCGCGCATCTGGCGATCATCCAGGCGGCCGTGCGCCCCACCTTGAGGTTGTCGACGCCGACATAGCCGGCGCGCACGCCGGCGGCGAAGTCCGACAACAGCGAGAACACCGGCACCCCTTTTTCGCTGAGTTCGGCCACGGCCGCCGTCAGCGTCGGATGATCCGGGCTGACCACGGCCACGGCCTTGCATTTGGCCGCCAGCCTGCGCAAGCGCTCGACCATCTCGTCGGGTGCCAGCGTCTCGGCGAATTCTATCGCGGCCTCGCAGCGCGAATGCTCCGTGCCGGCTGCCGCACGTTCGATCTCCGCGGCGAAAGCACGGTAGAACTCGTCCTTCGGCCGCAGCAACAGAAAGCCCAGCCGCAGTTCGGGCCGCTCCGGACGCACCCGCCGTCCGATCAGCTCGGCCGCGTGATAGTCGATCAGCTTGGCAGCCTCGTAGACACGCCGCGCCGTATCTGCGCGCACGGGCAACCGCCCATTGAGCACACGATCCACGGTCGCGACGCTCACGCCTGCCGCGAGCGCCAGATCGGATATCGTCGGACGTTTGACCACACCTGCACCTTGTTTCGTTATTTGATAGATTATGATAGAAAACATTGCAACATGATTGAACGATATGATAGCCAAAGCTATCATCCCATCGCATCGAACCCGCCTTCCGTAGGAAAGCCGGAAGCGATGCAGGGAGGCCATGATGAGCATTGCCGAAGCCGGCGCGGGCTTTCAGCCGACCGGGCGCGACTACAGCCTTGTGGGCCGCGACGCGAAGCGGGCGGTCGAGACCGGGCTCGCCGCCGCGGAATGGTATCATACCGACATCCCCCGCAAGGACATGAAGGGGTTGATGAAGCGCTCGGACGGCCCCGCCATCCGCGACACGGTCATCTGGCTCGGCTCGCTCGTCCTGTCGGGCGCGGGCGGCGTCTGGTTCTGGGGCACATGGTGGTGCGTGCCGTTCTTCCTCGTCTACGGCGTGCTCTACGGCTCCGCCACGGATTCCCGCTGGCATGAATGCGGCCACGGCACGGCATTCCGCACGCAATGGATGAACGACGCGGTCTACCAGATCGCCTGTTTCATGATCATGCGCAACCCGGTCACCTGGCGCTGGAGCCACACACGCCACCACACCGACACCATCATCGTCGGGCGCGACCCCGAGATCGCGGTGATGCGCCCGCCCGATTTCCTGCGCCTGGTCCTTAACGTCTTCGGCATCCTCGACGCCTGGCACGCCATGGCCGACATGGTGCGCAACGCCGCCGGCATCATCAGCGCGCCCGAAAAGACCTTCATTCCCGAAAGCGAGCAGCCGAAGGCGATCCGCGTCGCGCGCATCTGGCTGCTGATCTATCTCGCGACCGCCGCGCTCGCCATCTACATGGGCTCGATCCTGCCGCTGATGCTCGTCGGCCTGCCGCGGCTCTACGGCGCCTGGCATCATGTCATGACGGGGCTGCTCCAGCACGGCGGCCTGGCCGACAACGTCACCGACCACCGGCTGAATTCGCGCACCGTCTACATGAATCCTGTCAGCCGCTTCATCTACTGGAACATGAACTATCATGTGGAGCATCACATGTTCCCCATGGTGCCCTATCATGCGCTGCCGAGGCTGCACGCGATGATCAGGCACGACCTGCCGGCGCCCTCCCCTTCGATCTGGGCCGCCTACCGCGAGATGATCCCCGCCTTCGTGCGTCAGTTGCGCAACGAGGATTACTTCCTCAGGCGCGAGTTGCCGCCGACGGCGAGGCCGTATCGCGCGGAATTCCACGCGGCGGAATGAGTGCCTCCCAAGGCTTGGCGGGAGACAGCCGCAACTGCCCCCGCTTCATCAGGACGAACCCAGGGGAATGAGCAGATGAGCGATTGGATCGAGGCCTGCGGCGCGGGCGACATCGACGAGGAAGACGTGATCCGCTTCGACCATGGCGGCCGCACCTTCGCGATCTACCGTTCGCCGGACGACGCATATTTCGCGACGGACGGCCTGTGCACCCACGAGCAGGTCCATCTCGCCGACGGGCTGGTAATGGACGACATCATCGAGTGCCCCAAGCACAATGGCCGCTTCAACTACAAGACCGGCGAAGCCAGGGGTGCGCCGGTCTGCGTCAATCTCCGGACCTATCCGGTCAAGGTCGAGGCCGGCAAGGTCATGATCCGGGTCGGGTGACACGCATGAGCGGGGAAATGGTCATCGTCGGCGCCGGAGAGTGCGGCGCGCGGGCGGCATTCGCGCTGCGCGAGTGCGGCTATGACGGGGCCGTCACCCTGATCGGGAAAGAGCCGCATTTCCCCTACGAGCGTCCGCCGCTGTCGAAAGAGGCGATCCAGGGCAAGGACGACGTCCGGCCCAAGCTGGTCGCGGAGCCGGAGCGCTACGCCGACGCCGGCATAGCGGTCATGCTATCGGCGCCGGTCGTCGGCATCGACCGCGCGGAGCGCAGGATCGCCATGGCCGATGGCCGCGCCATTGCCTACGACAGGCTGCTGCTGGCGACCGGCTGTTCGCCACGGCGCTTGCCGATGGCCGGCGAAGGGCCGCGCGTCGCCTATCTGCGCAGCCTCGGCGATGCGCGTGCCATCGCGGCGCGTCTCGCGTCCGGCGCGCGCCTGGCGGTCGTCGGCGGCGGCTTCATAGGGCTCGAACTCGCCGCATCGGCCCGAAAGAGAGGTGCCGGCGTCACCGTCATCGAGGCGCAGCCGCGCATCCTCATGCGCGGCGTGCCCGCCGGGATCGCCGAACGGGTCCGTCTGCTCCATGAAGGCCAGGGTGTCGAAATCCTGTGCGGCAGCGGCATCGAACGGATCGAGGAGTTGCCGGACGCGGTCACGATCCGGCTGGCCGGCGGCCGCACGATCGAAGCCGATCTGCTGCTGATCGGCATCGGAGCCGTGCCCAATGTCGCATTGGCGGAAGCTGCGGGGCTGGCGCTCGACAACGGCATCGCCGTCGACGCCACGCTCGCCACCTCCGATCCCGCCATATTCGCCGCCGGCGACTGCTGCGCCTTCCCGCTCGCGGCCCATGGAGGCCGCCGGGTCAGGCTGGAATCCTGGCGCAACGCGCAGGAACAGGGAGCCCTCGCCGCCGGGAACATGCTGGGCAGGGCCGAGCCTCACGGCGCCGTGCCCTGGTTCTGGTCCGACCAGTACGACCACACGCTGCAGATTGCCGGACTGCCGGATCCCGATGCGCAATGCGTTCGGCGCGACCTGGCGGACGACGCCTTCATCCTGTTCCAGCTTGCGCAAGACGGCCGGCTCGCCGCAGCCGGCGGCATCGGCCCGGGCAATGCCGTCGCCAGGGATATCCGGCTGGCCGAGATGCTCATCGGCAAAGGCGCCAGGCTCGATCCGGCCTCCCTTCGCGATCCCGGCATCAAGCTGAAATCGCTGCTCGCGGACTGATTTCACCATCCCTCCAGTGTGCGAATGCGCCCGGCGTGGAACTCCGGAGCCCCGGCGACCGGTTCAGGTCATTTCCGCGCCGGAACATTTGATTTCCATTGGTTTTCGAGGCTGCCCTCCGCCGCGTTCACGTGACGGCAATGCCGAAGATTCGTCTTGACGGGCAGCCGACGAAATGGAATAGTTATTTCATAATTTTGCAAATATGGCGCATTCATTCCGAAAGGAGTTGCAAGAGCGGCATGGATGTTCCTCGTTGCGGCGCAGCGAGCGCCGCCGGCGGGGATGTTTCCGCTGGATGCGCCTGCCGCGGGAGCTTCGGTGTCAACGAACACCATTTGTGGAGGAGAAGTGAGATGAGGAAGCTTTTGCTGGGCGTCGCGCTGTCGGCGCTCATGACGGGCATGGCCCACGCCGAGAAGATCGGCGTCTCCATGGCACTTTTCGACGACAACTTCCTGACCGTGCTGCGCAACGGCATGGTCGAGCAGGCCAAGGGCATGAAGGGCGTGGAATTGCAGGTCGAGGATGCGCAGAACGACGTCGCCAAGCAACTCGACCAGATCAAGAACTTCGCAGCCTCGGGCGTGGACGCCATCATCGTCAACCCGGTCGACACCTCGGCCACGCAGGCGATGAGCGACGCCGCCAAGGCCGCCAACATTCCGCTGGTCTACGTAAACCGCCAGCCCATCAACGTCGACACGCTGCCGGACAAGCAGGCCTTCGTCGCCTCCAACGAGGAGGAATCGGGCACGCTGGAAACCAAGGAGGTCTGCCGCCTGCTGAAGGAGGCCGGCAAGACCGAGGCCGCCGCCTATGTGATGCAGGGCGAGCTTTCCAACCAGGCCGCCGTGCAGCGCACGAAGGATATCCACGACGTCATCGGCTCCGGCGATTGCGGCGTGAAGATCACCATCATCGCCGAGCAGACGGCCAACTGGTCGCGCGACCAGGCCCAGAACCTGATGACCAACTGGCTGTCCACCAACACGCCGTTCGATGCCCTCATCTCCAACAACGACGAGATGGCCATCGGCGCGATCCAGGCGATGAAGGCGGCCAACGTCGATATGAAGAAGGTGGTGGTGGCAGGCGTCGACGCCACGCAGGATGCCCTCGCCGCCATGCAGGCCGGCGACCTCGACGCCACCGTCTTCCAGGATGCCGCCGGACAGGGCGCCGGCGCGCTGGACGCGGCGCTGAAACTGGCCAAGGGCGAAAAGGTCGAGAAGAAGGTCTATATTCCCTTCAAGCTCGTGACCCCGGCCAACATGGCCGAATATATGAAGAAGAACTGATCCGGATCGAGCGACCGGGGGGGCGGCAGCGCGCCGCCCCGCAGGCTCGTCGATCCGGGAGCGGACAGACCGCCTCGGCGCAACGGAGGCCCCCATGTCGAACACCTCGCTTGGCGTCGGCGGCGTCGCCTTCGATACGAAGAAGAGGCACTGGCCGCCCGAGCTCAACGTGCTGCTCGCGCTCGTTCTGCTCGTGGCCGCCTTCGAGATCATGGGGCGCCTGTTCCTGCATGATTCCTTCCTGTTCAACACGCGCACGAATGTGGACGCCATATTCAACCAGGCGCGCCTGTCGATCATCATCCTGCAGGTGTCCATCGTCGGCATCATCGCCATCGGCGTGACCCAGGTCATCATCTCCGGCGGCATCGACCTGTCGTCCGGCTCCATCGTGGGCGCGACCGCCATGATCGCGATGAGCTTCGCCCAGGTCGCCACCGTCAACGGAAACCCCAACCCGAAGGCCATTCTGGGACCCGCCTTCATGGACCTGCCGGTCATCGTGCCGGTGCTGGTGGCGCTGGGATGCGGCCTGGTCGCGGGCCTGATCAACGGCCTGCTGATCGCCTATACGCGTATCCCGCCCTTCATCGCCACGCTCGGCATGATGGTTTCGGCCCGCGGCCTCGCCAAATGGTGGTCCAAGGGCAACCCCATCTCGTTTCCCACCGAGAGCTTCGCCAGCATCGGCCAGGGGCTTATGCCGGTCATCATCTTCGTGGTCCTGGCGATCCTGTTCCAGCTCGTCATGACCTACACCAAATATGGCAAGCACTGCTACGCCATCGGCTCCAACGAGGATGCCGCGCGCATGTCGGGCATCAACGTCACCGGCCACAAGGTGCTGGTCTACACGATCGCCGCGATGCTAGCCGGCGTGGCGGCGCTGGTGCTGTGCTCGAAGAACCTGACGGCGCAGGCCGGCATGGGGGTGATGTACGAACTGGACGCCATCGCCATGGCCGTCATCGGCGGCGTGTCGCTCTCCGGCGGGCGCGGATCGATCGTGGGCACGGTGCTCGGCGCGCTGATCTTCGGCGTCATCATCTCGGGCTTCACCTTCATGCGCCTCGACGCCTACTACCAGGAGATGGTCAAGGGCGTCATCATCGTCGGCGCGGTCGTGCTCGACCAGTGGCGCCAGCGCCGGCGCGCTCTCAGGGGTTAGGCATGGCCGATATCATTCTCAGGACCGAAGGTCTCACCAAGCACTATGGCGGCCTGCACGCGCTGGAGGACGCCGACTTCGAGCTCCGCAAGGGCGAGCATGTCGCCATCATGGGCGACAACGGCGCCGGCAAGTCCACCTTCGTGCGCCAGATCACCGGCGTTGAGCGGCGCACGCGCGGCAAGATGTGGTTCGACGGCAACGAGGTCGAATTCAGCGGTCCGATCGAGGCGCGCGAAGCCGGCATCGAAACCGTCTACCAGAACCTCGCCCTGGCCGACGACCTCGACGTGCCGTCCAATCTCTTTCTCGGCCGCGAGCGGTTCCTGCTGAGGCTTGGGCCTTTCTCGATCCTCAACCGCCGGGCGATGCGGGAAGCGACCCGCAAGGCGCTCGAGCGCACCGGCGTGAAGATCGCCAATCTGAGCAACACGATCCGCAACATGTCCGGCGGGCAGCGCCAGTGCGTCGCCATCGCTCGCACGGCGACCTTCGCCTCCAAGCTCATCATCATGGACGAGCCGACGGCCGCGCTCGGCGTGCGCGAGACGGCGCAGGTGGAGGAAATCATCCGCAATCTGAAGGCCAATGGCGACCCGCTGATCCTGATCAGCCACAACATGCGCCAGGTTTTCGACCTGGTGGACCGCATCGTCGTGTTCCGCCGCGGCCGGATCGTGGCGAACCTGCGGAAGGAAGACACGGACGAGCAGGATGTCGTCGCCTACATCACCGGCGCCAAGACCGCTCCCGAATATGCCGTCGCCGCATAGGCGACCGAGATACCGGTCGTGAGACCGGCCATCCAGAAGAAGGTCCAGCAAATGGCAGTGCGTTTTGGTTTGCTCGGTGCGGGGCGCATCGGCAAGGTTCATGCGAAGGCGGTCGCGTCCAACGCCGACGCGCAACTGGTCGCCGTGGCTGACGCCTCCGAAAAGGCGGCGAAGGATCTTGCCCGTGCCTATGGCGCGGAAGTGCGCTCCATCGACGAGATCGAAAAGGCCAAGGACATTGACGCGGTCGTCATCTGCACGCCGACCGACACCCATGCCGACCTGATCGAGCGCTTTGCCAAGGCCGGCAAGGCGATCTTCTGCGAGAAGCCGATCGACCTCGACGTGAAGCGGGTCAGGAAATGCCTCGCCACGGTGGAGAAGGCCGGCGCCACGCTGATGGTGGGGTTCAACCGACGCTTCGACCCGCATTTCGCCGCCGTGCGCAAGGCCATCGACGACGGCGTCATCGGCACGGTGGAGATGGTCACCATCACTTCGCGCGATCCGGGCGCTCCGCCGATCGACTACATCAAGCGCTCCGGCGGCATATTCCGCGACATGACCATCCACGATTTCGACATGGCGCGCTTCCTGCTGGGCGAGGAGCCGGTCACGGTTTCGGCCCATGCGGCGGTGCTGGTGGACAAGAAGATCGGCGAGGCGGGCGACTACGATTCCGTCAGCGTCATCCTCTCCACCGGGACCGGCAAGCAGGCCATCATCTCCAATTCGCGCCGCGCCACCTATGGCTACGACCAGCGCATCGAGGTGCACGGCTCCAAGGGCATGGTGGCCGCCGAAAACCAGCGTCCCGTTTCCATCGAGATCGCCGGCAGCCAGGGCTACACCCGCCCGCCCCTGCACGACTTCTTCATGACCCGCTACACGCAAGCCTATGCCAACGAGATCGCCGCCTTCATCGCCGCCATGGCTTCCGGAAAGAAAGCGTCCCCCGACGGCCGCGACGGCCTGCTGGCGCTGGCGCTGGCCGATGCCGCGCTGACCTCCGCCACGACAGGCAAGACCGTGCGCGTCAAGGACGCCGGCTGAGCGACGGGAGATTCGGATGTCCGACATGAACGACAGGAACAGCGGCACCCGCGCCATCGTCACCGGTGGGGCGCAGGGCATCGGCTTCGCCGTGGCAAGGCAGCTTGTCGCCGAAGGCTGCAAGGCGCTAGCGCTGGTCGGCCGTTCCCGGGAAAAGGGCGACGCAGCCGTCGCCAGACTGGAAAAGCTGGGGGCCGAGGCGATCTTCATCAGCGCCGACGTATCCGATCCGGCAAGCTGCCTCAGGGCGGTGGACGAGGCGACCAGGCGTTTCGGCACCATCAACGGGCTGGTCAACGCCGCCGCCTCCTCGGCGCGCGGCTCGCTGCTCGAAACCACGCCGGACCTGTTCGACTTCCTGTTCGACACCAATGTGCGGGGGCCGCTGTTCCTCATGCAGGGCGTGGTGAAGGGCCTTCTGGAGGCAAAGGCGCCCGGCTCGATCGTCAACGTGCTGTCGATGTCGGCACATGCGGGCCAATCGTTCCTGACACCCTATTCGGCCAGCAAGGGCGCGCTCGCGACACTGACCAAGAATGTCGCCGCCAGCTACCGCTTCGACCGCATCCGCTGCAACGGCGTGCTGCCGGGCTGGATGGACACCGAGGGCGAGGACGCCGTGCAGAAGAAGTTCCACGATGCGGCCGACGACTGGCTGCAAAAGGCGGAGGCCGCCCAGCCGATGGGACAACTGGTCAAGCCGGACCAGCTTGCCGTGCTGATCGCCTATCTGGTCAGCCCGCAATCCGGCGTCATGACCGGCGCGCTGGTCGACTATGACCAGAACGTCGCCGGCGTGATCGGCGAGTAGGTTCTTTCCTCTTTCGTGGGCGGGCCGCCCAGAAGGCCGCGCGGAAGGCCACGCTGGCCGGGCGCCTATCGCACCGCAACCCAGCGCTGCTCGGCGAAGGAGCGCGCCATGGCGTGCACGGTGCGCTCGATCTCCAGCCCTTCATCGAACTCGATCAACGTCGCCGGCGCGCCCTCGATGCGGCGGATCAGTTCACGGCATTCGATGGTCTTGAGATCGTTGAAGCCGAGCCCGTGCCCCGGAGCGGGGATGAAGCGATCATAGGGCTGGTGATGCGGCGCGGCCAATATCGTGCGGTAGCCCTGCTCCGTCGGCCGGTCCCAAGTGACATAGAGCTGCAATTCGTTGAACCGCTCCTGATCGAACACGATCGAACCCCTGGAGCCGAAAATCTGTATCTGGATGCGCCCCTTGCGGCCCCAGGCCGAGCGGTTGACCAGCAGCGTGCCGGAAACGCCGTTCTCCAGACGGATGAGCGAGGACGCGATGTCGTAGGTCTCGACGGCCCGCCGTCCGCCGCCCGGCACCGCGCGGTCCGCATAAGGCCTGGCCATGTCGCACATCACCGAAGCCACACGGCCGAACAGCGTCTGGATCAAGGACAGCGGATGGACGGCGAAATCGTCCAGCGCGCCATAGCCGGAGGCGGCCTCGTGCTTCCAGAAGAACGGCGCGTCCGGATCTGCCATGAAGTCCTCGTCCATCTCGACGCGCAGATGGTTGACCTCGCCGATCGCCTTCTCGCCCAGGAGCGTCCTGATATGGCGGATCGCCGGGCTCTGGATGTAGTTGTAGCCGAGCGCGGCCACCTTGCCGGAGGCGCGCGCGGCCGCCAGCATGGCTTCGGCCTCGGCAAACGCCGGCGCCATCGGCTTTTCGCACCACACATGCTTGCCGGCCTGAAGCACGGCGATCGCCATTTCGGGGTGGCACTGGTTCGGGGTGGTGACGGACACCACGTCCACCTCCGGATCCTCGACCACCCCGCGCCAGTCGGCGGAAGCCTTGTCGAAGCCGAACTCCGCGGCCCGCTTCCGTGCCAGTTCGTCGCTGGCTTCGCCGAGATGGACCATCCGGATCGGCGGCACGTCGCCGAACACCGTGCGCACCGACGTCCAGGCCAGCGCATGGCATTTGCCCATGAAGCCCGTTCCGATCAAGCCGACGCCGATCATGCAAACTCCCTTCCATCGATACCCGGAGGCACACATTGGACATATTAGTCCATATTTTTGGTTTTTGGAACGTATGATCCGTTTTTGATGGCTTTTTCCGCATGTCTGGCTATTCTCTTGCCGACGGGGCCGGAAAATGGTGTGTGACCTCCATGAACCCTCGACTGCCGCAAGATTTTGAGTCCCTGCGCAACCTCGTCATCGAGAGGCGCGACGACCTGCCGAAGCGCCTGGCCCAGATCGCCGCCTATGCGCTGGACAATCCCGACGAGGTCGCTTTCGGCACCGCCGCCAGCATCGCCACATCGGCCGGCGTGCAGCCTTCCACTTTGATCCGCTTCGCCCAGTTCCTCGGCTTCGACGGCTTCACCAGCCTGCAGTCCGTGTTCCGCGAAAGGCTGCGCGAGCGTACAGTGTCCTACGAGGACCGCCTCAAGGTGCTGCGCGGCGACAGCGCCATCAAGAACCGCTCCATTTTCGACGGTTTCGTCGAGGCGGGGTCGCGGTCGCTGGATGCGGTGGCGCGCTCGCTGGACGAGGGGCTGCTCGATCAGGCCGTCGATGTGCTGTGCAAGGCCGAGACCATCCATCTTCTGGCGCGGCGGCGCTCTTATTCCGTCGCGAGCTACATGGCCTATGCGCTCGGCAAGCTGAAGATTCGCAACGTGCTGGTCGAATCTTCGGCGGGTCTCGATCCCGAGATCATATCCTTCGCCACGCCGCGCGACGCCGTCGTGGCCATCAGCTTTTCGCCCTACGCCTCCCCCACGGTAGACTACGCCCGCCTCATGGCCGAGCAGAACGTACCGGTGGTGGCCATAACCGACAGCGCGTTTTCTCCGCTGGTGCAGTCGGCCAAGGTCTGGTTCGAGGTGGCGGAAGCGGACTGCGCCGGCTTCCGCTCGATCTCGGCCACCATGGCGCTCGCGATGACGCTCGTTGTGGCGGTGGCCGAGAGGCGAAGCAAGACATCCTGACTCTCAAGAACAATCGTTCTATATTGACTTAACAATGGAATTTATGTTTCATGCTTGGCGATTGATCAGGATGCCCAAGGGGTAGTTCGCATCCCTTCGTCCCAGGGGAGGAGTCATGGCCACGCCCGATAGCGTCCCCGCCGCGCTCGACGTCATCACCATCGGGCGCGCTTCGGTAGACCTCTACGGCCAGCAGATCGGCTCCCGGCTCGAAGACATCGCCTCCTTCGCCAAGTCGGTCGGCGGCTGCCCAGCCAACATCGCCATCGGAACGGCGCGGCTCGGTTTGCGCTCCGCCCTGCTCACCCGCGTCGGCGCCGAGCAGATGGGCGGCTTCATCCGCGAGCAATTGCAGCGGGAGGGCGTTAGCGTGCGCGGCATCACCGTGGACAAGGAGCGCCTGACCGCGCTGGTGCTGCTTGCCGTGCAGGAAGAGGGCGTGTCGCCCATGATCTTCTATCGCACGGACTGCGCCGACATGGCCCTGGCGCCCGAAGACGTCGACGAGGATTTCATCGCCTCCGCCCGCGCCGTCGTGGTGACGGGCACGCATTTCTCCCGTCCGGCGAGCGACGCCGCGCAGCGCAAGGCGATCCGCCTCGCCAAGGCCAATGGCGGCAAGGTCGTGTTCGACATCGACTATCGGCCGAACCTGTGGGGTCTGGCCGGACATGAGGCCGGTTTCGAGCGTTATGTGAAATCGGATGCCGTGTCGGAAAAGCTGCGTTCGGTACTGCCCGATTGCGACCTGATCGTCGGCACGGAGGAGGAGATCATGATCGCCTCCGGAGCCGACGACGTGCCCCACGCGTTGAAGGCGATCCGGGCGCTGTCGCAGGCCACGATCGTGCTCAAGCGCGGCGCCATGGGCTGCGTCGTCTATCACGGCGACGATCTGGAGGACGGTGTCGTCGGCAAAGGTTTCCCGATCGAAGTCTACAATGTCCTGGGGGCCGGCGACGCCTTCATGTCCGGCTTCCTGCGCGGCTGGCTGGGCGGCGAGAGCCTGGAAACCGCCGCCACATGGGCCAATGCCTGCGGAGCCTTCGCCGTGTCGCGGCTGCTCTGTTCGCCCGAATATCCTTCATGGGCCGAGCTGCAGCATTTCCTCGAACAGGGCAGCCCTCACCACGCGCTTCGCAAGGACGTTGTGCTGAACCATATCCACCAGGCCGCCAACCGCCGGCGCGAGTTCCCGCTGGTCATGGCGCTGGCCTGCGATCACCGCGCGCAACTGGAGGATCTGGCGAAAAGACTCGGGGCCGACCCGGCCCGCATCGGCGGTTTCAAGCTGCTGGCCGTCAAGGCGGCGGCATGGGTGTCGGAAGGACGAGCCGGCTACTCGATGCTGCTGGACGAGAAGCATGGCCGCGACGCCATGTTCGAATTCGCCCGCCGTAAGCTGGACTGGCTCGGCCGCCCGGTCGAACTGCCCGGCTCCCGCCCGCTGCGCTTCGAGTTCGGCCAGGACATCGGCTCGCAGCTTGTGGAGTGGCCGGTGGACCATTGCATAAAGTGCCTATGCTTCTACCATCCGGACGATCCGCCCGCGCTCAAGGCCGAGCAGCAGGACAGGTTGCTTGCGCTGCACGAGGCCGCGCGCAAGGTCGGCCGCGAGCTGCTCATCGAGATCATCGCCGGCAAGCACGGCAACCTGGAGGAGGACACGGTTCCGCGCGCACTGCAGGAGCTTTACGACCTCGGCATCAAGCCGGACTGGTGGAAGCTGGAACCGCAGGCCTCAAAGGAAGCCTGGCAACGCATCGCTGCGGTGATCGAGAAGAACGATCCCTGGTGCCGCGGCGTGATGCTGCTCGGGCTGGAGGCGGAGGAGTCCGCGCTGGAAGCCGCCTTCGCCGCCGCCGCCAGCGTGCCGATCGTCAAGGGTTTCGCGGTGGGCCGCACCATCTTCATGGATGCCGCCGAGAAATGGCTGGCCGGCCGCATCTCCGACGAGGAGGCCGTCGCCGACATGGCGCGCCGGTTCGGGCGGCTCACCGAGGCGTGGCTTGCCGCAAGCGGCCGCAAGGCGGGCTAGTCCGGAGGCGTCGGAGGAAAGGAGAGAAAACATGGCCAAGACGGTACGCCTGACCATGGCGCAGGCCCTGACCCGCCACCTGGCCCGCCAGATGACCGGGATCGACGGCAGCAAGGTTCCCCTGTTCGGCGGCGTCTGGGCGATCTTCGGCCATGGCAATGTCGCCGGCATCGGCGAAGCGCTCTACCAGTTGCGCGACGAGCTGCCGACTTTCCGCGCCCATAACGAACAGGCCATGGCCCATGCCGCCATCGGCTACGCCAAGGCGCATTTCCGCCGCCGCATGATGGCGGCGACGACGTCCATCGGCCCGGGCGCGACCAACATGGTTACCGCCTGCGCTGCCGCCCATGTGAACCGGCTGCCGCTGCTGCTCCTTCCCGGCGACGTCTTCGCCAACCGTATCCCCGATCCGGTGCTCCAGCAGGTCGAGGATTTCGGCGACGGCACGGTTTCCGCCAACGACTGCTTCCGGCCGGTCTCGCGCTATTTCGACCGCATCAGCCGGCCCGAGCAGATCATCCCGGCGCTCAGCCGCGCCATGCAGGTGCTGACCGATCCGGCCGAGTGCGGGCCGGTCACGCTGGCGCTTTGCCAGGACGTTCAGGCCGAGGCCTACGACTATCCCGAAAGCTTCTTCGCCGAACGCGTCTGGACACCGCGCCGCCTGCGCCCGGACCGCAACGAGCTCGCGGCGGCGGTGCAGGCGCTGAAAGCGGCGAAGAAGCCGCTGGTCGTCGCAGGCGGCGGCGTGCTCTATTCCGGCGCCTCGTCAGCGCTCGCGAAACTGGTGGAAGCGACGGGCATCCCGGTCTGCGAAACGCAGGGCGGCAAGTCCTCGCTGCCGGACGACCACCCGCTCAACATGGGCGCGGTCGGCGTCACCGGCACGTCGGCGGCCAATGCCATGGCCGGGGAGGCCGATCTGGTGCTGGCCGTCGGCACGCGGCTGCAGGACTTCACCACCGGCTCCTGGGCCCTGTTCAGGAACGAAGGCAAGACGATCGTCGGGCTCAACGTGCAGGCGTTCGACGCCGGCAAGCACCGCGCCCTGTCTGTGGTGGCGGATGCCGCGGAAGGCCTTGCCGAACTCGCCGCCACCGCCAGGGGCTACAAGGCGCCCGCAAGCTGGACGAAGAAATCGCAGAAGGAGAAGCTGGCCTGGCGGAAGGCCGCCGCCAGGGCAACCGCCCCAACCAATGCCGCCCTGCCCTCGGACGCGCAGGTGATCGGCGCGGTGCAGCGCGTGCTTGGCTCCGGCGTCACCCTGCTGCATGCAGCGGGCGGCCTGCCGGGCGAATTGCACAAGCTGTGGCAGGCCGGCGCACCCGGCACCTACCATGCCGAATACGGCTACTCGACCATGGGTTACGAGATCGCCGGAGCGCTGGGCGTGAAGATGGCGAAGCCGGGAAAAGAAGTCGTCGTCATGCTCGGCGACGGTTCCTACATGATGCTGAATTCCGAGATCGCCACTTCGGTCATGCTCGGCCTGAAGCTCACCATCGTGCTGCTCGACAATCGCGGCTTCGGCTGCATCAACCGGCTGCAGATGGGCACAGGTGGCGCCAGCTTCAACAACCTGCTCAAGGACGCGCGCCACGAAATGTTGCCGCAAATCGATTTCGCAGCGCATGCGGCCGCGATGGGCGCGATCGCCGAGAAGGTTTCCTCGATCGGCGAACTGGAGACGGCGCTCGCCAGGGCGGAGAAGAACGATCGCACCACGGTCGTCGTCATCGACACCGATCCTTTGGTTTCCACCGAGGCGGGCGGCCATTGGTGGGATGTGGCGGTGCCGGAAATCAGTGCCCGCAAGGAAGTGCGGGCCAAACGCAAGGCCTATGAGGCGGCCACGAAGTTGCAGCGCGTGGGCGACTGAGAAACGGAGAACGACGTGAAAGCCAGACTGGGCATGTCCCCCATCGCGTGGTGGAACGACGACCTTCCCGAACTGAGCGACGACGTGTCGCTGGAGGAATGTCTTCGCCAATCGCGTTCAGCCGGCTTCACCGGCATGGAGATGGGCCGGCGCTTCCCCAGCGATCCGAAGGTCATGCTTCCCATTCTGAAACAGGCCGACGTGACGCTGTGCGGCGGCTGGTTCTCCGGCACGCTGGTGGATGAGGAACTCGCCGCCAACAAGGACCGCATCCGGCCCATGATCGAGCTGTTCAAGGCCGTCGATGCGCCCTGCATCGTCTATGGCGAGGTCGGAAGGTCGATCCAGGGCAGGAGGGAAGTTCCGCTGGCTCAAAAGCCGAAACTGTCGGACGACGAGATGAAGGCCTATGCGCATAAGGTGACCGAGTTCGGCGAATGGTGCGCCGACCAGGGCATGCCGCTTTCCTACCATCATCATATGGCGGCCGTGGTCGAGACCGAGCCGGAGCTCGACGCCTTCATGAACCATTCGGGCGAAGGCATCCCGCTTTTGTTCGATGCGGGCCACATGGCGTTCGCCGGCGGCGACGTGCTGCGCACCATCGACAGGCACCACAAGCGCATCAGCCATGTGCATGTGAAGGACGTGCGCATGCCTGTCATCGACAGGCTCGACCGGACCCGCCAGTCCTTCCTCGACGCCGTGGCCCTCGGCGCATTCACCGTGCCCGGCGACGGCTCGCTGGACTTCGGCGCGATCGTGCAGAAATTCGCGGACTACGGCTATGAGGGCTGGTTCGTGGTCGAAGCCGAGCAGGATCCGAAGAAGAACCCTCCCCTCAGGATGGCGCAGGTCGGCCACGAGGAATTGATGCGGGTGATGACGGCGGCCGGCTATACGGTGGAAACGCAGGGCTTTCCGAACGCCTGATCAGGGCGGGCAGAAGGAGTGCAAGTGGTGTCGAAACTATTGATCAGACCTTCCAGGACCGGCACGGGCAGGATCGCTCATGTGACGCCCGAAAGCGCTGCCTGGACCTATGTCGGCTTCGACCTCCACCGGCTCGCGAATGGCGAAACCGCAGCCGGCGAGACCGGAAAAAGGGAAACCTGCCTGGTGTTCGTCACCGGCAGGGGCGAGGTGACGGTGGGCGGCAGGTCGCTCGGAACGCTGGGCGAGCGCATGTCGCCCTTCGAGGGCAAGCCATGGTCGGTCTATTTGCCGCAAGGATCGGCCTGGAGCGTGACGGCCCGAACGCCGGTGGAACTTGCCGTGTGCACGGCGCCCGGCCTCGGCGGCGGCCTGCCGGCGCGGGTCATCGGCCCTGACGATCTCGGCCAGGAGGTCCGCGGCAAGGGCACCAACACGCGCTATGTCACCAACATATTGCCGGAGAACGAGCCCGCCGACTCGCTGCTGGTGGTGGAGGTCATCACCCCCGGCGGCCACACCTCCAGCTATCCGCCGCACAAGCACGACCGCGACGACCTGCCGCGCGAATCCCTGCTGGAGGAAACCTACTACCACCGGCTCAACCCGCCGCAGGGCTTTGCCTTCCAGCGCGTCTATACCGATGCCGACGAGACAGGAAAGCGCGCACTGGACGAAGCCATCGCGATCGAGGATGGCGATATCGTGCTGGTGCCCGAGGGCTACCATCCCTGCGCCGCCTGTCACGGCTACGATCTTTACTATCTCAACGTCATGGCCGGCCCGAAGCGCACCTGGAAATTCCACAATGCGCCCGAGCACGCGTGGCTGATGAAAGCGTAGACGGATCGGAAAAAAGCAGCGAGCCCGCCGAGGCACCCATGGCTGCCCCACCCCGGCGGACTCTCCGATATCAGCCCGAAAGACATCGGTACTTATGGCAATGCATGGCCTGTGCCAGATTTTTCGTCCCGTATCGACACAGCTCAGCACACACTTCGCCGGATCGCAGTTCCAAACGGTGACACCCGCATTTCCCCGCCAGCCCAAAATCGGACAGCCGGTGAGGCACAAAAACAAGCGGGGACGCATCGCCCCCGCCGTTAGTCACCTTGGAAAGTCGCTCGTCCTCAATGATGGTGGACGTGCCTTTCCGCATCGATCTCGCCCATGGTGAAGCTCGACACCATCGGCATCAACTGCCAGATCGCGGCGAGCCCGACGATGACATAGGCCACTCGCGCGACAGGATGCCCGGCGCCGCCGAAAATGGTTCCTATGACGTCGAAGCCAGACAAGCCCATCACGAGCCAGTTCAGGCCGCCAAGAATGATGAGAATGAGGGTGATGATGTTCATGGTTCGCATGGATTCCTCCATGATATGCGTTGCCTGCACAAAAACGGCTTTGCACTCAAGAGGTTCCGCCCGGTCGCGACAATGTGAACGCGACCGGGCGGACGGCGGGCTGGCGGCCGCCGGGGGCTTGGCGGCCGTCCGTCACCGTTCGGTGAAGGCGCGAGACATGCTTTCGCGGATCGGTTTGGTCAGATAGTCGAGGAATGTCCGCGAGGCTGTCTGGATCATGATCTCCACAGGCATGCCCGGTGTGGCCGTGAAGCCGGGTATGCGGGCAAGCTCGCTTGCCGGCAGCCGCACGCGGGCGAGATAAACTTCCATATTCGGCATGCTGGCGTCGGAAAGCGCGTCAGCCGAAACATAATAGACTTCGCCGTTCAGCACCGGGGTGGTGCGCCGGTTCAGCGCCACCATCCGGATCGTCGCCTTCTGGCCGGGCTTCACGGCGTCGATGTCCTTGCGCTGGATCTGCGTCTCGATGATGAGCGGGACGTCGGCCGGCAGGATCTCCAGGATCTTCTTGCCGCTTTCGATCACGCCGCCCGGCGTATGATAATACATCCGGACGACGGTGCCGGCGACCGGCGCGTTGATCGACGAGCGCTTCAGCGTGTCGTGCGCCTGCAGGGATTCCTCGCGTATGGCGTCGAGGTCGCCCTGGCTGCTTTGCAGCTCGTCCAGCGCCTTCTGGGTCAGCTCGGTGGTCGTCTGGGCGATCTGCTCGCGGTATTTCTCGACCTGGGCGTTGGTCTCGGATTTCTCCGAATCCAGCCGCCCGATCTGCCCCTGCGCGTCGGCGATGGCGCGCTGGATGGCGTTGACTTCCGGCTTGCGGATCAGGCCCTGGTCGAGCAGCTTGACCTTGCCAGCATATTCCTGCTTCAGGAAATCCAGTTGCTCGTTCATGGACGCGGACTGCCGGTCCAGCCCCTCGACGCGGAACTTGAGCGATTCGATGTTCTGCTGAAGCAGCCCCACCTCCGTCTGCATGCGGCTCTGGGCCGAGCGGAAACTGGCCATCTGTCCGTCGACGATCGACTGGATGTCGCTGTCCTTGAGGTTGTCGCTGACGATCGGCGGGAAGGTGACGGTGGGCTTGTTCGCCACCTGCGCGTTGAGCCGCGCGACGATGGCCTCCAGCCGTGCCTGGCGCAGGAAAAGCTGGCGTTGCTTGACCTGCGCGGCGATGCCGTCCAGGCGGATCAGCGGCTGGCCGGCGGTGACGTGATCGCCCTCGCTGACGAGGATTTCCTTGATGACGCCGCCTTCGAGATGCTGCACCACCTTGTTCTCGCCGGTGGCCACGAAGCTGCCGGCCGAGATGATGGCCGCCGCCAGCGGCGCCGTCGCCGCCCAGGTGCCGAAACCGCCGAAGCAGACCAGCATCAGCACCAGGCCGACAACCGCATGGCCGCGGATCGAGCGCGGTACGTCGCTGTACCATTCTATGTCGTGAACATTGGCGATGCTTGTGCTCATTGGACCGTCGCCTGCTGGACAGGGGCTTGTGCCTGCTGATTTTGCTGGACCGCGGCAGGCGCTGCCTGCTGCCCGACATTGTTGCGCGCCGCGTTGAGCGGGGCGAGTGCCCGCAGCACGTCCTGGCGCACGCCGAACATGGCGACGGTGCCGTTGGAGAGGAGCATGATCTTGTCGACGCAGTTCAGCAGCGAAGGCCGCTGGGTGATGGTGATGACCGTGATCTTCTCGCGCTTGGCGTGCTCGAGCGCCCTGAGCAGTGCGGCGTCGCCGGCCCCGTCGAGATTGGAATTGGGCTCGTCCAACACCACCAGCTTGGGGTTGCCGAAGAAGGCGCGCGCCAGCGCGATGCGCTGCTTCTGCCCGCCCGACAGCGGCGAGCCGTCGCCAGCCACCGTCGTCTCGTAGCCTTGGGGAAAGGTCGAGATCAGCTCGTGCACGTCGGCCAGCATGGCCGCCTTGTAGACGTCCTCGTCGGAAGCGTCGTCGCGCATGCGCCCGATATTGGCCTTGATGGTGCCGGGGAACAGCTGCACGTCCTGCGGCAGGTAGCCGATGTTCTCGCCGAATTGCCGCTGGTCCCAGTTCCTCAGATCCATCAGGTCGAGACGGACGTTGCCGGATGTCGGCAGGATCGAGCCCACCAGCATCTTGCCCATCGTCGTCTTGCCGGCGCCCGAATCGCCGATCACGGCGAGCGACTCGCCCGGCGCCAGCGAGAAGGTGATGCCGTTGAGCACCACGCGCTTGGTGCCTTGCGGCACGAACAGGAGGCGTTCCACGTCGAGGCGGCCTTGCGGCTTCGGCAGCTTCAGCCGTTCGAAGTTCAGCGGCGAGGCGCGCAGCAGCGAGGCGATGCGCTGATAGGCGGCGCGGGTGTTGATGAACTGGTGCCAGCCCTCGATGGCGCCTTCGACCGGGGCAAGGGCACGGCCGGCAATGATCGAGGCGGCGATGACCATGCCGCCGGTGATCTGCCCTTCCAGCGACAGATAGGCGCCCCAGCCGAGCATGGCGACCTGCGCCAAAAGCCGCACGGCGCGCGACACGGAGGCAGAAATCACGTTGCGGTCCTGCGCGACGACCTGCGCCTTGAGCGAACCCGCCGTGTCCTGCCCCCAGATGCGCACGGCCTCGGGGATCATCGCCAGCGCGTTGATGATCTGCGAGTTGCGCGACATGGAATCCAGATGCAGGTTGGCCTTGCTCTGGAAATTGGTCGCCTGGTGGAACGCGCCTTCGGTCGCCTTCTGGTTGATGAAGGCGATGACCAGAAGCAGGATCGCCGACACCACCACGATGTAGCCGAGGTCCGGATGGACCAGGAACACCGCGAGCATGAACAGCGGCGCCAGCGGCGCGTCCAGGAACGACAGCAGCGTGCCCGAGACCAGGAACGAACGCAGCTGCTGCAGATCGCCCAGCGTCTGGTATTCGCGCCCGTTGCTGTGCAAGGAGGCGCGCGCGGCAGCGCCCAGGATCGGCGCGCCGAGCTGCGCCGCCACCTCGACGGCGGTCCGCATCAGGATGAAGCGGCGGATCGCGTCCAGCACGACGTTGAGGATGACGGCGCCGGCGATCAGGATGGTCAGCATCACCAGCGTGTCGGTCGAGCGGCTGGTCAGGACCCGGTCGGAAATCTGGAACAGATAGACCGGTATCGCCAGAACCAGCACGTTTGTCGCCAGCGTGAAGCACATCACCACCAGCAGGTTGCGGCGCACGGCGCGGATGCCGGCGCTGAGATTGTCGGCGAGGTTGATCGGCCCGAGGCGGCGGTGGAACACCTCGGCCGTCGCCGCGGGCATGGCCTTGCCGCCGGGCTTCGGCACCCCCGCGACGGACGGCCCGCTGCCGGCCTGGATCGGTCCGGTGTCCGCGTCGATCGACTTCAGCCGGACGGCCGGCGCTGCCGGCGGCGCTTCTTCCTTTGACTGGCTTTCGGGCTGTTCGATTTCGATCGCCGGTTTTTCCACCTCGTCGGCGGGCCGCCCTTCGGGCGCCGCCGCGCATGCGGGCTCCGGCACCAATCTCGGCTCCGATGGCACGGTGGTCTGCGCAACCCGCTCCACTTCGACGGTGCGCGCCAGAGGGGGCCGCGCCTTGGCCCGCAGTTCGGCCGCCGCCCTGTCGATTTCCGCCATCAGCACCTCGAACGAGGTATCCAGGTCGTGCCATGCGGCGCTTGAGGCCGAAACGGCGCCGTCCCGCTCTTGCGGCGCGATCTCCGGATCGGCTGCCTGCAAGCGGCTTCTCATGCCCTGCGAGTCATCGACATGGTGATTCATCGTCGATCCGATTCTCTGTTGTCACGAAATTACCGTATGCAGGACATCGGAATGCCCAGTGCTCGGCAGCGCGTTGTCCTTGATGCTGGCCACGGGATCGGGATGATGATCCGGCTTCAGCATGTCGTCGCTCAGGAAGGCCACGGCTTCGTTGACGAGATGATCCGCATTGGCCGACTGGAGCAGGTGGTCGGTTTTGATGATGTCGGTCTGGACGAGCAACTCGTCGGAGTAATGGTCGCCGCCGTAATAGGTCTTGGCGATGGGGTCGACGCTGACGATGTGCGCGACGTTGACCAGGGCGTTCGCGCCCGTCGTGATCGACCAGTTCGCGTCCGTCGCCTTATGCGCCGAGTTGAGGGCGAGCGCCACCTGGTCGGAATCGCCCAATATGTTGGTCTGCTGGATGTATTGCAGGTCGTAGACATTGCCGGAGATGTAGAGCACCCGGAGGCCGCCCAGCCCCTGGAAGGCGCTGTCGTGCAGCACGTCGGCCGACAACGTCTTGTTGCCGCCGGCGAAATCGTTGAGCGCATTGTGGTAGGCGCTGGGCAGGGTCAGCGCCGTTTCGGAACCGATCCTGGTTATGTCGGCCTCGTTCCACAACAGGTTGCCGCCGGTCGAGATCGAGCCGTGCCCCGTGGTCTGGAAGCCGGAGACCGCGCCGATGACGTCGTCGTTCAGCAGCACGTTCTTCTGCGAGATGATGTTGGCGCCGTAATAGCTGCCGCCGACGAGGATCAGGTCGAAATATTTCCCCAGATCCGCCAGCGACATGCTGTTGACGGC
Source organism: Mesorhizobium sp. SP-1A (assembly GCF_032460275.1). Classification (NCBI taxonomy): domain Bacteria; kingdom Pseudomonadati; phylum Pseudomonadota; class Alphaproteobacteria; order Hyphomicrobiales; family Phyllobacteriaceae; genus Mesorhizobium; species Mesorhizobium sp. SP-1A. Next base: position 379,801 of record NZ_JAVXZD010000004.1, on the reverse strand, counting down.
CAGGTTGCCGCCCGTGCCCACCGTGGTGGTGACGCCCTGCTGCGCAGCCGTCACGATCTTGTCGTTGTCGATGACGAAATTGAACTGCTGGGCCCAGTTGAGCGATACGAAATCCCCGGTGATCTGGGTGACCGCCCACGCTTTGGGAAAGTCCGGCTCGGCGCCGCCGGCCGCCGTCGGGGCCGCCGGCACCGCGGTCTGCTGCATGGAGGCGATGTTGAAGGCCTTGGTCGCGGACGACGCGGCCGCGCTCCAGCCCGCCATGCTGGCGCCGATGGAGGCAGAATCGCTCCAGGCGTTGATCTGGACGATGGCGTTCAGCACATAATGGTTGCCGGCGACGGCCATGACGTTCGCTTCGAGCGCGTCGTTGACCACCAGCGCCGTGTTCGTCAGCGCATTGGAACCGGTGTTGATCGTGACCGAACCGTCGCCTGACCAGACGCCCTGTCCGTGCGCCTCTTCCGACGTCGCGGTTGCGGGGGAACCGAGCACGAAACTGCCGCCGCCGCTCTGTCCGCCTGTTTCGGGAACCGGATCGGTTGACGCCTGCGCCGCTTCCTTGATGAGCGGCGAGCCTGCCGGGAGATAGTCGTTGAGGTTCGGCGCGTCTCCCGTCCACACCTGCCCGTTCACATAGATCGCGGAGTCGGTCGGGTTCTCGACCACCGTGACATGCGCCTGGACCGAAGTGCCGTCGCTGTCGGTGGATGAAGTGGTGGTGTTCGACACGCCGCCATGACCGCCCTGCTCCTCCGTCGCCTGCAGCGCGGCGACGAAATTGTTGAGCGAGGTGGCGGTGTTGACGATGAAGGAGCCGATATCGGCCGTAGACCCCAGGGATTCCAGCACCGGTATCGGTTGCAGCACGCTGGCGTCCTGCATCAGCGCATCGAGCGCCAGGTTCGGCGTGCCGATCGTTTCGAAATTCGCCGCCGAGACGTTCACGCTGACGAAATCGCTGTCGGACAGCATGTTCGTCTGCCCGGCATGCACCGCGACCGAGCCGGGCGGCGTCAGCGCCGGCTCCACGATCCTTATGCTCGACAGCGCCGGAGCCAGGTCCGGCAGCGGCTGGATATAGCCGGGATAGGCCACCGACTGGATGCCGATCGGCGGCGGGATGTCGGGCAGCGCATGCGCCGCCATGCCCTGGGGCAGGAACGGTTCTATGGCCGCGGCCGACGGCACGAAATGCAGGCCAGGCTGCGGGTCGTCCAGGTCATAGGGGTTCTGGAAGGAGATGCCGGCATGGCCGTCGGGCGGCGGGGTCTCGGCTTTCGCCTTCAATGCCCGGAATTCGAGATAGTCGTCGCGGATTCGGTTCTGTTCGGTCGCGATCTGGAACAAGCCGACAAAATGGGCGATCGCTTCGGTGACCTTGTCCAGATACACGGCTCTCTCCGTCGGTATCGTTCAGTCTTCCGAAGTGGACGCCCGGCCTCGTCCCCTTCCTGACTATTGAGCGGCCACGCGGGTTCTCCCGCGTGGCCGCCGTTCATTTGGCCCGCTCGCGCGGTGGCCGTTTACGAATGATGGCTGTCGCTCGTGTTGTCGTAGTTGCCGCCCACGATCGTCTGGCTGAACAGGTTCTCCATCATGTTGGCCCCCATCACGATGCTCTGGTTGAAGGCCGAAGTATCGATAGTCGCGTCGGCATGAGCCTGGGACAGTCCCTCGACGGTGCTGTCGTGCCCCACGTTGGAGCCCCACATGCCGCCGTCGCCGCCTGCGCCGCCGGCGCCATTGGTGATCACGCCGCCATGGCCGCCGTCGCCGCCATAGCCGCCGCTCGCCGCGCCGCCGATGCCTGCGCCTGCCGTGGGCATCACGACCGTGTCGCCGCCCCACGCAAAGCCGCCTTGCCCGCCAGCACCGCCTACGCCCGCGCCGTTACCTGCACCGCTGCCGGTGCCGGAGCCGAGGCCGAGCCCGAGCGCGTCGCCGCCGTCGCCGGCCGTGCCGCCTGCGCCGCCCATGCCGGCGTCGCCGCCCTGACCGCTGCCGAGGCCGAGCGACAGGCCGTTGCCGCCGTCGCCGGAATGCGCGTTGCCGCTGTCGCCGCCATGGCCGCTGCCGAGGCCGAGGCCGAGAGCGTCACCGGAATTGCCGCCATTGGCATTGCCGCTGTCGCCGCCGGTGCCCGAGCCGCTGCCGCTGCCGGTGCCGGAACCGTTGCCGCCGTTGCCGGCGGTCGCGTTGCCTGCATCGCCTGCCACGCCGACGCCGACGCCGATCAGGCCGAGGCCGAGACCGGCCGCATCGCCACCATTGCTTCCGGCATTACCGCCGTCGCCGCCCTCGCCGCCGCCTGCGCCGACACCCAGGCCTGCTGCGTCGCCGCCATTGCCGCTATGGCCGTTGCCGCCGTCGCCGCTGCCGCCGGCGCCGAGGCCGAGGCCGGCACCGTCACCACCGTTGCCGCTGCCGGCATCGCCGGAGCTGCCACCGCTGGCGCCGGACAGGCCGAGCCCGGTTCCGTTGCCGCCGTTACCGTTGGCGTTGCCGCCGTTGGCATTGCCGGCGTCGCCGCCCTGCGCGCCGCCGTTGCCCAGGCCCGCGCCGAAGCCGAGCCCGACACCGAGGCCGGTGCCGGCACCGCCCGCACCGCCGGCGCCGCCGGTCGTGTCTCCACCATGCGCTGCGCCAAGGGCGCTGCCGCCGATTCCGATGCCCCCGAAGCTATGGCCGTCGCCGCCGTCACCGCCATTGGCGATGCCGAAGCCGCCGCCGCCACCGCCGCCGCCGCCCGCATTGATGCCAGGACCTGCGGTAGCGGAGCCGCCATCGGCGTTGCCGTTCTGCTGGAAGGTGCCGCTATTGGATACGGAGGCGTTGTCGAGACGGTCGCTGTCGTTCAAATTGTTGATCTGCGCGACGGCTGCGGCCGTATCATTGCCCGCACCGTTCAACGAGTTGTTGAGGAAATCGTTGAAGGAAGCACCGTCGCCCGGATTGTAGAAGATCTGGCCGTCATGGTTGACGAGCAGCTGGTCGATCTTGGCCCCCGCGGCCAGATTGACGTCGGCAAAGCGGTTATCGGTGGGATGGATGCCGCTCAGGTCGACACCGACATCCACATTCACATGCGTGTCGGTGTTGCTGGTGCTGTTGCTCGTGCTGTTCGCGGTGCTGCTGTTGGCGTTGGTGTTCGTGTTGCTGTTGGAGCTGTGGTTGAAATTGCCGTTCAGGTTGCCGTTGCCGTTGAGGTTCAGGCTGCCATTGCCGTTCAGATTCAGGTTGCCGTTGCCATTTCCATTGCCGTTTCCGTTCTCATTGCTGTTCTCGGATTCGCTGGACTGGAACTGGCCCTGCCCCTGACCCTGGCCTTGCAATTCGGCCTGGCCCTGGCCTTGCCCTTGGCCCTGACCTTGATCCTGGTTCTGATCTTGCGACTGGTCCTGACTCGGATCCCAATTGAAGATCGAATTTCCATTGTTTCTCGACATCTTCATGTTCTCCAGTTTGGAGCCGTGCCGAGGAACCCCTTTCATCTCTCACGGGGCTTTGTCCGCACGGCGGTTGCATCGACGGAAAAACGGCTGGGCACGATCCGACATGGACCGGGCGGCAGTTCGAAGTTCCATCACGAATGCCGGGCACCCGGTCTCCGATCGACGCAAGCCCCCTGTCCGAGGCACAACAGAGTTGCAGCCGCGGTGAAAAAGCCGATTGTTGATCGAATGCCCTCATCCCGTAGACAGCGGGATAGGGTCAGCTTCCCGCCTCGACCGGCCCAAGCCTAGTCGCCCATTCGAGCTATCCGGCCAGCGCGCATCTAGATCGCCGCCGGCCGGGCGGCAGGCCGAGGATGTGTGGCATTTTATGCGATTCCGGCGATTTGCGGCATATATGCCTGCCGCACCTTCGCTTTTTTCGCTCCCTCGCGACAGGCCGGTCCGGGGCGCGGCGTAGGCCCGGCAGTAGAGCGGCGTAGCCCGCGCGGGGGGAGCCCTACCTCCATTTGCCGATGCCGGGCCGGACGCGGAAATTAGCTATGCTGGTTCCAAGGCAAAAAGGGAGCCGCAAAGCGCCGCGCCATGCCCGTCCGGGAAAAACACGATTCGGCCGACGGCCTGTCTCCCACGCTCGATTTCGAGAAGATCCTGCTTCTCATCGGACGCCTGAACTACACCTGGACGAACACCGAAAGCCTGCTCATCTACCTGATCGCGGGACTGGCGCGCGTGGACAAGGAAACGGCCATCGTCATCTTCCTGACGCTGAACACCACGCGGGCCCGCATGGACCTGGTGGAACGGCTTGCAAAGCTGCCCAAGACACCCGACAGATGCCGCGAAGACGTGCTTGCCTTGCTCGAGCGATTGAACCAGCAATCGAAGCTGCGCAACAAATACAGCCACTGCATCTATTCTTTCGACGACAAGGGCGAGATCTCGCACACGCAGCTGATGCGGATCTTCGACGGCAAGGATTCGATCAAATACGGCAAGATAGAAGCCGTCGACCGCGCCGAGATCACCCGCATAACCGACTGCATCCACGACATCGCCGACGTGAACAGGCGCATCTGGCAGATCGTGCGCGAGAACGGGTTCCCTCAGTAAAAATCAGGAAAATTGTAATCAATTCTTGGCCGTTTGTTAAGCAAACGGCGCGGCTACACTTTGTTTACTATTCGGCTTAACGCAACCGCAATTCGCCTGTCCCAAGATCAGGCCACGGTTCAGGAAGAAACCGTCGTCGAAGTCACAACTGGGCACAAGGGAAAACCATCATGACGAAGCTTCTCGCACGCTTCTACAAGGACGAATCCGGCGCCACCGCCATCGAATACGGCCTCATCGCAGCGCTGATCGCCCTCGCCATCGTCACTGCCGCTACCAATCTGGGAACTGCGCTGTCTGACAAGTTTGTAGAGATCAAGAACAAGTTGAACGGCGCCGCCCCCGGTGCCTAATCTCCAGGAATATGATAATCGGGCCGCCTTCGGGCGGCCCTTTTCATTTGCCGCGCGGCTCATCGCCTGTCCAATGTGAACGAACGGCCCGGCTTGGAACATCCGTCGCCGAGCCCTATATCCTTCGGTGTAACGGAACGATCTTGCGACGATGAGTGGCTGTTTGAAAATCTTCGGCTTTTTGTGCGCGGCGCTACTGGCGTTATCCGCCTCGGCGTCGCCCTCGCGTTCGGCCGAGGTCCTGGTGCCGGCCAATCCGGTCCTCCAGAACCAGTTGCGCATCATGGAAAATCGCCTGCAGCGGCAGCAGTTTCAGCAGAACCAGCAGATCATGCGCGAGATCGACCGCCAGGACACCGACAGGCAGGCGCGCCAGCCGCGCGTTCCGGTGATGCGGCCCGGCTGCCAATTGCCGGTTTATGGCAATGGCGGCACCGCTTCCGCCGGTTGCCGCTGACATCCACCCTGTTTCCGTTTAATTAGCCGCCTATCTTCTGCCCGGGATGTGATTCTGTCCCGGCCTCTTGCGTTTGGCGGCAATTGCCGTTGCATCGCCCGCAAGACCGAACGGAGCCGGAAATGGCAGCGACAAAAAAGAACGCCGTCCGCAAGGCCAAGAAGGGCGAACACGTGCGCCAGGTGGCTGCCGTGCCCTTTCGCGTGAACGAAAGCGGCGAAGTGGAGGTCATGCTGGTGACCTCGCGCCAGACCCGGCGCTTCATCCTGCCGAAGGGCTGGCCGATGAAGGGCAAGAGCGGCCGCAAGGCCGCGGCGGTCGAGGCGCTGGAGGAAGCCGGCGTCGATGGGATCATGCTCAGGCAACCGGCCGGCACCTATTCCTACTGGAAGCGGCTGGCGCGCCACTTCGTGCGCGTCGACGTCACCGTGTACCTGCTCGAAGTCACGCAGGAACTGGCCGACTGGCAGGAAAAAAAGCGCCGCCGCCGCGCCTGGCTGTCGGCAAAGGACGCCGCCCTGCTGATCGACGAGCCCGAGCTCTCCACCCTGGTCGGGTCGCTGAAGGCGCCGCTGACCGATGGGCAGTCCGGGAGCGATGTCTAGAACGCTGTCCGAAACGACGCCGGTTTCAGGAAAACTGCGCGCGGCCGGTTCATCCGCTGTTAAGAGGAAACTGATATACAGTCGCTATCCCGGCTGACCGGGTCACAGGGGTAGCGACCGGCGGGCAAATCCGGGCGCAAGGCAGGGGGCGCGAGGTTGGCGGCTTCGACGCGAACGGCATGACACGCGCGACGGGTGCGGGGCTTCTGCGTCTGGTCTGGCCCTTCATCGTCATCGTGCTGATCCAGGCCGCGCTCGCCTCCGTAAGCCTCTACACCCTTTCGGCGGTGCGCGCCTATGTGGCGGGCGAAAGCCAATGGTCCAAGGGCCAGAAGCACGCCATCTATTTCCTCAACCTGTATGCCGATACCGGCGACAGCACCTTCCTGGCCGAATATCGCAAGACCATAGCCGTGCCGCTGGCCGATCACGCCGCCCGCGTGGCGCTTGAACAGCCCGCCGTCGACCTGGCCGCCGCCCGCAACGGGTTCCTGGGCGGCGCCAACCATGCCGACGACGTCGGCAGCCTCATCTGGCTGTTCCGCAATTTCCGCGGCATCAGCTATATCGACGACGCCATCCGCCACTGGACCGAGGCCGACCGCCTGCTGCTGCAACTGCAGCACCTGGGCGACACCATGCAGGCCCGTTTCGCGGAAGGCCCCTCCTCGCGTCTTCAGGTCGCGGCATGGAAGGCCGAAATCCGCCGTCTCGACGACCTCATGACGCCCTTGGCCAAGGCCTTTTCCGACACGCTGGGCGAGGGCTCCCGCGCCATCAAGACGGCGTTGATGGGTGCCAATCTGGCGGTGGCGGTGCTGCTTATCCTGGTGGCCGTCTGGCGCACCCGCAAGGTCCTCAACCAGCGCCAGGCATTCCAGACCGCTTTCAATGTCGAGCGCAAACGCGCCCAGATCGCGCTCGCCTCCATCGGCCAGGCCGTCATCACGACCGGCGCGGACGGCCTGATCGACTACATGAACGTGGCGGCCGAATATCTGCTGGATCGTCCGTTCACCTCGTCGCGCGGCCTGCCGGTCGCGAAATTGTTCCGCCTCGTGGACGACGAGAGCGGGACGGAGGAAATCGATCTGGTGGAACGCCTTCTGGCCGGCGAGCCGCGCCCGGCGCAGGCGCATCCCCGCCTGTTGGTCCGCGCGACCGACGGCACGTCCGTTCCGGTGGCTCTGACCGCCAATCCCCTGCTGATTTCAGGCCGGATCGTCGGCGTGGTCCTGGCGCTGCACGACATGACGCGCGAGCGGGACTACATCAACCGCCTGTCCTGGCAGGCCTCGCACGATGCGCTTACCGGTCTCGCCAATCGCCGCGAATTCGAGCGGCGTCTGGAAAAGACCATCGCCGCCCTGCCGCAACACGCGGCGCATCATGCGCTGATGTATCTCGACCTCGACCAGTTCAAGCTGGTCAACGACACTTGGGGGCACGCGGCGGGCGACCAGCTGTTGCGCCAGGTTTCGGCGCTCTTGCAGCAGGAACTGCGCGAGGGCGACCTGCTGGCGCGGCTCGGCGGCGACGAGTTCGGCGTGCTGTTGTTCGACTGCGCGCCCGACGATGCCGCCGACATGGCGGAGCGGCTGCGCCGAACCGTGCAGGACCTGCATTTCGCCTGGCAGGGCCAGCCCTTCAACGTCAGCGTCAGCATCGGCATGGTGCCCGTCGCCCATCCCGGCGCGACCTTGCAGGAGACGATGCGTTCCGCCGACGTGGCCTGCTACATGGCCAAGGAGAATGGCCGCAACCGCGTGCAGTTCCACAGCGACGGCGACGCCGCCATGCAGGAGCGCTTCGGCGAGATGGCCTGGGTGCAGCGCATCCATACGGCGCTGGAGGAAAACCGCTTCCGCCTGCATGCCCAGCAGATCCGCGCGTTGAACCCTGCCGCGGCCGAGGCCGGCGCCCATGTCGAGATCCTGCTGCGCATGCTGGACGAAGCCGGCAACCTGGTCGCGCCGGGAAGCTTCATTCCCGCCGCGGAGCGTTACGGCCTGATGCCCGCGATCGACCGATGGGTGATCCGCACCGCTTTTTCCGTGCTGGCCGGCCGCCTCGCCGATCCGGGCGCGGAACCCATCGCCACCTGCGCCATCAATCTCTCGGGCGCGACCTTCGGCGACGATACCTTCCTGCCCTTCCTGTGCGAGCAGTTCGAGGAGAAGGGCGTGCCGCCGCAGATGATCTGCTTCGAGATCACCGAAACCAGCGCCATTGCAGACCTCGCACGGGCCATCGGCTTCATCACGACGCTGAGCAGCCTGGGATGCCGCTTCGCGCTGGACGATTTCGGCTCAGGCATGTCGTCCTTCGCCTACCTCAAGCACCTGCCGGTGGACTACCTCAAGATCGACGGCGGTTTCGTCAAGGACATGCTGAACGACCGCATCGACCACGCCATGGTCGAGATGATCCACCACATCGGCAAGGTGACGGGCAAGCGCACCATCGCCGAATTCGTCGAGACCGAAGAGATCATGGCGGCGCTCGTCGCCATCGGCGTCGATCACGCGCAGGGCTATGCGGTGGGCCGCCCGCAACCTTTCGATGCCTCCGCGCCGATACCGGCTGCCGCACCGAGCGTCGATCTCTGGAGCGGGCTGGCGCGACAACTGCGCCGCAAGGCAAGCTGAACCGGCACCGGTCGCAGCCTTTCTCGTAAGACGCGCACTTGCGCATTGCGGTTTCGGCCTGGATCGCGCAGCCTGCGCGCCATCTCTGTGGGGAAGCTTCAAAGCCATGGAAACGACCGACCTCGTCCTCGCCATACTCCACCATCTGCTGGTGTTTTCGCTGGCCGGCATCATCGCCGCCGAATTCGTGCTGGTGCGCAACGAGATGTCCGCCCGGACCATAAGCCGGCTGGCCCGCATCGACCGCCATTACGGGCTGATCGCCCTGCTGGTCATCCTCGTCGGTGTCGGCCGGGTGGTGTACGGCCTGAAGGGCTGGGAATTCTATGTCTACAATTGGGTGTTCTGGGCCAAGATCGCGGCCTTCGCCGCAGTCGGCCTGCTGTCGGTTGTCCCCACGATGCGCTACCTGTCGTGGAACCGCCGCGCCGGCGCCGAACCCGCCTTCCAGGTGCCGCAGGCCGAACTTGCCGCCGTGCGCAGCTATGTGCTGGCGCAGGCGCTGATCTTCCTGCTCATTCCGGTCTTCGCGGCGGCCATGGCGCGCGGCTACGGGCTCTGAAACAAGCCGGACAGCCGCCGGTCACGCCGTTTCCTCGATCGTCCCCGGGACCGGCCCTTGCGAGCCGATCCGCACCAGCGGCGCCGGAACGTCCGCGGTCTTGTCGGGCCATTTGCAAATGTCTGCGATGACGCAGGCCGGGCAATCGGGCTTGCGCGCCTTGCAGACATAGCGCCCATGCAGGATCAGCCAGTGATGGGCATGGCGCATATATTCGTCGGGAATGACGCGCACCAGCCCGCGCTCCACTTCCTCCGGCGTCTTGCCGGGCGCGAGGCCGATGCGGTTGGCGATGCGGAAGATATGCGTGTCCACCGCCATCGTGTGCTGGCCGAAGGCCATGTTGAGCACGACATTGGCGGTCTTCCTGCCCACGCCCGGCAGCTTGACCAGTTCCTCGCGGCTGTCGGGCACCTTGCCGCCATGGTCGCGGATCAGCGCCTCGCACAGCGCGATCACGTTCTTGGCCTTGTTGCGCCACAGGCCGATGGTGCGGATATAATTGCCGAGCTTCTCCTCGCCCAGCGCCAGCATCTTTTCGGGCGTGTCCGCGACCTTGAACAGCGGCCGCGTCGCCTTGTTGACGCCGGCATCCGTGGCCTGCGCCGAAAGCACCACCGCCACCAGCAGGGTGAAGGCGTTCACATGCTCCAGTTCGCCCATCGGCTCCGGGCGCTGGATCGCGAAGCGCCGGAAGATCTCATGCACCTCGGCAGGGGTGTAGAGGGAACGCGCCGGCTTCGCCTTCGCACGCGCTCCGGCCTTTGCGCGGCCGCGAGGCTTCGGGCCAGGGTCATTTTCGGATGAGGATCGCGGTTTGGACTTGGGAAGGGCCATTTCCTTCCTATAATATCCAGCCATGAGCGATACAAACGCGACTTTCGCCGCCGACGAGCCCTTTTTCCACGCGCTTTTGACGCCGCACCGTTCGCTCGGCCGAACCGGCTTCACCATCCTCATGGGCGCGATGCTGTTCGGCTGGGCCGTCACCGGCATCATCATGCTGTCGCACGGCGCCTGGCCGGTGTTCGGCTTTTTCGGACTGGACGTGATCGGGCTTTACGTCGCGTTCCGCCTGAACTACCGCGCCGCTCGCGCACATGAGGAGGTTTCGGTGTCGCGCACCGCGCTGGATATCCTCAAGGTGGCGCCGTCGGGCAAGTCCGAGCGCCATCGCTTCAACCCGTTCTGGGCGCGCTTTTCGGTTGCGCGCAAGACCGACATCGGCATCACGGGCATGGCCGTGGAGGCACAGGGCTCAAGCGTGCCGATCGGCACTTTCCTCAATCCGGACGACCGCGAGAGCTTCGCCACTGCATTTTCACGGGCGTTGGCAAAGGCCCGCGCGGGCTGAACTCCGGACCAGCCGGATCGCTTGGCCACAAGGCAGGTTTCGGGTGGTCTGGCAGCCGCTCCGGGCCGATATTCGGGGCCAAGGAGATATTGCCATGAACGCCCGGATGCCTATCAATGCGCCCATGACGCTGAAGCCCGTCGCCACGCTCGAAAAGGACATCACGCCCATCGAAGGCGACGCGAGCGCCGTCGATTACGAGGTCGTGCGCCGCGCCATCGAGAAAATCAGCCTCGACTATCGCGACCAGCCGTCGCTGGAGGAATTGGCGCAAGCCGTCGGCGAGACCCCGACCGGCCTGCAGAAACTGTTCACGCGCTGGGCCGGCCTGTCGCCCAAGGCCTTTCTTCAGGCCGTCACGCTGGATCACGCCCGTCGGCTGCTCGATTCGGGCATGCCGCTGCTGGAAGCCTCCTATGAGGTCGGCATGTCCGGGCCGGGCCGGCTGCACGACCTGTTCGTCACCCATGAGGCGATGTCGCCGGGCGACTACAAGAACAGGGGCGCAGGCCTCACCATCCGCTACGGCTTCCACATCTCGCCCTTCGGCATGGCGCTGGTGATGGTCACCGACCGTGGCCTGGCAGGCTTGTCCTTCAACGACCCCGGCGGCGAGCGCGAAGCCTTTGCCGACATGTCGGGCCGCTGGCCGAACGCCACCTATGTCGAGGACATGGCCGCGACCCAGCCCTATGCGGCGCGAATCTTCGACCCCGCCCGCTGGCGCGCCGACCAGCCGCTGCGCGTCGTGCTGATCGGCACCGATTTCCAGGTGCGGGTCTGGGAGGCCCTGCTGCGCATCCCGATGGGCCGCGCCTGCACCTATTCCTCCATCGCGGAGCGCATCGGCGCGCCCAAGGCCGCGCGCGCGGTGGGCGCGGCGGTGGGCGCCAACCCGGTGTCCTTCGTGGTGCCCTGCCACCGCGCCATCGGCTCGACCGGCGCGCTAACCGGCTATCACTGGGGCCTGACACGCAAGCGCGCCATCCTCGGCTGGGAGGCCGGCCAGGTGGCCGGCTGACAAAGCACTGCTAAGCCGCAGCGACCATATTCCCAAGCGACCCGGGAATGGGCTAGCCTCCTGAACATCCAGGAGGCTTTTCCGTTCATGATCGTCGTCGTCGGCTCGATCAATCTCGACATGATCACCACCGTGGGCCGCCTGCCGGGCCCCGGCGAGACGGTGCGGGGCAGCGGCTTTACCACCGCGCCCGGCGGCAAGGGCGCCAACCAAGCGCTCGCCGCCGCCCGCGCCGGGGCCGCCGTCCGCATGCTCGGCTCTGTCGGCAAGGACAGCCTCGCCACCGAGGCGCTGGCATTGCTGCGCACAGCGGGCGTGGAGCTTTCCGGCGTGCGCGAAGCCCATGCCGCCACCGGAACGGCCGCCATATTGGTGGACGATGCGGGCGAGAACATGATCGCACTGGCGCCCGGCGCCAACGATTCCGTCCTGCCAGGCGACCTTGCAAGGGTTCCGCTGGCAAAAGGCGACGTGGTACTGCTGCAGCAGGAAATCCCGTTGCGCACGGTCGAAGCGACGCTCGACGCGGCCGTCGCGGCCGGTGCGATCACCGTGCTCAACACGGCGCCCTTCTTCGCCGAGGCGGCCGGCTATGTCGGAAAGGCCGACTATGTCGTCGCCAACGAGACGGAATTCGACCTCTATTGCGAGGCGGCGGGTCTGCCGGGCGAAGACCGCACGGCGCGAATGCGCGCCTTTGCGCAAAACACCGGCCATACCATCGTCGTGACGCTGGGCGGCGAAGGCGTGCTGGCCGCCACGCCCGACGAACTGCTTGCCGTGCCGGCGCTGAAGATCACGCCGGTGGACACGGTCGGTGCCGGCGACACGTTCTGCGGCTATCTCGCCGCCGGCCTCGGCGCCGGCCTGCCGCTTCGCCAGGTGCTGGAACGCGCCGCGACCGCCGCCTCGCTGGCCTGCCTTAAGCCGGGTGCGCAACCGGCGATCCCGCTGGCGGCAGAGGTGGACGCCGCGCTGAAGGAGACCGTCCGCTGAGCCCGCCGCGCCCCGATACCCGGCACGCACTCCCGCCGGCAAGCGAGATTTGCCGCCTTTCGGCCGTCGAGCTCGCCGAATCCATCCGCGCCCGCCGCCTCTCTGCGGGAGAAGTCGCAACGGCCTTCCTCGACCGCATCGAAACGGCCAATCCGCTCGTCAACGCCATCGTGTCGCTGCGCGACCGGGCCGACATCCTCAAGGAGGCAGAAGCCGCCGACGCCCGCGCGAAAGACGGTGCCGCCGGCCCGCTGTTCGGCCTGCCCCTCGCCATCAAGGACCTTGCCCAGACCAGGGGGCTGACCACCACCTTCGGCTCGCCGATCTTCGCGGATTTTGTGCCGGAAGAGGACGACTACTTCGTCGAGCGTATCCGCAAGGCCGGGGCCATCATCATCGGCAAGACCAACACGCCCGAATTCGGCTTCGGCTCGAACACCTACAATCCGGTGTTCGGCCCGACCCTGAACGCCTTCGATCCAGCCTGGACCGCTGGCGGCTCCAGCGGCGGCGCTGCCGTGGCGCTGGCGCTGGACATGGTGCCGGTGGCAGACGGCAGCGACTTCGGCGGCTCGCTGCGCAACCCCGCCGCCTACAACAATGTCTATGGCTTCCGTCCCTCGCAAGGGCTGGTGCCGGGCGGACCGGGCCCGGAAGTCTTTCATGCACAGATGGGCGTGGAAGGCCCGATGGCCCGCAATGTGCGCGACATGGCGCTGTTGCTCGACGTGCAGGCCGGCCACCACCCGCACGCGCCGCTCTCCTACGATGCGGATGGTTCGTTTCTGGCAGGGTTGAAAACGCCGGCAGAGGGCGGCCGCATCGCCTGGTTGGGCGATCTCGGCGGCCACCTGCCGCTGGAGGACGGCATCCCGGCGCTTTGCGAAGCCAGCCTCACCCGTTTTGCAGATGCCGGATTCGTAACGGAACCCTTGGTGCCGGACTTCGATTTCGAGGCGTTGTGGCAGGCTTTCGTGGTGCTGCGGCAGGCGACCAGCGGCTGCGCGCTCAAACCGCTCTACGACGACCCGCAAAAGCGCAGCTTGCTCAAGCCGGAAGCCGTTTGGGAAGCGGAAGGCGCGCTGCGCCTGACCGCGCCGCAGATCCACGAAGCGGCCCAAATCCGCTCGGCATGGCTCAGGACGCTGCTCAGCCTGTTCGAGCGCTTCGACCTGCTCGCCTTGCCGTCGGCGCAGGTCTTTCCTTTTGCGATCGGCACCCACTGGCCGGGCGAAGTGGCAGGCAGGACGATGAACAGCTATCACCGCTGGATGCAGGTTTCGGCGCCCGCGACGCTCGGCGCCTGCCCCGCGGTCAACGTACCCGCCGGCTTCGACGCAAAGCGCCGCCCGATGGGCATGCAACTGATCGGCCGGCCGCGCGGCGACATGGACGTGCTGCGCGCAGCAGCCGCCTACGAGGCGACGCTGCCCTGGCCCTCAGGCGCAACTCCCTCCGTGTAAGCTCTTGCCGTTCAGCGGTTGAGCGCGGGCTTGCACCGGCCGTCCCGGCATGCACTCTTGCCGGTTCGGTTTTCCGTTCGGGACCATGCGTCATGTCGCTTTCGCTCTACGGCGCCTTCCTTGTCGCCTGCATCGTCATCATCCTGGTCCCCGGCCCGACGGTCACGCTGATCGTCGCCAATTCCATCCGCCACGGCACGCGGGCGGGCCTCGCCAACGTCGCCGGCACGCAGGTCGGGCTGGGCATCGCCATCGCGATCGTCGGCGTCGGCCTCACCTCCCTGATCGAGGGCATGGGCCATTGGTTCGAATGGGTGCGCCTGCTCGGCGCCGCCTATCTGATCTGGGTCGGCATACAATTGTTCCGCCAGAAGGGCCGGCTGAACCCCGACGGCAGCGCCAAGGCGCCGCGCGGCGGTTTCTTCCTGCAGGGCCTGCTGGTCGCGCTCAGCAACCCCAAGATGCTGATCTTCTTCGGCGCCTTCCTGCCGCAGTTCATCGATCCCTCCGGCAACTATGCGGCGCAGATCGCGGTGATGGGCCTCACCGCCATGCTCTGCGCCGCCGTGTCTGACAGCGGCTACGCCTTCGCCGCCGGCCGCGCGGCAAAGGCGCTCTCGGCCAGCCGCATGAGGCTGCTTTCCAGGATCAGCGGCGGCTTTCTGGTCGGCGGCGGGCTGTGGCTGGCTTTTTCGCGGGCGAAATGATCGTCAAGCAGCCTGCGTAAGCAAATCGGGAGGAAGTTGTTGGCGGGCGTCGAGAAGTTCGATGCCAACGATGTGCCCGTCAGCATCGAAATCCAGAACTATTCCGTCGCGGACTTCTTCGCTTTCCAGAACCTTTGCCGCTGAAAAACGAATGTAAGCGGCATTCGCAGAGGGATCGTATTTCACTTTCGGCGTCATGATGGCCTTCTAGCCCGGCGGTCCAGGAATGCTGATAATATATGGATTTCTTCAGCGGTTTCCACGCAGGACGCGCCCGCCTCTCTCCGGAATCATCCGAAAGCACCGCTGTACGTCGGCGCCACTCGGATCGGGTTGCCTCCACTCCGGGTCGAGCACGGTCTGCTCGACCCATGATTTTCGGATCTCCCGTTCCATCATGACGGTTTCGGCATGCTGCGTATAGCGGATCGCCGGCATGCTACAGCCGCCCCAGCCGCTCCACCAGAAGCGCGAAGAAGCCGTCGGCATCGATGTCGCGCATCACCAGGGCGTTCCTGGCTCGGTCGGTCACGCCCCACCAGTCCACCACGGTCATGCCCATGGTCAGTTCCGAGGCCGTTTCGATCACCACGTTGCAATGGCGCCCCTTGAACAGTTCCGGCCTGAGCAGATAGGCGATCACGCAAGGGTCGTGCAGCGGCCCGCCGTCGGTGCCGTATTTCTCCTCGTCGAAGCGCTCGAAGAAGTCGAGCAGGGCGGCGGTCGCATCGCCCACCTTGCTTCCCATCTTGCGGAACGCCTCCACCCGCTTTGCCGTCGTCAGCGCCTTGTGGGTGACGTCCAGCGGCATCATCACGATCGGCACGCCCGAGCGGAACACGACGTCGGCCGCATGCGGATCGACATAGATGTTGAACTCGGCGGTCGGCGTGATGTTGCCGCCCTCGAAGAAGCCGCCGCCCATCAGCACGATCTCGCGGATGCGCGGAGCGATGCGCGGTTGCCGGATCAGCGCCAGCGCGACGTTGGTGAGCGGCCCCAGCACGCAAAGTGTGACGCTGCCCGCTTCCTCGCGCATCAGGGTCTCGACGATGAAATCCACTCCGTATTGGTCCTGCAGCTTCATCGTCGGCTCGGGCAGCACCGGACCGTCCAGCCCGGTCTTGCCGTGGACATGCTCGGCCGTGACCAGCGGGCGCACCAGCGGGCGGATCGCGCCGGCGAAAACCTTGATGTCCGGCCGTCCGGCCAGTTCGCAGATCTTGCGGGCGTTCTTTTCGGTGAATTCCAGCGGCACGTTGCCGGCCACGGCGGTGATGCCGAGGACATCCAGTTCGTCGCTGCCCAGCGCCAGCAATATGGCGACGGCGTCGTCCTGGCCAGGGTCCGTGTCGATGATGATCTTGCGCGCTTGGGGCATGGAAATTCCTGTCTGGCGGGTAATGCTGGGCGGGTTTCAGAATGGCTTGAACTTGACCGCGCGACGGACCATATCAAGGCCATCGGGAAAGATGCCAGTAGGGCTTTTCCGATTTGTGTCGCTCTTGAGAGGACAGTGTAACATGTCTCGAATGACGCCCTTTTCCAGCCCGCTTCTGCTTGGCTTCGACGCCATGGAAAAGACGTTGGAACGCCTGGCGAAATCCGGCGACGGCTATCCGCCCTACAATATCGAGCGATTGCGTGGAACCGAAGGCACGGCCGAACGGTTGAGAATCACGCTCGCTGTGGCGGGATTTGCCGAAAGCGATCTGGACGTGACCATCGAGGAGAACCAGCTGGTCGTGCGCGGACGCCAAACCGACGATACCGAGCGCGAATATCTCCACCGCGGCATCGCAGCACGCCAGTTCCAGCGCTTCTTCGTGCTGGCCGACGGCATGCGGGTGGTGTCGGCCGAGTTGAAGAACGGCTTGCTCTCGATCGATCTCGACCGTCCGGAAGCCGAGAGACTGGTACGGAAAATAAACATATCGGTGAAAGAATGATCCTTGCCGATGGCTCTCATGCGAGACGGCCGGAGCGCCGGCGCCTCGCGAGAAGGAGGCTGAAATGACCAGGACTGATGAAAGACTGCCAATGACCAGCGGCGAATTCGCCCATCTCGGCGAGGGCTCGGTGGCATATCTGCGGAAGGTGACCAGCGACGATCTGCGCGGCCGCTTCCCGAACCTCGGCGAAATCGCGCCCGGACTGGAACTGTGGGCGCTTTTCGGAGCCGACGGCCAGCCGATCCTGTTGTCGGACGCGCGCGACCGGGCACTGGCCGGCGCCATGGAGAACGATCTGGTCACGGTCGCCATCCATTAGGAATTTGAAGCGCGGGGCAGGCCACCTGCCCCGGCGTCAGGCGAACGCAGATCAAGAACCAAACGGGCCGCGCGCGGCGGCCCATACAGGCTTTAATCCGAAAATACGGGAAAGACGATCAGGCGGCGTGCGAGGCCGGCGTCTGCGACAGCAGCGCGTGGATGGCGGCCGCGTCGCGCGTGCCCCTGATCTTGGATACCGTGTCGGCGTCGCGCAGCACGCGCGCGATCCTGGACAGCGCCTTGAGGTGATCCGCGCCCGCGCCTTCGGGCGCCAGCAGCAGGAAGACGAGGTCGACCGGCTGGTCGTCCAGCGCCTCGAAGTCGACCGGCTGCTCGAGCCGGGCGAACACGCCTGTGATGCGCTTTACGCCGGCCAGCTTGCCGTGCGGGATGGCGATGCCGTTGCCCACGCCGGTCGAGCCGAGCCGCTCGCGCTGCAGGATGGTGTCGAACACTTCCCGCTCCGGAATGCCTGAGATCACGGCGGCGCGCTCCGAAAGAAGCTGCAGGAGCTGCTTCTTGGAATTCGCCTTCAACGCCGGCATGATAGCCGAAACGTCGATCAGATCGCTGAGATCCATTCTGAAAACCCCTTGCTTCGTCGGTCGGGGCCGGCCGCGGTGGGCGACCGGCCGGGACCTATCCCCGTGCCGCTTCAGTGGTGGAGGGGTCGATCCAGCCGATATTCCCGTCCGGCCGACGATAGACGATGTTGAGCTGGTCGGTTCCGGCGTTGCGGAAGACGAAGACGGGGCTGTCCTTGGTGTCGAGCTCGATGACGGCCGAGGCAACCGACATCGTGCGCAGCGACAGGGTCGATTCGGCGACGATGGCCGGAGCGAAATCCTCCGGTATGTCCTCGTCCTCGTCCGTCAGGGGGGCCATCACCATATAGGCGACGTCAACGGCCTGGCCGTTGGACGCCCCTGAATTGTGCGACTTGAGACGCCGGTTGTACCGTCTCAGCCGGGTTTCCAGCCGCTCGGCGGCCGCCTCGAAGGCCAGCGTGGGCTCCTGCGCGTCGCCGGTCGCCTGAAGCGACGCGCCGGAATCGAGTCGCACCATGCAATCGGCGCTGTAGCGCGACCCGGCCTTGATGACCGTGACATGGCCCGAAAATCCGCGATCGAAATATTTCCCAACCGCCTCACCCACACGGCCGGTAATGCGTTCGCGGAACGCATCGCCGATATCCATGTGCTTTCCCGATATGCGCAGCGTCATCTCGAAATCGACCTTCCCTGCTCGGTTGACACTGTCTGGAGTTTATACCCGTGGTCCAAGCGCACAAGCTTCCCGGCGCACTCCGCGCCGAATTTGAATCCAGACTTAGCGGTTGATCACAGCCGCCTCCGGCCGTTTTAGCCGATATTCCATCGGGCCATCCGCATCAGGGCCCGAGCCCGTCCTATGCGGGCGGGCTTCTAGACACTTCACCGCTGCTTGTCAACGAAGCCAGGAAACTGTGGAAATCCGGCCCGCTCAGCGGCCGGCCCCTGCCAGCGCCCGCTTTTCGCGCCGGCGCTGCACCGACGAGGGGATGTTCATGCCCTCGCGGTATTTGGCGACCGTGCGGCGCGCGATGTCGACGCCGTCGGCCTTGAGCCTGTCCACGATGGTGTCGTCCGACAGCACCTCCTCGGCAACCTCGTCGTCGATCATCTGCCGGATGCGGTCGCGCACGGCCTCGGAGGAATGCGCCTCGCCCCCGTCCGCCGACGCGATCGAGGCGGTGAAGAAATAGCGCAGCTCGAACACGCCGCGCGGGGTAAGCATGTATTTGTTGGCCGTCACCCGGCTGACGGTCGATTCGTGCATGCCGATCGCATCGGCCACCGTCTTCAGGTTGAGCGGCTTGAGATAGCGCACGCCCTCGACCAGGAAGGCGTCCTGCCGGCGCACGATCTCGCTGGCCACCTTCAGGATGGTGCGGGCGCGCTGGTCGAGGCTGCGCGTCAGCCAGTTCGCGCTTTGCAGGCATTCGGCCAGGAATTCCTTTTCCGCCTGGTTTTTGGCGCTTCCGGAGACGGTCGCGAAATAGCTCTGGTTGACCAGCACGCGCGGCAGCGTCTCCGAATTCAGCTCCACCGCCCAGCTCCCGTCCGCCGCCGGCCGGACCTCGACATCGGCCACGATCGCGTCACTCGCGCCGCCCGAGAAGGCCAGGCCCGGACGCGGGTCCAGCGCACGGATTTCAGCCAGCATGTCGAGCAGGTCCTCCTCGTCGACGCCGCAAATGCGCCGCAGCGCCTGGAAATCGCGCTTGGCAAGCAGTTCCAGATTGGCCAGCAGCGCCTTCATGGCCGGGTCCAGCCGGTCGCGCGCCTCGAGCTGCACGGCCAGGCATTCGGCGAGATCGGTCGCGAAGATGCCGGTCGGCTCGAAGCTCCTGCAAACGGCCAGCACCGCTGCCAGCGCGCCGGGCTCAGCGCCCAGCCGCTCGGCCATCTCGGCCATGTCGACGCGCAGATAGCCCGCCTCGTCCAGGCCGTCGGCCAGTTCGCCGGCAATGAGCCGCGCCGCTGGATCGGCAAAGGTCAGCGCGATCTGCTCGCCGACATGGTCGCGCAGCGTCAACTTCGCCGCGGCCATGTCTTCCATGTCGAACCCTTCGGATGCGCCGCCTTCCTGGCCCGGATGGCCCTGCGCCGACTTCCATTGCGCCGAAAGGTCAGGCCCCAGCCGCTCCGCAGTACCGGGATCGTCGGGAAACAGGTTCTCCAGCGAGGCGTCCAGCTTGTCGGAGATCGCCGCCGCGCTCCACTCCGCCTCGCGGTCGAACCAGTCGCCGTCCTCGGCCCCACTTTGCGCTTCGGCCCGCTGAAGGTCGGACGACGTTCCCTCCGCGCCTCCCTCCTGGCCTCCCCCATCGGGGGTTTCGGCGCGCTCCAGCAACGGGTTGCGCTCGATCTCCTCGTCGATGAACCGTTCCAGCTCCAGATGCGTGAGCTGCAGCAGCCGGATCGACTGCATGAGCTGCGGCGTCATCACCAGCGACTGCGTCTGGCGCAACTGCAATTTGGCCGAGAGGGCCATGATGGGGATCCGTTAGCCTCGATCCGATAAACGATGATGAAACTGGCCCGGCTTTTGCTTGTCAAGCCGGGCGGCAATGCAAAGCCGCACAACGTAAGTCGCGCGCCGATGCAAAGCCTGTCTCAGAGCGTGAACGCCTCGCCGAGATAGAGCCTGCGCACGTCGGCATTGGCCACGATCTCCTCGGCGCGGCCGTGGGTCAGCACCTGGCCGGCATGGATGATGTAGGCGCGGTCGATCAAACCCAGGGTCTCGCGCACATTATGGTCGGTGATGAGCACGCCGATGCCGCGCGCCGTCAGGTGCCGCACGAGCTGCTGGATGTCGGCCACCGCGATGGGATCGATGCCGGCGAAGGGCTCGTCCAGCAGCATGTAGGCCGGCCGGCTGGCCAGCGCCCGGGCGATCTCCAGCCGCCGCCGCTCGCCGCCCGACAGGGCGATGGACGGCGCCTTGCGCAGATGGGTGATGTGGAATTCCTCGAGCAGCGCGTCGAGATTCTTCTCCCGCTCCTTGCGGCTTTTCTCCACCACTTCCAGGACGGCGCGGATGTTCTGCTCCACGCTGAGGCCGCGGAAGATCGACGCCTCCTGCGGCAGATAGCCGACGCCGAGCCGGGCGCGGCGGTACATCGGCATCGAGGTCACGTCGAAGCCGTCGATCTCGATGGTGCCCTCGTCCACCGGCACCAGACCGGTCACCATGTAGAAACAGGTGGTCTTGCCGGCGCCGTTGGGGCCGAGCAGGCCGACGGCCTCGCCCGCGCGCACGCCGAGCGACACGCCGCTGACCACTTTTCGGCCCTTGTAGCTCTTGGTCAGGCCCCGGGCGATCAGCGTGCCCTTGAATTTGGCCTTGTCGGTCCCGGCCGTCACCGTAGCAGGCGCCGCCGGCTCCGAAGCCGTCCGTTTGGCAAACCCCATCGTCACCGGTCAGGGCTTCTTCTGGTTCTTCTGGGAATCCGGCGAGATGGACATCATCACGCGTCCGCCCTTGCCGCAGCTGTCCACCTGCGCGAGCCCGGTCTGGGTCTGAACCGTCAGCTTGCAGCCCACCAGCACATTGTCGCCGTCGGAAAGCACCACTTTCTCGCCGGAAAGCACCATGATCTGGCTCTTCATGTCGAAGGTGCCGCGATCGCCGGTCGCGACCTGGTTGTCCGACTTCAGGTAGACCTTGCCGTCCACCTCGATATGGTCGATGTCGCCGGAACCGGGCATGGCGGCGTTGCCCGCAGGGCTGGAAGCGGCCGTGGAGGCGTTCGCCTGCTGTCCGTTCTTGGATTCGGCGTCCTTGGCCTGCTTGGTGTAGTACACCTTCATGACGCCGGCCTTCATCAGCGTCGGCCCCTGCACCACGCTGACATTGCCGGTGAAGATCGCCAGGTTCTCGTTCTGGTGGACCTCGAGCTTGTCGCTCTCGATCTGGATCGGCTTGTCGTTGCTGAGCTTCAGGTTGGACATGTTGGTGGTGCCGCCCGTCTGCGCGAACGCCGCCCCCGCCCCCAAAGCCAGCATGGCGGCTGCCGCGAGGAGCCGCATCGAATTACTGGACTGCATTCGGCTCTCCGCCCTTGTCGTTGTCCGCCTTCTTCGCCGCGGCGGGATCGATGTTGACGCGCACCCGGTTCTCGAAGACCAGCACCTTGCCGTGTTCCCCGACCGACATCGCATCGGACGTGATATGCGTTCCGTTGCTGGTGATGTCCACCGGATCTTCGGTCTTCATAATCCCTTTGCCGATATCGAGGAAGGCCGATTTCAGCTTTGCCACCATGCCATCGGTCATGGTGATGGTGAAGTCCTTGTCGAGATGCATCGTGTTGTTGTCGCGATCGTAGACGCCGTGCTTGGCGGTGACGGCCGCGATGTTGTCGGCGGAGATCGGCAGTTTGGCGGCGATCCCTTCGAGCTGGATGACGCTTTCCTTGGAGACGTCCTGTATGGCGCGCACCGCGCTCATCGAATAGGGCAGGTTCTCCTTGGTGAAGCCGTCCAGCTTGGGATTGGCCATCACCAGCTTGCCGTTGGAGAACGCGCTTCCGTCGGCCTGGACCGGAGTCGAATGCGGAACGGACATATAGGAATAAAGCGGAAAAGCGACGGCGATGACCGCCGCCGTCAGCGGCAGCGCTAGTTTCATCACACGGACCCGGCGCGAATGGCGTTCGGCGCGGCCGAAGGCGACGGCGCGCGGCGAGCCTTGCACGGTCTTCGCAGGAGCGACATCCCCTTCGGGGAGCTCCGTCCCCGGCGCTTCAGTTGCCGTCATGCGTTTTCCTTTTTAAGCCGCTCGCCGCTCTATAGTTCGGCATTCGAGCGCGCTCAAGCAAGCACAAGCGAAGAAAAACCGCAAAACTATGGCCTTTTGCGCCGAAGCATGGCTGTCTCCGGCCGGCAGTGAGGAAAAATGTCGCTTACGCCGCAACTCAAACCGGTGGCCGCGACTTGAGGCATGTTCTAGAACCATAGGCACACGCAACAGACGAGGCCGCCCATGACCTTCCGAGCAGACGATCTGATCGAGCGCCGGCGCCTGCGGCGCAAGCTGACCTTCTGGCGCGTGGCGGCGCTCTTCATCGTCGCGGCCATCGTGATCGCGGCTTCGGCGTGGTTCTACCGCGGGGATACGGGCGGCACCGCCGTGGCCCACATCGCCAAGGTCCAGATCGACGGCACGATCTTCCAGAACGACGAGCTGGTGGAACGGCTGGAGAAGATCCGCAAGTCACCCCAGGTCAAGGGCGTGATTCTGGCCATCGATTCGCCCGGCGGCACCACGGCCGGCGGCGAGCTCATTTATGACGAGGTGCGCAAGCTGGCCGCCGACAAGCCGGTGGTCACGCAGGTCGGATCGCTGGCCGCCTCCGCCGCCTACATGATCGCCAGCGCCACCGATCACATCGTGGCCCGCCAGACCTCCATCGTCGGCTCCATCGGCGTGCTGATCCAGTATCCCGACATCAGCGGCCTGATGGACAAGCTGGGCGTCAAGCTGGAGGAGGTGAAGTCCTCGCCGCTGAAGGCCGAGCCCTCGCCCTTCAAGCCCACCTCGGACGCCGCCCGCGAGATGGTTCGCAAGCTCATCATGGACAGCTACGACTGGTTCGTCGGCATCGTCGCCGAGCGCCGCCACATGAGCCGCGACCAGGTGCTGGCGCTGGCCGACGGCTCCATCTTCACCGGCCGGCAGGCGCTGGCCAACAAGCTGGTGGACGCGATCGGCGGCGAGGACGAGGCCGTGGCCTGGCTCGGCACCAAGGGGGTAGACCCCAAGCTCACGGTGGTGGAATGGAAGAGCAGCAAGGGCAACAGCTATTTCTTCTCCAATTCGCTGGCGCGCATGGCCGCCCGCGCCCTCGGCCTGCCGGAGGACAGCGGCGACCTGCTGCGCGAACTTGGCGCCGACCGCTTGTTCCTTGACGGTCTGGTCTCGCTCTGGCACCCTTGACAGGTTGCCGCTTTCAATGAAAAACCAAATAAAATCATCCGTATAAATTGACCGCCGCGCTTCACGGGGACGTCTGAATGATCAAGTCCGAACTTGTGCAAATCATCGCCGCGCGCAATCCGCATCTGTTCCTGCGCGACGTCGAGAACATCGTCGGCGCCATATTCGACGAGATCACGGACGCTCTTGCCGAAGGCAATCGCGTGGAGTTGCGCGGCTTCGGCGCCTTCTCGGTCAAGAACCGCCCCGCGCGCACCGGCCGCAACCCGCGCACCGGCGAAGCGGTCGAGGTGGAGGAGAAGTGGGTGCCCTTCTTCAAGACCGGCAAGGAATTGCGCGAAAGGCTGAACGGGAGCAAGTAGGCCCGGCAAGGCGGTTCGGACCTGGTTCCGACGAACCCCATCTCGACAGGAACGCTAATGTTCAACCGCTTCGTGCTCATCGTCGTCTTCGTGCCCCTGGCCGTGATCCTGGTCGCGCTGGCCGTGGCCAATCGCGAACTGGTGGCCTTCACCTTCGATCCCTTCAATCCCGGAAATCCGGCCCTGACGGTGACCCTGCCGCTCTTCGTCATGCTGTTCCTGGTGCTGGCGATCGGCATCATTATCGGCGGTGCCGTCACCTGGTTCAGGCAGGGCCGCTACCGCAAGCTGGCGCGCCAGCGTGGCGCCGAGGCGGAGAACCTGCGCCAGGCCATCGCCGCCACGCCGCCGCCCGCGCCGACCAATCCCGTGCCGCCCGGCCCGCTGGCCTGACCCGGCCGCGGTTTTCTTTATTTCGTTTGTCTTTTCGGGAAAATCGGCTTCCACTTTTCCCCGACAAACCCTGGCACCACGACGGAGACCACGATGCTGACCATTTCGGCCGCCGACGTCGACCGCGCGCTCACCTTCCCCGGCCTCGTCGAGACCCTGCGCGAGGCATTCGCCAAGGGCGCGGTGCAACCCGTCCGGCACCATCACACGGTCGAACGGCCGGACGGCGCCGACGCCACGCTGCTGCTGATGCCGGCCTGGGGCGACTTCAAGGCCGCCGGCACTTCGAAGGACGGCCATATCGGCGTCAAGATCGTCACCGTCGCGCCCGACAACAACGCCATCGGCAAGCCGGCGGTGATGGGCCTCTACCTGCTGCTCGACGGCGCGACCGGGGAGCCGCAGGCGCTCATCGACGGGCAGAGGCTGACGCAATGGCGCACCGCCTGTGCCTCCGCGCTGGCCGCGACCTGGCTTGCCCGCGAGGACGCCTCGCGCCTTCTGGTGGTCGGCGCAGGCGCGCTGGCGCCGTTCCTGGCGAAGGCGCATGCCTCGATCCGGCCGATCGATACGATCCGCATCTGGAACCGTACCCATGCCAATGCCGAGAAGGTCGCCACGCAATTGCAGGCCGACGGATTCAAGGCCGAAGCCGCGACCAGCCTCGACACCGAACTGGCCGAGGCCGACATCATCTCCTGCGCCACCATCTCGCCCGTCCCGCTGGTCAAGGGCCGGCTGCTGAAGCCCGGCGCGCATGTCGATCTCGTCGGCGGCTTCACGCCGGAATTGCGCGAGAGCGACGACGACACCGTCTCCCGCGCCCGCGTCTATGTCGATACCCGCGCCGGCGCCACCAAGGAGGCGGGCGACATCGTGCAACCGCTCGCCTCGGGCGTGCTGAAGCAGGACGCCATCGTTGCCGATCTTTTCGAACTGGCGCGCGGCGCGAAGAAGGGCCGCGAGAGCAACAAGGAGATCACGCTGTTCAAGTCGGTGGGCGCCGCGCTGGAGGACCTCGCCGCCGGCATCGCGGTCTATGAGGCGCTCAGGCAGCACAGGCTCTGAACGTACCTTGCCCGTTCCCCCTGGATGAGCCGGATCGGCGCGTTTGCAACCCCGCCCTCGCAGTTGCGCCGTACCGGTCGCTATGCCAAAAGCAGCGCGAAACGCGGAGCGTCCTTCTTGAAACCCACGCGCGGCAACCGCCCTGACAAGAGCCGAGACCGGGACAGGCCGAACCGAGGCGGACGGGATCGCCAGCCCCCTGGTGCGCAAGCAGCGCGTCCGCGGGATGATCGGCAGGACCGCCGGCACCACCACGACACCTCGGCGGAGCGCCACGACAAGCCTGCGCGACAGACGGAGTCCAGGCCGGAGCCCCGGGCCGAACGCGAGGAAAAAGCACCGCCGCGCCCACTTTCCCGCCCCGAGGGCGCGCTGCCGGCGGAAAAGCTGCCGCTGATCCTCGAAGTCGCGCCCAATGCCGACTACGCGCTGCTGGACAGCGGCAACGGCCGCAAGCTGGAGCAGTACGGCCCCTATCGCATCGTGCGCCCGGAGGGACAGGCGATCTGGCAACCGGCATGGCCCGAGAAGGAATGGGACCGCGCCGACGCCGTCTTCACCGGCGATACCGACGAGGAAGGCATCGGCCGCTGGCGCTTCCCGAAGCAGCCGCTCGGCGAGACATGGCCGATGCAGCATGACGGCTTGGATTATCTCGGCCGCTTCACTTCCTTTCGCCATGTCGGCGTCTTCCCCGAGCAGGCCTCGCACTGGGACCACATGGCGGAGCTGATCCGCGACGCCAGACGCCCGGTGAAGGTGCTGAACCTGTTCGGCTATACCGGCCTGGCCTCGCTGGTCGCGGCCAGGGCCGGCGCCGAGGTCACCCATGTCGACGCCTCGAAGAAGGCCATAGGCTGGGCGCGCGAGAACCAGGAGATCGCCCGGCTTATGACCAGGCCGATCCGCTGGATCGTCGAGGACGCGATGAAATTCGCCGAGCGCGAGGAACGCCGCGGCTCCCGCTACGACATCGTGCTGTTCGATCCGCCGGCCTATGGGCGCGGGCCGAAGGGCGAGGTCTGGCAATTGTTCGAACACCTGCCGGCGCTGGCCGACATCTGCCGTTCGATCCTGACCCCCAAGCCGCTCGCCGTGGTGCTGACCGCCTATTCGATCCGCGCTTCCTTCTTCGCCATCCACGCCCTGATGCGCGACACCTTCGCCGGCATGGGCGGGCGCGTGGAATCCGGCGAACTCATCATCCGCGAGAAATCCGCCGGCCGGGCGCTTTCCACTTCACTGTTTTCCAGATGGGTGGCCAAATGAACGAGCAGCACCGCGCCGTCGGCCGGGTGAAGGAGGTCACCAGCCTCGCCAACCCGCTGGTCAAGGACATCAAGGCGCTGGCGCTGAAGAAATTCCGCGACCAGCAGCATGCTTTCATGGCGGAGGGGCTCAAGCTCGTCATCGACGCGCTCGACCTCGGCTGGCAGATCAAGACGCTGGTCTTCGCCAAGGCCGGGCTCGGCAATCCGACAGTAGAGAAAGTGGCGGCTCGCACCGTGGCGGCCGGCGGCACGGTGCTGGAAGTGTCGGAAAAGGTGCTTTCCGCCATCACCCGGCGCGACAATCCGCAAATGGTGGTGGGCGTCTTCACGCAGAAATACGTGGCGCTGAAGGACATCCGCCCGAAGGAAGGCCCCCAGGGAGGAGACGTCTGGGTGGCGCTGGACCGGGTGCGCGATCCCGGCAATCTGGGCACGGTGATGCGCACTGTGGACGCGGTCGGCGCCAAGGGCGTCATCCTCGTGGGCGACACCACCGATCCCTTCGCCGTGGAGACGGTGCGCGCCACCATGGGCTCGGTCTTCGCCGTGCCGGTGGCCAGGGCTACCGCCGAGCAGTTCCTGGCCTGGCGCAAGGGCTTTCCCGGCCTCGCCGTCGGCACGCACCTGAAGGGCGCGGTGGACTATCGCTCGGTTCCATTCGGCAACCGGCCGGTGCTGCTTTTGATGGGCAACGAGCAGCAGGGCCTGCCGGACGACCTCGCCGCAAGCTGCGACAAGCTGCTGCGCATCCCGCAGGCCGGCCGCGCGGATTCCTTGAACCTTGCGGTGGCGACCGGCGTGATGCTCTACGAGATCCGGCGCGGCGCGCTGAAGCTGGAGGCGGTGCAGGCTTGAGACGGATATTGCCCTACGGACTGCTTGCCGTCGCCGCCATTCTCCTCGACCAATGGATCAAGCAACTGGTCGAAACCCGGCTCGAATTGCAGCAGCCGGTGGACCTCCTGCCCTTCCTGGCGCTTTACCGCACCTACAATACCGGCATCGCCTTCTCGATACTGTCCTCGCTGGGCGATATCGGCCTGATCGCGGTGGCGGTGGCGGTGGTGGGCTTCGTGCTCTATCTGGCCGTGCGCACCGCGCCCGGTCAGGTGATTGCGCGCATCGGCTTCGCGCTGATCGTCGGCGGCGCGCTTGGCAATCTCATCGACCGTGCCGTCTACGGCCACGTCATCGACTATATCCTGTTCCACACGCCGGTCTGGTCGTTCGCCGTGTTCAACCTCGCCGACGCCTTCATCACCGTGGGTGCGGGGCTGGTGTTGCTGGACGAATTCGTCGCCTGGCGCCGCGAACCGCGACCTTCGGACGATTGACCCGGCCGGCAAGGGGTCGCAAACTTTGCCCGCGCGCGGCGGCGAGGAGAAAAAATGCCAGACACCTTCAAAGCCATCCTGGTTTCCCGCGACGAGGACAAGAAGCAGTCCGTGGCGGTGACCGAACTGACCGAAGCCGACCTGATGGAAGGCGACGTGACCGTTGCCGTCGAGGCGACCACGGTCAACTACAAGGACGGGCTGGCCATAACCGGCAAGGGCCCGGTGGTGCGGCGCTGGCCGCTGGTGCCGGGCATCGACTTCGCCGGCACGGTGCTGTCCTCCTCCCATCCGGACTGGCACGAGGGCGACAAGGTCATCCTGAACGGCTGGGGCGTGGGCGAGACGCATTACGGCGCCTATGCCGGCCGCGCCCGCGTCAACGGCGACTGGCTGGTGCCGCTTCCGGACCGCATGAGCCCGCATGACGCCATGGCGGTCGGCACCGCCGGCTATACGGCCATGCTGTCGGTCATGGCGCTGGAACGCCACGGCATCCCTCCCAGGCGCGGGCCGGTGGTGGTGACGGGCGCGGCTGGTGGGGTCGGCTCCGTGGCGGTCGCCATCCTGTCCAAGCTCGGCTACCACGTGATCGCGTCAACGGGACGCGGTGCCGAAAGCGCCTACCTCACCGGACTGGGCGCGGCCGAGATCATCTCGCGCGAGGAGCTTTCCGGGCCGGGCAAGCCGCTGGGCAAGGAACGCTGGGCCGGCGGCGTCGACGCGGTCGGTTCCACGACGCTCGCCAACGTGCTGTCCATGACCTCCTACGGCGGCGCGGTCGCCGCCTGCGGGCTGGCCGGCGGCATGGACCTTCCCGCGACCGTCGCCCCCTTCATCCTGCGCGGCGTCTCCCTGCTCGGCATCGATTCGGTGATGGCCCCCAAGGCGTTGCGCCTGGAAGCCTGGAAGCGCATCGGCACCGATCTCGACCTCGGAAAGCTGAAGGCGCTTTCGACGACCATCCACTTCGACGGGATCGTCGAGGCCGCCCGCGACATCGTGGAAGGCAGGATCCGTGGCCGCGTGGTGGTGGACATGTAGGCCGCGAAAACGCGAAAAACCGGTAAAATTCGAGCATTCCGTCCAAAGCTTCCCTAAGGTCTGTCTGGCAGGGTCTTGCGCATGATGGCGCAGACCGGCACGAGGCAGGACCCTGAAGGCGTGTGGGCGCGACCTGCCGCCGCTCCCGCGCGCGCCAGCATCGAGGCTCCGCCGCTGGTGCCCGAACTGCCGCGCCGCGGCTGGCGCGAGAAGCTGGCCTTCCTGACCTTCGTCGCCGTTGTGGTGCTGGCGGGGCTGTCGCAACTCACCGGCGCGCCGCCCTTCATCGCGGCGGGCCTGCTGGCGACCGGACTTGCCGGCCTTGGGCTCTACCTGCGCATGCGCCGCGCCGAAAACCATGCCACGCTGTTGCTCGGCCAGAGCACGGCCCGCAGTCGCGCCGAACTGGAAACCATGGCCGACCGCATGTGGGAGATGCAGGAAAGCGAGGAGCGCTTCCGCGGCCTGATCGATGCGCTGGGCGACCTCGTCGTGCACCGCGACCGCAACGGCCGCATCGTCTATGCCAACAAGGTGTTCGCCGCGGTGCTCGGCATGGACCCGCGCGACCTGCCGGACCGGACGCTGAGCGAGCTGGGCATCGAGGTGGGCATAGTGCCGGACGCGGCCTTCTCCGACAGCGATTGCCTCAGTTCCACCGATGTCGCCAT
Source organism: Mesorhizobium sp. SP-1A (assembly GCF_032460275.1). Classification (NCBI taxonomy): domain Bacteria; kingdom Pseudomonadati; phylum Pseudomonadota; class Alphaproteobacteria; order Hyphomicrobiales; family Phyllobacteriaceae; genus Mesorhizobium; species Mesorhizobium sp. SP-1A. The sequence goes on along the minus strand of NZ_JAVXZD010000004.1, from coordinate 350,165 downwards.
CCGCACGCCGGACGGCCCGCGCTGGTACTCCTGGATAGAACTGTCCGTGCGCGACAAGGACAGCGGCGCGGTTTCCCACCGCGCCATCGCGCGCGACATCACGGCGCGCAAGCGCGCCGAATCCTCGCTGATCACAGCGCGCGAACGCGCCGAATATGCCAGCCAGGCCAAATCGCGCTTCCTCGCCACCGTCAGCCACGAGATCCGCACGCCCATGAACGGCATCATGGGCATGGCCAAGCTTCTGGCCGACACCAAGCTGACGCCCGAGCAGCGCACCTATGTCGGCGCCGTCTCCACCTCCGCCAGCGCGCTGCTGGCGCTGATCGAAGACCTGCTCGACTATTCCAAGATCGAGGCGGGCCGCTTCACGCCCGAGCCGCAGCCCATGTCGCCGCGCGAACTGGCCGACAATGTGGTGGAGCTGCTTTCGGCCCGTGCCTTCGCCAAGGCGATCGGCCTCGGCTGCCATGTCGAGCCCGACGTGCCCGACATCATCGAGGCCGACCCGGGGCGGATGCGGCAGGTGCTGCTGAACCTTATCGGCAACGCCATCAAGTTCACCGAAACCGGCGGCGTGCTGCTGAGCATCTCGCGCCGGCGCACCGAAAAGGGCGACCGCCTGCGCTTCGCGGTGGCCGACACCGGGCCGGGGATGCGCGAGGACGACATGGAGCGCATCTTCGAGGAGTTCGAGCAGGCCGACGGCACCTCCACCCGCCCGCATGGGGGCGCAGGCCTCGGCCTCGCCATCTCGCGGCGGCTCGTGGCCGCCATGGAAGGCAGCCTCACGGTGTCGAGCGCGCTGGGCGAAGGTTCGGAATTCGTCTTCGAGCTTCCCGTCCGCGCCGCGACGGAGCCGCCCTTCGGCCGCGAAACCCTGCTGGCGGGTCGCCATGCCGTGATCCTGTCGCGCAACACCATGGAAGCCGAGGCCATCGCCCGCACCGTCCGCGCCTATGGCGGCACGGCGGAGACGGCGGCCACTGCGGCCCAGGCGGCCAAGCTGGCGCAGGGTTGCGACGTGCTTCTGGTGGATGCCGCCATGGAGCAAAACGACGGGCGGCTGCTGAAACGCCTGCGCCAATCCGGTTTCGCCGAGTGCGAGGCGGTGACGCTGATCGCGCCTTCCGACCGCGGCTCGCTGGCCGAATTCCGCGCCAATGGCTACGCCACCTTCCTGGCCCGGCCCGTGCGCGGCGAAACGCTGCTGCGCGTGCTGGTGGCCGGCCGCACCGGCGCGCTGTCGCGCGCCGATTCGGCCGGAGGCTCGCCCGAGAGCACGCAGCGCCGCGCGCAAACCGGCCTGTCGGTGCTGATCGCCGAGGACAACGACATCAACGCCATGCTGGCGCGCGCCACCCTCACCAAAGCCGGGCATCAAGTGGAGGTGGTGAACAACGGCAAGGCCGCCGTCGAGGCCGTCACCACTGCGGGAAACACCCGCTACGACGTGGTGCTGATGGACCTGCACATGCCCCTGATGGACGGCCTGGACGCCATCGCGGCGATCCGGCGCCATGAGGAGGAAAACGGCACGCCGCCGGTGCCGATCATGGTGCTGTCGGCCGACAGCCAGGAAAAGACCCGTCACGCCGTGCTCGCCCACGGCGCCAGCGGCTTCGTCACCAAGCCGCTCGACCCGCAGGCACTGGTGCGCGCGGTGCAGGATCGCGCCGCCGCCTGAGCGAGGCCGCGGCCCTGCTGGTCGCCTCGCATGTGCCCTTTCGCCCTCCGGCGCCGGCGATCCGGTTACGCCTGGCCAGCGAACTATTGCCCATCACGGTCTATCACGGTACTGTCACAATCCTGTTGCACCGCCATCGTATCCCGCGCGCAGAGGGATGGCTCGAAGGAGAATCACTCGTGCAAACAGCGATGCCGCAAGGCGAGCGCCAATCGACCGCCGGCACCGCCGTGCTCCAGGGCCACAAGATCGAAGGCATGCTGGCCGGTGCGCCGCTGGGCCGAATCGGCAGCCTGGAAGTACGCCTTGCCTGCAACCAGGCCGAGATCGCGGCCGCCCAGGAAGTCCGCTACCGGGTGTTCTACGACGAACTGGGCGCCGGCGGCGGCCTCAAGGCGCTGGACCGGCGCGACGCCGACCGATTCGATCCCGTATGCGATCACCTGCTGGTCTTCGACACCGCCCTGCCCGGCCCAGAGCACGCCCGCATCGTCGGCACCTACCGGCTGCTCAGGCAGGAATCGGCCGACGCATCGGGCGGCTTCTATTCGCAGGACGAATTCGAGCTCGCACGGCTGGTCGCGCGCCATCCGGGCCTGCGCTTCCTTGAACTCGGCCGCTCCTGCGTGCTGCCGGAATACCGCTCCAAGCGCACCATCGAGGCGCTGTGGCAGGGCATCTGGGCCTACATCAACCATTACGAAATCGACGTGATGACCGGCTGCGCCTCCTTCCCGGGCACGGTGCCGGCCGCCCATGCGGAGGCGCTGACCTATCTGGCGCATCATTGCCGGGCGACGCCGCCATGGGACGTGCGCGCGGTTCCCGGCCGTTATTGCGCCATGGACCTGATGCCGATCGAGGCCGTCAGCGCCAAGTCCGCCATCGCGGCCATGCCGCCGCTGGTCAAGGGCTATCTGAGGCTAGGCGCCCGCATAGGCGACGGCTGCGTCGTCGACCATGACTTCTCCACCGTGGACGTGTTCGTGGTCCTGCCCGTCACTTCCATCGGCAGCCGCTACATCAACTATTACAGCGGCGAGGCCCAGCGTTTCGCGGCTTAGGCATCATCCGATGCCAGGCAGCCTCGACACGGCACTCGACAGGCTGCGGGCCGCCGCCCGCGACCTTCCCGAAGTGGTCGAAGGCACCTCCTACGGCACGCCGGCCCTCAAGGTCGGCAAGAAGCTGATTGCCCGCGTGAAGGATGCCGATACCGCCGTCCTGGTGTGCCCGCTGGACGAGAAGGAACTGCTGCTCGAGAGCGCACCCGACCTCTATTTCGAGACAGACCACTATAAGGGCTGGCCCGCGCTCCTGGTCAGGCTGGACAGGATCGGCGAGGGCGAATTGCGACACCGTCTGGAACGCATCTGGCTTCAACAGGCACCGAATAAGCTGACGAAAGCCTGGCTGGCCGCCCGAAGGCCTTCGGACGGCGGCTGAACAGCCCACCTGTTCCCGTTGAAACCGGGCGGCAGAACCGGGAAAACGGCTGCGGAAGGGATGGCGCCTACGGGATATCCTCCGGCCGTCGGCCGGGCCGGCTCTTGTAGCGCGCAAACGACCAGCCGTAGCGAAGCGCGCCGCCCCGCACGATCAAGGCGCTGAGGAAGCCGGCCACGTAGCAGGCCGGCACAGGCAGGCCGGCCAGAACGCCGAACGTATAGACCGCGGCTCCCGCAAGGGCTGCCGTGACATAGATTTCAGGCCGCAGCAGCACGGACGGCTCGCCTGCCAGGAGGTCGCGCAATATCCCGCCGAAGGCCGCCGTCAACATGCCCATGACGATGGAAACCGTCGGCGAGCCGGTCAGCGCGAGCCCCTTGGCGGCGCCGATCACCGCAAAGGCCGCAAGTCCGACGGCGTCCAGCCACAAGAGCAGCCTGTAGCGGGATTCGACGCGGTGCGCGCCGAAGAACACCAGCACCGCCACGGCCGCGCAAACCACCACATAGAAGCTGTTCGCCACCCAGAACACCGGAACGCCGAGGATCAGATCGCGGAACGTGCCGCCGCCGATGCCGGTGACGCTGGCCAGGAACAGGAAGCCGATGATGTCGAGCTGCTTGCGCGAAGCCGCAAGCGCGCCCGTGGCCGCGAAAACGGCGACTCCGGCATAGTCGAGGAGCGTGACCAGGGGCATGGATCGGCGAGGCAAGAGCTAGGACTGCGGGAAGGTCGTCCAATCGCGGCCAAAGCACAAGAGGTTGCGGGCAAGGAACAGCCTACCCCGTGCCCACATCTGCCGAGCTTATCCGATTAGAGATAGTGGCAGCCGGGCAGGGTTCTTCCCTGCCCTGCCCTGATCTATCGCCCTGTCGCCTTGCCTCAGGCGTCCTTTTCGGCCTGCCGGTTCACCGGGCCGGGTTCGGCCGGCTTCTCGGCGGCGGCTTTGGGCCCGCCCTTGGACACGCCGACCATCGCGGGGCGCAACACCCTTTCGCCGATGGAGTAGCCGGGCTGCACCACCTGCACCACGGTCTGGTCCGGCACATCCGGGTTCGGCACCTCGAACATAGCCTGGTGGAAATTCGGATCGAACTTCTCGCCCTCCGGGGCGAGTTTCTTCACGCCGTGCCGCTCCAGCGCCGAAAGCATGGCGCGCTCGGTGATCTCGACGCCCTCGATCAGGCTGTTCAGCGCCTGGCCGCCGGCCGCCCGCGCCTCGTCGCTCACCGCGTCCAGCCCGCGCCGCAGATTGTCTGACACGGACAGCATGTCGCGGGCGAAATTGGCGATGGCGTAGGCCCGCGCGTCCTGCACGTCGCGCGCGGCGCGGCGGCGCAGATTTTCCATGTCGGCGGCGGCGCGCAGCGTCTTGTCCTTCAGTTCCTCGTTTTCCTTGAGCAGCCGGACCAGCGCCTCATAGTCGTCGCCGACGCTGCCCTCGGCGCGTTCGCCCGCGGCTTTCGCTTCCGTGGCCTCGATGTCCTCGGGCGCGCGTTCGTTTTTTGCCTGGTCGCTCATGCCATTTCCCGTCATGTCGATGGTTCGGATTTTGCGCCCGATATCGAGGTTCGGCGCCCAAAAATCAAGGGGCGGACCATCTGTAGCGTCTTTCCGGTTATCTCGGAATTAATTCAAATTTTACCCTGACTTCATTGCCGGCTTGCATCGGCGCGCCGTTACAGGAACGATTTCTGTCAGGCGGAGTTTCAAAGACCAACACAGGATTTTGGAACCATGACCCGAACAGCCAGGAAGAAACCGGCCAAACCTCCGGACGACCAAGCCCTTTCCGGCGACATTCGCCGGCAGGCCACGGACCGCATGACCCGCCGCTTCCTACGCGGCATGCCCGCCTTCAAGGTCGTCAGCGACTTGCCCGAGCACATGAAGACGCTGCTCGAGCGGCTCGAAAACGTCGAACCCGGCCATCGCAGCCGCGGCTAACATCCCGTTCAGTTCGTCGGCACGCGCCGCCAGGAATAGCCGCCCGCCTTCCCGGCGGGGACGGCCGAGGGCTGGTAGAACAGCGGCAGGCCGTCGGTCCGGCCTTCCTCGAGCCGCTTCAGCAGCACCGGATTGGAAATCTCGAACTCGTCAAAGCCGACGCGCAGCATGTGCGGCAACTGGTCGACCAGCACCTGGCCGACGGCGCGCAACGGCCCGGTGTAGTTATGGCGGCCGCGCAGAAGCTCGGCCTTGGAGAAGGAGCGCCCGTCGCTGAAGGCCGGGAAGGCCAGCGCCACCAGCGCCAATTCGCCGAGCAGGCCTGCGATGGCATCGAGCGGTTCGCCGGGTTGCAGCACGACGCCGATCCGGTCCCGCGCCAGCTTGCGCTCGGCCGGATCGATTTCGAGGAACGCCTTCAGCGGCAGGATGAAGCGGCCATTGCCGGCCAGCGCCTCGGCGCTTTCGGCATGGGTCCATTCGTCCTCGCGGAATCCTTCGCGGGTCCACAGGCGCTGTGCGGGCACGGCGGCGGCTTCGGGCTTTGTCTCGGTCATGAGGGCAAGCATATGGCTTATTATCGCGTCGGTTTCCAGTGAAGATCGGTTACAGCGAGGCATCCGTCAGCGACCGTTCCAGCCCCGAAAGGTGGATGCCGCATTCGGTCTTGGCCTTGCCGGCCCAGCGGCCGCTGCGCGCGTCCTCGCCGGGTTTCACCGGCTGCGTGCAGGGAAAGCAGCCGATGGAGAGGTAGCCATAGGCCACCAGCGGGTTTTCCCGCAGCGCATGTGCGCGCATGTAGTCGGCAAGGTCGGCCGTGGTCCAGCGCGCCAGCGGGTTGATGCGGATACGCGGCCCGACCGCCTCGAACACGGGCAGCGCCGCGCGGGTGGCCGCCTGGAAGCGCTTGCGCCCGGTGAACCACGCCTGGAAGGGCGCGACGCCCCGCGCCATCGGCTCGACCTTGCGCACATGGCAGCAGCCGTCCGTGTCGGTCTGGTGCAGCTTGCCGGCCGGATCGACGCTGGCCAGCGCCGTCCTGTCCGGTTCGACGATCCGGATGTCGGTCAGGCCGAAATCGGCCGCGAGCGCATCGCGATAATGCAGCGTTTCCTCGAAATGCTTGCCGGTGTCCAGGAAGACCACCGGCAGGCGCTTGTCCACCTCGGCGATCATGTGCAGCAGCACCGCCGAATCGGCCCCGAACGAGGAGACCGCCGCAATCGCCCCGGAAAACAGCTCGGTCGCGGCGCGCTCGATCACCTGTTGCGGCGCAAGATGCCCGTAAAGCGCGTCCAGCCCGGCCGCCCGCGCCTCGATGCCGGCCTCGACCGGCCGCGTGTCCTCAAGCGGCCTTGGCTTCGTCAGCATAGAGCGCCTCCTTGAACGGCTTCGCGCCGACGCGGCGGTAGGCGTCTATGAAACGCTCGTTGCGGTCGAGCCTGATGGCCAGATAGGTCTCCACGATCGTCTCGATGGCGTCAGTGATCTCGTCCGGCCCGAAGCCGCGGCCGACGATCTCGCCGACCGAGGTGTTCTCGTCGGCGGAGCCGCCCAGCGTCACCTGGTAAAGTTCCGAGCCCTTCTTCTCCACGCCGAGAATGCCGATATGGCCGACATGGTGATGGCCGCAGGCATTGATGCAGCCCGAGATCTTGAGCTTCAGCTCGCCGATGTCGAGCTGCCGTTCCAGATCGGCGAAGCGGCGCGAGATCGCCTGCGCCACCGGGATCGAGCGGGCATTGGCCAGCGCGCAATAATCGAGGCCGGGGCAGGCGATGATGTCGGTGATGAGGTCGGAATTGGCCGTCGCCAGCCCGTTCTGCGCCAACACGTCGTAGATCGCCTTGAGATCGGCGCGCGCCACATGCGGCAGGATCAGGTTCTGCTCGTGGCTGACGCGCAACTCGTCAAAGGCGTAGCGTTCGGCGAGGTCGGCCACCACGTCCATCTGCTCGGCGCTGGCATCGCCCGGCGCTTCGCCGATGGCCTTCAGCGAAATCGTCACAGCGGCATAGTCGGGGTGGCGGTGCGTGGTGACGTTCTGGTTCAGCCATTCGCCGAAGCTGCGCGAATCGAGCCTTGCCACCTTCACCGCCTCGTCCCCTTCCGGCCGGTCGGACAGTGCCGGGGGCGCGAAATAGGCGTCGATGGCCTTGATGTCGGCTTCCGGCAGCTTCAGCTCGCCGTCCTTCAGCGCCTGCCACTCGGCTTCCACCTGACGCGCGAATTCCTCCAGGCCGGTCTCGTGCACCAGGATCTTGATGCGGGCCTTGTACTTGTTGTCGCGGCGGCCATGCAGGTTGTAGACGCGCAGGATCGCCGTGCAGTAGGCGAGCAACTGTTCTTCCGGCAGGAAGTCGCGGATCTTCTTGGCCACCAGCGGCGTACGCCCCTGCCCGCCGCCGACATAGACGGCGAAGCCAAGCTCTCCCTTCTCGTTCTTTTTCAGGTGCAGGCCGATGTCATGGGTCTGGATGGCGGCGCGGTCGCGCTCGGCCCCCGTCACCGCGATCTTGAACTTGCGCGGCAGGTAGGAGAATTCGGGATGCACCGACGACCATTGCCGCAGGATTTCGGCATAGGGACGCGGATCGGCTACCTCGTCGGCGGCCGCGCCGGCGAAATGGTCGGCCGTGACGTTGCGGATGCAATTGCCGCTGGTCTGGATGGCGTGCATCTCGACGCTGGCCAGATCGGCCAGGATCGCCGGAATGTCGGACAGCGCCGGCCAGTTGAACTGGATGTTCTGGCGCGTGGTGAAATGGCCGTAGCCCTTGTCGTATTTGCGCGCGATATGGGCAAGCATGCGCAACTGCCGCGAGTTCAGCGTGCCGTAGGGGACGGCGATGCGCAGCATGTAGGCGTGGAGCTGGAGGTAGACGCCGTTCATGAGCCGCAGCGGCCGGAACTGGTCCTCCGTGATCTCGCCGGCCAGCCTGCGTTCCACCTGGTCGGTGAACTGGGCGACGCGGGCCTTCACAAATTCGTGGTCGAACTCGTCGTAGCGGTACATGTCTTTGCCTTCCCGTGCGCCTTGGCGCGTTCTGCCTTCAGGCCGCCCTTGCTGCTTCCGGACGCGCCTGCTTGCCGAGATCGTTGCGATTGCTGGGACCCGAGGCACGGATCTTCTCGCGCAGCCGCAGCGGCTCGATGGCGCCGTCCACCAGCGCCACGTCGATGAGGGCGACGTCGATAACTTCGTTGGCGGCGAGGCTGGCTGCGCCGATCGCCTCCAGCCTTGCCTCGGTCTCCTTGTCGGAGGCGAGATCGGCATTGTCGATGACTTCCGCCCAGCGGCCGTGGGAGTACCACACGGCCTCGCCGTCGCAGAGACGATTGGCGGTCAGGATCTTCATGAAAGCACTCCTTCTGCGGCGCGTGCCGCGCCTTGATGACGATGGGCCGCGAGCGGCTCGGAACGGTCGAAATTGGCGCCGGCGACGGCGTCGCCGATGATGGTCATGACCGGACCGGAAAGGTCGTCGCGGCCGGCCAGGGAAGGCAGGTCGGCCAGCGTGCCGTGGAAGCGGCGGCGGCCTGCCAGGCTGGCGTTCTCGACGATCGCCACGGCCGTGTCGGGCGACAGGCCCGCATCGATCAGCCGGCCGGCGACATCGGCAGCCACCGAACGGCCCATATAGACGGCCACCGTCGCGCCGGAGATGGCGAGCCTCGCCCAATCCGGCAGCGAGCCGCCCTTGAGGTCGTGGCCGGTGGTGAAGACCAGCGACGAGGTGACGCCGCGCAGCGTCAGCGGCAGTTCGAAATCGGCCGCGGCGGCAAAGGCGGCGGTGACGCCCGGTACGACCTCGTAGGAGATGCCGGCTTCACGCAACGCGGCCATTTCCTCACCAGCGCGGCCGAACACCAGCGGGTCGCCGCCCTTCAGCCGCACCACGCGGCGGCCTTCGCGGCCGAGGCGCACCAGCAAGGCGTTGATCTCGTCTTGGCTTTTGGAGTGGCAGCCCTTGCGCTTGCCGACGGGAAAGCGCTCCGCATCGCGGCGGCCCATGGCGACGACCGCCTCCGGCACCAGCGCGTCATGGACGATGGCGTCGGCTTCCATCAGCAGGCGCTGCGCGCGCAGCGTAAGCAGGTCTTCCGCGCCCGGCCCGGCACCGACGAGCGCGATATGGCCGCGAACCGGGGCATTCGCGGCAAGCAGCTTCGCGGCCGCGTCATGCGCCAGCGAAACATTTCCCGTTTCCATGGCTCGCGCCGGGGCGCCGGCGAAGAACTCGCCCCAGAAGCGGCGACGGGCGACGCCCCTGGGCAGCAGCTTCTCCGCGGCGTCGCGGAAGGAAGCCGCGAGCGCGGCCAGCGGCCCGAGCGAAGGCGCGAGCATGCGGTCGATGCGGGCGCGGATCATCTGGGCCAGCACCGGCCCCGCACCCTCTGTGCCGATGGCGACGGCCACGGGCGCGCGGTTGACCAGCGCCGGCGTGAAGAAGTCGCACAGTTCCGGCCGGTCCACGGCGTTGACGGGAATGCCCAGTTGCCGCGCATCTTCCGACACGCGGGCATCGAGCGCGGCATCGCCCGAAGCGGCGAACACCATCGCAGCGCCTTCTATATGCTCGCGCGCGTAGCCGGCCTGGACATGGTCGGCGCCATGTTCGGTGATGAAGGCCGCCAGCGCGGGCGCGGGCGCCGCCGCGACGATGCGCAGCGCGGCAGCCGACTGGCCGATCAGCCGTGCCTTGGCAAGAGCCTCCTCGCCATCGCCGACGATGGCCACGACCTGCCCCTCGACCCGAAGGAAGATGGGAAAAGCGTTGAGCTTGTGCGCGGCATGCGGCATTGCGGCAAAATCCTGAGTGGACAGGCATTTCTATTCGCAGGCGCAAAAAACCAGAAGAAACGCACTCGCGCGGCCTTTCATGGCAGGCAATCGCTTTTGCGAAAGCGCGAAGGCGGAGAGAAAATCATTCCACTTTTGCCCCGCACCCGGATCGGATGTGCAAAAAGCCGGGGATCGGTGGTCGTCACGCCTGCATTTCGGCGGGTCGGGCAGGCACAACTTTCTAAAAGTCTATAGATTTAGTATATTAAACCGCAGCAGGTGCTCTCCCGTATCTTTGCGCGGCACCGACGTCACGACGACTGGCTTTGGTTCAGGAAGCTTGGAACGTCCGCTGTCCGCGGGCGTTTTTCAGGCGGGCGTGCGAACCCGTTCGCGCGCGCTTGATTTGCTGACGGAAAGGAGCAGGCCATGAACGACCTCATCATGCTGAAACACGGGCTGTGGGTGGTCGTGGCCGATGGCGAGAAGGCGCTGTTCCTCGAAAATCACGGCGACGTGCAACATCCCGACTTCCGCGTGGTGCAGGAAATGGAGCAGGAGAACCCGCCCACGCGCCAGCAGGGCGCCGAGCGGCCCGGCCGCTACAGCGACGGCCCGACCGCGCACAAGAGCGCATTCGGCGAAACCGACTGGCACAGGCTGGGCAAGGAGCGCTTCGCCGACGAGGTGGCGGAGCGGCTCTACAAGAACGCCCATCGCGGCGCCTTCGACGAACTGGTGCTGGTGGCGCCGCCTCAGGTTCTGGGCGAGATGCGCAAGAAACTGCACAAGGAAGTGGCGGACAGGATCAGGGCCGAGATCGCCAAGACGCTGACCAACCGCCCGGTCTGGGACATCGGGGAGATACTGCGCGCCTGAAGCTCTTCGGCACAGGTCGTATCAGATCCGCGCCGCATGAGATGACGCGCCTTGTATTGAAGCTGCTTCCGCTTTCGGGCGGCATGCTTTCAGACGTGCTGGCCGCCGTTGATGTGGATTTCCGATCCAGCCACGTAGGCGGCCTGGTCCGAGCACAGGAAGAAGATGATGTCGGCCACTTCCGCGGTCGTGCCGAGCCGCCGCAGCGGGATGGTCTGCACGATCTTCTCCGTGCCGGGCGACAGGATCGCGGTGTCGATCTCGCCCGGTGCGATGGCGTTGACGCGGATGCCGTGCGGCCCGAAATCATGCGCCATTTCGCGCGTCAGCGAACCCAGCGCCGCCTTCGACGTAGCGTAGGCGGTGCCGGCGAAGGGATGGACGCGTGTACCGGCAATCGACGTGACGTTGACGATGGCGCCCTTGGCCGCCGCCAGTTCCTTGAACAGCCCCCGCGCCAGCATGATGGGCGCGAAGAAGTTCACCTGGAACACGTCGCGCCATACATGCATGGGCGTGTCGATGGAATTCATGCGGCTGCCGTCGTCGAGCTTCGGCGAGATGCCGGCATTGTTGACCAGCGCGTGAAGCTGTCCGCCATGCGCCTCCAGCCGATGGCGGATTTCGGAAACGGCGATGCCGACGTCCTCCGGATCGGCAAGGTCGACCTGGATATGGTCTTCCGGACCGGCCGGCCAGGGACAATCCTGCGTGAAGGCCTGTCGCGAGCAGGTGATGACGCGCCAGCCCTCGCGCGAGAAGCGCTTGACGGTGGCATGGCCGATGCCGCGGCTCGCGCCCGTCAGGACGATGGTTTTTCTTGAATCCGTCTGCGCCATGGTTTCGGCCTCCGGCGGCACATGTAGCCGAACGCCGGGGCGCTGGCGAGTGCCGTGGCACTATGTCCCGGCCACGGCACCCTACTGCAATTCCACCGGCGCGTCCCGCATGGCATCGACGCTTTCTGCGCTACCCTTCCCCGTTCCGCGGAAGGCCATGGCGGCCGACACCACAGCCAGCGCGGCCAGCATCGATCCGGCCCAGGGCAGCGCCTGCAGCGGCAACGGCCCGAGCAGCGCGCCGCCGGCCGCCGTGCCCAGCCCGACGCCGACATGCATGGCCGAGAGGTTCAAACTGACGCCGGCCGCGGCCGTCTGCGGGTCCGTCGCCATGAGGAAGTTCTGCACCACCGGCGAGATCATCCAGCTTATGCACGCCCACGCCATCATCACCGCGAAGAAGAGGATGCCGGCACCGGCGACAGCCGGGATCGCCAGCAGCGCGGCGAGATAGGCCAGCGGCGTGAGAAGCAGCGCCGCGCGCGGCCCGAGCCGGTCGGACAGAAGTCCGCCGAGATAGCCGCCTGAAACGCCCGCGACGCCGAAGGCGACGAAAGCCAGGACGAGACCCCTGCCCTCGACGCCGACCACGCCGGCAATATAGGGCGCCAGATATGCGAACAGCACGAAATGGCCGCCGATCATCAGGATCGACACAAGCTGCGCGCAGACGAGCGGCAGTGCCGACAGATGCCGTGCATAGCCGCTTTCGGCCGGCGAACGCGCATCCGCTGACGGCACGACGAAATGGCAGACCGCGAGCACGAAGCCGGCCAGCAGCGCCAGCGCGACGAACACGCTTCGCCAGCCGAACAGGTCGCAGATCACCATGCCCACCGGCACGCCGAGCACGAGCGAGCCGCTCACGCCCATGAAGATGACGCCGATCGCCCGCCCGCGCATATCGGGGCTGACCGCTTCCGTCGCCAGCATCGTGGCGACCAGGCAGGCGGTCGCGCTGGCGGCGGCCATGCCGACGCGCGCGGCGAACAGCACCCAGAAGTGCTGGCTGGCTGCCGCCAGAAAATTGCTGGCGATGAACAGCACAAGCGCCGCCGCAAGCATGTGCTTGCGCCGCATGTGCCTGGTCAGCATCAGTGCCAACGGCGCGGTCAGCGCGAAGGTGATGGAGAAAACGGCCGTCAATTGTCCGGCCAGAGCCACCGGCACGCCGAGGCCGGCGGCGACGTCCGGCAGAATGCCGATGACGATGTTTTCAGCGGTTCCTGTGGCGAAGGTCGCCAGCGCCAGAAGATATACGGCGAAGCCCATCCTGCTCTCCCCAATGCATGGCCGGCCATGCGCGGGAGGTCGGATGTCGCCTGCCCGGCACGGCCGCGTTGCGCGTGCGGGGTTTCGAGGCTGAGCTTCGGTTATCCCTCGATGGCAGCGTATCACCGCATCCGGCAAATGGGAAACTGGACCCGCCGAGCTTCTGGGGAAAGTGGATTGCCGGACGCTGGCCCGCCAAAGGCTCTTGAATATCGCAGCCATCGTCGCACTCGGTTTGCGGGGGCGGCCCAGGACATATGGCTATCGCGTCCTGTCCTTCGAATTGGAACTGCAGAACCTTATGTCGCCCTGAAGGGAGAGAAATTGAAAGCCGGCGATCTGGATCGCTGGCCGCATTTCGATTTGTTCTGTACGGCCGGCTGACCCGGCCGCAACCTCAGCCGCCGCTCAATATGTCGAGGATGGAGGTGGTGCGCTTCTTCAGCGGGCCGCCGATGTCGCCCGGCGGCACCGGATGATTGATGCCGCCCGTGGTGCCGCGGTCGCTCGGCATGCCGAAGCCGTCGGCATCGACCGTCTGGTCGGCGCCGACGGCCCGCGGCGGCACGGGCGCGGCAGGGTCGGGCGCCGTGGCGGTAGCGGGCGCGGAAGGCGCCGGAGAAGCACCGGCGGAAGGAACGTCGACGGGGGGAATCTCGTCCGGCACGATGTTGTTGGAAGGCGTGGACTTCCACGTGCCCGGCAGCGGCGCCACCGGCACGCCTTCATGGGCGGCCAGCATGAATTCGTGCCAGGCCTGCGCCGGCAGGGCGCCGCCGGTGACCTTTTTCATCGGCGAGCCGTCGTCATTGCCGAACCAGACGCCGGTGGTGAGATTGGCCGTATAGCCGACGAACCAGGCGTCGCGCGAGTTCTGGCTGGTGCCGGTCTTGCCGGCGGAAGGCCAGCCGAACGCCGCCTTCTTGGCCGTGCCGCCGGTTTCGACCGTACCGGCCATCATCGAGTTCATCATGCCGACGACCTGGGTGCTGACCACGCGCGGCGCGCTGCCGCCGTCGTAGGAATAGAGCAGCTTGCCGTCGGCGGTGGTGATGCGGCGGATGAAATGCACTTGCGGCCGATAGCCGCCATTGGCGAACGGCACATAGGCCGATGTCAGCTCCAGCGGCGTCACCTCCGACGTGCCGAGCGCGATGGAGGTGTTGGCCTGCAGCGGCGACTCGATGCCCATGCGGTGCGCGACCTCCACCACTGTGCCTGGCCCGACTTCCATGGTGAGTTGCGCCGCCACCGAATTCAGCGATTTTGCCAGCGCCGTCGCCAGCGTGACCTTGCCGTAATATTTCCCGCCGAAATTAGTCGGCGTCCAGTTTCCGATCTTGACCGGCGCGTCGTTGCGCACGCTGTCGGGCGTGCGGCCGGCTTCCATGGCCGCCATATAGACGAAGGGCTTGAAGGCCGAGCCCGGCTGGCGCCGCGCTTCGGAGGCGCGGTCGAACTGGCTGGTGGCGTAGTCGTAGCCGCCGACCATGGCCCGCACCGCGCCCGAATTGTCGATGGAAACCAGCGCGCCCTGGCTGACATTGAGCTTCTTGCCGTTCTGGTCGATAAGCTGCCGGATTGATTTCTCGGCGAGCTTCTGCAGGTCCAGATCGACGGTGGTGTCGACGATGATGTCGCCGCGCACGTCGCCGATCAGGTCCGGCAATTCCTCCATTACCGTGTCCGCGACATAGTTTTCGGAGCCCGTCCAGTAGGAAGGCGCGCGCGTTGCCGGGGCGCTCAGTGCGCTGGACATTTCCTTGCCGCTGATCACGCCCTCGTCGCGCATGGCGGCCAGCACCAGTTGCGAGCGCTCCTCCGCGGCCTTGGGATCGCGCGCCGGCGACAGTCGCGACGGCGCCTTGAGCAGGCCCGCCAGCAGCGCCGCCTCGGACAGGGAGACGTCGCGCGCACTCTTGCCGAAATAGCGCCGCGAGGCCGCCTCCACGCCATAGGCGCCGGAGCCGAAATAGACCCGGTTGAGGTACATTTCGAGGATCTGGTCCTTGGTGTGCTTGTGCTCCAGCCAAAGCGCCAGAAGAACCTCCTGCACCTTGCGTTCCAGCGTGCGGTCCGGCGTCAGGAACAGGTTCTTGGCCAGCTGCTGGGTCAGCGTCGAGCCGCCCTGGCTGAAATGGCCGCCAAGTAGGTTGGTGACCATGGCGCGCGCCAGGCCGATCGGGTCAACGCCGAAATGCGAATAGAAGCGCCGGTCCTCGATGGCCACGACCGCTTCCGGAATATAGGGCGACATCTGCTTGAGGCTGACGGCCTCGCCGCCGCTCATGCCGCGATTGGCGATGAGATGGCCGTCCACCGAGACGATCTTGATGTTGGGGGCGCGGTCGGGAATGGACCAGGTCGTGGCCGCCGGCATCTTGGCGCCGTAATAGACGACGACGCCGGCGGCGGCGATGCCGCCCCAGATGGCCAGCACGAAACACCAGTAGACGCCGCGCGTCAGCAGACCGAGCAGGCCGCGCCTGCGCGCACGACGGCCGCGGCCGCCCTTCGATTTGGCCTTGGCGGATTTGCGCTTTGCGGGAGCCTTGCGGTTGGCGGGCACGACGCGATCCTCTTCCCGCACCGAGAAGCTGTCCGAGGAGTCCGCGCCCGCCGGTCCCTCGAAGCTGGGCTCGATGCGTTTGTCCCTGTTGCGGCTCGCCATATGCTGTGTTGCCGTCCCGATGCCAATGGCGTCCCGACTGGACATTAGATGCGGCGATTTAAGGGCGGGTTAAGCAAGCGCACCGCCACGCCGCCGGAATCACGGACAATCGCCTAAGACATCAGTTCATGAACGAGACGAGGGCCGCGAAGCCGAAAACCGCCACGCCGAGCGGGAGCAGCGATATGATGAGCGCGGAGGGCGAGCCGCGACGCATGGCGCGCAAGGACAGGTAGACGCACAATATGGTGACGAGGATCGGCGCCGCCATGATCAGCAGCCCGAAAGCCGCGTCCTGCGGCCGGCCATAAGCCGGGCCGAGCAATCCCCACACGCCGACATAGAAGGTGAACGGCAAGATCACCAAGATGGCAACGACCGAAACTATGTTGAACGAGATCACGAGATTGCGCATTTCACCACGTCCGGAACCGGTAAAGCGGTACGCCGATGGAGCTTTTGGGCCGGCTGGCGGCGATGCGCTGCCCGGATGCCGGCGCGGCGCGTGTGGCCGCAAGCGGTTGCGCGCATCTCTATCGGCCACACGCGAAAGCGCGGCCGACGGTGCGGAAAATGCCGATCCGGTCGCCGGAAGGAGGACGCGTGAGCCCGCCCTGGTATGCCGTGTTCGGTGCAGCGGACGAACGATGTGGCATGGCGGTCGGACGGCGCTCCATCCTTCAGCTTTGCCAAGACATGGTCACAGGGTCAACAGCGGGAAACACACGGATCGATCAGACCGTTTTACGAGACGACATCAATCGGTGAACGCCCTGCCCCGCCGCCTCCCCGGCAACGAGACCCGGCTATCGGCGCGGCCATGTCTTCTTCACCCTGCCTGCGTTGGTCATGGTTCGAAATTGCCTAGAGGCGGGCGCAGCCCGATCAAATTTCGCCGGAAAGGAACCCGTTGGCGAGGCCGGCGTTATGGCGGCGGTTCCACCCATCGGGACCGTTGGGCATGTCCCTCCGTGCCCTCGCATGGCCCGTCACGAAACCCCCTCGTGGCGGGCCGATTTATTTCGTGAATCGGGGAACCTGGATTATGCTTATGCGTTAGATAAGGTTACCCACAGCAATAAGGACTTCTGGGGAGGTCGTTCATGAATCGGCTGCAGTTCCTTTCGGCGGTGCGACTGTCTCGTGGCCCCGGGCATCCCGTGGAGGAAATCGACAACGTCGCGGACGCCATGGTCTTCCTGCGCGAATGGCCGGTCGGGCGCCGCGGACCGGTCTATCGTTGCGCCTTGAATTGCTGCGCCGCCGCCATGGCAGCGCAGATGAGCGCCGAGGAGGCGCGGAAATCCTTCGCGGGCTTCGCGCGCATTACCGGTTTGCTGGTCGACGACGGCCCGACGCCGCTCATCGCCGAGCGCCATGCGGCGATCCGGCGGCTGGCGAGCTGACGGAAGCAGGCGTTCCGCCTCACGGAACATCGCCGGCTGGGCGCCGGACGGCAGCGTTTGCGCCGAGAAAATTCAATTCTGCTGGATCGAGATGCCCTTGTCGTCGATCTTCAGTTCGACGCCTTGCGGCTTGGTCTCTTCCTTGTAGACATAGATCCCAAGTCCGAGAACGACGACGACGAGCGCGCCGATGACAAGGTACAGCGTATTGCGGTTCATGGCGCGCTCCTCGATTTGCTGCGTCAGGCGGATTTCACCAGTCGTATCAGCACCAGAAGAATGATGGCGCCGATGGCGGAATGGATGATGGCCGCCAATATGCCGGTTCCGAGGCTGATGCCCAGCGTCGGGAACAACCAGCCCGCAATCAGCGCGCCGACGATACCTACGACAATATTGCCGAGAAGGCCGAAGCCGTATCCTTTTACGACGAGACCCGCAATCCAGCCGGCAACGGCGCCGACGATGAGAAAGATGATCAGGCTTTCAATTCCCATGGATGTCCTCCGCAGACAGCCGACACGGGAGCATCGGCCCCGAATCGACCAAGGGTTGCAACAGGTGCCAAGCTAAAGCATGTCTCCCGAAAGTGGAAACCGGTTTCGGGATCAAGGCACGCGCAAAAACAAGCCCCTGAGGCGCTGGAGCGAAGCGGAAAGATCAACGCGCTTCACGAAGCGGTTTTCCGACGAATTCCAGCAACAGGCCAGGATCGGGGGCGACACGGCCGCGCCCATCCTCACTCGTCGTCGTCTCGCGAGGCTGGACGCCAGCTCGTCGGCGTGATTTTCTTCTGGGTGCTGGAATCCGTATAGGCCCACCACGCGCCGTCGTCCCAGCGCGCGAGCGACTCGTTCATCACCCCGTCGCCGTCGGTCCAGTAGACGGTGACCTTGCTGCCGTCCTTCGGCGCGGTGGAAATGGGCTGGCGGTCGGACATGTCGTTCCCCTCGTTTGACGTGCGCCAGCATAACGCCGGCGCACCTCTCCGGTTCCCGCCTCGCTGACCGCCGTGTCGGCAGCTTCGGCCCGGTCAGCTATGGGCGAAGATATCCTCTTCCGGCCAGCCCATCAGGTCGAGCCTGGCGCGCGTCGGCAGGAAGCGGAAGCAGGCTTCCGCTTCGCGTGCGCGCCCCTCGCGCGCCAGCCGTCCGGCCAGCACGTCGCGCAGCCGGTGCAGGTAGAGAACGTCGGACGCGGCGTATTCGAGCTGCTCCGGCGTCAGCGTCTCGGCCGCCCAGTCGGACGACTGCTGCTGCTTGGAGATGGTCACGCCGAGCAGTTCGTTGCAGATGTCCTTCAAGCCGTGCCGGTCGGTATAGGTGCGCGTCAGCCGCGAGGCGATCTTGGTGCAGAACACGGGCTCCGCCATGACCCCGAAGGTGTGGTAGAGCACGGCGATGTCGAAGCGGCCGTAATGGAACAGTTTTGTCACCTTGCGGTTGCGCAGCAGCGCCACCAGGTTCGGCGCTCGCCTTTGACCGTGCGCGATCTGGATCACGTCGGCGGTTCCGTCGCCGGGCGAGATCTGCACCACGCACAGCCGGTCGCGGTGCGGATTGAGCCCCAGGGTCTCGGTGTCGATGGCGACCGCATCGACATTGTAGTGGGAGAGATCGGGCAGGTCGCCCTTGTGGAAACGGATCTTGGCGTTGCTCATGATGTCTTTCAGCCCTTCGCGCTCAGCGCGGCGAGGATCCGCGCCCAGGAGCGCTGCCCCTTGGCGAAGGAATTGAGGTCGTATTTCTCGTTGGGGGAATGGATACGGTCATCCGACAGGGCGAAGCCGACGAGCAGCGATTCCATGCCGAGGTAAGTGCGGAAATCGCCGACGATGGGAATGGACCCCCCGCTGCCCACCATGGCGGCGGGCTGGTTCCATTCGTCGGTCAGCGCCTGCTTCGCCTCGGTCAGAAAGGGCGAGTCGTAGGACAGCTGGATGGCCGGCGAGCCGCCATGCGGGTGGAATTCTATCTTGCAGTCGGCCGGCACGCGCTCGGCGGCGAACTGGCGGAAGGCCGCGCGGATCTTCTTTGGGTCCTGCTTTTGCACGAGCCGGAACGAAACCTTAGCATAGGCTTCAGCGGCGATCACCGTCTTGAAGCCCTTTCCGGTGTAGCCGCCGGAAATGCCGTTGAACTCGGCCGTCGGCCGCGCCCAGATCATCTCCAGCACCGAGCGTCCCTTCTCGCCGGCCGGCTGCGACAGTCCGATAGGGCCGAGGAAACCCTCGGCCGTCTCGCCCAGCGCCTCCCACGACTTCAGCACCTGCGAGGGCGTCTCTTCCACGCCGTCATAGAAGCCGGGAATGGTGACGCGGCCGTCCGCGTCGTGGATATCGGCCAATATCTTCGCCAGGATGCGGATCGGATTGGCGGCCGGGCCGCCATACATGCCCGAATGCAGGTCGCGGCTGGCGGCCTTGACCGTGATCTCCTCGCCCACCAGGCCGCGCAGCGACGTGCAGATGGAGGGCGTGGTGCGGTTCCACATGTCGGTGTCGCACACCAGCGCGAAGTCGGCCTTCAGCTCCTCGGCGTTGGCCTCGAGGAAGGGCTTGAGCGAGGGCGAGCCGGACTCCTCCTCGCCCTCGAACAGGAGCGTGATCCTGCAGGGCAGGGAACCGTGCTCGGCCTTCCAGGCCCGGCAAGCCTCCACGAAGGTCATCAACTGGCCCTTGTCGTCGGAGGAGCCGCGCCCGGTGATGACCTTGCGGCCGGGCTCGATCTCCCGGATCGACGGCGTGAAGGGGTCGCTCTCCCACAGATCGAGCGGATCGACCGGCTGCACGTCGTAGTGGCCGTAGAACAGGAGATGCGGGCTGCCTTCGGGGCCGTCGTGATGGGCCACCACCATGGGATGGCCGGGCGTGGCGCGCAGCGAGGCGTCGAAACCGATCGTCTTCAGATCGGCCACCAGCCATTCGGCCGCCTTGCGGCAATCGGCGGCGAAATCGGGGTCGGTCGAAATGGACCTGATGCGCAGCAGTTCGAACAGGCGTTCGAGGCTCTGGTCGAGCCCCTTGTCGAGACGATCTAGGACGGGAGAAAGCGCGGACATGCTGGATTGCCTTTCGATTCTGCGCGACAACCGTAATAGCGGCACGGTAAAACGGGAAGGTGCTTGTTGCGCATGGCGCGTCGCAACCGGGACAAAAAAATGCCGCCGTGGCGGAGGGGGAACCACGGCGGCGTTACTCGAAACGATGCGGCAGCCCGGAGAGGGGGATAAGGCTGCCGCAGTGTCCGGTATAGGCGGGGGACGGGCCTTGCTCCGGACTTCGGCAAAAACTGCCGATGACCGTTATTTGTGTCGGTGAACATGGCGATTCAAGGGCACGAACATTACATCTTTGTAACATGGCCGTGATAACGAGGCTCCCCCGATTCGGGGTGGGCCAGCGCGGCCGCATACCACAGGCCGGACAGCCGGATCGATCCCCGGAAAGTCCTATATTGTCAGGGTCTTGCGGCAGCTTCGGCTTTGCCCATGGACAGCTCCCGCCCCCCACGTTACGGCTACCAGCCATGAAAAAAGGCGATCATCTCTTTCTCGTCGACGGCTCCGGCTACATCTTTCGCGCCTACCACGCGCTGCCGCCGCTCACGCGCAAATCCGACGGCCTGCCGGTGGGCGCCGTCTCGGGTTTCTGCAACATGCTTTGGAAGCTGCTGCGCGAGGCCCGCAACACCGATGTCGGCATCACACCGACCCATTTCGCCGTCATCTTCGATTATTCGTCCAAGACGTTCCGCAACGACCTCTACCCCGAATACAAGGCCAACCGTTCCGCGCCGCCCGAAGACCTGATCCCGCAATTCGGGCTGATCCGCCAGGCGACGCGCGCCTTCGGCCTGCCCTGCATCGAGATGGAAGGTTTCGAGGCCGACGACCTGATCGCCACCTATTGCCGGCTGGCCTGCGAGGCGGGGGGCGACACCACCATCATCTCCTCCGACAAGGACCTGATGCAGCTCGTCGGCCCGACCGTGGGCATGTACGACCCGATGAAGGATCGCCAGATCGGCATCCCCGAAGTCATCGAGAAATGGGGCGTGCCGCCCGAAAAGATGATCGAATTGCAGGCGCTGACCGGCGATTCCATCGACAACGTGCCGGGCGTGCCGGGCATCGGCCCCAAGACGGCCGCGCAATTGCTGGAGCAGTTCGGCACGCTGGACGCGCTGCTGGAGCGCGCCGGCGAGATCAAGCAGGAGAAGCGCCGGCAGTCGATCATCGACAATGCCGACAAGGCGCGCATCTCGCGCGAACTGGTGACGCTGAGGAATGACGTCGCCGTCGCCGAGACGCTTGAAGACCTCGTGTTGCAGCCGTCGGATGGCCCGAGGCTGATTTCTTTCCTGAAAGCGATGGAGTTCTCGTCCCTGACGCGGCGCGTGGCCGACGCCACCGGCGCCGAGCCCGCCGACATCGAGGCCGCCACGGTGGCGGTGGAGCGCGGCGACACCGCGCATGGACCGGATATCGGCGCGGGCGAAGCCGAAGCCGCGCCTGCCGCCGAGGACGAGGCGGCCGCGATGGGCCCGGCCGCCAAGGAGGAAGGCCCCTCGCCCTCCCTGCTCTCGGCC
Source organism: Mesorhizobium sp. SP-1A (assembly GCF_032460275.1). Classification (NCBI taxonomy): domain Bacteria; kingdom Pseudomonadati; phylum Pseudomonadota; class Alphaproteobacteria; order Hyphomicrobiales; family Phyllobacteriaceae; genus Mesorhizobium; species Mesorhizobium sp. SP-1A. Next base: position 328,640 of record NZ_JAVXZD010000004.1, on the reverse strand, counting down.
CTGCGCGCCGAGGCGGCGGTGGCCGACAGGATCGACGTGAATGCCTATCATTGCATCCGCGACCTGCCCACGCTGGAGGCATGGATCGCCGAGGCCCGCGAGGCCGGGCTCGTCGCCTTCGACACGGAGACGACTTCGCTCGACCCCATGCAGGCGGAACTGTGCGGCATTTCCATCGCGACGCGGCCCGGGCACGCGGCCTATGTTCCGCTGGGCCACAGAAACGGCAACGACGACCTGCTCGGCGGCGGGCTGGTCGAAAACCAGATTCCGATCCGCAACGCCTTGGCGGCGCTGAAGCCGTTGCTGGAGGACGGATCCGTCCTCAAGATCGCGCAGAACCTGAAATACGATCTCGTCGTCATGCACAGGCACGGCATCGACGTCGCACCCTATGACGATACCATGCTGATCTCCTATGTGCTGGACGCGGGCACTTCCGGCGGCCACGGCATGGACGCGCTCTCGGAGAAATGGCTCGGCCACAAGCCGATCGCCTTCAAGGAGGTCGCCGGTTCGGGCAAGGGCTTCATCGGCTTCCATCAGGTGCCGCTCGACAAGGCGACCTGCTACGCCGCCGAGGATGCCGACGTCACGCTCAGGCTCTGGCGGGTGCTGAAGCCGCGGCTTGCCGCCAAGGGGCTGGTTTCGGTCTATGAGCGGCTGGAGCGGCCGCTGGTGCCGGTGCTGGCGAAGATGGAGCAGCGCGGCATTTCGGTGGACCGGCAGATCCTGTCGCGGCTGTCGGGCGAACTGGCGCAAGGCGCGGCCAGGCTGGAGGACGAGATCTACCGGCTCGCCGGGGAAAGATTCACCATCGGCTCGCCCAAGCAGCTCGGTGACATATTGTTCGGCCGCATGGGCCTGCCGGGCGGTTCCAAGACCAAGACCGGGCAATGGTCCACCTCTGCCCAGGTGCTGGAGGATTTGGCCGCCGAAGGCCATGAACTGCCCCGCAAGATCGTGGACTGGCGCCAGCTGACCAAGCTGAAATCCACCTACACCGACGCCCTCCCCGGCTTCATCCATCCTCAGACGCAGCGCGTGCACACCTCCTACGCCCTTGCCGCCACGACGACGGGGCGCCTTTCCTCCTCCGACCCCAATCTGCAGAACATCCCGGTGCGCACGGCGGAGGGCCGCCGGATCAGGACGGCCTTCATCGCCGAAAAGGGCAACAAGCTGATCTCGGCCGACTACAGCCAGATCGAGCTGCGCGTGCTGGCCCATGTCGCCGATATCCCGCAGTTGAAGCAGGCCTTCGCCGACGGCGCCGACATCCATGCCATCACCGCCTCGGAAATGTTCGGCGTGCCGGTCGAGGGCATGCCCTCGGAAGTGCGCCGGCGCGCCAAGGCGATCAATTTCGGCATCATCTACGGCATCTCGGCCTTCGGCCTGTCGAACCAGCTTTCGATTCCGCGCGAAGAAGCGGCGGACTATATAAAGAAGTATTTCGAGCGCTTTCCCGGCATCCGCGATTACATTGACACCACCAAGACCTATGCGCGCGAGAACGGCTATGTGGAGACGGTGTTCGGCCGCCGCATCCACTATCCCGAAATCCGCTCGCCCAACCCCTCGGTGCGCGCCTTCAACGAGCGGGCCTCGATCAACGCCCGCCTGCAGGGCACGGCGGCCGACATCATCCGCCGCGCCATGGTGCGCATGGACGACGCACTCGCCAGGGCTGGCCTGTCGGCCCGCATGCTCCTGCAAGTGCACGACGAACTGATCTTCGAGACGGCGGAGGCGGAAGTCGAGGCGACGATCCCCGTGGTGCGCGACGTGATGGAGAACGCGGCGATGCCGGCCGTTTCGCTGTCCGTGCCGCTCAAGGTCGACGCCCGCGCCGCCGACAATTGGGACGAGGCGCATTAAACCGGAGAACCCCGGCGTGATGGAAGATAAAAAAGTCATAGGCCCCGCTTCGTACTTTCCCTCTGTCGAAAAAGACCTACGGCAAGTCCATAAGTCACTGGCTGACGCTTCTGGACGGCGTGAAGGAGATGAAGCACATGGAGATGGTCGCCATGCTCAAGTCAGAGCATGGGATGGGCCACGGGCATGCCAATGCCCTGGTTGCCCACTACCGCGCCGGGAACGCAGCTTAAAATTGCTCGATACGACCGAGGCTACGGCGCGAAGACGCTATCCCTGATCGGACTAGGCCGCCTCCGCCCGACATTTCGCGCAGGTGCCGCGGAATTCGATCACCGCCTTCTTCGGCGCAAAACCGGTGGAACGCACCCAATCATCGAGCTGATGGCCGATATCGTGATCGGAAAACTCCGCCACCTGTCCGCACTGATCGCAAATGGCGAAGGCCGTCATCGAATGGCTGTGGTCGTGCGGCTCGCAGCAGGCAACGAAGGCGTTGAGGCTTTCCAGGCGGTGGACGAGGCCTTCCTTCATCAGCGTGTCCAGCGCCCGATAGACCTGCAAGGGTGCGCGAAATCCGCGCTCGCGCAACTGGTCGAGCAGCATATAGGCGCTGAGCGGGCCACTGGCGGCCTCGAGCTTCTCGAGCACGCAGAGCTGGTTCTTGGTCAGAGCATTCCTTGCCGTCATAGTCCCATCCCGTTCGGGCCAGCCTCTGAAATAGCGACGAAAGCATGAATTTTCCACCGCCGCATAGATCGCGCGCATGATCCGGCATGCGCGATTGTGGCCGGAGGCGGCCCTTGTAGGTCAATCAAACCGGCTGCGCCGGCGTTTTTGGACGAGCAGCCGGTGCTTAAGCCCGAAGGCAGGCCCCTTACCCCATTCGAGGAACGCGCAGTTGGAGACCATCCCCCATGCGCATGGCAAACGCATACCAATCTGCTGAAAACGCACCTGCGCGCGGCAACTTCGAAAGCCTCGCGCAAGGTTTCGAATGCATTGATTCCTAGCATTCCCCCGCATGCGTGGATGGTGGGGAACGCAACCGGGGAAGGAAACGACAACAACCAGAGGCGGAAGCAGCTTCTACCCCCGTGATAAGACTACCAGATTCGCCCTGATTCGGCGGGCGATACTGGACCAATCAATTTGCTCCTCTGGAAATCCACAGATATTTTTTCAAGCTAAGGAATCAACCGGAGGAACCGGCCGTTCCTGCTGCCACTTCATTCCCGAAAATCTCTGCAGCCGAAAGCGTACTTAAGTACGCGTCAAAAAAATTCGATCCGGTATACATTTTTTATTTCTGTTGATTACCGAACAAAGAAGTACGCGAATTACATTATTCGAAAATCACATAAGTATACGCTGATCACAGCTTCGTGAATAAATATATATTTGAATATAACGGCAAAAGTTCTGTTGAGTTATTTATTCTACAAGGTATGACTAATTCATAAATTGTAGATAGGTTTATCTAGAAAAAATTTACTATGTTAATTAACATGGATTAATTCCCGAAACACACTCCCATGTATAGTTATGGGTGCCGGAGACATCACAGCCATCACTAAAGGAGGTATTGGCTATCGGGCATTCCGGTTCAAAACGTTCCTGAATATCTCCATCCAACTTCCACGTCGTCGGCGATCCTTGCGAAAGGTCAGTTGGCGGCTCGGGTCAACTCGTCTGAATGAATTGGGGGCAAGCCATGAATTCAGCAATCAGCACAAACGGAAGACACACGCCTATCACTTCGACCGCAGCTCTGCTCGACCAGGGGATCCCCCCGGGTCTGCTTGGCGAAGACCTCTCGAAGGACAGCGAGCGCTCGCTCGCGATCATCGATAGTCGTGCACTGGATCGTGAATGTTTTGCGCGGGGCATTGCCGCACACACCCGCGGACTCAAGGTTCTCGCAGTCGGCACCATAGAGGAATGGCGGCGGGTCAAGGATCAATATCCTCCGCTGTCGGCTATACTGCTCCATGTCGGCGGCCGCAACATCGGCGACGAAACCGTCGAGGACGAAATACGCAAGCTGGTCGCCGCCTTCAAATCGGTTCCGATCATCGTTTTGGCGGACACCGACGACCTTTCGCAGATCTTGAAGGCCCTCGAATGCGGCGCCCGCGGGTATATCCCGTCCACCGTCGGCATCCGTGTTTGCGTGGAACTGATCGAACTGGCCTTGGCAGGCGGCACCTTCGTGCCGGCAAGCAGCGTCATGGCCGTCCGCCAGGTCCTCGAATCGAGTCGGGAAACCGCTCGGCCGCTGGCGGGTCTCTTCACCATGCGCCAGGCCGAAGTGGTCGAAGCGCTGCGTCGCGGCAAGGCCAACAAGATCATCGCCTATGAACTCAATCTGCGGGAAAGCACGGTGAAGGTGCATATCCGCAACATCATGAAGAAGCTCAAAGCCACCAACCGCACCGAAGTCGCCTACAAGATCAAGGACTTGCTGCCGGCCGAAGGCCAGCACACGGCGGCCCGGATGCCCACCTGGAGCGGCGAGCCGATCAGCATTTGACGCCATCGATGACCGGCGGCCGGTCGCCGGTTTCGACCTCCTGCCTCGGAAACGCTCCGATACCGTAATGCTATTGCCACTCACCAGCCGCCGGCTCCATGAGACCGGCGGCTCGTTTATGCGCGCGTTCCTGTATCGGCCTCGGCGGCTTCCCGGTCCTGGCCGCGCCGCGCAACACTCTCGTTCCAACCGCGGAATGAGGATCCGTCCGCCTCGGCGGTCCCTCGGAACGACCCCGATCGGGCACGATCTCGGAGAAGCGGACAGAGCCGGTCTAAAGCGCGGCGCGAGCAGGCGGTTTCAGGCGACGTGCTTCAAGCTCTTGGTTCAAGCATGTCGCCGTCCCGAAACCGGCTCCCGCTTTCGGGCGACATAATTTTTTAGCAACCCGTGCCACGCATGACCACGGCCACCGTCCTGAGAAGGATCATGAAATCCGTTCGCAGGGACATGGTCCTGGCATAGACGGTGTCGTAGTCGGCGCGTTCGGCAAAGGAACAACGGTTGCGTTCGCTGACCTGCCATAGGCCCGTCAATCCCGGGCGCACGTCGAAATAGGCCGTACCCGGATAGAGCGGCTTCTGTTCGGGGAACATCGGCCGGGGTCCGACCAGGCTCATCTGGCCGAGCAGCACGTTCCAGAACTGCGGCAATTCGTCGAGCGAATATTTGCGCAGATAGCGCCCCAGCGCCGTGATGCGCGGGTCGTGCCGCAGTTTCTGGGTGCTTTCCCATTCCTGCCGCGCCACGGGATTCTGCGCCAGATATTCCTCCAGCCGCGCATCCGCGTCGGGAACCATGGAACGCAGCTTCCAGATCCGGAACACCGTTCCGTCCTTGCCGAGCCGCGCCTGCCCGTAGAACGCGCGGCCGCCGTCGCGGCTCACGATCAGCGCCAGGCAACCGACGAGCGGCAGGAGCAATGGCGCCGACACCAGGGTCGTCGTCACGTCGAGCACCCGCTTGGCACTGAAATACATGCGCCTCGATTTGACCCTGGTCGCGGCCCGTCGCGTCTCAAGGCCAGTAATAGTTTGCCCAGGCAAAATCGCGCCGGGAAGATTCCCAAGCATGATTCCTCCGCCACTTTCAGTTCAGTTGTCCGCTGTTTTAGCAGCCTGTTGGAAAATCGCCCGAGTCAAACAGTTTAGAATGGCCGTTTAACTATTTATTTTCCAATATAAATCATAGTAGGTTCGCGACTTTGCTGAAATCTATAAGAAATTTGATCTAGATAGCAGGAGCGGTGCAATCTCTATCCAAACAGACGAAGCGCCATCATCCCAACGGAGACTGCGCGACGGGGAACGGATGACCGGAAGCACGAAGACCGGCGAGGCGATCGGCCGCCCTGTGCACGCCGCAATGCATGGTCCCTCCCGATGGGGGAGGGCGAAGAAGGTCCGCGCATGCTGCACCGGCTCGGAAGGCGGACGGGCTTGGCTCAGGCCTGTGGACAATCAATTTCCGGCGCGACGTGGCGGAACGCCCTGCAAAATTCGGGAACATGGCTGCGGGAGCCGCCATCGGGGCACGGCAACGGACAGCCGCTCGCGGGCGGATCGGAAACTTTACGAGGGCTCGCGGTTCCAGACACCCACGAGGGCGGCTGCATTGCCGCTAAGCGCCAGGGAGAGCATCCGCCGGGCGCGATAGAGCCTGACACGTGTGAGACATGCCAAAGCCTTGCAGCGATCCAGCGGCCGTGCGAGCCGATCCGACCGCAGCACGCGCGGAATCTCGCGCAGTGGCGACGCGGCAACCAGCACGCTTCCCGCCGCCCAGAGCGCAAGCTTGCCGGGACGGTCCCTGACCTGCCGGAATTCGTGCGCGACATGGCGGTCCCAGCGGCGCGCCAGCTCGGCAAAGCTCTTGCAGGAAGGCGTGCGCACCTTGGCCTCGTCGACATAGCCGATGCCATGGCCGAGCGCCGATGCCTTTTGGCCCCACTCGGTATCCTCCATGGACGAGAGCCCTCCGAACGGTCCCACCGCACGGAAAACCGAAGCGCGCACCGCCATGTTGCCGGTGGCGGTGAATTTGTGGTGCTCCACATAATAGCGGGCGCGGTAGCTGAAGACGCTCTCATAGGCTTCGATGGCGGTGAGCCGGGCGGCATCCGTCGGCGTGATGCGGATGTCGCCGCCGACGAAGCCGATCTCGGGATGCGCGTCCAGGAAACCTACCAGCGCCGCCATCCAGCCGGGTCCGGCCACGCAATCGCAATCGATGAAGGCAAGCAGCTCGGCATGAGCGACGGCAGCGCCGCGGTTGCGGGCGGGACCCGGCCCCGGCGTCGGCTCACGCTCGAGCCGCACGCCGGGAAACGCCGCACACACTTCGGCCGGCAGGGTGCGCGAACCGTTGTCGACCACGATCACTTCATGCTCGATGCCGTCACACTTCTGCGCCTCGAGCGATTGCAGGCACCGGCGCAGATCATCCGGCTCGTTGAGATGGGGAATGATGACGCTCAGCCGCATCGCCATGAACGCGCTCCAGACCTTTCCGGCCGTCTCCCGGCACCGCTTGACGAGCGTCGGCACCTACCAGTCTCGATCATATATAGACAACCGATAAAACAATGTATATGTGAATAATGGCGTTATTTAATCTGTCAGAGTTTGAGTGTAATTTGCCACAAACAAGTACACCATTGTGTGTAATTGGTGGAGGTATTGCAGGTCTTCTCTTTGCCTGCCGGGTCGCCCAAAAGGGTAGACGGGTGGTGGTCGTGGAAAGCGGCTATACCTCCTTCGACGCCATGATACAGGCGCTCAATGAGATCGAAGACCCCGGCGGCCACTACACGCGGGCTCTCGACGGACGCTATCGCGGTCTTGGCGGCAGTTCGTCCAGATGGGGCGGCCGTCTCATCCCCATAAGCGAGCATGAGCGCGGCGAGCGCGACTACATCTCCCAACCGGCATGGCCGGACTCGATGTCGAGTTTCGACAGGTACAACGCTCTGCTGGAAACCCTGTTGCGGGTGGACAAGAGCCCGTTCGAGCACGGCGGCCACCCGCGCACGGTCGGCGGGACGGAGTTTTTTTCCAGCGGCGACGAGGACATCACGGTCCGGTGGGCCAAATGCGCGCCGTTCAAGTTCTGCAACATGAAGGCCGCGCTCGGCGACCAGCTGAAACATTTGAAATCACTCGAGATCTGGCTTGGCGCGACCGTCTGCGGCTTCGAGCACGACCGTGACAACGGTCGCCTGGCCTCGATCACCGCCCGCAGTTTCAACGGCAACACCATGAAGGTGCGGGCGGACCAGTTCGTGGTCGCGGCCGGCGCGATCGAGACGACGCGACTGCTGCTGCTTCTGGACGAAGCCTCGGAGAACCGGGCTTTCCAGGGCTGCAACGCGCTGGGCACCTACTTCCAGGATCACCTGAAGGCCAAGGTCGCCACCATCGATCGCAGCGACCCCGCCTTCACAAATCGGGTGTTCGCCTACCGCTTCGTCAACGCGACGCGCCGTGACCTGCATATGGAGCTTTCCCCGGCGGCCCAGCGTCAGGATTCGGTGGGCAGCGCTTTCGCCTATGTGGCCATGGACTTCACCGGCAGCCGCCTTTCGCATCTTCGCCAGATGATGCGCGACGTCCAGCGCGGAAATCTCGTGCTGCGCGACGCATTGCGCGTGTCCACGAGCCTGCCTCTGCTGGCCCGGTCCCTCTACTGGCGCTACACCAGAAAGCAGCTTTTCGCCCCGGCCGACATCAAGTTCGACGTGATGATCTGCGCCGAACAGCTGCCGGCCGCCTCCAACCGCATCCGCCTTTCCGACGAGCGGGACAAGTTCGGCATGCGCAAGGCGCGTTTCGAATGGGGGCCGACGGAAGCAGACGAGCGCACCTTCCGCTCCGCCATCGCGCATCTCGGGGCTTTCTGGCACAAATCCGGACTGGCACGGTTGTCGCCGCTGAACTGGCATCCTGCCGCCGTCGACCCCGGAATGCCGATCATCGCGCAGGCTGAGGCCTGCGCCCACCCGTCCGGATCGACACGAATGGGAACCGATCCCGCCGAATCCGTTGTCGGCCCGGATCTGCATTGCCACGCAGTGCCCAACGTCGCGGTCGCCAGCGCCTCGGTCTTCCCCACCGCGGGCAGCGCCAATCCGACCTTCACCATCATGGGACTCGCCCTCTGGCTGGCCGACACCTACCTCGAAAATTCTTCCTATCTGCCATTGATCCCGTGAGCTCGTCCGGGATTTGGTGTAGGATGCCGCCGCTTCGCCCCGTCTCCTGCCGAGCGAGGAGGGCCGGTCATGGCTTTCGCTTTCATCACGAGAAACTCCGCCAGGGATAGCGAAACGGACTGTGCCCGCTTCAGCCGCCTGGCCGCGATGCTGGACGACCTGCTGGAAGAGGTGGAGGCCGAGCGGGCCGGCCTGTACGCCGGCTACCGGCAAGTCGCCGGCAACACCGCCTTCTCACTCGAGGAGTACGAGGTCGAGCAGTTGGAAGCGTTGTCGGCGCGGGCGGATGAATTGACGGCCGAACTGATCGCCTGCTCGAAGCGCCTGCAATCGCTCGAGGAACAGGCAGGCTTCATTGAGAAGCTTCGCGGCGAAGTTCTTGCCTTCAAGCCCGCATGACCCCCGACCGGCGGGACTTCGTCTCGTCGTCCCGCGATCCCGCTCCGGTCGGCGGATGCCATCGGCCCGGCCTAACCCACAAGAGGTAGATACCTAGCCATCGACCTTGTCGGGCACGCCTATGGGCGGTCTATCGTGGCCGCCTCCCCCGCGTGAAGATGGGAAGGCCGGCCCAAGCCGGTTGTGAACACCGGGGCGGCACTGCGCGATGACCGACGTCGACATACGCTTTTATCTCACCCTGCTATGGCGCCGCCTGCCCTATCTCGCATTGGTGGTGATATCGATCACCGCGGCCGGCATCGCCGTCGCCCTGCTGATGCCGGTCGTCTATCGCGCCAGCGCCAAGATTCTGGTCGAGGCGCCGCAGATTCCTTCCGATCTCGCACGCACCACCGTGTCGACCGACCCGTGGCAGCAGGTCCAGATCATCCAGGAACGGCTGACGACCCGCGAGAACCTGGTCGATTTCGCGCGCCGGCTGAACATCTACGGGCCTGAGACAACCACGCTTTCCGAAGCCGACATCGTCGACGACATGCGCAAGCGCGTCACCTTCGAGCCGCTCGAGATGACCGTGCCCGGCCAGGGCACGAGCATGTTCGCGGTCTCGTTCGATGCGGCCGATCCCGACATGGCGGCGCGTGTGGCAAATCAGATCGTGAAGGTGATCCTCGACAAGAACATCACCTTGCGCACCGACCGCGCCAGCGACACCATGCAGTTCTTCCAGCAGGAAACGTCGCGGCTGGGCCGTGAGCTGACCAGCATCGAAGCCAATATCCTGAAATTCAAGAACACCCATGAAGAAGCGCTGCCGGACAGCGTCGATTTCCGCCGCACGCAGCAGAGCAATCTTCAGGAGCAGCTCGTGCTGCTGGACCGTGAGGAATCGGCGCTGCGCGCGCGGCGCAACAATGTGATGCGGGCTTTCGAGAGCACCGGCCGCGTTGCCAGCACCGGGCCGACCTCGCCGGAACAGCAGACGCTGGACGAGCTCAACCGCACGCTTGCCGGACAATTGGTGCTGTTCTCCGAGGACAGCCCGACCATCGTAGCGCTACGCGCCAGGATCGCGGCACTGAAGGGAAGCATCAAGGCCAAGCAATCCGCCGACACGTCCGGCCCGTCCGATCTCGACCTGCAGCTCTCGGACATCGATACCCGGCTCAAGGCCATTGCCGACGAGCGCAGGTCGATCAACGGAAACCTCGCCGATCTGGCCAGGACCATCGCCGCCACGCCCGCCAACGAAACCGAGCTGTCGGCGCTCGAACGCAACCGGCAGAACATCCAGGCGCAGTACAACATCGCCGTCGCCAAGCTCGCCGAGGCCTCGACGGGCGAGCAGATCGAGGCCAACTCCAAGGGTAGCCGCCTCTCCGTGGTCGAGCCGGCTTCGCCGCCCACCAGCCCGATCAAGCCCAAACGCACGCGCATCGCCGGTCTTTCTCTCCTGGCCGGCATTGCCGCGGCACTCGGCCTCATGGTGTTCCTGGAATTCATCAACAACCGGATTCGCCGGCCGAAAGAGCTGGCCGACCTGCTTGAGATGCAGCCGCTGGCCACCATCCCCTACATCTGGACCGAGGAAGAAACGCGCAAAAGGCGAGCCGGCTTCGGCTGGTTTGCGGCGATGTCCGCTTTGGCGCTGCCAGGACAAGGTTCCTCTCCCCTCGCCGGCCTCGCGGGCAGGGTCGCCGGTCTCTTCGGTCAGGGCCGCAAGATCTAGGATCAGGACACGCCGGGAGAACGGAAGCTCATGGAGCGCATTGAGATCGCCCTGGACAAGGCAAGGCAGAAACAGGACCGGGCACTGTTTCCGGGTTTCGTGGTCAAGCGCGAGCGCGAGCCGGACAAGACGAAGGAGGCCATCTGGGACAACCTGCCGCTGCGCACGCCGGATCCCGCCACCTTGTCGGCGAGCCGTATCGTCACCGCCTACAGGTCCGATCCCGCCTACGTCGCCTTCGGCATGTTGCGCACCCGTATCCTGCAGGAGATGGTCCGCAACAACTGGACTTCGATTGCCATCACCTCTCCCACCGCAGGCTGCGGCAAGACCCTGGTCTCACTCAATCTCGCCTTTTCCTTCGCCAAGCAAAAGGACTACCGCACCCTGCTGATCGATCTCGACCTCAGCCGTTCGCGCATAAACGAGCTGCTCGGCGCCAAGGACAGTCCGCCGGTCGATCAGCTGCTGCAGGGCGCCAAGCCCGCGGAAGAGGTGTTCGTGCGCTATGCCGACAACCTCGCCTTCGCCACCAATGCGCGTCCTCTGCGGTTCACGGCCGAATTGCTGCAGAACGCCAGGACCGGCGAGGTCCTGAAGGACACGTTCCGCAAGCTGCAGCCGGACATCGTCATCTACGACATGCCGCCCATGCTGTGTAACGACGACTTGATGGCGTTCCTGCCGAACGTCGATTGCGCGCTGCTCGTGACGGCGGCCGAAACCACGAGATTCGCCGAGGTGGAAATGTGCGAGCGCGAACTCGCCGAAAAGACCAACCTGCTCGGCGTGGTCCTGAACAAATGCAGGTACACCCAGGAAGAATACGGGTATTGATGTGTCGATCCACGCAACGATCTATGGCGATCACTTCGGCATACGGGGAAAGCCCTTCAGCCTGCTGCCCGACCCCGACTTCATCTTCTGGTCGAAAAACCATCGGCGCGCCTATTCCATGCTGGAATACGGCCTCGTCAGCTTCGCCCCCATCATCGTAATCACCGGCGAGGTCGGAGCCGGCAAGACCACGCTGATCCAGCACCTGCTGCGCTCCGCGCCCTGCGAGTTCGATATCGGCATGATCGCCAATGCCCATGGCCGGCGGGGCGCCCTGCTGCACTGGGTCTTGACGGCTTTCGGCCAGGCGGTGGGCGAGCGCGTGGCCTATGTGCGGCTGTTCTCGCAGTTCCAGGAATTCCTGGCCGCGCGCGCCGAGCGTGGCCACCGCTGCGTGCTGATCGTGGACGAAGCGCAGAACCTTTCCATGCCGATGCTCGAGGAACTGCGCTGCTTCTCCAATCTGAACGGTGCCGATAGCGAGCGGCTCCAGATCGTGCTCGTCGGCCAGCCGGAACTGCGCGAAACGATCGACCGGCCGAAGCTGCTGCAGTTTGCCCAGCGCGTCGCGGCCGACTTCCACCTGGCAGGCATGTCGCGCGACGCCGTCCATGACTACATCACCCATCGGCTGGGCGTGGTCGGCGCCCGCCGCGAGATATTCACGCCGGCGGCCTGCGACAAGATCTACGAAGCCAGCGGCGGACTTCCGCGCGTCATCAACCAGATCTGCGACTATGCGCTGGTCAACGCCTTCGCCGACGACGTCGGCGTGGTCGATGACGATCTCATCGAGCAGGTCGCGGCCGACAGAGGCCTGCGATGGCACCCCGGTCAGAAGACCGGCCCCTTGCTGAGCATTGCGTCCCGCGCCGAAGCCCGCGCCAAGAGGTCGTAGGGATGCCGCGGCCGCCGAACGGCAAGCCGCTTTCAATCTGGCCGGTAGTCGTCGTGTGGCGTCGAGAAAGCCGGACTTTCGAAAGGCGTTCAGCGCCCGGCCATGCCGGGACCGCCGATCGGCGGGGAATAGGCCCGCGTCGGCCGCACCATTTCCCGCAGCGTCAGCGCCAGGAAAGCCGTGTTGGTGCTCAGATAGCGCCACCACAGCCGGCGGGGCTCCTGCAGCACGCGATAAGCCCATTCCATGCCGGCCTTCTGCCACAGCACCGGCGCGCGCTGGGTGACGCCGGCGAGTATGTCGAACGACCCGCCCACGCCATGTAGGACCGGCACGCCGAGCGACGGGCCGAAGCGGCCGAGGAAGATTTCCTTCTTGGGAGAGGTCATGCCAAGGAACAGCATGTCCGGCCGGCAGGCGCGGATCGCGGCGGCGACCGTTTCGGCTTCGCCGTCGGCGAAATAGCCGGCGCGCGCCCCCGCGACGCGCAAGCCGGGATATCGCGTCTCCAGCCGGCGCCGCAGCGCCTCCAGCACGTCAGGCCGGGCCCCCAGCAGATAGATCGATCGCTGCTCGTCATGCGCCAGTTGCAGCAGCCGCTGGAACACGTCGATGCCGGCCACGCGTTCCGGCAGCGGCCGTCCGAGAAAGCGGCTTGCCCACACCACCGACTGCCCGTCGGCCAGCATCAAATTGCCTTCCATCAGCGAGTTGCGCAGCACCGGATCGGCGCGCGCCTTCACGATCTTGGCCGCATTGACCACGCTGAGCAGGAGCGTATCGCGGGTGAGGATGGCGACGCGGCATCGTTCCACCACCTCCTCCATCGTGACTGCATCCAGATGAAAGCCGAACAGCAGGTGTCGCGCGCTGGCCATGGCCGGCCTCTCATCCATGATCCGGAGACGTCGTGGCGTTGCTGCGCAGCCGCTGCACGACGCCGCCGGCCAGCCAGGCATAGAGCAGCCAGCCGAACTCGTACGGACGACATTCATAGTCCACCTTGCAGGGCGGAAAGAGCACGTCGACCCCCGGCATCAGCAGGCCGGGCCGGGTGGCGGTGGTAAGAGCGGCCAGGGAGCGCACCATCTTCCTCGGCTCCCGCCGACCCGCCTTGCGCCAGATGACATGCTCCTTTTCCGAAACGAGCGGATCGGAGGTCTCGGGATGCTTGTCGAGCCACGAGACGCCGCGCAACACGGAATCCATGTGGTCGGTGCCCCCGGCTTCCCTGAGGTCGAGCAGCGCCATGGGGGCCATGGCGTGCTGATGCACGCTGTAGACAGGATAACCCTCGACCACGGAGCCATTGCGCATGTCGTAATGCCACCACCATTGCCCGGCGGGACCCTGGAGAGCGCAGATGCGGCCGCCGCACGCGTCCGCGGCCGTCAGCGCCTCCTCGTCGCCTTCCGCAACGGCCAGGCGCGACAATGCCTGGATGGAATAGACCTGGTCCGCGAACGAGCCGACATGCGCGCGCAGCCGGCCGTTGGCGCCGCCGGGCAGCATGTGCGGAAAAAGCCCGCCCGGGCCCTGTCCCTGAAGCAGCCTGTCTCGCGCCATGAGGGAAAGCCGGCGCGTGTCGGCGAGATGCCGCGCCGCCATGCACGCGATCAGTGTCCAGGCGCATGCCACCGTGGCCAGGGGCACGCCCGCATCGAAAGTCTCCTCCAGCCGGACGAAGAGCGACGAGGCATGAACGCCGGCGGCCTCGGCGCCGGCCCATGCCGCGAGCGCCACGGCGCCGGGATCGTCATGAACCGTCTCGGCACGCACGATCGTCGAAATGGCCAGATCGGCGGCCGTGCTGCCGTCCAATATCTGCCGCTGCTCGGCAAGCGGCAAAAATGCCAGGCCGAGGGCCACATTCGTCGCGTAGCGCAGGTTCTCGCCTTCCAGCCGGATCACCCGGCCTGACGGGGTCTGCACCCCGCGCGCGGTGTGGGCGAACACGCCGTCGCGGTGCATCTTCGGAAGCCCCTGCTTGGCAAGCCCGACAAGATAGCGCAACCGCCCTCCGATCATGGGAGATGCTGCTGCGGCCGCTTGCAAGCGGTCGAGAGCGGCAGGAGGGTGGAACGCCTCGAAGGCCGCGTGTCCTGAAAAAGCTGTCGCCATTGCGATCCTCGGTCTTGAGCGTCTCCAGATCGGCAAGGCACTCACGAGTTCAAGATCCCATTGCCCGGCCTGCACGCCGGTCTCGATCCGCACTCAACAGACCACCTTGCTCGTTTTCGATGCTAGAAATTCCTGCAAAACATTCCATCGCCTCAAAAGGATGACTTCGGCGGCTGCGACCGCTCCGGGTAAGGTCAAAGCTACCGCCATGGGAGGATTTCCGGCCAGGAGCATCGCCCGGACGATCACCCCCTCCTTCAATCAGTGCATGAGCGATACCTATCGCCACACCTTCTTCACAGGGCGCTCACCGGGAGAGTTTTGGGCAAACTGTCCGGACAAGCGCACGGGGAACGGCCTTGCCGGAAAGCCAGATCATCTCTTCGACCACGGTCATGCCCGGGAACATCGCGCCAGGTGGCAGCCACGCGACCGCC
This sequence comes from Mesorhizobium sp. SP-1A, assembly GCF_032460275.1. Lineage (NCBI taxonomy): Bacteria > Pseudomonadati > Pseudomonadota > Alphaproteobacteria > Hyphomicrobiales > Phyllobacteriaceae > Mesorhizobium > Mesorhizobium sp. SP-1A. Next base: position 313,592 of record NZ_JAVXZD010000004.1, on the reverse strand, counting down.
GTGGCCGGCCCGGCCAGGGGGCGTCGAGGCCCGCGCATGTCCGACCGCCTGCGAACGCAAGCGAAGGCGGCTCGCCATCATCTGGCCTGGCCGGTCGTCCTGTTCCTGGTTGCGCTGTTCAACCCCTGGACGTTCAAGATCGGCTCGCTTGCCATGTCCATGTACCGTCTGGTGCTGGTGGCGACGATCGTGCCCTGCCTCATCTACTGGCTGCGCGGAAAGGTCGGCTTCAGGCTGGCCGACATTCTGCTTCTGGCATATTGCGGCTGGGGCACGCTGGCGCTCGACGTGAACCACGGGATAGGCACCGCGACCCAGTCGGGCGGAATCCTTTTCGTGGAAACGATGGGCGCCTATCTGCTGGCGCGTTGCTATGTGCGCAAGCTGGACGATTTCCGCAACATGGCCCGGCTCCTGTTCTGGCTGATCGCCGCATTGCTGCCGTTCGCCCTGTACGAGGCCGTCTTCAACGACAATATCCTGCTGCGTTTGTTCTCGAGCGTGCTGCCCTCCCATCCCGTTTCCTATACGGAGCCGCGCTGGGGCCTGCGCCGCGTGCAGACGGTATTCGAGCACCCGATCCTTTTCGGCGTCATCTGCGGCAGCGCGCTTGCCGCCGCGAACATGGTGGTCGGTTACGGTGAAACCGGCGCGAAGCGTTTGTTCAAGACCGGCATCGTCGGAGCAACCACCTTCCTCAGCTTTTCCGCCGGCCCCATCAGCGCGATTGCCGCGCAGGGCTTGCTGCTGGGTTGGGACTGGGTGCTCAGGAACAATCCCAACCGCTGGAAGCTATTGTGGACGGTCGTCTTCGCCATGTACGTCCTGGTGTCGCTGGCCTCCAACCAGAGCGTGCCGGAATTCTACATGACGCATTTTTCCTTCGATCCGGAATCGGCCGGCTACCGCGCCCTGATCTGGCAGTACGGATCGGGATCCGTCATGAACCATCCGCTCTTCGGCGTCGGCTACGGCAAGTGGGACAGGCCGGACTGGATGACGAGCAGCATCGACATGTTCTGGCTCGCGAATGCGATATTCTACGGACTGCCGGGCGGTCTGGCGATGTTCCTCGCCTATCTCTCCACCGTGTTCGGCGTTGGAGCCGCCAAGGGGCTCGGCCGCAAGGCCGTGGTCTACAGGACGGCCTTTCTGATCATGATGACGGGTTTCTTCATGGTCGGCTGGACCGTTCATTTCTGGAACGCGACCTATGTGCTGTTCCTGTTTCTGCTGGGATCCGGCGCGTTCCTGGCGGAACCCGCCGCGTCCGGTGACGAGGAACCCGCGGAAGAACCGAAACGCCGCCGGAACCCGAGAACCCATGGGCACAGGCCCGTGAAATCCGGGACCGTGCCGCAACGGCGTTGAGCCTCCTTAAAGCGAAGACAGCCGGGCGGGACGCAGGCGGCCCAGCCGGACCTTGCCCAACTGGCGAATCTTGCGGATCGCGCGGCCCGGATTGGCGATGGCGTCCCGGGCCTTCGCCATGCCGTCGCGCCAGTCGCCATACCTGTTTATCGGCAGCGCGAGCAGCTCGGGCCAGGTCGCTTCGATGCAGCGTATGATCATGCCGTTGTTGCGGCGCATCTCGGGCGGCAGCGACAGCATCGCCTGATAGATGCGGCGCGATACCAAGGGATTGATCTCGACCTGTTCCGGCATCGCGTAGGACTGGGCGAAAGCCCAACAGCTCATGCGCAGTTCCATATAGGCCAGATCGAGCAGAAGCAGGCTGTTATGGTGCCGCAAGGGGTCCAGCCAGTCGGCGACGGCGCGGACCAGCCGCGGGTGCTGCGGCAGCTTCAGCCTCGAGACGATGCCGGGCGCGTCGATATCGACCCCCTCCTGCGAGTTCAGCCACAGGAACCCGCGGCCGATTTCGCCTCCGAGTCCGCCTATGAAAATCCCGCCGTTCAGAGGCTCGACGCTCGGGTGCATTTTCATGTTCGACCCCGTGACACAGTGGCCGACGCGCATCTGCCAGGCCGCCGACTTGTCCGCATCCGCCTCCACATAGTCGAGCAGCCGGTGAGCGAGACCGAAACGGCGCGCCAACTCGCCGGCGCGCGTGACGTCCAGCTTCGCGCCGGGCGCATTGACGGTCATGAACCGTACCTCGTCGAGGAACGGGCGCGAGCAGCCCAGCATCAATCGCGTCTCGTTGCCGGCGGTCAGCGCCATCGTCGCTCGCCCGGTCCGGCAGATGGTTCGGATCGTTCGTCTGGTCTCGCCGACGACGGTGCGGATAGCGGCGTCGGGATTCGCGGTTTCCTCGATTTGCCCGGCCGGCCAGTGCCGGACCGACGTCATCGTGCTCAGGTCGAGATAGTGGTTGCACATCAGCCGGCTGATCCCGCGATGGGCGGTCAGGCCGACCGGGAACCAGCCGTCCTCGTCGACCCCCAGGGCGCGGTAGAGGTCGGCATCGAACCGCGCGCGATAGTCGTCCCGGTCGAGCAGCAGCGCCGCCGTGGCCGCCGCGACACCCGCCTGCGGATCATATACGAGGGACTTGCTGCCGTTCGCGTCGAGATAGACGCGGCAGGCGCCACATGCGTCGAGCACGAAGATGAAGCTGCCGCCGAGCCGATAGATATTCTCCTCGACCAGTCTTTCCAGATCGTCAGTCCTGTCGAACGCCGCGTCCAGGCGAAGCGAGCCGGTGACGAATTCCTGCCTGTCCGTGTCGATTGCCGTCCCGAGGATCAGCCCGACCGTCCGGCCCGGACCATCGAGAACCGGCACCGTCTCAAGGGGAGCGAAGACATCGACATGCAAATCGGTCAGCCGATGGCGTTCCATGCCGTCGCGGATCGGCATGTCCTCGCGCGAAATGACGAACTGCCCCGAAAAGTCATGCGCCGGTCGCATCTGCCGCACCTATCTCCCGTCGTTACCGATGCCTACAGGTTGCAAATTGTCGTCCCACACATTGCCGGACCATTCGTTGCCCCGGTTCAACGCGAAGCTCGCGACCTGACCGAACGTGCCGCAATGGCCTTGCTGCCCGTAGATCTCGGAAAGCCGGTTGTTCAGAATGCGGATGCGTCCCCTGGCAGGCGCGAACGCTCCTGAATCGCCCCCATAGAAGCAATAAGAGCCGCCGGAGACGAGATTTCGGGAAATGGTGACGTTCTGCGCGGGAACGAAATCCGAATAGACGGTGATGGGCGCGGAGACGTTTTCCTGGGACAAAAGGACGGTATTCAGGTCGAACACCACGTTCGACGCTCCACCATGGTTCGAGAGACCGGAATGATGATCACCCGGCTGGTTGCCGAGGTCGTGCACGAAATTGCCCTGGATCAGCCCCTCAACCTCCACCGACACACCGTTCGAGACGTTCCAGATGTTGTTGGCGCGCACAAGCACCCGTTTCGCTGCGCCGTAGACGTCGCTGACACCGCGGTCGCTGCGGTTTTGGGGTGGGCCGTCGCAGCCGATCATATTGTTTTCTATGCGCGCGCCATCAGCCGTGTATCCGTCTGCCGGCCGCCCGGCGCGGATCGCCACGATCCAGTAGGAATTGCAGGCGAACACCTTGCTGTCGCGCAACGTCACGTCCGGCGCGTCGATCAGCACCGACCCATGCACCTCGATCCCCTCGAGCACCGTGCCGGCACCCGTCACGCGCAGACTCCCGGCCTTCGCGTCCCATTGCCAGCCCGGTCCGTCCGCAATGTCCTCGGGCACGCGCCTGAAGACGGTTCCGGGGCCGGGCCCGGTATTGGTGGCGTCGGGATAGCCGCAGCGGGAAGGAAGCGCGGCGCAATCGGCGCGATCCGGCGCCGGCATGCATTTCGCTTGCGGGCCGCAGGCCAAGTCGGCCGGCTTGGATCCGGACACGGCCAGGGCAGGGCCGTAAAGGCCCGGCATCGCAACCGCAAGAAGCGCAGCAATGCGGAACAGAGGTCTCGACCCGGTTCTACGCCTCACGGTTTCACTCCCGCATATACGGGCTGGCGCGGCCAAGTGTCGGGATCATCGATGCCGACCGGTCGCCGGATCGAAGAAGGCCTGTCGGCGATCTAGCCTTCTTGGCCGCCGGATATTCTCGCCGTCCCGAAGAATAACTGTGAATGCGCAGGGTCGCGCAAGTATGCCAATCGGATGATGCGATCGTACATTCATCCGCGTTTTCTTTCGGTTCCCCCCGCATTAGCCTGCTTGGACAAGGGGCATGCCTGGATCGTGAAACTTCTGCTTATTGCACCGACATGCGACGGCGAGGACGTGGGCGAAGCCTGGGTCGCGCATCAATGGGCGCAGCGCCTCGCCACACGCCACGACGTGACGCTGCTGACCTATAACAAGCGCGGCGCCAAACCGGCGTCCCGGCAGCTGCAGGGAATGCGCATCGTCGAATGGACCGAACCGGCGGCGCTCGGCCGGGCAGAGCGGTTCAACAGCATCATCAAGCCCGCTTACGTGCCTTTCTATGCGCGCGCACGGCGGTGGATCAGGGCCGCGCAGGCCAGCGGCGAACTGTTCGACATCGCACACCAGCCCGTGCCCGTTGCCATGCGCTACCCTTCGCCCGTGGCCGGGCTCGGCATCCCTTTCGTCCTCGGGCCGGTCGGCGGAGGTCTTGAAAATCCCGAAGGCTTCTCGGAAGACGGCGGCCGCCAGCCCTGGTACATGGCCCTGCGTCATCTCGACGGCTATCGCCGCCGCCACGATCCTTTCCTGCGTTCGACCTATATGAGTGCCGATTGCGTGCTGGGCATCGCCGGCTATGTGCGGGACCTTCTCGCCCACATTCCGCTGCGCCGTTTCGAGATCATGAGCGAGACCGGGCTCGACCGGGTACCCGCTCCGATCGATCGTTCCGCGCGCAGCGGTCCCGTTCGCCTGTTGCATGTCGGCCGGCTGGTGCGGACAAAAGGCGCGCGGGACCTCATCAGGGCGCTGGCGCTCGCTCCGGACCTTCCCGTAGTTCTCGACATAGTGGGCGACGGCCCCGAACGGGGGGAGTGCGAGGCCCTGATCGTATCGCTTGGCCTCTCGGACCGGGTCACGATACATGGCTGGCGCTCGAAGGCCGAGGTTGCCGACTTCTATCGCGCCGCGGACATTTTCGTCTTTCCCAGCTATCGCGAGCCCGGCGGCAATGTGGCGCTGGAGGCGATGAGCTTTTCATTGCCCCTCATCGTCGTGGATCGGGGCGGCCCCGGCAGCGCCACATCCGCCGCCTGCGCCGTCAAGCTTCCCGTCACCACGCCGCAGGCGCTGGCGCGGGACGTCGCCGCCGCGATCGGCAGGCTTGTCTTCGATCCCGGCCTGCGCCATCGCATGGGCATGGCGGCCAACGCGCATGTGGCCGCCACCGCGCTGTGGTCCGCCAAGCTGGACCGGATGGACGCGCTCTACACCGATATACTGGAAAGCAGGCGCGGCGCGCTTACGGCCGCTACAGCGTGAGCGCGGCGCGCAGCGCCGCGCGATGGCCCGGACCCAACAGGAAGCGCATCGCTTCGCCGACAATGATGCTGAGCCGGAACAGTGCCGTCGAAAACGCTCCGTGGTGGCGCCGGTAGTAGCGGATCCTGTTCCGCGTCATCAGTGCCGACAGATAGACGTTCGCATGGTATTCGCCGCCGATATGCACGGCGCGGGCCTGCGGCACGTAGCGCACCGACAGGCCGCATCGCCGGACCCTCTCGAGATAATCGACTTCCTCGCTGTAGAGGAAGAAGGATTCGTCCCAGTCCCCCACCGCCAGCCAGGCCCGCGTGGCAATGGCCAGGATGGCGCCGGTCGCCCATTCCGCATCGCCGCCCTGCGCGTAGAGCCTCGGATCGTCGACGATCTCGCCGTAACCGACCCGTGCCGCGATCTTCGTGCCCAGCAAGGCGTCCGACCATGCGGTCTTCATGGACGGTTCGCGGCGCAGCGACAAGGACAGGTGGCCGCCCTCGTCCACCACGCGGGGAACAGCGACGCCCACTGCGGGATCGGCCAGGTGCTCGCACAAAATCCGGGCGGCCCCCGGCATCAGCCTGATGTCCGGGTTCAGCACCAGCACGTCCGGCTGCCCCGTAACGGTCGCCAAAGCGGCGTTGATGCCGGCGGCATAACCGGCGTTCCTGCCCGTCTCGATCACGCGGGCGCCGACAGGATGCGCGCGCGCAACGGCGACGGAATCGTCTGCGGACGCGTTGTCCACCACGATCACTTCAAGGCTGCCGACGCCCTCGCATCCGGCGGAAAGGGAATCCAGCAGCCCGGCGAGCACGTCGCCGCTATTGTATGTGACGATGACGACCGCCAGCGACGCCGGCATCGCGGCAGTCGCCTGCGAAACCGAGCCCTGCTCGGCCGGGCCGGGAGCCGTGGCGTTATCCGCTCCGTCGTGCAAATCGCGTCCTCCGAAAGCCGCTGCCCAGTCTCACGACAGGTCTCGCCGCCAATGTCGCCCGCGCCGCGCAAGGGCGCAACGCGCACTTCCGGTGTAGGCCGGCCTGCGCCGCGGGGCGCATCGTATCCTCAGGCTCGACCTATCCTATCGAGGTAATCCCGCCCGCCTAACCCGCCTTGCGGGCAGGGAACAGGAAGGCCGGATCGAAGCCCGCCAGACGTGCCAGCGCCTGCGGATTGTGCACGGTGACGGCGTGGCCGTTGAAGGTGATGAGTTCGTCGTCCCGCAAGGTGCGCAGGACCCTGTTGAGATGGACATTGGTGATGCCCAGCGCGTCGGCGAGGTCCTTCTGCGTCAGCGGGCACTCGTAGGCCGTCGGCGACGAATGCCCGATCTGCGCCAGCCTCTGCCCGAGCTCGAGCATCAGATGCGCAGTGCGTTCCAGAGCCGTCCGCCGCCCGAGATTGACGATATGCTCGCCCATGATCGCCGCGTCGCGCGACAGCGACCACAACAATCCTTCTCCCAATATGGGAGACTTGTAGATCGTGGCCATTAGCCGGTTGACGTTGATCTCGGATATGATCGCCTCCGTCATCGTTTCCAGATGACGGTCCGGCTTTTGCAGCATGAGCCCGATCAGGCCGACGAAATCGCCGGGCAGGCGAAAGTCGACGATCTGGCGATTCCCGTCCGGCAGAAGCTTGTAGACGCACGCCCAGCCCCGGTGGAGCAGATAGGCCGTGTGGGCGCTTTTCTCGGTGTCCAGTTCCTCGCGCGCCCCGACGCGGCGCTTCACGCCGGTGAACTCGTTCAGCAATGCCCGTTCGACCGCCGTCGGCAGAAACGCTTCGAGTTTCTTAGCCAGAGCATCGGGTTCGCCCGTCAAAGTCCTCTGCATCGCTCAGGACTGCCATTCAAAGTTTTATCCGCCGGGATACTTTAGCACGTCAGAAATAAATAAACTCCAATCAGGCCGATAAATACCAAACTGCCAAGTAAAAGAATCGCAATCGAGGCGCGAGTTCAGTGGCCGGCGTGCTGACGTTACAAAACGGCTGGTCGGAATATCCTCCACCACGGCGTCGAGGCCGACCTTGCGCAGGATATGGCGCGCGAATTCGGCGCGGCTGATGTCGGGCTGGCCCGCAAAGTGGTAGACGCCCGGTTTCGCGTTGCCGGCATGGAACTGCCTGGCCATCGCCAGCAGGGCATCGGCGATGTCGGCGGCGGCCGTCGGGCCGCCGATCTGGTCGCAAACGATGCTGAGGCGGTTCTTCTCCCGCGCCAGTTGCAGCACCTTGTTGACGAAATTGGCGCCGCGATCGGAAAAGACCCAGGACGTGCGCAGCACCGCATACGCTCCCTGCGCGGAGATCACCCCCAGCTCGCCCTTGCGTTTCGTGCGGCCATAAGCGCCGAGGGGGCCCGTCGGAGACTGCGGCGTCCACGGCGCGTCACCGCTGCCGTCGAAGACGAACTCCGTGGATATGTGCAGGAAAGGCAGCCCGCGCCGGGCTGCCGCGCGCGCCATGGCCGCCGGGGCGGCGGCGTTCACCGCATCCGCAAGCACTTCCTCCGCCTCCGCGCGATCGACATTGGTGTAGGCGGCAGCATTGATGATCACGTCGGCATCCGCCGTCTCGACGAGCCGCGCGCAGGCGGCGGGATCGGCCAGATCGGCCTCGTCCCGTCCCAGCGCGCGTACCGTCACGTCCTTCGGTGCCCGTGCGCTGATCGCGCGGGCCACCTGCCCGGTCTTGCCGAAGACCAGCACCTTCACCGCATCGCTCCCAATCGGCGCCCTACCCCTTCCCGGTCCTGGAGCGCGCGCCACCAGTCTTCGTTCTCCAGATACCAGGCGACGGTCCTTTCCAGTCCTTCGTCCAGCGCGATCGAAGGCTGCCAGCCCAGTTCGGTACGGATGCGGGTCTGGTCCACCGCGTAACGCAGATCGTGGCCGGGCCGGTCGGTCACGAAGCGGATGGCCTGCGCATATGGCGCCGCGGCGGGACGCCGGCGGTCCAGCACCGAGCAGATCGCGCGCACGAGGTCGATGTTGCGCACGCAACTGTTGCCGCCGATGTTGTAGCTGCGCCCAGCCTGCCCCTGCTGCAGCACGTGCAGCAGGGCCCGTGCGTGATCCTCGACATAGAGCCAGTCGCGGACGTTCTCCCCCTTGCCGTAGACAGGGATGGGCGCCCCTGCCAGCGCGTTGAGGATGACGACCGGTATGAGCTTTTCGGGAAACTGGAACGGCCCGTAATTGTTCGAACAGTTGGAGATGAGCGTCGGCAGCCCGTAGGTCTCGTGCCACGCGCTCACAAGGTGGTCGGAACCGGCTTTCGAGGCCGAATAGGGGCTGCGCGGCGCATAGGGCGTGTCCTCGCTGAAGGCTCCTTCGGGCCCGAGCGAACCATAGACCTCGTCGGTGGAGACGTGGTGGAAACGGAAGGCCGGAGGACGTCCCTTCGCCTCCCAATAGTTGCGGGCGGCCTCGAGCAGGCAGAACGTGCCCAGCACATTGGTGGTGACGAATGCCGCCGGACCGTCGATGGAGCGGTCGACATGGCTTTCCGCCGCCAGATGCATGACGGCGTCCGGCTGCCAGCGCTCGAAGATGCGGTCCAGTGCCGGCCGGTCGCGGACGTCCGCGTGCTCGAAGCGATAGCCGAAGGCGCGTTCGACTTCGGCGACGTTTGCCGGGCAGGCGGCATAGGTGAGCGCGTCGACATTCACCACATGATGGCCGTTTGCAATCGCCAGCCGCACGACCGCCGAGCCTATGAAGCCGCACCCGCCGGTCACGAGGATTCGCATGGTCAGGCACTCCGGGAAAGCGGAAGCGGGCGCAACAAGGCCTGCCGGAAACCGGGAGCCCTGGCGTCTTTGTCCGACAACACGGCATCGGCAGCCGAAATTCCCCAATCGATGCCGAGATCGGGATCGTCGAAGCGCACGGAGCCTTCGCAGGCCGGTGCATAATAGTCGGAACATTTGTAGACGACTTCGGTGTCCGGCTCGCGCGTCACGAAACCGTGCAGAAACCCTCGCGGAATGAACAGCTGGTCGCCGTTTTCGGCCGACAGTTCCGCACCGGCCCATCGGCCGAGCGTGGGCGAGCCCGCACGGAAATCGACAGCCACGTCGAAGATGCGCCCGCGGCTGACGCGCACCAGTTTGGCCTGCGCATGCGGCGGCGCCTGGTAGTGCAGGCCGCGCACCGTGCCCGGGCGGCTGGAAAGAGACATGTTATCCTGGACGAATTCGACGTCGATCCCGTGTTCGAGGAACTGCCGGCGGTTCCAGGTTTCGCAGAAGAAGCCGCGCGCATCGGCGAAATGCGTCGCGCGGATCAGCAACGGGCCGTCGATGCCGAGGCTCTCGACCTTCATCGCACACCTGACGGATAGGACGGCCGGCTCGGCGGCCGTGGCGCCAGGCTTGCCTGATGGTCGCGGAAGCGGGCTGCCGCTTCGGTCCGGTTGTGCGTGCCGAGCTTGCTGATGATGTTGTGCAGATGGATCTTGACCGTGTGCTCCGACAGGCCGAGTTCGGCCGCGATCGTCTTGTTCTGGAGCCCGCGCGACACCAGTTCCAGGATCTGCACTTCGCGCGCCGTCAGTTCGGGCAGTTGCGATGGCACCGGCACCAAGGCGGTGCTTGCGTTCGGCTGCGGGCCGCCGCCCCTGGCGATATTCTTGGCATAGGAGTGGAACAGCGCTGCCGGCAGGTAGTCGCCGCCGCGCAGGAGCAGATCGACCACGCAGAGCCAGACGTCGAGCTTCACGTTCATCGGCAATGCGGCCCGCACGAGCCGATGCTCCAGGAGACGCGGGAACTCCAGCATGGGGTCCGGATAGTCCGGCATGATGAGCGCCGCGGTCGCTGCCGGATGCAGCCGCATCAGTTCCGGCGCCACCATTTCCACCTGGTCCACGAAGGCGGCGCCGACAAGAAGCAGCGCCACCGGATAGGTAAATTCGACGAAGGCCTCCTCGACGGAAGCAACCTTCTCGACGACGATCCACGGATACTCGCTCTCAAGCGCCCGCAACAGGCTTTCAGACACCGCGTCCGGCGATGCCACGAGTACGATGGTGCGGCGTGCCTTGCCTATGCCGCCATTCGCGGTCGCAGTTCCCGCTCTGGAATCCAAGCCGACCCCCTTCAGTCGTAGCTTCTGCTGCCAGGCCTTTTTTGGACACGGCGAACCTGTTCAGACAGGAACACCGATCGCAGAAGGATATTTCGGCCATTCCGTAACGGCGACGGAACAATAGAGAGGAAGGGCAAAGCCTTACGATGACGGGAAAGTGATTTTTATTCGCCTGCCAGCTTCGAATGTAGGAGCCGGCGACGGTAAATGCTCTTCCGTTCGGTCTATACGACGCCACCAAACGGCGCATCCCGGCTACTCCGCCTGAGCCCTGGCGAGACCGTTCCCGGCCCGCATTCGCAATTTGGATAAGCCGCGCGCGGGCCGCTTCCACTTACCAGCCCCGGGATAATTCCGCACACTGGCTGCGAAAATTCAGGTTCGGGGCCCTCGTCGGTTTCCCGTATCGAGATCAGGGGGTGGCGGTGAAGGGCATCATTCTGGCAGGCGGCAGCGGGACGAGGCTCTATCCGCTCACCATCGCGGTTTCCAAGCAGATCCTGCCCATCTACGACAAGCCGATGATCTTCTATCCGCTGAGCGTGCTCATGCTGGCGGATATCCGCGACATTCTCATCATCTCCACGCCGCGCGACCTGCCGAGCTTCCAGGCGCTGCTCGGCGACGGGTCTGATTTCGGCATATCGCTTTCCTATCGCGAGCAGCCGAACCCCAACGGCCTCGCCGAAGCCTTCCTCATCGGGCGCGAATTCATCGGCGGCGACAGCGTCGCCATGATCCTCGGCGACAATCTCTTCTTCGGCCATGCGCTGCCGGACGCCTGCCGCGCCGCTGCCAGGCGCGAGAGCGGGGCCACGGTCTTTGCCTATCACGTCGAGGAGCCGCAGCGCTACGGGGTGCTGACCTTCGACCGCAAGTCCGGCCTGCCGCTTGCCATAGACGAGAAGCCGGCCCGGCCGCGCTCGAACTGGGCCGTGACCGGGCTTTATTTCTACGACAAAGACGTCATCGACATCGCCGCTTCGCTGAAGCCGTCCAAACGCGGTGAACTGGAGATCACGGACGTCAACAACGTCTATCTCAGGCGCGGCGATCTTCGCGTGGAGAAGCTGGGGCGCGGCCACGCCTGGCTCGACACCGGCACCTGCGAAAGCCTCTACGACGCGTCTTCTTTCGTGCGCGCCGTCGAGAAACGCCAAGGCGTCCAGATCGCATGTCCCGAGGAGATCGCGCTGGCAAACGGCTGGCTCAGCGCCGCACAGATGCTGGCGCGGGCAGATACGCTGGGCAAGACGGCCTATGCGACCTATCTGCGCCGCCTGGTCGAGGACGGGAACCCGGTTCAGGTTCACGTGCCGGAGCCTACCGCGAATGGCGTAGCCAAGGCGAACCCGCTTCCCGCTTTTGCGCCGTCCTTGCACCCCTTGGCGGAGATCAACGGCAATCGCCCCGCGCTTCGTCACCCGTCGAAGCCGGCATCCGGCGGCAAGCTGCACGGGCTTCCGCACAATGGATGATGTCGGCAGACCGCTTGCGCTCTTTTCAGCCGAGCGCCGGACACGCAGCATGAGCACCGCACCATCCGCTGCCTGCAGGCGCCTGCGCGCGGCATCGGCGGTTGAAACGGCAAGAACTTGCATTCGGTGACCGAGGCGATCATGGACCCAAGGCGCAAATTCTTCCTGGCGTGGCTCGGCGGAGTGGCGGCCGTCATGATGCAATTGGCGCCGGTCGCGCCGGCGCAGGCGAACGAAGCGACTTTGCAGCCGCAGACCAAGATCAAGCTGACGGTGGTGCAGTGGATGCCCACCAAGGGCGAATACCAGGATTGGCAGGCGCTCGGCGGCGAATTCGTCGTCTCCCGATCCGGCACCGTGCAATTGCCGGTCATCGGCTCTCTTTCGGTGACCAACCTGGACAGTGCCGGCCTCGCCACCGAGATCGCCACCCGCCTCAAGGCCAAGATGGGCCTCGTGGACAAGCCCGACACGACCGTGGACATCGTCGAATATCCGCCGCTCTATATCGTGGGCGACGTCACCAAGCCCGGCGAATACCGGTTCCGCGACGGCATCACCGCGCTTCAGGCGCTGGCGTTGAGCGGCGGGCCGTTGCGCAGCATGGGCGGGCGGGCGGCCGAAATCCAGCTCGTCGCCGGCATGAAGGCGACCGCGGAGCAGATCCTGCGCGGCAAGGTCAAGATCGCCCGCCTCGAGGCCGAGATGGCCGGCGCGGCGGAGCCGGACTTCCGCGCCGTGCAGGCCGACGGCGCCGACCCGAAGACGTTTGCCCAGATCGCCGCGCAGGAGCGTCTCATCTTCACCACCCGGGCGAAGGAGATCGAGCGCCAGACCAAGACGCTCAACGACCTTCGCGACCTCCTCAACGCGGAAATCAACGTTTTGCAGGAGAAGATCAAGGCTGCCGACGTCGGCATCGAAAACACCAAGCAAGAGCTGACGGGCGTGACCATGCTGGTCCAGAAGGGCATAGCGGTGGTGTCGCGCAAGTCGGACCTGGAGCGTCTTCTCGCCTCCTTGCAGGCGGACCGGCTCGACCAGGTGACCGCCATCATGCGTGCGCGCCAGAACATCGCGCAGGCGACGCGCGACCTCGAAGGCATCCAGGACAGGCACCAGACCGAGGTGGCGACCGAGTTGCAGCAGGAACAGGCCAGGCAAGGAGAACTGGGGATCAAGCAGGCCGCTTCCCAGAAGCTTCTGCTCGACCAGCTGTCGTCCGGCGGCGCGGGCGCGGAAGATGACAACGGCATGCATCTGTCGGTGCTCCGTTCCGACAATGGGAAGGAAACCGAGATTGCCGCGACGGAACTCACCGTGCTCGTGCCCGGCGACGTGCTGAGAGTGCGGCTGGATCGACCGGTTTCGAACCCCGCCGCGCCGGACGCGACACCTGCCCCGGCTCAGGCGGAGGCGGGCACCGGCCAGGAAGCCAGCCAGTGACGCGGTCGCACGCGGCGCGACCGGCATGAGCGCGGCATCCGACCTGTCGGCTTCGGCACCCACGGCCTCCGGCCACGCTTCCTACATCCAGATTCTGAAGTCGACCTTGCTGATCGGCGGCTCCACCGCCATCAACATCCTGTTCTCCATCGTGCGCAACAAGGCAGCGGCGATGCTGCTCGGACCGGAAGGCTTCGGCCTGATGGGCCTCTACAATTCCGTTCTCGATCTCACGCAGGCGGTTGCCGGGCTCGGGGTCAATTCGAGCGCGGTGCGCCAGGTCGCCGAAGCGGCCGCCACCGGCGATCGATCGCGTATAACCGTCACCACCATCGTGGTGCGGCGTGTCTCGATCGTGCTCGGCCTTGCAGGATTTCTGCTGCTGTGCGCCGTGTCGGCCCCCGTAGCGCGATTGACCTTCGGCGACACCGCCCATGCGGCCGGGGTAGCCCTGGTCGCGATCGCAATCTTGTTTCGGCTGGTCAGCGGCGGACAGGTGGCTCTCCTCCAGGGACTTCGACGGATAGCGGATCTGGCCCGCGTCAACACGCTGGGCGCCTTCCTTGCCACGCTCCTCACCATTCCCATGCTCTTTTTCTTCGGCAAGAACGGCATCGTGCCGTCGCTGGTCGCCGGCGCAGCGGTGACGCTCGTCGTCTCCTGGGTCTACGCAAGGCGCGTCGACATCGGAACGCGCGCCGTCGGCCTTCGGGAAACCGGCAGGGAATCATCCGAACTGGTCAAGCTCGGCCTTGCCCTGATGGCAAGCGGCCTCGTGTCTGTCGGTTCGGCCTATCTGATCCGCCTTATCGTCGTGCATTACGAAGGCATCGCCGCGGCCGGCTTCTACCAGGCGGCGTGGACGCTGGGCGGCATGTATGCCGGCTTCATCCTTCAGGCGATGGGCGCCGACTTCTACCCGCGCCTCACGGCCGTTTGCAACGACGCCGACACCTGCAACCGCCTGGTCAACGAGCAGGCGCAGATCGGCATGCTGCTTGCCGGCCCGGGCCTGGTGGCCACGTTGACCGTCACGCCTCTGGTCGTCGCGTTGTTCTATTCGTCCCAGTTCCACGAAGCGGTGGAGGTGTTGCGCTGGATCTGCCTGGGCATGATGCTGCGTATCGTCTCCTGGCCGATCGGCTACATCATCCTCGCAAAGGGCGCCCGCTTGGCGCTGCTGGCGACGGAAATCGCCGCGGGCGTGGTGCATGTCGGTCTTGCCTGGCTGCTCACCAAGCGCTTCGGCGTGGCGGGGGCAGGCGCGGCTTTCTTCTGCCTCTATGTCTGGCACGGCCTGCTGGTCTACGCGATCGTGCGTCGCATGACCGGCTTCCGCTGGTCGGCCGCCAATCTGCGGCTGGCGCTCGTCTTCCTGCCGGCCGCGGCCGCCGTGTTCGCGGCCTTCCTGCTGCTGTCGCAACTGCAGGCCACCATGTTCGGCCTGGCGGTGACCGTCGCCACGGGGCTCCACTCGCTGCGCATGCTGGTGCGACTGCTGCCGGCGGACGCCCTGCCCGCGCCTCTGCGGGCCTGGGTTCCGAAAAAGAGCTGAAGGGCTAAGGATTTTCGGCGGAAGAACGGCTCAGGCGGCGGCGCGCCGCCCGAGCACATCGCCCAGCGTCTCGGCGACATAGTCCAGTTCGGCGTCGCTCATCTGGACCGAAAGCGGCAGGATGATCGAGTTGCATTGCGCCGCTTCGCTGCGTTCGAGGCTCGAGCCGGGAACGGAACAGTCGCGGTTGAGATAGGCGCCTTCCAGATGCGCGTTCATGATGCCGCGCCGGGTGGAGATGCCGCGATCCAGCAGGGCCTGCATCACCTTGCGCTGATCGGCGCCGACCAGGCGGATGCAATAGCTCTGCCAGTTGCTGCGCGCCCAGTCGGGCTCGTGCGGAACCAAAACGCCGGCGATGCCCTGCAAGCGGAGCGCATAGCCCCGCGCGATCTCGCGCCGCGCGGCAACGATTTCCGGCAGCCGTTGGAGCTGCACCCGGCCGATCGCCGCCTGCACGTCGGTCATGCGATAGTTGTAGCCCAGTTCGGGGTAGGCTTCGTAGATGACCTGCGCCGAGCCGTGCCGCACCGTGTCCGGCACGCTCATGCCGTGCTGCCGCCAGAGCCTGAACCTGGCGTCATGATCGGGATTGCGCGTCGTCAGCATGCCGCCGTCGCCGGTCGTGACCACCTTGCGTGGATGGAACGAGAAACAGGCGATGTCGCCATGTGGCGCGCCGATCTTCTCCCATCGCCCGTCCCACAGGATCTCGCTGCCCGAGGCGCAGGCGGCATCCTCGACGACGGGAATGCCGTGGCGACGGCCGATCTCGACGACGCGGGCGAGGTCGCACGGCATGCCGAGCTGGTGCACGCACAGGATCGCCTTCGTGCGGCGCGTGATTGCGGCCTCGACCAGAGCGGGATCGATGTTGTAGCCGTCCGCCTCGATGTCCACGAAGACGGGGATTGCGCCGCAATAGCGGACCGCATTGGCGGTGGCGATGAAGGAATGGCTGACCGTGATGACCTCGTCATCCAGCCCGACGCCGATCGCCTTCAGCGCCAGATGCAGCGCGGTCGTGCAATTGGAGACGGCGCAGGCGTAAGGCGCCCCGACGAAGGCGGCGAACTCGCGCTCGAAGGCCGCCACCTCCGGCCCCTGGGTGACCCAGCCGGACAGGATCACGCGCCGCGCAGCGTCCGCCTCCCGTTCGTCCAGCAGCGGCTTCGCAACCGGGATTCGATAGGGCACGTTCATGCCGCGGCCTCCCGATCGCGGGCCCGTTCCTGCCGCCACCAGGCGACGAGGTCGCGCAGCCCTTCATCCAGGGAAATCCCGGCTTCGAAGCCCAGCATCTCGCGGGCCTTGGAAATGTCGGCCAGCCGCCGCGACACAGGGTTCACCTTGCGCGCCTCGACATGCTCGGTCTGCACGGAGGAACCCATCACGCGGGTGAGCGCGGCGGCGAGGTCGTTCAGCGAGGTCTCGGTGCCGCTCGCCACGTTGAACACTTCGTCGGTGACGTCCGATTTCGCGGCCAGGATGTTGGCGCGGGCGATGTCGTGCACGTGCACGAAGTCCATGGTCTGGGTGCCGTCGCCATGGACGACCGGCGGCTGGCCGGCGGCGATACGCTCCATCCAGCGGATCAGCACCTCGGTGTAGACCCCGTGAATGTCCATGCGCGGGCCGTAGACGTTGAAATAGCGCAGCGCCACATAGCGCAGGCCGTACATGTCGGCGAAGCTGCGCAGCAGTCCTTCGTTGAAGGTCTTGGCCGCGCCGTAGATGGTGCGGTTGTTGTAGGGATGGTGCGCCTCCGTGGTCGGGAAGCTTTCGGCAAGACCGAGCACGGAAGCGGAAGAGGCCGCAACGACCTTGGACACGCCCGCCGCCACCGCCGCCTCCAGCACGTTGAAGGTGCCGCCGGCCAGCACGTCGAAGGCCAGCCGCGGCTCCTCCGCGCATTGGGTGATGCGGATGGCCGCCTGATGGAAGACGACGTCCATGCCCTGCATGAGCTCGGCAAGCAGCGCCGTGTCGCGGATGTCGCCTTCCACCACGCGGACCGGAAACCGCGCCATGGCCGCTTCCAGGTTCTGCATGCGCCCGCGCACGAAGTTGTCGAGCACGACGATCTCGGCCGGCTGGTCGGGCGCGGCGAATTCCGCGATATGGGAGCCGATCAATCCGGCACCTCCGGTGATCAGGATGCGCTTGCCTTTCATGGATTGCCCCCGTTGACGCCGCCGTCGTTCGCGGCCGATTGATGCCTGTCGTCCCGCCAGCGCAGGAACCGGGCCGGCACGCCGGCCACGATCGCGAAATCCGGAACGTCCTCGACCACCACCGCGCCCGCGCCCACGATGGCGCCCTTGCCCACGGTCACGCCCGGCAGGATCGTGGCATTGGTGCCGATATCGGCCCATGCGCCGATCCGCACCGGCTTGATCTCCAGGTCGGTCTGCACGATCGGAACGTCGTGCGGCATCCCCGTATGAGTGGACCCCAGCAGCTTGGCGCCCGGACCCCAGCCGACATAGTCCTCGAAAACCACGTCGCGGGCATCGATGAAGGCTTGCGGCCCGATCCAGACATTGTCGCCGATGACGCAGGTGCCGTCATGACGGCCCTGTATGTCGGCCTGCGCCCCGACGAACACGCGGTCGCCGATCTCGAACGTCTCCGCATGGCGGAAACGCGCGCCGGCGCCGACCTGCAAGCCGGCCCCGCAGCGGCGGGCGAGCGCCCGCCAGACCGCACGACGCATCAGCCCGTCGAGAAACCCGTCGCCCGCACTGAAGCGGCCGTAGAGTTCCGTCAGGCCGGCGGTTCCATAGGCGGATTTGAGCGCATCGGAGAGCCCCGCCTCGTAAGCGGGATCGGATGCCGCCTCACGCAGCCCGTGCACGGCCCGCACGATGCGTGCTCCCTGCTGAGCTTCAGCCGGCATAGGCCTCCATCTCCAAGGTCGCCGCCACGCGTTCGACTTGCGCTGCGGTCATTTCGGGATAGAGCGGCAGCGACAGCACCTCCTGCGCCGCCGCCTCGG
The DNA here is from genome assembly GCF_032460275.1 of Mesorhizobium sp. SP-1A. Classification (NCBI taxonomy): domain Bacteria; kingdom Pseudomonadati; phylum Pseudomonadota; class Alphaproteobacteria; order Hyphomicrobiales; family Phyllobacteriaceae; genus Mesorhizobium; species Mesorhizobium sp. SP-1A. The sequence continues at coordinate 295,595 of NZ_JAVXZD010000004.1, read as the reverse complement.
AGACCGGGAAGTCGCCCGCGCGATGGCCCAGGTCGGCATATGCCTTCTGCAGATGCACGGGGATGGGATAATGCAGGCCGCTCTGGATGCCTTCTGCCTGCAACGCGTGACGCAACCTTTCGCGGTCCGGGGAGCGCACCGCGTAGATGTGATAGACGTGGCGACGCCCTGCCGCTTCGCGGGGCAGCTTCACGGTGGGCGAGCCTGCCAGCAGCGCCGAATAGCGGCGCGCATGCGTGCGGCGCGCCTCCGTCCAGTCTTCCAGATACCTCAGCTTCACCCGCAGGATCGCACCCTGGATGCCGTCCATGCGGTAGTTGAAGCCCCTTACGACGTGGTGGTAGCGCTGTTCCTGCCCCCAGTCGCGCAGCATGCGCATCTTGGCGGCCAATGCCTCGTCATTGGTGACGGCGATGCCGCCCTCGCCGCAGGCGCCGAGATTCTTGCCGGGATAGAACGAGAAACAGCCGATGTCGCCGATGCTGCCCGCCCGCCGGCCGAAATATTCCGCGCCATGCGCCTGGCAGGCATCTTCGATGACCGGAAGGTCGTGGCGGCGGGCGATCGCCATGATCGCGTCCATGTCGGCCATCTGTCCGTAGAGATGCACGGGCATGATGGCGCGGGTGCGCTCCGTGATGGCGGCTTCGAGCTGCCGCGCATCCATGGTCAGCGTGAGCGGATCGACATCTACGAAGACCGGCCGCGCGCCGGCGTAGCAGACGGCCGCCGCCGTCGCCACGAAGGTGAAGGGCACGGTGACCACCTCGTCGCCCGGCCCGATGCCGAGGGCCAGAAGCGCCAGATGCAGCGCGCTGGTGCCGGTATTGACCGCGACCGCCTGGTCGGTGGTGCAATAGTCGGCGAACTCGCGTTCGAACGCCGCCACTTCCTCGCCCAGCACATATTGGGCGGACCCCAGCACGCTGAGCACCGCGGCATCCACCTCGCTCTTTATGCTCGCATATTGCGCCTTGAGATCGAGGAACGGGATCATGCGATGCGCCTCGCCTGTTCAAGTTCGATCACCCGGCCGCGCTGCGCCAGCGATTGCGTGGCGGCTTCCAGGATGCGCACGACGCGCAGCCCGGCATGGCCGTCCGCCGTCGGCACGCCGCCATTCTCGATGCAACCGGCGAATTCGCGCAGTTCGCGCCCCAGCGCCTCTGTCATGTCGAGCTGGGGCGCCCACATATCGCCGGTGCGGTAGCCCACCAGCATCTGGTAAACCTTCTCGCCGTTCTTCTTCGGATTGCCGTTGAGGGTGATGCCCTTGTCGTAGACCTTGATCTTCTCGCTGGGTTCGAGATCGTCATAAACGACCATCTTGCTCGACCCGCCGAGCAAAGTGCGCCGCACCTTCACCGGCGCCAGCCAGTTCACATGGATATGCGCGATCATCTTGCTGTCGAAGAACAGGTTCAGATAGGCGATGTTCTCCGGCTCGCCGGCGACATGGTTCATGCCGGTCGCCGACACCGCCACCGGCTTCTCGTTGAGCACGAAATCCATGATCGACAGGTCGTGCACGGCAAGGTCCCAGATGACGCTGACATCGTGCTGGAACAGGCCGAGATTCACCCGCACGGAGTCGTAATAGTAGATTTCGCCAAGCCCGCCTTCGGCCAGTTCGCGCATCTTGCGCACCGCGCCCGTGTGCACGAAGGTGTGGTCGACCGCGAGCACCAGCCCGCGCCGGGCCGCTTCCTCGGTCATGCGCCGCGCCTCTTCGGCGGTCGCCGCCATCGGCTTTTCCACGAAGACGTGCTTGCCGGCCATCAGCGCGCTCATCGTCAGCCGGTAATGCGCGAAGACCGGCGTGGCGATGGCGACCGCATCGACGCGTGGGTCATGCAGAACGCTTTCGAAATCGTCGGTGATCTCCACGGCCGGGTAGCGCGCCTTCACCGCCTCCAGCCGTTCCGGCCGCAGGTCGCACACCGAAATCAGCCGCACACCCGGCGTCTCGCAGAAATTGCGCACCAGGTTCGGACCCCAATAGCCGTAGCCGACCACCGCCACCCCGATCATGTTCAACCCCTCGCCCGGCCGGCTTGCCTGGCCGTTCCATTGCCGGCATGCGAAAGCCGGTCGAGAATTCGGGCCGGCACGCCGGCCACCGTCGTGTAGGGCGGCACGTCCCGCGTCACCACGGCGCCGGCTCCCACCAGCGCGCCCTCGCCGATGGTGAGGCCCGGCAGGATGGTGGCGTTGGAACCGATGGAGGCGCAGCGCCCGACCCGCGTCTGGATCACCGACCAGTCGGCTTCCGACTGCACCCTGCCGTCGGCCGTCAGCGCGCGCGGATAGATGTCGTTGCTGAACATGACGCCGTGGCCGATGAAGACGCCGTCCTCCACCGTCACGCCCTCGCACAGGAAGGAGTGGCTGGAGATCTTGCAGTCGCGGCCGACGACGACGTTCTTCTGGATCTCGACGAAGGTGCCGATGCGCGTGCCCGCGCCGACGCGGCAGCCATAGAGATTGACCAGGTCGGGATGATGGATGACCACCCCTTCCTCAAGCTCGACATCCGATGAGATCATCCTGCCGGTTCCCCGCCCTTGTCGACGCGCTCCACAATCGCGGGGCGTGTTCCACCGCTCGCGACATTCATGGCTGCCGGCGACGGGAAAGCGCCCTGGTTGCGCGTTGGAATTTGACTTCCCGGCTAACGTGGTTTCTTTGCAAACTGGAGTAAAGCGTGGAAAATTTGGTAGTAGTTTGCCCGAAAGGGGTAGCAACGCCGCCAGTTCCGCATGATGACCATCCCGCTTGCGCGCGAGCCCTCGGCAATAACGGAGGGCCGCAGGCAAGATGCTTCATACACGCCGGTCGAATGCCATCTCCTGTGCCGCACGGCACCTCGGACGCCGCGCAGGGCGCGCTCCATGAAGAACACGGGATGCCGCGAGGTCGTATCCGGGTTCATCGCCATCCGTTTCTCCAGTCCGCGCCAGCCCGGAACCGCTTCCACGCAGGGTACCGCCGATCGCGCGATCCCGCGATATCGCCCCACGAGTTCCGCATTCGGGCGGGGGTGGTCGTATTGGCGCGTAGCGGCTTCCACCGCAGCGGCGGCGATCGCCGTCATCGCCAGCGACCGCAGTTGCGGCGCCTCCGGGATGGTTCCGGCCGTTCCCGAAAAGAGCACCTCGAAAGCCGACTGCCGCTCGACGAGATCGCGGTAGCCGTCCACCTTCCGGGCGGAGAGGCTGGCCGCGTGATCGCGATGCCACGCCTGGTCCGCGCCATGGATATAGGCGACGTCGGAGAATGCGGACATGCGCAGCCACATCTCCATGTCGTGGGTATGCGCCAGCGGTTGCTGTCCGCCGACCTTGTCCACCACCGACCTGCGCATGAACGCCTCGGGCGAGGTGATGACGTTGAAGCCGGAACGGCAGCGATCCGCCAGCCAGCGCCGACCCTGCCAGATCGTCCAGCGTGTCGCCGTCCCGCGCGCGACCGGCAACCCGGTTCCGGAAAAATGCAGCGGATGGCCGTAGACAAGACCGACGGACGGATGCGCGCGCATGACCGCGACCGAACGTTCCAGCGAACCGGGCGTCAGCAGATCGTCCGCGTCGAGCCTGACCAGGAATTCGCCGCGCGCCTGCTCCAGACCGTCGTTGAAGGTCTGCACCGGGCCGCTATTGCATCCATGGGCGATCACCTTGACCCGCGCGTCACGCGCGGCGAGCGAACGGGCGACATCGAGGCTCTCGTCGGCCGAGCAGTCGTCCACCACGACCACGTCCACCACGACACCGGCTTGCGACAGCGCGCTCTCCACGGCCTGCGGCAGATACCGCGCATAATTGTAGCAGGGGACGACCACCGTGACGGTCGCGTTTCCGTCCGGATTCGGCAGCGGCCTCACCTTGCGCACCTGATCCTTCCCGCCTGGTTCGTTCATCGTCTGCCCGTCGCGATGCAGTTCCGGCACGCCTATTTGCTGAACTTGCCGGAATCCGTTCCTGAAGTATACTCCCGAACAGACAAAGCAAATCCGAAATTTCTTGCGTAAAGGTGATAGATGGCAAGCGTACAAGTGGTCATGCCTTGCTACAACTATGGAAGATACTTGTATCAGGCTGCACAAAGCGTCCTGACGCAATCCGGCGTAGACGTTCGTCTTCTTATTATCGACGATCAGTCTTCGGATAATACCCCGGAGGTATGCCAGCAACTGGCCATGGAGGACGCGCGGGTCGACTACATCCGCCATAAGGTCAATAAGGGCCACATCGCCACCTACAACGAAGGGATAGGCCTGGCGACGGCGGACTATTTCGTGCTGCTCTCGGCGGACGACCTGTTGACTCCGGGTTCGCTGGCGCGCGCGGCGGCGCTGATGGACAACAATCCTTCGGTGGGCCTGGCCTACGGCTATGTGATCCCGTGGCGCGGCGGCGCCCTTCCGCCTGCCCGAAGCGACGACAAGGGCTGGACGATCTGGAAGGGACGCGACTGGATCGAGCGCATGTGCCGCACGGGACGGAACTTCATCGTCAACCCCGAAGCGGTATTGCGCACCAGCGTCCAGCACGAGGTCGGTGGCTACAAGCCTTCGCTGCCCCATTCCGGCGACATGGAATTGTGGATACGCGCCGCGGCGGTGTCGGATGTCGGCCATGTCAACGGGGCCGAGCAGGCTTATTATCGCATCCACGACACCAGCATGCAGCGCACGGTCCATGCCGGCTTCCTGTTCGACCTCAAGGCACGGCGCGAGGCATTCCTGGCCGCATTCGAAAGCCATGCCGGAGCGCTGCCGGACGCCTCCTCCCTGCTGGCGACGTCGGAGCGGGCGCTGGCCATGACCGCGGTTCGGCACGCCTGTCGCACCCTTGCCTCCCGGCGTGATGACAGGGACCCTGCCGAGCCATATCGCGAATTCGCGCTTTCGCTCTGGCCGGATGTCGTCAAGACCAGGATGTGGTCCCGGCTCGAACGGTACGGCAGCGCCGAACGCGGCTCGCTTTCCGCCGTCATCGCCAGGGGCCATGCGCGCCTGATGGATGTCGAGGACAGATATGCCTGGCGCAAATGGTGGCGGACGGGGGTCTATTGACGCGCCCGCCCGTCCGGATCAGGCGCCCGCGACCTGCCTCTGCGCGCGGACGTCGAGGAAGGCCGCATAGGTCGCCGTCACGTCCTCGCGCTCCTGTGCCAGCGAATAGCGGGACCGGATGAATCCGGACGCCTGCCGGCCCCGTTCGGCGCACCAGCCGGGCTGGTGCCCTTCATTCGTCAGCGCCGTTTCGACAGCGCGAACGAAGCCCGGCACGTCTCCCGCCTCGATCGGAGCGCTGAATTCCGGCCGGAAGAACTCGCGCCCGGCAAAACCGTGATTGCCGATCACATAGCAGCCGCAAGCCATCGCCTCGGCCGCCGGAAGCCCGAAACCTTCCTGATAGGTGAAGGAGAGGAAAATGGATGTCTCGCGCAGCTGCCGCGCGAGTTCTGCCTGGGAAAGACCCGCCAGCGGCGCCACTTCCCATCCCTCGAACATCCCTTTGCCGCGCAGCATCTGGAGAACCTGCCAAGCATCGCCGCGGTCACGCCGCAGCATGTAGGAAATGCGACGGGGCCTTGGCAGGTCGCCGGCGCGGAACAGGTCCGGATCTATGCCGAGACGGACGCGGCCGACCTCGCAGCCCGGAAACGCGTCGCGCAGCATCTGCTGATTGTGCCGCGAAACCGCTACCACGCCCGCCAGATCCGGCCTGGGAGCGTAGAACCGGGCGACGTCCGCGCTTCGCCGCCAGGTGAAGTGGCTGTTCTGGTTGAAGATGACATGCCGGATGCCGGGCCGCAGCCGCGCCAACAGGTCCACATCCACCTCCGGCACCACCAGCAGGTCGCCGCCATGAAGAACGGTGGAAGGCAGGTCGGTTACCTTCGTGCCGTTCTCGAACCAAGCGCAGCGGAATCCCGGCCGGTAGTGCAGGACGAAGGCGCGCATGCCGGCGGCGTTGAGGATATCGACATGCCGGTAGATGACCCGCACCCCCCCGGAGGGAATCTGGTAGTCGGGTGTCAGGAAATAGATCGTCGGCCGAGGCCCCGGCGTCTCCGTCGCCGCAATGGCGAACCTGCCCCTGCGGCGGCGCTCGCCCGCATCCGCCATCTTGCGATAGAACGACCGGACGACATCGCTTCTCAAGGCGAGCATCATCGGCAACCTTTCCCTTCCGCCTCGCCGCCCCGCTTTGCGCGAAACGACGCCTGACGGCCTGCAGCCGCCCGCCGGAATTGTGTCAGCCGCGCTCCTCGTCCTGCAAGGGTGGCGGCCCTACTCCGTTAAGCCGATCGATACTCCTGCCGCCTGTTGGGATATGCGCCTTATTTCCTGGCGAATCCGTTCCTTTCCGCGGACTCGGCCCACAGATTGACGTTCGCATCGCGGGCATACTGGTCGATTTCGGCCAGTTCGGCGTCGGTGAAATCCAGTCTTTTGAGGGCGCCGACGCAATCCTCGACCTGTTTCGGCCGGCTTGCCCCGATCAGGGCCGAGGTGACGCGGCCCTTGCGCAGCACCCAGGCCAGCGCCATCTGCGCCAGCGTCTGGCCGCGCCGCTGGGCGATCTCGTTCAGCGCCGCGATGTTGGCGAGGGTCTGCTCGTTGATGAACGAGGACTTGAGCGACTTGCCCTGGCTCGCCCGGCTGCCTTCGGGAACACCTTTCAGATATTTGTCGCTCAGCATGCCCTGCGCCAGCGGCGTGAACACGATCGAACCGACGCCCAGGCCTTCGAGCGTGTCGAGCAGGCCGTCGTCTTCGACCCAGCGGTTGAGCATGGAATAGCTTGGCTGGTGGATGAGGCACGGCGTTCCAAGCTGCTTGAGGATGTCGGCCGCCTCGCGCGTGCGCTGCGAATTGTAGGACGAGATCCCGACATAGAGCGCTTTGCCGGAGCGCACCGCATGGTCCAGCGCGCCCATGGTTTCCTCCAGCGGCGTGTCGGGGTCGAAACGGTGCGAATAGAAGATATCGACATAGTCCAGCCCCATGCGCTTGAGGCTCTGGTCGAGGCTGGCGAGCAGATATTTGCGGCTGCCCCACTCGCCATAGGGTCCGGCCCACATCTCGTAGCCCGCCTTGCTGGAGATGATCAGCTCGTCGCGATGGCCGGCGAGATCGGTGCGCAGCATCTCGCCGAACGCCTCCTCGGCCGAGCCGGGCGGCGGGCCGTAGTTGTTGGCGAGGTCGAAATGGGTGATGCCTAGGTCGAACGCCTTGCGAACGATCGCCTGCTTGGTCTGATGCGGCGTGTCATGGCCGAAATTGTGCCACAACCCCAGCGAAATCGCCGGCAGCTTCAGCCCCGATCGGCCGCAGCGGTTGTAGAGCATGTTCTCGTAGCGGTTCTCGGCGGGAACGTAGGACATCATCGGCCTTTCAGCAGTAGAGGCGGTGCGACCGCCCACCCTCCGCTTGTCGGGAGGTTCGTAAAGCATGCCACGAAGCGACAATCCGGAACAGGATGGCGGCGGGTCAAGCAGGACAATATCGCCACTCCCCGCAAGGGGAAAGCGGCGGCGCTACCTTCTCGCCAGCAGCGCCCTCGCTTCCTTGACACCGAGCGCTGCCGGCCGCTCGCAGGTCGTCTGCATGGCGACAAGCTTGCCGGTTTCGCCCGAACGCAGGATGCCGGTCATGACATCGACTGCATGCAGCGCCAGTTCCAGGGAGCAGCGGTGCGGCCGCCCCTCCATGATCGCCAGCGCCATGTCGGCAAGTCCGGCGGCACGATAGTTGGCCATCATGCCATGCGCGTGTTTCTCGTTCGCGACGGCGAAGGGGTGTTCCCATTTCGGCAGCGTTTTCGCTGCCTTGCTGGCCTTGGTGTAGGCGACCGTACCGCCGAAGAAGTTGGGATCGGGCACGAACATGGTGCCGGCCTCGCCATAAAGTTCGATCGGCGCATGGCCATGCAGCCAGACGTCCCAGCTCGCGGCGAGCGTCACCACCGCGCCGCCGGCGAATTCGAGGATGGCGTGGACGGTGGTCGGCGTGTTGACCGGAATCTTCTGCCCCCTGCGCGGCTTGGACAGGATGGTCCGTTCCTTGGCCGGCGTGGCAGTGAAGGCGGCGACGCGGGCAACCGGCCCGAGGAGCTGGATCAGGTCCGTTATGTAGTACGGACCGATGTCGAGCACCGGTCCCGCACCCGGCTGGAAGAAGAAATCCGGGTTCGGATGCCAGTGCTCCATGCCGTGGCCCATCACGAAGCAGGTGCCGCTGGTGATCCCGCCCAGTTTGCCGGCATCGATCAGGTTGCGAGCCAGTTGGTGCGCTCCGCCGAGAAAACTGTCCGGCGCGGAGCCGATCCTCAACCCCTGCCTATCGGCACGCTTCTTCAGGTCCAGCCCCTCCTTCAGCGACAGCACGAAGGGCTTTTCCGAATAGACGTGCTTGCCGGCCTCCAGCACCTTCTTCGACACGCCGTAATGCGCGGCGGGGACCGTGAGGTTGACGACGATGTCGATGTCCTTCGCGGCCAGCAGGCCGTCCACGGTTTCGGCACGAAGGTTGAACGCCCTTGCGCGGGCCTGCGCCGCCTTCATGTCGATATCGGCGCAGGCGCGCATCTCGATACCGCCGAACATCGGCGCCAGGCTGAAATAAGTGGCCGAGATATTGCCGCAGCCGATCACGCCGATCCCCAGTTTCCGCGCCATATGCCCCCTCCTAACAGGCCTTGACCGCCGCGATGGACCGACGCGCGAAGCGCTCGACGTCGTTGGGATTGTCCTGTTCCAGGATGAAGTGTCTGGCCGGCGTCTTCGCCCTCAGCAGCTTCAACAGCCTCGCCCAGTCGAGGATGCCATGGCCGACATCCGACCAGCCGTCCTCGTCGGCCCCTTCACCCGGCCTGGCGATATCCTTCACATGCACGGCCGCGATGCGCCGGCCATGGCGATCGATCCACGACAGCGGGTCCGCGCCACCGCGCACCAGCCAGGCCACGTCGATCTCCCACCCGATGTCCGGCGCCGCCGACAATATGTGCTCCAGCGGCATCGAGCCGTCGGGCAGCGGCTTGAACTCGAAATCGTGGTTGTGCCAGGCAAAGCCGTAACCGGCCTTCTGCGCCGCTTCGCCAGCCTTGGCCAGCCGCTCGCCGAAGCCGCGCCAGCCGGCCCCATCGGCGGGCCGCGCGTCGGGTTCCAGATACGGACAGACCAGCAGCCCGACCCCCAATGCATCGGCCACGCGCCGCACGCCGTCGAAGTCGCCCTCGAGCGCCTCGATGGAAAAATGCGCGGTCGGCATGGACAGGCCGTTCCTGTCCAACTCGGCCCGGAAGGATCGCGGATCGTCATAGACACCGCCGAAACCCTCGACTTGGCGGTAACCGGTTTCGCCGAGCATTTTCAGCACCTTGTCCCAGGGGAGGAAATTCCGGGCGCTGTAGAGTTGGAATGACCAGTTCATCTTTTCGGACAGGATCATGCTCCAAAAACAAGAGCTTGAACAAGACGGCGATTCCGCACGACGTCATCTCGGTCTAGTGTCAGGACCTGTTGACAGGTGCCATGGCTGACGCCGGCCATTTCGCCCAGCTTGACAGGTCCTGACCCCGGAATGGTCACGCGTTGAGAACGATCCAGAAGGAGCCGACCCATGAACGTCGCCAATCTGCAACTCGAGGGCCTTGTGATGGCCATCGCCGCGATGAACCATCTGCTGGTTCAGAAAGGCCTGGTATCGATGCAGGAGATCGACGCAGCCCTGCGTGAGGCCGAAACCCGCGAAAGCCGCTCGAACGAGATACCGCCGGCCAATCGCGAGGCCATCGTCTTCCCGATCCGGCTGCTGCAGCTTGCCAACCAGTGCCAGCCGGAAGCGGACCTGCCCTCTTTCTCGGCGCTCACGCGCATGGTTGGCCAGATGAAGTGACGCGGCCGAAGCGCGTCACCTGTCCGGTATCTATTGGTCATGGCCCCAGGGCCCGTGATGCGCGCCGGGCGTATCGATGCGTTCGAAGCCGTGCGCGCCGAAGAAATCGCGCTGCGCCTGAATGAGGTTCGAGGTGCCGCGCCCCTGCCGGTAGGCGTCGAAATAAGCCAGCGCGGACGACAGCGCCGGCACCGGCAGGCCGGCTTCGGCGGCCACGGCGACGATGCGGCGCAACGACGGATGCGCCTCGTTCATCATCCTGACGAAGGTCGGCGCCATGAGAAGATTGGTGGTCGCAGCGTCCTTGCCGAAGGCCTCGGCCATCTGGTCGAGCATCTGCGAGCGGATGATGCAGCCGGCCCTCCAGATCCTGGCGATCGTCGGCAGCGGCAGGTTCCAGCCGAACGGCTTAGAGGCACCGGCCATCACCGCGAAGCCTTGCGCGTAGGCCGCGATCTTGCCGGCGAGCAGCCCGAGCTCCAGATGCTTCAGCAGCGCCTTCTTCGGCTCGGAAATCCTCGAAACGTTCCTGCCATAGGCGTTTTCGGCGGCCAGCCGCTCGCCCTTCATGGAAGAGAGCACGCGCGCGGCCACCGCGGCCTCGATCGCCGTTGCCGGGATGCCCAGTTGCTGCGCTTCGATCACCGACCATTTGCCGGTACCCTTCTGGCCGGCACGGTCGAGTATGATGTCCACCACCGGTTCGCCGGTCTTGGCGTCGTCGGCCCCCAGCACCCTGGCAGCGATCTCGATGAGGTAGGAATTCAGCCTGCCCTCGGTCCAGCCGGCGAAGATCGGCGCGATCTCCTTGGCGCCCATGCCGAGCCCGTCGCGCAGGATGCCGTAGATTTCGGCGATCATCTGCATGTCGGCATATTCGATGCTGTTGTGGATGGTCTTGACGAAGTGGCCGGCACCGTCCGGGCCGAGCCATGCCGCGCAGGGCTCGCCCTTGAACTTGGCCGAGATGGCGGTGAGCACGTTTTCCACCCGCCGCCACGATTCCTCGGTGCCGCCCGCCATGATGGAGGGCCCATGGCGCGCGCCCTCCTTCCCGCCGGACACGCCCATGCCGATGAAGGCGAGCCCCGATCCTTCCAGTTCGTTGAAGCGGCGGACGGTGTCGTGGAAATTGGCGTTGCCGGCGTCGATGACGATGTCGCCGGCCGACAGCATTTCGCGTAGCGCGGCGATCTGTTCGTCCACCGGTTTGCCGGCCACCACCATGATGATGACCGGACGCGGCGGCCGGATGGCTTCGGCGAGTTCGGCAAGGCTGTGGCAGGGCACGATGCGGTCTGCGAGCGGTCCGGCTTCCGCCTTGAACGTATCCACCCGCGAGACCGTGCGATTGAACACGGCGATGCGATGGCCCTTTTCGGCGATGTTGAGCGCCAGGCTGGAGCCCATCGTGCCGAGGCCGATCAGGCCGATTTCGGCTTTTTCCATTTTTTCCGATCCTTTGCCTGCACCGCCAGCGGCCGATGATCGGCCCGGCCACCCGCTTCGTCAACGGCGAAAGGCGCTTCACGGCCTTATGTCGATCGGCCCCTCGATCTCGGCCATGTCGAAATCCGAGATCAGGATATCGATGCGTGCCACCCAGCGTCCCGGAACGGGAACGACCAGGTCCTCCACGCGCCATGTGCCGTCATCCATCTTCCGCGCCGGCCGCTTGAGCGGACCGATGCCCGCATCCGGCTTCGACAGCTCCAGCGTGACCTCCTTGGCGGGAAGCGGACCGAAATCACCGGTCATGACCACGATGGACGCCGTGACGGGGCCGGCATGGCCGGGGCTGATCGACAGGTCGGCCATCGCCTTCAGTGTGTGGATGTGGGTCGAAGCCGGCTGGGCCGCGGCGATGGCCAGCGCTCGCGGCGGCGGCGTGAAGCGCCAGCCGGCCACCACGCCGAAGATTGCCAGTACCAGGAGCATTTCCACGACGATCGAACGCACCAGCTTTCCCTGCGCCTCGGCATCGCCGGCTTCCGCAGGGCGGGTAAGCCGCCAGCGGTTCCAGGCGGCGATGACGAAAAGCACGGCGAGCAGCGCAAGCTTGGCCAGAAGCAGCTTCCCATAGGCCGTGTCGAGGAGCGCTGCCGGCGTCTGCACCTGGATGACGGCAAGCACGATGCCGGCAAGGACGAACACGGCGGCAACCGGAAGGATCGCGCTTGAAAAGCGCAGGAGCACCGGTGTTGCGGCAGCTCCTCGGCGCTTCATGGTCAGTCCCAGCGGCATCAGCGCCCCGGTCCAGAAGGCGATGCCGGCCGCGTGCAGGAACACCATGGGCCGCGTCAGCCATTGCGGCTCCGCCGCGCTGGCGTGGCCGCTGGCGGCCAACGCCGCGCCGACGCCACCGAGTGCAATGAGCGAAAGCAGCCGGGCCGGAAGCCGTGGCAACGCCAGCGACGACAGGCCGAGCAAAAGCGCGATGAGCGCGATCAGCACCGTCCAGCCATAGGTCGTCGCCCCGCCGGCGCGCCACATCGCCGGGTCGGCGAAGCGCGACAGCGGAGCGCCGAGCGCGTCCAGACCTTGCAGGCCGAGCGCCACCGGCGCGGCAACGAGCCCGAGCAGCATGAGAAGACCGGCCACGCGCGAGCCGTCGCGCAGCCCGTTACCGAGCCATGCGATGGCGAACGCGCCGCCGATGCCGAGGAACAAAGCCGCGTAGAGCATGGTGCGAACGAACCAGATCGCGGAACGCAACGCCCAGTCGACCGCTTCGGCCGCGACCGGTGCCGCACTCGGCGCACCGATGGAGAACAGGATCGATCCCGCGACGGGGTGGCCGTCGGCCGAGATCACCCGCCAGCTCAGCACATAGGAGCCCTTTTCCATGGCTGCGGGGCCGGATGGCGCATCGATATCGACGGTCTGGCCGTCGAGCCGGAAGGAGGCAAGCTGCGCAGGCGTGCCGTCCGGCCGCACGAGCGTGAGCACCAGCGGCGAAACCGGCTCGCTGAATTGCAGCGAAAATCGCCTGGGGCTTTCCGCCAGCACGGCGCCATCGTCGGGCTGCGTGGCGATCAGCGCGGCATGTGCGAATGCGGCGTTCGGCAGAACGAATAGCGCCGGCAGCGCCAATGCGAAGAACAGCAGGGCATGAGCGAGCCGATGGCACCGCCACCAGCGCTGCCCGGACAACTGCCCGCGTGTCCCAATGACCGGTCTTTCGGTGTCCTGTTCCATCGCCGCCCACAGGTGAAGACGGCGCGCCGGTCCGAGCCGGCGCGCCGCGACATGGCTTACTTCTTCGGCAGGAGCTTCACGCCCGGTGCCGGGAACTCGATGGACTCCTCGTCCTGGCCGGCTGCCGGAATGGCGATCCAGCGGTCCACGGTGCCGCCCTCGCATTCCTGCACGACGGGGAAATAGATCTTCTCCCCGGTCGGCAGGTCGGCCGCGAGTTGGCCGCGCAGCACGAACTCGTCATAGAACTCGTCCGGCAGCTTGCCGCCGGTCCAGTCCACTTCCTGCACGCCCTCGCCGACCTGCTCGCCCCACAGCTCGTAGGACTTGGCATATTTGCCCTTTACCGTCTTCAGCTCCCAGCCGGCCTTCGGCATCGGCTTCACGGCGATCATGCCTTCGGGAATCTTGACCCGGACTGTGGTGGTCGCCTTGCCTTCGCAGCCATGCGGCACGCGCAGCACGGCCTTATAGGCGGAGCCGACAGGCGCTTCCTGCGTTTCCAGCGTGATATGGGCGAAGACGGGAAGGGTGCCGGCAACGACGAAGGCGCCGGCAAAAAGAACAGACTTCAACATGGTGATTCCTTGAAAATGCAAAAGTGAAGGAAGGACAGCCGTCAGTTGGCGTGGCTGTCATGGTCCATCTTCATTCCGCCGCTTCCGGCATCCATCGCTTCGACGGCGAATTCCACCTTCACCGAACCGGCCTTTTCAAAGGTCAGCGTGGCCGGGAATTTCTCACCCGGCTTCGGCGGCTGCTTCAACCCGATGAACATCAGGTGGAACCCGCCGGGCTTCAGCTCGACCTTGCCGCCGGCGGGGATTTCCAGTCCGCCCTCCACGGGGCGCATGGTCATGACGCCGTCTTTGACGGCCATCTCATGCAGCTCGGCCTTGGCCGAAATATCGGAGGTGATGGAAAGCAGCTTGTCGGGCGCGCTGCCCTTGTTGGTGACGGTGAAATAACCGCCGGCAACCGAAGCGCCCGCCGGGACGGCACGCGACCACGGATGGTCGATTTCGAGGTCTCCGGCCTTGAACTCATGCGCCGCCGCCTGGTGGATGCCGGCAAACAGCAGGGCAAGAACGAAAACCACGATGCCGAGCCGTTCTTCGAACGAACGGAACGGGCAGGCCGTGCGGAAAGCCGCGCGCGCGGCGGCGAATTGCTGAATGGACATGGTAACTCCATGAACGGGTGTCGCGCCGCGGAACGGTCGCGAACGATTTCTGAATTGGATGGCTGCCGCCCGCGAAGGTTCCTGCGGGCGCGGGGACGGTCAGGCGATCGCCGGGGGCGCGCGCGGATTGGACGGCGTACGCTCGCGCTCGACCGCCGGTGCGTCGGAAACCGGGAGAACGGATGCCAGGGGTTCCGACCAGACAGCGCCGAAGGCGATTTCCGAGGCAGGCGGCGCCCCATGGGCGAAAGCGCTCAGGTTGCAGCCGAGCACACAGCAGTTGTGCTGGTGCTGCGGATCGCCGGCAGGGCGCTCCCCCGCGCCCTCATGGGTGCAGATGACGTTGCCGAACGCATCGAGCTGGGCCGCGCTCGGCCCCGTACCAAAGGCGAAAGCACCCAGCACGGACTGCAGGACGAGAAGATACGCGACGGCAAGAGCCGCCGGCATGCTCCATCGTCTGCGCCTTGCGTGCAAACCCGAACTCCCCGCGATGCGCCGTACACCTAACATGATGCCCGCTGCCGGAAAACCGGCAAAGGGCGACCGCGTCAACTGGGCGCGATCCGCGTCCTTCTAGGATTTGCCGCGCAGGCGGACTTTGATCTGCCGCACATTGTCCGCGCGATTTCCCTTCATGCGTTCCGGTCGTCGCCGGGAATGGAGGAAAGCAGCGTCTCGCGGGCCGACCTGAGATGGCGGCGGCAGGCGGCATCCACCGCTGCCGGATCGCGCGACCTGAGCGCCGCGATATAGGCCAGATGCTCGCCGAGCGCGGTTTCGTTGCGCTGCCGTTCGCCGACCTTGTTCCACTGGTAGTGGTAATGAAAGATCATTGCGATCACATCGTAGAAATCGATGATGAACCGGTTGTGCGAGGCGCGGTGGATCAGCCGGTGGAACCGCTCGTCCAGTTCGGAGAATTCCGCGTAGCGTGTGGCGATTTCACCGGCCAGCGCGCGGTGCTCCTGCTCCAGGAGGTCGAGCTCGGCCCAAATCGGGTCGCCCTGCGGCGACGCGGCGAAGGCCGCCGCCGAGCGCAGTTCGAACATCTCGCGGATATCCGCCAGTTCCAGCGCGAAGGCAGGCGTGAAGCCCTTGAGCACCCAGTGGCTGTTGCGGCGCTTCTCGATGAGCCCGAAGCGGCTGAAGCGGATGAGGAATTCGCGCACGCTGGTGGTGCCGACGCCGATCTCGCGCGCCAGCTCCAGCTCGTTGATCTGCATTCCGGCGGAGGCCCCTTCCGCCAGCAGCCGGCGCATGAAGCTCCGCTCGATGATCTCGGAGAGCGAATCCGTCTCCTCCTCCGGGAAGAAGTCCGCCGCGCCGGGCGCTCGAAGCACCGTCTTCTCGCGCTTGTTCCAAGCGATCAGGCCGTTTTCCTCAAGGCCGGCGAGTATGGCGCGCACAGTGGTTCGGCTGACGCCGAGCGCCGCCCCGAGCTCGGGCTCGGAAGGCAGGCTCTGCATCTCGCCGAACAGGCGCAGGCAGCGGTTGTAGGCGTGCTTGTAGACGTTGTTGCTCTTCGCCATGACATGCCCCGATCATCGCCGGACGTACCGTTCCTGCGGTATACCCGACACATGCGGCGTAGCTGAAAAAGCCATTGACGCAAAATGTTTTTTCACGATAAAAGACAATATCCTGAGCATGGCCGCTGTCAATCGATCCGGCCCTGGGCCCAGCCTCCGAGACGTGCCATGACCGCCGCCAACAGCATCCTATTGTCCCCGGCCGACAACGTGGCCGTCGCCAACGGCCGGATAGAGCCCGGAATGGCGCTGCCGGGGGACGTTTCGGCGCTGGAACCCATCGAATCGGGGCACAAGGTCGCCATCCGGCCGATATCCGCCGGCGATTCGGTGGTCAAATATGCGCAGGCCATCGGCCGCGCGACGCGTGACATTGCGCCCGGCGAGCATGTCCACTCGCACAATCTGGTTTTCGAATCCGGCCGGCTCCCGGTCGTCCCGCCCTCGGAACCCGTGCATGCGACCGAGGCCGATCGCGCCCGCACCTTCATGGGCTATCGCCGCGCCGACGGACGCGCCGGCACGCGCAACTTCATCGGCATCATCGCCAGCGTGAACTGCTCCACCACCGTCTGCAAGACCATCGCCGACGAGGCCAACCGCACCCTTCTGCCGAAATATCCCGGCATCGACGGTTTCGTGCCCATCGTCCATGGTCAAGGCTGCGGCATGAGCGGCACCGGCGACGGCATGGCGGTTCTTCACCGCACGCTGGCAGGCTATGCGCGCCATCCGAATTTTGGCGGCGCGCTGATGGTGGGGCTCGGTTGCGAGGTCAACCAACTCACCCTCTACGGCCAGCGCGGCGTCGTTTCGGCCAAGCGCCATTTCAACATTCAGGAGGCCGGCGGCTCCCGCAAGTCCGTCGCCAAGGCGATGGAAGTTCTGGCCGAGATCGCCGAGGAGGTCGGACAGCTGAAACGCGAGCCGATCCCCGTCGGCGAGATCGTGGTGGGCCTGCAATGCGGCGGCTCCGACGGCATGTCGGGCATCACCGCCAACCCGGCGCTCGGCGCGGCGGTGGACATTCTGGCTGGCGTCGGCGGCATCGGCATCCTCTCCGAAACCACCGAAATCTACGGCGCGGAACATCTGCTGGCCTATCGCGCCGCATCGCCGGAGATCGCGGCCAAGCTCGACGGCTATATCAAATGGTGGGAGAACCACACCGCCATGCATGGCGCATCGATCGACAACAACCCCTCCCCCGGCAACAAGCGCGGCGGCCTGACCACCATCCTTGAAAAGTCGCTGGGCGCGGTAGCCAAGGGCGGCCAGACACCGCTCAACGGCGTGTTCGCCTATGGCGAGAAGGTCGGCGGCAACGGCCTGGTGTTCATGGACACGCCCGGCTACGATCCCGTCTCCGCCACGGGACAGGTGGCTGGCGGCGCCAACGTCATCGTCTTCACCACCGGGCGCGGCTCCTGCTTCGGCTGCCGGCCGACGCCCTCGATCAAGATCGCCACCAACACGCCGCTCTACAATTCCATGGAAGAGGACATGGACGTGAATTGCGGCGTCATCGCCTCGGGCGAGAAGACCATCCCGCAGATGGGGCGCGAGATCTTCGAACTGATCGTCGAAACGGCGTCCGGCCGCAAGACCAAGAGCGAGGAGTTCGGATACGGCGACAACGAGTTCGTGCCCTGGCATCTCGGCGCGACGCTTTAGAGTCACTGCGACGCCGCCTGCTCTGCTAGCCGGCCAGCAATGCCTCCACCGCCGCGGCCATGGCGAGCAGCCGGTGGTCTCGGCCATGACGCGCGACCAGCATCAGCCCCGCCGGCAGGTCCGTGCCCGGCATCGGCAGCGAAATGGCGCCGAGATCGAATTGATTGGCCATTTGCGTGTTGCGCAGCAGCAGCCCTTCCGTGCGCTCGCGCAGTTTCTCGTCGTCGGCCATGGCTTCGATGTTCGGCGCGAAGACGGGCACGGTGGGCAGCGCCAGCAGATCGAACCCGGCAAGCCGCTCGTCCATGACGGCGACCAGTTCGGCGCGGCGGCGCATGGCCCGGATATAGACCGGCGCCAGCACCTGCGCGGCGCGCGCCAGCGGCCCGCTCACATGCGGATCGACCGGCGCGGCGGCACCTTTTGCCAGCCAGTCGGCATGAACCTCCGCCCCTTCCAGCGCGGCAATCGAGGCGTGACGCGTCGCCGTCCGCATCTCTGACAGCAGATCGTCCATGCCGGTTTCCGTGACATGGGCGCCCGCGCGTTCGAGATCGCGCAAGCAGAGGTCGAAAGCGGCGGCGATTCCGTCCTCCATGTGCTCGAACAACCGGCCTCGCGGAACGCCGATGCGCAATCCCGCCAACGAAGCGGCAGGCAAACCGCTCCACTCCTCGCCGGCCATCACCGCATCGGCTATGGCGCAATCGGCCACCGAACGCGCCAGCGGGCCTATGGAATCCAGCGTGAAGGACAGCGGGAAGGCTCCGGAAAGCGGCACGCGGCGTGCCGTCGGCTTGAACCCGACCACGCCGTTCAGCGCCGCCGGGATGCGCACCGACCCGCCGGTGTCGGAACCGATGGAGATTTCGCTGGTGCCTTCCGCCACCGAAACACCCGCGCCCGACGACGAGCCGCCGGGAATGCGCGACGCATCGGCGGCATTGTGCGGCGTGCCGTAGTGCGGATTGTCGCCTATGGCCGTGAAGGCGAATTCGGTCATCGCCGTCTTACCGAGGATGACCGCCCCGGCGCGGCGCAGCCTTGCCACCACCAGAGCGTCTCGCGCCGCCGGCGGTGCCGACGCGCGCAGCCGCGACCCGGCCAGGGTAGGCTCGCCCGCAACGTCGAACAGGTCCTTGATCGAAACGATCCGCCCATCCAGGGGGCCGAGCGAAACACCGGCCTTTCGCCGTGCGTCCGCGGCATCGGCCGCTGTCCGCGCCGCTTCCGGATAGAGGCGGGAAAACACCGTTTCCCTGTCGGCCCGCGCCGCGAGCCGCGCCAATATCTGGTCGAGACGTTCCCGCACGCTTTCCATCGATGCCGTGCCTTGTCGGAGATCGTTGCGATCCGGTTTGTCATGCCGGCGGCGAAACCGCAACGGCAACCACGCCGGTGCAAGCCGGTTCCGGCCCGAACTGGTCCAGCGCATGGAATTTTCAAAGCCACGCCGCTCCGTGCCAAATCCTTCTCTGGTCAAAGCCGCACGGCCGTCCATAATCGCCCCCGTCGGGATGCGGCCTTCTCGAACGGCATTGCGGTCGCGCCCTGCGGCCCAGGGAGTTGATCATGCGGGATTTTCCAGTTTCACGACGCACGCTTCTGGCGGGTTCCGCCATGCTGCTCGCATCGACCGCCCTGCCGACGATCGGCCGCGCCGAAACGCCGAAGAAGGGGGGCCGGCTGGTCGTGGCGGCCGATTCCGAGCCACGCAACCTCAACCCGGCCATCGTCGCTTCCAACGGCGTCTTCTTCATCTCCAGCAAGATCGTCGAGCAGCTGGCCGAAGCCGACTATAGTGGCAAGGATGGCCTGAGCCCGCGCCTTGCCGTGAGCTGGGAAGGCGCCGCCGACGGCCTTTCCGCCACCTTCAAGTTGCGCGAGGGCGTGAAATGGCACGACGGCAAGCCCTTCACTTCTGCCGACGTCGCATTTTCGGCGCTGGAGGTCTGGAAGAAGCTGCAGAATCTCGGCCGTACCGTGTTCAAGGACCTGGAAGCGGTGGACACGCCGGACGAACTGACCGCCGTGTTCAAATTCGCCAGGCCCACGCCGTTCCAGCTCATCCGCAACGCTCTGCCGGCGCTCACCAGCGTGGTGCCGAAACACGTCTATGAGAACGGCGACATCGAAACCAACCCGGCCAACAACGCGCCTGTCGGCACCGGGCCGTTCAAGTTCGCCGAGTACAAGCCCGGCCAGTATTACCGGCTGGAGAAGAACCCTGCCTATTGGGGCGAGGGCGAGCCCTATCTCGACGAGATCGTCTATCAGGTCCTGCCCGACCGCGCCTCGGCCGCCAACTCGCTGGAAGCGGGCGAAATCCAGCTTGCCGCCTTCTCCGCCGTGCCGTTGGCCGATCTCGGCCGCATCGGCAAGATTCCCGGCCTGAAGGTCGTCACCAAGGGCTATGAGGGGCTGACCTACCAGCTCGTGGTCGAGATCAACCACCGCCGCAAGGAACTTGCCGACCTCAAGGTGCGGCAGGCGATCGCGCACGCCATCGACAAGGATTTCGTCGTCAAGACCATCTTCCTCGGCTATGCCGAGACGGCGACCGGCCCGGTGCCGAAGAACGACAAGCAGTTCTACACGCCCGACGTGCCCACCTACGCCTTCGACGTGGCCAAGGCCAACGCGCTGCTGGACGAGGCCGGCTACAAGCGCGCCGACAACGGCACCCGCTTCGCGCTGAAGCTCCTGCCGGCCCCCTATTTCAACGAAACCAAGCAGTTCGGAGACTATCTGCGCCAGGCGCTGGCCGCCATCGGCATCGATGCGCAACTGGTCAACAACGATGCCGCGGCCCACATGAAGGCCGTCTACACCGACCATGCCTTCGACCTTGCCGTCGGGCCGCCCGTGTTCCGCGGCGATCCCGCGATCTCCACCACCATCCTGGTGCAGAGCGGCATTCCCGACGGCGTGCCCTTCTCCAATCAGGGCGGCTACAAGAACGCCGAGCTGGACGCTCTGATCGAAAAGGCCTCCGAGACGCTCGACCCCGGCGCCCGCACCGAGCTCTACAAACAATTCCAGAAGAAGGTCGCGGCCGACCTGCCGCTTATCAACGTCGCCGACTGGAGCTTTATCTCGGTGGCCAGCGAGAAGGTCGGCAATATCGCCGACAATCCGCGCTGGGCCGTGTCGAACTGGGCGGATACGTGGCTGGCGACTTGAAATCGCCGGTGCAGGAACAGGCACCTTCGCCGTGCCATGACCGCCGAGGCGCCTGTGCCTGAAGCCACCCCCCTCTGTCCTGCCGGTCATCTCCCCCTCAAGGGGGGAGATCAGCAATTTCAACCTCCCGATCATCCTTGCAACCTCGGCGATCGGCAACAGCAGGGGCTCGGGCCGATCTCCCCCCTTGAGGGGGAGATGACCGGCAGGACAGAGGGGGGTATGGCAGTTAAGCGCCACCCAATCCCTCGCGGAATCGGATTTTATCGATGAACCGCGCGCTCGTCCTGCTCCGCCGCCGGCTTATCGGCTCCGTCTTCGTGCTGGCGATCGTGATCGTCGGCACGTTCTTCCTGCTGGAAGCGGCCCCCGGCGACGCGGTGGACGCCTATACGGTGGCGACCGGCGGCGATGCCGGGCTGGTGGAGGTGCTGCGCCAACGCTGGGGCCTCGACCAGTCGGAACTGACGCGTCTTGCCAATTATCTCTGGGCGCTCGTCCAGCTCGACCTCGGCTATTCGGTCGCCTTCTCCCGGCCGATCCGGGACGTGATCCTGGAACGCCTGCCCAACACGCTGCTCCTGATGGGCAGCGCCACCGCGCTTTCCTTCGGCCTCGGCTCGGCGCTCGGCATCGTCGCCGGCGCAAGGCCGGGTTCGTTGCGCGACCGCTTTCTTTCCGTGGGCTCGCTGGCGCTCTACGCCGTGCCCGGCTTCTGGCTCGGGCTGGTGCTGACGGTGCTGTTCGCGGTGAAATGGCGCTGGTTCCCCATCGCCGGCATCGAGACCATCGCCTCGGGCAAACAAGGCATCTCGCTCGCCGGCGACATCGCCTGGCATCTCGCTTTGCCGGTGGCTTCGCTCGGCCTGATCTACCTGGCGCTTTACCTGCGCATGATGCGCGCCGGCATGGCCGAGGTCTGGCGCATGGATTTCCTCCGTGCCGCCCGCGCGCGCGGCATTCCGCGCCGCCGCGTCGTGCTGGCCCATGTGGCGCGCAACGCGCTTCTGCCGCTGGTGACCATGCTCGGCCTGCAATCGGCCCAGATGCTCGGCGGCAGCGTCGTCATCGAAAGCGTCTTTTCCGTTCCCGGCCTCGGCCGTCTCGCACAGGAAGCCGTCGCCCAGCGCGACACGCCGCTGCTGCTCGGCATCATCCTCATCAGCGCAGTGCTGGTGATCGTGATCAACCTGCTGGTCGATATCGCCTATGCCTTCCTCGACCCGCGCATCGGTGCCAGCGAGGTTGGCGCATGAGCCGCATCGCCCGCTATCTGCGCATGCCGGAGGCTGCCGCCGGCGCGCTCATCCTGGCCGTGCTGGTCGCCATGGCCCTGGCGGCCCCGCTGCTGTTTCCCGGCGACCCGATGCGCATCGCAGGCCCGGCCCTGCTTCCGCCTTTTCAGGACTGGTCGCTGCCGCTCGGCACCGACCGCCTGGGACGCGACGTGCTGGCCGAACTGTTCCATGGCGCGCGCACCTCGCTCGCGGTGGGCCTTGCGGCGGCGGCCGCATCGCTCGCCATCGGCGCCGTGGTCGGCGCGCTGGCCGGTTTTGCCGGCGGACTGGTCGATGAAGCATTGATGCGCCTCACCGATGCGTTCCAGACCGTGCCCTCCTTCCTGCTGGCGCTCGCCTTCGTCAGCATCGTCGGGCCTTCGCTCGGCGTGGTGGTGGCGGCCATCGCGCTTTCGGCCTGGACCGGCCCAGCACGCGTGGCCCGCGCCGAGGTGCTGTCGATCCGCGAGCGGGACTACGTCGCCGGCGCTCGCGTCATCGGCATGCACCCGCTGGAGATCGCCTTCCGCGAAATCCTGCCCAACGCCCTGCCGCCGGTGCTGGCGCTGTCGTCCGTCATCGTTGCCGCCGCCATCCTGACCGAAGCGGCGCTTTCCTTCCTCGGTCTCGGCGATCCCAATCGCGTCACCTGGGGCGGCATGATCGCCGAGGGCCGCACCGTGCTGCGCACCGCACCCTTTCTCTCCATCGTGCCGGGCGTCGCGCTGGTCCTGACCGTTCTCGGCGTCTATCTGGCCGGCGAGGGGCTCGTGGAGAATGCCGCGATGCGAAAGGGCCTGCCGTGAGCGTGCTGGCCGCCATCCGTGACCTGTCGGTGCACTATGGTCGAGCCCCCGACGCGGCCGCGCTGAGCGACCTCAGCCTCGACATCGTCTCAGGCGAGCGGCTGGCCATCATCGGCGAAAGCGGTTCCGGCAAGAGCACCCTGGCTCTGGCACTGGCCGGCCTGCTGCCCGCCGGTGCCGCACAGACGGGTGAGATCGCCTGGCCCGGCCTCGGCCGCCCGCCGCTTGGCGGCCGCGATATCGGCTTCGTCTTCCAAGACCCTGCCGGCAGCCTCGATCCGGTGATGCCGGTCGGCCGGCAGGTGGCCGAAGTGGCGCGCGCGCATCTCGGCCTTTCGTGGCGGCAAGCGGAAGAGCGCGCCTGCGGCCTGCTCGACCGCGTGCGCCTGCCGGACCCCGATGCCATCCGGCACGCCTTCCCGCACCAGCTTTCCGGCGGGCAGAAGCAGCGCGTGGCCATCGCCGCTGCGATTGCCGCAGGGCCGAAATTGCTGATCGCCGACGAGGCGACCAGCGCCCTCGACACCATCGTGCAGGCCGAGATCGTGACTTTGATCCGGCAACTGGTGGCGGAGGACGGCATGACGCTTCTGTTCATCAGCCACGACATCGCGCTGGCTTCCGAACTGGCGGACCGCATCGCCGTGTTCCGCGCAGGCAGCATGGTGGAGATCGGCGAGGCCGCTACCGTCATCGCGCACCCGGCCCAGCCCTATACGCGTATCCTGATAGGCGCCCATATCGGCCTCGACGCGCCTCCTCTGTGGTCACAGGCCTCCGCAGGGCGCGCCGATGCGTAAGCCGTTGCTGACCATATCCGGCCTCTCCAAGACCTTCAGGCGAAACGGAAACGCGTTTACCGCCGTGCACGACCTGGGCCTGGAGATCATGCCGGGCGAGACGCTGGCGCTTGCCGGCCCTTCCGGAAGCGGCAAATCCACCATCGCGCGCCTTGTGCTGCACCTGATCGAGCCGGATGCGGGCGCAATCCGCTTCGAGGACGAGGACTGGCTGGCGCTTGGAGGCACAACCCTGCGCGCCCGCCGTGCCCGCCTGCAAATGGTGTTCCAGGATCCGCTCGCCGCTTTCAACCCTCGCGCCACGGTCGCCCGCGTGCTGGACGACCCGCTGCGCATCCATGACGTCGTTGCGCCTGCCGAACGGCCTCTTCGCATCGCCGCCTTGCTGGAGCGGGTCGGCCTTCCGGCCGAACTCGCCAGCCGCGCCATCCACGAAATCTCCGGCGGTCAGCGCCAGCGCGTCGCCATCGCGCGCGCCATTTCCACGAAACCGTCGCTGATCGTGCTGGACGAGGCGGTGTCGGCGCTCGACGTTTCCGTGCGCGGACAGATCCTCGACCTGCTGCTGGCACTGCAGCAGGAGGAACGCATCGCCTATCTGTTCATCTCCCACGACCTGGGCGTTGTGCGCGCCTTCGCCCACCGTGTCGTCCTCCTGGACAAGGGACGGATCGCGGAAACGGGCAACGCCCAGGCTGTCATCGATGCGCCGCAATCGGCCATCGGCAAGGCTCTGGTGGCCGCTGCCCCGAAACTTCTCGCAGGACAGGACAGACCATGACCACCGATGCCGATGCCGAAGCCAGAGCGGAAAAGCTGGCCCGCGAACTGGAGGCCGCCTTCCGCAACCGGGCCGACCTTTATCGGCTGTTCCTCGACGAACTGACCGGGGAACTGGGCGCCGAGCGCGCCGAAGCGCTCATGGTCCGCATCGTCGAACGGCGGGGCCGCGAAGTCGCGGCGGTGGCTTTTTCGGGCTACGGCCCCAACGACGCCCGCGCCATCGGCGAGGCGTTCCTGGCCGTCAGCCCCGACGACGGCCGCATGTACCCGACCGAGGTGGAACGCGGCACCGACCGCATTTCCTTCAAGGTGAAGCGCTGTCCGCTCAAGGATGCCTGGACCGAGGCCGGCGTCGGCGAAGAAAAGCTCGCCACGCTGTGCCGCATCGCCGGCGCCTTCGACCGGGGCCTGTTCGAAGCCACCGGCGTGCGCTTCGACAACGTCACCTGGACGCCCGGACACGGCAACGGCTGCTGCCATATCTGCCTGACGAACAGGGATGCTTGATTGTAAGTTATAACTTACTCTTTTTGCGCAGCGCGCCTCAGTTCCACCCGTCGTATCTTGCCTGAAATGGTCTTCGGCAACGCCTCCACGAACTCGATCTCGCGCGGATATTTGTAAGGCGCGGTGAGGTTGCGGCAGAAATCCTGTATGTCGCGCACGAGGTCTTCCGTAGGCGTAAACCCCTTGGCCAGGACGACATAGGCTTTGACGATCTCGCCGCGCGTGGCGTCCGGCTTGCCCACCACCGCGCTTTCGGCAACGGCGTCGTGCACAAGCAGCGCGCTTTCCACCTCGAACGGGCTGATGCGGTAGCCGGCCGACGTGATCAGGTCGTCGGACCGGCCGACGAACCACAAATAACCGTCCCTGTCGCGCCGAGCCGTGTCGCCCGTATAGTACCAGCCATGACGGAACGAGGCGGTGTCGAGCGGCTTGCCCTCGCCTTGGAAATAGCCGTGGAACAGTCCGCCCGGATAGGGATCGGTTATCCTGACGGCGATATGCCCCACCTCTTCGTCGGGCCGGCGCTCGCCCTCGTCGTCCACCACATCGACGTCGTAGCCCGGCACCGGCCGGCCCATCGAGCCCGGCCGCACCTCCTGATCCGGAAAATTGGCGACGATGTTGATGGTCTCGGTCTGGCCATACCCGTCGGCGATCACCGTGCCGGTGGCCTCCTTCCAGATGCGCATCACCTCGGGATTGAGCGGTTCGCCGGCGCCCAGGGAGCGGCGCAGGCTGGAAAGGTCGTAGAGATCGAGATCCTGCTGCGCAAACAGCCGATAGACGGTCGGCGGGGCGCAGAAAGTGGTAACTCCCAACTTACCTATCAGCTTGAGATGCATGTCGGCGTCGAACGCGCCGTCGCCATGGTAGAGCACGGCCGGCGTGCCGAGCAGCATCTGCGGGAACAGGATGCCCCAGGCAGCCTTGGCCCAGCCCGTATCGGTCAACGACCAATGGATGTCGCTCGGCCTGAGATCCATCCAGAACAGGCCGGTCGCGGCATGGGCCAGGGCATAGCCGTGGTCGCGCGGCACCATCTTCGGCATCGACGTCGTGCCGGAAGTGAAATAGGCCATCATCATGTCGCTGGCGCGCATATGGGCGCGGGAGGCGCGGTCGAGTACGGGAGACGCATCGGCCAGCAGACCGTCCAGCGACAGCCAGCCTTGCCGTTCGCCGTCCACCACGATGAAGTGCTTCAGCGTCGGGCATTCGGCGCGGATCTGCTCGACCTTGGCGCAATGTTCCGGCGTGACGATGGCCAGCGTGGCCTTGGCGTGATTGATCCGGTAGGCGATGTCATGCGCGGTCAGCAGATTGGTGCCGGGCATGGAAACGACCCCCGCCTTCATGCAGCCGAACAGCACCGTGTACCAGGCCGGCACGCGCCCGACGACGACGCAGGCGAAATCGCCCGGCTTCGCGCCCATCCCTTCCAGCGCGTTGGCCAGCCGGTTCGAGCTTTCGCTCAACTCGGAAAAGGCGATCCGCCGGATGGTCCCGCCGTCGCGCGAGACGGCGATCACCGCCGTGCGGTCGTCGCGCGCGGCCCAGTCGTCGATCACGTCGAAAGCGAAATTGAAGCGCTCGGGCACCTCGATGCGAAAATTCCTGCGCGCGCTGGCATAGCTCCGATCCACGGACGAAAAGTCCATCTGCCTCTCCCTGCGATCGTCGTGACGCGGTTGCGCTTTTTAGCGCGAACGAAGCTAAGCGGCCATCGAACCAAAGGCTATGGGAACTTTCAGTTCCTGCTCGCTGGCGGGACCTCTGTCGGACAACGGCCAGCAACCCAGCACATTGTATTTCGTCAGCCAGAGTTCGCTATGGATGAGATAGAAACGCGTCGCCCGGAAGCGGATCGGCCGGACCGCATGTGCACTGATAGAACGCGGACCGTAGAGCAGCGTCACATGCGGCGATCGCAAAGGGGTTGTCCTCAGCCCCTGGGCAAGCAGTTCGCGATGCACTCTTTCACCGAATGCCGTGAGTTCCGGACTGCGGGCCAAAAGCACGGTCGGGCGCTTGTCGGGCCGGCCGCTCGGAAAGGTAACCGTATGGTCGAGAACGATGTCAAAAGCGGATACGGCTATCCGCTGTGCCGCACGCATGACCGCAAACGGGATATGGCTCGGTATCCTCTTGAAATCTCCCAAATGGCAGATCGACAGATGGAAGCGCTCGACCGGAATTTCCGAACCATGAAGCCGGTATTCGCTCACGACGCCGCATCTGCAGTTTTCGATTTCCCGGCCAGCCTCTCCGACGTCGAGGCAGATGAAAACACGCTCGGGCTTCTTCGGCCGACGCGGCGCTGGCTTCTCGCCAAAATCAAAACGAAACTGCTGGTCGGACATGACGTTCCTCGTCTCAAGAACTTCTGCGTCCCACCGGATCGAAGTTTAGAACAAAACAAGAACATCATGCAAGCCGGCCATGGGGAACCGCCGGCCACAAAAAAGGCCCGCCGGTGGCGGGCCTTTCCGTCATTCTGCTTTCGGGCGCCGGTCTCAGGCGAGTTCGAAGCGATCGGCGTTCATCACCTTATTCCAGGCCGCCACGAAGTCCTTCGCGAACTTCTCGCCGGCATCGGAGGAACCATAGACCTCCGCCAGCGCGCGAAGCTGCGAGTGGGAGCCGAAGACGAGATCGACGCGGGTGGCGGTCCACTTGGCCTCGCCGGTCTTGCGGTCGCGCCCTTCGAACACGTCCTTTGCGTCCGAAACCGCCTTCCACTCCGTGCCCATGTCGAGCAGGTTCACGAAGAAGTCGTTGGTCAGCGTGCCGGGCCTGGTCGTGAAGACGCCATGGGTCGAGCCGCCGGCATTCGCACCCAGCACGCGCAGGCCGCCGACCAGCACCGTCATCTCGGGCGCCGTCAGCGTCAGCAGTTGCGCCCGGTCCACCAGCTGCTCCTCGGCCGACAGGCGCCGGTTGCCGCGGCCGTAATTGCGGAAACCGTCGGCGGCGGGCTCGAGCGGAGCGAAGGATTCGACGTCCGTCTGCTCCTGCGAAGCGTCCATGCGGCCGGGCGTGAAGGGCACGTTCACGCCGAGTCCAGCGTCCTTCGCCGCCTTTTCGACCGCCGCGGCACCGCCGAGCACGATCAGGTCGGCAAGCGAGATCTTCTTGTTGCCGGACTGGGATGCGTTGAACTCGCTCTGGATCGCCTCGAGCTTTTCGAGCACCTTCGCCAGCTCTGCCGGCTGGTTGACCTCCCAGTTCTTCTGCGGTTCGAGGCGGATGCGCGCGCCATTGGCGCCACCGCGCATATCCGAGCCGCGGAACGTGGACGCCGACGCCCATGCCGTTGAAACGAGCTGGGAAACCGTCAGCCCCGACGCCAGGATCTTGGCCTTGAGAGCCGCAATGTCCTGCTCGTTCACCAATTCATGATCGACGGCGGGGATCGGATCCTGCCAGATCAGTTCCTCCTTCGGAACCAGCGGGCCGCGATAGCGCGCAATCGGGCCCATGTCGCGATGGGTGAGCTTGAACCAGGCGCGGGCGAAGGCGTCCGCGAACTGGTCCGGGTTCTCGAGGAAACGGCGCGAGATCTTGCCGTATTCGGGATCGAAACGCAGCGCGAGGTCGGTGGTCAGCATGGTCGGGGCATGGCGCTTCGAGGGATCGTGCGCATCAGGCACCGTTTCGGCGCCCATGCCGTGCTTCGGCTTCCACTGCTGCGCGCCGGCCGGGCTCCTGGTCAGCTCCCATTCGTAACCGAACAGGTTCCACAGGAAGTTGTTGCTCCACTTCGTCGGCGTCGTGGTCCAGGTGACTTCCAGGCCGCTGCCGATGGTGTCGCCGCCCTTGCCCGTGCCGAACTTGTTGGCCCAGCCCAATCCTTGCAGCTCGATATCGGCGGCCTCCGGCTCGGGTCCAACCAGCGCCGCATCACCGGCGCCGTGGGTCTTGCCGAAGGTGTGGCCGCCGGCGATCAGGGCGACGGTTTCCTCGTCGTTCATCGCCATGCGCCTGAAGGTCTCGCGGATATCGCGCGCCGCCGCGAGCGGGTCGGGATTGCCGTTGGGGCCTTCCGGATTCACGTAGATCAGGCCCATCTGCACCGCTGCCAGCGGATCGTCCAGGTCACGGTCGCCGCTGTAGCGCTCGTCCGCCAGCCACTTGCCTTCCGAACCCCAGTAGATGTCCTGTTCCGGCTCCCACACGTCCTTGCGGCCGCCGGCGAAGCCGAAGGTCTTGAAGCCCATGGATTCCAGCGCGACGTTGCCGGCGAGGACCATCAGGTCGGCCCAGGAGATCTTGCGGCCGTATTTCTGCTTGATCGGCCACAGCAGGCGGCGGGCCTTGTCGAGGTTGACGTTGTCCGGCCAGCTGTTCAGAGGCGCGAAACGCTGCTGGCCGGCCCCGGCGCCGCCGCGCCCGTCGCCGATGCGATAGGTGCCGGCGCTATGCCAGGCCATGCGGATGAACAGCGGCCCGTAATGGCCGAAGTCGGCCGGCCACCAGTCCTGCGAATCGGTCATCAGCGCCTTGAGGTCGGCGACCACGGCATCGAGATCGAGGCTGTCGAACTCCTTGGCATAGTCGAACGCCTCGCCCATCGGGTCGGACAGGTTCGAGTGCTGGTGCAGGACCGTAAGATCCATCTGGTTCGGCCACCAGTCACGGTTGCTCCTGGCCGAAGGCGTGTGCGCGACCGGGCACTTGCCCGCGCTCTCGTCAGTCTTTGCGTCCATTTTTCTCTCCCGTCGTGGCTGAACGGCTGCGTGAAGATGAATCCAGTTTACGACCGCGCGACGACAAAACGCCAGACGCGCGAACCGCGCTTTTCGTCACGGTTCGAGAACCGCTCCGAGCAAACAGACCTGAAGGGCCGACGGGACGCTTGTCACGCAGGCTCCTTCCCGCATCCCTTATCAAAGCATTGTGATTAATTTAAGTTGGATTTGCTGATGGACGCGATAAGTTAGAGTTATGACCAGCGTCACACTCAGGCAGCTTCGCTATTTCGAGGCCTTGGCGCGGCACGAACATTTCGGCCGCGCGGCGGACGCGTGCTCGATCTCGCAGCCGGCCATGTCGGTCCAGATCAGGGAACTGGAGGAAACGCTGGGCACCGAGCTCTTCGAGCGCGGCGCACGGCAGGTGCGGCTGACCAATTTCGGCGAGGCGTTCGCCCTGCGCGTCCGCGACATCCTTCGCTCGGTCGACGAGTTGGGCGACATGGCGCGGGCCTCGCGCGAACGGCTGGTGGGACGGTTGAGGATAGGCGTGATCCCGACGGTCGCGCCCTATCTGCTGCCGACGATCGTCGGCAATCTCACCCGCGCGTATGAAGGGCTCGATATCCATGTGCGTGAGACGCAGACGCAGCGGCTCATCGAGGAACTGGCGGAAGGCAGGCTCGACACGGCCATCGTCGCACTGCCGGTGTCCGAGCCTTCCCTGACGGAGGTTGCGCTGTTTGCGGAGGACTTCGTGCTGGTCCGGCCCGGCGAGGATGCCGGAAAGCCGACGCCCAGTCGCGAAACGCTGCGCGAAATGAGGCTGCTCCTGCTCGAGGAAGGCCATTGTTTCCGCGACCAGGCCCTCTCCTTCTGCAACATGCACCCCGCCCGGCCGCGCGAACTGCTGGACGGCAGTTCCCTGTCCACGCTGGTTCAGATGGTCAGCGCCGGCATAGGCGTCACCCTGATCCCGGAAATGGCGGTGCCGGTGGAAACGCGCTCGGCCTCCGTTTCCGTCGCCCATTTCAAAAGCCCCAAGCCCTCGCGCACGATCGGGATGGTCTGGCGCAGGGCGAGCCCCCTTGCCGAACAACTCCTGCGGATTTCCGAAGTGGTCCGCCAGTCCGCCGAGACCTTGCGCGCGCAGCAGGATTCCTTACCGTCCTAGCTCGCTCTCCGGTGCTCTACAGGCGGCCGCGATGGAATTGCCTCTGCGCAAGCCGGAGCCAGGGCCCCGAATGGAACAGGCTCATCAGCAGGTACATCGGCACCATCCCGCCCAGCGAAAACATCCCCTGCGCGGCGGAGCAGATATCCGGCCCCGCGAGCACAGCGGCGCCCAGCGCCATGATGGCGAAGGTCGGCGCGGCCGCGAGACCCAGCCATTCGATCGGGGCGCTCCCGTGTCCGGCGGGAGCGCCTGTCGTTTCATGTCCGGCCGCAATCATCTCGACCTCCGCGTCCTCAGCGTTCGCCGTATTCGTCGTGGCGGCGCATCCAGACTCCCGTTTCGTTGCGCCCCTTCGGTGCCCGGTCCAGCCACTGATAGACGCTCCAGATGCCATCGACGCCGCGGGCATAGGCCGAATAGGTGTGATAGATCGCGCCGTCCTCCAGCACGAATGCGCTTAGGCCGGGCCTTTCACGCGCATAGGTGGCCGGGTCCGTTCCCGTCATGGCCGAAAACAGCGCCGGCCCGTCCGGCGTCGAGCGCGAGGCGATCGTAGCCGCGTCCTTGCGGGCGACGTCCAACGGTATCGGTTGCTCGTGCCGGTAATTGTATTCGATGCCCTCCTGCGCCTGCTGCTTTTCGCTGAACGAGACGCTGAAATCGGAATTGAACGCACCGTCCCGCGAGGACGCCCATGGAAAGGTCCAGCCCATCCTTTGCTTGAAGGCCTGCAGCTTCGGCAACGGTGCACGCGACACCGCGGAGAAGGCGACGTCATGGTTCTCCAAATGTACGACGATGCCGTCGAAGCCGTCCGCGATGGCGGAACAGGACGGACAGCCGGCGGTGTAGTCCGGCCCGAACATGAAGTGATAGACGAGAAGCTGCGAACGCCCGCCGAAGAGATCCTTCAGGGAGGCAGGTCCGTTCTCGGTCTCGAACCGGTAGTCTTTGTCGATCCTGACCCAAGGCAGTTCTTGCCGCCTGCGCGCGAGCTCGTCGCTCCTGCGCGTCAAGGCTTTTTCCTCTTCGAGCAGCGCAAGCCGCGCGGCCAGCCATTCCTCGCGTGTTCCGGTGACATGCGTCGTCATCGCTTTCTCCTTCCGTCGATTGCACGGCCGCCGGGTTGTTCTCTTGCGGCCACGACATAAGCTAGGGGCCTGTGCCGAAAGGTGAGAGTTACAATCGTGACGGGATTCGAATGGACTCGCTGATCACCGCCGCAGCGCAGGCGCTCGCGGCGGGAGACCCGTTCGGCGCACTGAACCGTATCGCCTTGCGCGAAGACGCCCCCGCGCTCGCCCTGCGCGGAATTGCCATGGCGCAGCTTGGCGATCTCGTGCGTGCGAAAGCGCTCCTGAAACGCGCCGCGCGCGCCTTCGGTCAAGGCGAACCCGTGGCCCGCGCCAGATGCGTCGTCGCGGAGGCCGAGATCGCGCTCGTTTCGCGCGACCTCTCCTGGCCGGTCAAGGCGCTCGATACGGCGAGGCAGACGCTCGAAAAGCATGGCGACCGGATCAACGCAGCCTATGCGTGCCAGTTGGAAGCACGGCGCCTGCTTCTTGTCGGCCGCGCGGACGATGCCGAACGCGTGCTTGGAAAAGCCGAGGCGTCATCGCTTCCGCCCGCATTGAGAGCGGCCCATGAACTGGCGGCGGCAGGGATCGCCATTCGCCGCTTGCAGATCAAGGCGGCGCGCGCATCGCTCAAACTGGCCGTGCGTGCGGCCGAGACGGCCAATATCCCCGCCCAGAAGGCCGAGGTGGAGCGGGTGGCGCAGACACTTGCCGCGCCTGCCGCCCAGCTGGTTGCCAAGGGCGCGGCGCGGCCTCTGCTGCTCGATGAAGTCGAGAAATTGATGGCTTCCGAAGTCTTTGTCGTCGATGCCTGCCGCAACGTCGTGCATGTTCGGCACTGCTTCCTTTCGCTCGCCACCCGGCCGGTCCTGTTCGCGCTGCTGCAGGCGCTGGCCGAATCCTGGCCAGGGGACACGACGAGGGAAGAGCTGATCGCGCGCGCTTTCCGAGGCAAATCCGCCGACGAGTCCCACCGGGCGCGCCTGCGGGTCGAAATGGGACGCCTTCGCGACGAGCTGCGCTCGATCGCCGGGATCAGCGCCACTGAAAATGGCTTCGCGCTGTCGCCGCACGAGGCCGCCGACGTCGTCGTGCTCGCGCCGCCGGTCGAGGAACGGCACGCGGCGGTGCTTGCCCTTCTTGCCGATGGCGAGGTCTGGTCGAGCTCGGCCCTGGCGATCGCGCTCGGGACGAGCGCGCGTACGGTGCAGCGGGCGCTGGAGCAACTCGCGTCGGCCGGAAAAATCGAATCGTTCGGCCGCGGCCGGGCGCGCCGCTGGACAACCCCTCCGGTTCCGGGTTTCCCGACAAGCTTGTTACTCCCCGGTGCGCTGCCGGGACGTTAGGATCGGCACAGTGCTAACTGTCGGGAGGTAGAAAATGAAACGGTCGCCAGCAGAAATCCTTGCCGAATTCGGTCCCTTTCCCGAGGTCGAAGCCGTGCATGGCGTCACTTTCGACGGCCATCACGTCTGGTTCGCGTCCGGGAACAGGCTGAATGCCCTTGATCCTGCGAACGGAAAGATCGTGCGCTCGTTCGACGCCGCCGCGCATGCGGGAACCGCCTTCGACGGCACTCATCTTTTCCAGATCGCCGAGAGCCGGATCCAGAAAATCGACCCCGCCACCGGCCAGGTGTTGGCCACCATTCCGGCCCCTGGCAATGGCGGCGATTCCGGCCTCGCCTGGGCCGAAGGCTCGCTCTGGGTGGGCCAGTACCGGGACCGCAAGATTCACCAGATCGACCCCGAGACCGGACAAATCCTCCGCACCATCGAATCCAGCCGGTTCGTCACCGGCGTCACCTGGGTCGACGGCGAGCTTTGGCATGCGACCTGGACCGAGGAGGACAGCGACCTGAGGCACATCGACCCCGAAACGGGCGAGGTCCTGCAAGTGATCGACATGCCGCCGGGTACCGGCATATCCGGCCTGGAGTCCGATGGCGCCGGCCGGTTTCATTGCGGCGGTGGCAAGAGCGGCAGGATAAGGGTCGTCCGTCGCCCTGAAACGGTTCGATGACACGGGGAACCACGGAGTGCCGCATGTCGAGGCGATTATGCAGCACTCCTGCTTCCATGGGTTCTTCGCTGCCTTGGCGCTCTCTGACCCAACTGCAGGGATGGCCATTTTCTGTAAGAATAACTTACATTAAAATTGTCAAATTGCCGCAGCATTCGGCTGGGGCAGTGGGTCACCGCGAAACTTCGAACGCGCTCCCAAACACAGGAAACGACCCTCGCCCCTGGTGCCTTCGAACAGTTGATGAAGACTGCGCCTTGTTTTCCGACGAGACTCCTGCGGTCAGGCCGCCGAAAGTCAGCGCCGCAACCGTTGGAGACACCTCTTGGAAATCTTGCGCCGGCTATGGCCCGTCCGGTAAAGGGCCCGGATGGTTCACCGGCAGGGTCCGTATCTATCCCATGCTCACGCCCCAGACCGGGTACAAGGCGCCAGCGTCAAATTTGAGCCCGGCGCCCGCACAGCTTGGCATACGCCCCCCGGGCAAGCGCTGTTCGTCTCGTCCGGCGTCGGGCGCGCGCAACGTTCCGGCGGCCGATCGAAGAGATCCGGCCGGTGGAAGTCCCATGGTACGGGCCGGCGAAAAACATCGGTACGGCGCCTTGCCGAGCACTGCGATGCCCCATATCGCGCTTCAAAAGTGCTGAACGGCAAGGTTGTCGATTGGCTGGAGAAGGTGTCCAATACAGAATTATGGCGGCTCAACCCGGGATCGGCCATCCGGCATGTCGGGATCGTCGCGCGGCTGTTTCGCTCCGCCATGGAACCATCACGCATCTGAAGATTTGATTCCAGGATGAAAACCCGACAGTCGGAAAGGGGACGGCTCCCATGACAGTCAAGCGCCTCGCGATCTGCGTTCTCGCCCTCTGTGTCGGCGGCCTGACAGCCCTTCCTGTTCTGGCCGGAGACTGGCGCCACGACCGGGACCATCGCATGCGCCATTCGGAGCGCTATGTTCCGGCAGGCGGCGATATCATCGACTATCTGTTCGGTGGTCCTCGCTATTATGACATGCAGATGTCCACGACGGCCGCCGGCGCCTGCGCCTATCATCCTGTTGGTCCCGACGGGAATGCCGTCAACGACGTAAACGACCATTATTGCGGGAAATAGGGTCGGCGGGAGGCTGTCCGCGAGCAATCGCTTGGTGATCCCGCACCTCTGTGTCGATCTACCAGCTTGAGCGGCTGCTTCAGTTTCCCCTGCGCTGATTTCGGCGGGCCATTTGGCGCCGGCTTTGAGGGTGGCTGGATCTGGCGCGAAGTGGATTGCGGATAGGCATGCAAAAGCGCCCCGGTTGGAGCCGGGGCGTTTGAGGTTGGGGAGTTTGGTTGCGGGAGCAGGATTTGAACCTGCGACCTTCAGGTTATGAGCCTGACGAGCTACCGGGCTGCTCCATCCCGCGTCAACTTCTGCGACTTGCGTCGGCCGGGCAGCCCGGACTTTTTCTGCTTGTCCGTCCTCGAAGCCTGCGGCCTCTGCGGTCGGACGGGATGCTGCTCCATCCCGCGTCAACTTCTGCGACTTGCGTCGGCCGGGCAGCCCGGACTTTTTCTGCTTGTCCGTCCTCGAAGCCTGCGGCCTCTGCGGTCGGACGGGATGCTGCTCCATCCCGCGTCAACTTCTGCGACTTGCGTCGGCCGGGCAGCCCGGACTTTTTCTGCTTGTCCGTCCTCGAAGCCTGCGGCTCCTGCGGTCGGACGGGATGCTGCTCCATCCCGTATCGGTCGGGCAAGCTTGCCTTGCCTTTTGGCCTTGCCAATGGAAAGGGCCGCTTGCGCGGCCCGTGATCCCGTTTGGCGGGCCTTGTTCGCAAAGAGAAGATTTCAACGTGCGCTTGGCAGACCTGGCAGCGACCTACTCTCCCGCGTCTTGAGACGAAGTACCATCAGCGCTGGGGCGTTTCACGGCCGTGTTCGGAATGGGAACGGGTGCAGCCACCCCGCCATAACCACCAGGTCGGCAAAGCGCACGTTGTTTTGAGAAGCTGTTCTGTGCTGTTTCATCCAGTCGTCGCCTTCGAAGCGCAGCTTCGCAAGGCCGACGGGCCGTCGTGGCTGTTGCCACGCCCCGTCCGGAGGCCAGGCTGGCGCTAGCCAGCCGATACGGCCGCAAGGACAGGAAAGCTGGATGCTCATCGAAGATGAGCATTGAGAATGAGAACGATCAAGCCGATCGAACTATTAGTACCGGTAAGCTTCATGCGTTGCCGCACTTCCACACCCGGCCTATCAACGTGGTCGTCTTCCACGGTTCTTAAGGGAATACTCGTTTCCAGGTGGGTTTCCCGCTTAGATGCCTTCAGCGGTTATCCCGTCCGTATATAGCTACCCTGCTATGCGGCTGGCGCCACAACAGGTCCACCAGAGATACGTCCATCCCGGTCCTCTCGTACTAGGGACAGATCCTGTCAATATTCCTACACCCACGGCAGATAGGGACCGAACTGTCTCACGACGTTCTGAACCCAACTCACGTACCGCTTTAAATGGCGAACAGCCATACCCTTGGGACCTGCTCCAGCCCCAGGATGCGATGAGTCGACATCGAGGTGCCAAACAACCCCGTCGATATGGACTCTTGGGGGTCATCAGCCTGTTATCCCCGGCGTACCTTTTATCCGTTGAGCGATGGCCCTTCCACACGGGACCACCGGATCACTATGACCGACTTTCGTCTCTGCTCGACTTGTCAGTCTCGCAGTCAGGCAGGCTTATGCCATTGCACTCAGCGAACGATTTCCGACCGTTCTGAGCCCACCATCGCGCGCCTCCGTTACTCTTTAGGAGGCGACCGCCCCAGTCAAACTACCCACCATACATTGTCCCGGACCCGGATAACGGGCCGCGGTTAGACATCCATAGTAATAAGGGTGGTATTTCAAGGGTGGCTCCACCAAGGCTGGCGCCCTGGCTTCAAAGCCTACCACCTATCCTACACATGCCACTACGAATGCCAATGTAAAGCTATAGTAAAGGTGCACGGGGTCTTTCCGTCTAACCGCAGGAACCCCGCATCTTCACGGGGAATTCAATTTCACTGAGTCTATGCTGGAGACAGCGGGGAAGTCGTTACGCCATTCGTGCAGGTCGGAACTTACCCGACAAGGAATTTCGCTACCTTAGGACCGTTATAGTTACGGCCGCCGTTTACTGGGGCTTCGATTCAGAGCTTGCACCCCTCCTCTTAACCTTCCAGCACCGGGCAGGCGTCAGACCCTATACGTCGCCTTGCGGCTTCGCAGAGCCCTGTGTTTTTGATAAACAGTCGCTACCCCCTGGTCTGTGCCACCCTCCAATGCTTGCGCAATGAAGGGTCACGCTTCTTCCGAAGTTACGCGTGCAATTTGCCGAGTTCCTTCAGCATAGTTCTCTCAAGCGCCTTGGTATACTCTACCAGACCACCAGTGTCGGTTTCGGGTACGGTCTATAAGGAGGAGCTATTTCCTGGAACCGCTCCGCTGCCCAACCAATCCGATAAGGTTGAACAACTTGTGCGATCCGTCACTACCTCCAGGCTCACGAATATTAACGTGATTCCCATCGACTACGCGTTTCCGCCTCGTCTTAGGGGCCGGCTAACCCTGCTCAGATTAACTTTAAGCAGGAACCCTTGGTCTTTCGGCGGGGGAGTCTCTCACTCCCCTTACGTTACTCATGTCAGCATTCGCACTTCCGATACCTCCAGGAGCCCTCACGGGTCTCCCTTCGCAGGCTTACGGAACGCTCCGCTACCGCTCGTCTTGCGACGAACCCTAAGCTTCGGTGTATGGCTTTAGCCCCGTTACATTTTCGGCGCAAAGACCCTTATTTAGACCAGTGAGCTGTTACGCTTTCTTTAAATGATGGCTGCTTCTAAGCCAACATCCTGGTTGTTTTGGGATCCTCACATCCTTTCCCACTTAGCCATAACTTGGGGACCTTAGCTGTAGGTCAGGGTTGTTTCCCTCTCCACGATGGACGTTAGCACCCACCGTGTGTCTGCCGACTAGTACTCCTGGGTATTCGGAGTTTGGTTAGGTTTGGTAATCCGGTGAGGACCCCTAGCCCATCCAGTGCTCTACCCCCCAGGGTATTCGGTCGACGCTCTACCTAAATAGATTTCGCGGAGAACCAGCTATTTCCGAGTTTGATTGGCCTTTCACCCCTAGCCACAAGTCATCCCGAACTATTGCAACAGTTATGGGTTCGGTCCTCCAGTAAGTGTTACCTTACCTTCAACCTGCTCATGGCTAGATCACTCGGTTTCGGGTCTAATGCATCGAACT
>NZ_JAVXZD010000004.1:0-252500 GCF_032460275.1 Mesorhizobium sp. SP-1A | reverse complement strand
GGCGTCGGACGTCGATTTCCAGTCGCGGCTCAATCCCTCCGATCGGCTCGAAGTGCTGTTTTCGCAGCCCGACAGTGAGGATCAGGCCTCCGACGAATCGCAGTTGCTCTATGTTTCCGCTTCGATAGGAGCGGCAACCCGAACGCTCTATCGCTTCCAGCTGAAGGACGGCAGCGTCGATTATTTCGACCGGGATGGCCGCAGCGCCGAGCAGTTCCTGTTGCGAAATCCGCTGCCCGCCGGCAAGTTCCGGTCGGGCTTCGGCGCCCGCAAGCACCCGATCCTCGGTTATGTGCGCATGCACACCGGCGTCGACTGGGCAGCGCCTATCGGCACTCCGATCATCGCCGCCGGCAATGGCGTGGTGGAAAAGGCCGGCTGGGCCGGCGGCTACGGCAAGCAGATCATGATCCGCCACGCCAACGGCTACGAGACCTCCTACAACCACCAGAGCGCATTCGCCCGCGGAATCAGCGAAGGCGTTCGCGTTCGCCAGGGCCAGGTCATCGGCTATCTGGGCCAGACGGGCCTCGCCACCGGGCCGCACCTGCACTACGAACTGATCGTCAACGGCACCAAGGTCGACCCGATGCGGGTGCGCCTGCCGGTCGGCAAGTCCTTGAACGGCGACGATCTGGTCGCCTTCAAGCGCGAGCGCGACCGCATCGAGGACCTGCTGAAGCAGCAGGACAACGGCTCGCTCAAGATGGCCAGCGCGAAAGTGGACGGCTGACAGCAGCCGGAAGATCGAAGCGCACCTTAACGGCTATCCGTCGCTCGGATCCAGGGAAGCCTCTGGCCCGGCACGGTCACCCAGGCGGTAACCGCTGACAGCAGGCAGAGCAGCACCGTGACCCAGGCCACCGCCGCGAAGGCGGCATCGCTGGCTTTCGTCCTCATGGATTCCATGGCCGGCGCCAGTTCAGTGGCCGCAAGCTGTCCGAAACCGGGCATCGGTGGCCCATCGGGCAGCGCCCCGGCATAGACCCAGGCTGCGAAGGACCCCAAGGCCGCGACCGCCATCAGGCCCGCGATCCGCGAGACGGCATTGTTGATGCCGGAAGCGGCGCCCGTATCCTTGTCGTCCACCGACGTCATGATTGCCGTGGACAGCGGCGACACCACCAGCGCCATGCCGAATCCCATCAATGTCATGAGCGGAAACACGCCGGACCAGAACTGGTGTATGCCGGCGCTTACGATGGCCGCCAGCCCGGCAAAGGCGACCGCCACCAGAAGGCAGCCGGACGCGATCGGAAGACGCGGTCCGATCCGGTCCGAGACATGGCCGACCGGCCCTGACAAGAGTGCGATGAGCGCAGACAGAGGCACGAAGACGAAGCCGGCTTCCGCCGTGCTCAGCCGCCAGCCCGCGATCAGCAGCATCGGCAGATAGAACAGAACGCCCGACAACGCGAAGTACAGCAGGAACGTGACCAGGTTCGCGCCGGAAAACGCGCCGTTGCGAAACAGGGAAAGTTCGATCATCGGCTCGCGCTGGCGCCTTTCCCAGATCAGGAACAGCACAAACAGCATCGCGCCGGCGACAATCGCACCCGCAGCCAGGCCGGCCATCGGTGCGCGGCCTTCCGCATTCAGGGCGGTCAGCCCATAGGCGAGAGAGCCGAAGGAAAGCGTGGCGAGCATCGCGCCGCCGAGGTCCAGGCCGCGCTTTTGCTCCGGTTGATCGGCCGGAACCTTCGCCAGCAGCAGATAGATGGAGACGATGCCGAGCGGCAGGTTGATGGCAAAGATCGCGCGCCAGATCGCGTCGCCGAAAGCGGATAGCACCAGACCGCCAAGGACCGGTCCCAGCGCGGTCGTCAGCGCCGACGACGCGGCCCAGATGCCGATGGCCCGGCCCCGTTCCCGTTTCGGGTAGGCCTTGGCGATGATCGCCAGGCTGCCGGGCACCATGATCGCGGCCCCTATGCCCTGGACCGCCCGAAACAGGATCAGCATGGCCGGATTGGGCGCCAGCGCGCAGGCGAAGGATGCGCAAATGAACAGCGCGATCCCGATTACGAAGACCTTGCGCAAGCCGAACCGGTCGCCGGCGGCACCGCCGGCGAGTATCAAGGCCGACAGGGTCAGCGCGTAGGCATTGGAAATCCACTGCGCCTCGGACAGATCGGCGCCGAGATCGGCGCGGATCGCAGGTGTTGCGATGGCCAGCACCGAACCGTCGATGAAGCCGAGCGCCGAAGCCAGGATCGCCGCGATCAGGACGAAACGCCGCCGGGATTGTGGGCAGAACGATTCGGCCGGTGCTGAGCGCATACGAAAACCAGCCTCCCGTGGGCAATTCCAGGAAGATGCGCGGCGGTTTCCCCCGGAATTGCAGGCAAGACGGAGCGCTTCGCGATTCGAAGAAACCGGAATTGCTCCGCGATCGGCGGCGCGCCTCGCGCAGGAAAGGATTACGCCCTTTGGCCCGCCGCGACAACGGCGAGGCCTTCATCTCCTGACCGCTCCCGGCAAACACGCCAGGCTCCCGTTGGTCAATCGGTGAATTCGACCGTCACGCCCGGCTTCACCAGCTTGGCAAGCTCAGTGGCATCCCAATTGGTCAGGCGCACGCAGCCATGGCTGGCGGTCTTGCCGATCTTGGAGGGATCGGGCGTACCGTGAATGCCGTAGGTCGGCTTGTCGAGCGCGATCCAGATCGAGCCGACCGGGCCGTTCGGGCCGGGCGGGATGGTCAGGATCTTGTCGTTGTCGCCCTGCTTGAAGTTGAGATTGGGATTGTAGGTGTAGTTCGGGTTGAAGGCGATGCGCGAGACCGTGTGGATGCCCGAAGGCGACGGCGTGTCGGTGGAGCCGATCGTCGCCGGATAGGCCGCCACCAGCTTGCCGTCGGCACTATAGGCCCGCACCTGCTTCTGCGCCTTGTCGGCGATGATCCGCGCGACCGGGGTCGAGACGAGCTTGCCGAAATTGGCGACCCTGATGACCGTGCCGGGCCGGTTGAAGTCCAGTCCGGGATTGAGGGCCTTCAGGTAAGCCTCGTCCATGTGGAAACGCTCGGCCAGCGCTTCGGTGACCGAGGTGTAGCTCATGCGCTCGAGCTTGGCCTTTTGGCTATAATCCTCCGGAACCGACGCGACATAGGGCCCCGCCGCGTCTTCCGGCGTGATCGTATAGGAGGCGAAGGCATCGCCGCCCGTCTTCTGGAGCTCCTCCTTGATCGCGGCGGCATCGGTCGATTGCAGGTTTACCCCGGTGATCTCGCGATAGGCCGCAAGCGCCTTGTCGACATTGGAGCCGAACCGGCCGTCGATGACACCCGGCGAGGCGCCGCTCCGGTCGAGCAGCACCTGGAGCGCGGCGATGTCCTCTCGCCCGCCGAGCGCGAGCGAGGAATTGACCGTGGCCTTGCCGTCGAGATTCGGCGCCGGCGTCACTGTGGTCGGCTCCTGCGGCGACGACGGTCCCACGGATGCTTCTTTCATGGGCTGCTGCTGGATCGGCTCCCGGCGAATTTCGGACGGAGCCTGTTCGTCGGGATAGGCATAGGCATCGCCCGAACCGGGCGCGGGCGGAAACGCGTCTTGCGAATCGCCGTAGTCGTCGGGACCGTCGGCCGGCCCGAGATATTGGTCGCCGTTTCGCCGCAGGCGCCGGTAACGGGTCGTGTCACCCTGGCCGTCGGAATAGTAGCCGCCGTCGCCGTCGAACTGCCGCTGCCGTTCCTGCAACCTCAGGGCGCGGCGATCGAACCGGCCCTGCGGCGGCTGGATGGCGACGACCTTGCCGGTATAGGAATCGACGATGACCCGGTTGCCGCGCCCGTCATAGTAGATCTCATAATCGCCGGCCTGGGCGACCTGAATTCCCACGCTGTCCGCACGCGCCGGCCCTTCGGCAATCCGGTCCGCCGACGTCGGATGTTGCGCGGCCATGGCCGCGGTCGAAACGAACGTCGCGGCAAAAGCCGAGAACAGGCAAATCTTGCGCAGCATGTAGGCCAAAAACTCCGATGTCTTCACCGCCTGACCGTTCAGCAAATACTGTCATGCCGCAACGGACCACCCGGATAATCGTTCCAATATGAACCGGGCATGAAAATGGCGGATCAGCGCCGCCGCCGTCCGCCATATATCATCTATTCAAAGGAAATCTTCCCCTGTGGCAAACTGGCCTCGCCCTTTCGCGAAGGCGAGGCCAGCCCTGGTCAAGCCGCTTGTTCCGCCTCGACCGTTGCGGGCTTCGAACGGAAGTTGAGGCGATCCGAACCCGCTGTCACCTTGACGGCCGACCCGTCGAGGATCTCGCCCATCAGGATCTTCTCGGCCAGCGGGTCCTGCAGTTCCTTCTGCATCACCCGCTTTAGCGGCCGCGCGCCATAGGCGGGGTCGTAGCCCTTGTCGGCCAGCCACTTGATGGCGTCGTTGTCCAGGTCGAGCCTGATCTTGCGGTCGGCCAGCAGCGATTCGAGCCGCTTGAGCTGGATCTCGACGATCTTGTCCATGTCCTGACGGCGCAGGCGATGGAACAGGATGATCTCGTCGATACGGTTTAGGAATTCCGGCCGGAAGTGCGAACGCACGACCGCCATCACCTCGTCCCGCACGGCATCGACGTCCTGGCCCTCGCCGAGATTGACCAGATATTCGGCGCCGAGATTGGAAGTCATCACGATGAGCGTGTTGCGGAAGTCAACGGTACGCCCCTGCCCGTCGGTCAGGCGACCGTCGTCCAGGATCTGGAGCAGCACGTTGAAGACATCCGGATGCGCCTTTTCTACCTCGTCGAACAGGATCACCTGATAAGGCCTGCGCAGCACCGCTTCCGTCAGCACGCCGCCTTCCTCATAGCCGACATAGCCGGGAGGCGCACCGATCAGCCGGGCGACCGAGTGCTTTTCCATGAACTCCGACATGTCGATGCGCACCATCGCGGTCTCGTCGTCGAACAGGAAGGAGGCCAGCGCCTTGGTCAGTTCGGTCTTGCCGACACCGGTCGGGCCGAGGAACATGAACGAGCCGATCGGCCGGTTCGGGTCCTGCAACCCGGCACGCGCGCGCCGGACCGCCTTGGACACGGCCTGCACGGCCTCGCCCTGGCCGACGACCCGCTTGGCGAGTTCGTCTTCCATCCTGAGCAGCTTCTCGCGCTCGCCTTCCAGCATCTTGTCCACCGGAATGCCGGTCCAGCGGGAGACGATGTGCGCGATGTTGTCCGGCGTCACGGTCTCCTGGACCATGCCGCCCTTGCCGTCGTGGTCCTTGGCTTCGGCTTCCTTCAACTGGCGCTCCAGTTCGGGGATCTTGCCATAGGCAAGTTCGCCGGCGCGCTGGAACTCGCCCTTGCGCTGGGCGCTGGCCAGTTCGTTGCGGGCGTCGTCGATCTGCTTCTTCAGGTCGGCCGCCAGACCGAGCTTCTGCTTCTCGGCCTGCCATTTGGCGGTGAGCGAAGTCGATTCCTCCTCCAGCCCCGCCAGTTCCTTCTCCAGCCGGGCCAGACGGTCCTTCGAAGCCTCGTCCTTCTCCACCTTCAGCGCCTCGCGCTCGATCTTGAGCTGCATGATGCGACGGTCGATCTCGTCCAGCGCCTCGGGCTTGGAATCGACCTGCATGCGCAGCCGTGAAGCGGCCTCGTCGACAAGGTCGATGGCCTTGTCGGGCAGGAAACGGTCGGAGATGTAGCGGTTGGACAGCGTCGCGGCCGAAACCAGCGCCGAGTCGGAGATGCGCACCTTGTGGTGCTGCTCGTACTTCTCCTTCAGGCCGCGCAGGATGGAGATGGTGTCCTCCACGGTCGGCTCCTCGACGAAGACCGGCTGGAAACGACGGGCAAGCGCCGCGTCCTTCTCGATATATTTACGGTATTCGTCCAGCGTCGTGGCGCCCACGCAGTGCAACTCGCCGCGCGCCAGCGCAGGCTTGAGCAGGTTGGAGGCGTCCATCGCGCCGTCCGCCTTGCCGGCGCCCACCAGCGTGTGCATCTCGTCGATGAACAGGATGATGCCGCCGGCGGCAGCGGTGACCTCGTTGAGCACCGCCTTGAGACGCTCCTCGAACTCGCCGCGATATTTCGCGCCGGCAATCAACGCGCCCATGTCGAGCGCCATCAACTGCTTGTCCTTGAGC
Source organism: Mesorhizobium sp. SP-1A (assembly GCF_032460275.1). Classification (NCBI taxonomy): domain Bacteria; kingdom Pseudomonadati; phylum Pseudomonadota; class Alphaproteobacteria; order Hyphomicrobiales; family Phyllobacteriaceae; genus Mesorhizobium; species Mesorhizobium sp. SP-1A. The sequence continues at coordinate 246,408 of NZ_JAVXZD010000004.1, read as the reverse complement.
GATTCGGGCACGTCGCCATTGACGATGCGCAGCGCCAGCCCCTCGGCGATCGCCGTCTTGCCGACGCCGGGCTCGCCGATCAGCACGGGGTTGTTCTTGGTGCGCCGCGACAGAACCTGGATGGTGCGGCGGATCTCGTCGTCGCGGCCGATCACCGGGTCCAGCTTGCCCGCACGGGCATCGGCGGTAAGGTCGCGCGCGTATTTCTTCAGCGCGTCATAGCCCTGCTCGGCGGAAGCCGAATCTGCTGTCCGTCCCTTGCGCATGTCGTTGATGACCTTGTTCAGTTCCTGCGGCGTCACACCGGCCTTGGCGAGGATTTCGGAAGTCTTTGCCGTCTTCTCCATGGCAAGCGCCTGCAGCAGGCGCTCGACGGTGACGAAGGAATCGCCCGCCTTCTTGGCCAGCTCCTCGGCTGTCGAGAACACTTTGGCCAGCGGTTGCGCCATATAGAGCTGGCCGTTGCCGCCCTCTACCTTCGGCAGCGCCTCCAGCGCCGCATCGGTTCCAAGCCTCACGTCCTGCACATTGCCGCCGGCACGCTCGATCAGGGACGCGGCAAAGCCTTCGTCGTCATCGATCAGCGCCTTGAGAATATGTTCGGGAGTAAATTGCTGGTTGTTGCGATTGAGCGCGTATTGCTGTGCCGACTGGATGAAACCGCGCACGCGCTCGGAATATTTTTCAAGATTCATATTTGTCTCCTTCCATCACCGGCCCGCTTTGCGGCACCGGATCAGATTATGGTGACGGACCCTCCCTGTCAGAGCCGGGCCCAGTTCACACCTGATATGGGGCGTGGGCCCGGCTCCCTCAAGACGCCTCGCGGCGCTGCGCTCGATAATAATTCGCTTGTCCGAAAAACGGAAACGGCGGGGATTTCTCCCCGCCGTCCAAAACGCCGAAAGGCTGAATTCGTTCAACTATCCGCGGAAGTGGTTTCCTCGCTTCCGGCCTCGGCCGGAGCGCCTGCCTCGGCATCGGCGCTGACGCGCGGACGACGCGGGCGCCGCGCCCGGCGCGGTGCCTCCTCGGCGGGCTTCTCGTTCTGCTCGGCCGCCGTCGCGGTTTCGGTCGGTGCCGATGCCTGCTCGACTTGTGCGGCGGCAGGGGTCACCTCGGTGGCCTGTTCGCCTTGGCCCTGCCCGGTTTCGGTCTGTCCGGTTCCGGTCTGTCCGGCCTCGGTCTGTCCGGTCTCAGGGGCAGGCTCGCTGTGGTCGCGGCGTGCCTGCTGTTCATCGCGCTGGCCGCCCTGGCCATAATCGTTGCGGCGACCGTTCTGGTGCCTGCGATCGCGATGACGGCCGCCGCCTTCGCGGGCGCCGTTGTTTTCACGGCTGCCATTGGCCTCGCGATTGCCTTCGGAATTCAGCGCCACCTCGGCCGGAACGCCCTCGATCACGGGCTGCGGCCCCGCGCCATGGTTCACCACCGGCACCTGCACCTCGCCGACGGCCGCGCCGTTCTCGAATTCCTCTTCGATCTCGTCGTCGAAATCGTCGTTGCGCTGCTGGACGTGCTGGATCGGCATCTGCGCCTGGGCGGCCGCAATGATGCGGTTGTAGTGCTCGGCATGCTGGAGATAGTTCTCGGCCATCACGCGGTCGCCGGAACTCATCGCGTCGCGGGCGAGCGTCGTGTATTTTTCGGCGATTTGCTGGGCCGAACCGCGGATTTTGACGTCCGGTCCGTTGCTTTCGTAGTTGCGGTTGAGCGGGTTCGGCCCCTTGCGATTGTTGTTGTTATTGTTGCCGCCGCCGCCGTTGCGACCGCGCATGCGCCTGTTCTGCTGTTGTGGCCTCATCCGACTCTCTTCAGTGTTCGAAGCTTGAAAAATCTGTTCGCGCGGCGGCGCTCATGCAGCCTGCCGTTCCGCTGTTCCACCGGTGTTCGCCCGCATCGATTGCGTTGGCGCCACGTGTCATCCCGTTCCGGTTACATCACTTGCCGGGTGATTCCCGCACGAAGCCCTAGCGTCGTTTCGCAGGAAGGCAGCTATTTCCAAGGGAACCGAATCGCTAAGAGCACTGCCTGCTTCGTCTCATCCGGTTGCGCGCGACCCTAGACGCATTCCCATGCCTTGCCAAGCGTTTTTTCCGTCTTTCCCGCGCCTGCCGGGCCTATTCTTTCACCCTGAAGACAAGCGCCCGCTGGTTTCCCGTCAGATCGCGCCGGCTATCGGAAAGGACGAACCCCTTGTCGGCGAAAAGCTGCGCGACTTCAGCCGCCTGCGTGCTGCCGATCTCCAGCACCACGATGCCGCCATGTTCCAGATGGGTGGCAGCACCCGCCGCAATCCGGCGGTAGGCGTCCAGCCCGTCGGCGCCTCCGTCCAGCGCCCGAACCGGATCATGGTCGCGCACTTCCCGTTCCAGTGCGCCGATGTCCTTTGCCGGTATATAGGGCGGGTTCGACACGATTGCATGGTAGCGGCCCGAGATTTCCGCGAACCAGTCCGACTTTTTTGCCGTAAACCGCGCCGACAGGCCGAGTTCCGCGGCGTTCCGGGCCGCCATTGCCAGCGCGCCTTGCGAAATATCGACGGCCACGGCTTCCGCAGCCCGCTCACAATGGAGCAGCGCAAGCGCGATCGCGCCCGTTCCCGTGCCGAGATCGAGGATACGGCACCGCCCCTCGCGCGCCGCCGTGGCCCGGACGAACGGCAGGACCGCGTCCACCAGGGTCTCGGTGTCCGGTCGCGGTTCGAGCGTTTCCGCCGACAGCGACAGCCTCAACCCGTAGAATTCCCGGTAGCCGAGAATGCGATGAACCGGCTCGCCTGCGAGACGGCGCCGGAGTGCGTCTTCCACGGCGTCGCCGGCAGCGGCGGATATTTCTTGTTCCGGACGCGCTATGGCGTCGGTCCGCCCGGTGCCGGTGAAATGCTCCACGATCAGGCGCGAGTCGAGCGCGGCGTCCGCGATCCCCGCCTGCGCCAGCCTCGCCCGCGCGGCCAGGTGGAGCGCGCCCAGTTTCATCTTGAGAATTGCCGACCGTGCGTCATCCGGCCGCACTCATATCCGCCAGAAGTTTCGACTGGTGATCGGCGATCAGCGCATCGACGATCTCGTCCAGCTCACCTTCCATCACCCGGTCGAGCTTGTAGAGGGTGAGATTGATGCGATGGTCGGTGATTCGACCCTGCGGGAAATTGTAGGTGCGGATGCGTTCCGAGCGGTCGCCCGAGCCGACCTGCGACTTCCGCGATTCGGAGCGCTCCTCGTCGGCGCGGCTGCGCTCCATGTCATAGAGGCGCGCGCGCAGGATCTGCATGGCCCGGGCGCGGTTCTGGTGCTGCGACTTTTCCGCCTGCACCACCATGATGCCGGTGGGCAGATGCGTGATGCGCACTGCCGAGTCGGTCGTGTTGACGTGCTGGCCGCCCGAACCGGAGGCGCGCATCGTATCGATGCGGATGTCTTCCGGTCGGATTTCGATATCGACTTCCTCGGCCTCCGGCAGCACCGCAACGGTCGCCGCCGAGGTGTGGATGCGCCCGCCGGCCTCGGTTTCCGGCACGCGCTGCACGCGGTGCACGCCCGATTCGTATTTCAGCTTGGCGAAGACCCCCTTGCCGGAAACGGTGGCGATGATCTCCTTGAACCCGCCGACCTCGCCTTCGCTTGCCGAGACCACCTCCATGCGCCAGCCCTGTGCGGCGGCGTAGCGTTCGTACATGCGAAAGAGGTCGCCGGCGAAAAGCGCGGCCTCGTCGCCGCCCGTGCCGGCGCGGATTTCGAGGATGGCGTTGCGCTCGTCGGCCGCGTCCTTCGGCAGAAGCAGGATCTGGATATCCCTTTGCAGAGCCTCGATCCGCTCCTCGACCTCCGGCAGGTCCGCTTCGGCCAGCGCCCGCATCTCCGCATCGGTCGATCTGTCGGAAAGCATGGCCTCGAGGTCTGCCTGCTCGCTCTCGGCCGCGCGCAGGGCCCTGATCTTGCCGACCATGTCCTGGATATCGGCATATTCGGAAGCCATCTTCACATAGGCTTCAGGCTCGGGACCTGCCGCCATCTGCGCTTCGAGCATGTCGAAACGCTTGACGACTTGGTCCATGCGGTCGCGGGGCAGATTGATCATGCAGGTGCTTTACAAAGGTATGCTGCGGTCGTCGGCAAACGCCTGCAACAGAGCGCGCATCGGCATGCCGGTGGACGGCGCCGACAGGTTGTCCTCGAAGAAGCGTTCCAGATCCGCCAGCGGCAGTTCCGTCAGCATCGCCTTGACCGGACCGATGGAAGCCGGCGACATCGAGATGGAGCGGAAGCCGAGCCCGATCAGCGCCATGGCCGAGATCGGTTTGCCGGCAAGCTCGCCGCACAGCGTCACCGGCGTCCTGTTGCGATGGCCGGCGACCGCGATCTCCTTCAGCGCCCTGAGGAACGGCACCGACAGGGGATCGAAGCGGTCCGCGATCTGCGTGTTGCCGCGATCGACCGCCATCATGAACTGGAACAGGTCGTTCGACCCGACGGAAACGAAATCCACCGCCTTCATCAACTCGTCGAGCTGGAACAGCAGCGACGGCACCTCCAGCATGGCGCCGAGCTTCAGGCTGGTCGGCAGATGGTGCGCGAAACGCGACAGGTGCCGCACTTCGCGGTCGATGATCTCGCGCGCCTGCACGACCTCGCTGAGTTCCGTCACCATCGGCAGCATCAGCTTCAGTTCGCGCCCGCCGGCCGCCTTCAAAAGCGCCCTGATCTGCGTGCGCAGCAGTCCCGGCCGATCCAGCGCCAGCCTTATGGCGCGCCAGCCGAGCGCCGGGTTCTCTTCCTGCGCCGCGTTCTTGAAATAGGGCAGCACCTTGTCGCCGCCTATGTCGATGGTGCGGAAGGTGACCGGCTTGCCCTCGGCGATGTCGAGCACGTCGCGATAGAGCTTTTCCTGCGCCTCGGCGCGCGGGAAGGTGGAGGCCACCATGAATTGCAGCTCTGTGCGGAACAAGCCGATGCCGGCCGCGCCCGATTCGGCGAGTTGCGGCAGGTCGACGGCCAGGCCGGCATTCATCAGCAGATCGACCGGAACGCCGTCCTTCGTCGCCGACGGCTTCTTGCGCAGTTCGCGATAAAGCTCCTGCCGGCGCGCCCGGAACCTGACCTTCTCCGCATAGGCGGCTTCCAGGTCGGGCTGGGGCCGCAGATGGATGGAGCCCTCGTCGCCGTCCACGATGATAGGATCGCCGTTCTCCGACATGGAGACCGCGCCCTTCATCTGGCCGGCGACGGGAATTCCCATGGCGCGGGCGACGATCACCACATGGCTGGTCGGCGCGCCGTCCTCCAGCACCAGCCCGCGCAGCTTGTCGCGCGGATAGTCGAGCAGTTCGGCGGCCCCCATCGAGCGGGCGACGATGATGGCGTCCTTCGGCAGCGCCGCGGCGATGTCTTCAGGGGCCTGACCCAGCAACTGGCGCAGCAGGCGGTTGGCGAGATCGTCGAAATCGCTCATGCGCTCGCGCAGATAAGGGTCGGTCATGTGGATCATGCGCGCGCGCATGTCCGACTGCACCTTTTCGACCGCCGCCTCCGCCGTCAGGCCGTTGCGGATCGCCTCTTCGAGGCGCCGCACCCAGCCGCGATCGTTGGCGAACATGCGGTAGGCTTCCAGCACCTCGCGGTGCTCGCCCTCGAAGGCCACCTCGCGGCGCGACAGCATGTCGTCGATGGACAGCCGCAGCGATCCGAGCGAGGCTTCCAGCCGGCGGACTTCCTCCTCGCTGTCCTCGTTGAACAGGTTGGTGACGACGATGCGCGGCTCGTGCAGCACGACATGGCCGAGCCCGATGCCCTCGTTGAAGGTGAGGCCGGTGAAGGAAACCGGCCGCTTCAGGTCCAGTTCGACGCCCGGCCGGGTGAGACGGGCCAGATCGCCGGCCGCGATCATCTCGGCGATGACCATCGCCGTGGTTTCCAGCGCCTCGACCTCGTCTTCGCGATAATTGCGCATGGTCCTGTTCTGCACGACCAGCACGCCGAGTGTGCGGCCGGCACGCAGCACGGGCACGCCGAGGAAGGAGTGGTAGATCTCCTCGCCCGTCTCCGGCAGATAGGCGAAGGCGGGGTGTTCCTGCGCGTTGGAAAGATTGAGCGGCCGCGCGCTTGCCGCGATCGTGCCGACGAGACCCTGCCCGAGACGCAACTGCGCCAGGTGCACGGCGTTGGGATTGAGGCCTTCGGTGGCGTAGAGTTCCAGTACCGAGTCGGAGCGCAGCACGTAGAGCGAGCACACCTCGGCCACCATGTTGGAGGCGATGTCGCGCACGATGCGGTCGAGCCTCTCCTGCGGCTCCAGCGGCTCCTGCATGAGCTCGCGAAGCCTTTTCAGAAGAACGCGCGGGCCGAAGGCCGAATCACGCATCGGGCTTCTTCTCCAATGGCGCTATGGCCGGAGCGGGCCCCTCCCGCACCGGCGTCGAGCAATCGCCGACTCCTCAGACTATTGCTTATCTAGACCGTAAACGGAATGCAAAGTTCGAACTGCAAGTTCCGTATACGGGCCGTCGATCAGGATCGAAATCTTGATCTCGGAGGTGGTGATGGCGCGGATGTTGATGGATTTCTCCGAAAGCGCCTTGAACGCGGTGGCGGCAACGCCCGCATGGCTTCTCATGCCGATGCCGATGACCGACACCTTGGACATGCCCTCGTCATGCTGGATCGCGTCGAAGCCGACCGTCTGCTTGACCTTGTCCAGCACCGTCAGCGCCTTCGCCACGTCGCCGGAAGGCACCGTGAAGGTCATGTCGGTCGACTTGCCGTCCTCGGAAATATTCTGGACGATCATGTCCACATTGATGTTGGCCTCGGCCAGCGGCCCGAAGATGCCGGCGGCGACGCCCGGACGGTCCGCGACCCGGCGCAGCGAAATCTGCGCTTCGTCCTTGGCATAGGCAATTCCGGTGACGACCTGCTGTTCCACGATTTCATCCTCGTCGCAAATGAGGGTTCCGGGCGGATTGAGAAGATCGCCCATGCCGGGCGCATCCGGCTCCACGAAGGACGACCGCACGAAGGTGCGCACCCGGTGCACCATGGCGAGTTCCACCGACCGTACCTGAAGCACCTTGGAACCGAGCGAGGCCATTTCCAGCATTTCCTCGAAGGAAATGCGGTCGAGGCGGCGCGCCTTGGGTTCGATGCGCGGATCGGTGGTATAGACGCCGTCCACGTCGGTATAGATGTCGCAGCGGTCGGCCTTGACGGCGGCGGCGATGGCCACCGCGCTGGTGTCGGAGCCGCCGCGGCCGAGCGTGGCGATGCGGTTGTCCGGCGCCAGGCCCTGGAAGCCGGCGACCACCGCCACCTGCCCTTCCTGGAAGCGCTTGATGAGGAACGAGCCGTCGATTTCCTTGATGCGCGCCGCGCCATGGGCGTTGTCGGTGCGGATCGGGATCTGCCAGCCCTGCCAGGAGCGTGCGTTGATGCCCATGTTCTGCAGGGTGATTGCCAGCAGCCCCGCCGTCACCTGTTCGCCGGACGCGACCACGGCGTCATATTCGCGCGCGTCGTGCATGGGCGAGGCCTCGCGCGTCCAGGCCACCAGCTCGTTGGTCTTGCCGGCCATGGCCGAAACCACCACCGCCACCTCGTGGCCGGCGTCCACCTCGCGTTTGACGTGACGCGCCACATTGCGAATGCGGGCGATGTCGGCGACGGAAGTCCCGCCGAATTTCATCACGATGCGCGCCATGGAAGCGAAATGCCTTTGAATGCCGGCTGACCGGAACCGAAAAACTGGAGACCCGGCACACCGGGTCTGGATTGCGCGGCTTCATTAGCCAAAAGCGTATCGCTTCGCAAGCATGCGCGCCGCATCGCTTCGGCGGGCCTCGCCAGTCTTGACATTCGTTTTCGCAGGCCCGACTTCCTAATGCTCGTCATCCGTCCCGTGCCAGGCAGATTCGAGGAGAAACGCCATGCCGGAATCCCGAAGCTCGACGTCCTCCCGCACGACCATCGATCCGGCGGAAGTGCAGCGTTTTTCGGCGCTCGCCGCCGAGTGGTGGAATCCGAACGGCAAATTCCGCCCGCTGCACAAGTTCAATCCGGTGCGGCTGGCCTATATACGCGACCAGGTGGCCGAACGCTTCGGCCGCGACCCGCGCGAAGCGCGCCCCTTCGAGGGCCTTCGCTTCCTCGACATCGGCTGCGGCGGCGGGCTGCTCTGCGAACCGATGGCCAGGCTGGGCGCGGAAGTGGTCGGCGCGGACGCGTCCGAGACCAACATCGAGGTGGCAAAGCTGCATGCCGCCGAAAGCGGGGTGAATGTGGATTACCGCGCCACGACCGCCGAAGCGCTGGCCGAGGCCGGCGAAAAATTCGACGTGATCCTCAACATGGAGGTGGTCGAGCACGTGGCCGACATCGACCTGTTCGTGGCCAAGTGCAGCGAAATGGTCAAGCCCGGCGGCATCATGTTCGTGGCCACCATCAATCGCACGCTGAAGGCGTTGGGATTGGCCATCATCGGCGCCGAATATGTGCTGCGCTGGCTGCCGCGCGGCACCCACCAGTTCGGCAAGCTGGTGCGCCCGGAGGAACTGGAGCGGGCGCTTGGCGGCGCCGGTCTCGCCGTGGCCGACCGCACGGGTGTGATCTACAACCCGCTGGCCGATCGCTGGCAGAAATCACGCGACATGGACGTCAACTATATGGTGCTGGCCGAGAAGGCCGCCGCCTGAAAGACAGGTTCAGGCGGGTTTCGCCTGCGCCTTGGTCGTGATGACGACGCCGGCGGTTACGATCAGCGCGCCGGCCCAGGTGAGCCATTGATAGTGTTCGCCCAGGAAAAACGTGCCTGAAAACAGGCCGATCGCCGCAGCGACATAGCCGATCTGGCTGAGATAGACCGGCCCGCCGACCGCCTGCAGGCGGAAGAACACCGCGAACATGGCCGAGGCGGAGGCAATTTGTCCCACGGTGACGCCCGGCACCGCCGCCAGCGGCGTGAACGCACGGCCGCCGAGCAGTAAAAGGATGCCGGCAAGCAGCATTGCCGCTGAGGCGAGATGACTGCCGGCGGCGAGTTCGATCGGCCCGGCATCCTTCGGCCAGTCCGCGGTGCGATAGATGTTCCCGGCCGCGAGGCTGACCGGGATCAGCAGCCCGAGCACCACCCAGACGGGCTCTGCCGGCTGTCCGGCTTCGCCCCGCGTCAGCGCCACGATGGCCGCGCCCGCAAAACCGACGGCGATGCCCGCCATGCCCAGCAGATTCGGGCGCCTCACCCCCAGAAGAATGGAGAACACCAGCGTGATGACGGGCGAGAGGGTGAACATGATGCCGGTATAGCCCGCGCCGAGATGCGGGATCACCGAGAACATCAGCAGGTTCGGCAGCGCGTAGGAGATCGCCGCGGTGATGAAGAAATAGCGCAGCCGCTGCGGCGTCAGCCTGAACGTGCCGTCACCGAGAAGCAGGCGCGCGCACAGGAGCACGCTGCCGGCGCCGAAGGAAATCAGGAAGGCCCACACCATGGCCGGCACGCCGGCAGTGGTCGCCATCTTGCCGAACGGCAGTGTGAGGCCAAGCAGCGCGCCAGTCACCAGCAGCAGGCCGACCGCCGAATCCCATATCGTCTTCATGCAAAGGGTTTAGCTTGGCGCGGACCGGCGGGAAATGCGGCGCCGCGATGCCTGCGTTTGGGCCAGAATGCCCCGCGTCAGTTGCGGTCGTCCGGAAAGACCGGCATCGGCAGGAAGGATACGCCATCGTCGGCCAGGCCCTTGGCCTCGTCCAGCGTCGCCTCGCCATAGATGCTGCGCGCATCGGTCTCGCCGAAATGGATCTTGCGCGCTTCCTCGGCGAACTTGTCGCCGACATAGTCGGCGTTCTCGCGCATCTTTTTCGACAGCGCCTTGAGTTCGTCCATGGCCTTGCGCTGCGCCTCGCCCATGGCCAACGCGACTTTCTCTTGTTTCTTGCTGGTGGAGACGGCAGGCGCCATCAAGGCCTTCTGGACCTTGTGGGAGCCGCAATCCGGGCACTCGACGAAGCCGCGCTTTTTCTGCTTGTCGAAATCGTCGTTGCTGCGGAACCAGGCTTCGAACTCGTGGTCGTGTTCGCAGATCAGCGAAAACCGGATCAAGATGCCGCTCCCTTGAGGCGGGCAGGCTCTGCCGCGTCCTTGAGCGCGAACTCGCGCGCGTTTTTCAGATTCGGAATCTTCTTGCGGGCAGCGGAAGACTGCGCCGGATCGATCTCGGCCACCGCGACGCCGGGTTCGTCGCTGTCGACCTCGGCAAGGATGCGGCCCCACGGATCGACGATCAGCGAATGGCCATAGGTTTCGCGGCCGTCCTCATGGCGGCCGCCCTGCGCCGCGGCAATCACGAACGCCCCGTTCTCGATGGCCCGTGCGCGCAGCAGCACATGCCAATGCGCCTCGCCGGTCTGGCGGGTGAAGGCCGCAGGCACGGTCAGTATTTCGGCCCCTGCAAGGGCCTCTGTTCTGAACAATTGCGGGAACCGCAAATCGTAGCAGACCGCGAAGCCGAGCTTCGCGCCGGCCACGTCGGCAACGACGGCATCGCGGCCGGGTTCGTAAGCCGAGGATTCGCGCCAGCTCTCGCCGTTGTCGAGGTCGACGTCGAACATGTGAATCTTGTCGTAGGTGACGATCCGCGAACCGTCGGGGGCGAACAGGAAGGCGCGGTTCGCCAGCTTTCCGTCGTCGCGCAGGATCGCGGTCGATCCCAGATGCAGATGGACGCCGAGTTCCTTCGCGAGCCGCTGCGCGGTCGCGACCGTGACGTCCTTGTCCTCGCCGGTGAAGGCAGCCGTGCGCGCATCCTTATCGCGCACCATGGCCCCGGTCGTCTCCGGCGTCTGGATATAGCTCGCGCCCTGCGCGGCCGCCTCGCGCACCAGCCGCTCCATATCGGCCGCGTTGCGCTTCGGGTCGGTGCCGGAACGCATCTGCACCACCGCCGCCTTGAAAGTACCCATGGTCGCGTCCTCCGTCATTCCGTTATTTCAGCGTGCCGCTGGCAAGCAGCCCGTCCAGCCGACCCTCGGCCTCGAGCGCGTGAAGATCGTCGCAGCCTCCGACATGCACCTCGCCGACGAAAATCTGCGGGAAGGTCGAGCGGCCATGGGCGCGCGTGATCATTTCCTGGCGCAGCTCCGGCGAAAAGGAGGCGTCCTGTTCGCTGTAGGGCACCCCTTTCCTGTCCAGCAGCCGCTTGGCCGCGGTGCAATAGCCGCACATCATGCGCGTATAGATGGTGACATCGACCATGTACAAACCGACCCGATAAACGTTGCCGTCTATATAGTCGCGGTTGCGCCGGGCCGGAAGTCCCCCGGCAGCACGCGCGCGAAGGTCAGCACGTCCACGGCTCCCGCCCCGCCTTTTTTCAGCGCCTTCGCCGCCGCCCGGACCGTGGCGCCAGTGGTGTAGACGTCGTCCACCAGCAGCACGCGGCGGCCCGCGATGCCGATTTCGGCTTCCGGCGGCACGCGGAAGGCCGCGCGCACGTTCTCCTCGCGCTGGCTGCGCTCCAGCCCCACCTGCCGGCGCGTGCTTTTCACGCGCTGGAGGCTGGCAGGGGAAAACCGCACGCCCGAATGCGCCGAAAGCGCGCGCCCGAGTTCCGCCGATTGATTGAACTGGCGCTTGAAGAAGCGGCGCCAGTGCAGCGGCACCGGCACGACGATATCGGCCTCGGCCAGCAACTCGGCGCCGGCACGGGCCATCCAGCGCGCCATCCACGGCGCAAGGTCCGTACGGTCGCGATATTTCAGCCCCTGCACCATCTGCTGGGCCACGCCCGAATAAGCGACTGCGGCCCGCGCGCGCTCGAAGGGCGGCGGATCGGCGATCGCTTCCGCGGAGAGGAAGCCTTCGCCCATGTCATGGGTGAAGGGCGTGCCCATGACCGGGCACCAGGGCTTTTCCAGCAGCCGCAATTGCGGCCAGCACGCCGGGCACAGGGCACCCGGCTGCGACACCTGGCGACGGCAACCGGCGCAGACCGGCGGGAACAGGACGCCGGCAGGCCATTTCAACGCAGCAAAGGCAAGGCTCTTGATATCCGTCATCGGATCGGCCACGTGGTTCTGACCGCACCATAACAGAAGATGCGGTGAACAGGATCGCCCTTGCAACCCGTTGTGGACACATCCCTCTGGCTCGCGCATAAGCGCCGCGCGCATGCACGGCCGGTGGCCGGCGCGGATTTCCTGATGCGCCGGGCGGCCGAGGATCTGGCTGACCGGCTCGGCGCCGTCGGGCGCGAGTTCGCCAGGGGAGCGGCACTGTTCTGCCAGACGCCGGATGCGGCCGGGACGATGGCGGCCAGCGGCAAAGTTTCCGAAATCCTTCGGGTCGAGGCGGACGGCGCACTCCTAGACGGCGGTCCCGGACAAGTTACCGCTTTCGAGACCGTGCCCTTCGAGCCCGAAAGCCTCGACCTGGCGGTTTCACTGCTCGCCCTGCAGGCGATGAACGACATTCCCGGCATGCTGGTCCAGATCCGCCGCGCCCTGAAGCCGGATGGCCTGTTCCTGGCCGCCATGGCCGGCGCGGGGACGCTCGCCGAACTGCGCGAAAGCCTGCTCATGGCCGAGACGGAGCTTTACGGCGGCGCCAGCCCGCGTGTCCTTCCCTTCACGGATGTGCGCGATGCCGGCGCGCTGCTCCAGCGCGCCGGCCTGGCCTTGCCCGTCGCCGACGTGGAGACGACGACCGTGCGCTATGATTCGCTTTTCGCGCTGATGGCCGACCTTCGTGCCATGGGCGAAACGAGCGCGCTGATCGACAGGCCGCGACGGCCGGCAACGCGGGCCCTGTTCGCGCGGGCCGCAGAAATCTATGCCGAACGCTTTTCCGATCCCGACGGCCGGGTCAGGGCCACATTCTCCATGGTCTGGATGTCGGGTTGGGCGCCGCATTCCTCGCAGCAGAAGCCGTTGAAGCCGGGTTCGGCCACGGTTTCGCTGACCAAAATTCTGGAAGACCGCAACAAGGGCTGACGCACTTCCGGTAAAAGCGCGAAGCGGCTTTACCGTCCGCAATTGCGTGAACATGGCGATGGGCCGTTCCCGCGTTTTCGCCGGACCGGTCCACAGACCGGCACGCCTTATTATTCGTGCATCGAAAGCGCCTGGCTGAGCCGGCTTTCGTTGCTGCCCCACAGCCACCCGATGGCGTCGCCGACCTTGCCGACCCCGCCGACGATGGTCAGCGTGATCACGGCCAGGATCAGCCCATACTCGACAGCGGTCGCCCCGTGTTCGTCTTTCAGGAACCGCTTCAGCAGCGTCATGGTCGCAACCCCCTCTTTGCGCCAGGCTAGCATCGACACATTAAGGAAGGTTAACGACGCAGGCTTAACGGACGATGAAGCCTTCAGCAATCGCCGCTTCGCCGGCCGTCATCGCTGATTATGCAGACGGAGTCCGCGGAAGGCTGCAGCACGCTGCGGCGCAGCGTATAGGTGCTTCGCCCGATCGAGCCGGTGGCCGTCATGTCGAGCCCCGGAGCGTAGGCGATGCCGCCCGGCTGGCGCATCCGGCCTTCGAGCAGCGGCGTGACGATCAGCGCCAGCGCGATTGCCGCGGACCCGAACAGCAGCGTCACGCGCAGCAGTCCCATTCCGGCATCGGCGGCCCTGAATGTCCGGGCGGGCCGGACCGCATCCCAGTCCCGCATGGCGTCGAGATCCTTGTCGAGGCTCATTCGCGTTCCCCTTGGCGAACCGCTGCGCGACGACTATCGGCGCTCGTTCAATATTTCACGGCAAGTTAAATCTTTCATTAACGCTGCCTGCGCGCAGAGCCGCGGAGCGCCTATAGCAGGTCGATCAGGAACGGGATCAGCGGCGCGTCGGCCGGCGGCATGGGATAGTCGCGCATCTGGCGCGGCCGCACCCATTTCAGCGCTTGCGCTTCCCGAGGCATCGGGATGCCGGAATAGCGCCGGCACACATAAAGCGGCATCAGCAGGTGGAAATCGTCATAGCTGTGGCTGGCGAAAGTGAGCGGCGCCAGGCAGGCCGCCTGCGTCTCGATGCCGAGTTCCTCGCGCAGTTCGCGGATCAGGCAGTCTTCCGGCGTTTCGCCCGCCTCCACCTTCCCGCCCGGAAATTCCCAGAGCCCGGCAAGCTGCTTGCCTTCCGGGCGCTGTGCGATCAGCACGCGCCCGTCCCTGTCCACCAGCGCGCAGGCGGTGACCAGCAGCAGCCGCTTACCCGTGCTCATTCGGCCTTGGCTCCCGGCGGGCGGCGATAGTGATAGCGATAGGCTTCCTCGAAGCCGAGCGAATGATACAGAGCCAGCGCCGGCGCATTGTTGGCTTCCACCTGCAGCCAGGCCTGGCGCGCGCCGCGCAGCCGTGCCCATTTCAGCGCCGACAGGATGAGCTGGCGGCCGAGTCCCTGCTTGCGCACCGCCTTGTCTGTGGCGATCTCGAACAGGCCGGCCAGGTCGCCGTCATGCACGCAGATCAGCGTCGCCAGCGGCTCGTCGCCCCGTTCCAGCGCGAACAGCCCCGCTTCGGGCTGGATGGCGCCGATGATTTCCGACAGGCCCGGACGGAGCGAGGCATCCGCATCGTGCACCTTCAGCGAAGCGGAGACGAAGCGGCTGATGTCCTTCAGCGGGATCTGGTCAATCGCGTCGTCCACGGGCGCCTGCGCCAGCGGCAGCCGCATGACCATGGATTCGTCGAACCGCGTCCAGCCTTCCGCATCCAGATGCGCCGAAAGCGCCGTTCCCGACAGGGGCGAGACGCGGAACGTCAACGGCCTGCCATACGCCTCGAAACGCCGGCCGGCGCGCGCGATCCGCTCCGGCAGATGCTGGGTGTCGTTGGGATCGAGCGGATTGACCGAGTTCAGCCGTTTCGCCGGATGGCCGGCGGTCAGCCGGATCACCCAGGTCCAGTCGTAATGCACCGCCGCCGCCGGCCAGGCCCGAAAGCCCGCCGCCTCGAAGCGGCGCACCTTCGCCAGCACGGTTGCGGGGTGGCGCGCGCCCAAGACGCTCAGCTCCTGTAGTCGCCGTTGATGGCGACATATTCCTTGGTGAGGTCGCAGGTCCACACCGTCGCCTGCCCTCGCCCCATGCCGAGATCGGCGCGGATGACGATGTCGTCGCCCTTCATGTAGGCCGAGGTCGCCTCCTCCGAATAGGCCGGGTCGCGTTCGCCCTCGTGCGCCAGCCGATGTTCGCCGAACCAGATGGAAAGGCGGTCGCGGTCTGCCGGCTCGCCCGCCTTGCCGACGGCCATGACCACGCGGCCCCAATTGGCGTCCTCGCCGGCCACCGCCGTCTTGACCAGCGGCGAATTGGCGATGGCCAGCGCCACGCGCTTGGCGGAGCGCGCGGATTTCGCGCCCGTCACCGTCACCTCGATCTGCTTGCGCGCGCCCTCGCCGTCGCGCACAACCTGCAAGGCGAGGTTCTTGAGGATCCTGCCCAGCGCGCGGCGGAACTGGGACAGCCGCGCATCCTTGGGGTCGGTGATGGCCGGCGCGCCGCGCCTGGCGGCGGCGCCCGTGGCGAAAAGCAGCAGCGTATCGCTGGTCGAGGTATCGCTGTCGACGGTGACGGCATTGAAGGTCTTGCCGACCCCGCGCGACAGGAGGTCCTGCAGCACGGGCGCGGCGATGGGCGCATCGGTAGCGACGAAGGAGAGCATCGTCGCCATGTCGGGCGCGATCATGCCCGCGCCCTTGGCAATGCCGTTGATGACCACATCCGTATCGCCGAGCTTCACCGTCGCCGTCGCCACCTTCGGATAGGTGTCGGTGGTCATGATCGCCCTGGCCGCTTCGGTCCACTGATCCGGCTTGCCGTCGCGCACGAGGCCGGAAAGCAGGTGGCTGAACTTGCCGGCGTCCAGCGGCTCGCCGATCACGCCGGTAGATGCCAGGAACACTTCGCTGGAGGAGCAGCCCGCCGCTTTTGCGGCGGATTGCCCCGTCATCGATGTCGATTCGCGACCCTTCTTGCCGGTGAAGGCGTTGGCGTTGCCGGAATTGACCACCAGCACGCGCGCCTTGCCGGCGCCAAGGTTCTGTCGGCAGAAATCGACCGGCGCAGACGGGCATTTCGACCGCGTGAACACTCCGGCCACCGTGGTGCCGGCATCGAAGGTCATGACGAGCAGATCGGTCCGGTTCTTATATTTGATGCCCGCTTCGGCCGTGGCGATGCGCACGCCTTCTACCCCCGGCATCTTCGGATATTTTTTCGGCGCGAGCGGGGAAAAGGCGACGGACATCGGGAACCTCAAAGGCTCGGGAACTGCGGAAGCAGGCACGGTTTGCCCGATAGCGCGGGGCTTCGCAAGGCGTTTTCGCCGCAAAGCGGCGTCTGTTCCATGCGGCCGGCATACGGCGCGGCAGCGACGGAGGTCGATAATGAAAAAGGGCGGCTCGCAGGCCGCCCTTTCCGCTTGAGACCTTGCGAAGGCTATTCGGCGCCCTCGGCGGAATCCACCGCCTTCTTCAGCTTCTCGTCGGGGATGTCGATCTTGGCCCCGGCGCGCAGCTCCTTGACGAGCGCGAAATACTTGTCGCGGATCACCATCGAGCGGATCTGGTCCTTGATCTGGTCAAAGGCCGGCGGCTGCTGGGTGCGCTTGTCCTCGACCTTGATGACGTGCCAGCCGAACTGCGTCTGCACCGGTTCCTTGGTGTAGGAACCCGGCTGCAGCGCAAAGGCGGCCTTCTCGAATTCCGGCACCATCTGGCCCGGGCCGAAAAAGCCGAGGTCGCCGCCATTGGTCTTGCCGCTCGGATCGCTGGTGTGCTCGTTGGCGAGCTTCTGGAAGTCGGCGCCGCCGTCGAGCTGCTTGATGATCGCCTCGGCTTCTTCCTTCGTCTTCACGAGAATGTGACGCGCATGCACCTCGTTGACCGGCGGTTGCGCGGCGATTTCCTTGTCGTAGCGGGCGCGGATCTCGGCATCGGTGATCTTGCCGACCACTTCCTTCTCGACCATTTCGCCGTGCAGGGCGCGTTCCTGCAGGAAGGCGGCGCGACGCTGGAAGCCCGGGTCCTTGTCGAGGCCGTCGGCCACCGCCTTGTCGGCCAGCACCTTGATCTCGATCGCCGCCGAAAGCGCCGCCGCGCGGCGCTGCTCGGGCGGAAGCTGCGCGAACTGGCGCGACAGCTCGCCTTCGGCGAGGGACAGGTCGGCCTCGGTGATCTGCTTGCCGTTCACCGTCGCGATCACGGCGTTGGGATCGACAGGCGCGGCGGGAGCGGCGCTTTCTGCGGGTGCGGCGGGCTTCGCTTCTTCGGCCGCCAGCGGCGACAGCGCGAAGACCGACAGGCCGAGGGTCAGCCCGAGGCTGGCGAGCGACGCGCGGCGGAACATCAAGGGCATGTAACTTCTCCAGTGGGGACGGGTGGTGCCTTCAGATCAGCCTGAATGTGGCGGAATTTGGCGCGCCCAGCGGGCTCGACGCAGCGTTGACATCGATTGTGACCCCTCTTATCTGTCCAAGGACCTTGCGTCCAGAACCGTTTTTTGGGCGCTTTTTGGTGTTTCATTCGTTCATGGCGGATTTGCCGCGCCGGCAGATGGCTGTCGTGATGACGTGGATTGCAATTCGAAAGGGCCATTGATGGTCAGTTTTGGCGGTTTCGCCCGTAAGGTTTTCGGCTCCGCAAACGATCGACGCGTAAAAGCGACACGTCCCCGCGTCGAGGCGATCAACGCCATGGAAAACGAGATGCAGGCGCTTTCCGACGCCGATCTCGCCGCCCGCACCGAGAAATTCCGCCAGGACATCGCCAACGGCGCCTCGCTGGACGACCTGCTGGTCCCCGCCTTCGCCACCGTGCGCGAGGCGGCGCGGCGCGTGCTGGGCATGCGTCCCTTCGACGTGCAGCTGGTCGGCGGCATGGTGCTTCATAATGGCGGCATCGCCGAGATGCGCACCGGCGAAGGCAAGACGCTGGTCGCCACCGCGCCGGTCTATCTCAACGCATTGGCCGGCAACGGCGTGCATGTCGTTACCGTGAACGACTACCTGGCCAAGCGCGACGCCGAGTGGATGGGGCGCATCTACAAGTTCCTGGGCTTGAGCGTCGGCATCATCGTGCACGGCCTGGACGACGAGGAAAGGCGCGACGCCTACAATTGCGACATCACCTACGCCACCAACAACGAGCTCGGCTTCGATTATTTGCGCGACAACATGAAGTACGAGCGCGCGCAGATGGTGCAGCGCGGGCATAACTACGCCATCGTCGACGAGGTCGACTCCATCCTGATCGACGAGGCGCGCACGCCGCTCATCATCTCCGGTCCGCTCGAGGACCGCTCGGACATGTACAATACCGTCGACGCCTTCATCGTGCAGTTGAAGCCCGAGGACTACGAGGTCGACGAGAAGCAGAAGACCGCGATCTTCACCGAGGACGGCACCGAGAAGGTGGAGAACATGCTGCGCGGCGCCGGCCTGCTCAAGGGCGAGTCGCTCTACGACGTCGAGAACGTCGCCATGGTCCATCACGTGAACAATGCGCTGAAGGCGCACCGCCTGTTCCAGCGTGACAAGGACTACATCGTGCGCAACGGCGAGATCGTCATCATCGACGAGTTCACCGGCCGCATGATGCCCGGCCGCCGCTATTCGGAAGGCCTGCACCAGGCGCTCGAAGCCAAGGAGCACGTGCAGATCCAGCCGGAGAACCAGACGCTGGCCTCCGTGACCTTCCAGAACTATTTCCGCATGTACAAGAAGCTGTCCGGCATGACCGGCACGGCGCTGACCGAGGCCGAGGAGTTCGGCAACATCTACGGCCTCGAAGTGACCGAGATCCCGACCAACCTTCCGGTGAAGCGCATCGACGAGGACGACGAGGTCTACCGCACGGTCGAGGAGAAGTACCGGGCGATCGTCAAGGAGATCAAGGAGGCGCGCGCCAAGGGCCAGCCGATCCTGGTCGGCACCACCTCGATCGAGAAATCGGAGCAATTGGCCGAGCTGCTGCGCAAGGAGGGGCTGAAGGACTTCGAGGTGCTGAACGCCCGCCACCACGAGCGTGAGGCGGCCATCGTCGCCCAGGCCGGCAAGCCCGGAGCGATCACCATCGCCACCAACATGGCCGGCCGCGGCACCGACATCCAGCTCGGCGGCAATGCCGACATGCGCATCGCCGAGGAACTGGCCGACATGCCGGCTGGCCCCGAGCGCGAGGCGCGCGAGCAAGCCATCCGCGACGACGTCGCCCGGCTGAAGGAGCAGGCGCTGGCCGCCGGCGGCCTCTACGTGCTGGCCACCGAACGCCATGAATCGCGCCGCATCGACAACCAGCTTCGCGGCCGCTCGGGCCGTCAGGGCGACCCTGGCCGCTCGAAATTCTACCTGTCCCTGCAGGACGACCTGATGCGCATCTTCGGCTCCGAGCGCATGGACGGCATGCTGCAGAAGCTCGGCCTGAAGGAAAACGAGGCCATCATCCATCCCTGGATCAACAAGGCGCTGGAAAAGGCACAGACGAAGGTCGAGGCGCGCAATTTCGACATCCGCAAGAACCTGCTGAAGTACGACGACGTCTCCAACGACCAGCGCAAGGTGGTGTTCGAGCAGCGCATCGAACTGATGGATGGCGAAGGGCTTTCCGAAACCGTCGCGGAAATGCGCGAAGGCGTGATCGAGGAGATCGTCGCCAAGGCGATCCCCGAGAACGCGTTCGCCGAACAATGGGACGTGGCCGGGCTGAAGAACGACGTCCAGCAATTCCTCAACCTCGACCTGCCCGTCGACGAATGGGCGAAGGAAGAGGGCATCGCCGAGGACGATATCCGCGAGCGTATCTCTGAGGCCGCCGAGGTGGCCGCCAAGGACCGCGCCGGGCGTTTCGGGCCCGATGTCACGGCCTATGTCGAGCGTTCCGTGCTGCTCCAGACCCTCGACCATCTGTGGCGCGAGCACATCGTCAATCTCGACCACCTGCGCTCGGTGGTCGGCTTCCGCGGCTACGCACAGCGCGACCCGTTGCAGGAATACAAGGGCGAGGCCTTCGAGCTGTTCCAGGCGATGCTCGGCAATTTGCGCCAGGCGGTCACGGCCCAGCTCATGCGGGTCGAACTGGTCCGCGAGGCGGCCGACGCGCCTCCGCTCCAGGCTCCGGAAGCCTACGGCCAGCACATCGACGCCACGACCGGCGAGGACGATTTTGGCGCCACCATGGCGGTGCTGGAGGACACGCGCGTCGTGCCGACCGAGCAACGCGATCCGAACAATCCCGCCACCTGGGGCAAGGTCGGCCGCAACGAGGCCTGCCCTTGCGGTTCCGGCAAGAAGTACAAGCACTGTCACGGCGCCTTCGCCTGAGGCGAGGCGCCGGACCGGCACCCGGCCTCGCGGAACGTTCCGATCTCCGGACATGAGCTGTGCGAAACCGGAGCAGGTTTTCGCCGATACCGGAGTGGGCGTCGAAAGGCGGACCTATTCCGTCTTCGGCGACGAGAACTGCATCGTGAAGATGTTGCCGGCCATGCCGCCGGCCAGTTTAGGCCCGAAGGAAAGCGGCAGGCAGCTTTGAAGCGCGTCTATCGCCGCCTGCACGAACTGCTTCTGCTTTTTCTCGTCGCCGGCGACCTTGACGCCGCTGGCCATCGGCGGCCCCATCAGCGTTCCATCGCGCTTGAAGCTGAACCGCAGCGTCACCGAGGAGCCGTTGCTGTCCGCCGGCGGCGACCAGCATTTCTGGATGGCCGCCCCCACCTCATCCATCGAATTCAGCGTTTCGGCGGCCGACGCCGCGCCTGCAAGCCCGACGACGATGGTCGCAGCGGCAATGATGGATACATGGTTCATTTCAGCTATCCCCGGTCGTAGTGGCACGAACCCGGAAATTCTGGGTCCGGCGGTTCGATCATGCAACCCATTTGTGCCAGCACCGCGCGGGTCGGCCGGCCGGCGGCGGCGCCGTATGAGCGTCCGCGATCGTGCGTCCAACCGTTTCTTAAGGTGTTGAGCCTAGACGGTGGTGGGATTCGAGCGGAAGACGGGAGTTGATCGTGCGCTTTTCCGCCGCGGCGACAGCAGGGCGGCTCGCGCCCTGGAATGCGGTGCCCTGGGCGCCGTTTTCGCCCGTTGCCGCCAAGACATCGCCTCTCTCGCCCTCGAGAGCCGGCTGATGGCCGCTGTCCCCCTGATAGAGGAGACCAGCGGCGGCCCTGCCGGCACGCTGATGTCCGGCTTCGCCGATTTTGCGCCTTCGGCCGCCGAGCTTGCCGAACTGGAATTGAAGGCGGGCAACCGCCCCGAGCGCAAGCTGGCGGTCTATGCCGCCTCCGCCGGCTTCGATCTCGTCGGGGAACTCGACCATCTCTGCACCCGCACGGTGGAGCCGAACGTGTTCTTCAATCCGCGTTTCCTGGCGCCCGCCATGCCGCGCCTGGAAGACCGCGAGGTGCGGCTTGCGGTGATCCGCGACGGCAGCGAATACCGCAGCCGGCTGCGCCTGCTCCTGCCCTTCTCAGTGGAACGCCCGAGCCTGCCGCTCGGCACGCCGATCATGCGCTCCTGGTCGAGCCCGTTCGGGCCGCTCGGCACCCCGCTGGCGGATCGCGACGATCCCATCGGGGTCCTGGAAGATTTCTTCACCATGCTGGCCAGGCCGCATTTGAAGCTTCCCAAAGTATTCGTGCTGCCCGACATGCGGCTGGATGGCCCGATGGCCGGCGTCCTGCGCGCGCTGGCCGAGGCGCGCAACCTGCCTCTCGTCGTCACCGGACAGAACGAGAGGCCGGTGCTGCGCAGCGATCTGGACGGCGAAACCTACCTGAAGAACTCGCTGCGCCCTCACCATTATCGCGAATTCCGGCGCCTGAAGCGCCGCCTGGCGGAGTCCGGGCCCCTCGAACACAGGGTCGCGCGCAGCCAGGAGGACATCCGGCAGGGCATCGAGGCGTTTCTCACGCTCGAAGCGGCCGGCTGGAAGGGCCGCGAGCGCACCGCGATGGCCATAGACCGCTACCGCGCCGCCTTCGCGCGTGAGGCCGTGCACCGCATGGCCGAGCTGGACATGTGCCGCATCCACACGCTGACGCTGTCCGGGCGGCCGATCGCCAGCCTCGTGGTCTTCGTCGAAAGCGGCTGCGCCTATACCTGGAAGACGGCCTATGACGAGACGCTGTCCGCCTTCTCGCCGGGCACGCTGCTGATGATCGAGGTGACGAAGCAGCATCTCGAAGACCCCAACATCGTCATGACGGATTCCTGCGCGGTGCCCGACCACCCGGTCATGAGCCGCCTCTGGTCCGAGCGCCAGCCGATGGGAACCCTCGTCGTCGGCCTGACGCCCGATTCCAGCCGCCTGGCGGCGCAGGCCGCCTCACAGCTTCATCTCTACCGGGAAACCCGCAACATGGCACGCATCCTGCGCGACAGGATCAGAAATCTTCTGAAGCGGGATTGAGCCCGCCTGCACGGCAGGCGGGTCTTTGACCAAGCCGTCAAACAGCCTGACGCAGCAGGCATTCTGACAAACCTGTTGCCCTGCTCCGGCCTGGCTTCTCCAGCCGCATTCGCAATGCCAGACGAATTCCGGCAGGTTGCAAATGCTTTAGTTGTTCTCCGGCGCGGTCTCTGCCGCGTAGCAGAGCCGGACGATTTTCCAGATCATCGCCAACGTCGGAACGGTCATAGCCGCGGCCAACCCGATTTGCAGGCTGGATCCCAGCCCCGCCATCGACGAGATGACCCAGTGCACCGCGCCCAGAACCACGAGAAGCTTGATGGAAAGAAAACTCGCCGCCGCGGCCACGCCGAACAGCGAGTAGGTTGTAAGTGTCGGTTTCATATGCACGTCCAGCATTGCGCGCCCGCTCGAGACGGCGCGCGCGTAAATCGGAATTGTGGAGGGACGGGCCCGGCGTGTGCCGAGCTAAGCGGCGGCCCGTGGCGGACCGCGGGCGAGATGACGGACGCGCGCTACCGGAACGAAGCCGGCAGGCATCCGCTCGAGATAGGCGGCAGCCTGTTCTGGCACCCGCAGGAATGGCGGTCGCGGCGCAAGCGCGCCGGACGCCGGCGGAACGTGGAACTGGGGCCGGCCGGCCCGGGCGCTGTCAGCCACCGCATTTGCCGGCTTGCCGGTCAGCGCGAACTTCAGATCGGCTTTGGCAGCCGAGACATGCGGCGAACCGTCATAGGCCCGGCTCCAGCCGCCGACATCCGCGTGCTGCGAGAACAGGAGCACCAGGACAAGGCAAAGCAGCCGGCCCGCGAATGCCGCCGCCTCTGCCATCCTGTTTGCACCTGTCGTCATGCCGCCATCGCTACGCCAGCAGGTGGCGAGGCGCAAGCTCGGCACCCGCGCTGTCTGGCGCGCTGCAACACGGAAAGGTTGATGGAGATCATGCCCGGTAAGCCATTGGTGCCCCTAGCCGGGATCGAACCAGCACTCCTTGCGGAACTCGATTTTGAGTCGAGCGCGTCTACCAATTCCGCCATAGGGGCACGGACCGGGCGGTCCGGATGGGCGCGGACTATACGGCGGCGGGCTGGTTCGTCAACAGGCGCCTTGCCCGTTGGAGATCGAAAAATCCGGCGATGCGCCCTTTTCGGCTCCGCGCCGCCATTGTCCCGCCAAAGAAATCTTTCTACACAACAGCGCTGGAAAAGAGGGCGGTATGCTTCGCGGACTTTACGACTGGACCTTGTCGCTGGCGGCGCGGAAATCCGCCGAATGGTGGCTGGCCTTCATCGCCTTCGTGGAAAGCTCGGTGTTCCTCGTTCCGGCCGACGTGCTCTACCTGCCGATGGCCCTGTCCAGGCCCGATCGCGCCTATCGCTACGCGCTGGTCGCCACGGTGGCCTCCGTGCTGGGCGGCATCGCCGGATGGTTCATCGGGCACTACGCCTACGAGGCCGTCGCCAAGCCGGTGCTGGAATTCTACGGCAAGTACGACGAGTTCGAGGCGTTGCGGACCTCTTCTGGCATCGGCTTCATCATTTTGATGCTGATAACCTCCGGTGCCGCCCACCTGCCGCCGATCAAGGTGGTTACCATTCTTTCGGGCGTCATCGGCGTCAGCCTGCCGCTGTTCATCGTGCTGGCCATCGTGGCGCGGGGCGGGCGTTTCCTGCTGCTTGCATGGCTGCTGCGCCGCTATGGCGTGCAGATACGCGACTTCATCGAAAAACGCCTCGGCCTGATTGCCGGCGCGGCGGCAGCCGTGCTGATCGCGCTGTAT
Organism: Mesorhizobium sp. SP-1A; assembly: GCF_032460275.1. NCBI lineage: Bacteria > Pseudomonadati > Pseudomonadota > Alphaproteobacteria > Hyphomicrobiales > Phyllobacteriaceae > Mesorhizobium > Mesorhizobium sp. SP-1A. The sequence continues at coordinate 222,235 of NZ_JAVXZD010000004.1, read as the reverse complement.
TTCGCGGTCAGATATGCCACTGCCTGAGCAGAGGCGGCCGTGACAACGAAAAGGACCTGACAGCCATGGCAGCCACGATGACCGATTCAGTATCCGGCCGCCGCCGCATGGCGATCGCCATCTTCCTTGCGGTCGCCATGGGCGCGACGGTCGGCGCCGCGCTCGGCTTCCAGTACATAGGCGGCTATCTTCCCTGCAAGCTCTGCTACGAGCAGCGCATCCCGTACTATGTCGGCGCGCCGCTGATGCTGGTGGCGGCGGCCGCAGCGGCGATGCGCGCGCCCGGGTGGATCGTGCGCGGCCTGCTCGCCGTCGGCGGCCTGCTGATGGTCTACGGTCTCTATCTCGGTGTCTTCCATTCCGGCGTCGAATGGGGCTGGTGGCCCGGCCCGACGGACTGCACCGACATCGCCGGGCCCGTGAACACCGGCGGCAACGGCATCCTGGACTCGCTCGACAAGTTCGTGCCGCCGTCCTGCGACAAGGCGGCGCTGCGTATCCTCGGCCTGTCGATGGCCGGCTGGAACGCCATCGCCAGCCTGATTCTGGCCGCCGTGGCCTTCCGCGGCGCGCTGGCCCGCGACTGATCGGCCGCACCGGGTCAAACCGACCCAAGAACTCGGCTGGCCGAGTTGCATGGCGAATTTGCGAGAACCGGAGCGGAGCGTACTTGCGGTAGGTGAGCACCGGAAGCGCGGCAAACCGCGGCAAGCGTCCGGCATGGCGGGTTTTGGCCGAACCCTACGGTTCGAGTTCGACATCCCAGTAGAGGTAATCCATCCAGCTTTCATGCAGATGGTTCGGCGGGAACAGGCGGCCGTTGTTGTGCAGGTCCTGCACGGTCGGCTGGTAGGGCTTTTGGCGCGGCCACATCTTGGCATGGGCAGGCATCAGTCCGCCTTTGCGCAGGTTGCAGGGGGAACAGGCTGCCACCACATTGTCCCACGTCGTCGCCCCGCCGCAACGACGCGGGACGACGTGGTCGAAGGTGAGGTCCTCCGTCGTGCCGCAATACTGGCATTGGAAACGGTCGCGCAGGAACACGTTGAAGCGCGTGAAGGCCGGATGCCGCGACGGCTTCACATAGGTCTTGAGCGAAACCACGCTCGGCAATTTCATCGAGAAGGTCGGCGAGGAGACGGCGTGCTCGTATTCGGCGACGATGTTGACCCGGTCGAGGAACACGGCCTTGATGGCGTCCTGCCACGACCACAGCGACAGGGGGTAATAGCTGAGCGGGCGGTAATCCGCGTTCAGCACCAGTGCTGGAAGCCCATCTGCGGAGACGGCAACCGTCACGTTCCTGATCTCCTTGTGTCGTGACCCGAACGGCGCGGATACTGTAAGCCCGACATGACAGGCATGTGAAGCGGTTTGGTAGCCACACTGGACGCCAAAAATACATGATTTTCAGGCTTTTTTGGGCCTTAACCGGGCATTGCGATCTCGCGGCCCTTCCATTCGCGGTAATAGGCCCAGAAAAGCCGCGATGCCACGCCCCGCCAGGGGCTCCATGATTCGGCCAGGCCGACCAGCATCTTTTCCGGCGGACGCGGCTCGATGCCCAGCGCATGGCCCACCGCGCTCTGCAGCGCCACGTCCCGCGCCGGGAAGACGTCGGGGTGGCCGGCGGCGAAAAGCAGGTAGCACTCGGCCGTCCAAAGGCCGATGCCGGGAACGACGGTCAGCGCCGCGATCGCCTCCGCGGCATCGAGCGAGCAAAGATGGTCGAGGTCGAGCCCCTCGCCCACCGCCTGCGCCGCACCCGTCAAAGCCCTTATCTTCGGCCGCGAAAGCCCGGCGGCCCGGAACACGTCCTCGCCGGCGGCCAGCACCGCCTCCGGCGTGAGCGGGTCGAGCAGCGCCGTCAGCCGCCCGAAGATGGCATCGGCGCTGGCGCGCGACACCTGCTGCGCGACGACGATCGAGGCCAGGCTCTCGAAGCCGGGGCGCGAAAGCCGGAGCGGCACCTCGCCGGCGCGGCTGCGCACCGCCGCCAGACGCGGATCGAGCTCGCACAGCGCGTCGAGCCCTCGCGAAATATCCTGGAGCGTTGCGATGCGCTGCATGGCCTGCTTGTTCCCGAAACGCAGGCAGGGTAGCAATCGGCGAACGCGCCGCACAACCCGAATGCCGCCGCAGCCATGGATCTCCTGACATTCCGCTTCGCGCCGAGCCCGAACGGCGAACTCCATCTCGGCCACGCCTATTCGGCATTGCTCAACCAGGACATGGCGCGTGCCAACGGCGGCCGCCTGCTGCTGCGCATCGAGGACATCGACACCCTGCGCTGCACGCCGGAATTCGAGGCCGGCATCTGTCGCGACCTCGAATGGCTGGGCCTCGAGTGGGAAAAGCCGGTGCGGCGGCAGTCGGAGCATTTCGACACCTACCGTGCCGCGCTCGACCGGCTGATCGCCGAGGAGCTGGTCTATCCCGCCTTCATGAGCCGCGGCGAGATCCGCGCCCTTATCGCCGACGGCGAGCGGCGGGGCCGCGATTGGCCGCGCGATCCGGACGGCGTGCCGCTCTATCCGGCCATCGACAAGAACCTCTCGAGCGAGGACCGCAAGCGGCGCATCGGCGAAGGGGCTCCCTTCGCCTGGCGCCTCGACATGGCGGCGGCGACGGCGCGCACGCGGCAGGAACTGGCATGGACGGAAATCATCGACGCTGCGCTTTCTTCCTCCCGCGAGATTGCCGCGCGACCGCAGGACTGGGGCGACGTGATCGTCGCACGCCGCGAAATCCCGACCAGTTATCACCTTTCGGTCGTGCTGGACGACGCCTTGCAGGAGGTCAGCCACGTCGTGCGCGGCATGGACCTCTTCGCCGCCACCGGCGTGCAACGCCTGCTGCAGGACCTGCTCGGCCTGCCGCAGCCACGCTATTTCCACCATCCGCTGATCCTGGGACCGGACGGGCGCAAATTGTCGAAGAGCTTTGCCGACACCGGCCTTTCGGCGCTGCGCGCGGCCGGTGCCACTCCAAGCGACATCCGGCGGATGGTTGGTCTCTAGCGCCTTGCGAGACCGGCCTTCAGCAGCGCCACGACGCTGAACAGGGCCAACGCGCCGCCGAAACCGCAGCCCGCGACCAGTTTCACGTCCTCGAAATCCATCCTTTGCAGATGCGCGATATAAAGCGCGCCCACAAAGCCGACAACGAACAGCATGGCATTTCCGGTGGGGCCGAAGCCGCCTTCATGCATGACGGCATCCATCATCATGCCGAAGAAGAAGGCGACGGCAGCGACCGCGACAAAACCGAAGCAAAGCACGATGGGATCGATATCCGGCAGCATCACGATTCCCTTTCGAAACCGCAGTACCGTTCAATTCACGTGAATCTATGGGTCAGCCATTTCATTTTGCTTGCGAAAATAAATGGCTTTAGAGCAATCGAGGCTGCAGATCATACACCAGGCGGCGGGTTCCCAGCGCAATGCATCATTTCAAGCAGTTCCTGCCGGCCGCTTTCGTCGTGCTCTGGGCCACCGGCTTCATCGGCGCCCGCTATGCCATGCCCTGGGCGGAGCCCTTCACCTTCCTGGCCGTGCGCTTCGTGCTGGCGGCGCTGCTGTTTGCCGCGATCGTGCTTGCGACCGGATCGCAATGGGCTCGGCGCGGCCAGGCCCTGCACGCCATGATCGCCGGCATCCTGATGCACGGCATCTATCTCGGCGGCGTGTTCTGGGCGATCCATCGCGGCATGCCGGCGGGCTTGTCGGCGCTGATCGTCGGCCTGCAGCCGCTGATAACGGCCGTGATCGCCGGCACGCTGCTGGGCGAAACCTTGCTGCCGCGCCATTGGCTGGGGCTGGCCGCCGGCTTTGCCGGCGTCGTCGTCGTGCTGTGGCCGAAGCTCGGCACCCTCGGCGGGGGCGTTACGACCGCCACCCTCGCCGCGTCCGTCGTCGCGGTGCTGGGCATGAGCGTCGGCACCATTTGGCAGAAGCGCTTCGCCTCCGGCGGCAATCTGGTGGCGGTGACGCTCTGGCAATATGTCGGCGGCGCGGCCGTCATGACGCTGGCCTCGCTCGCTTTCGAAACACGCACCGTCATCGTCAATGGCGAACTGATATTCGCCTTCGCCTGGCTGGTGCTGGTGCTGTCGGTGGGCGCCATCTTCCTGCTGATGGTCATGATCCGCGAAGGCGAGATATCGAAGGTCGCCTCGCTGTTCTATCTGGTGCCGGCGGCGACGGCATTGATGGCCTGGGCGCTGTTCGGCGAGCAGCTGACCCTTGTCCAGATCGCCGGCATGGCGATCACCACGTTCGGCGTCGGCCTTGCCACCGCGCAGGGTCCGTCCCGGACCTCGGTCCTGCGGGCGAGGTGAACCGGACCGCCTGAGTGGAGTTTCAGCCGGGAACGCGGGCGCGCGCCTCCAGATAGCGGGTGATGGCGGCATTAAGCTCTCCGCCGAGGATGAAGATCGCCGACATGATGTAGAGAAACACCACCGCGATCATGATCGAGGCGAGGCCGGCATAGGTCGTCACATAGGACGAGAAATGGTCGATATAGGTGGCGAAGGCGGTCGAGCCGACCAGCCAGGCGATCAGCGTGAACAGGATGCCGGGCACGATCGAGACGAGCCTTCGTTTCCCGGCCGGCAGCCAGTAATGCACCGCGAACAGCCCTAGCACGATCACGGCCGTCGCGATGACGTACCGCCACAGCGTGATGGTGCCCATATAGGGCTGTATCCACTCGATCCGGGCCTCCGCAAGGCGTGCCAGCAGCGGCGCGAGCACCAACAGCACGCTGATCACGAGAAAGCTGGCGGTGGCGATGAGCACGAAGACCAGGCTCTGCACCCTGCGATAGACGATGCCGCGCGTCTCGGTCACCCGGTACGCGCGGTTGAGGGAGGTCCGCACGGCCTCGATCCCGTTCGACGCGAAGAAGGCCGCCAGCACCACGCCATAGGTCAAAAGGTCCGTGCGCTGCACCGTCAGCACGTTGAGCACTTCGCGGGCGATCGGCTGGGCGATCTGGGGCGGCCAGGTGTCGAACACGATATGCACGGCCGTGCTGGCGAAGGCCTGCGCGCCGAGGAAGGAGGCGAGCGTCGTGGCAAAGATCAGGAACGGGAACAGCGCCATCAGCGACGTTATGGCCAGATGACTGGCCATTGCCCAGCCGTCGTCATTGGTGAAATGGCCCACCACGTCATAGATCACGCGTTTCAGGGCGACGATGTTGCGCAGCAATAGCTTTCCCTGCGATTGTCTATGGCCCGCGAATATGTGAAAGGTTTGCCGCACATGGCAACCCTTGGGAGAAACTCCGGGTTTGCCGGTCGCCGCATGCCGCCGGGTCCCGGCGCAACCGATTGGACGCATTCATGGAAACCGCCCTGAAATTCCTAGCCGTAGTCGCCATGATCGCGGTGGTCGCGGTGCTGATCCGTGGCCTGGTCAACATGATGCGGGGTGGTTCCGGCGTCACCTCGAACAAGCTGATGCAGGCGCGCGTGCTGCTCCAGGCCGTGGCCATCGCCCTCCTTTTGCTGGTGGTCTATTTCACGCGCAAGTAGTGGAGCGGACAGGAAAGACCATGGTCAGGCTGAACAAGATTTACACCCGCACCGGCGACGACGGCACCACGGGCCTCGGCAGCGGCGAGCGCCGACTGAAATCGGACCTGCGCGTCGAAGCCTGCGGCACGATCGACGAGGCGAACGCCTGCATCGGCATTGCGCGCACCCATACGGCAAGCGCCCACCCGGCGGTGGACGCGATGCTCGGCCGCATCCAGAACGACCTGTTCGACCTTGGCGCCGACCTTGCGGTGCCGGACACCGGCAAGCCGCTGGATTATGAGCCGCTGCGCATCGCAGCTTCCCAGGTGGAGCGTCTCGAGCACGACATCGACCTTCTCAACAAGGACCTGCAGCCCTTGCGCTCCTTCGTGCTGAACGGTGGCTCGCCGGCCGCGGCCGCCCTGCACCTCGCCCGCACCGTGGCGCGCCGCGCCGAGCGGGTCATGGTGGCCCTGGCGCAGGACCCGGCCGAGCACGTCAACCGCGAGGGCATGAAATACATCAACCGCGTGTCCGACCTGCTGTTCGTGGCCGCCCGCACCTTGAATGACAAGGGCGCCGCCGACGTGCTATGGGTTCCCGGCCAGAACCGGTGACAGCGCCCGGGCCTGCGCGCGCAACCTTCCTGCCGTAGCGGAGAGGACGCATGTTCATTCCCCTCTACGACTCGAATCGCCTGCGGTTCATCCGCATCCAATATGTGACGATCGGCCTGATCGCGCTGAACGTCGTCGTCTATTTCGGCACGGTTTTCGCCGGCGAGAACTTCACCAACGCCGCCATGCTCGGCCTCGGCTTCATCCCGTCCGTGGTGCACCACACGGCCGAACTCGCCCCGCAATACATCGTCGTCCCCGAAACCCTCAGCTACGTCACCTATTCCTTCCTGCACGCCGACCTTATCCATCTCGGCGGCAACATGCTGTTCCTGTGGGTCTTCGGCGACAATGTCGAGGACGCGCTCGGCCACCTGCGCTATCTGGTCTTCTACCTCGCCTGCGCGGTCGGCGGCGCGTTGCTGCACGGCATGGTCGCGCCTGATTCCCAGGCGCCGCTGATCGGCGCCTCCGGCGCGATCGCCGGCGTGGTGACCGCCTACCTGATCCTCTATCCGCGCGTGAAGGTATGGATACTGGCCTTTGCCCGCATTCCCTTGCGCATTCCCGCCTATGTCGTGCTCGCGCTCTGGATCGGCACGCAGTTCGTCCTTTTCCTGCGCGGCGGCGAGGACGAGGTGTCCTGGGCCTGCCATGTGGGCGGCATCCTCACCGGCGCGGTGTTGGTCTTCGTCCTGCGCCGTCGCGATGTCTTGTCGGACCTCGCCGCGGCTCCCGCCGCCGTGCCCGAGAGCGAGGCCGCCGAGCCGCTTCCGCCCCACCCCCGGGGCCCTTGGGACGGTCGCTAGACGCAGCATTGTTTCAACCGATTTGGTTGCGTAGCCGATATTGACGGGCAAGCCTGCGGAAACTAGGGTCCGCCCGCCTTCGAAGGCCCGAGGCGGCCGGAGTCTTAAATTTTCATGCCGGATGTCGGCATTCGACAACTCTGGGCGGAACCGCGCTGCTATTGCGCGTCCAGAACATCTTGAGAGGTGACATGCCAATGAAAGTTCTCGTCCCGGTAAAGCGCGTTGTGGATGCGAATGTGAAGGTTCGGGTGAAGGCGGACGGCTCGGGCGTCGAGCTTGCGAATGTGAAGATGGCGATGAACCCGTTCGACGAGATCGCGGTGGAAGAGGCGATCCGCCTGAAGGAGGCGGGCAAGGCGGAAGAGATCGTGGTGGTGTCGGTCGGTCCCGCACAGGCGGCCGAGACGCTGCGCACCGCGCTCGCCATGGGCGCGGACCGCGCCATCCTGGTCAAGGTGGACGAGGCTGTCGAGCCGCTGGGCGTGGCCAAGGTGCTCAAGGGCGTCGCCGAGGCCGAGCAGCCGGGCATCGTCATCCTCGGCAAGCAGGCCATTGACGACGACAGCAACCAGACCGGGCAGATGCTGGCGGCGCTGCTGGGCTGGTCGCAGGGCACCTTCGCCTCCAAGGTCGAGATCGCCGGCGACCACGCCAAGGTGACGCGCGAGGTGGACGGCGGCCTGCAGACGGTGGAGCTGAAGCTGCCGGCGATCGTGACGGCGGACCTGCGCCTCAACCAGCCGCGCTATGCTTCGCTGCCCAACATCATGAAGGCCAAGAAGAAGCCGCTCGACGAGAAGAGCCCGGCCGATTTCGGCGCCGACGTCAAGCCGCGCCTGAAGGTGCTCAAGACCGAGGAGCCGGGCGGCCGCAAGGCCGGCGTCAAGGTCAAGACCGTGGCCGAACTGGTCGACAAGCTCAAGAACGAAGCCGGCGTTCTATGAGGATTTGAGCTGAGGCCGGGCTGCCAATGGCGCCGTCCTCCGCTTCCGGTGCTCACGTACGGACGTACGCTCCGCCCCGGTTCTCGAACGTCACCATTTTCGCTTCGGCCTGACCTCAAATCGGGCATCTGAAGTAAAGGGATAAAAGAATGGCAATTCTTCTGATCGCCGAACACGGCAACGACCATCTCTCCGACCAGACGGCGAAGGCGCTGTCCGCCGCCCTCCAGATCGGCTCCGACGTCGACGTGCTGGTCGCCGGCAAGGGCGCCAAGGCGGCTGCCGACGCCGCCGCCAAGCTGAAGGGCGTGCGCAAGGTGCTGCTGGCCGAGGCCGACGAACTGGCCGAGCGGCTGGCGGAGCCGACCGCCGCGCTGGTGGTTTCGCTCGCCGGCAACTACGACACCATCGTGGCGCCGGCCACGTCCTCGGGCAAGAACGTCGCGCCGCGCGTGGCGGCCCTGCTCGACGTGGCGCAGGTGTCGGAAATCATCGAAGTGGTGTCGGCCGACACCTTCAAGCGGCCGATCTATGCCGGCAACGCCATCCAGACGGTGCAGGCCAGCGGACCGAAGAAGGTGATCACCGTGCGCACGGCCTCCTTCCAGGCCGCGCCCGAGGGCGGCTCGGCTGCGGTGGAGACGGTCAACGCCGCCGCAAATCCGGGCCTGTCCAGCTTCGTCGAGAACAGGCTGTCGGAAAACGACCGGCCGGAGCTCACCTCGGCCAAGATCATCATCTCGGGCGGCCGCGCGCTCGGCTCGGCGGAGAAGTTCCAGGAAGTTATCCTGCCCGTCGCCGACAAGCTGGGCGCGGCGGTTGGTGCAAGCCGAGCTGCGGTCGATGCCGGCTACGCGCCGAACGACTGGCAGGTCGGCCAGACCGGCAAGGTGGTGGCCCCCGACCTCTACATCGCTTGCGGCATCTCCGGCGCCATCCAGCATCTGGCCGGCATGAAGGACTCCAAGGTCATCGTCGCCATCAACAAGGACGAGGAAGCCCCGATCTTCCAGGTCGCCGACTACGGCATCGTCGGGGACCTCTTCGTCGTCCTGCCGGAACTGCAAAAGGCGCTTTGACGCTCCCGGCGGTGCGGTATTAAATTAAGCGGGGCGGGGTGGACGAAGTCGCCCCGCCTTTATAGTTTGCGCTGCACAAATTCGATCGGACGGGAAAAAGGACAATGAGCAAGATCGAGACGATCGGCATTATCGGCGCCGGCCAGATGGGCGGCGGCATCGCCCACGTTTCGGCGCTGGCGGGCTACAAGGTCCTGCTCTACGATATTTCCGGCGACCGCATCGAGAAGGGCATCGCCACCATCAGCGGCAACATGGCGCGCCAGGTCGGCTCCGGCAAGCTGGAGGAAAAGACGCGCAGGGACGCCATGGCGCGCATTGCGTCCGCGTCGGACCTCGCGGCGCTGGCCGAGGCCGATCTCGTCATAGAGGCGGCGACCGAGGACGAGACCGTCAAGCGCAAGATCTTTGCCCAGCTCTGCCCGCAGCTCAACCCCGAGGCGGTGCTGGCGACCAACACTTCCTCGATCTCGATCACGCGGCTCGCCTCGCAGACCGACCGGCCGGAGCGCTTCATCGGCATTCATTTCATGAATCCGGTGCCGGTGATGAAGCTGGTCGAGCTCGTGCGCGGCATCGCCACCGAGGACCGCACTTTCGAGATCGCCAAGGCCTATGTCGGCTCGCTCGACAAGACGATCACCGTTTCGGAGGACTTCCCCGCGTTCATCGTCAACCGCATCCTGCTGCCGATGATCAACGAGGCGATCTACACGCTTTACGAGGGTGTCGGCACGGTCGAGGCCATCGACACGGCGATGCGGCTGGGCGCCAACCATCCGATGGGGCCGCTGCAGCTCGCCGATTTCATCGGCCTCGACACCTGCCTCTCGATCATGCAGGTGCTGCACGAAGGCCTGTCGGACTCCAAATACCGTCCTTGCCCGCTTCTGGTGAAATATGTCGAGGCCGGATGGCTCGGCCGCAAGACAGGCCGCGGCTTCTACGATTACCGCGGCGAGCATCCGGTTCCGACCCGCTGACGGCTCCCCCGACCGGTCCCTGTTGACTGGTCGGGACCGCCGGCCGCGAGGTCATGAGCCGGCGGCCACCGCCGGGGGAAGGAACGGGGTTTCGGCGGTGCCCGCCACGGCGATGCGGAAACAGCCTCGGCCGGCCGCCTTGGCGGCATAGCAGGCGGCATCCGCCCGTGCGATGATTTCATCGACCTCGCCGCTATCTGCGTCGACCGGCGCGATTCCGATGCTGGCGCCGATCCGGTGCACGTGATCGTTCCACACGAACTCCAGGGCGAGAACCGCCTCGATTACCGTTTTCGCGGTGATTTCCGCGGCGGCGGCCGAGCCGGACTTGAGCAGCACGGCGAACTCGTCCCCGCCGAGCCTGGCGACGATATCGCCCGGCCCGAGCGCATTCCTGATCGCCTGCGCCGACAGTTTCAGCAGCGCGTCGCCCGCGGCATGACCCGCCGTGTCGTTGACCCGCTTGAACCGGTCGAGATCGATGAACATGAACTGGCGCGACATGCTGCCGGCCTGCGCGGTCTCGACCAGCGCCTTCATGGTGCGGATGAAGCTTGAGCGGTTCGGCAGGCCGGTCAACGCATCATGCGCGGCGGCGTAGGCAAGCTGGCGCTGCAGCGTGCGGGCGTCGGTAAAATCCTGGAACACGATGATCGAGCCGTCGCATTTGCCTTCCCCGGTCCGGATGGAGGAAATGACCTGGCGGATGCTGCATCGGGTGCCGTTGCGTTTCAGCAAAACGGCGCGGCTGTTGTGGTCGACAAGGCGACGGCCGTTGAATATGGCTTCAAGGTCCAGAGGCTGGCCGGTGTCTTCATCCACGGCCATGTAGACCTTCGCCAGCGGCCGCCCTATGGCCTCCGTCGCCGCCACTCCGGTGAGCTTCTCGGCGATCGGGTTCATGAAGGTCACGGAGCCCAAGGGATCGGTACAGATCACCGCATCGCCGATGGACTGCAAGGTGACGCGCAGACGCTCCTTCTCGGCCTCGAGCATGGCCGCGGAATGCACAAGCCATTGTTCCGCCTCCTTGCGGGCGGTGATGTCGGTGAAACTCCCGATGGCGCGCGCGACGTTGCCGTCGCCGTCGCGCTCGATGATCTTGCCTCGGTCCAGTATCCAGATCCACCGCCCGTCCTTGCGGCGTATGCGGAACTCGGCTTCGAAATACGGCGTCCTGCCGTCCTGATGCGCTCGATCCGCCGTCTCGACCGCTTGCCGGTCGTCGGGATGGATCAGGGTCAGCCAATGATCCGGATCGCCGTCCAGCTCGTCCGGTTCATATCCCAGCAGTTTCGCCCAGCCATCCGAATAGGAGATGCGGCCCTTGCGCACGTCGAGATCCCAGATGCCCTGCCCCGTACTTGTCAGCGCAAAATTCCAGCGCGTCTCGGCATCCGCTATGCGCCGGCGGCCCTCAACGATCTGCTGCACGAACTGCGCCACCATCAGCGGCGTCAGCACGGCGATCGCGACGGCCAGCTGGAACCCGCCGCTGAACGCGGCGGCACCGTGGCCGTGGCCGGGCACCAGCCCGACCATGGCACCGGCCATCAGCGCCGCTCCGGTGAAGCTGCAGACCAGCGCCGCCTCGAACACGGTCAGATAAAGCGCCGCGAGCAACGACGGCAGCATGGCCAGCGCAAAGGGGAATTCGCTCCACGCCAGCGACAAACAGCCGGCGCCCGCAGAGCCGAGGCATACCGTCGCCACGCGTGCGAACCCGTCGAAGCTGCTGAGCTTTGCCAAGGCCGCGCGTGAGCCGAACAGCAGCGGCGGCAGCACCATGGCGTAGCCGAGGGCGTTGGCGGACATCAGCGTCCAGCCGGTCCAAAGCGGCGGCCAGCCTCCATACCAGCTGGTGACCGGCAAGAACACCAGCACGGCCGCCGCCGTGGCCGCTATGCCGGCCAGGCCCAGGACCTGCACGAACTCGCCCGCGTTCGCGATCCGCAACGGCGGCCCGCCCACCGCCCTGCGGACCAGGTAAAGCGAAAGCATCACCTGCCCGGCATTGATCAAGGGCAGGATCAGCACCGTCGCGAGATCGCTGAAGAAAACGACGTTAACCGCCAGCGAGCCTGCCGCCAGCGCGATGAAATCCAGAACGCCCGGCCGCCTCGCGCGACGCGCCAGCATCACGAAAGCAAGCGCGTTGGCGAACCAGACCCCCGCGATGCCGTCGCTGAACCGGGATACCAGGATCGAAACCGAGCCGGCTACGAAAAAGCCGGCGGCAAGAAACGCCGCGTCCAGGCATTTGCGCGGGCTGGAACCGGCTTCATTCCCCGCTGTCACTTAAACTGCTCCGCCTCACGCCACACGTTATGGTTGGACCATGGCGAAACGCCCTTAAGGAACAGTTGCCGAAAACAAGCGAAGGCCGGCGGACAGGAACTCGCGCATAGTCATGCTTAAGCAATTTTCTACACGTTATACGTGTGTAGCCGATTGTCGAGCCATAAAGCGCCAGATTTGTCGATTAACCAGGCGCAGGCGCTGCAGGACGATAAAAAACGAGCGCATTTCTCGCGCTCGTTTTTCAGGTCCCGGCGATGAATTAGCGCCCGTTTGCGGTCCGGTCGGTGCTTTGTCGGAATACGGCCGGGTCCGGGCGGCGCTGCGCCGCTTCCGACAGGAACGATCTTGCCATTTCGATCTCGTTCGCGCGCAGCTCATGGCCGCCTTCGTGCCATTCGACTGTCACGTCGGCGCCGCCGCCTCTCAGACCGGCCGCCAGTTGTTCCGTCAGATCGGCCGGAGCTATGGGATCGCGGCGACCGGCCGTCACCAGAACACGCCGGCCGGCGAAGCTTCCGCTTATATCGGGGCGGAACGGAATCAGCGGATGCATCAGCACCGCCGCGTCGAACAGCGACGGCCGGGCGAAGAGGGCCGAAGCCAGAATGTTGGCACCGTTGGAATAGCCGAGCCCGAGAACCGTCGACGCACCAGCGTCGGCGGCATGGGCTTCGACGAACCCGACCATCTTTCCCGTCGCCCGCGCGAGATCGTCCATGTCGTAGACGCCCTCGCCGGTTCGCCGGAAGAAGCGGGTCGCGCCGAATTCGGAGACATCGCCGCGCGGCGAGATGACGGTCGCCGCCGGAACGAAGTCGCGCCCGAGCGGCAGGAACTGGTTCTCGTCCCCACCGGTGCCGTGGAAGACGAACAGGAGAGGGCCGCCCGGCTTTCCGGGCAGCACCTTATGAACATAGGCGTCCTTTGCCATGGCGATCTCCTAATCCTCGAGCGGCTGCAGGTGTTGTTCGAGATATGGCCGCAGATGCGCGTGCTGGGCCGGCAGTTTCAGCGCTTCGCCCAGATGTGCCGTGTCCTCGTCGCGGTCGAAACCCGGTTCGTTGGTGGACACCTCGAACAGCACGCCGCCCGGGGTGCGGAAATAGATCGCCCAGAAATAATCCCGGTCGATGACCGGCGTGACCTGATAGCCCGTATCCATCAGCGCCTTGCGGACCTCGAGCTGGCGCGCGCGGTCTTCCACCGCGAAGGCGACATGATGAACCGAACCGGCACCGAGGCCGGCCACGGGCGCTCCCGGCAAGGTCTCGATGTCGACGAGATCGGCACCGTTGCCGTTCTCGATCGACAGCCGCCGGATGGCGCCCTCCCGGTCGATTTCTTCATAACCCATGAATTTCAGCAGTTCCTCCGTGGCGCCCGCGTCCCTCAGCCGGAGCGATACGGAATGGAAGCCGCGGATGGCCTCGTCGGCCGGCACGCCGCCTCTGGCCCAGGGCGCGCGGCTGTCGGCCTTGTCTTCCACCAGCGCGAAACGGTCGCCGTCGGGGCCGGTGAAGGTCAACCGCTTCTCGCCGAACCGTTCCTCGCGGGCCAGACCGCCGACGCCTTCTTTGGCAAAGCGGTCTTCCCAATAGCCCAGCGTTCCTTCCGGCACCGAAAACACCGTCGTGCCGACCTCGCCTACGCCCGGCCGGCCCCTGCTGATATGCGGAAACGGGAAATAGGTCATCACCGAGCCCGGAGTGCCGAGCTCGTCGGCATAATAGAGATGATAGACGTCGGGCGCGTCGAAATTGACGGTCTTCTTGACGCGGCGCAAGCCGAGCTTATGCGTGAAGAAATCGTTGTTCTGGCGCGCGTCCGCCGCCATGGATGTGACGTGATGCAGTCCCTTGATCTGGTCGAGCATGGTGCTTCGCTCCCTTTTTGGCGGCAGCCGCCGCTCTCCCCGCCAATATGCGGTCGCAGCACCGGACGGCAAAGGGCGCGAACACCGGAAGGACTGTGCTGCAAAAGTGAACGATCAAAAGCATTCGTTCACTGGCAGCCTGCAAGTCGGCCGGAGCCGGAACGAGAAAAAGCCCGCGCCGCTCTCCGGCGCGGGCTCGCTTTCCTCCCAACGCGACCTTACGGCTTCAGCACCATGCGCTGCTTGTCGCGGTTCTCGGCGTAACTGCCCTTGTCATAGGCCGTCTGCGCTTCGAGCTGCTCTTTGGTGAAGTTCGTGTAGAGGTAGTTCTTGCCGTCCTTGTCGGTCATGAATTTCAGGTTGTCCATGCCGATGGCGACCGGCTTGGCGCCGATGCCGAGGAAGCCTCCGACATCCACGACGATCGCGTCGACCTTGTTGTCGCTGCTCAGCACGATGTCGCCGATCTTGCCGACCTTGGCGTCGTTCGACCCATAGACCGTCGTGCCGATAAGGTTGTCGGCGCTGATCTTGTCCTCCGGCAGCGCGGTGAGCGTGGATTTGTCGATCGCCGCGGTCTCGGTCGTGTCCGGCTTGCCTGCCTGCTCGCCGGCAGTCGAGTTCTGCGCCGTATCGGTCGTCGGCGTCATGGTCGGCGCCGTTTCCGCCCCGGCGGCTGCCGCCGCGGGCGCCGGGTCATAGGCCTTGCGGTCGAAGTCGGGCAGCGCCTGCAACTGCTCCTTGGTGGCCTCGACCACCAGGAAGCGATCGCCGCCGCGCTCCATCGGCTTGGCCTTGTCGTGATCGAAGGCGACGTTCTTCTGCCCAAGGCCGAGGAAGCCGCCGACGCCGATCACCAGCGACTGCATCTTGCCCTCCTTGGACAGGACGATGTCGTTGACGTTGCCGATATCCTGCGCGTCGCTGCCGGTGCCGTTATAGACGTTCTCACCGATGATCGCGGAGGCGAGCTGGCCCTGGTCGATCGACGCGGGCTTGGCCGGTTCGATGGGGGCCGTGGCCGGTGCGTTCTGCGCGGTATTGTCGGTCGCGGGCGCCGTGGTTGTCGATGGCTGCGCGGCCGCAGGCGGCTGTGCCGGCTTGAACGGCGTGTCGTCGAATGCCGGCTGCGCCGTCAGCTGCTCCTTGGTCGTCTTGGCGACGAGCCAGCGGTCGCCGTTCTTCTCGGCCCATTGCAGCTTGGAAAAGTCAAAGGTCACGTCCTTCGAGCCGACGCCCAGAAAGCCGCCGACGCCGATGACGACCGACTTGGCTTGGCCGTCCTTGTCGAAGACGACGTCCGTCACCTTGCCGATATTCTGCGCGCTGTCCCCGGTCCCGTTGTAGACGCTTTCACCGATGATATTGGTGGCGAGTTGCCCCTCCGCCTTGACGGCCGGGGTCGTCGGTGCGGCATTCTGCGTTGCGGGTGCCGCGGGAGCTGGCGCGGTCGTGTCCTGCGCGAGGGCGCCAGAGGCGGCGACCATGGCCAGCGCGGTCGTGGCCAAAAGCTTGCGGATCATGATAGTTTACTCCTCGTGCGTGCTTGTTCATGCACGCCGCGCCCGGCAGAACCGTCGCGGGGAAAGCCGAGCGCGGCATCTCAACGAATTCACAACGTCGTGACCGCCGTCTTGTTCCGAGATCGGACCAGGCACGCGGGCGTCGGGCGATTTTTCCGGGAACCTTTTGGATGCGGCAGGGGTTGCGGGCACGGCCGGCACTTCCCATCTGCCATGGCAAGCACTTCGCCAAACAGGAAAACGACTTCCAATTCAACGACTTGAACCGACGGAGGCAAAATGCGCTTTGCGGTCGTGCTGAACCGGGACGGCGGCACTTTGCGCACCACCGACCTCGACGCGCTCTCTCGAACCCTGCGCGAGGTGCTTGAACGAGCCGGGCACGAGCTCGACATCGAAATCGTGCATGGCCGCGACATAGCCAAGGCTCTGGACCGCGCAGCCGCACGCGAAGGCTTCGATGTCGTGATGGCCGGCGGCGGCGACGGAACCATATCGGCGGCCGCGGCGCGATTGATGGATTCGCCGAAGGCGCTCGCCGTCCTGCCGGCCGGCACCATGAACCTGTTCGCCCGCAGCCTCCGGATTCCGCAGACGCTCGAGCACGCCATAGAGACGTTCGCCACCGGAGAGATCGCGTCCGCCGATATCGTGACCGCGAACGGCCAGCCCTTCATTCATCAGTTTTCCACCGGCATGCACGCCCGGATGGTGGCCTTGCGCGAAAAGATGGAATTCGGCTCGCGCCTCGGCAAAATGCGCGCATCCGTGCGTGCCGCCTGGATCGCACTGAGGAACCCCCGCTCGATGGACGTGGCGCTGACGATCGACGGCGTGGAGATCGACGCGCGCGCGACCGGACTGGGCGTGACCAACAACCTCTTCGGCGGAAACTATCTGCCCTACGCCGACGATCCGGCCGGCGGCGTGCTGGGCGTTTATGTGATGATGGCGCAGCGGCAAACGGAATTGCTGCGTCTGGTGCTGGATGCCGTGCGCGGCAAATGGCACGACAGCCCGCATGTCGAGACGCACCAGGGCAAGAAGGTCGTCCTGAAGATCCGCGGCCGGCGCCGGCGCTGGAAAGCCGTAATGGACGGCGAGCTGGTGCGCCTCGAGAACGAGACCATTTTCGAGCAGCATCCGGGCGCGCTGAAAGTGCTGGTTCCCGCCAATACGTAGCCGATCAGCCGCCTGTCGTCTGGTTCTGCTGGGTGGCCGGGGTCTTGATCATCTCGCCATAGAGCTCGACCCCGCCCCACGCGGCGAGGGCCAGCAGCAACGCGGCGATGAGGATGATGAGGACGGGACGGCCCAGCCTTCCCTGACGGGCCTTGTTTTCGGGAACGGTCTTAACCACGGATCGACCTCCGTTGGTTGGCGCCAATGAAGCGCTGCTTCGAGGCGCTTGGATTTCAGAAGGGTTCCTGACGGCTAACGACCGCCCCCCGGAAAATGTTCCTGCCGGGCTTCCGCCAGGCCGGTGCGGGAAACCAAATGTCGGCCTGGACGCGCCGCCATCGCCGGCGGCCGCGCCTTCGGTCCGGCCCGCCGGTCGGCTATATGCCCGCGCCGGAATCCCGGTCGTCGTCGTTGTGGCGTCCGGCATTCTCGCGATAGATCGCATAGGCAGCGAGCGCCACGATCGGACTGGCCAGGAGGCTCAGTCTGCCCTTGCCCCGCAGCAATGTCGGCAGAAGCGCCAGTGCGGTCGAAACGCCGATCGCCGTCATGTCCGCCTTGCGGCGCTTTTCGCGCCGCCGCCTGCGGCTGCTGCCCGAAATGCGGAATGCCAGCACGAACACTCCGGCAAGGACCAGAAAGCCGATGCCGAAGCCCAGCGCGGACGCCATGGGACCGAAATGCCGTTCCGACCAGATGAAGGCGGCGCCTATCAGGAAGCCGATGCCGCACAGGCAGCACAGGCCGGCCAGCGAATAGAGGATCGCGGCCAGCCGAGCGCGCCTCAGCGCCGCATACGCTTCACCGGAAGCAAGACCGGTGATCAGCGATGTCAGCAGCCCCATGGCGTCAGCGACGCGACAGCAGCGCGAAGAGGTAGCCAATACCGGCCGCGATCGCCAGCGAGGTCACCGGCTTTTCGCGAACGGTAGCCAGCAACTGCTCTTCCAGTTCCTTTGCGTTGCCGCGCAGGCTCTCCATGGCTGCCTCCCCCTGAACCCGCAACTGTTCGACGCCCTCGGCCGCCGCACGCTTGGCCGTGCCGTAGCCTTGCTGGCCGGTGGCCGCCAATTGCCTGGTAAGCTTCTCGATATCGTCCCGAAGCTGTCGGATATCGGCTTCCAGCTCGGACGCGGTTTGCGCCTCGGGAGACGACTTGATCGATTTGCTTTCGTTCGCGGCCATTCTCAACTCCTACGGTTCTCCGGCTTCAAACGTAGCTTGCGACGTAAGGTTCCCCAAACAGAGCGCGCGTACAGGCAGCGTTGTCGCTCACACCAGAGGGCGGCGCGTATCGCCGAGCCCGCTCCAGCCGGACAGCTTCTGCAGCGCCTCGGGATCCATCACTTCGCAGCCCCCGTCGCGCCACACGATCAATCCACGTGACGACAGCTTGCGCAAGGTCTTGTTGGTATGGACCAGCGAAAGGCCGAGCGTATCGGCGATATGCTGCTGGGTGATCGGAATCTGCATCGGTTTGCTGTCGTTCAGTCCCAGGCCGGTCGCCCGCGCGAAGATGAAGGCGATGAGATAGGACGCCCGCTCCAGCGCCGACCGGCGCCCGACACTGAGCAGATTCTCGTCCAGCATGCGCTCCTCGCGCGCGGCGAGCCAGGTGATGTCGAAGGCGAGGCCGGGATGCTTGCGGTAGAGTTCCGGCAACTGCTCGCGTTCGAACACGCACAAAAGCAGAGGCGAAAGCGCCTCGATGGAATGCTGCATTTCGCCCATCACCGTGCCTTGCAGCCCGATCAGGTCGCCCGGCATGACGTAGTTGAGGATCTGGCGGCGGCCATCGTCCAACAGCTTATAGCGGAAGCCCCACCCCGACAGAACCGTATAGAGATGGGCGCTGTGGCTTCCCTCCACCAGGACCGTGGCGCCCTTGTCGACCGCAAGCTCGCCCTTCTTGAAGGTGCTGATGAAAGCCAGTTCCTGGCTTTCGAATTCGCGGAACAGCGGCAACGGCCTCAGCGGGCATTTTTCGCACGGATAACGGCGTGTGGAAGATCCCTCGTTTTGCCCCGCCATGTAGCCCCTCTGTGGTGGGAAAAGTGGACTTCAACGCCTTGCGCGCGGAAAAAGTTCCTCTCGTCTACACCGCAATATGTCTTTTTTAAATGACGCGGCGGCGGATTGCGGGCATGAGGCAGGTCGAAACAGGGGTGTCGCACATGTCTCCACTGCCGGAAGAATCTGCGCTGCCGCTCGAAGGCGTGCGTATCGTCGTGCTCGAAGACGAATATCTGATCGCCATGGATGTCGAGCAGCTATGCCGCGACAATGGCGCCGAAGACGTCACCATCGTCCAGAACCTGTCGGAGATCGAGGCCGACAGCCTGGGCAAGCATTTCGACGCGGCGATCGTCGACATGATGCTGAACGGGGAATCGACGCTCGAGTTCTCGCGCCGCCTCCTCGCGCTGGGCATGCCTTTCGTCATCGCCTCCGGTTATTTGACCACGGAGGAGATCGGCGCCCTGTTGCCGGGGGTAGGCTTCGTCGAAAAACCCTATGCCGGCAACGACCTCGTGGAAGCACTGGCGCAAGCCCTGCGGCGCGGGAGCGCCGCGGACTGACGCCAAGGCTCAGGCCGCCGACGAGCCCATGACCTGGGCCGAGATCGCGTCCGGCCCGAACTCGTCGTCGCCGGAAATCTTCAGGATATCCTGCAGGCGCGACCGGGCGCGGCTGACCCGGCTCTTGATGGTTCCGACCGCGCAGCCGCAAATTTCGGCCGCCTCCTCATAGGAGAAGCCCGAGGCGCCGATCAGGATGATCGCTTCCCGCTGGTCTTCCGGAAGCTGCTCCAGCGCGGCGCGGAAGTCCTTCAGATCGAGCTGGCCGTGCTGGGCGGGATGAACGGCCAGCCGTCCGGTCATGACGCCGTCGCTGTCCTGCACCTCACGGCCGCGCTTGCGCATCTGCGAATAGAATTCGTTGCGCAGGATGGTGAACAGCCACGCCTTCAGATTGGTTCCGAGCTGAAAGCTCTGCTGCTTGTCCCATGCCTTGACCAGCGTCTCCTGCACGAGATCGTCGGCCCGGTCGGCATTCTGCGTAAGCGATACCGCAAATGCCCTCAGGCTCGGGATCGAGGCAAGCAGGTCGGTCTTGAAGCCTTGCGAAGCCCCCATGCGTCAGCCCTTCTTATGCGCGGCTTCGGTCTGTTCCAATTGCGCCAGCAACTGGGCGAAGCGGTCAGGCACCTCGTCGGAAACCAGATCATCGTAATATTGTTTGAGCTTGCGGCCGATTTCGGAATTCGTTCCCAAGGGATCGCCCGAAAGCTGGCGCCCAGCGGTGTCCGCCGTTGCGGTTTTCGTTGCTTCTTTCACGTTTCGCCCTCAATATTTGCCTTGTCACTTGTCTCGAGACGGGTGCCCCAGCCACCCGGGCGCAAGGCAAGCGGCTCCTCCTCCGGCCGATCGGTCCAGAACGTCTTGCCCATCCATTAGTTCCACCGTATCGGAACTTTTTGCGGCAGTAAGCGTTTGAGGGTGCTGCGCCCGCGCGCGCCCGACCTTTTCACGTCCGCTGAGGGAGACGTCCACAATGAACCTGTCCGCCACCATCGCTCCACACCTGCCTTATCTGCGCCGTTTCTCGCGTGCCGTGTCGGGTTCCCAGGAAAGCGGGGACGCCATGGTCGCAGCGATGCTCGAGGCCATTATCGCCGATTCGGGCATTTTCCCGGAAGCGTCCAGCGACCGCATCGCCATCTACAAGGTCTTCGCCCGGCTGTTCACCTCCGTCGCCATCCGCGTGCCCCAGGAGGAAGCGCAGGCAGGCTGGGAGCAGCGTGCCGCAGCCAACCTGAATGCGCTGGCGCCGCTGCCGCGCCAGGCCTTCCTGCTCGTGGCGGTGGAAGGTTTTTCCGAAGCCGAGGCGGCCGAAATCCTCGACGTGGACGAGGAGACCTTCTCGGAACTGCTGTCGGAGGCGAGCGACGAGATTTCGCGTCAGGTCGCGACCGAAGTGCTCATCATCGAGGACGAACCGCTGATCGCCATGGACATCGAGGAGATGGTGGAGAGCCTCGGCCACCGCGTCGTGGGCATCGCCCGCACGCACGCCGAAGCCGTGGCGATGTTCGGCAGGACGCACCCGAAAATGGTGCTCGCCGACATCCAGCTCGCCGATGGCAGTTCCGGCATCGAGGCGGTCAACGAGATCCTGTCGGCTTCGCCCGTGCCGGTGATCTTCATCACCGCCTTCCCCGAGCGCCTGCTCACCGGCGAGCGGCCGGAGCCGGCGTTCCTCGTCACCAAGCCCTTCAACCCGGACATGGTCAAGGCACTGATAAGTCAGGCATTGTTCTTCGACCGCCACGCCAAGGCCGCCGCGTGAAACCGCGCCGTGACAGGCATAATTTACACGACGATCCGGAACAAATGTCAGCGGCCCGACGTTTTGCCGCAACATCGGAAGGAGTTTGACGATGCTCTACTGGGCCCTTGTGTTCCTTGTCGTGGCAATCATAGCCGGCGCGCTCGGTTTCGGTGGAATCGCCGGCGCTTCGGCCGGATTGGCCAAGATCCTGTTCTTCATATTCCTGGCGTTCCTGATCATCTCGTTGCTGGCGGGGCTTTTCAGGCGCGCGTGAGGCCTGCCGGAACCAGTTCCAAGGCAAACTGGAAGCCGCACCCCTCAAACGGTTTCCAGCCGCCGCCGGGCCCCAGATCCGCAGGGAAATGAGGTCCGGCGGAACCTTTCTTGAACGGATATCCGCTAATTTAGGCAATCAAGGGAGGCGCGGCGGCAGCTAGGCATATGGTTTCCAGGGTGGACAACACGAATGGTGGCGAGATGATGTCGCCGCAGTCGGGCTTGCAAGAGGATCAACTCGGGCGGGCGTTGTTGAATGCCTTGCGCAATGCCGGGGTGGCCGTCCTGTACCAGGACAAGGATCTCAAGACCGTATGGGCCCGCAACATGCTGGCTCCGTGGGTGTCGCATGCGGAAGGCGGCGGCCTGCAGAATTTCCTCCCCGAAACGCAATCGGAGCGGATAGAGGCCGCACGCAGGAACGTCATCGCGTCCGGCAACTCCGAACGGTTCGAGATCAGCATCCCCGGCGAGAACGGGGTGCGCTGGTTCGAAATCTGGGTGGATCCCGATTTCGACCGCAAAGGCGAGGTGCAGGGCATCCTCACCACGAAGGTGGAAACCACCGAGCAGAAGCGGCGCGAGCAGACGCTGAAGACATTGCTGCGCGAGGTGAGCCACCGTTCCAAGAACCTGCTCGCCATCATCCAGAGCATCGCGAGCCAGACGGGCCGTCATTCCGACAGCATTTCCGATTTCCTCACCCGCTTTCGCGGCCGCTTGCAGTCCCTCGCCTCCTCGCAGGACCTCGTGACCTCGTCGAACTGGCGCGGCGCCGAACTGCGTGAACTGGTCGCCGGCCAGGTCGCGCGCTATGGCGCAGACCCGGAACACAGCCTGCGTTTCGAGGGGGCCAACCCCTTCCTCAACCCGAACGCCGCGCTGCATATCGGCCTTGCCATGCACGAACTGGCGGTCAACTCGGTCAGCTACGGCGCGCTGTCTCAACCCAACGGCAGCGTCGCCGTGACCGCCGGCCTCAACGGCACTGACGGCGAAACCTCGCTGTCGCTGATATGGAGCGAGCGCCTGCCGGGAACCGAAAGGAAGCGCGGGCGCAAGCGGTTCGGATCGGTCGCGCTGGAACGCGTGGTGCCGGTTTCGCTGAACGGCACGGCCACGCTCGACATCGCCAACGAGCACCTCAACTACACGCTCGTCGTGCCCCACGGAAATTTCGAGACCGAGTGAGATCGCTTGCGGATGATGGGGACGTTCGTGCAAGTATGTGGAGGTAAATCCGGCTGAAATGGCCGGAGAAACACTATCTTAGCCAGAAAAAGCTTTCTGGCGGACGAAATCCATGCCTCCGTGCTAGAGGAATGGGTGCTGTAAAGCGAGGGACATCAAGTGAGAGGAATTTCAGATGCGTAAGATAATGATTGCGGTGGCTATGGTTGCGGCTGTCAGCGGCTGCACCACGACCGAACAGGACGTCGGCGTCGGTGCCGGCGCCGGTGCCCTGATCGGCGGCGCGGTCGGCGGCTGGAAGGGTGCGGCCATCGGTGCGGCCGTGGGCGCCGGTTCCGGCCTTCTGGTTCGCAACCTGCGCAACGGATACTGCCAGTATCGCAGCCCGCGCACCGGTCGCATCTACACCGCCCGCTGCAACTGATCGGGTCTCAGGCGAACGAAAGAGGGCCGGCAAGCGCCGGCCCTTTTTTGTTTGCGCGGGCAGCCTTCCGGCGGCGCCGCTGCAACAGCGGCGTCCGTCAGGCTTGCAGCGGTATCCTGATCTTCACCTTCAGTCCGTCCTCTTCGAACTGGCGCTCGATCGTTCCGCCGAGCTCGCGCGTGATGTTCATGTCGATCAGCTTCGTGCCGAAACCGGTCTTGCTCGGCATCTCGAGCTTGGTGTGGCCCGATTCGCGCCAATGAAGCACGAGCTCGCGTTTCTGCCGCGCCCGTTCGGTCTTCCAGCTCACTTTAAGCGCACCGACCGAGTTGCCGGCCTCGCCATATTTGAGCGCGTTGGTGGCCAGTTCGTGGAAGGTCAGCCCGAGCGCCTGCGTCGTCGTTTCGTCCAGCAGCACCTGCGGCCCCGACAGCAGATCGTTAGGCAGTTCCTTGCCGAACACCTGGCCAAGTTCGATCCGAAGCAGGTCGCCGAGATCGGCCTTCTGCCAGCGTGAGCGGGTCAGCATATCCTGCGAGGCGGCCATGGCCTGCAGGCGGGCCGCGAACGAGGTCGAGAATTCCCGCACGTCGGTCGCCCCGGCGGCGGTCTGCCGTGCGATGGCCAGGACGCGCGCGATGGAATTCTTGATGCGGTGCTTCATCTCCTGGAGCATCAGCTCCTTCTCGAGCAGGCTCTTTTCCGTTGTTTCGTGCAATAGCGAAACGGCGTCGTAAGCCCGTTCCTGGTAGCGCGCCACCAGGGCGATGGCGCCCGCCAGCAGCAATCCGAACAGCCCCAGCGTGATCGGCACCAGGCGCGAGGACGGAGGGACGAAGGCGCTGGTCGGCCGGAACAGGATCTGCCACTTCCGCCCGGCGACCTCGACCCCGCGTTGAGCGACGAGGTGCTGCCCCAGGGACGCCAACGGCGGCGTCTCGGACCGGAAAAGAAGGTGGTCCGGATCAAGCTTCTGGTCGTAGACCTCGATATTGACAGGCAGGAGCGGCGCCTTGGCCAGCGCCGTCTGGAACAGGTCGCGCGCCCGGAACGCGGTATACAGGAAGCCGCCGACCGAAGGGGTCGCATCCGTGCCGGGGCCGCTCTTCACCATCAGCCGAACGAACACCAGGAACCCGGGAAAGATCTGCTCCGCCCCGGTGTTCTCTCCCAGCATCACCGGCCCGGTCGCGTGCTGCTTGTTGTCCAGTATCGCCTGCTCGATCGCGTCACGGCGCACCGGGTCGGTCATCATGTCGTAGCCGATCAAGGCGGCGTTGCCCGTGCCGAGCGGCTGGAACAGCACGATCGGCGCCCGCAGCGGCTGGTCCGTCTGCGGGTAGATCTTGCGCTCAAGTCCGGTGCCTGACCGGATGTCGCGTTCCACCGCTGCTTCCTGGCCCCGCTTGATCAGCTTGAGATAGCCGATGCCGCGCAGGCCGGCGAAATGCTGGCTTATGTTGAGCGCGTCGAAAAATTCCTTGAATTCGCCGGCCGCCACGTTGCCGTCATGGGCATCGAACAGGGCCGCGGTGGCGCGCAGCAGCGACAGATGCAGGTCGACACGGCTTTCGATCCGGTTCACCGCATCGTCCACCGTCGCCTCGAACTTGATTCGGGCGGCTTCCTGGGTGGCGAAATAGGCAAAGCCCGCCATCGCCAGACTGATCAACGCGACAGCTACGAACGCAATGATCGGAAAGAGCTTTTTCAAAGGCTGATGCACTCGGGTCAGTCGGGGAGCCCTTCATAGCAAACCCCGGTGCCAACACAATGGCACGTATGCCACAGCGATGACATTGCTTCATGCCGCGACAGGCATGGCCCATGCCGGCATGAAACTAGCCGGCTATGTTTACCGCCTAAGCGGCGATCTTGAGCGCCCCCGGGCCCGGAATGGCGCCGGGCGGGCACTTGCCGAGGATGATCATGCCCAGCACCTCGTCCTGCGTCACGTCCTGGGTGCGCGCCGTGCCGACGACCTGGCCGTTCTTCATGACGCAGACGCGGTCGGCAAGGTCGAAGACATCGTGGATGTCGTGGCTGATGAGGAAGATGCCGATGCCGTCGGCCTTGAGTTGCTTGACCAGTTCGCCGACCTGCGCGGTTTCCTGCGGGCCGAGCGCCGCCGTCGGCTCGTCCATGATCAGGATGCGGGCGTTGAACAGGATGGCGCGGGCGATCGCCACGGACTGCCTCTGGCCGCCCGACAGTTTCACCACCGGCTCCTTGAAGCGCTGGAAGCGCGGATTGAGCCGCCCCATCACCTTGCGCGCCTCCGCCTCCATCGCCACGTCGTCGAGCGTGCCCCAGCCGGTCTTCAGTTCGCGGCCGAGGAAGAGATTGGCGGCGGCGTCGACATTGTCGGCCAGCGCCAGCGTCTGGTAGATCGTTTCGATGCCGTATTTCTTGGCATCGCGCGGATTGGAGATGGACGCCTCCTCGCCGTTGACGAAAATCTGCCCGGCGTCGCGTTTGTAAGCGCCGGACAATATCTTGATCAGGGTGGATTTGCCGGCGCCGTTGTGGCCGAGCAGCGCCACCACCTCGCCGGGATAAAGATCGACGGAGGCGTCGTCGACGGCGCGGATGCCGCCGAAGGCGATGGAGATGTTTCTCAGATCCACCAGCGGCGCCGTGTCGGGATCGCGAAGCTCGGTATCGGCCATGGTGTCCTCCCGGTCCTAGACGCGCTTGCGGTAGACGGTGTCGAGCCACACCGCGATGACCAGAACCGCGCCGACGACGATGCTCTGCAGTGGCGAATCGATGCCCAGCAGCACCATGCCCGATTGCAGCGACTGCATCAGCAGCGCACCGAGCATGGCACCCAGCACCGTGCCCGAACCGCCCGCCAGAGACGTGCCGCCGATGACGGCCGCAGCGATGACGAGTAGTTCGTCCAGCGTGCCCAGCGCGTTTGTGGAAGCGTTGAGGCGCGCCGAGGAGATCGCGGCGCTGACCGTCGCCAGCACGCCCATGATGATGAACACCTTCATCGTGATCCAGCGCGTGTTGATGCCGGCCAGGTTGGCCGCCTCCGGATTGCCGCCGATGGCGAAGACATAGCGGCCGAAGCGGGTGCGGTTGGTGACGAAGGTCATGATGATGCCGACCGCGACCGCCATCAGGACGGGGATGGCGATGCCGTGGGCGATGAACAGCCCGCCCTCCGGAACGGTGATGTTGTGTGCGGCGGCATACCGGTTCACGATGCCGATCGGCCAGGGATAGGAGTTGGCGACCCAGACCGCGCCGAGGATGGCGGCGCATGCCACCGCCCCCAGGAACACCTCCGCCCACATCGGGCGCTGCGGGAATTTGAAGCGTTTGCGCTGGCGGCGGCCATTGACCAGCAGCGCGGCCACCGCAAGGCAGGAGACGAGGCCGACCACCCAGCTCCAGGTCGCGCCGATCGAGCCCTGCGGGCCGCCGCCCATGAGCTGGAAGGTGGCGTCGAGCGGGGCCACGGTGCGCCCGCTGGTGATCCACCAGGCCGCGCCGCGCCACACCAGCAGGCCGCCGAGCGTGACGATGAAGGAAGGCACTTCCATATAGGCGATGACGAAGCCCTGGAAGGCGCCGATGACGACGCCGAGCAGCAGCCCCGCGGCCAGCGCGAGCAGCCAGATCCAGGGATTTCCGAGCGACAGCCCGAAGACGCGGATCAGGATTTCGGTTTGCATCACGCCCATGACCATGCCCAGCACGCCTTCGAGCGAGCCGACGGACAGGTCGATATTGCGCATGACGATGACCAGCACCATGCCGGTCGCCATGATGGCGACGGACGAGGTCTGGACCGACAGGTTCCAGAGATTGCGCGGCGTCAGGAACAGGCGGCCGGACAGCAGATGCAGGACGACCCAGATGACGATCAGCGCCGCCACCATGCCCAGCATGCGCACATCCAGTTCGGTCGCCTTGAGGAAGCGGCCGACCGCTCCGATTTCGGATGCGCGTGCCGTGTCGACCGGCTGGCCGGTGGTCGTGTCGGTCATGATCTCCTCCCGCCGGGGTCCGTCTGGCGCAGCCTCCGACACCCGAGTCTACGGATTTTCCGACTTCCATAGAAGTCGAAAGAAAGACGCCGAGGCGATTTCACGAAGGCGCGGCGCCTGCCGAATTGCGAAAGCTCGAAGAAGTCCGGTTTCGCCGTTCGAGCGAACGGCGAAACCGGCAGAGGCGTCGATGTCGGCCTCAGTTGCAGACGGGGACGCTGCCGGCCTTCACGCCGGCGCAGACTTCGTCCTTTTTGATCCAGCCGGCGTCGATCACCACGTTGAGGTTGTCCTTGGTGATGGCGACGGGGGTCAGGAACACCGACTTGACGGTGTTGCCGCCGGGCGTGGTGAAGTCCTGCACATGCGGGATGTCGGTCATCTTCTTGCCGTCGGCGAGTTGCGAGGCGATCTCGGCGGCGTTCTTGCCGAGCTCGCGCGCGTCCTTCCACACCGACACGGTCTGGGTGCCGAGCGCGATGCGGTTCAGCGCGGCATGGTCGCCGTCCTGGCCCGAAACCGGAACGGAACCGGCAAGGCCCTGTGCCTGCAGCGCCGCGATCGCGCCGCCGGCGGTGCCGTCGTTGGAGGCCACCACCGCATCGACCTTGTTGTCGTTGGCGGTCAGGATCTGCTCCATGTTCTTCTGCGCGTTGGCCGGCAGCCAGCCGTCGGTATAGGCCTCGCCGACATTCTTGATCTTGCCGGCATCGATGGCGCCCTTCAGCACCTCCATCTGGCCGGCGAACAGGAAGTCGGCGTTCGGATCGGCGGACGAGCCCTTGATGAAGGCATAGTTGCCCTCCGGCTTGACCGCGAAGACGCCCTTCGCCTGCAGGCGGCCGACCTCCTTGTTGTCGAAGGTCAGGTAGAAGACGTCCTTGTTCTCGATCAGCCGGTCATAACCGACCACCGGAATGCCCTCGTCCAGCGCCTTCTGCACAGCCGGTCCGATGGCGGAGGCATCCTGCGCCAGAATGATGAGCGCATTGGCGCCCTGGCTGATCAGGCTCTCGACGTCGGTAAGCTGCTTTTCGGCTGAGGACTGCGCGTCGGCCGAGATGTACTTGTCGCCGGCGGCCTCGATCGCCTTCTTCATCGCGGCCTCGTCGGTTTTCCAGCGCTCTTCCTGGAAATTGGACCAGGAGACGCCGATGACCTTACCCTTGGCCTCGGCGGCCGACACCAGGGCCAGCGACATGACGGCGCCCGCCAGAACGGCGGCAGTGATCTTCCTCATGATTTCCTCCCTGCGCCCAACGGCGCCTGCGAACTTCTACGGGCCGTATCGAAGCTTTTTTTCGAGCTTCGAAAAAAGCGTGACCTAAGCGAAGGCGGCTGTCAACGGGGATTCGCGCGGCGTCATAATTTTTTTCGAGCTCCGAAATTAATATATGACAGCGGACCGCTATTCTGCCACTATCTGGTCGAAAGCCGAGAGATGATCATACGGTATCGGCGCGAGGAAGACGAGCCCATGACCGTCGGCATCCGCCACGACGACCTGCGCCGGAGCAACCGCGCCATGGTGATCGCGGCCGTGCGGCGCAGCGGCCAGCCTTCGCGCACGGAGATCGCGGCGATCACCGGCCTCAGCAATTCGACCATTTCGGCCATCTCGTCCGATCTCATCGCCGAAGGCGTGCTTGCCCAGAGCCGTGGCGGCGCCTCGCCGCTGAAGCGCGGGCGGCCGCAGATCGGACTGGAACTCGATCCGCGGGCCGCCGCGGTGGTGACCCTGGTGCTGTCCCTGAATTTCCTGGCCGTCACGGTGATCGACTATGCCGGCCGCGTCGTCACCGAGGAGCAGCGCCGGCTGGACACGCTCGCCCTGCCCCGCGCCGCGCTGGCGGACGCCTGCGTTTCGATCGTGCGCGACCGGCTGCGGGATCCGGCGGTTGCGGGCAGGCGCGTGCTGCGCATCGCGCTCGCGGTGCAGGGCATAACCGATTCCCGCGCCCGCACCATGCTGTGGTCGCCGATCACCCCGCACACGGACATTCCCTTGGCGGATGTGCTGGAAGACGTCTTCGGCATTCCGACCACGATGGAAAACGACTGCAACATGATGGCGGTGGGGCTGCGCTGGCGCGGCACCGACCGCTATCGCCATGATTTCATCGCCATGCTGCTGTCGCACGGCATCGGCATGGGCATCGTGCTCAATGGCGAGTTGTTCGTCGGCACGCATTCCTCGGGCGGCGAGTTCGGCCACATGATCCACCGGCCCGGCGGCGCGCTGTGCCGCTGCGGGCGGCGCGGCTGCGTGGAAGCCTATGCCGGCAACTATGCGATCTGGCGCAACGCCCACGGCCTCGGCGAGGACACGCCCCCGGCAGACATCGGCGACGCCGACATGAAGGCGCTGGCCGACAAGGCGCGCGCTGCGGAGGGGCCGGAACGCGAAGCCTATCGCAAGGCCGGCGAGGCGCTCGGCTATGGGCTGGGCAGCCTGTTCGCGCTCATTGACCCGGCGCCCGTCACCATGGTCGGCGTGGGCGCCACGGCTTTCGACCTGATCGAGCCCGCGCTGCGGCAGGCGATCGCCCGCACGGCGGGCGGCCAGCATTCAGGCTCCATCTCCTTCGATACGGAGCCGGACGAACTCGCCCTGATCCGCGAAGGCTGCGCCATGCGCGCGCTGACCTTCGTCGACCAGGAGATCCTGGCGCCCGGCCAGCAAGGCCAGCCCGCCGGATAAGCAAACTCCCCGTCGGTAATCAGTCTTCGCGGATCGCGTAGCCGGAGCCGCGGATGGTGCGGATGACATCGGGCATGCGGCCGTTGTTGACCGCCTTGCGCAGCCGCCCGACATGGACGTCCACCGTGCGCTCGTCGATATAGATCGTCTCGCCCCACACATTGTCGAGCAGTTGCGCCCGCGAGAACACGCGGCCCGGATGCCGCATCATGAATTCCAGCAGCCGGAACTCGGTCGGGCCGAGCTTGATCTCGGCCTTCTTGCGGTAGACGCGGTGGGACTCGCGGTCGAGCACGATGTCGCCTACCTTGAGCACCGAAGACAGCACTTCCGGTTTGGCCCGGCGCAGCAGCGCCTTCACCCGTGCCATGAATTCCGGCATCGAGAACGGCTTGACCAGATAGTCGTCTGCGCCGGTGGAAAGCCCGCGCACGCGGTCGCTTTCCTCTCCGCGCGCCGTCAGCATGATCACCGGCAGCCGTTCCGTGTCGGGCCGCATCCGGAGGCGTCGGCACAGTTCGATGCCCGACACCGCCGGCACCATCCAGTCCAGCACCAGCAGGTCCGGCACGTGCTCCTGCAGCCTGATCTCGGCCTCGTCGCCCCGCGCCACCACCTCGACCTGGTAGCCCTCGGATTCCAGATTGTAGCGAAGCAGAACGCCCAGCGGCTCCTCGTCCTCCACCACCATGATACGCGGTGCAATCATCTGGCTGTCCCGTCCTTACGCCGCAGGCGCCGACATGGCCGTCTCGTCATGTTTCGGCCGGTTGGGCGACAGTTGCTCGCCGGTGAGCACATAATAGGCATTCTCGGCGATGTTCGTCACATGGTCGCCGATGCGCTCCAGATTCTTGGCGCAGAACAGCAGATGCGTGCAGGCGGTGATGTTGCGCGGGTCCTCCATCATGTAGGTCAGGAGTTCGCGGAACACGGAGGTGTATTTCTCGTCGATGCGCGCGTCGTTGTCGCGCAGCGTCGCCAGCGCGGCGGCATTGCCTGCCGCATATTCCTCGCCCACGCCCGACACCTGCTCGAGCACCAGTTCCGCCATCGAGTCGATGGAATGCGCCAGCTCGCGCGGCACCATGCCCTGCCCGACCGCGCCGACGCGCTTGGCGATGTTCTTGGCGAGATCGCCTATGCGTTCGAAATCGCCGGCCATGCGGATCGCCCCGACCACCGAGCGCAGGTCGTCGGCCATCGGCTGGCGCTTGGCGATCAGCGTGATGGCGCGCGTGTCCAGTTCGCGCTGGCGCGCGTCCATGATGGCGTCGTCGGAGACGACGCGCTGGGCCAGCGCGTTGTCGGCCTCTATGAGGGCCCGGGTCGAATCCGCGACCATTGCCCCGGCGAGTTCGCCCATGTCGCGCATCAGCTTGCCGACCTGCTTCAGGTCTTCGTCGAAGGAGGAGACGATATGTTCGCTCATGGTCCTGTCTTCTTTCGCAGCCGATGTCAGCCGAAGCGGCCGGTGATGTAGTCCTGCGTGCGCTTCTCGCGCGGCGAGGTGAAGATCTTCTCGGTACGGTCGAATTCGATCAGTTCGCCCAGATACATGAAGGCGGTCTTGCTGGAGACGCGCGCGGCCTGCTGCATGTTGTGGGTGACGATGACGATGGTGTAGTCGGCCTGCAATTCGTCGATCAGTTCCTCGATCTTGGCGGTGGACAGCGGGTCGAGCGCCGATGCCGGCTCGTCGAGCAGGATCACTTCCGGCTTCACGGCCACGGTGCGGGCGATGCACAGCCGCTGCTGCTGGCCGCCCGACAGCGACAGGCCGCTGGCATGGAGCTTGTCCTTGACCTCGCCCCACAGCGCGGCGCGCTTCAGCGCCTGTTCCACGCGGCCGTCGATCTCGGATTTCGACAGCTTCTCGTAGAGCCGGATGCCGAAGGCGATGTTCTCGTAGATCGACATCGGAAACGGCGTCGGCTTCTGGAACACCATGCCGATCTTGGTGCGCAACAGGTTCAGGTCCTGCGAGCGCGCCAGGATATTGTCGCCGTCGAGCAACACCTCGCCTTCGGCGCGCTGCTTGGGATAAAGCTCGTAGATGCGGTTCAGCACGCGCAGCAGCGTGGACTTGCCGCAACCCGAGGGGCCGATGAAGGCGGTGACGCTGCGCTCGGGCAGGGACAATGAAATGTCCTTCAGCGCCTTGGACTCGCCGTAGTAGAAATTGAGGTTCTTCACCTCGATCTTGGCCTTCTCGACGACCGGTTCGGCCATGACGGTTTCAGCGGACAACATCGGTTTCATCTGTCCTCTCTAAAGCTTGCGTCCGGTCAGGCTTCTGGCGAAGATCGACAGCCCCAGGACGGTGAGCGTGATGATGAGGGCGCCGGTCCAGGCCAGTTGCTGCCACTCCTCATAGGGGCTGAGCGCGAACTGGAAGATGGTGACCGGCAGGCTCGCCATCGGCGCGTTGAGGTTGCTCGACCAGAACTGGTTGTTGAGCGCGGTGAACAGGAGCGGCGCCGTCTCGCCCGAGATGCGGGCGATGGCCAGCAAGATGCCGGTGACGATGCCGGACAGGGCCGCGCGGTAGGCGACGGAACGGATCACCACCCAGCGCGGTGCGCCGATGGCCGTGCCCGCCTCGCGCAGCGCGTTCGGCACCAGGTTCAGCATGTCCTCCGTGGTGCGCACCACCACGGGAATGACCAGGATGGCCAGCGCCACGGCACCGGCGAGCCCTGAGAAATGCCCCATCGGCCTCACCATAAGCTCGTAGACGAACAGGCCGATGATGATCGACGGCGCCGACAGGAGGATGTCGTTGATGAAGCGCACCACCGTGGTCAGCGTCGAGTACCGTCCGTATTCGGCCATGTATGTGCCCGCGAGCACGCCGATGGGCGTGCCGACGACGACGGCGATGATCGTCATCGCCACCGAGCCGGCGATGGCGTTGAGCAGGCCGCCGGCGTCGCCCGGAGGCGGCGTCATCTCGGTGAAGACCGCAAGCGAAAGGCCTGAAAGCCCTTTGTAGACCAGCGCGCCGAGGATCAGCGCCAACCAGGCGAGGCCGATGCCGGCCGCGACGAGGCACAGCGTCATCATCACCGCGTTCCTGGCCTTGCGGCGGCTGTGGAGCGAAGAGGCTGCGGACATGGCTCAGGCTCCCGTACGGCGTTCGAGGCGCAGCAGCATGAAACGCGCGGCGGCGAGGATCAGAAAGGTGATGACGAACAGGATGAGGCCCAGCGCCACCAGCGAGGACGTATAAAGCTCGCCGTCCGCCTCGGTGAACTCGTTGGCGATGGTGGCCGAGATCGTGGTGCCCGGCGCGAACAGCGAGGCGCTGATACGGTGCGCGTTGCCGATCACGAAAGTCACCGCCATCGTCTCGCCCAGCGCGCGGCCGAGCCCGAGCATGACGCCGCCCATGATGCCGACGCGGGTGTAGGGAATGACGATGCGGCGCATCACCTCCCAGGTGGTGCAGCCGATGCCGTAGGCCGATTCCTTCAGCACCGCCGGCACGGTGTCGAACACGTCCTTGGTGATGGAGGTGATGAAGGGCAGCACCATGATCGCCAGGATCAGCGCCGAGGTCAGCAGGCCGATGCCGTAGGGCGGGCCCGCGAACAGGCTGGAAAGCCCCGGAACGCCATGGAACAGGTTGATGAGGAAGGGTTGCAGGTTCGTCTGCAGGAAGGGCGCGAATACGAACAGGCCCCAGATGCCGTAGATGATCGACGGGATGCCGGCCAGAAGTTCGACGGCAATGCCGATCGGGCGGCGCAGCGGGCGCGGGCAAAGCTCGGTGAGGAAGATCGCGATGCCGATGCCGATGGGCACGGCGATCAGCACGGCGATGGCCGCGGTGACGATGGTGCCGTAGATCGGCGCCAGGGCGCCGAACTTTTCGGTCACCGGATTCCAGGATTCGGTCGTCAGGAAAGAAAGGCCGAAGGCCGACAGGGCCGGCCAGGAGCCGACCACCAGGGAGATGGCGACGCCGCCGAGGATCAGAAGGACCAGTATTGCAGAGGCGCGGGTGATGCCGCGGAAAACCGCGTCGGTAAGCGCGAAGCGTCGCACCGTGGCGGCTCTGGCCTCCATTGCCGCCGTTCGGGACAGGGCTTCGGAAACGACTGTCATGAATGCCTCTTCCGGTCAGGAGGCGGGGGACGCCCGGAGGCGCCCCCCGTCTTGGGCAGGGATCTTACATGGCCGAAAAGAGCGGCTTGCCGTCGGAGCCGACAATGTCCTTGGACCACATTTCCTCGACGCTCTTCACGACGTTGTCGGGCATCGGGACGTAGTCCAGTTCGTTGGCGGCCTTGTCGCCCTTGTCGTAGGACCAGGAGAAGAACTTCAGCGCCTGGGCGGTCGCGTCGGCATCCTGGGGCTTCTTGTAGACGAGGATCCAGGTCGCGGCCGTCATCGGCCAGGACTCGGCGCCCGGCTGGTTGGCGAGGATGACGCCATAACCCGGCTGCGAGGACCAGTCGGCGTTGGCGGCCGCGGCCGAGAACGCGGCGGCGGTCGGCTCGACCTTCTTGCCTTCCTTGTTGATCATGTCGGCATAGGTCAGCTTGTTCTGCTTGGCATAGGCGTATTCGACATAGCCGATGGCGCCGCCGGTCTGGGCGACATTGTTGGCCACGCCCTCATTGCCCTTGGCACCGATGCCGACCGGCCATTCCAGAGCGGTGTTGACGCCGACCTTTTCCTTCCACTCGGCGTTCACGTCGGCGAGATAGTAGGAGAAGTTGAAGGTCGTGCCCGAGCCGTCCGAACGG
The DNA here is from genome assembly GCF_032460275.1 of Mesorhizobium sp. SP-1A. NCBI lineage: Bacteria > Pseudomonadati > Pseudomonadota > Alphaproteobacteria > Hyphomicrobiales > Phyllobacteriaceae > Mesorhizobium > Mesorhizobium sp. SP-1A. Next base: position 187,713 of record NZ_JAVXZD010000004.1, on the reverse strand, counting down.
TGCACGACGGCGATCGCCTGGTCGGGCAGCTTGAGGTCCGGATTGAGCTTCTTGATGGCTTCGTCGTTCCAGTTGGTGATCTTGCCCTGGAAGATGTCGGCCAGAGTGGTGCCGTCGAGCACCAGCTCACCCGGCTTGACGCCTTCGAGATTGACGACCGGCACGATGCCGCCCATCACCATCGGGAACTGCGCCAGGCCGTTGGCCTCGAGGTCCTCGCCCTTCATCGGCGCATCGGAGGCGCCGAAGGTCACGGTCTTGGCCTTGATCTGCTTGATGCCGCCGCCCGAGCCGATGGACTGGTAGTTGAGGCCGACGCCGGTCTCCTTCTTGTAGGCATCTGCCCACTTGGCATAGATCGGGTACGGGAAGGTCGCGCCCGCGCCGGAGATGTCCGCTGCGAGAGAAGCGGAAACGGTAAGGGCGGACGCCGCAGCCATTGCGATCGCAACGGCCGCCGAGCGGATGAAATGTCTCATGTGGCCTGCTCCTGTTCGTATATGGTCTCAGAACGCCTTCCTGCGGCGTCGGGGTGGCCATAAACCGGGTTTATTACAGTCGCATGACAGTTTCGTGTCGGTCCGGTTACGCGTACGCCGGCCAGACCGGCGTTTCGCCAGCGGCCAGCTCGCGCCCTGCCGAACTTGCCGAACGGAATCAGTCGTTTGTGCCTGGCCGCCAAGCTTCCCGGTGCCAGCCGGCCGCGAAGGGACAATTCCGCAGCCCCGCCCCTCTTTTCCGACAGCCGCCGGATATCATACGGCATGCCGCCGCACGGCTTCTTCCTGCCCGAGCCAGCGCTCCAGCTTGTCGGTGAGCGCTCTGGGGCTGATGGGTTTGGGCAGGTAGTCGTCCATTCCCGCCTCCAGGCAGCGCTCGCGGTCCCCCTTCAGCGCATGCGCGGTGACGCCGACGATCGGAACATGCCTGCCGTCGGCCGCCTCGCGCTTGCGGATCTCCGAAGTGGCCTCCAGTCCGTTCATCTCCGGCATCGACACGTCCATCAGGATCATGCGCGGCATCAGCTTCGCCGATGCCTCCAGCGCCTTGCGGCCATTGTCCACGATCTGGAAAGTGTAGCCCGTCTCGCCGAGGATCTGGGTGAACACGAGCTGGTTCACCTCGTTGTCTTCTGCGACCAGGATATCCAGCCCGCCTGTTCCGTCCCGCATCTGGCGTGGCCGGGCCGAGGGGACCTGAAGCGCCGCCCGCTCCGCCGGCGAGGCGTGCGCCTGTCCGGGCGCTTCGGCCTCGCCCGCGGCGATCTGCACCGACGGCGAAAGCCCATGCAGTTCCGGCGTCGCGGCGGCGCGATGCCTCTGGATGGCTGCCACCAGCGCCTCCAGCAGGGCCGAAGAGCGCGCCGGCTTGATGAGCTGGGCGTCGATGCCGAGATCGCGGCATGCGGCACCGGCCGAAGCCTGGTCGACGGAGGTGAGCATGACGATCGGCGTCTGCGCCAGGCCCTCCGTGCTGCGCACGATGGCCGCCATCTCCGCGCCGGACATGCCGGGCATCTGGTAGTCCAGCACGATGCAATCGACCGGGATGCCGTATGCAGCGGCGGCGGCCAGCACCTTCAGGCCTTCCGCGCCGCTGGCGGCGGCACAGGAATCGAATGTCCATGACGCCATCTGCTCGGAAAGGATCGAGCGGTTCACCGGATTGTCGTCCACGATCAACACGCGCGCGCCGGTGACGTCCATGGGCGTGATGCGCCGCCGGCCTGCACGCTCCGCATCCGGCAGCGTCACGGAGAACCAGAAGGTGGAGCCCCTGCCCTCGGCGCTTTCCACGCCGATGTCCCCACCCATCAGATCCACTAGCCGCGAGGTGATGGCGAGCCCCAGCCCGGTGCCTTCGTGACGCCGGGTCGAGGATGTATCGACCTGGCTGAACTTTTCGAAGATCGGCTTGAGCTTGTCTTCGGGAATGCCGATGCCGGTATCGGTGACCGATACGGTGAGCAGCGTGCCCGCCTGCGTCCTCTGGCCGGTGACGTCGACCAGCACATGGCCGGCATCAGTGAATTTCACCGCATTGCCGACGAGATTGGTGACGATCTGGCGGATGCGCCCGACATCGCCGACGAACATGCCGTCCAGGCCCGGCTGGACGCGCACGATCAGCTCCAGGTCCTTCTCCTTGGCGCGCGTCGACATCAGCGTGGCGACGTCCTCGATGGCCTCTGCGAGATTGAACGGGGCCGGATCGAGCATCAGCTGCCCCGCGTCGATCTTCGAGAAGTCGAGAATGTCATTGATGATGGTGAGCAGCGCATTGCCCGACTTCACTATGATGTCGGTGAAAGTTTTCTGCTTGGGATCGAGATCGGACTTCGCCAGAAGCTCCGCCATGCCCAGCACGCCGTTCATGGGCGTGCGGATCTCATGGCTCATATTGGCCAGGAATTCCGACTTGGCCCGGTCGGCCAGCACGGCGCGGTGGCGCGCTTCCTGCAGCTCCACCTCGCGCTGCTTGAGTTCGGTGATGTCGGTGGTGGAACCGATCAGGTAGAGCGAACCGTCGGAGGCGATCATCGCGCCCTTGCGCGAGAACTGGTGGCGCACGGTGCCGTCGGCCGCCGTCACCGTCTCCTCGGTCTCCTGCGTTTGACCGGTCCGCAGCACGGCAAGATCGCTTTCGACGAAGGCGTGGCCGTCCTCGCCGAAGATCTCGATGTCGGTCTTGCCAACGGCGTCTTCCAGGGCGATGCCGGTCAGGTCGCACCAGCCCTTGTTGACGTAGAATTGCCGGAGGTCGGAGCGCTTGGCGTAGATGGAGACCGGCACGTTGTCGATGAGGCTGCGGAACAGGTCGTTCTGCTGCATCGTCTCGCGCAGCGCCTTTTCCCGCTTCTTCAGCTCGGTCACGTCGTAATAGGAGATCAGCCGCTTGCCGCCCGACAGCGTCCCGACCGAATAGATGGTGGAGCGGCCGTCGCTGCGGACGAACTCGCGCGGGGCGACGTCGCCGGCCCGTATCTCGGCGAGCCGGCCGGCGACATATCCTTCCCAGTCTTCGTCGGCGACATCGGCAAGGCCGTCCTGGCGATAGAAGTCGATCAGCGCCCTGAACGGGCAGCCCACGGAGACCTGCGAGAGCGGCGCGTCCCACATCCGGTAGAAGGCCCGGTTGATGAGTTCCGTTTTCAGCTCGGCATCGACAATGACGATGCCCATGTCGAGCAGGTCGATCGTCCGCTGCAGATCCGAAAGCCGGGCCCCGCTGCAATCCTCGACGCCGCGCAGGCCCTCGAAGTTCTCCAGCAGTCCGGTGACGTCGCGCGCGCTGCCGCGATAGCCGAGGAAAGCACCCGTCCCGTCGAATCGGGGGGTGCCTGCAGCGCTGATCCAGCGGCACCTGGTCCGGCTGTCCTTCAATTCAAACAGGAAATCCCGGAAGGGGCGTTGCGCCTCCGCTTCGGGCGGCAGCAGGGCTCCGGCGGTACCCCCCGAGCTACCGCGATCAGGCGCGGATACGAAACGGCCGAGGACTTTCGCGGGGTCGATCCCGGTAGCGGCCTGATAGGAATCGGACAGCCAGGAAAGGCGGTGCTCCGCGTCGGTTTCCCACAGCCAACCGCAATCGCCGTTCACAAGTTCGCGCAGCGCCTCGACCGAAAACCACGCTCCCTCAATTCCGGCGCCAGCCGATCGCGCTTCCGGCGCGACCGTTCCGTCCCCTGTCTCCATTATCCGTTCCCCGCAAGCCCGCGCGGCCTCCCCCAACCGCAATCCGCGGGCGAACAGTGCACGACAAGGCTTAATGATTGGCTAACCTTAACGAGACGCGACCCGGCACGCGCGACCGGCATTCGTCGCACGAGGATCGAAAGGCTTGCAGGTGCCGCCGCCCTCACGCTATCACTTTTCCGCCGTGGCTTCCGATCGCTTGCGTCTGTTGAGATTGTTGGTGTGCCTGCCTTTCGCCGTCGGCGGCTGCGCGCGCAGCGGCGACGGCACCGTCGTCATTCCCGAACGGCTCGACATGAGGCGCTTCTGGGACAAGGGCCCTCAGCCCGACGAGATGCGTCCCTCCTACGAAGGGGCGACCGTCTTCCCCGTTCCGCCGCAGGCGACGCGGCCGGCTTCGCCGGCCAGAACCGACAAGCGGCGCCCCAAGCCCCGCAAGCCCGCCCGCGAGCGGGCCGAGCAGGTTACCCCGCCCGCATCGGCGGACCCGCTGACATGCGGCGGCGCCACGACCGCCGGCGTGCGCGTCCGCGTCATGTGCCAATAGGTCCTCCTCGTCCGAAATCCTCCGCTATGTAGGCCGGCTTTGCCAAACCGCGCCGGCTCTTTGCCGTGACGGGCAGCATCTCGAACATTTCCGATTTACGTACCTCAAAATTTGCGCTACGAACCTCAAATGGGAGGAATGAAAGTGCGTCCGACGACCCGTGACGTGGCCGAGGAGGCCGGCGTCAGCCTTGCCACTGTCGACAGGGTGCTCAACCGGCGCGCGGGCGTGCGGGAGGCGACCATCGCGCGCGTCGAGGCGGCCATCGCCCGGCTGGGTTTCGTGCGCGACATCGCCGCCGCCAACCTCGCCAAGCAGCGCAGCTACCGCTTCGTCTTCGTCATCCCGAGTGGCCCAAACACCTTCATGCGCACGCTCGAGGCGCAGGCGGTCGAGGCCGGCCGCCGCGCCGCGCTCGACCGGGTCGAGGTCGAGGTCGTGACCGTGCCGCCCTTCGACGGCACGGCGCTGGCCAAGGTGCTGGACGCTCTCGATCTGTCCGCGGTTTCGGGCGTTGCGCTTGTCGCCACCGATTCCGCCGAGGTGCGCGAGGCCCTTGCGCGCCTGCACCAGATCGGCATTCCGGTGGTGACGCTGGTTTCCGACGTGCCCGCCTTCCGCCGCAACCATTATGTCGGCATCGACAATGTGGCGGCCGGACGCACCGCCGCCAGCCTGATCGGCCGTTTTTTGGGGGCGCGCCCCGGCAAGATCGCGCTCATCGCCGGTTCCATGCTGGTGCGCGACCATGTCGAACGGCGCATGGGCTTCGACCAGGTCATCCGCTCGGAGTTTCCACACCTCGAATGCCTGCCCGTGCTGGAAGGGCGCGACGACGCGCAGACCACCGGCCAGGTGCTGGCCGGATGCCTCGCGCGCGAGAAGGATGTCATCGGCCTCTACAATATCGGCGCCGGCAACCGCGGCGTCATCGAGGTGCTGTCAGGCAATCAGGCCGGGCGCGGCCTGACGGTCGTGGCCCACGAGCTGACCGCGCATGCGCGCAAGGCGCTGCGCGACGGCCTGTTCGACGCCGTCATCGGCCAGGACGCCGGCCACGAGACCCGCAGCGCCATCCGCATCCTGAAGGCGCTGATCGACGGCACGCCCGTGGTGGAAGGCCAAGAGCATATCCGCATCGAGATTTATCTGAGGGACAATCTGCCATGATCGGGCTACTCTCTCCCATGAGGTACGCAAATCCGGCTGGCGGGGCTGCCCTTTCGGCATCCGGTTCATTCAAGCAAGCGACGGACATCCCTTCATGAGCACTGGCTTCTTCGGCGATATCGGCAGGATCGGCTATGAAGGCCCGGATTCGACCAATCCGCTTGCCTACCGCTTCTACGACAAGGACGAGATGGTCGCCGGCAGGCGGCTGGAGGACCACCTGCGCTTTGCCGTCGCCTACTGGCATTCCTTCGCCTGGCCGGGCGGCGACCCCTTCGGCGGCCAGACCTTCGAGCGGCCGTGGTTCGGCGACGATATGGACAAGGCCAGGCTCAAGGCCGACGTGGCCTTCGAGATGTTCGCGCTGCTGGGCGTGCCCTTCTACTGCTTCCACGACGCCGACGTGCGCCCGGAAGGCAGGAATTTCGCCGAAAGCGCTGCCCGGCTGGACGAGATCGCCGATCTCTTCGCCAGGAAGCAGGCCGAGACCGGCGTGAAGCTTCTGTGGGGCACGGCCAACCTGTTCTCGCACCGCCGCTACATGGCAGGCGCCGCCACCAATCCCGATCCGGAGGTGTTCTACTACGCCGCCGCCACGGTGAAGAAATGCATGGACGTGACCATGCGCCTTGGTGGCCAGAACTATGTGCTGTGGGGCGGGCGAGAGGGCTACGAGACGCTGCTCAACACCGATTTGAAGCGCGAGCGTCAGCAGGCGGGCCGCTTCCTGTCCATGGTCGTCGATTACAAGAAGAAGATCGGCTTCAAGGGCACCATCCTGATCGAGCCGAAGCCGCAGGAGCCTACGAAGCACCAGTACGACTACGACGTCGCCACCGTCTACGGCTTCCTCAAGGAGTTCGGTCTGGAGAAGGAGGTCAAGGTCAATATCGAGCAGGGCCACGCCATTCTTGCCGGCCACTCTTTCGAGCACGAGCTGGCGCTGGCGGCCGCGCTCGGCATTTTCGGCTCCATCGACATGAACCGCAACGACTACCAGTCGGGCTGGGACACCGATCAGTTCCCCAACAACGTGCCGGAGATGGCGCTGGCCTATTACGAGGTGTTGCGGGCCGGCGGCTTCACCACCGGCGGCACCAATTTCGACGCCAAGCTGCGCCGCCAGTCGCTCGATCCGCAGGACCTCCTGATCGCCCATATCGGCGCGATGGACTGTTGCGCGCGCGGGCTGAAGGCGGCCGCCAGGATGGTCGAGGACAAGGCGCTGATCGCCCCGCTTGAGGAGCGCTATGCCGGCTGGAACGGTGAATACGCCAAGAAGACCTTGGCCGGCGGCTACACGCTGGAGGAGATCGCCCACTATGTCGAGGCCGGCAACCTCGACCCGCAGCCGCGCTCCGGTCGCCAGGAATATCTCGAAAACATCGTCAACAGATATGTTTGAGAGCGCCGCGTAAGCGCCGCCGCACGCGCGCTGCAAGAAATTGGGAGAAGACACATGAAGACCATCAAGGGCCCGGCCATTTTCCTGGCGCAGTTCGCCGGCGACGCGGCCCCCTTCAATTCGTTCGACGCGATCTGCGGGTGGGCGGCCTCGCTGGGCTACAAGGGGGTGCAGATCCCCACCTGGGACGCACGCCTGTTCGATTTGAAGAAGGCGTCCGATTCCAAGGACTATGCCGACGAGATTAAGGGCGTCGCCGCCGGCCACGGGCTGGAGATCACGGAGCTTTCCACGCATCTGCAAGGCCAGCTCGTCGCCGTGCATCCTGCCTATGACGCCGCCTTCGACGGTTTCGCCGCGCCGGAAGTGCGCGGCGATCCGGCCGCCCGCACGGAATGGGCGAAGGACCAGGTGCGGCGCGCCATCCGCGCCTCGAAGCATCTCGGCCTCAAGGCGCACGCCACCTTCTCCGGCGCGCTGGCCTGGCCCTATGTCTACCCCTGGCCGCAGCGGCCGGCGGGCCTGGTGGAGACGGCCTTCGACGAATTGGCCAAACGCTGGACACCGCTGCTCGACTACGCCGACGAGCATGGCGTCGACATCTGCTACGAGATCCATCCGGGCGAGGACCTGCACGACGGTGTCAGCTACGAGATGTTCCTGGAGCGGGTGAAGAACCACGGCCGCGCCAACCTGCTCTACGATCCCTCGCACTTCGTTTTGCAGCAGCTCGACTATCTCGACTACATCGACATCTACCATGAGCGCATCAAGGCCTTCCACGTGAAGGACGCCGAGTTCAACCCCACCGGAAGGCAGGGCGTCTATGGCGGCTACCAGAGCTGGGTCGACCGCGCCGGCCGCTTCCGCTCGCTCGGCGACGGGCAGGTCGATTTCGGCGGCATCTTCTCCAAGCTGACCGCCTATGACTTCGACAGCTGGGCGGTGCTGGAGTGGGAATGCGCGCTGAAGCATCCCGAGGACGGCGCGCGCGAGGGCGCAGAGTTCATCAAGCACCACATCATCCGCGTCACCGAACATGCCTTCGACGACTTCGCCGGCGCCGGTACGGACGACGCCGCCAACCGCAAGATGCTCGGCCTGGACAGGAGCTGACCATGGCGATCGAAGGCAGCAGGCAGGAAAACAGCGCCGGACGCATCCGGCTCGGCATGGTGGGCGGCGGCCAGGGCGCCTTTATTGGCGCGGTGCACCGCATCGCCGCGCGTATCGACGACCAGTTCGATCTGGTGGCCGGCGCGCTCTCGTCCGACGCCGCGCGCGCCAAGGCTTCGGCGGCCGAGATCGGCATCGCGCCGGATCGCTCCTATGGCTCCTATGAGGAGATGGCCAAGGCCGAGGCCGCGCGGCCCGACGGCATAGAGGCGGTCTCCATCGTCACGCCGAACAACGTGCACGCGCCCGCCGCCAGGGCGTTCCTGAATGCCGGCATCCACGTCATCTGCGACAAGCCCATGACCACCACCGTCGCCGAGGCGCAGGAACTGGTCGATCTGGTGAAGAAGACCGGCAAGGTGTTCGTGCTGACCCACAACTACACCGGCTATCCGATGATCCGGCAGGCGCGCGCCATGGTCGCTGCCGGCGAGCTCGGCGACATCCGCCTGGTGCAGGCGGAATATCCGCAGGACTGGCTGACCGAGCGCGCCGAGCTTTCCGGTTCCAAGCAGGCCGAATGGCGTACCGATCCCAAGCGTTCCGGCGCTGGCGGGTCGGTCGGCGACATCGGCACCCATGCCTACAACCTCGCCTCTTTCGTCACCGGTCTGGAGACCGACGAATTGCTAGCGCAACTCACCACCTTCGTGCCCGGCCGCCTGCTGGACGACGACGTGCAGATCCTGCTGCGCTACAAGGGCGGCGCGCGCGGCATGCTGTGGGCGAGCCAGGTCGCTGTCGGCAACGAGAACGGGCTGAAACTGCGCGTCTACGGCACCAAGGGCGGGCTGGAATGGACGCAGGCCGACCCGAACTATCTTTGGTTCACCCGCTTCGGCGAGCCAAAGCAACTGCTCACCCGCGCAGGCGCCGGCGCGTGGCCCGAGGCCGCGCGCGTCAGCCGCGTGCCGGGCGGCCATCCGGAAGGCTATCTGGAAGGCTTCGCCACCATCTACGCCGAAGCGGCACGCGCCATCCGCGCCGCGCGCGACGGCAACAAGCCGGAAGCCGGGGTGATCTACCCCACCGTCGAGGACGGGCTAGCCGGCATGCGCTTCATCGAAGCCGCCGTGGCCTCCTCCCGGGCCGGCAACGTCTGGACCAAGGTGTGATGAGCGACCCCGCCTCCCCTTCCGCATCCGGCGCGCCGCTGCTCGAAGCGGTCGGTCTTTCGAAATCATTCGGCCCGGTCGAGGTGCTGAAGGAGATCAATCTCGACCTGCGGCCGGGCGAGGTGCATGCCATCATCGGCGAGAACGGGGCGGGCAAATCCACGCTGATGAAGCTTTTGGCCGGGCACCTCCAGCCAAGCCGCGGCGAATTGCGCATCGACGGCGAAGCCGTGACGCTGACCGGCCCGGTCGATGCGGAGCGGCGCGGTATCGTGCTGGTGCATCAGGAAATCCTGCTGGCGCCTGACCTGACGGTTGCGCAGAACGTCTATCTCGGCCGCGAACTCGGCAACGGCCTGACCATGGACGACCGCACCATGAACGAAGGCGCGCGCCGGGCCGTGCGCGGCCTTGGCGCCGACATCGACCCGAAGGCAATAGTCGGGCAGCTCTCCATCGCCCAGCGGCAGCTCGTCCAGATCGCGCGCGTGCTTTTGGTGCCGCATCGCGTGGTGATCTTCGACGAACCGACCGCCTCGCTGACGCCGGTCGAAACGGAGGCGCTGCTGAAGGTCATCGCCGACGTGCGCGCCAAGGGCGCCGGGGTGCTCTACATCTCGCACCGCCTGCAGGAGGTGAAGGAGATCGCAGACAGGGTGACGGTGCTGCGCGACGGCAGGCTCGTGACAACGCGCCAGGCATCCGAATTGCAGCCGGTCGACATGGCCAAGCTCATGGTGGGCCGCGACGTGGCCAAGCTCTATCCGGACCATCAGGCCGCCTCTGCTCGCGAAACCGTGCTCGATGTCGAGGACTTTTCCGTACCGGGCTTCGCCCGGCACGCCTCCTTCAGGCTCGGCAAGGGCGAGATCCTCGGCTTCGCCGGTCTTGTCGGCGCCGGGCGCACCGAGCTGATGGAAGGCGTCGTCGGCCTGCGGCCGGGGCACGGCACGGTGCGGCTCAACGGCCAGCCCATGCATTTCGGCAATGTCGCCGCCAGCCTCAAGGCCGGCATCGTCTATCTCAGCGAAGACCGCAAGGGAAAGGGCCTGCTGCTGGCCAAGGACCTGCGCACCAACCTGACGCTGGCCTCGCTTGCCCGCTTTGTGCGCAGCCTCCAGATCGACCGCGCCAAGGAAGCATCGGCACTCGACAAGGCCATAGCCGAATTCGATATCCGCGCCGGCCGCAAGGACATGCTGGCCGGACAGCTCTCCGGCGGCAACCAGCAGAAGCTGCTGTTGGCCAAGATGATGATGCTCGATCCCCGTATCGTCATCATCGACGAGCCCACCAGGGGCATCGACATCGGCACCAAGGAACAGATCTATAAATTCATCGCCCAGCTTGCCGAGGAAGGGCGCTCGATCATCGTCGTCTCCTCCGAGATGCCGGAACTCATCGGCATCTGCGACCGCATCGTGGTGATGCGCTCGGGAAGCATCGTCGGCGAGGTGGCGGGCGCCGACATGACCGAAGACAGGATCGTCGTCCTCGCCACGGGCGTCAAAACCGGAGAGGCCGCTTAGAGCAGCACCATGACCGACCTCGCAGCAGACAAACCGAAACCCGTGGTGCCCAAACGCAGCATCGACCTGACGGCCGTGGCGCCCTTCGTGGCGCTGGCGCTGCTTCTGGTGCTGGGCGCCTTCGCCAACCCCAACTTCATCTCGATCGACAATCTGCTCAACGTCATCACCCGCAGCGCCTTCATCGCCATCATCGCGGTAGGCGCCACCTTCGTGATCTCGGCGGGCGGGCTGGACCTTTCGGTCGGTTCCATGGTGGCGTTCGTCGCCAGCCTGACGATCATGTTCCTGAACAGCGGCGTCATCACCGGGCCGGGCACCATGCTGGCCGCCGCGGTCGTCGTAGCCATATTGCTGGGCGCCGCCTGCGGCCTCGCCAACGGCCTGATCACGACCATAGGCAGGATAGAGCCCTTCATCGCCACGCTGGGCACGATGGGCATATTCCGGGGCCTGACCACCTGGCTGTCGCAGGGCGGCGCCATCACGCTGCGCTCTCCGGAGGTGCAGGCGCTCTACCGTCCCGCCTATTTCGGCTCGGTGCTGGGCGTGCCGGTTCCCATCCTCATCATCCTGGCCACGGCAGCGCTCGGCGCCTTCGTGCTCTACCGCACGCGCTACGGCCGCCATGTGCTGGCCGTCGGCTCCAACGAGGACGTGGCGCGCTATTCCGGCATACCTGTGGCGCGAGTGCGCACCATCACCTATGTCGTCCAGGGGCTGTGCGTGGCCGTTGCCTGCCTGCTCTACATCCCGCGCCTCGGCTCTACCTCGGCCACCACCGGCCTGATGTGGGAATTGCAGGCCATCACCGCCGTCGTGGTCGGCGGCACCGCGCTGCGCGGCGGCGTGGGGCGCATCTGGGGCACGATCTGCGGCGCCTTCATCCTCGAGATCGTCGGCAACATCATGCTGCTGTCGAACTTCGTCAGCGAATACCTCATCGGCGCGATCCAGGGAGCGATCATCATCATCGCCATGCTGGTGCAAAGATCGCTGAGGAGGACCTAGCGAATCGGCCGGGCCAGCGGGGCACCCGGCCTTCACCCACCAGACCCCTGTTATTATTGGAGGAGAGCATGCGCAAACGACTATTGGGCCTAGCCGCCGTCGCCATGGCGGCGCTGATGAGCGTGTCCCACGCCCAGGACAAGAAGGTGACCATCGGCGTGTCCATTCCGGCCGCCGACCACGGCTGGACGGCCGGCATCGTCTTCCACGCCGAACGCGTGGCCAAGCTGCTGATGGCCGAGCATCCCGGCCTCAACGTCATCGTCAAGACCTCACCGGACGCAGCCTCGCAGGCCAATGCCGTGCAGGACCTCGCCGTGCAGGGCATCGACGCGCTGGTCATTCTGCCGTCGGATCCCGACCCGCTGGTCAACGCCATCAAGGAGGTCAAGGACAAGGGCTCGTTCGTCACGCTGGTCGATCGCGCGCCGTCGAACAACGACAATTCCGTGCGTGACCTCTACGTCGCCGGCAACAACCCCGCGCTTGGCGAAGTCGCTGGCCAGTACATCAAGGAGCACACGCCCGACGCCCAGGTGGTGGTCATCCGCGGCCTGCCGATCCCGATCGACCAGCAGCGCCAGGACGGCTTCGACAAGGGCATCGCCGGCTCGAACGTCAAGGTTCTCGACCGTCAGTTCGGCAACTGGAACCGCGACGACGCCTTCAAGGTCATGCAGGACTTCCTGACCAAGCACCCGAAGATCGACGTGGTCTGGTGCCAGGACGACGACATGGCCGTCGGCGTGCTGCAGGCCATCGAGCAGGCCAAGCGCACCGACATCCAGTATGTCATCGCCGGCGCCGGCTCCAAGGACATGGTCAAGAAGGTGATGGACGGCGACAAGCTGGTCCCGGTCGACGTGCTCTACCCGCCGGCAATGATCGGCACGGCGATGGAACTCACCGCCGCCAATTTCTACGACCAGGTCCCGGTGCGCGGCTCCTTCATCCTCGACGCCACGCTGGTGACGAAGGACAACGCCAAGGAATTTTATTTCCCGGATTCGCCGTTCTGATTTTTCGGGCCTTCGCCGAACGATCGAAAATAAACGATCGCCCAAGACAAACCCCGCCTCTCCGGCGGGGTTTTGCTTTGCCGGTTCCCGCCGTTTCTGCTGCTTCCGATCATCGCCGGGAACGACATGAGGCGCTGGTGCGCTATGATTGGCGGAAGCGGTCGTCGCCGCGCTGGACAACTATGTGGTAACTCGAAGCTCTGGAGAGATTGGTACGCCCAAGGGGACAATCATAAGCAAGTAAAAACAATAGGGTAGGGCGCAAATCGCCTAACCTTCGTACCATTGTTTCTTATGGCGTTTTTCCGAGAACGCCTAACCCAACATTGCACGGAGATCGCCTTGCAAATCATTTCGTACCGACCGGAGCAATCCGGCGGCGGCGCGATAGCGCGTGTCGACATCGAGGTCGACGGCATCCGCCTTAACAACCTGATCCTGAAACAAACCAAGGCCGGCCTTCGGGTTTTCGGCCCGAACGTTTTTGGGCGCGCCGCCGTGACGTTCCAGCCCGACGCAGCTTTGGCGGTGATTGCCGCCATTCAAGGAGCGACCGCCAATGGCAGAGACTAAAGAACCGCGCACCGCAAAGCCGGGCACGCTGCTAGCGCAGTGGTGGACGCTGGGCGCAATCCTGTCTGACCGTCGCACAACCGGCCGTCATGCTGCCGTGGCCTGGGTAATCATCGACAGGTTTATGCAGAAGCATGGCGGCGGCCGCGCCAGCATCCGCTATATCGAGAAAGCGGCCAGCTTGTCGCAGCATACGGTCATCAAGGCTTGCCGGGAATTGGTGGAATGGGGCTTCTTCAGCCTGCATCCCGGCATAGGAACCCGCCCCGCCGAGTACACCCCAAATTGGCTAGTGCTGCACCCATCTACAGCGCTAGCTAGTGCTGTACCCTTGTGCAGCACTGGTGCTGAACCCTTGTGCAGCACTAGCGATCCTAGCGCTGAACCCGTGTGCAGCGAATCCTACTTACCGTGCCGGCTTACAAAGCCGGCAGACGGTAAGGTAGGAAATATAGATACCCTCGAACCCCCGGCTTCGGATGGCCTTACGGCCACCGCGCCGGGTTCGAGGGACCCGGAGAGCGCGTTCGATCGCTTCTGGATTGTATTTCCCCGCAAATATCAGAAGCCCAAGGCCAAGGCGGCATGGGATAAGCTTGCACCTTCGCCAGAGCTTGCCGAACGCATCATCCTAGAGGCTGGCCGGTGGGCGGAGCACTACCGCGAGCACCCCGTCGACAAGAAATGGATCCCTACGCCGGCAAATTGGCTGGCCGGCGAGCGGTACGACGAAGACCTGCCGGAAGTCTATGTCGACGCGAAAGAGGCGGCCATCGCCAAGAAGAGGGACAAGGCGCGGAAGGCGGATTCGGAATCCCATGTGACGGGCCGCCAGCAGCCAGAGGAGCGCCCCATGCGCGTCGTCGATATTGTCGATGTCGATTTCTACGAGGTTTCGACAACGCACTCGATTTTCACCTTTATGTTCGCCGAGCGGGGCGAAGCGGAACGATGGAGCCATGAAATTCATATCAACCATCCAGAGCAGGAAACGCAGATCGATGCGCAGAGAGAATTCAGCCGCATGCTCCGGGCACTGGGCGTCGAGAACGTCGAGAATGAGGAGCAACTGAAAGCCCTTTCCGGTCGACCGATCACCGTCATGCCGCGATACAAGGGCGGGCTGGACTACGCGCCGGCATCGGACGACCTCGCGGAGGCCGCATGATGGACGGAGAGGAAATGTATCACGCCTTCCTCGGCGCACTCACCGACCATGCCGCCAAGCTGGCCGAAGACGCGCGGCGCGTCGGGGCGCTGATGCCGATCGAGCCGTTCGACGCGGAGACGGTCGATGACGAGCGGGTGCGCGTCGTTGGGGTTGTGACAAACCCCGGTTCCGATTGCCTGGATTTCGTTGTCCTGAAGACGCTGGAAGGCGGTGAAGTAATCCCGACGACGGAAGGGAGTGTCTGGCCGGTGTAGCGGTTCAACGGCCGGCACGTTAAAATTTGCGCGCCGGCATTCGGTTGCCGGTGCGTTCTCATCAGAAAGGATCAGACCTTGACCTCCACCACCGCAGAACCGACCGACCTGACCGGCCAACCCGCTAAGCATAACGGCGCATTGCGCGGCAGGCGCATTAGCTGGGCTGAGCTTTATCGAGAGCGGCCCGATCTCAAGCCGGACAATCAGAACGACACAGATCAGCGGGAGGTGGCTTGACGTCTGCGCGCTCCCACCTGCAGACGGTTAGCGGGCGACGGTGCCGGCAGCAACTGTCGCGTCTGGTTCTCGGCGGCGACGCCGACCGCGACACGGTAGGCCGCATAGCCGGAGACGGCCATCAGGATTAGCCGCAACATGTTATCGCTCCCACCATCGGGCGTTACGGCTTTCGTGCTGGCCGAGCATCACGCCGACCGCCAAGCCAAGCATACCACCTAGCAGAAGCGCACCGCTATGCGTGCCGGGATTCTCGCGCACCGTGTCGGAAACGGTTTGCGCCTGCGCCTTCAGCGTCTCGGTGGTTCGCGCTGCCCGATCGGCAGCGTTATCGTACCAGCCGCTTGCCTCTTCGCCGACTTCCTCAGACCGGCCGGCCATTTGGTTCGTCATCCGGGTTAGCTGCCGCTTCAGACTTGCGATTTCCTTTCGCAATGCCGCTTCGGTGTCATCGGTTAATTTCCGGGCGGCGTCTGCGACGCGCGTTGTGTTGGTGTCTTCGTCGGCCATGTCAGCGATCCTTGTTGGCGTCAGCACAACGCCGCCGCCGTCGAAGCGTTCCGCCGCCCCCCCCCCGGGGGGCGCCTCAGAAGTGCTGGCGCTTCCCCTGCGGACCGGCCCGTCTAGCCACGATTTTACGAGGGCAAAATGGAAACCAAAAAGTCAGAAAATCAAAAGGGCGGGCGACGCCCTGGCGCCGGCAGGCCGAAAGGCTCATTGAGCGCGGCCGGCAAAGTGCGACGTATGATCTGGGCGCGCCCGAAAGACTTGTCGCTCGTCGAGTTCGGATTGTCGATTATCAACGATCCCGATCAACCTGCCGACATTCGGGCGGCAATGGCCAGGCAGCCGTTCCTGTCTGGCCGGGCACATGGGGCGATTTGAAGTCCAACAGCCCACACCAGCCCAAACCCGCTGTGTTCTCACGCAGAACTAAAACGAATCTTTTGAATTCTCGAAATCAGAAATCCCCGTTATCCGCATGCGTGACACACAATATGTTGGGGTCACAAATTCGATAAAAACGAATCCTTGACGGTTTCGAGGGAGTCGCCTTTTTATAGGTCATGCGTCCCTTGCGTGGACGGAACCCCCTTCAAAATCTCCAATCGGAAAGCGTGCGTTTTCACGCATTTCTGCCCGTTCTCCGTGGCGGCTGGGGAAATCCACCTGAAAACACTATATTGGATAGGAGGCGAGCAAAAACGATGCGCATCAACCGGGTTGCCCGGTGCGCCGACTGGAATAAATCAGCCGATAACACTATATTTAGTGTTTACGGATAGTTCCGACACTAGATGATATAGGTTGACGTCTCATTGAGGCGCCAACTGGCAGCGTGACACCTGCCTATACCCGCCACGGAGGGTGGCGGTTTCGGGACGCGGCCATGGCCGCAAAACCAACTATGGCTGCGGGGTGCGGCCAATCTGGGGAACTTCAAAAAATGACCACCACAGAACAGCCGGCACCGTCCGGCTCGATTATGCTTTATGTTCACGGCACCGGCTATGTGAATGCTCGCTCGGCCGCCGCGCTCGGCATGAAAGGCCAAGAAGCTTACGATCTTCCAGAACCGCCGGAGACGGCCACCAGGCCAATGAAGCGACCCGCGCGGAAGGCGGACAACGACAACACGCCTGTATTCACGGCGGCCTATCGTGCGCGCCAGATCGCGGCGGACAACGACAACAACGTTATGGACGACATCGACCGGCCGAGCCGCGAAGACCGCGACGACAAGCCGGCCGGGGCGTCCAACCAGACCGCCGCAGAACGGGCCGCAGGGCGCGCCAGGGCGGCGTTGCGCAATCTGGAGGATACCGCAGCCATCGCAACCCACAACGCCGCCGCGCGCCGCCGTCCTGGTCGCAAATGGGACGGCAGCGCAAACAACAACGCGCTGGCCTGGCCGCTGCTGGAGTCCCTCCGGCGAGACGGTCGCGGAGACGATATCGCTGTAGTTCTCCGATACCGGCGGCTCGTAACTGCTGCCGAGGCATCGCCGTATGGTCGAGACGCGGGCGGCGGCGATGAGCAAGGCGTCGAGGTTGCGGCGCGCACACTCAAGATGCGCGGAGCGGAAGCCATTGACGAGGCGGCTAAGTCAGGTTGGACGAAGAGTGCCGAGAGCGGGAAAGTATCCTACCGCGAAACGCGACAAGCGGCCAAAGGCGGAGAAGGTGTAGGGCAACACCGTCAGATCGCGACCGACGAGAAATACGCCATCGTCCCGATGAAGTTTCATGCGCGTGCCTTCGACGCACTAGACCGACTCGACGCCAAGTTTCCGCTGCTGGTCGCGCGGCTTGCGGTTATCGAGACTGGCATCCAGTTCGGGGAGCGTAGGCTGCTGGATGTTTTTGAGAGTGCCGTTGATGGTGACGACCTGACCACCATAGGCGGCCGTCTTGGCTACAAGTTCGGCGCTCGGAGCCGGGAGGCAAAGATAATGATCTACGCAGCCATTGACGCGTTGCGCTGCGAGTTCCGGCTGGTAGACGAATTCCAGAAAGCAAGGGAGCGGCGCTGCGAAACCCGCGCCGAGGCACGGAGGGCTGATCTGGCGGCCAGTGCCCTGCCGTTGCCCCGATGGTTGCAGCCGAAGCCGCGACGGCGGATTTACCCGCTGTGGCGCAAGATGGCTGCATAATATTAAGTGACTGATATTACGGCGATAATAGCCCATTTTCGCCGCCAAGGTATAAGATAGGAAGTAAGCTCCTCCATTTCCGCGCCGCCCCCAGCGGCGCGCGCCCGCCGTCGCCCCTTCACGGCGACGGGCATCCCGTCTTTCGGCCAGTAGCCGAGGCGGGACCAATTGAGCGCCCTTCGGGCGTCAACACCTTTCCGCGAGGTCTAGCCGCGGCGCCGCCGGTCGTAAGGGCCGGCGGTTTCTTTTTGCACTCAACATTCGCATTTCGCGCATTTTTCCAACGAAAGGAGCCACTACATGGCCACCCTCGCCGCGACCGCCGCGGTCCTAGAAACCTACGGCGGCTTTCCGGCCGCGCGCACGCGCACCGTCGCGCGCCGCCTTCTCGAAGACAATTTGCTTACACCCGGTGCACCCGGCGTCGCCGTCGCGATCAACGAGTCGGACTTCGCGCTGCTTCTGCTTGCCATAGCGTCGGGCGCGCCGCTCTCAAAGGTCACAAAGGCAACAACCGAACTGGCCAGCACGACGCCGAACGGCGTCGGCGTGTCGGTGATGCCGGAGGCAATTCGGCCGACCAGGCGAACGGCCTTCGATGTCCTGCACGACATCATCTGGAATACTGCTTACGGCGATGGCCAGTCGAAGTTCGACGTCGAGGTGGTCGCGACCTGGCCGGAGGTTGCCTTTCACGCAGCGGACGGCGTAGCGCGCTTTTTGCCGCCCGGTTCGCTCGCGGGTCATTGGCAGTCGGCCAAGCAACGCCGGGCGACTGTAATTCCATACGCGGCCCTGTTCCTGGCCGCGCGCAATCTTTTCGGAGAAAATTGATATGGCACTTTTGAAGAAAGTCGCTGCTGCGGCCGAAGAATTCCGCGTTCCTTCCCTGGAAGAGTCGAGCGCCGTTTACGCCGGCCTGCTCGATAAGCGTCGGGAACTTGACCAGCTACGCTCCGGCCTGGAGCGCGAGCGGTCGGATTTGATCCAGCAGATCGAGGCCGACACACGTACCGCATCCACCGTGCGCGTTGCCGAATTGCTGGGCGATGAGGGCGATGGCTTTTCAAAATCGCACGCCCGCGCTCGCGTTGCCGAAATCACGCGTCAGCTTGGTGACATCGAGCAGGCGCACGGTGTTATCCGAGAGCGCCTACGGAGTGAACGAACGACGGCAAGCGTCACCATTTGCGAGGCTGTACGGCCTGAATATGCGAAACGCGTTGCCGCAATTTGCAAGGCGCTGGAAGCGGTGAACGCGGCGCACCGGGAATATGAACAACTGAGGAACGATCTGGAGGCCGAAGATATCGCCTGGACCCAGCTTGTGCCGATGCCTCCGCGCTTCCTCGGCGACGTCCGCGACGGGCACGTTCAACGATATCTTCGTGAGGCAAAGGAGGCCCGCTACTATGCTTGAGAGATCGACCGAACGCCGTGGCAAATCCAGTCGCCGCATTGTCATGCCGGGCGGCGAGGTTCGGTACGCCGACACTTCGCCGGAAGCCATTGCACGCGCTTTGCGTGCCAAGTCAAAGCTCGGAATGCGCGAGGCTAGGCTGAAAGCTGCGGAGGCGACGGTTGGCAGATAATGTCATTTCCGGGTATGCGGCCCGCTTTGGGGACGAGACCGTTATTGCCGGCGAGTTCCGCGAGCGACTGGCACCCGGCGCATTTACCCGTACATTACGCGAGCGACCGGATGTCACCGCACTACTCGATCACGACTCCGGGCGTGTGCTCGGCCGCACGACCGCAGGAACGTTGACGCTTCGGCAAGATCGAATCGGTCTGTGGTTCTCGCTTGATGTCGACCCCACGACACCGGAAGGGCAAACCGCTCTCGGAACGGTCGGAAGACAGGACGTGAAGGGCTGCAGCTTCAGCTTCCGAGCGCAAGCCGAGACATGGCAGGACGGTGGCGAAAAGTTGCCGTTGCGCACACTTACAGACGTCGATCTGTTCGAGGTGACGCTGACCTACAACCCAGCATACCCGACAACTAGCGCTAGTCTCACCCACACCAACGCTTCAGCCGCCGCGCGCCGTGTCCGCATGAGGGCTGAGATGGAACAGAAGCTGCGCGGCATCGCATGACGGCGCGGCTTGCATTTGCAGCAGCCTGCGCCTTGGTACTCGCCTTGGCGCTGGCCAGGTAGGGGGCGGCTCTGATCCCTGGAGCCACGCCCGCGCCTAGCGGCGCCTGTCCCCTCGCAACAACGCAAATACAGTTTTCGCCTCGCGCGTGCGCGCGCAACGCGCGCGAGGCCGGGGGGGGGCGATCGTAGTCTCTCCCAGCGCCGAATCCAGAGGACCGGTCCGGCCCCAACGCGCGCATTTTTCCAATTGAAAATATGAGGGTCCGCGCCCTAGCGCCCCGTCGCTGCTGTCGTTGTCGGGTCGACGCCAACCGGCAAATTCGGATCACCAAACGCAACGATGGCCACGGCGATGCCGAGCGCCATCACTATCGGCCCGAACAGCAGCAATGCGGATTTTAGGTCGATGCCCATACGACCCCATACGGCGATGAATTTAATTAAATGCGAATGAACACAGTTAACCCGGCCCGAGGCCGGGAGGGAGACCCATGGCAACCGCATTGAAGATCGAAGGCCTCGCCGAGCTTCAGCGAGGTCTCGAACAATTCAAGAAATCCACTCAGCGCGGGATCCTCGAACGCGCCCTGAAGCGTGCCGCCAAACCCATTGTAGACGCCGCCAAGACGGCAGCGCCGGTTCGGACGGGCGCACTTCGAAAGAGTATTGGAATGGAAGTCATTCGGCACAACGCGGGCAAAGCCGCGTTCGCTGAAGCCATGCGCGGCGGCGCCAGCAAGGAAGAGGCCGCCATCGCGGCTCGTGGGGCCAATCGTGCCGCTGCCGGCCAAGGTGCCTCCGCAACCGTGCGCGTCCAAGCGACGGCCCCGCACGCGATCTTCGCTGAGTTTGGCACGCGCCATTCCGGCGCGCAGCCCTTCATGGGGCCGGCGTTACGGCAAGGCGAACGGAGCGTGCCGCGCGACATCGCCGCCGACCTGAAAATCGAAATGGAAAAATCAGCCAAGCGTATTGCAGCGCGCGCCGCAAAGAAAGGGATAGCCAAGTGAATCTATTATTCAATACCAACTCGATCTGTGCGGCCGAGGCAGCGCTCGGTCGGCCGTTTGTCGACATGATAGCGGAACTGGAATCCAGAAGCGGCCCGTCGCTTTCGACATTGCGCGCGCTACTGGCCGCGGGCGTCATGGCAGCACAATACCCGAAAATGCCGTACGCATTTATCGATGTCGAGCAGGCCGGCAGGCTGATCGACGAGCACGGTGTGCCTGCTGTTGGCGCAGAAGTAGGCAAGTCGCTGCGCGCTTATTTCGAAAACAAGACAGCCGGCGCGGAAATGGCGGACCTGGTTGAGGAGGTTGCCGATGGCAACTAGCCTTGGTGGTATCTATGTCGACTTGGGTCTGAATAGCGCCAATTTCCAAAAGGGCGTCGATCAGGTCAAAAGGCAAACTGCCGGCCTCGGCGCGAGCCTCCGCCGGTCACTTGGTGGCATTCAGCAGGAATTCAGCCTCGGCCTCGGCAAAGGCCTGCTTGGCGGTCTTGCGGCCGGGTTTTCGGCCGGTGCCGTGAAGAACCTGCTGGACAGCGCGACGCATATTAAAAATGCGCTGAAGGTTGCAGGGCTGGCTGGCGCCGAACTGGACAAGGTGTATCAGCGACTATTCGCGTCCGCACAGAAGAACTCGGCGCCGATCGAAGCGCTGGTCACGCTTTATGGCCGCGCCGCACAACAACAGAAGGACCTCGGCGTATCGTCTGAGCAGTTGCTCAAGTTTACCGACAATGTAGCTCTGGCGCTGCGTGTTGCCGGTACTAACGCCACTGAGGCGAGCGGCGCGCTGCTTCAGCTTGGCCAGGCGTTGGGTAGCGGCACCGTTCATGCTGAAGAATTCAACAGCATCCTCGAAGGCGCCCCCACCATTGCACAGGCCGCGGCGGCTGGCATCAAGGAGGCCGGCGGTAGTGTTGCCAAGCTGAAACAACTGGTTGTCGACGGCAAGCTTTCATCTAAGGCTTTTTTCGCTGGGTTCTCCGCGGGTGCCACGACCTTGGCCGATCGAGCGGCCGGAGCCGAGCAGACCGTTTCGGGGGCATTCGTCCGGTTGCAAAATGTCCTGGTTGACGTCGCCACCAGGTTCGACGATTCGACCGAGGCCACCAAGATGCTGACGCGGTTTTTGAACGGGCCGTTGACGGAGGCATTGCAGGAAATCGGCAGCGTCTTCTCCGGTGTCGGCGATGGGCCGATCGCCGGTTTTGTGGGCTGGATCAATAAGGCTACTGACGCTGTTCTCCAGGCCGCCGCGGATTTCGGACAGGCGACCGGCCTTGCCAAAGTGGGCGAGTCCTACGGCGCGAAGCCGTACATCGGTCCCGGCCGAATTCAGGAACGGATTGACGGTGCCTTCGCCGGTACAACGTATACCGTGCCGAAGGAAGGCCGCAGCGGCACTGAGATCACGGTCAAGAACGGCACCGTCACCAAGCCGATCACGCTCGACGACTATCCGGTAGCGGGCGGAAAGAAAGGCACGCGTCAGCGGCAGGATGACTACCAGCGCGAGATCCAGTCGATAAAAGAACGCACCGCCGCCATTCAGGCAGAGACGACCGCCATGGCAGGCATTAACCCGCTCGTCGACGACTATGGTTATGCCGTCGAGAAAGCCCGTGCCAAGCAGGAATTGCTGACCGCCGCGCAGAAGGCCGGAAAAGAAGTTACCCCGCAGCTTGCGGCCGAGATCGACAACGCTGCGGACGCATATGCGAGTGCCAGCGCTGAGGCTGACCGCCTTGCGGAATCGCAGGACAAAGTCCGACAGGCGGCTGAGGAAGCGAACGGAGCGGCGCGCGATTTCGCCGGCACATTCGTCGACGGACTGACCAGCGGGAAATCGGCTGCGGACGCGCTTGGCGATGCACTGAAGCGCCTGGCCGACAAGTTAATCAACCTGGGCCTGGATCGTCTTTTCGGCGTTAACGAATCCGGCGGCGCCATAGTGGGCGGAATTTATGGAGCGACGGCATGAGCGCGTTTATGGCGAAGGTGTACGACGACAGGATTGAGATGTTGTCGGACGGTGCCCAATACGACGAGAACACGGGAGCCTTGAAGTCGATCGAGCGGAAAGTATGGCATGCCGAACGCCTGCCGCTGGCCGTCACTGGCCGCGGTGCGTCCGGCAACGTTGAGTTCGTAGCGAAGCAGTTTACGCGCCGCGCCGATGAGGCGAGCAGCGTTGACGAGGCGCTGGAGGAAATCGAATTCCTGGCAAACTTCTACGCGGCAATCAACGCGCCGTGCCCGGCCTTCGAGCTACTCGTCGCCGCCATCTCGGAAACGGACGGGCCGCAGCTTCTGCACCTGGTTTCCGAGGATGTTTACGGCACGGGCCGCGAGCGGTATTCCATTGCCGCTTGCGAAGACCTGGTGGTGGCCGGCGCTTCTAGTGAAGCCGATTTTGATGGCTTCAACCTTCAAGACGGGTTGCGCGAGGCCGCGCTACCGATCTTCAACAATATGCGCCGCCACAAGCATGTGCCTCTGGGCGCCCCGGCTTGCCCTGCCATTCACGCGGTCGGCGGCCATATCGACCTGACGATCGTTCGGCGAGACGGCTGCACGGTGGAAAGGATCCATGTGTGGCCGGAGGATAAGGTGGGGGAGAAGATTGTGCCGGGCTTGAGGGCCTACGCGACTACGTAGGCCTTCGCAGTTTCCCTGATACGGTCTGCGTGCTCATATATTTCATCAAGACTGTCGACTTTTACCTTGTCTTCCTTCTCTCCGTCGAAAAGGCCAAGATATTTCACACTACGATTAAACCAGAGGCGGACCAATGGCTTTCGATTGTTGTTGTCGATAAGAATACCGCAATAGCTTTTTTGGTCTCTCATAACGACCCGTGCGGGCTTCAGAATATCCCGAACGATTGCTCTTACAATCATAAAGCCTTCACGTTCCTCCTCGGTGGTCACGACCTCTTCCGACTCAACGTCGTCGGCACCAATCTCCGACACCTCGGTTTCGGCCAAGGCGTTGGACAACCTGGATTGCACCGACTCTCGGACAATTTCGCGGAATGCCGCCTTCACCATGGGCGTGAACTGCTCCTTCACTTGAGCGGTAAATCGGCCCTGATAGAGATCACCCGTCACCATGCGGACAAAGTCCTCTGGCGGATTTTCCATCACACTGGCTATCTCTTTCTTGATCGCGGAGGTGTATTTGAGGCGGTGCGCCGACTGGAGGATACCGTCAACATTGAACTCGCCTTTGGCGAACTTCTTCAATTCCACCGTCAACTGACCTTGAAGATCAGATAGATCGAACGTGAGGAAGGGGCGCTCATCCAACTTGTTAGGAGCGACCAAGTCTGTGTGAAAATGAAATGTTCGACCGTTTGTTAGTATCGCGAACCTGGCATTTGTTACCGAGAAATAACGATATAATTGTGCCAGGTGCAACTTCTCCAAAATTGTAGAAATCGGCTTGCATTCAATGAGAATACGAATTTCGCCATCGATCTTAATGGCGTAATCAACCTTCTCGCCCTTCTTCCCAACTGCGTCTGCGCAGAATTCTGGAATGACCTCATCAGGATTAAAAACATCGTAGTCGAGCGCCGAAAGGAACGGCAGAACGATTGCCGTTTTGAGTGCCTCTTCGGTAAGCATCGCACTGGAATGAGTTCTTATGCGATCCGCCAATACACGAAGCTTTTCTTCGACGCTCATAGTGCCATCCCCATTTCATTCCACCACCAACATGCGTCCGTCAAATCAAAGACGTCAACGTCGGTGGCCAAATCCTTAGCTTAGATGCGGCCCGGTTTTGACCGGCCCTTTCTTCGGCGGCGCACGACCGATGCGCAGCCGGATAGCAGCGCTAACGCGGCAACAGCCGCAATTGTCGATTTCATGTTTCTCTCCCAAACCCTCGGGGAGGAAAACATATATCGTGTGCAGATACAACTCAGGGACGACTAGGAGAGACGAGCCAAAGATTGAGAATGTTCCGCGAACGTTCCCAAAAGTGGCATTTAAATTGTCACTTTGCCGGAGGAGTCTACCAACTTCAAGATTTGCCACCCTGCGGCTGTGATCCGCATCCAGTTCGGCCCGTCAACCTCTCCCTTCCACTCGGCCCATCCGCGTATGCCGAGGCGACGGCAAACGTCGACCATGTGACCCGGCATATCGCTAAAGGTACGCGGCCCTCCGGCGAGGAAGCGCAACGCGGCGATCTGCGGCTCGGTTAGGCGCACGATAGGCTTCTTGGATAGGTAGCCGGCGTCGCGGACCCGTGCGCCAAGATCGGTCAGCACGATGACGGACTTGCGACGTTGGACCGTCATGTTGGCCATGCCGAGCTTGTTGAGTTCCATCCACACGACAACTTCACGGTATTCGAGCTTGTCCAGGTTGATGCCGTTCTCGGCTGCGGCCAGTCGATCAATGAGCGCGATCTGCGCAGGAGTTAGCCCATAGAGCAGGATCGGCTTGGACGTCATGAGTAGCTCAATACGCCGTTATCGTCGCGGCGGCGGGGGGAGAGGGAGTCAACGAAAAAGCCCGGCGGCTATGTGCGGCTGGCGGCGCCGTGGCAGTTGGGTGTGGCGGTGGAGGCTGCTTAGTACGAAGACTCCGTTACATGCACCACGCAATCCTAACGACCAGTGCTACAGATGCTTCACCCAATGCTCCTCACTCACGATCCGCACCGGATAGCCTGCATCTCGCAACTCGGCCGCCTTTAGGATTTTATTTCCAAAGGACGAGTGCTTCCACGAGTCGGTCGCGTAAATCCCGATCACTAGATAATCGGTCTTCTGCGTAATACTGCCGGTCACGCCGCCCCGGTTCTCTACGGCGCGCTCACAGTCTTTCCGTTGTCCAAAGTTGAAGGTGCCAGTGAAACAGAAGCGGTGCTCTTCAAACTCGATCTCGGGAGCCGGATTGCACAGTGGGAGAGTCGTTGATTTAAGAACCTCGCCGAGCTCGAAATCACGGTTTGAAAATCGGTTTAGCGTATCGAGCAATTCAGCCTTTTCATCGTCATCAACAATACCATCCGCAAGTATCTCATTCACTCGGCGGTAGAGCGTATGAACAATCGGCTGGCCGCTGATATGTAGATTTGCCGCCAACCATTTCTGGAGAAATTCAACCTCTTGCTGGTTGATATGGCTGTCGGCAACGAGGCCGCGGGCAAGGCCAATTAGCTCGTCGATCTGTCGGCTTGTAATACGGTCGTTGCCAAAGACGAGTAATTCTTCCGGATCTTTCATTGCCCCCATCCCCTAACCCCGGAGAATGCTGCGCCTTGGTCGGAAAGGAGTCAATCTTTTCTGAGCCGAACCCCCGGCCCGTCGCCGTTGCTATCGATGAAGATTACGCCGGCGGTTTCGAGGGCAGCGCGTACCGCAAGCACGTTATTGGGCAGGCCAGCCGCTTGTCCTTCACTTGCCTCCATGCGTCTTAGCGTGGGCAACGAAATGCGGGCGGCGTCTGCTAACTTTTTCTGATCAAGGCCGGTTAGCGCGCGCCCGGCAGCAATCTGCCTACCACTGACTTGATACTTTTCAATCAAAATGATTGCTTCCTATTGACATGATTCCAGATTGATATATTCCTATCAACATTATCGGAATCAATCAACAGGAGCACCCCGAATGAACGCCCACGCAACCGCCGCCACCAAATCCAAAAAGGCGAAACGCCAACCCTGCCTTTGCGCCGCCGGCCTGGGCGAACGCGACACGGAGAACGTGCCTTGCAGAATGCGGGACAATATCAAAGGCCGCAGCGCCATCCGCGCTATTTTCGATGGCGAAGGGCGGTGGCTTGTCCACTGGAAGGAAGTGGATGGGAAAGAGTGGGTGGGCACTTACAGGCTCATGCCCTGTTAGGACGCTCCGCGGCGCCAAACGCGTAGAGTGACCGGCCCGTCGCTGCGCCAACGGCGGCGGGCCACTTGACGACCGGTACATGAAACGTACCGAATATTGACAGCACCGGCCACAGGAGGAGCAGTGAAGGATCTCTTTTCATATTCATCGATGGACGCGGACGCATCAGCCATCCTTCATCGATGCGCAGTTGGCATCCGAAAGCGATTGAAGCGGACGGCGGCCGACATGATCGAGATCGGCCGCGACCTCGTGAAGGCACGGCAAGCAGTCAAACTCGCCATCTTTGCCGAATGGTGCGAGTCCGAGTGCGGCATCAGCGTCAGGCTGGCGCAGCTTTTCATCCGATCGGCCGAAGTTTTCGGCGATCGGTGCGAAATTATTTCGCAGACTTCGCCCACGAACCTGATGAAGCTCGCCGCTCCATCTGTTCCGGATGATGTTCGCGAGCGACTGGTGGAGCGCATCGCCGCGGGTGAGAAGTTGAAGACGTCCACGATTGCCGCAGAGGTTCGATCAGCGCGTCAGAAAGTCGAGAAGCCCGAGCCGGAATGGGATACCGCAGCAGAAGTTAAAGCGGCGATGAGGGCCGCACGGCGAAAGGCGACAAAGCCCATTCAACCCAATGAAGATGACGAGCTTGTCCTGTCGGATTTTTTCGCTGCATGGGGCGTTCTGCCGGAACGGTTGAGGCTTGGTGCACTGCGCGAGATCGGCGCCGAGACTTACATCATGGCGATGATGGAGGGGCCGCGATGAAGCGCGACGTGAACATGAATTATGGCGAGTACGAACCGGATCACTTCGCCATTTTCGAGAAACTGCCCGCCATTGTCAGGCGCGCATTGGCTGACGCGGATTACAACTGGCAGACCGGGTGGGTGCACAATATTTACACGATTACGGGTTCCGCGGCCGAGACGATAGCGGCGATTCGTCGGGCCGACGTTAGTGGCCACAAAGACATCGCGAAGAAGGAGCGCCGAATCGTCTTTGGGCATCGCTCGCGACCCATCCACTCGATGGCATCTTAAATGCGCGCCGACAACGATAACCGTGGTGCGCTGCCGATTGGCGTCGCGCCGCGCGGCCTTCGCAGGGCTGCCGCTGCGGCGTACCTCGGCATATCACCAAGCCATTTCGACAAGCAGCGTGCGCTGGGAGAAATCCCGGCGCCGCGCCGCATGTTCGGCGTTGAGATTTACGACCGTCACGACCTCGACTTTTTGTTCGACGGCAAGCCGGGCGTTTCGCCCGCTAACGACAACACCCCTGAAGCGACCGCATGGGAAAGACATTGGCAAGACACCGCAAGCCCCGATACGTAAACACCTACGCTGATCGCCACGGTACGGTTCGCATTTATCTGCGGCGCCCCGGCCAGAAGCAGATCGTGCTTCCCGGCCCGCTGTACAGCGAAGCGTTCTGGATTGCCTACCACAAGGCCATGGAAGGCGAGGGCGCGCCTGTCAGCCCGCAGACGCCTGCCGGTTCGGTATCGGCGGCGATCGGGCGATACTACCAGTCCGTCGAATTTCGCGCGCTGGCGCCCATCACCCAGCAGACCTATCGGAATACGCTGGAGCGGTTCCGCAAGGGCTATGGACACCTTCCGCTGGCTGGAATGGGCACCGTCGACGTCAACCGCGTGCTGGACGAGCTAAAGCCCGGCGCGGCCATCCACATGCGCAAACGGCTCCGCCAGCTATTCGAGTTCGCGATCGGCGCTGGGTTGGCGCGCTCCAATCCCGTCAAGGAGGCCAAGCGCGTCCGCAAGAAGACCGTTGGCTATCGCACCTGGAGCGAGCAGAACATCGCGGCATTCCGCGTCAAGTGGGCGAGGGACACGCCGCAGCGGGTGGCTTTCGAGATCCTGCTCTACACCGGCCTGCGCCGTTCTGATGCGGTTCGCGTGGGCTGGAAGCATGTATTCGGGAAACGGATTGAGATCACGGCGCAGAAGACCGGCGTCGAGCTATCCATCCCGATTCATGATGAGCTATGGCGCTTCCTCAAAGACAGGCCGCGCAAGGACGAGACGTTCATCATTACGAGCTTCGGCAAGGCGCGTTCGGAGAAGGCATTCACCGGCTTCATTACCGAAGCGGCTGCCGACGCCGGGATAACCGCACAGGCATCGCCTCACGGCTTGCGGAAGGCTGCTTGCCGACGTCTGGCGGAAGCTGGGGCAAGCGCGCCGGAAATCATGGCGATAACGGGCCACCAGAATATCAACGAGGTGATGACCTATATCCGCGAGGCAGATCAGAAGCGCCTGTCGATGGCCGCCATGACGAAGATGGCGGATTCCTTCGACATCAAATTGCCTAACCAGCCAGAGGGGTTAGGCGAAACCGAAGATAACTTATTGAAATCTTTGACTGCAAAAGGAGGATTGGTACGCCCAAGGGGAATCGAACCCCTGTTTGCGCCGTGAGAGGGCGCCGTCCTGACCGCTAGACGATGGGCGCAGCCGTGAGGCGCCATATAGACTGCCGAATTCGGAAAAGCAACAGGCCGAAATCAGTTCCCGCAGCAGATGGAGCCAATTACGGAAATTTCGCTCCAACCGGCCTCTGCATCCTGCTGGCGCATGATCTGGAATTTCCGGGATCTTGTTTCAGCGGTTGCGGATGGCGAAGCGGCCGACCATGCGCTGTTCGGCGAAATCATAGACGAAGATCGTTCGGCCGCCATCGGCAAGTTCGGCATCGATCGAGACCCGGTTGCCCGACAGCGATTGCGACATGATCTTCGCCCCCACCGGCAGCACGATGTCGCCCGCCAGCGGGGCGCCGGCAGGGGTCGGGATTTCAGCGGCTGGCGATGCCGCAGGCGCCCGGGCGCTGCGGGACTTGTAGACAAGCGCGCCGCCCACCACCATAAGGGCAAGGAAAAGCAGGCCGAGATTGACCGCCATGAAGCGCACGAGTTTCCGGCGCACGTTTTCGACATGCGGGTCGAGCGGCTTGTCTTCCTCTTCGTCCATCCTGGCCATGGGCGAGAAAATCCCGGAACGGTTTCGATGGGCGCACCTGATAGCGAAGACGGGCAAGGATTGATAGTGTTGGAAGCCGGCGCGGACGCCGCTGGCCTTCGGCTCGACCAATGGCTAGCGGCGCGGATGGCGCCGGATTTCTCGCGCGGCCGGGTGCAGGCGCTCATCAAGCAGGGCGCCGTGCGCATCGGTGGCAATGTCGCCGACAGCGCCAAGCGCAAGCTCGCGGCCGGCGAGCGTGTCGAGGTGGCCCTGCCCGAGCCCGAGCCGGCCGATCCGCAGGGCGAGGAAATCGCCCTCGACATCCTCTACGAGGACGACGCGCTCATCGTCATCAACAAGCCGGCCGGGCTGGTGGTGCATCCCGGCGCCGGCAACTGGACCGGCACGCTGGTCAATGCGCTGATCCACCATTGCGGGGAGAGCCTGTCGGGCATCGGCGGCGTGAAGCGGCCAGGCATCGTGCATCGGCTGGACAAGGATACCAGCGGCGTCATGGTGGTAGCCAAGACCGACCGTGCCCACCGCGCCCTTTCGGAAGCCTTCGCCGATCACGGCCGCGAAGGCGACCTCAAGCGCGCCTATGTCGCGCTGGTCTGGGGCATTCCTTCGCGCGCCGTCGGCACCATCGACGCTCCGCTCGGCCGCGCCTCCGACCGCGTGCGCCGCGCCGTAGTGCCGGAACACCGCGACGACGCCCGCCATGCCGTCACCCACTTCACCGTGCAGGAACGTTTCGGCGAAGACCGGAAGGAATTTGCCGACGCCGCGCTGGTTGAATGCCGGCTGGAGACCGGCCGGACGCACCAGATCCGCGTTCACATGGCCCATATCGGCCACCCTTTGGTGGGCGATCCCGATTACGGCCAGGCCTTCCGCACCAAGGCCAACCGCCTGCCCGAGCCGTTGCGGGAAAAGGTGAAAGCCTTCCCGCGCCAGGCTCTGCACGCACGCCTGCTTGAATTCCGGCATCCGGATACCCATATGACGATAGCGTTCGAAGCCCCGATGCCAAGCGATATGTCGGAGCTTGTCCAGGCGTTTCGCGAGTTTTGAACTGTCCTTCAATAAACCTGACTGGCGTTGTTCACTTTACCGTGACACACTGTTTCGAGTTGAACAAACGCTATATTTTCCGGTTTTGTTCCTATATAAGCTGGTTCCGTGGACGTGCGCTTCGGCGTCCGCGTCATATGCCCGCCGCGTTTCGGGGGCATCACGTCAAAGAGGGAGGGCGCTGTAATGGCCCAGACACTACCAAGCATCGTTTCCGGGGAAGGCGGCCTGGCCCGCTATCTGGAAGAAATCCGTCGCTTTCCGATGCTCCAGCCGCAGGAAGAGTACATGCTCGCCAAGCGGTATCAGGAGCATGACGACACCAATGCCGCCCACAAGCTCGTCACCAGCCACCTCCGGCTCGTGGCCAAGATCGCCATGGGCTATCGCGGCTACGGCCTGCCGATCGGCGAGGTCATCTCGGAAGGCAATGTCGGCCTCATGCAGGCCGTGAAGAAGTTCGAGCCGGAGCGCGGCTTCCGGCTGGCCACCTATGCCATGTGGTGGATCAAGGCCTCGATCCAGGAATACATCCTGCGTTCGTGGAGCCTGGTGAAGATGGGCACCACCGCCAATCAGAAGCGGCTGTTCTTCAATCTCCGCAAGGTGAAGGGCAAGATCCAGGCGCTCGACGAGGGCGACCTGAAGCCCGACCAGATCGCCGAGATCGCCACCCGCCTCAACGTATCCGAGGAGGAGGTGGTGTCGATGAACCGCCGCCTGTCCGGCGATGCCTCGCTGAACGCGCCCATCCGCGCCAGCGAAGGTGAGTCCGGCGAGTGGCAGGACTGGTTGGTGGACGACCACGACAGCCAGGAGCAGATGCTCATCGAGCAGGACGAGTTGGACAACCGCCGCAACATGCTGGCGGGCGCCATGTCGGTGCTCAACGACCGCGAGCGCCGCATCTTCGAGGCGCGCCGTCTGGCCGAAGAGCCGCTGACGCTGGAAGAACTGTCCGGCGAGTTCGACATCAGCCGCGAGCGCGTGCGCCAGATCGAGGTGCGCGCCTTCGAGAAGGTGCAGGATGCGGTGAAAGCCGCCGCCAAGAAGCAGGCGCAGGCCCTGCGCACCATAGAGGCGCAGCCGGCCGCTTAAGCGCCGACCCGAATTGAAGACGACTGCGGCGCCGGATCTTCCGGCGCCGCTTTCTTTTGTGGCCTTGCCTGGCTACTGCTCGATGGAAATGCCGCGATCAGCCCTTGTGCGACGCGCCCACTTCCTTGATCATTTTCTCGTGCATCTTGAGCGTGGGCAGCGTTTTCTTGGCGAACTCCTTCAGCGCCGGATTGTCACCGGAATGCGTATATCCGCTGAAAAGCGCCACGGCTTCCTCATGCGCCTGCGTCTGCATTTCGATGTACTTCGCCTGGAATTGATCCCCTGAAAGGCCCTTGAGCTCGTCCAGCATCTGCTGCTCCTTGGGTTGCAGCGGCGGGTTGGCATCGGCCGATGCCGACTCGACCTTCTTGAGCGCGGCCTTGAAGTTCTTGCCGGCCTTGGTGTGGTCCTTGACCATTTGCCTGGCGAATTTCTTTACATCGGCACCGGAAGCCTTCTTCAACGCCATTTCCGACGACCGGATCTCGAATTCGTTGGCGCTTGGAACGGTTTTAATAAAGGTGGGAGTGTCCACCTTTGCGCCCGTGACCACGGATGTGTCGGACATCGAATTCGTTGACGGTTTGGGCATCGTGGTTTGGCCGCTCTGGCCGGACGAGGAGCTTTGGGCGAAAGCAAAGGAGCCGCTGGCAAGCAGTGCGGCAGCCGCGATGGCGAGCAGTTTTCTCATGGAACGTCTCCAACTTCGATTTCGTCCCTCGCGCAAGATCAATGCACGGGGCATGGAGAGGTTGCACGCGCTGCCCTGACGACTCGCGATTGGCCCTGTCGGAAGAGGATGCGTGCCTTGCTTACAAGGCGTTCAACGGAAACTTCAGGTACCGGCGGCCGTTGGCCTCCGGCTCGGGCAGGCGCCCACCATTGATGTTGACCTGCAGCGCATGCAGGATCAGGCGCGGCATCGGCAGCGTCCTGTCGCGCGCCTCGCGCACCGCGACGAACTCCGCTTCCGAACGGCAGGTGGACATATGGCTGTTCGTCGCCTTCTGCTCCGCCACCGTGCTTTCCCAGCGCGCCTCGCGTCCGTCCGGCTGATAGTCGTGGCCGGTGAACAGACGCGTCTCGTCGGGCAGCGCCAGAATATCCTGGATCGAACGCCACAGCCGCGCGGCGCTGCCGCCCGGAAAATCCGCGCGCGCCGTACCGCTGTCGGGCATGAACAGCGTGTCGTGGATGAAGGCGGCATCCCCCACGACATAGGTGATGGACGCGAGCGTATGTCCCGGCGAATGTATGACCCGCACCGGCAGCCGGCCGATCGAGAAGCTCTCGCCGTCGGCGAACAGCCGGTCCCATTGCGAGCCGTCGGCCGGGAAATCGGGCCAGTTGTAGATCACCTTCCAGAGGTTCTGGACGTCCGTGACGCGCGCCCCGATGGCGGTCGGAACGCCAGTCTTCTGCTTCAGATAATACGCGGCCGAGAAATGGTCGGCATGGGGATGGGTGTCCAGGATCCACTCGAGCGTGAATTCCTGCTCCTTGATGAAGTCGAGCAGCGCATCGGCGTTGGCGGTGCCGGTCGCGCCCGATTTCTCGTCGAAGTCGAGCACGGGATCGATGATGGCGCAATGTCGGGTGACCGGGTCCGCAACGACATATTGGATCGATCCCGTCGGCTTGTCATAGAAGCCGGTGACCATGGGCCGAGCAGTCGAAACGTCCACTTCCAGCTCCCCTCTCCGCTGGCAGTCACGGGAAATGATTTTCTCCGTGACTGCTTGATCGGAGCATGGTCGTGCGCAGAACGCCGCCAGTCAAGAACCGTGTTGCCGCAGGCTCGCCTGAGACCGAAAATTGTTCCGGGATACGTCAGCCAGACGGCTGCTTGGCCTTGCGCAGGTAAGGCAGGATGGCCTCGAAGGCGCCGAAGCGCTTGGTGGCCTCCTCGTCCGACACCGAGCCGGCGATGACGATGTCCTCGCCCGGTTTCCAGTCCGCGGGCGTGGAGACCGGATATTTCGTCGTGAGCTGGATGGAATCGATGGCGCGCAGGATCTCGGCGAAATTGCGCCCCGTCGTCATCGGGTAGGTCAGGATGAGCTTGATCTTCTTGTCCGGGCCGATGACGAACACCGACCGCACCGTGGCGTTGTCGGCCGGCGTGCGCCCTTCGGAGGTGTCGCCCGCGCCGGCCGGCAGCATGTCGTAGAGCTTGGCGACCTTGAGGTCGCGGTCGCCGATCATCGGGTAGTGCACCGCGTTGCCGGTGGCCTTCTCGATGTCGGCCTTCCACTTGCGGTGGCTCTCCACCGGGTCAACCGAGATGCCGATGATCTTGACGTTGCGTTTCCTGAACTCGCCTTCCAGCCCCGCCATCGTGCCCAGTTCGGTGGTGCAGATCGGCGTGAAGTTCTTGGGATGCGAGAACAGCACCGCCCAGCCGTCGCCGATCCACTCATGGAAATGAATCGGCCCCTCGGTCGTCTCGGCAGTGAAATCCGGGGCCGTGTCGTTGATGCGAAGGCTCATGGTCTTTCCCTTCCTGCGTTGCAGCGTGCCGCCGATTGCGCCGGCCAACGGCAGGCGCAGCCTTTGCGGGCTTGCTGGATCGGGGACATTAAATCCGCCTGCAAGGAGGGCCGCAAGCGATTTCGCCGGACGTTCGCCGCGCCATGACGGCGCGGCCGGGATCAATCAGCCGGAGTTTGGCCGCACGCTCAGCTTTTCGGCGAGGTCCTCGATGCGCTGGGCCACCGCGCCGAGCGCCCCGGTCAGCGCCTGGTCGTTCTTGTCGGCCTTGTTCAGAGCATCGTCGCGGGTCTTGCGCAGGGTCTGCACCTCGCTCTCCATGCCCTTGATGCGCTTCTGCAGCTCGGTCAGTTCGTCCATGACCATGATGCCGGCCATGACGGTGAGCCGCTGGTCACCGATCTCGCCGAAGGAATCCTTCAGGTGCATGACATAGCGGTCGAAGCGCTCCGCGAGGTCGATGAGGTGCTCCTCCTGACCCTCGTCGCAGGCCATGCGGTACTGCTTGCCGTCGATGGAAACCGTGACCTGCGCCATGGTGAGGCTCCTACCTGTCGAGCACCGCGCGGATGGTCTCCATCGCGGTCACCAGCCTGCGCGACACTTCCTTGTTGGCGTCTTCCAGCCGTTCGGCCCGCGCTTCGGAATTGTCGAGTTCCTGCGCCA
The DNA here is from genome assembly GCF_032460275.1 of Mesorhizobium sp. SP-1A. Taxonomy (NCBI): domain Bacteria; kingdom Pseudomonadati; phylum Pseudomonadota; class Alphaproteobacteria; order Hyphomicrobiales; family Phyllobacteriaceae; genus Mesorhizobium; species Mesorhizobium sp. SP-1A. The sequence goes on along the minus strand of NZ_JAVXZD010000004.1, from coordinate 152,870 downwards.
GCCGCGAGCGGTCGGCATTCATGCGCTGCACCTCGGCCTCGGCCTCGGAATAGTCGCGCTCGTGCTCGAGCCGTGCCGCGACGGCATTTTCAAGGCTCTCTATGGCTCCGCCCAGCCTGGCGATCACTTCCTTGAGCGTCGTGTCCCCGGTCATGGTTCTTGTCCTGCACCCCGCCCATCACCGAATCGGTTCGCGATCAGAACGCGTTACCATCAAAACATTAGGCGGCGCCTGAACCATGCGTCAACAAAGCACTCGCGCTGTCCCCCGCAAACGCTACACTGGGAGCCGTCGCCGACCTCTGTCGGGCGCCGGGCCAATCGCCGTTCATCCGCGTCGAACGGTGAAAAAGCAGCGATTTGTTGACTCGAAGCGCCCTCCTGCTATGTGTCGCGCACCTTTTGAAGGCTCTCCCAGCCCCTCACCTTACCTGGAGGAACCATGCCCTCGCGCGAACAACATGACCGGATGGCCAATGCGATCCGCTTTCTGTCCATGGACGCCGTCGAAAAGGCCAATTCCGGCCACCCCGGCCTGCCCATGGGCTGCGCCGACATCGCCACGGTGCTGTTTACCCGCTTCCTGAAATACGACCCGAAGAACCCGCACTGGCCCGACCGGGACCGCTTCATCCTCTCGGCCGGCCACGGCTCGATGCTGCTCTACTCGCTGCTCTACCTGACGGGCTACGAGGACATGACCATCGAGGAAATCAAGAATTTCCGCCAGCTCGGCTCCAGGACCGCAGGCCATCCCGAATACGGCCATGCGACCGGCATCGAGACCACGACCGGCCCGCTCGGCCAGGGCTTCGCCAATTCGGTCGGCTTCGCGCTGGGCGAGCGCATCATGAACGCCGCCTTCGGCAACGACCTGATGGACCACTATACCTATGTGCTGGCGGGCGACGGCTGTCTGATGGAAGGCGTTTCCCAGGAAGCGCTGACGCTGGCCGGACACCTCAAGCTCAACAAGCTGATCGTCTTCTGGGATCACAACGACATCTCCATCGACGGTCCGGTGTCGCTGGCCGATTCCACCGACCAGCTCGCCCGCTTCCGCGCTTCCGGCTGGGACGCGACGCTGGTTGACGGCCACGACCCCGAGGCGATCGCGGTCGCCATCGAGGCGGCGCGCCATTCCGACAAGCCGAGCCTGATCGCCTGCCGCACCACGATCGGCTTCGGCGCGCCGACCAAGGCCGGCACCGCCAAGGCGCACGGCTCGCCGCTCGGCGCCGAGGAAATCGCCGGCGCCCGCAAATTCTTCAACTGGGATTCGCCGCCCTTCGAGGTTCCGGCCGACATCCTCGGCGCCTGGCGTGAAGCGGGCGGCAAGGGCGCCAAGGCCCGCTCCGACTGGGAAGCGCGCCTTGCCAAGGCCGAGCCCGAGTTGCGCGCCGAATTCGAACGCCGCATGAAGGGCGACCTGCCCGCCGGCTTCGACGCGGCGATCGCCGACTACAAGAAGAAGCTGGCCGCCGACAAGCCAAAGGTGGCCACCCGCAAGTCGTCGGAGATGGCGCTGGAGGTCATCAACGGCATCGTGCCCGAGACGATCGGCGGCTCCGCCGACCTCACCGGCTCCAACAACACCAAGACCAGCCAGACCAAGAACATCACCCCGCTCGACTACGGCCAGCGCTACGTGCACTACGGCATCCGCGAGCACGGCATGGCCGCTGCCATGAACGGGCTGGCGCTGCACGGCGGCATCATCCCTTACGGCGGCACCTTCCTGTGCTTCTCCGATTACGCCCGCCCGGCCATGCGGCTGGCTTCGCTGATGGGCATCCGCTCGATCTTCGTCATGACCCATGATTCCATCGGTCTCGGCGAGGATGGCCCGACCCACCAGCCGGTCGAGCATCTGGCGGCGCTCCGCGCCATTCCCAACCATATGGTGTTCCGGCCGGCCGACGCGATGGAAGCGGCGGAATGCTGGCAGCTTGCGCTGAAGCACCAGAAGACGCCGTCGACGCTGGCGCTCAGCCGGCAGAACCTGGCGGCGCTGCGCGCCGACTATGTCGAGGAGAACCTCTGCGGCAGGGGCGCCTACGAGCTGGCGGCCGCCGACGGCGGCGAGGCGGCGGTCACCATCTTCGCCACCGGCTCCGAGGTCGAGATCGCGCTCGGCGCCCGCAAGCTGCTTCAGGATCACGGCCATCCGACCCGCGTCGTCTCCGTGCCCTGCTTCGAGCTGTTCGCCGAACAGGACGAGGCCTATCGCGAGAAGACGCTCGGCAAGGCCGGCATCAGGATGGCCATCGAGGCCGGCGTGCGCGAGGGCTGGGATGCCATCATCGGCTCGGACGGCATCTTCATCGGCATGAAGGGCTTCGGCGCATCCGCCCCGATCGAAAAGCTCTACCCGCATTTCGGCATAACCGCCGAAGCCGCGGCGAAGGCTGCCGAAGCGCGCCTGCACAAGAATTGACTGTATCGCTCCCAGGAGAATCAAAAAATGACGGTTAAGGTTGCCATCAACGGCTTTGGACGCATCGGCCGCAATATCCTGCGCGCCATCTACGAATCGGGCCGCAAGGATATCCAGGTGGTCGCGGTCAACGATCTCGGCCCGGTCGAGACCAACGCGCATCTGCTGCGCTACGACAGCGTGCACGGCCGCTTCCCGCACGAAGTGAAGGTGGATGGCGACACCATCTCCATCGGCAGCGGCGCCATCAAGGTCACCGCCATCAAGGACCCGGCCCAGCTTCCCTGGAAGGAACTGGGCGTCGATATCGCGCTCGAGTGCACCGGCATCTTCACCTCGAAGGAGAAGGCTTCGGCGCATCTGGCGGCCGGCGCCAAGCGCGTCATCGTCTCGGCCCCGGCCGACGGCGCCGACCTGACCGTGGTCTATGGCGTGAACCACGACAAGATCAGCAAGGACCACATCGTCATCTCCAACGCCTCGTGCACCACCAACTGCCTGGCGCCGGTGGCCATGGTGCTGAACAACGCCTTCGGCATCGAGAAGGGCTTCATGACCACGGTGCACGCCTATACCGGCGACCAGCCGACGCTGGACACCATGCACAAGGACCTCTACCGCGCCCGTGCCGCCGCCATGTCGATGATCCCGACCTCCACCGGCGCCGCCAAGGCCGTCGGCCTGGTGCTGCCGGAACTGAAGGGCAAGCTCGACGGCGTGTCGATCCGCGTGCCGACCCCGAACGTCTCGGTCATCGATTTCAAGTTCGTGTCGAAGAAGCCGGTGACCGTGGACGAGGTCAATGCCGCGCTGGTGGCGGCCTCCGAGGGCCCGCTCAAGGGCATCCTCGCCTACACCAAGGAGCCGCTGGTCTCGGTGGACCTCAACCACAACCCGGCCTCCTCCACCTTCGCGCTGGACCAGACCAAGGTGATCGACGGCAACCTCGTCCGTGTCATGTCCTGGTACGACAACGAGTGGGGCTTCTCCAACCGCATGGCCGACACGGCCGTGGCCATGGGCAAGACCATCGCCTGACATCCGCCTGTCAGCCGCCGAAACCGCAAGACGCCCGGCCTCGCCGGGCGTTTTTTCTTGGTGACTTTCATGGTTGCGCGGAAAATTCCGGCCGGCGGGGCAAAAAATGTCGCCGCGGCTTGCGGCGGCCATGTCTTCGCCCCACTCTGCGTTAAAGCGGAAATCCGGGATCTGCGCCATTTCGACCAGTGATGGATCATGACCCCGGGGGCATAGAGGGGCCGTCCTGGATGGAGCATGCGATCTATCTCGTCACGCTGGTGGGCACTGGCCTCGTTCTGGCCGCCGCGTTTTCGAGCCTGATCGCCTTCCGCTTCGGCGCCCCGCTGCTGCTGCTCTTCCTCGGCATCGGGCTGGCCAGCGGCGCCGACGGCCTCGGCATCGAATTCGACAATGCCCGCGTCGCCTATTTCGCCGGCTCGCTGGCGCTGGCGGTCATCCTGTTCGATTCCGGTTTCGGCACGCCGCTGAAAGTGCTGCGGCAGGCGGCAGCACCGGCGCTTTCGCTCGCCACGGTCGGCGTGCTCCTCACCACCGGCCTGTTCGGCGCGGCCGCCTTCTACCTGCTGGACCTGAGCTGGCTGGAATCCTTCCTGCTCGGCGCTTCCGTCGCCTCGACCGACGCCGCGGCCGTGTTCTTCCTGCTGCGCGCCGGCGACATCAACCTGCGCGAACGCGTGCGCTCGACGCTGGAGGTCGAATCCGGCACCAACGATCCGATCGCGATCTTCCTCGTCATCACGCTGGTCGAAATCATCGCGGCCGGCGCCAATCCGGAAGCCAGGGTGCTGGTGGCGGACCTTGTCCTGGGCTTCGTCGTCACCATGGGGCTCGGCGCGGCCGCCGGCATCGTCGGCGGCATGGCCATCGTGCGGCTGGTCGAACTGCTCAATCTCGACCGGGGACTGCTGCCCATTTTCGTGCTGACCCTGTCGCTGATGGTCTTTGCGGGTGCCGGCGCCATCGGCGGCTCGGGCTTCCTGGCGGTCTATCTGGCGGGCCTGGTCGCCGGCAATTCCGACATCCGCGCCGTCAGCACCCTGAAGCGCTTCCAGGACGGCATCTCCTGGCTGGCGCAGATCATCATGTTCCTGATCCTCGGCCTGTTCGCCACGCCCTCGCAATTTCCCGTGATCCTGCTGCCGGCGATCCTGCTCGGCCTGTTCCTGGCCTTCTTCGCAAGACCGGTGGCGGTATGGCTTTGCCTGGTGCCGTTCCGCCTGCCGCGTCCCGAGGTGGCCTTCGTCTCCTGGGTCGGACTGCGGGGCGCGGTTTCCATCCTGCTGGCCATCACGCCCCTGCTCGGCGGCTTGCCGCACGGCCGGCTGATCTTCAACACGGCCTTCATCGTGGTGCTGGTGTCGCTTGTCGTGCAGGGCTGGACCGTCGGCCCGCTGGCGCGCCGCCTCGGCCTGATCGTGCCCGCCCGCATGGGCCCGCTGGACAAGGTCGAGCTGGAACTGCCGGGCTCCGCCCATCACGAGTTGCTGGCCTATCGCGTCGTGCCGGGCAGCCCGGTGGCGCGGGGCGAGCGCATTCCGCGCTGGGCGAGGCCGTCCCTGGTGGTGCGCGAGGGGCGTTCCATGCGCTTCCAGGACATGGGCCGGCTGCAGGCCGGCGACAATGTCTACATCTTCGTGCCCGACCGCTATCCGCGCCTGCTCGACAAGCTGTTCGCCAGCCGCGCCGTGGTGGAACCCGAGGATGCCGAATTCTTCGGCGCCTTCGCCCTCGACCCCGCGCGCCCCGCCGAAGAGCTGGAACAGGCCTATGCGCCCGGCCTGACCGAGGAGGAGCGCAAGCTGACCATCGGCGCGCTGGTGGTGGAGCGGCTGGACGGCCATGCCGAATATGCCGATCGCGTGCCGATCGGACCGATCGAGCTGATCGTGCGCGACGTCGACGACAAGGGCCGCATCACCGCGCTCGGCCTGTCCTTCGAGCCGACCGCGCCCGTGGCACGAGTGCCGGTGTTCCTGAGCGCGGGCGAGATCGGCGACCGCATCGCAGAACTCATACGCAAATGGCGCCACCCCGCCGGCCCGAAACACGCCTCGGACGAGACGGGCGGCCCGCCCGCCATGACCACGGCGGAAAAGGCGGGCGGAGAGGCCTGACGGCGCCGCGACAGATTTTCGCGGCCGGGCCCGAGCGGCCTTGCATAGAACGCGCCGGCCGCTATGGTCCCGGCAACTTTGGAGAAAGAGGTGGAAATGGCCGGCTTCAGGACACTCGACGACATGGGCGACATCCGCGGCAAGCGCGTCCTGCTGCGCGTCGATCTCAACGTTCCCGTCACCGATGGCAAGGTCAGCGACGCGACACGCATCGAGCGCATCATCCCGACCATCGACGAACTGTCGAAGAAGGGCGGCAAGGTCATCCTGCTCGCGCATTTCGGCCGCCCGAAAGGCAGCCCTGCCCCGGAGTTCTCGCTCGACCCGATCGCCCACACCGTGTCGGCCATGATCGGCAAGCCGGTTGCCTTTGCCGCCGACTGCATCGGCGCGGAAGCGGCCGCCGCAGTTGCGAGCATGAAGGACGGCGACATCCTGCTGCTGGAAAACACCCGCTTCCACAAGGGCGAGGAAAAGAACGATCCCGAATTCACCAAGGCGCTCGCCGCCAATGGCGACATTTACGTCAACGACGCCTTCTCGGCCGCGCACCGCGCGCATTGCTCCACCGAAGGGCTGGCGCACCACCTGCCTGCCTATGCCGGCCGCACCATGCAGGCCGAGCTGAACGCCCTGGAAAAAGGCCTCGGCAGCCCGGTCAAGCCCGTCATCGCCATCGTCGGCGGCGCCAAGGTCTCGACCAAGATCGACCTATTGATGAATCTGGTGAAGAAGGTGGATGCGCTGGTGATCGGCGGCGGCATGGCCAACACCTTCCTCGCCGCCCGCGGCACCGATGTCGGCAAGTCGCTGTGCGAGCATGATCTGGCCGGCACCGCCAAGCAGATCATGATCGAGGCCGCGCAGTCGGGCTGCGCCATCATCCTGCCTTCCGACGCCGTGGTGGCGCGCGAATTCAAGGCCGGCGCCGCCAGCGAGACGGTCGCGGTCGATAAGGTTCCGGCCGACGCCATGATCCTCGACGTCGGCCCCAAGACCGTCGAAGCGGTCAACCAGTGGATCGACCGCGCCGCGACGCTGGTGTGGAACGGACCGCTCGGCGCCTTCGAGATCGAGCCCTTCGACCGGGCGACGGTGGCGGCGGCTAGGCACGCGGCAGCCCGCACGAAGGCGGGCAAGCTGGTCTCGGTGGCCGGTGGCGGCGATACGGTGGCGGCGCTCAATCATGCCGGCGTGGCCGACGACTTCACCTACGTCTCGACCGCCGGCGGCGCTTTCCTGGAATGGATGGAAGGCAAGCCGCTGCCCGGCGTGGACGTGCTGAAGGCTTGAGGCCTGCCTCGAACATGCCGGCGCCAGGACAGTTCGGTCGGGCGCGGGCATGTTTCCATGAGGCAAGGTGATTTCACCTTGCCGCGAAATGCTCTAGAGCGCAGCTTGATGTATTGGATTTGGAAATCAGTCCACTTTGGGAGAATGAGATGAACAAGGACATGGCCGCCCAGGCCGCACACAAGGCCGGCTTCATTGCGGCGCTCGACCAGTCGGGCGGCTCCACGCCGAAGGCGCTCAAGCTTTACGGCATCGACGCAAGCGCCTGGTCGAATGACGCGGAAATGTTCGACCTCGTTCACCAGATGCGCACGCGCATCATCAAGTCGCCAGCCTTCACCGGCGACAAGGTCATGGGTGCGATCCTGTTCGAGCAGACCATGGACCGCGACATCGACGGCACGCCGACCGCGCAATATCTGTGGGAGAGGCGCCGCGTGGTGCCTTTCCTGAAGATCGACAAGGGCCTGGCGGAGGAGAAGGACGGCGTCAAGCTGATGAAGCCGATGCCGGACCTCGACGCGCTGTTGAAGCGCGCCGTGGCGAAGGGAATCTTCGGCACCAAGGAACGCTCGGTCATCGACGCGGCGAACCCGAAAGGCATCGCGGCGATCGTCGCCCAGCAGTTCGAGGTCGCCAGGCAGGTCCTCGCGCATGACCTCGTGCCGATCATCGAGCCGGAGGTGACCATCTCGATTCCCGACAAGGCGCAAGCCGAGGACATCCTGCTCGCCGAGATCCGCAAGCATCTCGACGAGGTGCCGGCCGGCAAGCAGGTCATGCTGAAGCTGACTCTGCCGACGAAGCCAAACCTCTACATGCCGCTGGTGGACGATCCCCGCGTCATGCGCGTGGTCGCCCTGTCCGGCGGCTATTCCCGCGACGAGGCGAACGACAAGCTGAGGCACAATGTCGGCATGATCGCTTCCTTCTCGCGCGCGCTGACCGAAGGACTGACGGCGCAGCAGAGCGACGCCGAATTCAACGCCGCGCTGGTTTCGGCGATCGACAGCATTTTCCAGGCGTCCAGCGTCAAGGAATAGCTCGCGCCGCAGAAGGCGTCGGCCTCAAGGCCATCCGATCGGCATTTCCGCGCCGGTCTCCTCACGAACCCGGGCTCTCGCGCCCGGGTTTTTATTGTGCGGCAAAAATTCCCGCGGAAATGTCGGTATCCGTCCGTTCAGGGCGTCCTTGTCGTGAAGCAAGGGAGAAACCGACATGCCGAACAACCGCGTCGTCTCGCAGGAGGAATGGTTTGCCGCCCACAAGGCACATCTGGCACGCGAGAAGGAACTGACCCGCCTGCGCGACGCCATTGCCGCCGAAAGGCGCGAACTGCCCTGGCTGAAGATGCGCAAGGACTACGTCTTCGAGACCGAGCAGGGACCGAAACGGCTGGCCGATCTGTTCAAGGGCAGGGGCCAGCTGATCGTCTACCATTTCATGCAGGGTCCCGGAAACAGCCACCGTTGCCCCGGTTGTGCTTTCCTGGCCGACCACATCGACGGCGCCGAACAGCATATCCGCCATCACGACGTCTCGCTGGTCGTGGTCTCGCGCGCTCCGTTGAGCGAGCTGCTGCCCTACAAGCGCCGCATGGGCTGGAAGTTCGACTGGGTATCGTCCTACGCCAGCGACTTCAACTTCGACATGCAAGTCTCGTTCACGGACCGCCAGATCGCGGAAGGCGACACGACCTATAATTTCGAGGCACGCCCGCTGCAAAGCCGGGAGCTTCCGGGCGCCAGCGTGTTCTACAGGGACGAGGCTGGCAACATCTATCTCACCTTCATGGTGCGGGCCCGTGGCGGCGACGCGCTGATCGGCGCGTATCACTATCTCGACCTGACCCCGAAGGGCCGCAACGAGGACAGCCGCGGCATGATGAGCTGGATGCGCCTGCACGACGAGTACGAGGGGCTGGAGGAGATTCGGGAAAGCTGCTGCCGCTGAACGAACGGCGAGTCTCCCGATAGGCCGGCGCTACCAGTCGTGCCCGAGCACGGCGGTGAGCGAGATGGCCGCCAGCGCGATCACGGCGAGCTTCCAGAAATCGCGGCGCCGCCTCAGCCCCGGCACGCCGAGCGGCTTGACGATCTGGATGGCCATGACGGCAAGGATGAGCAGCGCGAGGAGCTTCGACATGAACCGCCTTTGAGCAGCCCCGCGGCGCGCTGTCAAAGGTTCCGCGCCCGGCCTGCGACCATGGTAAGATGGACGGCGATCCGGCACAGGCGCTAAGAATCCCGGAAGCGAGCATGCGACGGGAGGAACGGCCATGGCTTCACGCTATCACGAGGTCTATGCGGCCTGGAAAAGCGACCCCGAGGCATTCTGGGCCGAAGCCGCCGGCGCGATCGACTGGTTTCGCCCCTTCGATAAGGTCTTCGAACCGAAGGACGGCGTCTATGGCCGCTGGTTCCCCGGCGCGCTGTGCAACACCTGCCACAACGCGGTCGACCGCCACGTGGAAGCCGGCCGCGCCGACCAGCTCGCCCTGATCCACGACAGCGCCATGACCGGAACGGTGCGGAGGTTCACCTTCGCCGAACTGCGGCGCGAGGTGGTGGCGCTGGCATCCGTGCTGCGCAATCAGGGCGTGGCGAAGGGCGACCGCGTCATCATCTACATGCCCATGGTGCCGGAAGCGGCTATCGCCATGCTGGCCTGCGCGCGGCTGGGCGCGGTGCATTCGGTGGTGTTCGGCGGCTTTGCAGCGCGCGAACTGGCGACCCGCATCGACGACGCCCGGCCGAAGCTGATCGTGTCGGCCTCCTGCGGGCTGGAGCCAGGCCGCACCGTCGCTTATAAGCCCTTGCTCGACGGCGCCATAGAGCTTGCCCGCCACAAGCCCGATCGCTGCCTGATCCTCCAGCGCGAGCAATTGCGCTGCGACCTGACGCCGGACCGCGATATCGACTACGCCGATGCCGTGGCCCGCGAGAAGGCGGCGGGCGCCAATGTCGATTGCGTGCCGGTCGCCGCCACCGATCCGCTCTATGTGCTTTATACCTCCGGCACGACCGGCCAGCCCAAGGGCGTTGTGCGCGACAATGGCGGCCATATGGTCATGCTGCACTGGTCGATGGAGAACGAGTTCGGCGTGAAGCCGGGCGAGGTGTTCTGGGCCGCTTCCGATGTCGGCTGGGTGGTCGGCCATTCCTATATCGTCTATGCGCCGCTGCTGGCCGGCTGCACCACCATGATGTTCGAGGGCAAGCCGGTGGGCACGCCCGACGCCGGCACCTTCTGGCGGGTGATTTCCGACCATGGCGTGGCGGCATTGTTCACCGCACCGACCGCCTTCCGCGCCATCAAGGGCCAGGACCCCAAGGCGGAATTCGTGGCGAAATACGACCTGTCGAAGTTCCGCACCCTGTTCCTGGCAGGGGAACGGGCCGATCCGGAAACCGTCAAATGGGCGGAGCGGGCGCTCGGCGTCCCGGTCATCGACCACTGGTGGCAGACCGAGACCGGAGCGCCGATCACCCATAACCCGGTAGGGCTCGGCATGCTGCCGGTGAAATACGGCTCGCCCGGCGTGCCGATGCCGGGCTACGACATCCGCGTGCTGGACGATGCCGGCCATGAGGTGCCGCGCGGCACGCTGGGCAATGTCGTGCTGAAGCTGCCGCTGCCGCCCGGCTGCCTGCCCACGCTGTGGAACGCGGACAGCCGGTTCAGGCAGGCCTATCTCGAGGAGTTCCCGGGCTGTTACAAGACCGCCGACGCCGGCATACTTGACGCGGACGGCTATCTCTTCGTCATGGCCCGCACGGACGACATCATCAACGTCGCCGGCCACCGGCTTTCGACCGGGGCGATGGAGGAGGTGCTGGCCGAACACCCGGACGTGGCCGAATGCGCCGTGGTCGGCGTGGCGGACCCCATGAAGGGCCAGGTGCCGCTCGGCTTCGTGGTGCTGAACGCCGGAGTCTCACGGGACGGCACCGAGATCGAGCAGGAAGCCATCGGGCTCGTGCGCGACAGGATCGGCCCGGTCGCCGCCTTCAGGACGGTGGTGACGATCAAGCGCCTGCCCAAGACACGCTCCGGCAAGATCCTGCGCGGCACCATGCAGAAGATCGCCGACAAAGAGGAATGGAAGCTGCCGGCAACCATCGACGATCCGGCCATACTGGACGAGATCATCGCGGCGCTGAAGGCGCGCGGCATCGGCATCTGACCGCCCCTTCCCGCTCCTGACGGGCTGCTGTCAGCAGGGGTATGCGATGATGCCTCCTGTCAACCGAGAGGAGGCTGCAATGACCCGTTTCGCCGTTTTCACGTTGCTGACGACCTATGCCGGCAAGGTGCGCACGATCCGCAACGAGATCCGCACGGAACGCCTGCTGAACTCCTTGCCGGCACATGTTCGCGCCGACATCGGCTGGCCGGACCGTAATGCCGAGCGCGAGAGTTCCAGGCATTGATATTTGCGCGCCGGCGCTTGGACAATCGCGCGGCGATGCCCAGATAGAAGCCCTATCCCGCAGCAGAAGGAACGCGACATGGCTGGACGCAGGAAGATCGGAGTCCTGTTCATTCCCGGCTTCGCCGATTGGGAATACGGGCTGCTGGCCGCTTCCGCCGTGGACTGGTTCGGCGCGGAAGTCGTCTCCCTCTCGCCGGACGGACAACCGGTGACTTCCATGGCCGGCCTGCGCTTGATCCCCGACCGTTCGGCCGATCCCTCCGTCAACGAGGACCTGGACGCGCTCGCCGTCATCGGCTCCGACACCTGGGCCACGCAAGAGGCCCCTGACGTTTCCGCCCTGCTCAAGGCCGTGGCGCGGCGCGGCGGGATCGTCGGCGGCATCTGCGGCGCCACGCTGGCGCTGGCCCGCGCCGGCCTGTTCGAAAACGCCGGCCACACCAGCAATGGCCGCGACTGGATCCTGAAGCATCTCCCGAATTATGCGGGCGCTGCGCACTACCGCGACGTGACGCACGCGGTAACGGACGGCAGGATCGTGTCCGCGCCGGGATCGGCCCCCGGCACCTTCGCGATCGAGTTCCTCCGCGCGCTGCTTCCCGATCAGCGCGGGCAACTGGCTGAAATGCGGGCGCTGTTCGCCAGGGAATACGGTGCCGTCTCCTGACACTATGCTGTCAGGAGGATCATGCGATAAGCTCGGGACGAGGGGCTGGTAGCTCATGAGAGATCTGATGGAGGTTTGTGCTTCCGTCCGGTCTCGCACTTGCTTGCCGGAGGAATACGATGCGACGCGCCGACAGGCTTTTTCAGATCGTCCAGCATTTGCGCGGCGGCCGGCTGGTCACCGCACAGAAGCTAGGGGCATGGCTCGAGGTTTCCGAACGCACCATCTACCGCGACATTGCCGACCTGCAATCGACCGGGGTGCCGATCGACGGCGAGGCGGGCGTCGGCTACATGATGAGGGAGGGTTTCGACCTTCCGCCGCTGATGTTCACACGTGACGAGATCGTGGCCCTGGTGGCCGGCGCGCGCATGGTGCGCGCCTTCGGCGGCGCGGCGATGGCGCGGGCCGCCGACGAGGCGCTGGTCAAGATCGGCGCCGTGCTGCCCGATGCGGAAAAGGACCGCATCGCCCGCACCGAAATCCACACGCCCATGTGGGTGGTGAGCGATGCGGCGCGCGAGGCCATCGACCTGATCGAGCGCGCGGTCGAGAAGCGGCAGGTGCTGACCATCGACTACAACGACGAGGCCGGGCGCGGCACCAGGCGCGACATCCGCCCGCTTGGCCTGTGGTTCTGGGGCAAGGTGTGGACGCTGATCGCCTGGTGCGAGATGCGCGGCGATTTCCGCGCCTTCCGCATCGACCGCATTTCCTCGGTCGTCATCGCCGGCCACACCTTCAAGCCGGAGCGCGGCAAGCAGCTTGCGGATTTCTATCGTGCCGTCGAGCGCAGCGAAGCCTATGGCATGGGGCCGACCGCCCGCGGCGCCTGAAGCGACCGGAGCATTTCCAGGAAAAAACGCGTGGCGGTTTTCCGCTCGGAAATGCCTAGGAACAAAGGAATGGAGCGTTTTCGCGTTTCGAAGAAAGCGGGAATGCCCTGAGGAAGCGGCCGGTCACCGAGACCGGCGTTCCCGCAACCGAAACAAGCTTCGCCTAGCCACCGTACCGGCCGCCTATTCTTCCTCGTCGTCTTCGTGCTTGCCCTTCAGGGCGGAAAGCTTTGCGAAGACGGCGTCGGCGTCCAGTTCTTCCTCTTCGTCGCGCGTCTTCGCGGCTTCCGGCGTCAAACGCTCCGTTAGCGAAGCCGGCAGCAACGTATCGCCGGCAACCGGCTGCGCCTGCTCGCGGCCGCGCGAGGCGCGCTGCACTTCGAGGTCGAGATCGATCTGCGAGCAGAGGCCCAGCGTCACCGGGTCCATCGGCACGAGATTGGCCGCGTTCCAGTGCGTGCGGCCACGGATCTGCTCGATGGTCGACTTTGTGGTGCCGACGAGGCGCGAGATCTGCGCGTCCTTCAGTTCGGGATGGTTGCGCACCAGCCACAATATGGCGTTGGGCCGGTCCTGGCGCTTCGACAGCGGCGTGTAGCGCGGCCCCTTGCGCTTGGATTCCGGCACCCGCACCTTGGGCTCGGAGAGCTTCAGGCGATAGTTGATGTCCTTCTCGCCGCGCGCGATCTCGTCGCGGGTGAGCTGGCCGGTGATGACCGGGTCCATGCCCTTGATACCCTGCGCGGATTCGCCGTCGGCGATCGCCTTCACCTCGAGCGGGTGCAGCGAGCAGAACTGCGCGATCTGGTCGAAGGAGAGCGCGGTGTTGTCGACCAGCCAGACGGCGGTCGCCTTGGGCATCAGCAGCGTGTTGGCCATCGAAAATTCCTTCTCGTTCGCCCGCGTTCCCGACGCGGGCGGTGGTTTTGAAGCCACCAGTATGGGAAATCGAGGCTTATATAGACGCGTTCGGCCGCAGGGGCAAGAATTTCCGGGCCATCGTCCCGAAGACGATGCACATCGGCACGTCCGGCCGGGTCGCGGTCGCAAGGCCGGGCTTTCGCAGGGGGCGGGGGAGCAGGTCGCCGGCCAACAGCCGACGAGCATTCGCCCAAAACAAAACCCGCCGGACTGGTCCGGCGGGCTCGGAACCGGCGGCGCAGGCCGGGATGGCGCGCCAGTCTTCGGTTCTTTCTACTCTCGGTTCATGTCTCCCGAAAACGGCGGCCGGTTTCGGGATGAATACATGCGCCTTGGTTAGAGCGCGGCGCGGGCGACGCGCTCGATGTCGGAACGGTTGATGCCGAGATCGTCCAGCTCGCGCGCATTGAGGCGGCTCAGTTCGCGGACGGTCTGGTTGTAACGGCGCCAGTTCTTGTAGCTGCGGATCAGGTTCATTTTCTTTCTCCAGTCTGTGCGTTCGGAATGTGAATTCGATGACGCTCAGATAGGCTGTGCCGCCCGAAAAATGAACAGACGCTTTTGCATAACAGCAATGCTTTTGTGCATTGCAACATAAATGAATCGTAAATGCTGCGAAACGCCCGCCAGCCGGGCGTTTCCCGGCTTTCGGGAAACGCATTTCCGGCCTAGTTTTGAGTGGACGTTCAGCCGACGTCGAGGACGATCTTGCCGATATGCTCGCCCTCCTCCATGCGCTCATGCGCACGCCAGGCTTCCTTGAGCGGGAAGATCATGTCGAGCACCGGCGCCACCCTGCGCGTGGCGAGCAGCGGCCAAACCTGCGCCTCCAGCGCGGCGGCCACCTCGCCCTTGAACTCGGCGGTGCGCGGCCTGAGCGTCGAGCCGGTATGGACCAGCCGCTTGACCATCAGCTTGGAGAAGTCCGCGCTGGCGACCGCCCCCGCCTGTGTGGCGATCTGCACGATCCGCCCTTCCACCGCTGCCGCGCTGTAGTTGCGGTTGACATAGTCGCCGCCGACCATGTCGAGGATGACGTTCGCGCCCGCGCCGTCCGTGGCCTCCTTGACCGCCTTGACGAAGTCTTCCTCGTGATAGTTGATCGCCCGTTCGGCGCCGAGCTTCAGGCAGGCCTCGCATTTTTCGGCATTGCCGGCCGTGGCGAGGACGCGGGCGCCGAAGGCCGACGCAAGCTGGATCGCCGTGGTGCCGATGCCTGACGTGCCGCCATGCACCAGCAGCGTCTCGCCGGCCTTCAGCGCGCCGCGCTCGAACACGTTGTGCCAGACGGTGAAATAGGTTTCGGGCACGGCAGCGGCTTCCGAATAGGTGAAGCCGGGCGGCAGCGGCAAGGCGTTGGAGCCCGGCACCGTGACATATTCGGCATAGCCGCCCCCCGGGGTCAGCGCGCAGACCTGGTCGCCGACGCGCCAGCGCGCCGTGCCCTCGCCCAGTGCCGCCACCTCGCCCGCGACCTCGAGGCCGGGAAGATCGGAAGCGCCGGGCGGCGGCGGATAGGCGCCCTTGCGCTGCAGCACGTCCGGCCGGTTGACGCCGGCGGCATGGACCCGGATCAGGATTTCGCCCGCACCGGGCTTCGGCACGTTGCGCCGTTCCTGCTTCAACACCAGCGGTCCGCCGGGCATCGAGATGGCGACTGCATGCATCTTCGTCGGAAGGGTTTCGTTCGCCATGGTCAAGCTCTCCGTCTCGTCCAGCGTTCGCCGGCTATTTGCATCCCCGCTCCTGCGCTATGTATGCTCTGCCCCTCGGGATCAATGCCCAACGGCAAAAATCGGCAACGGAGGAGCCAGACATGGCGGTTTTCGACGACGAGCCCCGCAAGAAGCCGGCGCGGCACGAAATAGGCCAGGACCTGTCGCTCCTGTCGGTCGGGGAACTAAACGAGCGCATCGCGCTCCTGCGCGTCGAGATTTCCCGGCTGGAGGCCGAATTGAAGGCCAAGGACACCACCAAGTCGGCCGCCGAGGCCCTGTTCCGTCGCTGAACGCCGCACCGGCGGCGCCCGCCGCCGAAAAGCCCGAAACGACCTGTTGTCAGGTGACGCCCGGCCGACGATCCTGCGGCCTTCCGTAACGGACCGAATCGATGCTCGCAGCCTACCGCCCGATCCTTTCCCTGCTTCGCGGAACCGCCTTCCTGCTGGCCGCCTCCGGGTTGCACGGGCTTCTGCTGCCCCTGCGCGGACAGGTGGAGGGCTTTTCGACCACCTCGCTCGGCCTGATGGGCACGGCCTGGGCGGGCGGTTTCGTCGCCGGCTGCTTCTTCGCGCCGCGCATCGTGCGCCGGGCCGGCCATGTGCGCGCCTTCGGCACCTTCGCCGCCATTGGCGCCATCATTGCGCTGCTGACCGGCCTGGTCGTCGAGGAAACCGTCTGGATTGCGCTGCGCGCCTTCACCGGCTTCACCATGGCCGGCGCCTTCATGGTCATCGAAAGCTGGCTGAACGAGCGCGCCACGAACGAAAACCGGGGCACCGTGTTCGGCCTCTACATGATGGTGACCTATGCCTCGATCATGGCCGGGCAGATGATCGTGGCCGGCGGCGATGTGCGCTCGGCCTCGCTGTTCATGATCACCGGCATCTTCTTCTGCCTGTCGCTGATCCCGACCGCCGTGTCGACCGCCGCCCATCCGAAACCGTTGCAGGACGTGTCGCTGGACATCAAGGGCCTTTACGTCAACTCGCCCGTCTCCTCTGTGGCCTGCCTGCTGATCGGCATCGCCAACGGCGCATGGGGCACGCTGGGTGCCGTCTATGGCGCGCGCATCGGCATCTCCACGGCGCAGATCGCGTTGATGATGAGCCTGGTGGTCGTCGCCGGCGCAGTGATGCAGATACCCGCCGGCCGCATCTCCGACCGGACCGACCGCCGCTATGTGCTGGCCGGTGCGGCCTTCGCCGGCGCGCTGGTGGCGCTGCTGCTCTTCCTGTTCCAGTTCCGCTCCGGCACGCTGGTGATCGTCTTCACCGCCGCCTATGGCGCCTTCGCCTACATCCTCTATTCCATCGCCGTCGCCCATGCCAACGACCACGCCTCGCCCGAGGACTTCGTCAAGGTCTCGGGCGGCCTGTTGCTGCTCTACGGCTTCGGCACCATGATCGGCCCGCTGCTTGCCGCCGCGCTGATGGACCGGATTCGGCCCGAAGGACTGTTCCTGGCCACAGCCTTGGCGCATCTGGCGCTGGCCGGCTACACCATGCTGCGCATCCGCCAGCGCGCGCCGGTGCCGATCGAGGATCGCGAGGCCTTCAAGACGCAGCCGGCCGAGCGTGCCGTCACCCCGGAGGCCGTGCGGCTCGACCCCCGCACGCCTGCGGAACTCGACCCGGCGCCCCCCGAAAAAGCCGACCCGCGCGCACCCGCGGAAGCCGAAGGTTGAGATTTCTGCAACTTTGCCGCACAAATGGCGCATGACGTTCGCCGATGCATTTGCCGCCATCGCCGACCCGAACCGCCGGCACCTGCTGGAAGAGTTGCGGCGCGGACCCAAGACCGTCAACGAATTGGCGGCCGGCCTGCCGGTGTCGCGGCCGGCGGTTTCGCAGCATCTGAAAGTGCTGCTCGAGGCGGGATTGGTCAGCGCCACCGCGGAGGGCACGCGCCGTGTCTATGCCGTTTCGGGCGACGGCTTCACCCCGTTGAACATCTGGCTCGACCAATTCTGGCAAGCCGGCTGACCTATCCGGGCGGGCGCTGGGCGACGAACTTGCCGTCGCGATAGCTGGCGCCGAAGAACACCTCGACGCTTTTGAGCCTGTCGCCTTCGAAGCGGTGGAACTCCATGTTGCGGAACGACTTGCCGTTCTTCATCTCGCATCGGCAGACCACGAGCACGGCATCGCCGTCCTCGCAGGCGCGCTCGACCTCGATGGATTTGAACAGGCCATGGCCCGGCCAGCAGCGCTCGAAATAGGCCGCCCGGTCGATCGCGTCGTCATAGGGACTGGTGAAGGTGAAGTCATCTGCGAGGGCGGCCTCGATGACGTCGCGCCTGCCCGTCAGATAGGCGTCGAAATAGCTTTTCACCCGGTCGGCCCTGCCCCTGGTCATCACGGTTCTCTCCCGGTTCAGCCCTTGTTGTAGGGGAACATGTGGAAATAGGGCTTTGCCTCCTCGATCACCCGGACGGCGGATGGGCGCGCCAGCAGGCGGTCGTGGTAGCGGGCGACGTTGGCGTGCTCCTTGCCGAAGGGCTCCACCTTGTTGGCATAGAACAGCGACGGCATCGCCGCGCAGTCGGCCATGGTGAAGGAGCTGCCGGCGGCCCAGTCCCTGTCGGCCATGCCGTGCTCGATGATGGCGTAGGAAGTCCGGATCTGCGCCCGCGCCTGCTCGACGCCGAATGCGTCGCGCCGGTCCTCGGGCCGCAGCCGGTCGGCGACGACCCGTTGCATCGGTTCGTGCACGTAGAAATCGTAGAAGCGGTCGGCCAGCCGCACCCGAAGCGCCGTGTCCGGGTCGGCAGGCAGCAGCGCGGCGCGGCCGGGATAATGGGTCGCCAGATATTCGATGATGATGATGCTCGATTCCGGCACCACCCGGTCGCGCGCCGTGTCCTCCAGCACCGGAAACTTGCCGAGCGGCCACAGTTTCAGGAAAGCCGCCCGCGACCGCTCGTCTTCGAGATCGACGATGTTCGGCGTAAACGGCGTGTCGTTCTCGTAGAGCGCGACCAGCGCCTTCCAGCAGAACGACGCAAGCGGGTGGAAATGCAACGTCAGGGACATGGCTGCTCCTCTCGGCCGTCAATTCGAAACTGATTGCATTTTGCAATTGGTTGCAGCATATAGGCACCGATATGATAATGCAACCGGTTTTGGGGAATCGGAAATGAGCCTGGATCTGCGGTCGGAATGCCCGATCAATCTTTCTCTGGAAGTGTTCGGCGACCGCTGGAGCCTGATCATCCTGCGCGACATGATCTTCGGCGGCAGGCGTCATTTCCGCGAACTGCTCAACAACTCGCTGGAAGGCATCGCCTCCAACATATTGGCGGATCGGCTGAAGCGGCTGCTCGCGCTCGGCATGCTGACCAGGGCGGACGACCCCAGCCACAAGCAGAAGGCGATCTACAGCCTGACGGAGATGTCGATCTCGCTGGTGCCGGTCTTGGCCCAGCTTGGCGCCTGGGGGCGCAAATGGCTGCCGGTCAGCGAGGAATTGTCCATCCGCGCGCGCCTGCTCGAAGAAGGCGGGCCGGCGCTATGGGAGGCGTTCATGGACGAACTGCGCCAGGAGCATCTCGGCATGGGCGAGCCGAAGCCGGCGCATCAAACCGTGCGGGCCCGTCTCCAGGCCGCGTATGAGGCGACCGTCACCGCACGGACGGCCGAAGCGTCCTGACGCCGCAAAAAAGACGCCGCACAAAAACAAAGGACCGGCACGACGGCCGGTCCTCGAATTCCACGAAGAAAAAAGCCGATCAGCTTTCCTTCGGCTCCAGCACCTGACGGCCGCGATACATGCCGGTCTTCAGGTCGATGTGATGCGGACGGCGCATTTCGCCGGAATTCTTGTCCTCGACATAGGTCGGCGCCTTGAGCGCATCGGCCGCGCGACGCATACCGCGCTTCGACGGGGAGGTTTTTCGTTTCGGTACGGCCATGGATGTGCTCCATTCAATCGGTCAAAGACCCGCATCGCCCTCGTGAAAGGGCCTTTCGGGCCGAATTCTAGAAGAAAGTGGCGTGCCTATACACGCCCTGCGGCCGTTTGGCCAGCCCGTCGTGAAAATATTTGATGCCGGCTCAGTCGAGGCAGCCGACATAGGCGGCCGAGCGCATGACCCGCCGCTCGATGAGCGAGGCCAGACGCCGCAGGCCGGGCCCGGGCTTGGACGGGTTGCGGATGTAGGGGTTGGGCAGCGCGACCGTCAACAGCGCCGCCTGCCGGCGCGACAATTTGCGGGCCGACACGCCGAAATGATATTGCGCCGCGGCCTCTATGCCGTAGATGCCGGGCCCCCATTCGGCGATGTTGAGATAGATTTCCATGATGCGCCGCTTGGACAGCACGGCGTCGAAATAGACCGCCAGCGGCAGTTCCAGCCCCTTGCGTATGGTGCTGGCCGGCCGCGTCCACAGGAACAGGTTCTTCACCGTCTGCATGGTGACGGTGGAGGCGCCGCGCGTCGCCTCGCCGGCCAGCGCGTCGTCCACCACGCCCCGCAACTCGTTGATGTCTATGCCGTAGTGGAAGCAGAACTGGCCGTCCTCCGACATGATGACCGAATTGGCAAGCACCGGCGCGATCTCGTCGAGCGACACCCAGCGGCGGTCGTAGCCCTGGAAGGTGACGAGGTCCTTCAGCATCAGGGTCGAAATGGGGTGCACGAAGGAAGGCGCGTAAAGGAGCGTCAGCACCACCGGCACGAGCGCCAGCGCCACGGCCACCTTGAATGCCCGTCGCGCCCAATAGCTGAGACCGCTCTTCGAGCCGCGCCTCGACCGCGCCGTCATGTCCAGCCCTTCGGTCTCGTGGTCGATGATCGGTTCCGCCAACCCGTCCCACCTCGGTCAAGCCCATGGGTCGAAACCCTTCTCCGGCATAAAGGCGCTTGGCTGCTTGCGCAATGTCTGAGTGTCGGCTACCGCTCGCGGCCATGGCAAAAGACGATCATATTGCGTTCGAAACCGCGCTTTCGGAGCGGGCAGGCGCGGTCGAGGCCTTGCTGCGCCGGCTTCTGGACGCGCGCGCCCTGCCGGGCGAGATCGACCGGCCGGAGCGGCTCATGGCGGCCATGCGTCATGGCGTGCTGAACGGCGGCAAACGGCTGCGCCCCTTCCTGGTGCTGGAGAGCGCCGCGCTGTTTTCCGCCGACGGCGAGGCCGCCTTGCGTGTCGCGGCGGCGCTGGAATGCATCCATTGCTATTCGCTGATCCATGACGATCTGCCGGCCATGGACGACGACGACCTGCGCCGCGGCCAGCCCACGGTGCACAAGGCCTTCGACGAGGCCGCCGCCATATTGGCGGGCGACGCGCTTCTCACCTTCGCCTTCGACATCGTCGCGGACGAAGCCACCCCCTTGCCGGCCGAGCGCAGGGCGGCCCTGGTGCTGGCGCTGGCGCGCGCCGCCGGCCTCGGCGGTATGGCCGGCGGCCAGATGCTGGACCTCGACGCCGCCCGCGACCTTCCCGACGAAGCGGGCATCATCCGGCTCCAGGCGATGAAGACCGGCGCGCTGATCCGCTTCGCCTGCGAGGCGGGCACCGTCGTCGCCGGAGCCCCTGCTCCGGATCGTGAAAGACTTGCCGAATTCGGTTCCGCCATCGGGCTCGCCTTCCAGCTCGCCGACGACCTGCTCGACCTGACCGCCGACGCCACCACCATGGGCAAGGCGACAGGCAAGGACGCCGCCGCCGGCAAGGCGACGCTGGTGGCGCTGCACGGGCCGGACTGGGCCCGCCGGCAGCTCGACGGGCTGGTCGGCCAGGCGAGCGCCCTGCTCGAACCCTATGGCGAAGCCGCGTATTTGCTGAAGGCGGCGGCGCGTTTCATTGCCGTACGCAGCAGCTGATCCGGCCCCCTGCGCGCCCGGAACGGAATCTTAATGGTCAATGAGGCGTAATCCCGACCGCTAGAATTGCGCGCATTGGGTGGGGATCAGCGTGCCTGAATACACTTCATTCATCCGGTCCGTCCGGATTCGTTACCTGTCGGGCCTGCTCGTCCTGGCGCTTGCCGCGGCAGGCGTCGTGGCGACCTTGAACCGCACCAACTCCTACCGCCACGAGGTAGACATCATAAGCACCGAGTTGCTGGAGTTCGCTGCGGAGCTGAACCGGGCCTCGAGTTTCGCCGAAACCGCGGCGACGGCATTGCGACCGGACACGCGCGAGGAACTGGGCAACGCCGCGCGCGCCCATGCCGAGCGGGTCCTGCGCGGGATGGACGGCCTGACCGCGCAGATCACGGCCATCGCCCCGCGCGTCAGCAATGAAACGAAGGACGAATTGCAGGCCGCGTCCGTGAACGGCTACCTGTTGTGGTCGGCGAAGGACATGGCCCGCAACCTGAACCAGATGGGCCAGGCCAGGACGCTGGACAACTGGAGCTATCGCGAGATCCGCAACCAGAACGAGCTGTTCGCGCAACCCATGCTGCAGCGCGCCCGTACCGCCATGGATGCCGAACGCCGCACGGCCGACGCCAAAAGCGACCGGATCCTGATGTGGGGGACCCTGCTGCTGGCTGGCGCGCTGGCCGGCGTCGCCTTCTGGATTTTCCGGCCGATGGAGAAGGCCATTCGCCGCGCCTTCGCCGAGACGGCCGAATCCCTGTTCAAGGCCGAAGCCGCAGACCGGGCGAAATCGGAATTCCTGGCCAATATGAGCCATGAGATCCGCACGCCCATGAACGGCGTGCTGGGCATGGCCGAACTCCTGGCCAAGACAGAGCTGACGCCGCGCCAGAAGACCTTCACCGACGTGATCGTGAAATCCGGCAACGCGCTGCTGACCATCATCAACGACATTCTCGATTTCTCCAAGATCAATGCCGGCCAGCTCACGCTCGATCCCACGCCGTTCCGTATCGCCGAGGCCGTCGAGGACGTCGCCACGCTGGTGTCCGCCCGCGTCGCCGAGAAGAACATCGAGCTGATCGTGCGCGTCGATCCGCGCCTGCCCGCCTATGTGGTCGGTGATGCCGGCCGGTTCCGCCAGATCATCACCAACCTGCTCGGCAACGCGGTGAAATTCACCGAGAAGGGCCATGTGCTGATCGACGTCAGCGGCGAGACGGCCGACGGCATCGCGCATCTCAAGATCCGGGTGGAGGACACCGGCATCGGCATTCCCGCCGACAAGCTGCAGAACGTGTTCGAGCAGTTCGCGCAAGTGGACGGCTCCTCCACCCGCCGCCACGAGGGCACTGGGCTGGGACTGGCCATCGCCGCGCGGCTGGTCGACCTGATGAACGGCCAGATCGGCGTCGAAAGCGAGATCGGGCGTGGCTCGGTCTTCTGGTTCTCGGTGCCGATGCCGGCGCATGAAGCCGTCTCGCGCGACGAGGTGGTGCCCGTGGATGTCACCGGGGCCCGCGTGCTGGTGATCGACGACAATCCCGTGAACCGCGACATATTGCTGGAGCAGCTGCGGAGCTGGAGCTTCGACTGCGCGGCGGCAGAGAGCGGCGCCGTCGGCCTCGCCTTCCTCGATCGCGCCGTGCAGCTCGGCGCCCATGTGGACTGCGTCGTCCTCGACTACCAGATGCCCGGCATGACCGGCGCCGACGTGGCGCGCGCCATCGCCGCCGACGACCGGCTCGCCTCCATCCCGGTGGTGCTGCTGACCTCGGTCGACCAGGTGGACTTCGGCAGGCTCATCGTGGAATTCGGCATCGCCGCGCACCTTACCAAGCCCGCGCGCTCGGCCGTGCTGCTGGGCACGGTCATCTCCGTCATCCAGAAAGCGCGATCGCAATCGAGCAAACCGGCTCAGTTCGTGCGGCAATCCCCGCCGCCTGTTGCGGCCGCCGGCAACCAGCCCGCGCCGGCCAGGTCCCTGCAGGCGCCGGCTCCCGCTTTCACCGTCATCCGCGGCACGCCGGCGCAGGCCGACCCCGATCCCGCCGCCGCGAACCGCCCGGTGGAGATACTCGTAGCCGAGGACAACGAGGTGAACCAGCTCGTCTTCGGCCAGATCCTGAGCGGGCTCGGCCTCAGCTACAGGATCGCCGCCAACGGCCGCACCGCCGTGGAAATGTACCGTGCGCTGGCGCCGAGGCTGATCCTGATGGACGTATCGATGCCGGAGATGAACGGCTACGAGGCCACGCGCGCCATCCGTGCGATCGAAGAGGCCGGCGGCGCCCGCACGCCCATCATCGGCGTCACCGCGCACGCGCTGAAAGGCGACCGCGACAAATGCATCGAAGCCGGCATGGACGACTACCTGGCCAAGCCGATCTCGCCGGACCGGCTCAGCGCCAAGATCGCCACCTGGCTGCGCGAGGCCGACGTGGCGAAAACGGCCTGACGGGCAGCATGTCCCGCATCAGGCCAGACATCCCAGCGGAATGATCTCGCAGGAAGCAGGCGTGCAGGGCGCGCCCTGCCAATCGCCGAGCCAGCGATCGACGGCAAGCCCGGCTTCCGCTATCGCCGCGGCAACCTCCTCCTTGGCCGGGAAGGCTATGCACGATCGCGCTTGAAGAACACGGTCGCCCGCTTCCGGTCGATAAAAGGTCTGGTAGGTCACGACGCCGGTGGCGGCGTCGCAGGCGACATCGTTCCATGCCGTCACCACACCCAGCCGAGGGTGCACTATGGACCGGCGCGAGTTCTCCGGCGTCCATTCGCGCCACTCCTCGGCGGCTGGATTGCGGTGTCGAACAGGAAGCGCCCGCCGGATTCGAGATGCGCCGCGATCGTCTCCAGCACGGCCTTGCGATCGGCGTCGGTCAGGAACACCTGGAAGGCATGGCCCGTCAGCAAAATCAGGTCGAACTTCTGCCTAAGACGCACGTCGCGCGCGTCCGCCCTCACCCATTGCGCGCTCTTTCCACCGGGCCGACTGCGGGCGACATCGAGCATCGCTTCTGCCGGGTCCACGCCGACGACGCATCGCCCGGCGCTTAACGCGGCCACAAGCTGGCCGGTGCCGCAGCCGAGATCGAGCACCGAGCCCGCATCCCGCGCGAAGGCGACGCAATAGTCGAAATCCGCCCCGCCCCGGTTCTCGACGTCGTAGAACTGCACCAGATCAGGATCGGTATAGAGCGGGTCGGCTGTCCTGACCGGTTCGTCGCGTCCAGGGCTCATCGGTTCCTCATCACCACGCAGGAGCCGCCGGCCCCGCGCAGCTTCTGGCAGATGCGATCCGCGCCGGTACGGTCGTCGACCCCGATCCGCACCGCATAGACGCCCCGCCGGCCCATGGGCGTGCGCACGCGGCTTACAACCGGGTCGTAGCCCGCCAGCAGCGCGGGGAAGCGCCCCTGCACGCGCTGCCACTGCCGGATGGCGGCGGCACGGCGGAAATTGCCGGCCACCTGCACCCCCCACGGCTTGACGTTGATCGAGGCCATCGCCACCGTTTGCGACATGATCACCGGCAGATGGCGGCAGGCCACGGCAAAGTTCAGCTTCTTGTCCAGCGGACGGATCGTTCCGGCATGGCTCCTGTCGGTGAAATTGTCCACCGGCTCGCCCATCACGTCGAGCACATAGGCCTCCGTCTCCAGCGGCAGGAACCCGCCGGAGGCGAGCCAGCGCGACACCCGGCTCTCGCCGGCATTGTAGGCGGCGGCGGCCAGGCCGAGATTGCCGTATCCCGCCTTCAGCTCGGCCAGGTAGCGCGCCGAGGCCGGAATGGCCTGCTCGATGTCGAAAGGATTTTCGAGCCCGCGCATCTTCGCCGTGCCCGGCATGAATTGCGCGATGCCCTCGGCGCCCACCGGACTGACCGCATTCGGATCGAAGCGGCTTTCCTTCCAGATCAGCCGGGCGAAGAATTCCCTCGGCAGGCCCGCGCCGTTGGCGGATGCCTCGATCAGTTCGCAGACGCGGCCGATCAGCCGCTGCTTGCCGGGCATGGGCGGATCGGCATATGCGCCGGTGGCAAGGCAGAGAAGACAAGCGGCAAGGAAAGCGCCGAACGCCGCGCGCATCGGCCTATCCGGCCGCCTTTGCCCTGACGCCCTGCCCGAAGCGCTGCTCGATATAGTCGCCGACCATCTTCTCGAAATCGGCGGCGATGTTCGGGCCGCGCAAGGTCGCCGCCTTGCGGCCGTCGATGAACACGGGCGCGGTGGGCGTCTCGCCGGTGCCCGGCAGCGAGATGCCGATATCGGCATGCTTGGATTCGCCCGGCCCGTTGACGATGCAGCCCATCACAGCCACTTTGAGCTGCTCGACGCCCGGATACCGTTCGCGCCAGACGGGCATGTTGCGGCGGATGTCCTCCTGGATCGACTGCGCCAGTTCCTGGAACACCGTGGAGGTGGTGCGGCCGCAGCCGGGGCACGCCGCGACGATCGGCACGAACTGGCGGAAACCCATGGTCTGGAGCAGTTCCTGCGCCACCTGCACCTCGCGTGTGCGGTCGCCGCCGGGCTCGGGCGTCAGCGAGATACGGATCGTGTCGCCGATGCCCTGCTGCAGCAGGATGCCCATGGCCGCCGAGGAGGCGACGATGCCCTTCGAACCCATGCCCGCTTCGGTGAGGCCGAGATGCAGCGCGTGGTCTGACCGTTGCGCCAGCATCGTGTAGACGGCAATCAGGTCCTGCACGCCGCTGACCTTGGCCGACAGGATGATCTTCTCGCGCGGCAGGCCGATCTCCTCGGCCATCTCGGCCGACAGGATGGCCGACTGCACGATGGCCTCGCGCGTCACTTCCTGCGCGGTCAAGGGTGAGCCGGCGGCCTGGTTCTCGTCCATCAGCCGCGTCAGCAGCTCCTGATCGAGCGACCCCCAGTTGACGCCGATGCGCACCGGCTTGTCATGCCGGATCGCCATTTCGACGATATCGGCGAACTGCCGGTCCCTCTTGTCCTTGAAGCCGACATTGCCGGGATTGATGCGGTATTTCGCCAGCGCCTCGGCGCAGGCCGGATGGTCGGCCAAGAGCTTGTGGCCGATATAGTGGAAGTCGCCGACCAGCGGCACGTGGATGCCGAGCCGCTCCAGCCGCTCGCGGATCTTCGGCACGGCGGCGGCGCTGTCGTCGCGGTCGACCGTAATGCGCACGATCTCGGAGCCGGCGCGCGAAAGCGCGGCAACCTGCCGCACGGTCGCGTCCACATCGGCCGTGTCCGTATTGGTCATCGACTGCACCACGACCGGAGCGGTGCCGCCGACCATGACGCCGCCGACATCGACGCCGACGCAAGCGCGGCGCGGAAATGGAGACGAAAAATACCCGGTCATGCCGGTGCCTCGTGTCAGAAATCCGTGCATGAGGTGGCCGACGCCGGCCGCCTTGTCAATGGCGCCGACCTGTTCGGCCGGTCGAATATCGATATCGGCTATGGCTCATGCCCGGCAATCAGCCCCCGCAGCGCGTTGTCGGCCGCAATCATGGCCGCTTTCGGACGGGATGCGCATTCCGCGCCGATGAGGCTTGCGAGGCAAGGCTTGAAACAACCTTCCGATAACGGAAACCGGTTTCGGAACCGGGATATGCGCAAAGAACAGATGCCTGCAGCGCACCGGGCGAGCCTGAAAGATGCCGCCGTGCTTCAACATGGCTATGCGAATGTGAGGCAGATCATATTCCGGCGACCACCTGCCGCCGGAATATGGGAATCATCCTGGGGGAGTTGGTATGCGATCGAAACGCACTTCAATGCGTCGTGGGAAGCGTCCTCAGTTTCTCGATCTCGTCCTTGAGAGCCAGCTTGCGCCGCTTGAGATTGGCGATCTCCAGATCGTCAACCGAAGGATGCAGCATCGCTTCGTCGAGCTCGCGCTCGATGTCGCCATGCTTCCTCTGCAGCTCCTCAAGATGGGATGCAAGAGACATGATTGGTTCTCCCTTTCATGGTTTGCTCGATTGCGACCGCCTTGAGCGAATCCCGGAAAGACCCGCCAACATGACGGCTGCGTGACACTCTGCCACCAAAGGTCACCTATGTCGAATGATGTATGGTAGCATTCCCCGACAGGCTGAAATGTGCTATGGGCTGCGCACCGGCGAAAGGACGCCGGCCGCGCGCGCCCGCTCGGTGCATTCCCGGCGATGAAACTCGCAGAATGGTGGACATGTCGGAACAGGAACAGGCCGAAATTCGCCTCGAATTCGCGCGGTTGAAACAGGAACATGCCGATTTCGATGCAGCCATCAACGCGATGATCGCAATGGGCTGCGATCCGCTTCAGATCCAGCGCATGAAGAAGAAAAAGCTCATGCTGAAGGACCGGGTCCAGAAGCTGGAAGACCGCCTCATACCCGACATAATCGCCTGACCGGCCGGTGCTGGCCGCCTCTCCTTGCCCGATTCCAGATTTTGAGCTAAGGCGCGATTTCCACCGAGGAGTGCGCAGTTGCACGACAAAAGCGCCGACGTCGCCATCATCATGGGCAGCCAGTCCGACTGGGCCACGATGCGCCATGCCGCCGAAATCCTCGAGGCGCTGGGTATCTCCCACAGGAGCCTGATCGTCTCCGCCCACCGCACGCCCGACCGGCTCTACGATTTCGCCAAGGGCGCCAAGGCGGCCGGCTACAAGGTGGTGATCGCCGGCGCCGGCGGCGCGGCGCACCTGCCGGGCATGACGGCTGCGATGACGCCGCTGCCCGTCTTCGGAGTGCCGGTGGAATCCAGGGCCTTGTCCGGCCAGGATTCGCTTCTTTCCATCGTGCAGATGCCCGCCGGCATCCCGGTCGGCACGCTGGCCATCGGCAAGGCCGGCGCCGCCAATGCGGCCCTGCTCGCCGCCGCCGTGCTGGCGCTGTCCGACAAGGCGCTGGCCGGCCGGCTGGACGCCTGGCGCGCGGCCCAGACGGCGAAGGTCGCCGTCGAGCCGGTCGACGCGCCATGACCCCGCTTCCGCCCGATTCCACGATCGGCATCATCGGCGGCGGCCAGCTTGGCCGCATGCTGGCGATGGCGGCCGCGCGCCTCGGCTATCACACGGCGATCCTCGAACCGCAGGCCGACTGCCCGGCCGCGCAGGTGGCGGACCGCCAGATCGTCGCGGCCTATGACGACACCGCGGCACTTGCCGATCTTGCCGACGGCTGCGCGGTCGTCACCTACGAGTTCGAGAACGTGCCGGTGGCCGGCGCCAACGCGCTGGCGGCGCTGGTCCCTGTCTTCCCGCCGCCCAGGGCGCTGGAAGTGGCGCAGGACCGCATGGTCGAAAAGCAGTTCCTGAACGGCATCGGCATCCCCACCGCGCATTTCGCTCCCGTGGATGACGACGACCAGCTGGCTGCCGCGCTCGCCAGGTTCCACGGCAACGGCGTATTGAAGACGCGCCGCATGGGCTACGACGGCAAGGGCCAGCGCGTCTTCCGCAACATGACGGGCAGCGGCTTTTCCGGCACCTGCGAGGCGATGGGCAACGTGCCGCTGATCCTCGAGGATTTCGTACCCTTCGAGCGCGAGATTTCGGTGATCGCCGCGCGCGGCGCCGATGGCGGCCTCGCCGCCTACGACCCGGCCGAGAACGTCCATCGCGACGGCATATTGCACACTTCCACCCTGCCGGCCCGCATTGGGGCCGCCACGGCGGAAGCCGCCAGAACCGCGGCGTGGAAAATCCTCGGGGAACTGGACTATGTCGGCGTCATCGGCGTCGAGTTCTTCGTGCTTGAAGACGGCTCTTTGCTCGTCAATGAGATCGCGCCGCGCGTGCACAATTCCGGCCACTGGACGGAAGCGGCCTGCACCGTCTCGCAGTTCGAGCAGCATATCCGCGCCATTGCCGGCCTGCCGCTGGGCTGGACGCAACGCCATTTCGACTGCGTGATGGAAAACCTGATCGGCGACGAGGTCCTCAAGGCGCCCGCCCTGCTCGCCCAGCCGGACGTGGTGCTGCACCTCTACGGCAAGGCCGAGTCACGGCCCGGCCGCAAGATGGGTCATTTCACCCGGCTGGGATCGCCGACCGGCCGTTGAAGATTTCCGGCTCGTACCAAGGCTAAGCCTCGGCGCGCGCCGCACGTCCTTTGGCGGTGTAGGGCAGCACGAACATGTAAAGACCGCTGAACAGCAACAGGAAGAGCGGCGGCAGCGGCGAATAGACCACCCACATGGGCGGCGTCCCGAGCGCCATGGCCACGAAGTTGGCGATGACGGTCGCCGTGAAGGCGACGGCCAGCCAGCGATGCGTTTGCCGAATCCATTTATTCCAGCCCAATCGAACCTCCTCTCGCTAAAATCATCTGGTTTGAAACTTCTTCCGGGCCGGTCAGACGGCCCGTGCCAGCACTTGCTCCAGCTTCGCCAGGAACTGCGGCCAGCCGGCCTTGGCGCCGCCATAGGCCTGCTTCTGGTCCGGGCGGAAACCGGACTGCTCCACTCGCAGGCGGGTTCCGGCGCCGGTGGAGGCAAGCGTGAATGTCACCACGCTCCTCAGGTTGAAGGCCGGATCGTCGTGGCTGAAGTTCCAGCTGTAGGACAATGTCCGGTTCGGCTCGACGGACAGCACCTCGCAGTCCAGCGTGCCGCCCCATTCGCCGCGCAGGTTGAAACTGTGCCCCACCACCGGCTTGAAGTCGTTCTTCATCAGCCATTCCTCGATTAGCTGAGGTTGCGTGAGCGCGCGCCAGATCTTCTCTGGCGGATAAGGGATATCCCGTTCGACGACGACGGAGAGCGTCCCGGTCGGCAGTTCGTTCATTGATCCATCCTCTTCAGCAGGTCTTCGAGGTCATCGAGCCGGCTTTCCCAGAATCCGGCCATGCGGCTCGTCCAGTCGACCAGCGGGGCAAGCGCGTCAGGCTGTGCGCTGTAATGCGTCTGGCGCCCCTGGTGGCGGTCGCGCACCAGCCCCGCCTGTTTCAGCGCGCCGAGATGCTTCGATACCGCCGGCTGGGAGACCCCGGCGTGAGCCGTCAGCGCCCCGACCGTCATCTCGCCTTCGCGGCACAGCCTTTCGAAGAGGGCGCGCCGCGTCGGATCGGCAAGCGTTTTGAAAAGCAGGTCGCGAGTCTCCGGCATCGCAATCGATAACCCGTTGGTTATGGCTTTATGCATAACCATAGAGTTATGGATTGGTCAAGCGGCAGGATGACAGGACATCGCCACGGCGCGCGATACATGCCATACCGGGGTCGTGTCCGTCGGTTCAGGCGCAGTCCGGCTCGCGGACGGTTGACACGGGCAAGCCTCCTCGTCTATGAGCCGGGCACCATTCGAGCGCGCCTTCGGGCGCGTTTTAAACATCGGCCCGTAGCGGGCTCAGGAACGGGCACGACCATGAAGATCAAGAACTCGCTCAAGGCGCTCAAGGCGCGTCACCGGGACAACCGCCTGGTTCGCCGCAAGGGCCGCATCTACATCATCAACAAGACCGACCCGCGCTACAAGGCTCGCCAGGGCTGAGTCGCGGCAGGGCCGGACGCTGCCTGAATTGCGAGCACGCCGGCCGGCCTTCCATGTTTCCGTTTGACGTTCCGCAGCCGGGGGATAGATTCCCCGGAATGCGGAATGTTGTCTTTTGCGCGCTTCTTCTATCGGCCACCCAGCTTCTGCCTGCCGCGGCCCAGGAGCAGGCGCCGGCGCAGCCGCCTCGGCAGGCGGCTCCCGGTGCGGCGCCCCCGCCTGCGGATACCCTGCCCCAGACCAGGTCCCAACGGCTGGACAAGCTGTTCGCCGCCCTCAAGCGCGAGCGCAACGAAAAGGCCGCCGAGCGTATCGTCGCACAGATCTGGCAGGAATGGGCGCAGTCCGGCAGTGCCTCCATCGACCTGATGATGCAATGGTCGCAGAAGGCGGTCGAGGAGCAGAAATACGACGTCGCGCTCGATTTCCTCGACGAGGTGGTGACCCTCGATCCGTCCTATGCGGAAGGCTGGAACCGCCGCGCTTCCGTGCATTTCCTGATGAAGAACTACGCCAAGTCGATGGCCGACATCCTCAAGACGCTGGAACTGGAGCCGCGCCATTTCGGCGCCCTGTCCGGTCTGGCCGCGATCATGGCCGACACTGGCCGCAAGCAGGACGCGCTGGAGGCGTGGCAGCGCGTGCTCGACATCTATCCCATGTCCCGCAACGCCCAGAACCAGGTGGCAACGCTGTCCGAGGACCTGGCCGGGGAAGGCATCTGAGGCACGACCGGCCGTAGTGCCATTCTCGGACCGTATCGCTGCTCCCACATGATGGGCGGGAGACTACTCTGCCCCTTTTTTCCAGAATACGCGGCGGCGCTGTACCCTTCGGACTGCCCGGCCGCGCATAGGCGCGAGTTCTCCAAGGCAAAGAAAAACCCGGCCTCAAGGGCCGGGTTCTGTCTCTGCGCCGGAGCGAAGAAGGCTCAGGCGGCCTCTTCCTGCTCGGTTTCCTCGTTGTCCGCCTTGGCGCCGCGCTTCGGACCCTTGTTGAGGTTGACCTCGATGAGGCGCACGGCCTCGGTCTCCGACATGCGGTTGACGGCAGCGATCTCGCGCGCCATGCGGTCGAGCGCGGCTTCGTAGAGCTGGCGCTCGGAATAGGACTGCTCGGGCTGGTTGTCGGCGCGGTAGAGGTCGCGCACCACTTCCGAAATGGAGATCAGGTCGCCGGAATTGATCTTGGCGTCATATTCCTGGGCGCGGCGCGACCACATGGTGCGCTTCACGCGGGCGCGACCCTGCACGACCTTCAGCGCGCGGTCGACATAGTCGGTCTCGGACAGCTTGCGCATGCCGATGGACGTGGCCTTGGCGACCGGCACCTTGAGCCGCATCTTGTCCTTCTGGAAGTCGATCACGAAAAGCTCCAGCTTCATGCCGGCGACTTCCTGCTCGTCGATGGACACGATCTGCCCGACGCCGTGAGCGGGATAGACGATGAACTCGCCGGTCTTGAAACCGTGACGCGCGGCCGATACGGGCTTCTTCTGCGGTGTGGTGGTTGCCATTACGCCCAGAACTCCTTGGTTGTGGCGCCGGCTTGCTGCCGGCTGAACACGGGCTGCCGGTTGACCCGGCCGAAACGGCGCCCGATCATGCGGGATCGGTCCACCGCCTCATCTCAAATAATGCACCGGCGTCCTGCGGCGATGAACCTGCGCCCGGCGCATCCGGTTGGCCGAATGACAAGCAAGTTCGCCCGGTAAAGCCGGACCCGGCATGCCGCAATCGCGGTCGCCTGGTCCAAGATCGCTCTGGTCCGGGTTGCGTAACTCACCTTTCAGTGATTAAGGCCGCTTTCAGCCATAAATCGACATATGTCACGAGGCATGTGACCTATATCTAGCACAAAAAGTCGGAAGAATCAAGAATTTGCTGCACGCGCGAAGGGATACGGAGACGGCCTCCGTCAAGTCCCGATCTGCTGCGGCAGGCTGACGCAAGGTCACCCAGACCGATACTATATACGCCGTGGCGCGCCGTCAGTCACCGCCGCCGGGTTCGGCCGAGAAATATTTCTCGAACTTCCCTGCCTCGCCGTCGAAGGCCGCCGCGTCCGCAGGCGGCTCCTTCTTGGTGGTTATGTTCGGCCACTTCTCGGCATATTCGGAGTTGACCTGAAGCCACTTGTCGAGCCCGGGCTCGGTGTCCGGCTTGATGGCGTCCGCCGGACATTCGGGTTCGCACACGCCGCAGTCGATGCATTCGTCGGGATGGATGACGAGCATGTTCTCGCCCTCGTAGAAGCAATCGACCGGACAGACCTCCACACAGTCCATGTACTTGCA
Organism: Mesorhizobium sp. SP-1A; assembly: GCF_032460275.1. Classification (NCBI taxonomy): domain Bacteria; kingdom Pseudomonadati; phylum Pseudomonadota; class Alphaproteobacteria; order Hyphomicrobiales; family Phyllobacteriaceae; genus Mesorhizobium; species Mesorhizobium sp. SP-1A. Next base: position 119,806 of record NZ_JAVXZD010000004.1, on the reverse strand, counting down.
TTTAATGCAATTATCGGTCACGACATAGGTCATCGGCGGCTCCGGGAAGGTCCCGTCTGTCAAAATCTTCGCCGGTCAGGTAACGCCTTTGTCGGGCGCTGGCAAGGGTGCCGTTTGCCGGGCCGTTGGCCCAATGCGGAACGTTTTTCCGGCAGCCAGCGAAGAGCCGGTCAGTCCTCGTCGCGCAGCCGGTCCGTCTGGCGCCGTTCCTTCTTGGTCGGCCGCCCGCTGCCGGCCTCCCGCAGCGGTGCGATCGCATCCTCGACGCCGCGCGGAGCCGGCGCCGGCGAAAGGTCCTCGTACAGCGTGCGCGCCTCCTCGGCCGGGCCGCGCCGCGCGCCTGGAGCCACCACCTTCCACACCAGGATGCGGCGATCCAGCGTCATGGTCAGCACGTCGCCGGGCCTGACCAGATCGGATGCCTGCGCTGCTTTGTCGCGATTGATGCGAACCCGCCCGGTGGCCACCAGCTTGGCGGCCAGCGAGCGCGATTTGACCGCCCGGGCGAAGAACAGCCATTTGTCGATGCGCTGCCGGCCTTCGGCGGACATCGGGTTCAGCGGCTGGCTTCAGCCGCGCGCACGCAACGCGACGGCATCTATTTCTTCAGCTGGTCCCGCAGCGCGGCCAGCTTGGCGAAGGGCGAATCGGGATCGATCCGCGCCGGGCGTTCGTCTCGCCGGGACTGGAAAGCCGGCTTACCGCCCTGACCGCTCTTGCCGCCCCCATGGCCGCCGCCCCCATGGCCACCTTGCCTGCGATGCTCGTTGTGGCCGCCATTTCGCTCGGGGCGCCCTTCCTGGCGCTCGCCCTGCGGCCTGCCGCCGGGCTTGCCCTTGAAGCGGGGGCGGCCTTCTTCCTTGCCGTCCGCATGCTGCTGACGGCCTTCGGCCGTCTGAGCCTGGCGTGCGCCTCCGCGCTGGCGATGCTCGGGGCGCTGGCCGCGATGCCGCTCGAAGCGGGCTTGCCGCCAGAGCAGGATCGGCTTCGGCTCCTCGGCCTCGACCGGAGCTTCCGCGGCAGCAGCCTCGGCGCCTGGCCCAACAACAGCGTCTTCAGCCTGGCTTTCGCCCGCCTCGGCCGCCACCGTGCCGGCGCTCGCCGAAGCCGCTTCCTGCGGCTCGCCTTTCGCTTCCTTTTCGACGACGGCCGCCGGCTCCGCGCCTGCCGCCGCAGCCTCCGGAGCTTCGGCCGGGCCGGCATGCTCGGCCGGCTGCTCCGGCGTGGCCTGCTCTTCCTGCAAGTCTTCCACAGCTTCGGCCTGCTGCGCCGCCGCCTCGGCGGCCACCTTGGCCTCTGCCGCCTGCCGCGTGGCCTCGTCCAGGGCCTCCAGCTTCGCCTTGACCTCGTCCGCCGGCTTCGCTTCGGCCCGGTAGCCCAGACCTTTCAGGATCTCTTCCATGTCGTCGGCAGTGGCGCCGAGGATAGACATCATCGGCGGCGTCACCATGAAGGACTGGCCGTCATAGGCCCCGTCCGGACGGGGACCGAGGCCCGGCTTCCAGTTGGTGGCCGGACGGATCAGGTCGGCCAGCCGCTCGAGGATATCGACGCGCACGGCGCGCCGTCCGAGATTGCGGTAGCCGGCAAGGCGATAGAACGTCTTGTCGAAAGCCGGATCGACCATGACCGACGTGCGCCCGGTCGCCAGCGCGTTGACCACGTCGCCGAAGCCCGGCTTGTCCTTGCCGTCGTTCTTCAGCGCCCACAGAAGCGTGATGAGCCCGGCCGGGGCGGGCTTGATCAGCGAAGGCACGAAAATGTGGTAGGCGCCGAAGCGCACGCCGAGCCGCCGCAGCGCCGCCCGCCCCTCCTGGTCGAGCGAACGCATGTCCTCGGCGATGTCGCGCCGGTTGATGAGGCCGAAATTCTCCACGAGCTGGAAGGCGATGCCGCGCGCAATGCCGGAAAGCTGATCCGTCGCCTTCAGCTCGGCCAGCGGCTTCAGGAACTGCTCGATCTGGAAATTGACGAAACGCTCCGCGCGCGCCGCCACCTTGTCGCGCGCCGGGCCGGTAAGCTGCTCGTCCGCGAACAGCACCAGACGCGGCTTCAGCGCGTCCTCGCCCGCCACCAGCGTGCCGATCGGCTGGCCGATCCAGCGCAGCGTGCCGTCGGAGCCGAGCGCGATGTCGTTGTTGCCGGAAGCGGCGAAGCGCTCCGCGCGCGCCTCGAATTCGGCCGCCAGCGCCTTCTGCGCGGCCGCGCGCACCGCCTTGGCGTCCTCGCCGCCGGCGCTCTGGTCGGCGGTGAAGCGGAACCCCTGCAACTCGCCGACATGATGGCCCTCTACGAGGACCGTTCCGTTTGCGCTTATTTCGGCATCAAGCATGGTGTTTTCTCTAAGGCGCCGCATGAGGACGGAAGTCCTGCGGTCTACGAAGCGTTTCGTCAACCGCTCATGCAGCGCATCCGACAGTCTGTCCTCGATTTCTCTTGTCTTTTCCTGCCAGTGTGTCGGATCGGCCAGCCAGCCGGGACGGTTGGACACGAAAGTCCAGGTGCGGATCTGCGCGATGCGATGCGAGAGCGTGTCGATGTCGCCCTCTGTCGTCTCGGCCCGGCGCACCTGCACGGCCATGTAGTCCTCGTCGACATGGCCGCGCCGCGCCAGGTCCATATAGATCGAGGCGACGAGGTCGGCATGCTGGGCCGGCGCGATCTTGCGATAGTCCGGCAACGCGCAGGCCTCCCACAGAAGCGCCACGCGCTGGTGGCCGGTGGCGAGCGCGCGGATGTCGCCGTCCTTCGACAGATATTCCAGCGCCTGCGCGTCCACAGCCGGCAGGGCGCGCGTCAGCCCTTCCACCGGGGCGTTGGTTTCGATGGAGCGCTTCAGCGCATCGAGCGAGGCGAAATCGAAGTCGGCTGTGCGCCACTGCAGCACCTTCACCGGCTCGAAATCGTGGCTCTCGATCTTCTGCACCAGATCGTCGTCGAACGGATCGACCCGGCCGGTGACGCCGAAGGTGCCGTCGCGCAGGTGCCGTCCGGCGCGGCCGGCGATCTGGCCGAGTTCCGCTGCGGTGAGCTGGCGGAACTGGTAGCCGTCGAATTTCCGGTTCTGCGCGAAGGCGACGTGATCGACGTCGAGGTTGAGCCCCATGCCGATGGCGTCCGTGGCGACGAGATAGTCCACGTCACCGGACTGGTAGAGCGCAACCTGGGCGTTGCGCGTGCGCGGACTGAGCGCGCCCAGCACCACCGCGGCGGCGCCCTGCTGGCGGCGTATCAGCTCGGCAATGGCATAGACCTCGCCGGCCGAGAAGGCGACGATGGCCGAGCGGCGCGGCAGGCGCGTGAGCTTCTTGGATCCGGCATAAGCGAGATGCGACAGCCGCGGCCGCGTCACCACCGACACGCCCTTGAGCAGCTTCTGCAGGATGCCCTGCATGGTGGCGGCGCCGAGCAGCAGCGTCTCCTGCCGCCCGCGCAGATGCAGGATGCGGTCGGTGAAGATATGGCCGCGTTCCAGGTCGTTGGCGAGCTGGACCTCGTCGATCGCCACGAAGGCCGCGTCCGTTTCGCGCGGCATCGCCTCTACGGTGCACACCGAATAGCGCGCGCCGGCGGGCTGGATCTTCTCCTCGCCGGTGACGAGCGCCACCTTGCTTGCGCCGACCTTCTCGCACAGCCGCCCATAGACCTCGCGCGCCAAGAGACGCAGCGGCAGGCCGATCACCCCGCTCTCATGCGCCACCATGCGTTCGATCGCCAGATGCGTCTTGCCGGTGTTGGTGGGCCCGAGCACGGCCGTCACGTCACGGCCGGACAGGATCAGCGGCTGTTTCACGGCCGCCTGCCCCGCCCTCGGCGCGGTCTTTGTCAGCTGGATATCCATCGGCCTGGAGAGAAACCTTCTCGTCCGTATTCCTCGGATGCGCGCCCCCGCGCGCACTGATGACAGCCGACACATAGGCATTCGCAGGCGCGAGCGAAAGCATAATGTTCCGCGCCCCGTTCACAGCCAGGGCCCTGCTCCCGCCGCCTCGGCCTTTAACGTTCGGAACGAGTCTGGAACGAATCGGCGACGAATCACTGACTCTCGCTGATTCATGCTTCGTTCACGGCTAGATATGGACTTTCGGCAGCCGCTCCGCACCAGATCGTGAATCGGCAGAGGAGCCTGGCTCGTCACATGAAACGCCGTTGTTAACTTTTTTGCCTGCTGGCGTCGGCCATGCGGCGGCTCGACGTGCCATTCGAGCGCAAGGCCTTGAAAAGAATGCGATTTCTTAACGCGGATTAATCATTTCGCCGCCTCGCGGCCGGCTTCGCGTTAACGTTCCGGCCAAAGCCGGAACGAATCGGCGACGAATCGGCGATGCGTAGGTTTTCCCGTTTCGTTCCCTACAACATATTGTGCACCGCACAGCTTATCCACCGATTGTCCACAAGCGGGGAGCCGCTGCGGCCTGGGATTCCGGCCCGGCATTAACTTTTCCGTGCCGAAACGGGACAGGCGCGTCAGGAGAACTTCGAAAAAGGCTTGCAATCCGCGCCGTTTCGGAATCCGGCCCGAAGCCGCGGTTTCAGGAAAACACGTGCGCGGCGCCGACCACGTGAATGCGCACGATCTCGCCCACGGACGGCGCGTCGGTGCCGGCCTTGCGCAACATCAGCGGCGTGCTGCCGATGGCTGCCGCCTCGGGCGGATCGAGACTGTTCAGCAGCTTCACCGCCACCGAGCATGTGGCGCCGCCGAATTCCAGGTCGGTCACCTCGCCATAGAGCTGGCCCGGCCGCGCCGCCATGGCTTCCTCGCGCGTCGCGCGCTCCAGCATCACCTGCTCGGGCCGCAACATGATGCGGGCGAGATCGCGCTTGTCCTTGGTTTCAAGCGCGATGCGACCCAGCGAACATTCGGCGAAACCGCCGCCCACCCTCGCCGGCAGCACGATCGCCTCGCCGAGGAACTCGGCCACCATTCGGTCCTTCGGCTTGAGATAAAGTTCGCGCGGCGTGCCGACCTGCGAGAAGCGGCCTTCGCGCATGACGGCGACCTGATCGGCAAAGGACAACGCCTCGGCCTGGTCGTGCGTCACCAGTATGGTGGTGATGCCGGCCGCCTCCAGCATCTCGGCCACCGCCTTGCGCATCGAGGCGCGCAGGCCGGTGTCGAGGGCGGAAAAGGGTTCGTCCAGCAGCATCAGCCGCGGCTTCATCGCCATCGCGCGGGCCAGCGCCACCCTTTGCTGCTGCCCGCCGGAAAGCTGGTGCGGCCGCCGCTTCAGGATGGCGGCGTCCAGCCCGACGATATAGGCAAGCTCGGCAATGCGCTCCTGCCGCCGCGCGGTGCTGCGTGCCAGGCCGAAGCCGATATTCTCCGCAATGGTCAGGTGCGGGAACAGCGCCCCGTCCTGGGCGACGAGGCCGATGCCGCGCAAATGGGCGGGCACGCTGCCCGTCTCGTCGGCGAGAACCTGTCCGTCGAGCACGATGCGGCCCTTGTCGGGAACCTCGAAGCCGGCGATCAGCCGCAGGAGCGTGGTCTTGCCGCAGCCGGACGGCCCCACGATGGCCGTGCGCGTGCCGGGCGCCACGGCCATGTCCACGCCGGCCAGCGCAGCGACCGGGCCGTAGTTCTTGTAAAGACCGTGCAGTTCGAGAAGGCTCATCGTCCGGCCATCCGTTTCGACTGGACATAAAGCAGCCAGGTGAGCGGCAGCGACATCGCCACCATGATCGCCGCGTAAGGCGCCGCTGCGGCGTAGTCGATCTCGCCGCTGTAGTTCCAGAACGCCATGGCCAGCGTGCGCGTGCCGTTGGGCGCGAGCATCTGCGTGGCGGTTAGTTCGTTCAGGATGCCGAGCGCCGAAAGCGCCAGCCCGGCGGCTGCGCCCGGCGCGGACAGGCGGATCGTCGTGGCCCAGAGCGCCTTCAGGGGCGGACGGCCGAGGCTGCCTGCGGCGCGTTCCAGTTCGACCGGCGCCTGTGCGACCGAGGCGCGCAGGCTGATCAGCGCGCGCGGCAGGAACATCAGCCCATATGCCAATATGATCGTGAACAGCGTCTGGTAGAGCGGCATCGCGACGTGGACGGTGATCGTGACCAGCGCCAGCGCCACCACTACGCCCGGCAGCGAGCCGACGATGTAGTTGGTGCCTTCCAGCATTCTTTGCAGGCGGCCCGGCGAGCGGATCGACATCCACGCCATCGGAATTGCCGCAAGTGTCGCCAGCAGCCCGCCGGCAAGCGCAAGGAACAGCGTCTGCCCCAGCGCCAGGCCGATCTCGTCCAGGCGCCAGACGCCGGCGCCTCCGGCGATCAGCCAGCGGCCGATGGTGGTGAAGGGAACTCCGAGCGACAGCGCGGCGACGACGATCGGCAACATCATGCAAGGCAGCGTCATGCGGCCGAGCCGGGCGCGCTGCTGCTGGCGCGCCGCGCCGGAACCGACGCGCGCATAGCGTTCCTCGCCGCGCGCGAGCACCTCGATACCCAGGAGCACTAGGCAGCAGACCACCAGCACGCCGGCCAGCATGTTGGCCGCCGCGCCGTTGAAGGTCGACTGGAACTGGTCGACGATCGCCGTGGTGAAAGTGTCGAAGCGGATGAACACGTAAAGTCCGTACTCGGCCAAAAGGTGCAGCGCAACCAGCAGCCCGCCGCCGCACAGAGCGAGCCGCATCTGCGGCAGCACGACACGCAGGAAGATGCGCCCCGGGCTCAGGCCGAGCGATGCGGCGGCGTCCTCCAGCGCGGGGTCCAGACGGCGCATCGCCGCCGAGATCGGCAAATAGAGGAACGGGAAATAGGCGATGACGGAAATGAACACGCCGGCCCACAGCCCGTTCATGCCCGGAAACAGCGTCACCCAGGCATAGGAGTGGACGAAGGCCGGAACCGCCAGCGGCGCGACCGACAGCCACGACCACAGCCGCGCGCCGGGGAGGTCGCTGCGCTCGGTCAGCCAGGCGAGCGCCAGAGCCAGCGCCGCCGAGATCGGCACGGCGAAGATCGCCAGCAGCGCGGTATTGGCCAGAAGCTCTCCGACGCGCGGCCGGAACACCAGGGCGGCCACGGTTTGCCATCCCGCCTGGACCACGGCGACGACCACGAAGCCGAGCGGCAGCAGCGCGAGCAGCGACACCAGCACCGCCGCGATCGCGATCCAGGGCATGGGGCGGCGGCGCAGACTCCGGCCCGTCACAGCCCTGACCGCGACGTCCGAATGCGCATAGCCGGCCGACGATGCCATCGCTTCACGCGGTTTGAAGGCCGGCCGAAACGGTCGGGCGGCAGGGAGCGCGACCGGGGGTTCGGTTCATGATATCGGCCTTTCGAAAACAGGACACTCCCGCTCCGGATATGCGCGGGAGCATCCCTTTTACGGCTAATGTCGGCTAAAGCAAGCCGGCTGCCGTCATCAGGTCGGTGACCTTTTTGGAGTTGAGCTTCTTCGGGTCCACCTTCGGGGCGTCCAGATCGGCCAGCGGAACCAGCTTGGGATTGGATTCATCGCCGGCGCCGACCGCGTATTCATAGGACGTGCCGTTCTTCAGCACGTCCTGGCCGCCCTTGCCGGTGACCCACTTCAGGAACGCCTGCGCTTCCTTCGGATGCTTGCTGGAAGCCAGCACGCCGCCGCCCGAAATCGACACGAACGCCCCCGGATCCTGGTTCTTGAAATAGTGCAGGGCCACGTTCTTGCTGTTCTCGCCGGTCTTGGCCTGATCGCCGAAGTAGTAGTAGTGATAGATGATGCCGCCGTCGATTTCGCCGGCGTTCACCGCCTTCATCACCGTGCCGTTGCCGCGATAGGCGGTGAAGTTGGCCTTCATGCCCTTCAGCCACGCCGCGGTGGCCTCCTCGCCCTTCAGTTCCAGCAGGCCGCTGACGATCGCCTGAAAGTCGGCTCCCGAAGGCGACGCGGCCCAGCGCCCCTTCCAGGCCGGATCGGCAAGGTCGAGCATCGACTTGGGCAGTTGGTCTTCCTTCAGCTTGTCCTTGTTGTAGGCAAAGACCGTGCTGCGCGCCGCCACCCCGGTCCACTTGCCGCTGGAAGGCCTGTAGTTCTCCGGCACCTGCGCCAGCGTATCGGCATCGACCGGCGCGAACAGGTCCGCGCTTTCGACCAGCGCCATGGCCGGCGAATTCTCGGTCAGGAACACGTCCGCCGGCGAGGACGCGCCCTCGGCGACGATCTGGTTGGAGAACTCGCTGTCGCCGCCATTGCGCAGCGTCACCTTGATGCCGGTTTCCTTGGTGAAGCCTTTCGCCCATTCCTTGGCAAGGCTCTCGTGCTGGGCATTGTAGACGACGATGCCGTCGTCCTGCGCCAGTGCCGGCGCGGCTGGGAGGCCTGCTGCCAGCGCGGCGGTCCCGACCAGCATGGAAAGAATGGATTTCATGGCTTTGTCCTTCGACTGAGGGCGATCCGATGGACAGCGGTTACCAATAGTTGACTGCACCAGTCAAGATTGAAATCCGGGAACCCGCCGATTAAGCCCCAAGATCATATGAGGCCCGCCCGGAACCGCGGGGCGGGTTTTCGCATTGTCTCTCCGTCGCATAACTCAAAGCGAGGGACTGTCCATGACGCTCAGCACCATACTGGTAATCATTCTTATTCTGATCCTGATCGGGGCTGTGCCGAGTTGGCCTTATTCTCGTGGTTGGGGCTACGGCCCGTCCGGCATTGTCGGCGTGATCCTCGTCGTCGTCCTGATCCTGTTGCTCATGGGCCGGATCTGATCCCCGCCCGGGTCTGACCACGGGGAAAAGGCGGAGGGCCGGGGCCTTCCGCCTTTCGCGATTCCGCTCTGCCGATTGCCTTATTCTGCCGGCTGAGGCGCGAAATCCGCGCCGCGCGCGAGGTTCGACATCAGGCACACCACGACCAGGAAGCCCGCCAGCACGACGAAGACCGGCGAGAAGCCGACATGTTCGGCGGCAAAGCCGATGGCCGATGGCGCGATCAATATGCCGGAATAACCCATCGTCGTGACGACGCTCATGCCCGTGCCGGGCGCCAGGCCCGGCTGGTTGCCGCCCGCCGAGAAGGCGATCGGCACCATGTTGGCGATGCCGAGCCCGGCGAAGGAAAAGGCGGCGATCGCCAGCCACGGCCAGGGCGCCAGCGCCGCGACCAGAATGCCGAAGGCGGCGATCAGGCTGGATATGCGCAGGGTCTTCACCGCGCCGAAGCGGTTGCGCACGCCATCGCCGGCAAAGCGCATCAGCGACATGGTGCCGGAGAAGAAGGCGAAGGCGAGCCCCGCCGTGGCGAGGTCCGCGCCGAGTTCCTGTTTGAGGTAGAGCGCGGCCCAATCGAGAATGGCGCCTTCGGGAATCATGGAAAGCAGCGCCATCAGCCCGACCAGATAGATAGCGGGCGAAGCCGGCAGGGAGAATTTGCGGTGGGCGTGCGCTGCGGGCTGGCGGTGGTCGGCGACCAGGCGCGGTGCGGCGACGGCCAGCATGGCGATGGCGACCGCGGTCACCAGCGCGGCGTGGATCACCGGGCCGAAATTCTGGATCACCATGCCGCCTGCGCCACCGCCGGCGAAGCCGCCGAGGCTCCAGAAGCCGTGCGACGACGACATCACCGCCCGTGACAGGCGCCGCTCCACGGCAACCGCGTTGGCGTTCATGGCCACATCCATGCCCCCGGCGAAGCCGCCGAACAGGACCATCGCCACCGCCGCCAGCGGCACGTTGGGCGCCAGCGCCACCAGCAGCAGCGCGAACACCGCCACTGAGGCGAAGCCGCGCAGCACAGCGCGCGAGCCATGCCTCGACATCAGGTAGCCGGACAGCGGCATGAAGACCAGCGCGCCGAGACCGAAACCGAGGATGAGCAGGCCCAGCGTGAACTTGGAGATGTCGAGCCGCGCCAGGAACACCGGAATCTGCGGCGCCCAGCTTCCCGTCAGGAATCCGTTGATGAAGAACATGGCCGCGACGGCCCAGCGGCCGCGCACGGCGGACTGCATGGCGTTGACCGCCTCCATGATGACTCCGAACGGTGTTTTACGAAGATTCGCGCAACCTAGATCGATTTAAGTCCCAGTCAAGCGAACGAACCGGGCAGGCTTTAGGCCAGCGCGGCCCGCTTGCACACCGGTGTCGTGACAGGTCCGGCGGCCTCAATGGTCCTTGGGACGATTGACCTCGAAGGCCGCTTTCTGCGCCTGGGAAGCCTCCGTCTGGTAGAGTTTCTGCCACTCGGCATAGGGCATGCCGTAGACGATCTCGCGCGATTCGTCCTTGGTGAGCGCCACGCCTTCCGCCTCGGCGGCCTCGCGATACCAGTTCGACAGGCAGTTGCGGCAGAAGCCGGCGAGGTTCATCAGGTCGATGTTCTGCACGTCGCTGCGCTCGCGCAGGTGCCGGAGCAGCCGGCGGAACGCCGCGGCTTCGAAATCGCGCTGCTGGTCTTCGGTGATCCCGGTCATCTTCAAGGCTCCCTGAGCCGGCTTTCCCTCACGCTCGATCCGTGCGGGAGCCGAACATCCTGACTTCATGTATATCGGGCCGGCGGTTGATGGCGTCAACGATGGGCGCCAGCCGCTCTGCCCAGGCAAGCGCGCCCGCGCCGTCGGCGATGAGGTCCTGCCTTATCTCCACCAGCGCATGGGCGAGGCCGTTCGCGGTCGCGTGCTTGAACATGGTGTCGCCGCGCAGCGCGCCGTCATAGGGCTCGTTGTCGCCCACGACGAGGCTGCCGTCGGCCGCCAACGCCTCGATCAGCGGGCGCGGCGCACGGCCGTCCTTGTCCCAGAGGATCCCGACATGCCACGGCCTGATGCGCCCCTGCATGACCGGCGTGAAGGAATGGACCGACAGGATGAGCGGCGCCTGCCCGGCAGCTTCCGCCACCGAGGCGATCATTGCCGCCACCGCGTCATGATAAGGCCGGTAGAAGTTCTCCAGCCGCCGCTCACGCTCTTCCTCGGCCAGCGGATAGTTTCCCGGCACGATGGTGCCGTCATAGAGCTGGCGGATCAGCGTCGGGTCGTCCTCGCCGCGGTTCGGGTCGATGAGCAGCCGCGAGAACCCCGCCAGCACGGCCGGCGCGCCGGTCAGCGCGGCCAGTTCGCGCGTCACCGCCTCGACGCCGATGTCATAGGCGATGTGCCGGCCGAATTCGGCGGCAGGCAGGCCGAGATCGCCGTATTCCTGCGGCAGTTCGCGGCGTGCATGGTCTGCCAGAAGCACGAGGCCCTTGGCGCGGTCGCCCTCGACCATGTCGAAGGGAGCGAAAACTGTGGATCGGGTCATCGGCGGGGAAAATCGGTCCGTTGGTCGGCGGGCAGGGTGCTAGTCTGGTGATCCCACGAAGCGGACACGCGCGCAATGCCGTTGTTTGGCCAAGGTTTTTACCGAAATCATGCGCAGGACGCGAAGGACCGCTCGGCTTGCCCGTCTAAATCGATTGGATTTGGGTGGCTCTGCGCGTTGACATGCGCCCGGACTTTTCCGAAAAGGGGCAACCGAACATGTCGCTGACATTCCCGAGGGGTTCTACAATGCAATCCGCCGGCAGGCCGCGCGCGCGCAGGGCCTTTGCCTTGCCGCTGACGATGCTTGCCGCGCTGCTCGTGATGCCGCTGGTCGCGGCGTCGCCGGCGCGGGCGGATTTCCGCGTCTGCAACGCGACGCAGAACCTGGTCGGCGTCGGCATCGGCTATCGCGCCAAGGCCGGCTGGATCACCGAGGGCTGGTGGCACATCGACGCCTCGAGCTGCAAGACGCTGATCGAAGGGCCGCTGTCGTCGCGGTTCTACTATCTCTATGCGGAAGACGCCGAGCGCGGCGGGCGCTGGGACGGCCCGATCAGCATGTGCGTGGCGGAAAAGGAATTCAAGATCGCCGGCGTGACGGACTGCGTCGCCCGAGGCTTCCAGCGCGCCGGTTTCCAGGAATACGACACGGGCGAACAGGCGAACTGGATGGTCCAGCTCACCGATCAGCCTTCAACGGATGGCGCCGCCCCGAGCGCGGGCGCCGCCGCACCTACGGGAAGCAACGGACATCCATGAGACGCAGCCGCAAGGTCAAGATCCTCGCCACCATCGGCCCGGCCTCCTCCGACGAGGCCATGCTGAAACGGCTGTTCGAAGCGGGCGCCGACGTGTTCCGCATCAATATGAGCCATGCGGATCATGACCTGATGCGCACGCTGGTCGGCCGCATCCGCGATGTGGAGAAGGCTGTCGGCCGTCCGATCGGCATCCTTGCCGACCTTCAAGGCCCCAAGCTGCGCGTCGGCAAGTTCGCCAGGGGCAAGGAAACGCTGGCCGTCGGCCAGACCTTCACGCTGGACGACGATCCCACGCCGGGCGACGCCACGCGCGTCCATCTTCCGCACCCCGAAATCCTGCGCTCGGTCGAGCCCGGGCATCGCCTGCTCATCGACGACGGCAAACTGGAGCTGAAGGCCCTCAGCGGCGATGGCAGGTCGATCGTCTGCACGGTCGTCGCCGGGACCGGCATCTCGGACAGGAAGGGCGTTTCCCTGCCCGACACGGACCTGCCGGTCGGCGCGCTGACGGAGAAGGACCGCAAGGATCTCGACGCCGCGCTCGCCGCGGGCGTGGACTGGATCGCGCTTTCCTTCATCCAGCGCCCGGAAGACCTCGCGGAGGCGCGCAAGATCGCACGCGGCCGTGCCCTGCTCCTGTCGAAGATCGAGAAGCCGCAGGCGGTAAAGCGGCTGGACGAGATCATGGAACTGTCCGATGCGCTGATGGTCGCCCGCGGCGACCTCGGTGTCGAGATGCCGCTAGAGGCGGTGCCGGGCATCCAGAAGCAGATCACCCGCGCCGCGCGCCGCGCCGGCAAGCCGGTGGTGGTCGCCACGCAGATGCTGGAATCGATGATCTCCGCCCCGGTGCCGACGCGCGCCGAGGTGTCGGACGTCGCGACGGCGGTCTTCGAGGGCGCGGACGCCATCATGCTCTCGGCCGAATCCGCCGCCGGCGCCTATCCGGTCGAAGCTGTGGCCACCATGAACCGTATCGCCGAACAGGTCGAGCGCGATCCCACCTATGCCTCCGTCATCAACGGCCAGCGCGCCGCTCCGGAAGCCACCGGCGCTGACGCCATCTCGCTCGCGGCACGGGAAATCGCCGAGACGCTGAAGCTATCGGCCATCGTCACCTACACGGCGTCCGGCAACACCGGGCTGCGCGCCGCGCGTGAACGGCCGCAGGTGCCGATCATCGCCCTGTCGCCCATCCTGGAGACGGCGCGCCGCCTGTCGCTGGTCTGGGGCACGCATTGCGTGGTGTCGGAAGACGCTACGGACCTCGACGACATGGTCAGCCGCGCCTGCCGTATCGCCTTCGAGGAAGATTTCGGCGAACCGGGCGACCGCATCATCATCACCGCCGGCGTGCCGCTGCGCACGCCGGGCTCCACCAACATGCTGCGCATCGCCTATCTCGAACCGGACGGCCAGAGCGGCCACTGAAGCTGCGAGGGATGCGGCGGAGCCTCGGCGGCCTCCCGCCGCATCTTTTGTTTCTGCGCATTTCCGGCGTAAACCGGTTCGCGCCTTGCCAGGAGCCTATGCCTCTTTCGCCCGGGCCGCTTCCTGCTCCTGTCGCAGCGTGGCGATGAAGCGTCTGGTGCGCTGATGCGCCGGGTTGGAGAAGATGCCCTCGGCCGGCCCCTTCTCCACGATGGTGCCGGCGTCGAGGAAGACCACTTCGTCGGCAACCTTCGAGGCGAGCCTGAGATCGTGGGTGGCCATGACCATGGTCGTGCCTTCGCGGGCAAGCTGGCCGAGCACGTCGACCACCTCCTGCGCCAGTTCCGGGTCGAGCGCGGAGGTCGGCTCGTCGCACAGCAGCACCCTGGGCGACGGCGCCAGCGCGCGTGCGATGGCGACGCGCTGCTGCTGCCCGCCTGAAAGCGTCGCCGGCCAGGCATCGGCCTTGGCCGCCATGCCGACCTTTTCCAGCAACTCCATCGCCCGTGCCCGCGCCCGGTCCTGCGGCCATTTCAGCACCGTGACCAGGCCTTCCATGACGTTTTCCAGCGCCGTCCGGTGCGGGAACAGCTGGAAATTCTGGAACACCATGCCGGTCTGGCGCCGCAGCCGCTGGATGTCGCGAAAAGGCACCCGCGCGCCGGGGCGGAAGGTCAGGGCCTCCTCGCCGATGCGAACCGTGCCCGAGGTCGGGATTTCCAAAAGATTGATGCAGCGCAGCAGCGTGCTCTTGCCGCCGCCGGAAGGGCCGATCAGCGCGGTCACGCTGCCTTCGTTCATGGCGACGCTGACGTCCTTCAGCACCAGATTGGTGCCGAAGCGCTTCTCGATGTTCTTCAGCTCGATCACGACCGCGCCTCCAGAAAGCCGCCATAGCGTCCGAGCCGTTTCTCCAGCCTGACCTGCAGCGCCGAAAGCACCGAACTCATCACCAGGTAGATCAGCGCCGCCTCGATATAGAGGATCAGCGGCTCGTAGGTGACGGCGACGATGCGCTGGGCCGCCTGGAACAGCTCCGGCACGGTGATGGCGGCTGCGAGCGAAGTGTCCTTGACTAGCGAGATGAAGGTGTTGGACAGCGGCGGCACCGCCACCCGCGCCGCCTGCGGCAGGATGGTGCGGCGCATGGCCTGGCTCCAGGTCATGCCGATGGAATAGGCCGCTTCCCATTGCCCGCGGGGCACGGAGCTGATGACCGCGCGGATGATCTCGGAGGAATAGGCGCCGATGTTCAGGGTGAAACCGATCAGTGCCGCCGGGAAGGCGTCGAGCACGACGCCGGCCGCCGGCAGGCCGTAGAAGATGAGGAACAGCTGCACCAGCAACGGCGTGCCGCGAATGATCCATACGTAGAAGCGCACGACGGCCACCAGCGGCGCGGGCCCGAACAGCCGGACCAGCGCCACGATCAGGCCGAGCGTCAGCCCCAGGGCGAAGGACAGCAGCGTCAGCGGGGCGGTGAAGGCCAGCGCCGCCCATAATAGCGGCCCCAGCGACTCCAGCATCAGTTGCAGCCAGTGCGTCACGAATCTTCTCCCCTCAGGAGCATGGGCGGCGGGATTCCGCTACAATCGCCGAAGCCGCACCCGAAGCAAACGAAAAAGCGGCGGGCCGGGCCGGCACGCCGCCTTGGAGGAGCCGCTGACCGCAGCCCAAGGCAGGAGTCCTATTTGGAAACGTCCTGCCCGAAATAGGTGTCGGCGATCTTCTTGTAGGTGCCGTCCGCCTTGATCTCGTCCAGCGCCTTGTTGATCGCCGCGACCAGCTCGGGCTGGCCCTTGCGCACGATCACGCCGGAATAATCGGCATTCTCCTCCTGCGCCGCGATCTTCACATTCGCGTCGGGCTTGTGCTTCTTGAAATCGTAGAAGGACAGGCTGTCGTTGATTGTGCCGTCGGCGCGCCCGTTGAGCACGAGCTGGATCGACTGGTCGAAGCCGTCCGTTCCGACCAGCTCGGCGCCGTTCTGCTCGGCGAGCTTGCCGAAATTGGACGTCAGCGACTGTGCCGACTTCTTGCCCTTGAGGTCGGCGAAGCTCTTCAGCGTGTCGTTGTCGCCGCGCACGATCAGCACTGCCTTGGAGGCGATGTAGGGCTCTGAGAAATCATATTTCTGCTTGCGCGCGTCGGTGATGCCGACCTGGTTGATGACGGCGTCGTAGCGGTCCGCGTCCAGCCCTGCGATCAGGCCGTCCCAGCGGCCTTCGAGGAACTCGGCCTTGACGCCCAGCCGCTTGGCGATCTCGCGGCCGATCTCGACGTCGAAGCCGACCAGCGCGCCCGAGGCGTCATGATAGGTGAAAGGCGCATACGTGCCTTCCGTCCCGATCCGGATCGCCCCGGCCTGTTTGATCTTGTCCAGATTGTCGCCGGCATGCCCGGCGGTCACGGCCAGCACCTGGACGGTTGCGGCCACGAGCAGCGATTTCAGCCATTTCATCTTTTTGTGATCCTGGATTTGGGGTCGACGACAACCGCCGCCCGATGCGGATGAAGCGGAATCTGGCAGAACTCTCCCGGCGATTTAAGCAACAGATTTTCAAACAAGCAAGATTTCCGGAATGAAATGCTCAAAATCCGGTCCCGCTCCCGGTCGGCCGGCTCCTGCCGCTGCGTCATTCCCAAGAACGGCCTGCAAGCGGCACTGGAACAATCGTTTCAGCGGCACGTTGTTGTGCGTTGTTGTAGGGCGCCCTCCGGGCTTTTCAAGCGCAGGCGCCATCGGTCGACAGCCAGACTGCCGGGAGAGTCCCATGGAAGACACAGCTGGACGCACGTTCATCCGCGCTGCGATGGCCGCCCCCTACCTCGAGCGCGACGAGGAGCACGAACTGGCCAGGCGGTGGAAGGAAGCCGACGACCAGGAGGCGCTGCACCGCATCGCCGTCTCCCACATGCGGCTGGTCATCGCCATGGCGACCCGCTTCCGGCATTTCGGCCTGCCGATCAGCGACCTGGTGCAGGAAGGCCATGTGGGGCTGCTGGAGGCGGCCGCCCGCTTCGAGCCCGAGCGGGACGTGCGCTTCTCCACCTATGCGACCTGGTGGATCCGCGCGTCGATGCAGGACTATATCCTGCGCAACTGGTCGATCGTGCGCGGCGGCACCTCTTCGGCGCAGAAGGCCCTCTTCTTCAACCTTAGGCGCCTGCGCGCCAAGCTGGCCAACGGGACCGAACCGCTGTCCAACGCGGCCGTCTATCGCCAGGTCTCGGCGGCGCTCGGCGTGCCAGAAGCCGACGTGGCGATGATGGATTCGCGCCTGTCGGCACCCGACAGCTCGCTCAACGCGCCGCTTGCCGACGAGGGCGGCAGCGCCGAGCGCATGGACTTCCTGGTTTCCGAAGACCCGCTGCCCGACGAAGTGGTCGGCGAGACCATCGACATCGAACGCCGCTCAGGCTGGCTGCGCGCCGCGCTCGGCGCGCTGAACGCACGCGAACTGCGCATCATCGAGGAGCGGCGGCTGACCGACGAGGGCGCCACGCTGGAAGAGCTTGGCGCCACGCTCGGCATCTCGAAGGAACGCGTGCGCCAGATCGAGGCGCGGGCGCTGCAGAAGCTCAAGGTCGAACTGGTCCGGCAAAACCCGGAATTCCTGGCGGCGTGACGGCGCGAGCGGCCGGCTGGGGCATGTCGCCCGAAAACGGGAACCGGTTTTAGGACAACGGTACGCTTGAAGGCGATCGCGTCCCAGCCGTGCCGGCCAGTCAGTACCCGGCCTTGATCTTCTCGAACTCGGCGATCATCTTCTGCTTGAGGTCGGACGGCACCGGCGACTGGAACCACACCCTGTCGGTCTGCTCCAGCGCGGCATCGTAGCCTTTTTCCTTGAGCACCTCTGGCGCGACGCCCTCCATGCCCTTCACGTTCGCATGGCCGTATCCCCAGTCGCCCACCAGCGTCTTGGCGACCTGCGGATCGTTGATGGCGTTGAGGAAATCATACGCCTTGTCCTTGTTGCCGGGCGCGTCCTTGAACATCACATAGCCGCACACCCAGGTCGAAAAGCCTTCCTTGGTGTCCTTCTTGGTCTTGATCGGCGCGCCGTTGGCGACGGATTGCACGGTGGCGTCGTTCCAGGCCCAGGCGAGATCGATCTCGCCGCCCGAAAGCGCCTGCACGATGTCGGTCGTGTCGGTCCAGTAGAGACGCACGTTCTTGTGCACCTGGCGCAGGAAATCCGAGGCCTGCTTGAACTGCTCGTCGTTCATGATCGCGCCGTTCTTGAGCCCTATGGCGATCGCGGCCAGCGCATAGGCGTCGTCGACATTGTCCCCGATCGACACCCGGTCCTTGAACTTGGGGTCGGCGAAGGCTCGTACCGACTGGATGTCCTTCTCGTCGACCTTCTCGCTGTTGTAGGTGAGCTGCGTATTGCCCCACTCGAACGGCAGGAACCAGACCTTGCCGTCATCGGAATAGACCAGGTCCTTCATCGCCATGATCTGGGGGTTGAGGTCCTTCCATCCAGTGATTTTGGAAGGGTCGAGCGGCTGCAGCAATCCCGCCTCGCGCCATTTGACGACATTCTGCGAGCAGGGATGGGCAAGGTCGGCCTTGAAGCCCGAGCGGATCTTCTGGAAGGCCTCCTCCTCCTCCCCGAAGAAGCTGAAGGTCGGCGAGTCGCCGTATTTCTCGACATATTTGGGATGGAAGCCCGGCGCTTCATAACCGGCCCAATCGAACACGATCAGGTCCTTGTCCTCCGCAAAAGCGATGGCGCCGGCTGACACCGCCAGCGAGGCGGCCAGCGCCAATGCCATCGTCAGGCGCCGCGTCACAGTCTTCATAGTTCCTTCCTCCCGGTTGCCGATGGTTCAATCCTTCGCCGGCCTCCCCGTCTCGCCAGCGCAATGCGCGGGAAACACCGATTTCAGGAATTCATTGGCCGCCTGAAGCGCGCTCTCGCGGCTGACATTTTCCGCCCCCATCATCAGCCGCAGCCACAACCCTTCCAGCAAGGCGCTCAGCGCCAGTGCGATCGCCTGCGGATCGTAGGCGTAGCCGGCGTCCTGCTTCAGGAGGCGGCAGAGATCGAGGATGGTGTTCTGGTAGTCCGCGTCGCGCGCGCCCGACAGGGCCTGATAGGTGGGGCGGGTTTTCGCCTCGCCCCAGAAGGCGCACCAGGCGGCGAGCTTGCGCTTGTTGCAGATCGAACGGTCGAAATCGGCCGCCACCAGCGCCTGCAGGCGCCGCGCGGGGTCGTCGCCGGCCTTGGCCAGCGCGGTCCGCCAATGGGCCGAATATTCGTCATACATATGCTGCAGCGTGGCGACGAGCAGCTTTTCCTTGCTTTCGAAATGGAAGTTGACGATGCCGCGCGACAGCCCCGCGCCGTCGGCCACGTCCGCCATGGTGGTGCCGGAATAGCCGCGCTTGGCCAGGGAATCGATGGTGGCCTCGATGAGCTGCAGCTGCCGCGTTTCCTTGGAGGCCTTGCGGCCGCGGCGCTCGGAATCGGTTCTGTCGGCGGCCTTCGCCGCCTGCCGTTGCGTCGTCTTCATCGCTGCCGCCATGCTCCACATTGCCGGCTAGCGCTCCTCGCCCGGCTTCCACCCGCGCAGATCAGCAAGACGATGCGCGTTGCTGTCAAGAACCTTCTGCATGGCTGGGCGGCCCTCATTGCTCCTGATGCCCGGAAGCCTACTCCGCTTGCCGCAAAACACAATGCTGTTTGTTGAACATTCATTCAAAATATCTGGACGGACGCTCTTTGCCGTGCGAGGCTGCTGAAACCGGAAGAAGCGAAAACCGGGACGGTGGCGACTGTCCATCAGGGTCGCCCGCCCGCCGGAGTTCTGAGCATGGACGAGGAGGACCCCGACTTCGCCGAGCAGTGGCGGCTGGTCAACATGCCGCTCGGCGAGGCATGGTCCGGCCGCACGCGTTATGCGGCGGCCATGTGGTTCCACAAGCGCGGCGCCATGGATGCCGAGACGCTGGAAATCTATCGCATCTGCTCGCGGCTCGACGCGGAAGATCCGCTGCCGATCATCCGCGACCGTGGCGTCGGCAAGGACTGGCTGAAGCGCATGGGTTTCGCCGACAGGCGATAGTTGCTCGCCGGCCTACCCGATGGTGCGCTCCAGCACCCTGATCCAGTTCTTCCAGGCGATCTTTTCGATCAGTTCGCTTCCGTAGCCATGCGCGGCAAAGGCCGCGATCAGTCTCGGCAGGCCGGAAACGTCGCCGATCGCGGAAGGTATCTGCGCCCCGTCGAAATCGGAACCCAGGCCGACGCCGTCCTCGCCGACCTTTTCCAGCAAGACGTCGATGTGGCGCAGCATGGTGTCGAGATCGGCGTCCCGCATCATGGAGCCGTCCGGCCGCAGGAAGCCGCGCGCGAAATTCAGGCCCACCATGCCGCGCGTCTCGCGGATCGCGCCGAGCTGCCAGTCGGTCAGGTTGCGTGCGCTGGCGCTGATGGCGTGCACGTTGGAGTGGGTCGCCACCAGCGGCGCGATGCTGATGGCGGCGACGTCGCGAAAACCCTTCTCGTTGAGATGCGACAGATCGACCATGATCCCCAGCCGGTTGCAGGCCCTGACCAGCGCCTTGCCGGCATCCGTCAGCCCCGGGCCGATGTCGGGCGACGAGGGAAAGCGGAACGGCACGCCGGTGCCGAACGCGTTCGCCCGGCTCCACACCGGCCCGAGCGAACGCAGCCCGGCGGCATGAAGCACGTCCAGCAGGGCGAGTTCGGGATCGATCGCCTCCACGCCCTCGATGTGGAAGACCGCCGCGATGGTTCCTGCCGCCATGGCTGCGCGAATGTCGGCGGCCTTGCGGCAGATCTTCAGCGCGCCGGCCCGCTCCAGCCTGAACAGGATCGAGGCCATGGCCAGGGTCGAAACCCGCGCCTCGTCCATCGGAAGCTCGGGCGGCAGCTTCTCGTCGCCGCCGGGCATCGCCGGCACCGGGCCGCCGGACTTTTCCGGCGGCGGCGGGAAAATGGCGAACATGCCGCCGGCAAAGCCGCCCTTTTTCGCGCGCGGCAGGTCGATATGCCAGTTCGCCGGGGCGCCCTGCATGAACAATTTTTCCTTGTCCGGCTCGGGCGAGCGATAAAGCTGGAGCAGCGTGTCGTTGTGGCCGTCGAAGACCGGGACGAGCTTGGTTTCAGTCATTTTAGGCCAGCCTGATGCGTTTCGACGTGCCTGTGTAGGCAAGAGCGGAGCGGAGCGCAAATGCCAGGGCGATATTCACGCTTGTGGCTGGAGGCGCGGAGTGCTGGAAAGGGAAACCGCTATCGAACAGGACGGCTCCGTGATGCCAAACCCGCTCTATGACGCGCTCTTTCGCCCGCATGAGGGTAACGAAGCGGTCTTCCTGTCCCTCAAAGACGGCCGCGATATCTCCTATGCGGAGTTCATGCGGCTGGCGGCGCGGCTGGCAAACGCCCTCGCCGCAAGCGGCGTGCAACCCGGCGACCGCGTTGCGTTGCAAGCCAGGAAATCGCCGGAGGCGCTCGGCGTCTATGCCGCCTGCGTGACGGCCGGCGCGGTGTTCCTGCCGCTGAACACGGCCTACACGCCCGCCGAAGTGGAGTATTTCGTCACCGATGCGGGCGTGAAATTGCTGGTTTGCGACAGCGCCTCGCGCGCCGCGCTGGAACCCGTGGCGCAAAAGGCCGAATCGGCGCTGCTGACGCTGGACGCGGACGGCGGCGGAACGCTTGCCGACCTTGCCCGCAACCAGCCGGCAGGCTTTGCCGCCGCCGAACGCGGTCCGGACGACCTTGCCGCATTGCTCTACACCTCCGGCACGACGGGACGGTCCAAGGGCGCCATGCTCACCCAGGACAATCTGCTCTCCAACGCCGAGGCCCTGGTGGATGCATGGCGCTTCACCGCCGCCGACATGCTGCTCCATGCCCTGCCGATCTTCCACACCCACGGCCTTTTCGTGGCCAGCAACGTCACGCTTCTGGCCGGCGGCGGCATGGTCTTCCTGCCCGGCCTCGACATGGACGATCTGGCGGCGCACATGCGGCGCGCCACAACCATGATGGGCGTGCCCACCTTCTACACCCGCATGCTGGCCGATCCGCGCTTCGACCGCGCCCTGACCGGGCATATGCGGCTGTTCATATCCGGCTCGGCGCCGCTGCTGGCCGAGACCCACCGCGACTTCGAGGCCCGAACCGGCCAGCGCATCCTCGAGCGCTACGGCATGACCGAAACCAACATGAACACCTCCAACCCCTATAAGGGCGAGCGCCGCGCCGGCACGGTCGGGCAGCCGCTGCCGGGCGTCGCGCTGCGCATCGTCGACCCGGAGACCGGCGCGCCGGTGCCGCCGGGCGAGGTCGGCATCATCGAGGTGAAGGGCCGCAACGTCTTCAAGGGCTACTGGAACATGCCCGAAAAGACCGCGCAGGAATTCCGGACGGACGGCTTCTTCATCACAGGCGACCTCGCGACCATGGACGCCGACGGCTATGTCACCATCGTCGGCCGCGCCAAGGACCTGATCATCTCGGGCGGCTACAACATCTACCCGAAGGAGATCGAACTGCTTCTGGACGAGCAGCCCGGCGTCGCCGAATCGGCGGTCATCGGCGTGCCGCATCCCGACATGGGCGAAGGCGTGGTCGGCGTGGTCGTGCCGCGCAACGGCGCGGACCTGTCGGAAACCGTGCTGCTTGGCGCGATCGCTGGCACGATCGCCCGTTTCAAGCAGCCGCGCCGCATCTTCGTCGTCGACGAATTGCCGCGCAACACCATGGGCAAGGTGCAGAAGAACGTGCTGCGCGACCGCTACAAGGATACGTTCGGCTGATTGCCGGCCGGAGCCGTTCAAAGCCCGGCCCCGCGGGATTTTCAAAAGAGCTCTAGGACATCTTGTCGAGCTTGCGCTGCATGGCCGCGATCTGCTCCTTCAGTTCCTGCAGGTCGTCGGACTTGGCGGGCGGCTCGGGGGCTTCCCTCGTCGCCGGGTCCACCGTCGCCGCGCCTGCGCCCGCCTGCGGGAAGGGCGTGAACATGCGCATCGCGTTCTGGAACATCTCCATGTTGCGGCGCGTCTGTTCCTCGATCGCCTTCATCGGCGTCGCCATCTTCATCACGTCCATGGGCGTCTTGCCCATCGCCGTCTTCATCTGCTCGCGCAGCCGTTCCTGTTCCTTGGAGAAGGCGATCATCGACTGTTCGAGAAAGCTCGGCACGATCATCTGCATCTGGTCGCCGTAGAAGGCGATGAGCTGGCGCAGGAACGAGATGGGCAGCATGTTCTGCCCGTCCTTGTTCTCCAGCTCGAAGATGATCTGCGTCAGCACAGGATGGGTGATGTCCTCGCCGGTCTTGGCGTCCTGGACGGTGAAGTCCTCGCCCTTCTTCACCATCTCGGCGAGATCCTCCAGCGTCACATAGGTGCTGGTCCCGGTATTGTAGAGGCGGCGGTTGGCGTATTTCTTGATGACCACCGGCTCGTCTTTCGCTGCCATCCGGATCCTCCCGCGGGACACCGGCAAGCCCTGTAAGCGGCCGGTGACGATTGCATGCCGGTCGAGGATATGCGCAAAACCGCCACAATTCCAAGCGGTTTGTGCAGTGCGGGAAATATCCGTCGCGCCGAGGCCCGCGAAAAATGCTGCGCAGCATGATTTTTGCCGCCCGGAGCATCGATGCTTCGCAACGCAGCATCGACCGTTTCCAGCCGCCGGCGCTGCCATTTCCGGTTTGACTCGCGCCCCGGAAAGGGC
The DNA here is from genome assembly GCF_032460275.1 of Mesorhizobium sp. SP-1A. Taxonomy (NCBI): domain Bacteria; kingdom Pseudomonadati; phylum Pseudomonadota; class Alphaproteobacteria; order Hyphomicrobiales; family Phyllobacteriaceae; genus Mesorhizobium; species Mesorhizobium sp. SP-1A. The sequence continues at coordinate 96,661 of NZ_JAVXZD010000004.1, read as the reverse complement.
AAGAAAAGTCCGAGACCTTTCTGGAAACCGTCCTCTGGAGACCGCTCATGCCCGCTTCCAGCTCCATCGTCGTCGCCAGCGCGGCGCGCACGCCCGTGGGATCCTTCAACGGTTCTTTCGCCGCCATGCCCGCTCATGAACTGGGCGCGATCGTCATCAGGGAATTGCTGGCGCGCGCCGGCGTCGAGGCCACAGAGGTGGACGAGGTGATCCTCGGCCAGGTGCTGACGGCCGCGCAGGGCCAGAACCCGGCCCGCCAGGCGTCGATGGCGGCGGGCGTGCCGAAGGAGGCTTCGGCCTGGAGCCTGAACCAGGTCTGCGGTTCGGGCCTGCGCGCCATCGCCCTCGGCATGCAGCAGATCGCCACCGGCGACGCCAGGGTCATCGTGGCAGGCGGGCAGGAATCCATGTCGCTGTCGCCGCATGCCGAGCACCTTCGCGCCGGCGTGAAGATGGGCGACTACAAGATGATCGACACCATGATCAAGGACGGTCTGTGGGACGCCTTCAACGGCTACCACATGGGCGTCACCGCCGAGAACGTCGCCCGCCAGTTCCAGATCACCCGCGAAGACCAGGACCGGTTCGCGCTCGCCTCGCAGAACAAGGCCGAGGCCGCGCAGAAGGCCGGCAAGTTCAAGGACGAGATCGTCGCCGTCACGGTCAAGGGCCGCAAGGGCGACACGGTGGTCGAGGACGACGAATACATCCGCCATGGCGCCACCATCGACGCCATGCAGAAGCTGAAGCCCGCCTTCGACAAGGAAGGCACCGTGACCGCCGGCAACGCCTCCGGCATCAATGACGGCGCGGCCGGCGTGGTGCTGATGACGGAGGAAGAGGCTGCGCGGCGCGGCATCACGCCGCTCGTGCGCATCGCTTCCTGGGCGACGGCCGGCGTCGATCCGTCCGTCATGGGCACCGGCCCGATCCCTGCCTCGAAGAAGGCGCTGGAAAAGGCCGGCTGGTCGGTCGGCGACCTCGATCTGGTCGAGGCCAACGAGGCTTTCGCGGCGCAGGCCTGCGCCGTGAACAAGGGGCTCGGCTGGAACCCGGACATCGTCAACGTCAATGGCGGCGCCATCGCCATCGGCCACCCGATCGGCGCATCGGGCGCGCGCATCTTCAACACGCTGGTTCATGAAATGAAGCGCCGCGGCGCCAAGAAGGGCCTGGCCACGCTGTGCATCGGCGGCGGCATGGGTGTGGCCATGTGCGTCGAAGGAATGTAAGCGTCAGCAACGAATAAAGAAATATTCCGGTAGGGCAAGAAGAAGCCGAAGAACACCCGGGTCGGGGCGACATGCCTGACCTGGGTAATTTTTCTTGCCTCAGGATTATTTCACCGCTGTTTTTTGATCGATTTGTCCATCTCGCTCGATTTTCCTGTTGCTCTCTCGCCGCATTCTCTCCTTTACTGGCCATAACAAGTTCTGGAGGAGAACATCATGAGCAGGACAGCACTCGTCACCGGCGGAACCCGCGGCATCGGCGCCGCCATATCGATCGGCCTCAAGAACGCCGGCTACAAGGTCGCCGCCAACTATGCCGGCAACGACGAGGCCGCCCAGAAGTTCAAGGCCGAGACCGGCATCCCGGTCTACAAATGGTCGGTCGCCGACTACGACGCCTGCGCCGAGGGCATCAAAAAGGTCGAGGCCGATCTCGGGCCGGTCGACATCCTGGTCAACAATGCCGGCATCACCCGCGACGGCATGTTCCACAAGATGACGCGCGAGCAGTGGAACGAGGTGATCGGCACCAACCTCAACGGCGTGTTCAACATGACGCACCCGGTTTGGAGCGGCATGCGGGAAAGAAAATTCGGCCGCGTCATCACCATCTCCTCGATCAACGGCCAGAAAGGGCAGATGGGCCAGGCGAATTATTCGGCGGCCAAGGCCGGCGACATCGGCTTCAGCAAGGCGCTGGCGCAGGAAGGCGCGCGCGCCGGCATCACCGTCAACGTCATCTGCCCCGGCTACATCGCCACCGACATGGTGATGGCGGTGCCGGAGAAAGTGCGCGAGAGCATCATCGCGCAGATCCCGGTCGGCAGGCTGGGCGAGGCGGACGAGATCGCGCGCTGCGTGGCGTTCCTGGCCTCGGACGACGCCGGCTTCATCACCGGCTCCACCATTTCGGCCAATGGCGGGCAGTATCTCGCCTGACGTCGGCTTGCAGCGGCGAAAATCAAAACGGCGGCATCCGGGAAGGATGCCGCCCTTTTTGCTTCGACGCTTCCTCTCGAACGCCCATTTCTGCGGCTGATTTTGAACCGGTAACTCCGCCGCTCAGGGCGCCAGCGCGGCCTCGACCAGCTTCCTGGCGTCCGGGCTCGCCCATTCGGCGGGACCGTTCATGTGGCCGATAAGACAGCCCTGCCCATCGACCAGCATCGTCACCGGCAGGCCGAGCGCCAGCCCGCGCTGCTTGGCCTCGTTGAACAGCGCCATGGAGGCGTCGCGGTAGAAGCCGAGCGACTTGACGCCGATGTCCTGCAGGAACTTCTTGGGCTTCTCGTCGGCCCCGGCATCGACGTTGACGGCCACCACCTCGAACCTGTCGCCGCCCATCTCCTTCTGCAGCGCGTCGAGCGCCGGCATCTCGGCCCGGCAGGGCGCGCACCACGTCGCCCACAGGTTGACCAGAAGCGTCTTGCCGCCCCCGTCCTTGCCGGTGATGCCGGCTATGGTCGTCGGCTTGCCGTCAGGACCGTTGAAGGCGAACGTCTTGACCGATTGCGGCGGTTCGGCCGGCATCAGCGCAGCCACCTGCCCCGTCGCTGCAGCAGCCACCGTTTTGGCGTGGCCGGCCTTGGCCGCGCAGGCGGTGTCTTCCGCGCTCGGCCCGCTGCCGCCGGCCTGCGCCGTCGCGCCCTGATCCTTGCCATCGTTGCCAAGATGGCTTTCCTTGACATATACCGCGACCGCGCCCGCCAGCGCCCCGGCAACGAGGGCGGCCAGGATGAGGCGCGGGGCCGGAAAGAGTTTGCGCTCTGCCATTTTTCAAGACTGCTCCCGATACGGGTTATTGCGACGGGTTATAGCCATGGACGACAGCAAGGCCAGCAACCAGATGTGGGGCGGACGATTTGCCTCGGGTCCGGCGGCGATCATGGAAGCCATCAACGCCTCGATCGGCTTCGACCGGAAGCTCTACGCGCAGGACATCCGCGGCTCGCTCGCCCATAGCGAAATGCTCGCCAAGACAGGCATCATTTCGGCGGCGGATCAAGAAAAGATCGCTCACGGCCTGAACACGATCCTGAAAGAGATCGAGGACGGCAGGTTCAAATTCTCGACCCGCCTAGAGGACATCCACATGAACATCGAGGCGCGCCTTGCCGAGTTGATCGGGCCGGCGGCCGGACGCCTGCACACGGCGCGCTCGCGCAACGACCAGGTGGCGGTGGATTTCCGCCTCTGGGTGAAGGACGAGCTTTTCCGCGTCGCCGAGGCGCTGAAGGGCCTGATCGGGGCCTTCCTCGAACGTGCTGAAGAGCATGCATCGACCGTCATGCCGGGCTTCACCCACCTGCAGACGGCGCAGCCGGTGACCTTCGGCCACCATTGCATGGCCTATGTGGAGATGTTTTCCCGCGACCTGTCGCGGGTGCGCGACGCCATCGGACGCATGGACGAGAGCCCGCTGGGAGCGGCGGCGCTCGCCGGCACCGGTTTTCCCATCGACCGCCACATGACGGCGCGTGCGCTCGGCTTCCGCGAACCGACCCGCAATTCGCTCGACAGCGTGTCGGATCGCGACTACGCGCTGGAATTCCTCGGCATCGCCGCGATCTGCGCCACGCATTTGTCGCGGCTGGCTGAGGAAATCGTCATCTGGTCGACGCCGCAATTCGGCTTCGTGCGGCTTTCGGACCAGTTCTCGACCGGTTCGTCGATCATGCCGCAGAAGAAGAACCCCGACGCGGCCGAACTGGTGCGCGCCAAGACCGGTCGCGTCAACGGCCACCTGGTCGGGCTGCTCACCGTCATGAAGGGCCTGCCGCTGACCTATTCCAAGGACATGCAGGAGGACAAGGAGGCCGTCTTCGACGCCGCCGAGACGCTGGACCTGATGCTGGCCGCCATGACCGGCATGGTGCGCGACATGACCGTCAACGTCGCGGCGATGAAGAAGGCGGCGGGCTCCGGCTATTCCACCGCCACCGACCTTGCCGACTGGCTGGTGCGGCGGCTCGGGCTGCCCTTCCGCGAGGCGCATCACGTCACCGGCCGTGCCGTGGCGCTGGCCGAGCAGAAGAAGGTGGGGCTGGAGAAGCTTTCGCTGGAGGACCTGCGCGCGATCCATCCCGGCATCGAGGACGACGTCTTTTCCGTGCTTGCCGTGCAGAACTCGGTGAAGAGCCGCTCCAGTTTCGGCGGCACCGCGCCGGCGGAAGTGCGCAAACAGGTCCGCTATTGGAAGAAGAGGCTGGCCAAGGCCTGATAGCGGGGTGCAAAGGCGGCGCAACTCGATTATAGCACTTTGCGCAGGATGATCGGACCCGGGAGATGCCTCGGGTCTTCGGCAACGGCATATGCAAGGCAGCACGGGTGGACCGATGACCGCAGGCAGGATGATGGTGACGCTGGCGCTTGTGGCCACGATGGCGGCGGTGACGGCCTGCGGGCGTCGCGGCGACCCGCTGACGCCCTATGACGCGGCGGTGCAGGCCCGCAAGGACGCCGAAAAGGCCAAGCAGCCGCTGCCGCCGGAGCCGCAGAAGCCGGACAGGAACAAGCCCTTCATCCTCGACAGGCTCATCCAGTAGCGTTCGGAACCACCCAAAGTGAACCATTTCGAATACCGCGACGGCGTGCTCCATGCCGAGGACGTGGCGATCCCCGACATCGCCGCCGCAGTCGGCACGCCTTTCTACTGCTATTCGACGGCGACGCTGACGCGCCACTTCCGCGTGTTCAGCCAGGCTTTCGCCGATCTCGACGCGCTGGTCTGCTACGCCATGAAGGCGAACTCCAACCAGGCGGTGCTGACGACGCTGGCGAAGCTCGGCGCGGGCGCCGACGTCGTCTCGGAAGGCGAGTTGCGCCGGGCGCTGGCCGCCGGCATTCCGGCCGGCAAGATCCTGTTCTCGGGCGTCGGCAAGACTGCGCGCGAGATTGATTTCGCGCTTGGGGCGGGCATTCTGTGCTTCAACGTCGAATCCGAGCCGGAACTGGAGCTCCTGTCCGCCCGCGCCGTGGCGCTCGGCAAGACGGCTCCGGTCTCGCTGCGCATCAACCCGGACGTGGACGCCAAGACCCACAGGAAGATTTCCACCGGCAAGGCCGAGAACAAGTTCGGCATACCCTGGCAGCGCGCCCGCGCCGTCTATGCCCGCGCGGCCGAACTGCCGGGCATCAGGGTCACGGGCATCGACACCCACATCGGCAGCCAGATCACCGAGTTGCAGCCTTTCGACGACGCCTTCGCCTTGCTGGCGGAACTCGTCGGCACCTTGCGCGCCGACGGCCATGAAATCGAGCATGTGGACCTCGGCGGCGGCCTGGGCATTCCCTATCGCGTCGACAACGCGCCGCCACCGCTGCCGGACGCCTATGCCGCCGTCGTCAAGAAGCACGTCACCAGGCTCGGGCTGAAGGTGATGTTCGAGCCTGGCCGCATGATCGTCGGCAATGCCGGCATCCTCGTGTCGGAAGTCATCTATGTGAAGGAAGGCGACGCGAAGAACTTCCTGATCGTCGATGCGGCCATGAACGACCTGATCCGCCCGACGCTCTACGATGCCTTCCACGACATCCGCCCTGTCGTGCAGCCGCCCGCCGGCGCGCCGCGCATGAAGGTGGACGTCGTCGGCCAGGTCTGCGAGACCGGCGACTATCTGGGGCTGGACCGCGACTTGGCCGCCATGAAGGCGGGCGATCTGATCGCCGTCGGCACTGCCGGAGCCTATGGCGCGGTGCAGGCGGGCACCTACAATACCCGCCTGCTCGTGCCGGAAGTGCTGGTCGACGGCGATCGTTTTGCCGTAGTGCGCCCGCGCGGCAGCTATGAGGAACTGATCGGACAGGACCGGCTGCCGGACTGGCTCTAAAGCATGTCGCCCGAAAGTGGGAACCGGTTTCGGGACGACGGCATGCTTGAACAAGAACTTGAAGCGCGTCGTTTGAATCCGTCCGCTCGATAAGCGATTTAAGGTCCGTAGCCGGCGGGCGGCCGCAATCGCCGCCCTTTCATGGAACCGCCTCGCCTTTGCCGTGTTTGCTGTTATGCTTCCGAGGAGGGACCGCGTCCGTTCGGCCGGTCCCGAGACGGGCTCTTGCAGGCCGACGATGAAGGGTCGATGACGGAACGCCCCGCAGCAAATACCAACGGCCTTCGGGCGCGACTGGCCGCAAGCCGGCTCGCCACGGGTGCCGTCATGGTCGTGGAACGCGGCTGGCCGCTGGTCCTGCCGCTGGTCCTGCTTGTCGGGCTTTTCCTCAGCCTCGCCTGGCTCGGCCTGTTCGCGCGCCTGCCCGACACCGCACGGCTATCCGTGCTTGCCGGCTTCGCCATCGCCGGTCTGGCCTGCCTCTATCCGCTGCGCTTTTTCCGCTCGCCCCAGCCAGGCGAGGTCGACCGCCGGATCGAGGCCGCGAACGCTCTGCTCCATGCGCCCATCCGGACCCAGGCCGACCGCCTGAGCGGCCCCGAAACGGGATTTTCGCACGCGCTGTGGCAGGAACACCAGCGCCGCATGGCCGCCCGCCTCGACCGGCTCGGCGCCGATCTGCCGCGCACGCGCATTCCCGAACGCGACCCGTGGGGCCTGCGCGCCGTCGTCGCCCTGCTCTTCGTCGTGGCGCTGGCCTTTTCCTATGGCCCGCTCGGCGGTCGCGTCGCGGACGCGTTCCGGCCGCGCGCCAGCGTCGAGGCAGTACCGCCGCGCATCGACGCCTGGGTCACGCCGCCCGCTTATACGGGCAAGCCCCCCGTCCTGCTCACCGCCGGCGTCAGCCAGAGCGGCAGCGTCTTCACCGTGCCGGCGGGCAGCGCCCTTGCGCTGCGCATAACCGGCGGATCAGGCGACGAGACGCTGGGCTTCACCGGCGCGAACGGGACCAGCCGCGCCATCGACCCGGAGAAACCGGACGCGGCCGCGAACAAGGCGCAGCCGCTGGCGCCCCCCGCTTCGGCTGCCGCGGCCGCGCGGCAGTTCGCCGGAAAGCTCGACAGCGATGGTACGCTGGTGCTGCAATCCGGCGGGGACGAACTGGGCCGTTGGGCCTTCAAGGTCATTCCCGACCGTCCGCCGCACATCGCCTTCGCGGGCGAGCCCAAGCGTGCCGTCAACGGCGCCTTCGAGCTCAACTACAAGATCGATGACGACTATGGCGCGGCTTCGGCGAAGGCCGATTTCGCGTTGGCCGAACCGCAGCCCCCGAAGGCACATCCGCTCTATGACGCGCCGGATATGCCGCTTACGCTGCCGCGCCGCGGCGGCAAGGCCGATACGGCCAGGACCAGCAAGGACCTCACCCAGCATGTCTGGGCCGGCAGCCAGATCAAACTGACCCTCGAAGCGACCGACGACGCCGGCCAAACCGCCAGGAGCGAGACCAAGACGGTGGTGATGCCGGAGCGGCCCTTCACCAATCCGCTCGCGCGCGCGGTGATCGAACAGCGCCGGCTGCTGGGGCTCGACGCCAATGCCAAGCCGCGCGTGCTCGGTCTGATGGACGCCATCACGCTGCGCCCGGAAGACACTTTCGGCAACATGGCGCATTATCTGGCGCTGATGAGCGCCCGCAGCCGCCTGAAGCTGGCGCAGAACGACGACCAGTTGCGCGGCGTCGTGTCCTATCTGTGGGACATCGCGCTGGGCATCGAGGAAGGCGATCTCTCGGCCGCCGAGAAGCGCCTGCGCCAGGCGCAGCAGAACCTGCAGGATCTTCTGAAGAACGGCGCCAGCGACCAGGAGATCGACAAGGCGATGAAGGAACTGCGCCAGGCGATGGACGAGTTCCTGCGCGAATTCGCCCAGCGCAACCAGCAGAACCAGAACGCCATGCAGACCCCGCAGGGCGCGCAGGAGCTGCGCGAGAGCGACCTGAAGCGGCTGATGGACCAGATCGAGAACCTCGCCAAATCCGGAAATCGCGACCAGGCCCAGCAACTCCTGTCGCAACTGGAGAACATGATGAACAACCTTCAGGCCGGCCGCCGCCAGCAGCCGAGCCAGGAAGACAGCGAGATGCGCCAGCAGATGGACAAGCTCGGCGAGATCATGCGGCGCCAGCAGGAGATGATGAACGAGACCTTCCGGCTGGACCAGATGCAGCGCGGCCAGAACGGCCAGGACCGGCAGGACGAGTTCGGCATGGACGACCAGCAGGGCCAGCCCGGCAGCCAGGGGCGCCCGAAGCAGGGGCAGAACGGCAAGCCCCAGAACGGCAAGCCGATGACGCCGCAGGAATTCGCCGACGCCCTGAAGCAGTTGCAGGAAGGCCAGGGCAAGCTGCAGGGCGATCTGGACCAGTTGAAGAAGAGCCTCGAAGGCATGGGCATGGAGCCGAATGAAGGTTTCGGCGAGGCTGGCCGCGCCATGGGCGATGCCGAGCAGTCGCTGGGCCAGGGCGAAGGCGAACAGGCCGTCGGCCAGCAGGGCCGCGCCTTGGAGGCGCTGCGGCGCGGCGCCAAGGACATGATGCAGCAATTGCAGGCCATGCAGGGTGACGATGGCAAGGGCGGACGCGGCGCCCGCGGCGAGAATGCGGACCGCGATCCGCTTGGCCGGCCCCGCGCCACGAACGGGCCGGATTTCGGCGATTCGGTGAAGGTGCCCGACGAGATCGACGTGCAGCGCGCGCGCCAGATCCTCGAAGCCATCCGCAAGCGGCTGGGCAACGCGCTCTCGCCCGATGTCGAGCGCTCCTATCTGGAGCGGCTGCTGGAGCTGAAATAGGCTTCGGCACGGACCGGCGCTTCGGCGAGCAGTTCCACATGGCAAAGCCCGGCGCGACCACGGGCGCCGGCAACGTGTTTTATCGGCTGAAGAACGCTTCCCGGATGGCGCTCTCCATGCCATCGATGGCCTCTCCGGAGGCTGCCGGATTGCGATGCAGCACAACATTGGACGCATCGACATGGCCGAAACCTTCCTCGGCCGTAAGTTGGCGGCACCCGGCGGGAATGTTGCTGCGCGAGATCGGCGCGATCGCCAGGCCCGATGTGACCGCCAGCCGCAAGCCGCCATTGGTGTCGCAGGTATAGGCGACCCGATAGCCGAGGCCTCCGTCCTGCAGCGACCTGATCGCATAGTCGCGGCACCAGCCTTCGCGATTGTAGAGCGCGATCGGCACCGGCCGCCGCTGGTGCGTATCGTGGAATTCGGACGTCACCCACACCGTCGGGTCGTGCATCAGCACCTCGCCGCTGTCATGGCCCTGCCATTCGAACACAACCGCAAGGTCGAGCTCCCCTGCCGCGAGCGACCTGATCTGCGAGGCGGAATGGGCGTAACGCACCGTCACCTCGACATGCGGATGCCTCATGGCGAAGGCCCCGAGCGCCCGCGACAATATCGCATCGCCATATTCGGCCGGAATGCCGATGCGCACGAGGCCGCCCAGTGGCGGCGCGGTGATGGAGGCCGCCGTTTCGTCCAGCAGCGCGACGATACGGCGGGCATTGGTGATGAGTTCGCCGCCACGCCGGGTCAGCGCCACGCCGCGCGATCCCCGCTCGAACAGGGCGCCGCCGACCATGCCCTCCAGCTTTTTCATCTGCATGGAAACAGCGGACTGGGTGCGGCCGGCCAGTTCGGCGGCCTTGGTGAAATTCCCGGTGTCGGCTACGGCCACGAAGGTGCGCAGCAGATCGCTGTCGAGAGAGAACCGCATGAATCGACATCAGAAAAGTTGATATCAGCTATCATCCCAATTCGTTTGCCACATGTCAAACGGTGAGGGATAGTTACCTTACCATTGCCACGCGGCCACGACGGCTGCGGACAAGCGGTCCTCACTCTCATGCCCGCCGGCCGAAAGCTGGCGGGTTTCTTTTGGCATGTCGGCCGAAAAACGGGCCGGCTGCGGATCAGGGGATGCGCAAAAACAGGGGGAATCCGCGCCTGACATGCGCAGATGAAAGATCGCGGCGAGCCGGTGGCTGTCGCCTATGCGGCTCGCGGCAAGGCCAGCGCCCGGCCGACCCGGTCACGGATTTCCGCCAGGGTGAACGGCTTCTGCATGACGTCGAGCACGATGCCGTTCAGTTCCTCGGCCCGCTCGCGCTGCTCGGCATAGCCGGTCATCAGCATGATCTTCAGCATCGGGAACGTCGCCGCGGCCGTCATCGCCATCTCGATGCCGTCCATTTCCGGCATGCGGATGTCGGAGACGACGAGATCGTAGCCGCCAAGCGATGCCTTGATGCAATCCAGCCCCTGTGCCCCGTCGGCGGCGACGTCGACGGAATGGCCGATGCGCTCCAGCGCGCGGGCGGAAAGGGTGCGGACGGACTCGTCGTCCTCGACGATCAGTAGCTTTGCCATGCGCCGGACATTGGCGCCCAATCGTTAAACTTTCCCTGAAAGCCGCGCGAGAGGACGAATTTTCGTGCCGCGCCCGCTGTCCTGAGGCGGCCGCGCCGGCTCAGGCGTCGCCCTTGACCACGCCGACGAAAGGCAGTTCGCGGAAGGCATGGCCGACATCCATGCCATAGCCGACGACGAAATAGTCGGGGCAATCGAAACCGACATAATCGGCGTCGATCTCGGCCTTGCGGCGCATGCGCTTGTCGAGCAGCACGGCGAGGGAGCAGCTTCTGGCGCCGCGCGACATCATCAGGTCGCGGGTGAACTGCAAGGTCTTGCCCGATTCCAATATGTCGTCGATCAGCAGCACGTCGCGCCCGGCGACCTCGTTGTCGATGTCGCGCAACACCCGCACCTGCCCGCTTTCGGTGCCGGCGCCATAGCTGGAAATGAAGATGAACTCGACCTCCGGCGAAAGCCCGGCATCGTGCATGGCGCGGATGAGATCGGCCGCGAAGACGAACGACCCCTTCAGGATCGAGATGACCAGCAGATCCTGGTAGTCGTGAGCCGCGATTTCCTTGGCCAGTTCCAGGTTGCGGCGAGCGATGGCCGACGCCGAAAACAGAACCTCGATTTCCTTGCCGCGCACGACCGGCATGAAGCGCCCTTCCTTCAAAGATGATGCCTATTCGGCGAAGCTGACCGAGACGGCCGTAACCCCGTTTCTAGGCACCTCGACGCGGCTGGAAAAGGCAAATCTTTCGCCCGGCGCCAGCGGACGGCCGGATGTCCCCAGCCTGTAGCGCGTGATCCGCCCGTCATTGCCGGTCACGTTCACGGCGAGCGGCGGCAGGGCGGCCGCCGCGACGCCGTCATTGCCGGCCTCGCCGTCGACGATGAGCACGGACTTCGGCCCCGAACTGTCGACGCGGGACGTGACGCCCGAAATGCTGAGCGCCGCCTCCTCTCCATGCTGTGCAAGGGCGGAAGCCTGGCGCACCAGCATATGCCCGCCGCAAACCCAGAAGGCGACCAGTGCGAGGCTGATGCCGGCGGTCCAGAAGGCCGGCCCGCCGCGCAGGCCGCGCCTGCGCGAAACCTGCGGTTCGGCCCGGCGCAGCATGTCCATGCCCTCGGGCGCGGCGGACGGCCGCTCTTCCCGCGGGTTGGGTGCGCTCGTGCCGGCGGGCTGGCCGGGCAGGACCTCGAACTCGGCCTCGACCACGTCGCGGTCGCGATTCGGCATGTCCGAGGGCGCCGGGCCGGCGCCGGTCATGATTTCGCCGGAAACCGGGCGTGCGTAGCGTTGCTCGGCCATCGCGGCCTTGTTCGTCCCTGTTCGCTGTCCGTTGCCATTTCGTAACCTGAAATGGTTAACGCTTCCCCCTTCGGAGCCCTTTTGCCACGTTCGAAAGCCCTAAAATTTAACCGACCGTTAACGATACCGGCACATGGTCGTTTCGTAGAAACGGGCGCCGCTTCGCCCGGCAAATTCATCGAACAGGATAATCCGGGTCGTCGAACGTGATCCGCTTCGAAAATGTCGGTCTTCGCTATGGCATGGGACCTGAAATCCTTCGCGATATCACCCTGCAGATCCCGGAGCGCTCCTTCCAGTTCCTCAGCGGGCCGTCCGGCGCCGGCAAGACGACGCTGTTGCGTCTGCTCTTCCTGTCGCTGAAGCCGACGCGCGGGCTGGTCACCGTCTTCGGCAAGGACCGCTCGCTGATCTCGCGCCGCGAACTGCCGCTGCTGCGCCGCCGCATCGGCGTGGTGTTCCAGGATTTCCGCCTGCTCGATCATATGACCACCTACGAGAACGTCGCCCTGCCGCTGCGCGTGCGCGGCCGCGAGGAGGCCAGCTACCGCACCGACGTGACCGAACTGCTGAAATGGGTTGGCCTTGGCGAGCGCATGCATGTTCTGCCGCCGGTCCTTTCCGGCGGCGAGAAGCAGCGCGCCGCGATCGCCCGCGCGCTGATCGAGCAGCCGGAAATCCTGCTCGCCGACGAGCCGACCGGCAATGTCGACCCGCAGCTCGCGCGGCGCCTGCTGCGCCTGTTCATCGAATTGAACCGGCTGGGCACCGCCGTCGTCATCGCCACGCACGATCTCGGCCTCATGGACCAGGTGGACGCGCGCCGCCTAATCCTGTCCGGCGGAAGGCTGGACATCTATGACTGAGATGCCCGCTCCCGGCACCGTCGCCGGCCATGACAGGACGGACCGGACGGAGGCAGCCGCCGCGCAGCCGCGCGCCTTGCGCAGGATGACGCCGATCGTGCCGGCGCAGAACATCGCCGGCCGCGCGCTGGTCTGCGTCATCGCCATCATGACCTTCCTGTCCTGCCTGACATTCGGCGCCGTGACGCTGGTGCGCGACACCGCCTCGGTCTGGGAAAACCAGATATCGCGCGAGGCGACGATCCAGATAAAGCCGGCCGACGGGCTGGACATGGAAGCCTCGCTCGCCAGCGCCGCCGAGATCGCCTCCGGCTTCGCCGGCGTGAAAGGCACCAAGATCGTCGACCGCGAGGCGACGGCGCGGCTTCTCGAGCCGTGGCTGGGGAGCGGCCTCGACATCGACCAACTGCCGGTCCCGCGCCTCGTCGTCGTCACCATCGATGAGAACAATCCGCCCGATTTCGCTGCCCTGCGCACGGCGATCGCTGCAAAGCTGCCCACCGCCTCGCTTGACGACCACCGGACCTGGGTGGACCGGCTGGTCGCCATGGCCCACACCACGGTGACCGCCGGCATCGCCGTGCTGGCGCTGATGCTGTCGGCAACGGTTCTGACCGTCGTCTTCGCCACGCGCGGCGCCATGGCCGGCAACGGCCACATCATCGAGGTGCTGCATTTCGTCGGCGCCGAGGCGCGCTTCATAGCCCGCGAATTCCGCCGCCAGTTCCTCGTCACGGGCATGAAGGGCGCCGGCGGCGGCGGCGCCGCCGCCATCCTGGTCTTCATCGCCTTCTCGTGGTGGGCCGGCCGCAACATGGCGACCCCGCAGGCGGATCAGGCGGCAGCCCTGTTCGGAACCTTCTCCATCGGCTGGGCCGGCTATCTCGGCGTCGCGCTCATGGTGCTGGTGATCGGCGCGCTGACGGCCGCGACCTCGCACGCCACCGTGATCGCCTATCTGAGCGACATTGAAGTACGGCAGACCGATGGCTGAGGCGAGCCTGGGCGGGACGATCGACCGGAGGTTTCGGCCGCCTCGACCGATCTGCCATCTATCAAACGACGCAATTCAGGGTTAACGGTATGGTGATGAAGGGCCCTGACTCCATCGAATCGGCGCCCGTCGTAACGGGTATCGCCGCCTTTGACGGTCGCAAGCCGCGCCGCTGGTCGATCCTGCGCCTTGTCGCCGCTGTCCTTTCGATCGCGATCGCGGCCTTCGTCGGCGGTTTCGGCTGGTTCGCCAGCCATGTCAGCCATCTGCGCACCCCGGCCGACCCGGCCAAGGCAGACGCCATCATCGTGCTGACCGGCGGCCAGTCGCGCCTGGACGCGGCGCTCGGCCTGCTGGCGTCGGGCAAGGGCGAGCGGCTCCTGATCAGCGGCGTGCACCCGTCGGCGACCCGCCGCCAGATCCAGGTGGCCACCGGCGGCGACAAGCGGCTGTTCTCCTGCTGCGTGGACATCGACCGGGCCGCCCTGGACACGATCGGCAATGCCGAGGAAAGCGCCAAATGGGTGGAAAACCACGCCTATGGCAGCGTCATTCTCGTCACCAACAACTATCATATGCCCCGCAGCCTGCTGGAAATGGGCCGGCTGCTGCATGGCGCGCGGTTGGAGCCGTACCCGGTCGTCAACGCCGATCTCGGCGACGGAAGCTGGCTGACCAAGCCAGAGGCGTTGCGCGTGATGTTCACCGAATACAACAAATACCTGCTGGCGCTGGCGCGCGGCGTCGTACCGGTGAAACCGACGCCGGGCGGCATCGCACTGGCTGAAATCCCCATATTGCGGCGCTAGAACCATCAAAGCGCGCCGGTATCGTATCGTCCGGCTTTCCTTTTGATCCGGCTTTGGTGTAACCAGCGCACTCGTTCCTTCGCCGTCCTCCCGGGCCTTCGCGCATGCTCTATATCCGTTCGCTGGCGTTCAACCTGGCCTTCTACGCCAGCCTGGTCGTCCAGATGATCCTGTGGGCCCCCTATTATTTCCTGTCGCCACGGCACCGGGCCTGGCTGGTGCCGAAATTCTGGTCGCGCAGCAGCCTGTGGCTCTACGACAAGATTGCCGGCACCCGCAGCGAGATAACAGGCCAGGAGAACCTGCCCGAAGGCTCCTTCATCCTGGCGCCGAAACACCAGTCGCTGTGGGACACCATCGCCTTTTTTCCCTATCTGAAGGATCCGCTCTACATATTGAAGCGGGAACTGACCTGGATCCCCTTCTTCGGCTGGTACGTCCTGAAGATGCGCATGATCCCGGTGGATCGCGGCAGCCGCTCCAAGGCGCTGCGCACCGTGGTCGCGGCCACCCGGCAGGAACTGGCGCGCAATCCGCGCCAGCTCATCATCTATCCCGAAGGCACGCGCCGGCCGCCCGGCGCGGAACCGGCCTACAAATACGGCATCGTGGAACTCTACAAGCAGCTCAACGTGCCGGTGGTGCCCGTCGCGCATCAGGCGGGCCTCTATTGGCCGCGCCGCAAGTTCCTGCGCTTTCCCGGCACCATACGCGCCCGCTTCCTCGCGCCGATCCCGCCCGGGCTCGACAAGGAGGAATTCATGCGACGCCTGGTCGGCGAGACGGAGACCGCATGCGACCGGCTGCTGGTCGAGGCGGCGCAGGCATCCAACCCGCCGCCGCTGCCGCCCACGGCGGTGAAGCGGCTGGCCGAATTGAAGGCCGAAACCGCGGACTGATCCGCTACCGCCGGCCGCTCAGGCGCCGGCCTTGTCCAGTTCGGCGATATCGGCCTGGCTGAGCTTCAGCGAAGCCGCCCTGACCAGGCTATTCATCTGCTCGAGGCTCGTGGCGCTGGCGATCGGCGCGGTGATGCCCGGACGCGCCATGATCCAGGCCAGGGCCACCTCCGCCTGCGCGGCGGCGTGCCGTGCTGCGATGCCGTCCAGAGCCGCCAGGATGCGCATGCCGCGCGGGTTGAGATAGGCTTTGACGCCCTCGCCGCGCACGCTTTTGCCGAGATCGCCGATGCCGCGGTATTTGCCGGAAAGGAAGCCCTTGGCCAAAGCGTAGTAGCTGATGACGCCCAGTCCCTCGGCCATGCACAGGTCCCGCAGCGGCCCCTCGAAGGAGGAGCGGTCGTAGAGATTGTATTCCGGCTGCAGCACCTCGTAGCGCGGCAGGTCGCGCAGCCTGGCGACATCGAGCGCGGCGCGCAACTGGCTGGCGTCGAGATTGCAGGCACCGATATGGCGCACCTTGCCTGCCGCGATCAGCTTCTGATAGGCGCCGAGCGTTTCCTCATAGGGCACGGTCGGGTCCGGCCAGTGCGACAGATAGAGGTCGATGGCGTCCGTCTGGAGACGTTTCAGCGAGGCCTCGGCCGCCTTCTCGATATAGGCCGCGGAAAGGTCCTTCTTCCCCTGCCCCATATCTGAGCCAACTTTGGTGATGACGATCACCTTGTCGCGGTTGCCGCGCGCCTTCATCCATTTCCCGATGATGGTTTCCGATTCGCCGCCCTTGTTGCCGGGCGCCCAGCGCGAATAGGCATCCGCCGTGTCGATGGCATTGAAGCCGGCGTCCACGAAGCGGTCGAGCAGATCGAACGAGGTCTTCTCGTCCGCCGTCCAGCCGAAGACATTGCCACCCAGGACGAGCGGCGCGATTTCGAGGGCGGTGGAACCAAGGCGGCGTGTTTGCAAGGCTAGTCTCCAATGCTTGGCGAAGCGGGACGCTTCCGGTCCGGGACCGATCGGCATTCATGAAACGAGGCGCTGCATGAACGTCGATTCGCCCCTAACCTAGGCTCCGTGATTCCCATATCAAAGGCTTGACAGCGCTTTTGCTTCCTCTTCTTTGCCATGCCCGCCGACACGTCGCGCAACGCCCTCCAGCCAGCGGTCGCGGATGCCGAGCGCTTCCAGATGCTCTATGGTATTGAAGAGATAGTCCTCGTTACGGCCCGACTGCCCGGCGGAACCCGCCACCACGGCGGCGGCGTCCGCCTCGCCCAGCGCGCCGGCATATTGCTCATGGCGCCGATCCACGACGTAGGCGACGGCGGGCACGCTTTCGCCGCTGGCCAGCCGCACGTCGAGCATCCGCTCAAGATAGACATGCGTCACCAGCTCGCGTTCACGCAGATAGCCGACGATCTCCTCCCGCAACTCTCCCGGCACACGGAAGGCGAGCCCGACGCACGAGCCGCCGCGGTCGAGGCCGAGCACCAGGCCCGGCCGCTCGCGCGTGCCGCGATGCACGAAGGAATAGACGCAGAGCGAGCGGCGATAGCCGAACAGCCGCGCCCGCTGCGTCTCGACATGCGCAAAACCCGGCCGCCAGATCAGCGAACCATAGCCAAAAACCCAAAAATCGCCCATATGCGAAGCCTGTATGGGCCGTAGGGGCGCGCCCCGCCGGCCTTCCCTGTCCCTTTCCGGTGCTGGCTGCCATTGCCGGCGCCATTCCGGAACCTCCCACGCGTAGCGAGAGCCGCAGCATGACGTCAAGTGACGAGCGCCAGCCGAAACCCCGCCGCAGCCTGTGGTGGCTTGTCTTGCTGGTCCTGCTGCTGTTTGGCCTTTACAGCGCGGGCTGGTTCTGGCTCGCCGAACGCGTCCGCAACGAAGCCGACAACGCTGTTCTGGCCCTGAACACCAAGGGCATCCAGGCGGCCTGCGCCAACATGCAGGTGAGCGGCTATCCGCTGCGCTTCAACGTGAGTTGCGACAGCATGGCCTATGAGGACGACGCCCACAGCGTCGCCGCTTCCGCCGGCAAGCTGAACGCGGTGGCGGGCCTGCCCCGGCCATGGCTGTCCACGGCCGAGATCGGCGGCCCGTTGCGCATGACGGCGCCGGGCATGGCGCCGCTGTGGATCGACTGGGACAGGCTGAACGCCGAAGCCTCGCTCTCCTGGCCGTTGCCGCGCGGCGTTACGCTCGACGCCGAAGGGCTTTCGGGCCAGACCGACCCGGCCGACGACAGCGATCCGGTGCAATTGTTCAGCGTCGGCAACGCCACGGCCGAACTGCGCCCCCAGGGGCAGGACCTCGACTATGCCGGCCGCTTCTCGGACCTTGAGATCGATCCCCAGGCCATCGGCGGCCGCACGGTGCCACCCTTGAACGGAAGCGGCGCGGCGACCTTGAAGAACGGCGTCGTCCTGCTTGCGGCGGTGCCGAAAACCCTGAGGGGACAGGCCGCGCAGATCGCCAATCTCGAACTGTCCTCGGGCGAGGCGCGGGTTTCGGTTTCGGGCCCCGTCTCGGTCGGTGCCGACGGCCTGATCGACGCCGACCTGACGATCGCCCTGCAGAACCCCAAGGCGGTGGCGGAGGTGCTGGCCGGGGCCATCCCCGAGAAGGCGGACCAGATCCGGCAGGGCTTCGCCGCCCTCGCCTTGCTCGGCAACAAGCCGACGATGCCGCTCAGGATCGTCAAGGGCAAGGCGTCGCTCGGCTTCATCCGGCTGGGCGACATCAAGCCGGTGGACTGACGGTCCATCACCAGGCCCTGCAAGCGCTCTTGCAGGGCAGTTACGCCGGCTTAGCACCGACCTGGAAGCGAGAAAGGGCGGCGACCCTGGACTACTGCCGGCAGCCGGGACTGGCGTTTCGCGCTCAGGCGGCGGTGCGGGTCTCGGAAATCGCTCCGACGATATCGTCCACCACCGTCTCGACCAGCTTGGGATCGTCGCCTTCGGCCATGACGCGGATCAGCGGCTCGGTGCCGGAAGGCCGGATCACGAGGCGGCCGCTCTTGCCGAGACGGTTGCGGGCCTCCTCGATGGCTTCCTTGACCGGAGCCGCCTCGAGCGGCTGGCCGCCGGAGATGCGCACGTTCTTCAGCACCTGCGGCACCGGCTCGAACTTGCGCGACAACTCGCTGACCGGCTTGTTCTGCCGCTTGATGCAGGCCAGCACCTGCAAGGCCGAAACCAGCCCGTCGCCGGTGGTGGAGAAATTGGACAGCACGATGTGGCCGGACTGCTCGCCGCCGACATTCAGCCCGTGCGCACGCATGTGTTCCACCACATAGCGGTCGCCGACCTTGGTGCGATGCAGTTGCAGGTTCATGCCGTTCAGGAATCGCTCCAGCCCGAGATTGGACATCACCGTGGAGACGACGCCGCCGCCGGCCAGATGGCCGCTCTGGTGCCAGGATTCCGCGATCATCGCCATGATCTGGTCGCCGTCGACCACGGTGCCGTTCTCATCGACGATCACCACGCGGTCGGCGTCGCCGTCGAGCGCGATGCCGATGTCGGCCCGCACCTCGTGCACCTTCTTCTGCAACTCGCCGGGATGGGTCGAGCCGCATTCCTTGTTGATGTTGAAGCCGTTGGGCTCGACATTGATGGCGACGACCTCGGCACCGAGTTCCCAAAGCGCTGCGGGCGCGACCTTGTAGGCGGCGCCGTTGGCGCAATCCACCACGATGCGCAGTCCCGACAGCGACATGGAGCGCGGCAGCGTGCGCTTGGCGAACTCGATGTAGCGGTCATGCACGCCATCGACGCGCTTGGCCCGGCCGAGCCCGTCGGAATCGGCCAGCGCCATCTCGATGTCTTCGTCCAGCATCGATTCGATGCGCTGCTCGATCTCGTCGGAAAGCTTGTAGCCGTCCGGGCCGAACAGCTTGATGCCGTTGTCGTAATATGGATTGTGCGAGGCGGAGATCATCACGCCGATATCGGCCCGCAGCGAACGCACCAGCATGGCGACTGCCGGCGTGGGGATCGGGCCGAGCAGGAACACGTCCATGCCGGCGGCGCACAGCCCGGCAACCAGCGCGTTCTCGATCATGTAGCCGGACAGGCGGGTATCCTTGCCGAGCACGACCCGATGACGATGGGCGCCGCGCTGGAAGGAAAGACCCGCGGCCATTCCCACCTTCATCGCGATCTCGGCAGTCATCGGGAATTTGTTGGCGCGCCCTCGAATACCGTCCGTCCCGAAATAACGTCCTGACATATACTGCCCATCCTTGTCGGAAGCTTGTTGGCCCGTAATGCCATAACTGTCCGACGTCCAGTCATCACAATGTATGATCTTATGTTACGAAACCTTAGAAATCCGTTCCCCTGCCAAAAATGCGACGCAATGGTGGCAATTCTCGCGGGGGAGCGCGCAACGGTTATCATCCAGCTCCCCACTGGCGCAACCGATCGTTGAGCGCTATTTCTGCGGAAGGGACGGTTCTTGGGCGAAAACGGAGAGACCCATGCGCATTGATCGACTTGCCTCACTGACGGGCCTTGCCGTCGTCACGCTGTTTCTGGCCTCGCCGGCCAGCGCGCTGACCATGGCGGACTGTTCCACCAAATATCAGGCCGCCAAAGCGGCCGGTTCGCTGAACGGCCAGACCTGGAACCAGTTCCGCAAGGCCGAGTGCGGAACCGACGACGGCGCGGCAACGCAGGACAGCACCGCCAAGCCGGCAAAGAAGGCCAAGACGGCGGCCTCCGACGACGCCGGCACGACCAAGACGAAGAAGTCTGCCGCTTCCGACTCCTCGGGCGCCGGCCTCAGCATGTCGGAATGCTCCGCCAAGTACCAGGCCGCCAAGAGCGCCGGCACGCTCAATGGCATGAAGTGGAACGATTTCCGCAAGGCCGAGTGCGGCGCGGGCGCCAGTGCCGCAACGAACACCATGAAGCCCGCCAAGACGTCCAAAGCCGCCAGCGACAGCGGCGACGGCAAGGGCCTCACCATGGCCGAGTGCAGCAGCAAGTATCAGGCCGCCAAGAGTGCCGGTACGCTGGGAGGCATGAAGTGGAACGACTTCCGCAAGGCGCAGTGCGGCGCCGGTGCCTCGGACGACGAAACTGTGCCGAGTGCCGACGAGGCCACCTACAAGGGCGAGCCCAAGGCGCCGACCACCAAGGCGCCGGGTAGCGTGAAGTTCCCCACCGCGATTTCGCAGAAATACAGCAGCGAAACGCCCGGCAAGGCCCGCATGCACACCTGCCTCGACCAGTACTATGCCAACAAGGATTCCAACAGCCTCGGCGGCCTGAAGTGGATCCAGAAGGGCGGCGGCTTCTACAGCCTCTGCAACGCCCGCCTGAAGGGCTGATCCGCGCGAAACATTCTTTTCGCAAACCATCGAACCCGCGAGGCTTCCCTCGCGGGTTTTTCTTTGGGCCGTCCAGGTCCTGGCGGCCGTGAAGAACAGGAAGCGGGATTTGGCCTTCAGCCTCGTCTTGCAGGCTTATGGAAAAGTCGCGCCAGGATCGGAGCACGGGCGCTCTCCCTCTCCTCTTGAGCCCAGCAGTCGATCGCACCCACGCCGGAGGCCGGACGGCCGGGCGTTCATAACGGCATCGCAGGCATTCGCCCCGTGTCTTCCGCAGCCCAGTGTCCGCAGCCCAGTGTCCCCAACTCAGTGTCCGCAGCCACGGTCCGCAGCCTGATGTCCTCAGCATTGACCGCTGCGCACGCTTCATGTTCGTTCCCGGTATCTGGCGGCCATCCCCGTCCAGCCACCAGTGCAGAAAACATGCCCCCAAACGAAAACACCGCGGCAAGCCGCGGTGTTCGATCTTTCCGGAGACGTTCTGCTCAGCTCGACGGCTGCGGCTCCATGCCGGCGTCGGGCTCCTCGCCGCCCTTCTTCTTGCGGCGGCCGCTGCTGCCGGCCTTCGGCACGGCCGAGCCGCGGGACGGCGGCGTGTCGTCGCCCAGATCGCGCGCCGGCTTGTTGCCGGCCAGAAGCTGCTTGATCTCGTCGCCGGACAGCGTCTCGTATTCCAGGAGACCTTCGGCCAGCGCGATCCAGTCCTTCTTCTTCTTGGTCAGCACCGACCTGGCGGTGGAATAGGCCTCGTCGATCAGGCGGCGGACTTCCGCGTCGATGATCTGCGCCGTTTCTTCCGAAACGTTCTGCTGACGCGCCACCGAATGGCCGAGGAAGACCTCTTCCTGATTGTCGCCGTAAGCCACATGCCCGAGCTTGTCGGAGAAGCCCCAGCGCGTCACCATGGCGCGCGCCAGCTTCGTCGCCTGCTCGATGTCGGAGGAGGCGCCGGAGGTGATGTTCTCCTTGCCGAACTTGAACTCCTCAGCGACACGCCCGCCCATCATGATAGCGAGCCGCGAGATCATGTATTTGTAGCTCATCGAATAGCGGTCGCCTTCCGGCAACTGCATGACCATGCCGAGCGCGCGCCCGCGCGGGATGATGGTGGCCTTGTGCAGCGGGTCGGCCGAGGGCACGTTGAGCGCCAGGATGGCATGGCCAGACTCGTGATAGGCGGTCAGTTCCTTCTCAGCCTGCGTCATGGCGGACGAGCGGCGCTCCGCGCCCATCATGATCTTGTCCTTGGCGTCCTCGAACTCGGCCATGGTGACCAGGCGCTTGTTGCGCCGCGCCGCCATCAGGGCCGCCTCGTTGACGAGGTTCATCAGGTCCGCGCCGGAAAAGCCCGGCGTGCCGCGCGCGACCGTCTTGAGATCGACGTTCGGCGCCAGCGGCACGTTGCGCACATGCACCTTGAGGATCTTCTCGCGGCCGACGATATCCGGATTCGGCACCACCACCTGACGGTCGAAGCGGCCGGGACGCAGCAGCGCCGGGTCGAGCACGTCGGGCCGGTTGGTGGCGGCAATCAGGATGATGGACTCGTTGGACTCGAAGCCGTCCATCTCGACCAGCAACTGGTTCAGCGTCTGCTCACGCTCGTCATTGCCGCCGCCCAGGCCGGCGCCGCGATGGCGGCCGACCGCGTCGATCTCGTCGATGAAGATGATGCAGGGTGCGTTCTTCTTGGCCTGGTCGAACATGTCGCGCACGCGGCTGGCGCCGACGCCCACGAACATCTCGACGAAGTCCGAACCGGAAATGGTGAAGAACGGCACGTTCGCCTCGCCCGCGACCGAGCGCGCGAGCAGCGTCTTGCCGGTGCCGGGAGGGCCGACGAGCAGCACGCCGCGCGGGATCTTGCCGCCGAGCCGCTGGAACTTCTGCGGATCGCGCAGGAACTCCACGATCTCCTCGAGGTCCTGCTTGGCCTCGTCCACGCCGGCGACGTCCTGGAAGGTGACGCGGCCATGCGCTTCCGTCAGCAGCTTGGCCTTGGACTTGCCGAACCCCATGGCCCGGCCGGAGCCCGACTGCATCTGGCGCATGAAGAAGATCCACACGCCGAGGATCAGGATCATCGGCAGCCAGGAAATCAGATAGCCGAACAGCGTGTTGGAGCCGTCCGTCTCGGGCCGCGCGTTGATGACGACGTTCTTCTCCTCGAGGCGCGACACCAGCGTCGGGTCGCCGGGCGAATAGGTCTGGAAGCCGCTGGAACTGTCGGAATAATTGCCGCTGATGCGGTCTCCCGCGATCGTCACCGCCTTGACGCGGCCGGACGCGACATCCTGCAGGAACTGCGAATAGGGGATGTCCGTCGAGGCCCCGCGCGTCTGCGGCGTCTGGAACAGGTTGAATAACGCGATGAGCAGGACAGCTATAACGGCCCACAGCGCGAGATTGCGATAGTTCGGATTCATTTATCGTTCCGTTGGCGCCGCCTTCGGGCGTGCGCAGGTCGAGGAAAGGCTTGGCCCTAACATAGGGAGAGCGCCTGTCGTTGCCAAGCATAACCGCGCGTTTCGGTTAAGCTTTCGGCGGGCGGGAATGCACCTTTTCCGGCCCATGGCAATTCCGGGACGGCGCCCGCGCCGATCAGCGCCGATACGGCGCGTGCGGGCGCCAGGTCGAACCAGGACAGGAAATGCGCGAACGGCGCGGCGACCGGCCGTATCTGGAATCCCGCAGCGTTTTCAGTGCGGGTCTTGCGATCCAGCCCAGCCTTGAGGACTACAGGCTCCGCGGCCAGCGCACGGCGCGCAAGGCTTTGCGGCACATCGGCGGGTTGCGCCGGAACACCTGCCACAGGCTCCATGCCGCGCGGCCCGATCACCAAGCCGCCGGTTTCGTCGCCGAAAGTGATCCGCCGCCGGCCGTCCCAGACCGACCCGGAAGATACCTTTTGCGCGGGCGGCAGGCCGCGCAGTTCCCGGTGAAGGAAGATTGCGCCGCGGCGCGCGTCGATCACCGTCCGCGACAATGTGGCGCGAAGCGGCGCGCCTTGCGGCGCCTTGGCGATGCGGGCGAAAAGCGCCTGCGTGCGGGCGGCGTCGGGCAGGTAGGCCACACCGCCGACGGTCGCCAGCAGGATGCGGAGGGCATGGACCGCTGCCGGGCGGTCCGGAGTCACAATGAAATCCCGGGCGAGCCGCACCAGCCCTTGTACGGGAAGACCGGCGTGGGCCCGGATCAGCTCGGCTGCCCTTCGGCCGAGATCCGTTCGGATCCGCGCAGCCTCGCCGGCCCGTGCCAGGATCTCGCCGAACCGCGCATCGTCCGAGCGCAGCGCGGCGCGGGTCCGCGGTCGTTCGTAGCTTTCGTCGGCATTGGTCGGGTCCTCCAGCCAGTCCGCGCCTTCGGCCCGCAGGAAGTCGCGAAGTTCGCTGCGCCGCAGGCCGAGCAGCGGCCGCAGGATCCAGACCCTGTGATCGTAGAGCGTGGCCGGCGCCATGCCGGCCATCCCGTAGCCGCCGCCGTCCCTGAGCGAGCGCATCAGCACCGTCTCGGCCTGGTCGTCGGCGGTGTGGCCGGTGGCGACCATGGCGATCCCGGCATCGGCAGCCGCCTGTGCCAGCAGGCGGTAGCGCGCCTGGCGGGCGGCGGCAGGCAAGCCCCGCGCCGGCTTCTCGCCGTTCCAGACCATGGCGCGGTGGGCGATGCCGCGATCCGCGCAGAAGCGGGCAACGTCCTTCGCCTCGGCCGCCGACTCGCGCCGCAGGGCATGGTCCACCGTCACCGCCAAAAGCGGGGCTTTCGGAAAGGCCTGGTCGAGATAGCGCTTGAGGAGCAGAAACAGCGCGGTGGAATCGCTGCCGCCGGAGACGCCCGCGACGATGCCGCCGGAAAGATCGATCTGTCGGAAAAGGTCCGGGGCCGGACCGGAAATGGTGTGGAGCGTCAGCACGCCGCCAGCGACCGTTCCTGCTTTACGCGCTCCTTGAGCGCGGACGAGGCGTCGGGATAGCGCTTGCCGATCTCGCTGAAGGTGGCGCAGGCAACGTCGCGCTGATGCAGGGCAACCAGCGAAATGCCGAGCTTCAGCAGCATGTCGGGAGCCTTCTTGGCCTTGGAATAGTCCTTCGAGGCCGCAAGGAACACTTCGGCGGCGTCACGATATTTCTGCTGCCCGAGCAGCGATTCACCCAGCCAGTAATGCGCGTCGGCCGCCTTCGGGTCCTTGGGGAAGCGGGCGATGTGGTCGCGGAAGCCCTTCTCGGCGGTGCTGTAGTCGCCAGACAGGATGAACTGGTAGGAGTTGCGGTAAAGCTCCTCGGCATTGCCGGTCGCCGGCAACGCCGCCACCTGCGAGTCTTGCCCGCTCTTGCCCGACGTTGCGGGAGCCGCGGCCTGCGACGAAGGGTCGGCGCTTATCACGTTGCCGTTCTTGTCGACCGTGATCGCGCCAAGGCTCTTCGGCGGAGCTCCGTGGATCAGCTTGCCGGGTTCGCCATTGCCGGAATCGACGATGATGTCGCCGATCGACTGCTCGTCGGCGGACGAAGCCGCCCCCCCGGAGGGTGCGGCGGAAGCGGCCGGCGACTGGCTCGCACCATTAGCCTGCGAGGCGCCGGCCGGGGCTTGCGCCACCGACCGATCGTTGCCGCTGCCGGATGCGTCGGACTTCTTCTGCGAGCCGCCGCCGGAGCCCCCGCCCTGTTCGAGCTGCTGGAAACGGAACTCGTTGTCTTCCTGCGTCTTGCGGATCTGCTCCTGCATCTGCAGGACCTGGAAGTTCAGTTCCTCGATCTTGCCGTTGAGGCTGCGGATCTGGTCTTGCAGGCCGGCCGACGAGCCGTCCGCAGACTGCGCCACGCGCACCGGCGCCGCCGTCGTGTCATCGGTTGCCTTGCTGCCGAAAACCCCCGGCAGGCCGATTTTCGGCAAATGGAGGGAAAAGCCGCCGTCGCCCTGCTGGCCGTTACCGGCGCTGAAGGCCGGCGCCGCCATGCTGGCGGCCAGCAGAACGGCTAGCGTACCGCTCAGGATGGATCTGAAATGCATTGGTCTCTCGCCATCGATATCACTTGTGCCGCCCGCGCACCGTCCGCAGCGCAGGGCGTGCGCCGGTCCGGGCATCTGCGTCTTAACAGGACGCGAGACTTCGGCCAAATTTTGTTTCACGCTGATATGCGCGAAAAAGGCGGCCGTCCGGCCGCCTTTCCCACGATGGTGTTGCATTTGTGCCGACCGGCTGCCGGTCAGGACCCGGCGCCCGAGAGCGTGGTGACGGCGCGGCGGTTCTGCGACCAGCACGAGATGTCGTCGCAGACGGCGACCGGACGCTCCTTGCCGTAGGAAATGGTCTTCAGGCGGCCGCCGGCGACGCCCTTCGAAATCAGGTAGTCGCGCGTTGCGGCGGCGCGCCGGGCGCCCAGCGCCAGGTTGTATTCGCGGGTGCCGCGCTCGTCGGCATGGCCCTCCACGACGATGTTGTACTGACGATACCTGTTCAGCCATTGCGCCTGGCGTGCCAGCGTCTGCTGGGCGTCGGCGCGGATCGACGAGGAGTCGGTGTCGAAGAAGATGCGGTCGCCGATATTGACGGTGAAGTCCTGGGCCGAACCCGGGGTGGCCGAGCCGCCCGCTCCGCCGAGGCCGAGATCGGCGGCGCTGTTGGGGGTCTTCTTCGATGCGCAGCCTGCGATCGCCAGCGCGGCGACCAGCGCGATCATGGCCGGATTCCTGGTAAGTGCTGCGATACGGCGCATGCCGCCTCTCCTTCGCAATTCGAGTGAATTCGTTGATCCGTCAGTAACCACGTTTGGGTTAATCCGCATTCAACAAACACGGTTAAAATTCCGTTGCGGCAGCCGTCCGCGCCGCGCCCACGCCTCAAAACATGCTCCCGAAACGCGGAAACCAATCTTCGGAAAAGAACATGCCCTACTGCTCGCCCGGCCGCATCCGTGCCACCGCAAGATGATTCCACCCTGCCGCAAATGCCCCTGGCTGCGCGGGCACCGTAGGCGCAAATACGGCCAAAACGCGACCACCTCATGAAAAAGGGGGCCTTTCGGCCCCGCTTTCCACTGGTCCAGGCCTGCGCGCAATGCGCCGGCAAATCAATCCAGCAAAGGCGACCATGCCGGGTCGGACGCATAGCCCTTGGTCGGCACCGCCTGTTCGTTTCGCCCGGTCAGGTCGACGGAATAGAGCTTGGGACCGCCGGCGCCCGGCGCCTCGCGGAAGAACATCAGCACGCGGCCGTTCGGCGCCCAGGTCGGCCCTTCCTGCTGGAAGCCGGTGGACAGGATACGCTCGCCCGAGCCGTCGGTCTTCATCACGCCGATCTGGAACTGGCCGCCCGATTGCTTGGTGAAGGCGATGAGGTCGCCGCGCGGCGACCACACCGGCGTCGAGTAGACGCCGTCGCCGAAGGAGATGCGGCGCGGGTTGGAGCCGTCCGCGCCCATGACATAGATCTGGGAACGCCCGCTGCCGCCGCCGCGGTCCGAGGTGAAGACGATCTGCGAGCCGTCCGGCGAATAGGAAGGCGAGGTGTCGATCGCCGTGGAATCGGTCAGCCGCGTGGTCTGGCGGCTGCGCAGGTCCATGGAGAAGATGTTGGAATTGCCGTCCTCGCGCAGCAGGCTCATGATCACCCGCTGGCCGTCAGGCGAGAAGCGCGGCGCGAACGTCATGCCCGGGAAGTTGCCGACAAGCTCGCGCTGGCCGGTCTCGATCTGGAGCAGGTAGACCCTCGGCTGGCCGCTCTCATAGGACATGTAGGTGATTTCCTGCCGGTTGGGCGAGAAGCGCGGCGTCATCACGATCGCCGAGCCGTTGGACAGGTAGCGCACGTTGAAGCCGTCCTGGTCCATGATGGCCAGCCGCTTCTTGCGGGCGTTCTTGGCGCCCGCCTCGTCCACGAACACCACCCGCGTATCGAAATAGCCCTTCTCGCCGGTCAGGCGCTCGTAGATGGCGTCGGCGATGATGTGGCCGATGCGGCGCACATTGGCGTTGTTGGCGAAGAACTGCTCGCCCGCGAGCTGCTGGCCGGCGAAAGTGTCCCACAGCCGGTACTCGGCGCGGATGCGCCCGTCCGCTTCCTTGCTGACCCGGCCGGTGACGAGCGCCTGCGCGTTGATCACCTTCCAGTCGTCGAAGCGGGGAGCGGCGTCGGGGTTGGAGATCTTCTCGATGAAGGCGCTCTTGTCGATGGGCGCGAACAGGCCCGAACGCTTCAGGTCGGCCGTCACGATGCCGGAAATCTCCGCGCCGAGCTGGTCGCCGGCCAGGAAATCGGTGATGGCGATCGGCAGCGGCTCGATATTGCCCTTGTTGACGTCGATCTCCACCAGCGCGTGTGCCGGCAGCGTGGCCATCGCGCTCATGCCGGTGACAAGCGCGCCGATCATCATGAGCGTGGGGAGCAGTTTCTTCATGCGTTCAGCCTCGTGGATCTTGCAGCGGATGGATCAGAACATGTCGCTCGGGTCGAAATTGACCACGACTTCCGCCCAGGTATCGTATTTGTCGGATGGCAGGTTGAAGGGAGCGCACTTCTGCACCGCGCGCACCGCCGATTCGGCCGCAGTCCGGCCCGGTCCCGACGCCGCGCCGCCCTTAATGATCTCCGGGCGACCCTCCAGCGCGCCGGAGCGGTCGAGCCGGAAGCGCACCGAAACCTTCAGGGTCTCGGCGTCGTCCACGCCTGCCGGGATGTTCCAGCAGCCGCCCAGCTTCTGGCGCAGCGCATCCATCTCGTTCTGCGACAGCTTGTTGCCGCCGGTGGTTTTCTCGCCGCCGAGCGAGGCCTGCTGGGTGGAGCGCTTGGCGCCGCCGCCGGAAGGCTTGCGCTTGTCGAGCAGCGCGGCGATCTCGTCCGCGTTGAAGGATTTCTCGTCCGACTTCGGCCGCGAGGAAGCCTGCTTCACCGGCTTTTCGGCGTCCTTCCGCTCGGGCGCCTTGGCCGTCTCGGCCTGTGCGGGCTTCGGCTGCGGCTTGGTCTCCGGCGCGGGCGCCGCGTTCGGCAGGGCGACGGCTTCGCTCGGCTTGTCGGCGGCTATCGTGTCGGCGATCGGATCGGGCGTGGAAAGCTGCGGCTCCGCCGCGGTCTTCTGCTCCGGCGGCTTCGGCGCGGGCTCCGGCTTCTTCACCGGCTCCGGCTTCGGGTCGGGCTGCTTGACCGGATCGGGCTTGACCTCTTCCTTTGGCTGCGGAACCGGCGTCACCTCGGTGGCGGGCGTCGGCTTCGGCTCTTCCTTCGGCTTGGGTGCATCCTCCGGCTTCGTCAGGTCAGCAGGCTTGGGCGAAGGCGGCGGCGAATTGTTCGCCTGCACGGGAACGGGCTTGGCTTCCGGCGTCGGCGGCTTGTCGGTGTCGACGCTGTTGT
Source organism: Mesorhizobium sp. SP-1A (assembly GCF_032460275.1). Classification (NCBI taxonomy): domain Bacteria; kingdom Pseudomonadati; phylum Pseudomonadota; class Alphaproteobacteria; order Hyphomicrobiales; family Phyllobacteriaceae; genus Mesorhizobium; species Mesorhizobium sp. SP-1A. The sequence continues at coordinate 67,598 of NZ_JAVXZD010000004.1, read as the reverse complement.
CGCCGACGTTCTGCGCGTCGGCCACGACGTCCGGGCGCTGGGTCGGCGTCGGGGCCGGCTTGTCGCGCATGGTCGCCTTCTTGTCGCCCTGCTGGATCTGCGTGATCGATTCCAGCGGCACGATGTCGACCGGCAGCGCCTCCACGTCGGTCACCTCGAACGCCGCCGGCGCGCTGAGCGAAAACAGGCCGAAGGCGAGCAGCGCCGCATGCATGATCACCGATGTGGTGAGGCCGGCGCGCAAGATTACTGATCCTGTTCCTGCAACGTGACGAGGCCGAGATTCTTGTACCCGGCCGCCGAGATGCGGGCCATCACCTTCATGACGGTGCCGTAGTCGGCCTGCTTGTCGCCGCGCACGTAGATGCGCTCGTCATAGCCGGTCTTGGAGATGGCCTCGAGCTTGGACACGACGTCGTCGATGGGGATCTCGGTTTCCTGGAGATAGATCTTGCCCTCCTGGTTCACCGAGACGGTGATCGGCTGGGTGTCGGAGTTCATCGCCTTGGCCTGCGTTTCCGGCAGGTCGATCGGCACGCCCACGGTCAGAAGCGGCGCCGCCACCATGAAGATGATGAGCAGCACCAGCATGACGTCGACCATCGGGGTGACGTTGATTTCGGACATCAGGCCATGGTGGCGGCTGCGCCGCCTGTGGCCGCGCCCGCCCCGGCCGGAGCCGCCTGCGCTTACGGACATTCCCATGATCTGACCTCAGGCTGCCTTCTGCATGACTTTTTCATCGATTTGGCGCGAGAGTATGGCGGAGAACTCGTCGGCGAAGCCCTCCATCTTGACCCCCAGCTTGTTCGCATCCGATGACAGCTTGTTGTAGGCGATGACGGCGGGAATGGCCGCCAGCAGGCCGATGGCGGTCGCCAGCAGCGCCTCGGCGATGCCCGGCGCCACGACCGACAGGTTGGTGTTCTTCGACGCCGCAATCGCCTGGAACGAAGTCATGATGCCGACCACCGTGCCGAACAGGCCGATGAAGGGCGCGGCCGAACCGGTGGTGGCGAGGAAGCCGAGACGGCCTTCCAGCCGCTCCATCTCGCGCGTCAACGCAAGGTCCATCGCCTTGTCGATGCGGGTCTGCAGGCCGAGCGGCGACTTGGCACCCTTCTCGAAGCTCTTTTTCCACTCGCGCATCGCCGCCACGAAGATTGCGCCCATGCCGGTCGTCTTTCGATCGGCCAGGGTGCGGTAGAGCTCCTCCAGCGACTGACCCGACCAGAACACCTGTTCGAAGCGGTTCAGCGCCACGCGCATGCGCGCATAGGAAACCAGCTTGTCCACGATGATCGCCCAGGTCCAGATCGAGGCGGCGAGCAGACCGAGCATGACCAGCTTGACGACCCAGCTTGCCTGCATGAACAGGGCCCAAATCGACAAATGCGCGCCCGGTTCGGCGAGTGCGATATTTTCCATCATTCGTTCCTTAAAGAATCCGGGCGTGGCTTGCGGCTAGCCCCTGCGCATCCCTTGGTTATCCGTTGCAAAGCTTCCGGAAATGCCCCAAATGCGCCTTTCGCGGCCTTTCTTAGGGCAAATGTTGGTGAAACGAAGGCACTCGGATTCCTCCAATTCTCACCGTTCTTTTCATGAACCGTTATGGTTAAGGATCCGTTAGGGCCGGAATCGCGCCGTATCGCAGCGCATTTCACGCGCTGAAAATTGCGCGCACGCAGACAGGCCGGCCGAAAAAGAGCTTCAGGCTCTCGGCATGAAGGCCGCGATCCAGTCCTTCGGGAAGCGCCGGGGGCGGCCGCCCTCGCCGATGATGGCCGCTTCCACCCTGGCGTCGATCAGCACCTCATCTGCCCGCCTGATCTGCTGGGCCATGACGATGCGGGCGCCCGAAATGCTTTCGGTGCGGGTATCGATGGTAAGGATGTCGTCGATGCGCGCCGGCGCGCGGAAATCGATCTCCATGCGCCGCACCACCCACACGATGCGCTCGCCATGGATGCCCTCGGCAAGCTCGGTGTGATGAACGCCGGCCAGCCGCAGGAAATCCGAGCGCCCGCGCTCGAGGAACTCGAGATAGCGGGCGTGATAGACCACGCCGGAAAAATCGGTGTCGGCATAGTAGACGCGCGCCATCAGCCGGTGGCCGAAATCGGTAAGCGCTCCCGAAATGCCGCCCAACAGCGGATCTGTCGTGCCGTCGTCCGCCACGGCTCAGCTCTCTTCCTGGAACAGGCTGATCTGCTGCTGGACGAAATCCTTCGGCGCTTCCAGCCCCAGATGGCGCCAGGCATTGGCGGTCAGCACCCGCCCGCGCGGCGTGCGCTGGATGAAGCCCTGCTGGATGAGATAGGGCTCGATGATGTCCTCGATGGCGTCGCGCGGCTCGGAAAGTCCCGCCGCGATGGTCTCGATGCCGACGGGGCCGCCGCCGAAATTGCGGGCGATCATGTTGAGATAGCGCCGGTCCAGCGCATCCAGCCCCAGCGCATCCACTTCCAGCCGCGACAGCGCCTCGTCGGCGACCTTGCGCGTCACCAGTTCGGCGCCGGCGACGGAAGCGAAATCCCGCACCCGCCGCAGAAGCCGGCCGGCGATGCGCGGCGTGCCGCGTGCCCGCCGCGCGATTTCCACAGCGCCGTCGTCGCCGAGCGGCATTCCCAGGATGCGCGCCCCGCGCCGCACGATCAGCTCCAGTTCCTCGACGGTGTAGAAGTTCAGCCGCACGGGGATGCCGAAGCGGTCGCGCAGCGGATTGGTGATGAGGCCGAGGCGGGTCGTGGCGGCGACCAGCGTGAAGCGGGCGAGGTCGATCTTGACCGAGCGCGCCGCCGGACCCTCGCCGATGATAAGGTCGAGCTGGAAATCCTCCATCGCCGGATAGAGGATTTCCTCCACGGCCGGGTTCAGCCGGTGGATCTCGTCGATGAACAGCACATCGCGGTCTTCCAGATTGGTGAGCAGGGCGGCGAGATCGCCAGCCTTCGCGATGACCGGGCCGGAGGTGGAGCGGAAGTTGACACCCATCTCGCGCGCCATGATCTGGGCGAGCGTCGTCTTGCCGAGCCCGGGCGGACCGACGAACAGCACATGGTCGAGCGCTTCCGCACGTCCCTTCGCCGCCTCGATGAAGACCTTCAGATTGGCGCGCGCCGCCGCCTGGCCGACGAAGTCCTCCAGCGTCTGCGGGCGGAGCGTCTGGTCCGCGTCCTCGCCGCGCTTTTCCGAGGAGATGAGGCGGGGAGAAAGGCTCATACGGCCCTCTTGCCATGCGAGTGGCACATGGGCAAGCGGCTCACCGCGCCAGTTCCTTCAGTCCGAAGCGGATGAGCTTGGCCGAATCCGCCCCCTCGCCGGCCGCCTTCAGCGCCGCCGCCACCGCATTGGCGGCGATGTCGCGCGAATAGCCGAGATTGGTCAGCGCCGAGACGGCGTCGGCAACGGGCGCCGCGGCCACGCCTTCGCCGATTTCCTGTTTCAGCCCGATCGTGCCCGTCGCCTCGCCGGCATAGGCCGGAGCCTTGTTCTTCAGTTCCGTGACGATGCGCTCGGCCACCTTCTTGCCGACCCCCGGCGCGCGCGAAACCATGGCGATGTCGCGCAAGGCGATGGCGTTGGCGAGATCGGCCGGCGAAAGCGTGGACAGGACCGCCAGCGCCACCTTGGCGCCGACGCCCTGCACATTGTTCATCAGCATGCGGAACCATTCGCGCTCCAGCGCGGACTGGAAGCCGTAGAGCCGGATCATGTCCTCGCGCACATAGGTCTCGATGAACAGCACCACCGCCTCGCCCCGGGACGGCAATGCGGCCAGCGTGCGCGCCGAGCAGAAGGCGACGTAGCCGACGCCATGCACGTCGACCACGCAGTGGTCTTCCTCGATCTCGTCGACCGTCCCCTTGAGCTTGCCGATCATCGCCCCGTCCCCGCCATCGCGCGCTCCCCCGTCATGCCGGCACGCTCATGCGATAGGCCGCGCTCTGGCGGTGATGGGCGTGGCAGATGGCGATGGCGAGCGCATCGGCGGCGTCGTCCGTATCGAACGCGGCCTTGGGCAACAGCACCTTCACCATCATGTGGATCTGCTTCTTGTCGCCATGGCCGACGCCGATCACCGTCTTCTTGACCGCGTTCGGCGCATATTCCGCCACCACGAGCCCGGCAAGGGCCGGCACCAGCATGGCGACGCCGCGCGCCTGCCCGAGCTTGAGCGTCGCGGTGGCGTCCTTGTTGACGAAGGTCTGTTCCACCGCCGCCTCGTGCGGGGCTTCGCGGTGCAATATGCCGCTCAGGCCGTCGTGCAGCTGACACAGCCTTGCCGCCAGCGGCGCCTTGTCGTCGGAGCGCACGGTCCCGGCGGCCACGAAGCGCAGCGAATTGCCGAGGCTTTCCACGACGCCCCAGCCGGTGCGCCGCAGCCCCGGATCGATGCCGATGATTCGAATCGCCTGCCCCATCGCCCCACTCTAGTTCAGCGGGTCAGCGATGCCAGCGAAATGTGAACAAACCGGAAACCTGCGGAGGATTATCCGCGACCGAAAGCGGTGTTGAGCAGGGTGATCTGGTCGGAGACGGGATTGCTGCGCCGTGTCCCCTGCGGCTGGGCGATCGCGCTGCTGCCGTAGATTTCCTCGTCCATGCGCCGCACCAGGGCCTGCAGCCGCAGCGAGCGCCAGACCAGATCGAGGAAATCCGCCGGCAGTTCGTTCCAGCCTTCGGCGTCCTCATGCGCGGAAGCGGTGTCCAGCCGCACCTTGGACTTTTCCGAAGCCACCTGGTCGCGGGTCATCTCGCCGGAATTCGCCGCACGCTGCAAAAGCAGCCAGGACGCGATCTGCATCAGGCGGGTGGTGAGCCGCATCGATTCGGCCGCGTAGAGCGTGGCCGCCAGGCGCGACAGCTTCTTGGCTTCGGCGCGGCCCTTGCCGTCGAGATATTCGGCCGCCTGCTCCACGAGGCCCATGCCCTCGCCGTAGAGCGGCTTGAAGGATTGCGAGAAGACCCGGCGCTCAGCCAGCTTGATGGTCTTCGCGATTTCCTTCGAGGCTTCGTTCATCGACATTCCCTGCATTCGCCCGTCGCGAGCTGATTCGGCCCGTCCGTCGCGCCCGCACCCTATACGACGGATGCGTGAAAATGCGCCCGCTCTTTGCGCAAGGCAAGCACATGTTTAACAAAAGGTTAACGGCGAATTGGTGACGCCCCGGGACAAAAAAAGAGCCGCGGTGAGGCGGCTCTCAGGAGTTAAACAGGGAGGCGTCAAACAAAGTGGCTCCAACCACTCGGTAAGAATCCAGATCACTGGATGGACATAGTAAACGCCTGTAAAGCTTAACCGCGCCTTAATGGCGCGCTGATTTTTTTCAGGATAGATGCCCGGCCGGGCTCTTTGCGACGGGCGAGACGCCTGCGCCTGCGGCCGGCCGCCACACTGCCGGCAGCGCGATCACCGCAAACAGAAGCAGCGCGGCGTAGAAGCCGAAAGAGAACATCGCCACCACCGGTTCGATTGCCTCGTTTCCGCCGAGCATCATATAGAGGCTGACCAGGAGCCCGATGCCGGTTGCCGCCGTCAGCCAGAAATGCACCTTGGCGAGCGTCGTGTCGCGCACCGCCGGAAACTGGTGGTAGAAGAACGCGAATACCATCGACATCAGCCAGCCGGCCACCATCGTGTGTGCGTGGGTCGGCATTTGCGTATGGTCGTGGCTGCCGGCCATATACAGCCCGAGCGCCATTCCACACAGCGCATAGATGACGGCCAGCGTGAAGAAATTGCGTGCAACGCCTTGCATGTCCGTTCTCCGATCCATTGACAGAAATAATGAAACGGACTGCCCCGATCCGCGCCGGCCGGCAGTCCTCCTCCGTATGCACATTCTCTTCGGCGATGTTTCGAGACGATGCCGCGGTACCCTCCCAAGACCGCCGACATCGTTACATTAGCAGAAAAGGATGTTCTTGTCGCCGGCCACGGCATTCGCGTAGCGGCAACTTGAAACAAAACGAATGCGAACCGCCATCATTCCGAAACACGGCGAATGCTAGACGCCCGGCCCTCACCGGCGACCATCGCCACCCGCTTCGGGCGGGGAAGTTTCGGAAAGGGATAAAACATGGACTGGTATTCGATCGTCAAATTCCTCCACATCGTCTGTGCGCTGATATGGGTCGGCGGCGGCTTCACGCTGATGCTGCTGGCGGCAAGGGCCGAGCGGGCCGGCAATATCGAGAGCATGCTGCAGGCGATGCGCGCCACGGGCGAGCTCGGCAACCGGCTGTTCGCGCCGCTGTCGCTGGCGACGCTCGCCTTCGGCCTCGTCATGTGCGGCTTCTGGGCCGGCTTTTCGGAACTGTGGATCGTGATCGGCCTTGCCGGCTACTTCGTCACCTTCTCCGTCGGCATGCTGGTGTTCAAACCGACGGCCGACAGGATGGGCAGGATGATCGCCAAGGACGGCCTCACCCCGGCCGCGCTGGCGCAAGGCCGCCGCATCCTCAGCGCCGCGCGCTTCGACTATTCGGTCATGCTCGTCATCATCGCCGACATGGTGCTGAAGCCGACGCTCGACGACCGCTTCGTGCTGGGCGGCATGGCGCTGGTGATGCTGGGCGGGGCCGCGCTTGCGCTCAGCAACAATGCGCGGGGCACGACCCCCGCGCATGCCTGACCGGCGGCGGGTCCCCCGCCTTGCCAAAGACCGGCGTCAGTCGTGCTTCGCCATGTCGCGCAGGCGGAACTTCTGGATCTTGCCGGTCGAGGTCTTCGGAATCTCGGCGAAGATCACCGCCTTCGGCATCTTGAAGCGGGCAAGCAGCGACCGGCAGTGATCGAGGATCTCGGCCTCGGTCGCCGTCTTGCCCGGCTTCAGTTCCACATAGGCGACCGGCACCTCGCCCCATTTCTCGTCGGCGCGGGCGACCACGCCACAGGCGGCGACGGCCGGATGCTTGTAGAGCACGTCTTCCACCTCGATCGAGGAGATGTTCTCGCCGCCGGAGATGATGATGTCCTTCGAGCGGTCCTTGATCTGGAGATATCCGTCAGGATGCATGACGCCGAGGTCGCCGGAATGGAACCAGCCGCCGGCGAAGGCTTCGTCGCTGGCCTTCCTGTTCTTCAGATAGCCCTTCATGACGATGTTGCCGCGGAACATGACCTCGCCGATGGTCTCGCCGTCGGCGGGCGTCCGCCTCATCGTCTCGGGGTCCATCACCGTCAGCCCTTCCAGCGCCGCATAGCGCACGCCCTGCCGAGCCTTCCTGGCCGTCCGCGCCGCCTTGTCGAGCCGGTCCCATTCCTCGTGCCATTCGTTGACCACGGCCGGGCCATAGGTTTCCGTCAGCCCGTAGAGGTGGGTGACCGCGAAGCCGGCATCGGCCATGCCTGAAAGCACCGCTTCCGGCGGCGGCGCGGCGGCGGTGTTGAAGGTCACCGTCTGCGGGAATTCGCGCCTGTCCTCGTCGGCGGCGTTGATCAGCAGCGACATGACGATGGGCGCGCCGCACAGATGCGTCACGCCATGGTCGGCGATCGCCGCGTACATCGCCCTGGGCCGCACCCAGCGCAGGCACACATGCGTGCCCGCCTGCACCGCGAGGGTCCACGGGAAGCACCAGCCGTTGCAATGGAACATCGGCAGCGTCCACAGATAGACGCAGTGCTTGCCCATGCCGGCATGGATGGTGTTCGCATAGGCCATCAAGGCGGCGCCGCGGTGATGGTAGACGACGCCCTTGGGGTTGCCCGTGGTGCCGGACGTGTAGTTGAGCGAGATCGCGTCCCACTCGTCGTCGGGCATCGACCAGGCGAAGTCCGGATCGCCGCCGGCGATGAAATCGTCATAGTCCAGCATGCCGATGCGTTCGCCCTTGGGATAGGGCGCATCCTCGGCATAATCGGGATCGTCGTAGTCGATCACCAGCGGTTTCGTCTTGGCGATGGCCAGCGCCTCCCTGACCACGCCGGAAAACTCCCTGTCCACGATCAGCACCTTCGTCTCGGCGTGATCGATCTGGAAGGCGATGACCGCCGCGTCGAGGCGGGTGTTGAGGCAATGCAGCACGGCCTTGGTCATCGGCACGCCGAAATGCGCCTCCAGCATCGGCGGCGTGTTGGACAGCATCACCGTCACCGTGTCGCCCTTGCCGATGCCAGCCTTCGACAGGGCCGAGGCAAGCTGCAAGGAGCGCCGCCAGAAGTCGCGGTAGCTGATCCGGTTCCCGCCGTGGATGATCGCGATATGATCGGGAAACACCTTCGCCGCGCGCTCCAGATAGGAGATCGGCGTCAGCGGCTGGTAGTTCGCCGGGTTCTTGTCCAGGTCCTGCTCGTAGGGGTTGGCCATGCGGCCCTCCAGAATGATCGTCCTGCCTTGTTCTAGGACAGCGCGACGTCGCCGTCATCTCATACCGAAAGCTAGAAAAGCCCGGCGAGGCTGTCCCAGACCAGCTTGACGGCGACGACCGCCACGGTCGCATAGGTGAAGGGATAGAAGATCTCGGGTCGCATGCGCCTGACCAGCCAGGCGCCGGCCATGGTGGCGAGCGGCGCCAGCGGCATCAGCGCGAGCGAGGCGGCGAGGTTGGTGGCGTCGAACTGGCCGAGCGCGAAATAGGGAATGAGCTTCAGCGCGTTGGTGACGGCGAAGAAGATCGCCGTCGTTCCCGACAATATCTTGGGATCGAGCCGCAGCGGCAGGGCATAGACCTGGAAGGGCGGTCCGCCGACATGGGCGACGAAGCTGGTGAAGCCGGCGACCGCGCCCCAGAAGGCGGCGGCGAGGCGATTGGGCCTTGCCGCATGGTCCGCGCCATGTCGGAGCTTGAGATAGAGCCAGCGCAGCACGAAGGCCAGCGCGACCGCGCCGACGATCAGCCGCACCATCTCCTCCGTGACGACGGCGGCGGTCAGCCAGCCGAGCCCGATGCCGGCGACTGCGCCCGGCAGCATGTCGAGGAGCATCCTGCGGTCGTAGACGCCCCACCATGTCCACACCGCCGCGACATCCATCAGGCACAAGATCGGCAACAGGATCGCGGCCGCCTGCACCGGCGGCATCACCAGCGCCATCAGCGGCACGCCGACGAAGCCGACGGCGCCGCCGAAGCCGCCTTTGGAGAGCCCCACGAGCACAACCGCAGGCACGGCTGCGGCGTAGAACCACGGATTGGCGAGCAGGTCCATCATGGCGCAAGATCGTTCGAGGGCGGGCGTCGCCTGATTACCCCGGATTCCGCTTTTAGGCGATGGCCGACCGGCCGCTCGTTCCGGTTGTCGCCTGCGACGGCCACGGCTATGCAGGGATCGTTCACAAGATAGGGATTCCTTGGATGAGCGAGATAGCGATCCGGCGTGCCGAGGAAGGCGATATCGCGGCCATCGTGGCCATGCTCGCCGACGACCCGCTCGGCCGAGCGCGGGAGGACACCAGCGAGCCGCCCGCCGAATGCTATGCAAAGGCCTTCCGGGCCGTGGATGCGGATCCGAACCAGTTGCTCGCCGTGATGACGCAGGACGGCCGCGTCGTCGGCACGCTCCAGCTTACCTTTATCGCAGGGCTGTCGCACAAGGGCGCGACCAGAGGGCAGATCGAGGCGGTCCGGGTGGCATCCGACCGCCGCGGCGCCCGGCTCGGCCAGCGCATGATGGAATGGGCGATCGCCCAGTGCCGCGCCCGCGGCTGCGCGCAGGTCCAGCTGACCACGGATCGCAGCCGCGCGGACGCGCACCGCTTCTACGACCGCCTCGGCTTCAAGCCGACCCACATAGGCTACAAGCTCGGTCTTTAGCCGCGCACGGCACCTGTTCAATGCGCAAGCATTCGTCTAGGACCAGTCGACATTCACGCATCGATCGATCCGAGGCCGTGTTCCCGGAAAGCGGAAACCGGTTTTCGGGCGGGAACATGCCCTAGACGAATGCGCGTGAATCGAGCAGGTGCCGCAATGCAACCATCTTCGCCCGCCATAGGCGAAACCGGATCGACGCCACCCATGAACCAGACGCCCCCGCCCAGCCGCTGCCGCCTCGTGCTGATCGCACCGCCCTCGGTGGCGGTCGAACGCATCGGCGCTGCCCTTTCGGGCGGCGACGTCGCTTCGCTCATCCTGACCCAGGAGGGGTCGGACGAAGCTTCCTTCCAGGCCTTCGCCGAAAAGATCGTGCCCATGGCGCAGGCGGCCGGCGTCGCCGTCGTGATCGCCGGCGACAGCCGTGTCGCCGGCCGCGTGCATGCCGACGGGCTGCATGTCGAAGGCGGCACGGAGGACCTCGCCGACGCCATCGAACGGCATCAGGACAGGATGATGATCGGTGCGGGCGGCGCCAAGACGCGCGACGACGCGCTCGAACTGGGCGAAGAACGGCCCGACTACATCTTCTTCGGCCGGTTCGGCTACGACACCAAGCCGGAGCCGCACGCGCGCAACCTCGCGCTCGGCAGATGGTGGGCCGAGATGATCGAGATCCCCTGCATCGTCATGGCCGGCTCCGAGATTGCCTCGGTCGAGGCCGTCGCCGCCACCGGCGCCGAATTCGTGGCCCTGTCTGCGGCGGTCTTTGCCGAGGGCGTCGACCCGACGGCCGCCGTCGCCCAGGCCAACGCGCTGCTCGACCGCAGCGCGCCGCGCTTCGAGGACTGACGATGCGGCGCTGGCTCCTCCTGCTGGCCTTGACGGCGGCGCCCGGTCTGGCGTTGGCGGCCAACGACGGGCCGGATGCCGGAACCAGGGCCGCCCCGAAGATGGACCGGCCGATCGCCAACCCGCTGCCGCAGCCGGCCACCGTGGCAGAACCGCCGCCCCTGCCCTCGGCGGACAAGATCGATCCGTCACGCTTCGGTGCGCGCCCTGCCGATGCCGCTTACGGCGCCTACCAGCGCGGCCTCTACAAGACCGCCTACAATCTGGCGCTGGAACGCGCCAGAAACGGCGACCCGGCCGCACAGGCGCTCGTGGCGGAAATCCTGTCGCGCGGGCTCGGCGTGCCGGTGAACCAGGCCGAGGCGGCGAAATGGTATGCGCGCGCGGCCGAGCGCGGCATCCCCGAAGCCCAGTTCCAGTATGCCCTGCTGTTGCTCGACGGCCGCTATGTTAAGAAGGACGAGAAGGCCGCCCATGCGCTCCTGCAGGCGTCCGCGGAGGCCGGCAACCAGCTGGCGCAGTTCAATTTCGCCCAGCTGCTCGTTCAGGAAGACCCCGGCGACGCCGGCTTCGGCCGGGCCACGCCCTATTACGAGCGCGCGGCCGCCGCCGGTCTCGCCGACGCGCAATATGCCATGTCGCAAATCTATGCCAACGGCATCGGCGGCAAGAACAAGGACGACGCCGAGGCGCGCCGCTTCCTGGTGCTTGCCGCGCGGCAGAACTACGACACCGCCCAGCTCGATCTCGCTCAATGGCTGATCGACGGACGCGGCGGCACGCGCGACCTCAAATCCGGTTTCGGCTGGATGAAGAGGGCTGCCGAGGGCGGCAATGTCGCGGCCCAGAACCGGCTCGCCAAGCTCTATCGGGGCGGCATCGGCGTCGACCCGGACATCGTCACCGGCGCGGCCTGGTACATGGTGGCCCGCCGTGCCGGCCTTGTCGACAACCAGATGGAAGGGTTCCTCAACGGCCTGGACCAGGACCAGACCAGGCAGGCGCTCCAGAAGGCGAACCGCCTGCCCTGATCCGGACACCCCAGGGCGGCAACTACCTGACGACCAGAACCGGCACGCCGGAATGCGCCACCACCTCCGCCGTCTGGCTGCCGAGAAGCACCCGTTCGACCCCGCGCCGCCCGTGCGAGGCCATCACGATCAGGTCGCAACCCTTCGCGGCCGCCGTCTGCAGGATCGCATCGGCGGCGCGCGAATCCGCGACGTGGTACGGTTCCACGGCGACGCCTTCCTGCGCGGCCTCGGCCTTCACGCGCGACAGGATCTCGTCGGCAAAGCGCGTCTGCGCCGCGCGGTAATCGGCGAGTTCCTCCGTCGAAGGCACCCAGCCGGCGCCCAGGGCGATCCCGGACAGGGGCATCGGGTCAGTGGCCATGATTACGGTGACCTTGCTGACCAGCGCCTTGGCCAGCGCGATGCCGTGCCGGACCCCGCGCCCGGCCAGGTCTGAACCGTCGGTCGCGATCAGGATATGCTTGTACATGCTTCTCTCCTTTTCCAATGCATGTATGCATCGTGACCCGGCATCGGTGCAGGCCAGCGGAGGCAGGTTGCTGAGCCACCTCTCTTGCCTCTTTTGGCGATTTGTGGTCTTGGAAACACCGAAATCGCCTTTCGGCGTCCATCTTCTTTCCGGAATCCAATCAATCATGGCCAAAATCAACGGCAACGAAATCCGTCCCGGCAACGTCATCGAGCATGACGGCGGCCTCTGGGTGGCGGTCAAGACCAACCACGTGAAGCCCGGCAAGGGCGGCGCCTACAACCAGGTCGAGCTGAAGAACCTCATCAACGGCACCAAGCTCAACGAGCGTTTCCGCTCGGCAGAGACGGTGGAGCGCGTGCGCCTCGAACAGAAGGATTTCTCCTTCCTCTACGAACAGGGCGAGGCGCTGGTGTTCATGGACACCGAGAGCTACGAGCAGCTTGAGCTGCAGAAGGATTTCGTCGGCGACCGCGCCGCCTTCCTGCAGGACGGCATGACCGTCACCGTGGAACTTTACGAGGAAAAGCCGATCGGCATCGCCCTGCCCGACCAGGTGACGCTGACCATCACCGAGGCCGACCCGGTGGTGAAAGGCCAGACTGCCGCCTCGTCCTACAAGCCGGCGGTGCTGGAGAACGGCATTCGCGTCATGGTGCCGCCCTTCATCGAATCCGGCGAGAGGATCATCGTCGACACCAACGAGATCACCTACATCCGCCGCGCGGACTGATACCAAGGCTCGATGATCTCAACGCACCTGGCTTTGGGTGAGCCCGAGCGGCGCTTGAGCTTTTTTCAGGTCGCGGATGCGCCGGCATCTTCGCGAGCTGGTATAAGATCGTAGGCGGAAAGGACGAAGAGATGGCCCGTTCGGCTCTCCTGAATGTCATGGTACAGGCCGCCATGAAGGCCGGCCGCTCGCTGTCGCGCGACTTCGGCGAGGTGCAGAACCTGCAGGTCTCCATGAAAGGGCCCGGCGACTATGTCAGCCAGGCCGACCGCAAGGCCGAGGAGATCGTCTTTTCCGAACTCTCCAAGGCGCGGCCGGGCTATTCCTTCCTGATGGAGGAGCGCGGCGCGGTGGAGGGCGACGACGCCCAGCATCGCTGGATCGTCGACCCGCTCGACGGCACCACCAATTTCCTGCACGGCATTCCGATGTTTTCGGTGTCCATCGCGCTGGAACGGCAGGGCCAGATCGTCGCCGGCGTGATCTACAACCCGGCCCTGGATGAGCTCTACACCGCCGAGCGCGGTGGCGGCGCCTTCATGAACGACCGGCGGCTGCGCGTGGCTGCCCGCGCCAAGCTGTCCGACTGCGTCATCGGCTGCGGCGTGCCGCATCTCGGCCGCGGCCACCACGGCAATTTCCTGATCGAACTGCGCAATGTCATGGGTGAGGTTTCCGGCATCCGCCGCATGGGCTCGGCCGCGCTCGACCTTGCCTATGTCGCCGCGGGCCGCATGGACGGCTTCTGGGAAAACAACCTATCGGCATGGGACGTGGCGGCAGGCATATTGCTGATCCGCGAGGCTGGCGGCTTCGTCTCCGATCTCTCCGGCGGACAGGACATGCTGGACAGCGGCTCGATCGTCGCCGGCAACGAGGTCATCCACCGCGCCCTGCTCAAGACGCTGAAGAAGCCCGTTTCGGCGCGCTGAATCAGGCGGCCCCGGAAGACCGCGGCGCTTTCGCGTTACGCCCACGGGCGCCGCAGCCATAGTGCTGCAACAGAAGCTTGAAATACTGGTCCGCAACCACCCAGATAGGGGTAATGCAGGACCAGAAATGAACGACGGAAGCCAAACGCTGCGCCGCAGGCCGGGCGAAATCGATATCGATATCCCCTTCATGGGGCGCTGGCACTATTCGCGCGCCGAGCTGATCGCCGACGGGATCGTTCATGCGGTCGGCATCGTGCTGGCCATCGCCGCCGGCTCGTGCCTGCTGACGCTGGCCGCCTTCCATGCCGCGCCGGGCGAATATATTGCCGCCGTTTTCTATGTCGTGTCCCTGCTGACGGTGCTTTCGGTGTCGCTGGCCTACAATCTCTGGCCGGTGGCCTCGCCGGCGAAATGGGTGCTGCGCCGTTTCGACCATTCCGCCATCTATCTGCTCATCGCCGCCACCTACACGCCCTTCCTGGCCCAGTTGAAAGCCGAGCCACTGGCCGGCTGGATGATCGCCGTCATATGGGGTGCGGCCATGGCCGGCATCGCCGTCAAGGTGCTCCTGCCGGGCCGTTTCGACCGGCTCGCCGTCATCTTCTATCTTGCCATCGGCTGGAGCGGGCTGGTGATCGCAGGTCCGCTGCTGGAGACCCTGCCGGCCGTCTCGCTGGCGCTGATCGTCGCGGGCGGGGTGGTCTATTCCTGCGGCGTCGTCTTCTTCGCCTGGAAGGGCCTGCGCTTCCACAACGCGCTCTGGCACGGCTTCGTGGTCACCGGTGCGGGATTGCATCTCGCCGCCGTGTTCGACGCGCTCGTCTTCAGCCGCTTATAGGCACCGCTTCAGGCGGCCTGCGGTACGGGCGGGCTGAAGACGCGCCGCATGGGAGCATCCGCGGCCGCCGTGATCAGGCAGACCAGCAACGTCAGCGCCGCCAGCGCCGGAACCAGCAGCGGATTCGGGATCATGTTCACGGCGCCCCAGCCGACGAACCCCATCACCACCAGCCCGTGCAGAAGATAGACCGACAGCGACCGTTCGCCGAGCCAGCCCAACAGGGCCGAGCCGCGCGGCACGATGGCCGAAAAGCCCAGCATGGCGGCAAGGCCGAGCAGCATGGCCATCAGCCGGCCGGTCGCCGGATGGGCGCTGTCGGCCGCCCCGCTGGCATAGTCGCGGCTGCCGGTCAGCGCCGCGCCGTTCAGCCCGTGCCGCCACCACAGCAGCACCGCCGCGATGGCGACGACGAACAGGCAGCAAAAAAGGAACGGACGCCTGCGCACCACCGCGATCAGTTGCGGTCCGTAGAGATGGCCGAGGACGAAGAAGGGCAGGAAATAGATCGTTCGCGAGGCACTGAGCGCATAGCCGATGCTGTCGTCGTAACCTGCGGCGACGGCCGCCACGACCGCCAGGGCAAGACCGCCCGGCGAGGCGAACAGCGGCAAGAGCAGCCGCCAGCAGATCAGGCTGGCGATGAACCACAGCAGCCAGTAGGGCGTGAGCAACGAATACGCGTACCACCCGGTCACCTTGCTCATGCCGATATAGACGCACTGGAACAGCATCAGCGGCAGGAACAGGGTCCAAATGATCTTGCGGTAGTCCCGTCCACGCAGCGCCTCGCGTGCAAAAACGCCGGACAGGAATACGAAAAGCGGCATATGAAAACTGTAGATGCCAATATAGGCAGCCTGAAGAATCTCCGAATTCTGTGATGGCTGCTCGATCAAATGTCCAAAGACGACCAGAAGTATGCCAGCTCCTCTAAGTGCGTCCAGATGGGTATCCCGCTCATTATCGACTGTATGGGAAGACAATTCCAAGCATTCCGTCTTTCTTTCAACCAGGCGTCTCCGCCAGAAACGATTCGTCGTCTCAGGAAAAACTTGGAGCAGGGCGACATCGTGGCAAGTGCGGTCAAACAGGGTTGCGGCCGGTAACATTGCCGCCGGCCCCCGCCCCGCGCCTGCGATCAGGAGCCGGCTCGAGCGCCGCGATGCGCCAAGCGCCTTTCAATTTGGCCGTATTTCCGTTTAGAGTCGCACTCGCGCATTTTGTACGGCCGCATTCTGAAACGGGGCTCGGATGGCATTCCTCAGATCGTTCGCATTGGGACGGCGCACGGACGTGTTGACCTACGATCCGCACAAGCTTTCCAGCCCCCAGGTGTTCGTCATGACGATGGTGGTGTTCCTTGCCATCGTCGCCTTCATCGCCATCATCCTGACACGGCAGATCTCGACCGCCTTCACCACCAACCCCGGGCTCAACGGGCTGATCGTCGGCGTGCTGCTGGTGGGCATCCTGCTGGCCTTCGTGCAGGTGGGCCGGCTGTTTCGCGAGGTGCGGTGGGTGAATTCCTTCAGGGCCGGCTCCGAAACCACGGAGCCCGTTCTGCTCGCGCCCATGAAGGCGATGCTCGGCCGCTCGACCTCGATGGCCTTCTCCACCTCTTCCATGCGCACCATGCTCGATTCCATCGCCACGCGCTTGGACGAAAGCCGCGACACCTCGCGCTACCTGGTCGGGCTTTTGGTGTTCCTGGGCCTGCTCGGCACCTTCTGGGGCCTGTTGAAGACCATCGGCTCCATCGGCGAGACCATCCAGGGGCTGGATCCCGGCAGCGGCGATGCCGCCGCCGTTCTGGACGCCTTGAAGCAAGGCCTGTCGGCGCCGCTGGCGGGCATGGGCACCGCTTTCTCGTCCTCGCTGTTCGGCCTGTCCGGCTCGCTGGTGCTCGGCTTCCTCGATCTCCAGGCCGGCCGCGCCCAGACGCGCTTCTATACGGAACTGGAGAACTGGCTGTCCTCGGTCACCGACCTGTCGTCCGACATCACCGTGCCCGACACCCGGTCCGGCTCGGCCGACGAGATCAGGGCGCTGTCGGAGCGGCTGCGCAGCCTGCAGGAGAACGGCGGCTCCAACCCGCGCGTCGCCACCGCCATGGCCAATCTGGCCGACGGCATTTCCGGCCTGGTCAAGAACATGCGCTCCGAGCAGCAGATCATGCGCGACTGGGTCGAGGCCCAGTCCGATGAGCAGCGCGCCATGCGCGACACGCTCGAGAAGATCGCCGACGCCCTGAAGAAGCGGGAACCCAGCTGATGGCTTTGGCCCGCGCGCGGCGTGCCGATCGCCGTATCGACTACTGGCCGGGCTTCGTCGACGCGCTGTCGACGCTGCTGCTCACCTTCATGTTCCTGCTTTCGGTCTTCGTGCTGGCGCAGTTCCTGCTGACGCGCGAGATTTCCGGCAAGGACGCGGTGCTGAACCGCCTCAACTCGCAGATCAACGAACTCACCCAGCTCCTGGCGCTGGAGAAGAGCAACAACCAGGACGCGCAGGATTCGCTTGCCAACCTGCAGGCATCGCTTTCCGCCGCCGAGGCCGAAAAGGGCCGGCTGGAACAGTTGCTGGCGCAGGGCACGGGCGCCGGCGATGCCGCCAATGCGCGCGCCAACGCGCTTTCGGGCGAACTCGACAACCAGCGCCAGATCAGCCAGCGAGCGCTGAGCCAGGTGGAGCTGCTGAACCAGCAGATTTCCGCGCTGCGCAAGCAGATCGCGGCGCTGGAAGACGCGCTCAATGCCTCCGAGCAGCGCGACAAGGAATCCAACACCAAGATCGCCGACCTCGGGCGGCGGCTCAATGTGGCGCTGGCCCAGCGCGTGCAGGAACTGAACCGCTACCGCTCCGATTTCTTCGGCCGCCTGCGCGAGATCCTGTCCGATCGCGAGAACATCCGCATCGTCGGCGACCGCTTCGTCTTCCAGTCCGAGGTTCTGTTCCCCACCGGCTCCGACGTCATCAACGACGCCGGCAAGGTGGAGATGAAGAAGCTGGCCGACGCCATCATCGAGTTGCAGAAGGAAATCCCGCCGGAGATCAACTGGGTGCTGCGCGTCGATGGCCACACCGACGACGTGCCGCTTTCGGGAACGGGCCACTACAAGGACAATTGGGAGCTGTCGACCGCCCGCGCGATCTCGGTGGTGAAATTCCTGATCGCCAATGGCGTGCCGCCAAACCGGCTGGTCGCCGCCGGCTTCGGCGAATTCCAGCCCCTCGACCCGGCCGGCACGGACGAGGCGCGCACCAAGAACCGCCGCATCGAACTGAAACTCACCGAGCGCTGATTAGCGTCGGGCGCAGGCTTCCGGGCGGGGCGCCAATGCCTCGCACCGGTCTGCGGCTGCCTCACGCCGAACCCCGATGGCGTAACAAGCATATTTCGCTAACGCTCTGTTATCCTTAACTGCCACTTAACCACTATGGTTAACAATGCTTCTCAGTGGGCGGCTGTGCTTTTCCGGCGCGACCGGCTGAAGCTGGGGAGTTTGCAAACATGAAGCTGACTGTACGTTTGGGCCTCGCCCTTGCGGTGACCGCGCTGTCGCCTTTGGCGTCGGCACATGCGGCCGACTACGATCCGCCGATCTATGTGGACCAGGCGCCTGAATACACGCCCGTCGAGGTCGGCTCGGGCTGGTATCTGCGCGGCGACATAGGCTTCGCCCTGACCAAGCCCTACAAGCACGTCCAGGATTTCGTCGGCTTGAGCAATTTCGACGAGAAGCGGAGCCAGCTCCTGGGAAGCGTCGGCGTAGGCTACCACCTCAACGACTATCTGAGGACGGAGCTGAACTTCGGCATCCTGCCGAGCAACAAATTCTCCGATACCCAACTCGTCGCCAACGGCTGTAACGGCCACACCAACGTGGTTCTGAGCGCCAATCCCCTCGTCATCCAGCCGGTAGCGACCACGCAGGACTGCCAGGTCGGCTCCTACGGCGAGAACAAGGGCTACAGCGCCATGGCCAACGCCTATGTGGACCTCGGCACCTATTCCGGCCTGACGCCCTATATCGGCGGCGGCATCGGCCTTGCTTACAACAAATATACGCTGGCCGAGGGCCGGAAGAACTGTAAGGAAGTGGCCCCCAATTCCAGCGGCGCCGGCGGCTTCGCTTGCGACGATCCCGCAGGCTATGACGGCCAGGTCGAATCCGAATCCAAGCTGAATTTCGCCTATTCGCTCGGGGCCGGCCTGTCCTATCGTCTCAGCCAGAATGTTTCGATGGACGTAGGCTACGAATATTTCGCGGTGCCGAGCGCCAAATACGTCACCTACGACAACGGCGTCTTCAACGTCGCCAAGGGCGTCGACTATCACGCGGTCAAGGTCGGGCTGCGCTACGACCTCTGGTAGGGCAGCGCCCGTTATCTGACCAGCCTGCCCTCGATCGACCAGCGCGCGGCGAGGAAGTTCAGCGCCGCGGCCACCACGACGCCGCCGATCTTCGCCGGCCAGACGCCGGTCCAGCCGGCCAGGGCCGCGATCGACAGGCTGGACACGCCGAGAGAGATCAGCGCGCCAAGCGATATGAACCGGAAAAAGGCGTTGCCCAGCGGGATCGATCTGTCACGCTCGAACGACCACAGGCCGTTCGCCGCGAAGGAAAACAGCACGGCCACGAACCAGGCGCCGACATTGGCCGCCAGCGGCGGCGTCGAAAGCCACAGAAGCACGCTGAAGGCCGCCAGGTCGATCACCGTGTTGGCAAGCCCCACGACGGCGAAGCGCGCCATCTTGGTTCCCAGGGACCGCAGCGGCCTGTCGCTCATCGCACGCCGGTCCTGACCGCCGCACCGGCACGGTCCAGCATCCCGGCGAATTCGTCCGACGCCAGAAATGCGAACTCCACCTCGCGCACCGCCTGCATGGGGTCGCGGGCAGTGAGGACCGCATCGACACGGCCGGGATGGCACATGAACACGCCCTCCTCCGGCAAATCCGCAACCGCTGCCGCCAGCGCGGGCACGAAGCCTTCGGGCCGGCGCCAGTCATAGATGCCCGACAGCGGCTTCAAGACCCTGAAGCCGGTCCGTTCCATGGCGTGGTCGAACCCGCGCGCCAGCGCCGCAACGGCGGCCGTCTTCACCGCTTGGCCGTCTAGGCTTCGCGGCAGGGCCGGCGCACCGCGCAGGGCGGGCCTGGAGCCCGAACCTGCGAACCGCCGGCGCAGCCAGTCGCGCACGGCCGGCAGGAAGTGCACGTGCTGATGTCCGTCGATGAAGTCAGGCTCCCGCCCGAGCCTCTCCACGAACCGCCCATGCTGGGCGTCCAGTTCGGCGTGAATGTCGGCCGCAGCGATCGAACCCCGTTTGAACGGCAGCGCCAGCGCGGAAAGCGGCGGCAGCCGGCCGTCGCGGACGAGGCTGGAAGGTCCGGTCAGAGCGGGTTGGTCGGTCAGCGTCAGGTGAAGTCCGATCGCGGCCCTGCCCGCGAACGGCCCTATGTCCTTCGCCGCGGCTTCCCATTCCGGAAAGCCGGTCATGCAGCCGGTTCCGGTGAGCCGGCCGCGATCGATCAGGTCGAGGATCGCGCCGCAAACGCCGGGCGACAGACCGTAATCGTCCGCTATCAGCCGGATCGTCCGCATCATCCTTCCGGCTTGTCCGCGCCGCCGCCGACGATGTCGCGCACGATATAGACGGGACGGTCCTTGCTCTCGCTCAGCGCCACCCAGACATATTCGCCGATCAGTCCGAGCAGGGCCAGGTTGAAACCTCCGAGGATCACGACGGCCATGAGCAGGCTCGGATAGCCCGGCACGGCAATGCCGAAGAATATGACCTCGAAGAACACCTTCACGCCGTAGAGCCCGCCGGCTATCGCAAGGGCGAGCCCGCACAGGCTGACGATGCGCAGCGGCACCACGGAGAACGACGTGAAGCCTTCCAGCGAGAAGGCGATGAGGTTCCAGCGGCTCCACTTGCTGGTGCCGCCGCCCCGCTTCGCCGGGGAGTAGGTCAGCGCCCTGTGGCGGAACCCGGCCCAGGCGTAGAGCCCCTTGTTGAAACGCCGCTTGTCGCGCAGCCGGGTGAATGCGCGCGCCACGGAGCCGCGCATGATGCGGAAATCACCGGCGTTCTCGGGAATGTCGAAACGCTGGCTGCTGTTGATCAGCCGGTAGAAAAGCCGCGCGAGCTGGCTGCGGCGCCAGCTGCCTTCGCGCCGGTCGTTGCGCGCATAGACCACGTCTATGTCGGGATCGGCCAGCAATTCCGCGATCAGCGCCATGCCGGTATCGAGGGAATGCTGGAGATCGGCATCCATGATCAGCACCAGATCGGCGTCGGCGCGGTCGAGCCCGGCCAGCACCGCCGCTTCCTTGCCGAAATTGCGGCTCAGCCGCACGATCTCCCAGCTTCCGGCAAGGCTTTGCGAAAAGCGTCGAACGCTGTCGTCATTGCTCCCGTCGTCGACCAGGATCTTGCGCGTCTTCAGGCCGAAGCGGCGGGCCGCCTCGGCTTCGAGCCGGTCGAGAAGCTGGGCAAATGCCTGGGCCGTTTCGGCTTCGTTCAAAAAGGGCGCGACGATATCCAGCGTCTGACGGCGTTCAGGCATGGGTATCCAATCTGGAAAGGCGGGACTGCGAGCGCGAAGAAGCCCGGAACCACCACAGCAGCGGCAATGTTATCACGGTCATGATGATCGGCCTGAACCAGAGGCGGATCAGGTCGTGCACCTGTTCGAACAGGCCGGTAAGTCCCGAAAGGAACAGCAGGATCGCCAGCACGGCATGCAGCGCGCCTCTGCTGCCGTTCTCCCACATCACGGCGATCGCGACTCCGGCCGGCAAAGCGAGCATGATGAATGTGTTGTGCTCGACACGCGGATTGAAGATACACATGTAGAAGGCGGCCGCGAGGAAGACGGCAAGGCCGCTGAACTGCCGGTCCAGATTCCGGTCGTACCAGACGACCAGCCAAAGCGTGGCGAACGCGGCAACGATACGGATTCCCGTCGCCAGGTTCTCCGAAAGCGGCACGCCCATGGCGGCGAAGGGCGCGGTGAAATCCGCCGGCTCGAACGCCTTCGACCGGTCGAACGACATGGAGGTCATCAGCTTGGAGAAGTCGCCATAGAGCTGGTTGACATAGCCGGCCGGCGCGAATGCGTAGGGCAGCAGCAGGAGCAGCAGCACCGACAGCAGCAGCGTCGGAATGAGCTTCGGCCGCAATGCGCCGGTAAGCAGGAGCACCACGATGGCCGTCGGCTTGGCGATCAGCGCCAGCGTGGCCCACAGCAGGGTTTCGGCACGGCGGCCCTCCAGCGCGGACAGCACGAGCAGCCAGCAGGCGCCCGTCAGCAAGACGGTTGCCTGGCCGTTGCGCAACGCCCCCGCGGCGACCGGCACGGCAAGGAACAGCCCGTAGGACAGCATCCAGACCCGGTTGCCCGGATCGAGCCGCGCGACCTGGCGCACCGCCGCATAGGTCAGCACCGCAAAGCCCAGCAGGCGCCACAACAGGTCGCCGGCGACCGGTCCGAGCTTGGCAAAGGGCATGAACAGCGCCGCGAAGGCCGGCGGATAGAGATAGCCCATCGCCAGGTCGAGATTGTAGAGCGGCTTGCCCGCCGCGAACATCTCGGCCGCGAGCCGATAGGCCGGGACCACCGAGCGGTTGTCCGGCGCAAGGCTCGACAGGATCAGAATGGCGCAGAAGCCGGCCACCCATAGGGTCAGCCCGCCCCAGTCCAAGATCTTCCCAGCCAAAACGCTTCCGGTTCTTGTCATAGCCGATACCGCCCACCGCCAACGGCCTGTCCATGGCGGCCGCAAGAGGCCCGAGCGCATATCACGAACCCTCCCGCGCGGTATAGCGGCTTCGATGCCCGGCGCAAAGTGATGGCGACTTGCCGCATCCTCTGCAAAACCGTCGATACGGAACGGTTCATCCTCCGTTCAGCCTGTCCGCGCTAGCTTCACCTGCGGGCGGGAAGCTGAATGGAGAATTGCGCATGCATTCCGCAAAACTTGTCGGCGCCATCGCTTTGATCGGTGGCCTGATGTCGTTCGCGACACCTTCCTTTTCATATCCCGTTGCACCGGGGCAACCTGCACATACGACGGCAACTCCGCTTGAGCAGGTCGGTTGGCGCTGCGGCGGACCGGGCTGGGTGATGAACCGCTGGGGACGCTGCGTGCCGCGCCGCCCGGCGCCGCGCAACTGGTGCGGCCGAGGCTTCCATCTCACCCCCCGCGGCGTCTGCGTCCGCAACAGGCCGGTGGCCAGGGCGTGTCCGCGCGGCCTGCACCTGTCGCCGCGAGGTTATTGCGTCCGCAACTGGTGACACCCCCGCATCCGGGGACAGGAGCGGCGCAAACGATTGCGCCGCTCGTCAAGACCGGCGGGCCTGTGCTAGCGCGCGTCGACCCAGAACAGGACGCCCAGCACCATCATCATCGGCACTATGGTGATCAGCAGTTCCGTCATTCGTCGGAAACCCCGATCGCCCCCGCTTCGCCGGAAGTCGACATCGGCATGTGATCGAGACGGGAGTGTTCGAAGGCAAGCTCCCGCTCCCACGGATTGTACAGATCGGGATTGCCGCAGCCGTGATCGTCCGTGCGCTCGTGCTGAGCGCTTTTTTCCGCTTGTTCCGACAAGATCTACCCCGGAAATTTCCTTTGGCCGCCCCTACAGCATAAGGCCGAAAGGCACCACCCCCAAATGGGGGATTAACGGCACGGACCGCCAGTCCGCCCGGCCCTGGCGGCCGCCTCTCCTGCATTCCCATGGCTTCGTGCCCGCGTTACCTCTTGCGCGTTTTCGGGCATTCCTGTATTTCCGCGAGTGGGCCACCCCTCCCCAACGAGGGGCGTGCTATCTGGAAGGATAGGATAAAACATGACGACTCTGCAGAAGCCGGACGTGCGTCCGGCCAATCCCAATTTCTCATCCGGCCCCTGCGCAAAGCGCCCCGGCTGGTCCCTCCAAGCCCTCGTAGACGCCGCCCTCGGTCGCTCCCACCGCGCCAAGATCGGCAAGACCAAGCTCCAGCAGGCGATCGACCTCACCCGTGAGGTCCTGCAGGTTCCGGCCGACTATCGCATCGGCATCGTGCCGGCGTCCGATACGGGCGCGGTAGAAATGGCGCTCTGGTCCCTGCTCGGCGCTCGCGGCGTCGACATGCTCGCCTGGGAGAGCTTCGGCGCCGGCTGGGTCACCGACGTGGCCAAGCAGCTCAAGCTGCAGGACGTGCGCATCTTCGAAGCGCCTTATGGTGCGCTGCCCGATCTTGCCCAGGTCGATTTCGACCGCGACGTGGTCTTCACCTGGAACGGCACGACCTCCGGCGTGCGCGTGCCGAACGCCGATTTCATCCCCGCCGACCGCCAGGGCCTGACCATCTGCGACGCCACTTCCGCCGCCTTCGCGCAGAAGCTCGACTTCGCCAAGCTCGATGTCGTCACCTTCTCCTGGCAGAAGGTGCTGGGCGGCGAAGGCGCGCATGGCATGCTCATCCTGTCGCCGCGCGCCGTCGAGCGGCTCGAAACCTACAAGCCGGCCTGGCCGCTGCCCAAGATCTTCCGCCTGACCAAGGGCGGCAAGCTGATCGAAGGCATCTTCAAGGGCGAGACCATCAACACCCCGTCCATGCTGGCGGTGGAGGATTATCTCGACGCGCTCAACTGGGCGAAATCGATCGGCGGCCTCGATGCCCTGATCGCCCGCGCCGACCGCAATTTTTCGGTCATCGACGCCTTCGTCGAGATGTCGCCCTGGCTCGCCAATCTGGCGACCGATCCGGCCACGCGCTCCAACACCTCCGTGTGTCTCACCATCGTCGATCCGGAAGTGTCCGCGCTCGACGCCGAGGCGCAGGCCGCCTTCGCCAAGGGCATCGTCTCCGCTCTCGACAAGGAGGGCGTCGCCTATGACATCGGCGCCTACCGCGACGCGCCGTCGGGCCTGCGTTTCTGGACCGGCGCGACCGTCGAGGCCTCCGATCTCGAGGCGCTGACGCACTGGCTCGAATGGGCGTTCCGGAACCAGAAGGCCGCGCTGAAGAAGGCGGCCTGAGGTCAAGGCTTTCGGCGACCGTGTTGGGACGGTCGCCTCGTTTCCCCAAGTCTGAATTTCACCTGATGGAGGCCTCTTATGGCACCTCGCGTACTCGTATCGGACAAGCTCTCCCCCACCGCCGTGCAGATCTTCAAGGATCGCGGCATCGAAGTCGACTATCTGCCCGATGTCGGCAAGGACAAGGAAAAGCTCGCCGAAATCATCGGCCAGTATGATGGCCTCGCCATCCGCTCGGCCACCAAGGCCACCGAGAAGCTGATCGCCGCCGCGACCAATCTCAAGGTCATCGGCCGCGCCGGCATCGGCGTCGACAATGTCGATATCCCGGCCGCCAGCCGCCGCGGCATCATCGTGATGAACACGCCCTTCGGCAATTCCATCACCACAGCCGAGCACGCGATTGCCATGATATTCGCGCTGGCGCGCCAGATTCCGGAGGCGAACACGTCCACTCACGCCGGCAAGTGGGAGAAGAACCGCTTCATGGGCGTCGAGATCACCGGCAAGACGCTGGGCGTCATCGGTTGCGGCAACATCGGCTCCGTCGTCGCTTCACGCGGCGTCGGCCTGAAGATGCATGTCGTCGCCTTCGATCCGTTCCTGTCGGAGGATCGCGCCTCCGAGCTCGGCGTCGAGAAAGTCGAGCTGGACGAATTGCTCGCGCGTGCCGACTTCATCACCCTGCACACGCCGCTGACCGACAAGACGCGCAACATCATCAACGCCGATGCGATCGCGAAGATGAAGAACGGCGTGCGCATCATCAATTGCGCGCGCGGCGGCCTGATCGTCGAGACCGATCTCATCGCCGCGCTGAAGAGCGGCAAGGTGGCCGGCGCCGGCATCGATGTGTTCGAAGTCGAGCCCGCGACCGAGAACCCGCTGTTCGGCATGGAAAACGTCGTCACCACGCCGCATCTCGGCGCCTCGACGACCGAGGCGCAGGAGAACGTGGCGCTGCAGATCGCCGAGCAGATGTCGGATTATCTCATCAAGGGCGCGGTCTCCAACGCCATCAACATGCCCTCGATCACGGCCGAGGAAGCGCCGCGGCTGAAGCCGTTCGTCAAGCTCGCCGAGGTGCTGGGCGCCTTTGTCGGCCAGGTCACCGAAGATCCGATCAAGGAAGTCGAGATCCTGTTCGACGGCTCGACCGCCGCCATGAACACGCGCGCGCTGATCAGCGCGGCCCTTGCCGGCCTGATCCGTCCGCAGGTGGCGGACGTCAACATGGTGTCGGCGCCGATCATGGTGAAGGAGCGCGGCATCATCGTCGCCGAGGTCAAGCGCGACAAGTCGGGCGTGTTCGACGGCTATATCAAGCTCACCGTCAAGACCGAGAAGCAGACCCGCTCCATCGCCGGCACCTGCTTTTCCGACCACAAGCCGCGCTTCATCCAGATCAAGGGTATCAATCTCGACGCCGAGGTGGGCCAGCACATGCTCTACACCACCAATGCCGACGCGCCGGGCATCATCGGCCTGCTCGGTACGGTCTGCGGCGAGAACGGCGTCAACATCGCCAACTTCGCGTTGGGACGCGACAGGCCGGGCGGCAACGCCATCGCGCTGCTTTATCTGGACGCGCCGTTCCCGCAGGACGTGCTTGCCAAGGTGCGGGCACACAAGTCGATCGACTCGGCCAAGCCGCTGCAGTTCGACGTGAACGGGATGTAGGCTGTTCCTCACGGGGCGCGGTCCGGCCGCGCCCTCCTGCCTTCCGTCACTTGACCGGCGATGCCGCAAAGTGTTGCCTACGCTGCTTCGTGAGCACACCATGCCGGGAGACGGACGATGACCGACGATACCGCTCAACTGCCAAAGGACGGGACCTTCCTCGGCCGGGCTTTCGCCGAGGGCTGGCCGCACCCGGCAATCGTGACGGTACGCGACGGCACCGTCTTCGACATCACCTCGAAACACGCGCCGACCGTGCGCGACGTCTGCGAACTGGACGACCCGGCCAGCCATGCCGCCAACGCCCGGGGCAAGGCGATCGGCTCGCTGGCCGACATCGTCTCCAACAGCATGGCCGCCTTCAGGAACACGGCGAAGCCCTACCTGCTCTCGCCCGTGGACCTGCAGGCGGTGAAGGCTTCCGGCGTCACCTTCGTCGTCTCGCTGCTGGAGCGCGTCATCGAGGAGCAGGCGCGCGGCTCGGCCGAAAAGGCGGAGGCGATCCGAGCCGACATCGCGGACCTGATCGGCCACGACCTCTCGAAACTGAAACCCGGATCGCCGGAAGCGGCGGAATGCAAGGCGCGGCTGGTCGCGCGCGGCGTGTGGTCGCAATATCTGGAGGTCGGCATCGGTCCGGACGCCGAGATCTTCACCAAATGCCAGCCCATGGCCTCGGTGGGCTACGGCGCCGATGTCGGCCTGCATCCGGTCTCGACCTGGAACAATCCGGAGCCGGAGGTCGCCGTCGTCGCATCGAGCCGCGGCGTCATCGTCGGCGCCACGCTCGGCAACGACGTGAACCTGCGCGACGTGGAGGGGCGCTCGGCCCTGCTGCTCGGCAAGGCCAAGGACAACAATGCGTCCGCTTCGCTCGGACCGTTCATCCGGCTGTTCGACGACAGCTTCTCGCTGGCCGACGTGAAGAAGGCCGTGGTGCGGTTGAAGGTCGAGGGCGACGACGGCTTCGTGCTCGAAGGCGAAAGCTCCATGGCCGAGATCAGCCGCTCGCCGGAAGAGCTGGTCGCGGCGGCGCTCGGCCCGCATCATCAATATCCGGACGGGATGGTGCTCTATCTCGGCACCATGTTTGCCCCGGTCATGGATCGCGGCGAGGCCGGGAAGGGCTTCACCCACCATCCCGGCGATATCGTCACCATCGCATCCGACAGGTTCGGCGCCCTCGTCAACCGGGTCCAGCTTTCGACCGAATGCCCGCCCTGGACCTATGGCGCCAGCCGGCTGATGCGGGACCTTTCGCGGGCCGGCCTGCTGTAGCGGCGGCCGATGTCAGGAGCCGGCGGCGGCCAGCCTGCGGCCGCTGGACTCGGCCAGCACCACGCCCGCCAGCACCAGTGCGAGCGCGAGCGCATGATAGGGCTGGAACGTCTCGCCCAGCACGAGCACGGCCAGCAGCGCGCCCCACAGCGGCAAGAAATTGATGAACAGGCCGGCGCGGTTGGCCCCGATCAGCGAAACGGCGCGGATGTAGAACGCTTGCCCGATCAGCGACGGGAACGCCGCCACATAGACCACGATGGCGAGCCCGGCCGCATCCGGCACGATCAGCGCGCCGGCCGCCGCCTCCGCGACGACGAAGGGAATGGCGCCGAGCGTGGCGCCGAGGCACAGCACCGTCATCAGGCTCATCCAGTGCACCTGTGGCCGAAGCCGCAGGGCGGCCGTGTAGAGACCGTAGGCGACGACGGCGAGCAGCATCAGCGCGTCGCCGAAATTCACGTCCAGATGCAGCAGCCTGCGCATCTCGCCATGGGTCGCCGTCACCAGCACGCCGGCGAAGGAAAGCAGGAAGCCGAGCAACTGGCCGGCGGTCGCACGCGTGCGAAACAGCATGAAGGACGCGGCGAAGACGAACACAGGCATGCCGCCCTGCTCGATGCTGACATTGGTCGCCGAGGTGTAGAGCAGCGCGCAGTACATCGCCACGCTGAACACCGTGAAGCCGAGCAGCCCCAGGAACAGCAGCAGCCCCAGCCGGGGACGCAGCAACGGCCAGTCCGCCGCGAGACGGCGCCTGCCGAGAACGGCGAGCACCATCATGGTCACCAGCCAGCGCAACTCCGTCAGCAGCATCGGCGAAACATGGCCGACCGCCAGCTTTCCGGCCACCGCGTTGCCGGCCCAGAACAGCGTGGTCGCCAGAAGCAGCGGGTAGGCGCTACGGTGCATCGCTCGGAATCCTCCGGCGGCACCTTGCCCGCGCAAGGCACAGGCGTAAATGATGCCTGCACCGCAAAGGATTGGTCCTGGCCTGCAAAAAGCCTCGCCATCTTTTTGCGCACATGCCGGATTTGACCGAAAAGCGGTTCGCACTTTCCGCGCCTTTGCTCTATAGAGGCCAGTCGTTGCGGGCTTCGCGCCTGGATTGCATGTATTTTCAAGGGATGAAGACATGGCCAACGTGGTGGTCGTCGGCTCGCAATGGGGCGACGAAGGCAAGGGCAAGATCGTTGATTGGCTTTCGGAGCGCGCCGACGTGGTGGTGCGTTTCCAGGGCGGCCACAATGCCGGCCACACGCTGGTCGTCGACGGCAAGGTCTACAAGCTCTCCCTGCTGCCGTCCGGCGTGGTGCGCGAGGGCAAGCTGTCGATCATCGGCAACGGCGTCGTGTTCGACCCGCACGCTTTCGTGGCCGAGGTGCAGAAGCTGAAGGACCAGGGCGTCGAGATCGGGCCCGATCGCCTGAAAATCGCCGAAAACACCGCGCTTATCCTGTCGTTGCACCGGGAACTGGACGGATTCCGCGAGGACGCCGCCTCCAATTCCGGCACGAAGATCGGCACGACCCGCCGCGGCATCGGCCCCGCTTACGAGGACAAGGTGGGCCGGCGCGCAGTGCGGGTGATGGATTTGGCGGACTTGGAAACTTTGCCGCAGAAAGTGGACCGGCTGCTGACGCATCATAATGCGGTGCGGCGCGGGCTTGGCCATGCCGAAGTTTCGCACGAGACGATCATGACCGAGCTGACCTCGGTCGCCGACGCCATCCTGCCCTACATGGACCGCGTCTGGAAGGTGCTGGACGATCGTCGCCGCGCCGGCGAGCGGATCCTGTTCGAGGGCGCGCAAGGGACCTTGCTGGACATCGACCACGGCACCTATCCCTTCGTGACCTCCTCCAACACGGTTGCCGGCCAGGCGGCCGCAGGCGCGGGCGTCGGGCCCGGCACGATCGGCTATGTGCTCGGCATCACCAAGGCCTACACCACCCGCGTCGGCGAAGGCCCCTTCCCGACCGAGCAGAAGAACGAAGTCGGCGAATATCTCGGCACCAAGGGCCATGAGTTCGGCGTGGTCACCGGCCGCAAGCGCCGCTGCGGCTGGTTCGACGCCGTGCTGGTGCGTCAGGCCGTGGCCGTCAACGGCATCCACGGCATCGCGCTGACGAAGCTCGACGTGCTCGACGGGCTGGACGAGATCAAGGTCTGCACCGGCTACAGGCTGGACGGCGAGGAGATCGACTATCTGCCGGCGAGCCAGGGCGCGCAGGCACGCGTCGAGCCGATCTACGAGACGCTCGAAGGCTGGAAGGGCACCACCGCCGGCGCCCGCAGCTGGAACGACCTGCCGGCGCAAGCCGTGAAATATGTGCGCTATATCGAGGAATTGATCGGCGCGCCGGTCGCGCTCTTGTCCACAAGTCCGGAGCGGGAGGACACGATACTTGTGACTGATCCATTCCAGGACTAGTTTTTCGAATATTTCCCGAAGCTTGCCGGTCGAGGCAGACCGGCCGGGCAACGCAGGTCGATTGGAAGCATGGCAGATTTCGTTGCGGTTCTGAAAAAGACGCTCGACGGCCTCGGCGAGACGACACCGGAAATCCGCGCCAGGGTGTACGACAAGGCGCGCTCCACCATCGCGGCGAAACTGGCGGCGATCGACCCACCGCCACCCGCCGCCATGGCCGAGCGCCAGAAGCGCGCGCTGGAGGACGCCATCGCCTCGGTGGAGCGCGACTACGCCAAGCCCGCGCCCGCCATCGATCCGCTGGCCGAGCTGGAGAACATATTCTCCTCCATCGACCGCAACAGGAACCAGCCCAACCACGTGCGGCCTGGCGCGAAGGTCGAGCCGGCGAAGCCGGAACCTGCCAGAAACGAACCGGCCAGAACCGAACCGGCCAGGCCAGCGCCGACAAGCAGCGAGCCTGCGCGCACCCTGCCGGTCCCGACGGAGCCCAGGCCCGAGCCGGCAAGGGCCGAGACGCCAAAGCCGCCCGTTCCGGACGGCCAGGAACTGACGGTATCGGGGCCGGTATGGCCGCGCCCGAAGACGGAAGCCATTCCGATGCCCCCGCCGAGGGCCCCGGAGGCCCCCGGATGGGAGCCCGACCGGGAGCCGTCATCGGCAAAGACCGGCGGCCCCGGACCTGAGACCGAGGACGATGCAGCCGCAAGCCTCGGCCCGGAGGTACACGACCGGGATTTCGCCTTCTCCGACGACGACGAGACCCGAACCGAGGCCCCGTATGACAGGCCGAAGCGCGGCTACGGCCGGCTGGTCGCGGCCGGCCTGATCGTCCTGGTCGCCGGAGGCGTCGGCTATGCGTGGTGGTCGGGCAAGTCCGGCACCCCGGCAAGCGAACCGGCGAAGCAGACGGCCGATTCCAAACCTGCGCAGCCGGGCACGCCCGCCAAACCGGCGCAACCCGCGCCCGCATCCGGAGCGGCGCCGTCTGCCGCCACGCCGGAGCCGAGCGGCGAGACCAGCCAGCCGACCAAATTCACGCAAAGGCTGCTGCCTGACGGCAAGGAGACCGATCCCGGCCCCGCCAGCGGCGCCAATGGCGTGGGTGAAGGCACCTCCATCGTGGCGCTCACCACCCAGCCGCCGGCCATGGCACCCGCGGCCCAACAGCCGTCGCCCACGGCGACACCGCCAGCGGCGGGCGCCGCGCCGAACAACCAGCAGCAACTGGCGGTCGGCCAGAAGGCGATCTTCTACGAGGAGCGCACCAACGTTTCCGAGGGTTCGGCCGAGCCGGGCAACATCGTCTGGTCGCTGGTCCAGGAATCGCCGGGCGGCGACGCTCCGCCCGAGCCCACGATCCACGCCGAGGCGACCATCCCCGGCAAGAATATCCAGTTGCGCATGACCATCCGCCGCAACACGGACCAGACCTTGCCGGCCAGCCACATCATCGAGATGATCTTCCTGACGCCTGACGGGTTCGAGGGCGGCGGCATCGACAACGTGCTGCGCATCGCCATGAAGGGCACCGAGCAGGAGGCCGGCAGCCCGCTGATCGGCATTCCGGCCAAGATTGGCGACGGCTTCTTCCTGGTCGCGCTGAACGACACCAAGGCCGACGAGGACGCCAACCTGACGCTGCTGCGTAAGCAGGACTGGATCGACATTCCCGTCGTCTACAAATCCGGCCGCCGCGCCCTGCTGACCATGGAAAAGGGCATTCCCGGCGAAAAGGTGTTCGACGATGCGCTGAAGGCCTGGCAGGCCAAGACTTCCGGATAGGCGGCGCAAGGATCGTGCGGTTGCCGCGAAGACTGTCCGTCGTTTCGACCCCGATACGACCCTCCCCGGCCGGGAAGTTGCCTCTCGGAGCGGGAATCGGGCTGTGCCTTCTTTCGGCGGTGCTTCTTGCTCCAGCCCCTGCAATGGCGCAGGCGGCGTGGAAGGCGGTCGAGAAGGTCGAGACCTATGCCATCGCCGGCGCCACCGGACCCGAGCTCTACGCCTCGATCGGCGAGCGGGGGCCCCTCGTCGGCGACAAGGTACGCACGATCGCGCACACCAATTTCAAGCTGACCTGGTCGCGCAACTATGTGCCTCGCAACGGCGCCTGCACCCTCGTGTCCGCACGGCCGAAACTTGTCATCACCTATACGCTGCCGCGGCCCGGCGGGCATCTGGACCCGGCGACGCAGAAGCGCTGGGACATTTTCCTTGCCGGCATGCGCGCGCATGAGCAGGTGCATGGCGAGACGATCAAGGACATGGTCAGGGCCATCGAGCAATACAGCGTCGGCCTTACCGTTCCCGACGATCCGGATTGCCGCAAGATCCGCCAGATGCTGACCGGGCGGCTGTCCGAACTGTCGCAGGAACAGCGGCGGCGCAGCCGTGAGTTCGACCGCGTCGAGCACGGCGAAGGCGGCACCATCCAGCGCCTGATCCTCGGCCTGGTGAACGGAAGCTAGCCCTTCCCGCGCCTGAGCGCCATTTGATCGGGCGACCCGGTGCGACTTCGCTCCGGCACCCGGTCTTTCTGCGGCGATTGCCTCAGCGGCGGCACGCCATGCCCGGCGTTGAAAAGGAACAGCAGCACGCGCGACCCGCGTATTGTCTGCAGGCCGGCCACCGCGCAGAACACGGCGATGACGGGCAGCGAGAAGAAGGTGACCGGAAACAGGTCCGACCCGTAATTGCCGAAGAAGCGGCGGAAGGCCATGCCGCCGAAATTGAACAGGATCGCGTGGCTGCAGAACAGGAAGAACGCATAGGGCTCCATCCTCATGCACAGGCTGGCCAGCATGGAATGCCTGATCGCCCCGGTGAACAGCCAGAAGCCGCCCGCCATTGTGACGCGAAGCAGCGTGTCGAGCGCAAGCCTCAGCGTCTCATCCATTTCGCTGAGCAGGATGCGTTGAAACCGGATCGTCAGGAACACGGCGATCATGACCGCGAGCCCGACCGCCAGCAGGCGCGCCACACGGTCTATCGTGTGCATTTCCGGATTGGCGATGCGCAGCCACATGCCGAGTCCGAAGAACAGCAGCAGTTGGGGCCGCTGCATGATGAACCACCCGTCGCCGAACACCATGAAGACGACCAGTGCCAGGATCGTCACGACGGGAAGCCGCTTCAGCCCCGCATAGAGCAGCGGCGAAAGCAGGCAGCAGACGAACAGATCGCGCAGGAACCAGAGCGGCACGTCCACCGGCCAGTTGACGAGCGCCAGGATGGCGTCGGCCAGCCCCATGACCGACAGCTCGGGCATGTCCTGCCATTTGCCGGTCAGCAGCCCATAGACCGCCAGCAGCGCCAGCATGAGCAGGTTCCAGGCCACCAGCGGCACGACGAGCGTGCGCAGCTTCGACAGGCTCAATCGCCACGCACCTGCCTTGGCGAGGCTGGAGACGATGAAATAGCCGGAAACGACGCTGAGAAGCGAAACCGAGCTGAGCCCCAGCAGCCGCGAAAACACGAAATAGACGATGTCGAAGACGCCGGCGTCGCGGTCATAGACGTTCTCGGCAATTCCCGCCTGGACGTGAACGAACATCATCAGGAAGATGCAGAGGAAACGGGCAATCCTGACGCGCTCGGAAAGTTCGGGCGGCACGCGGGCAATGGCGGGTTGAAGGGTATTGTTCTTCAAGTTCCCTCTCCTTGAAGGGTTTGATGGTGCAAGCTATTCGGAGCTACGGTCGCAGGACGGCCGACGATGAGGCGCGCACGGAGACGCAGACGATGCCGGTATGTTCGGAAAGCTTTGCCTGCCGGTGCGGCGAAGGCCGGCGATGGCCGGCCGCCCAGACGGAGCAGGCCCTCATGCCTTGCTGCGGCCGGCGGGCTCGCTCCTGCGGATGATGCGCCTCGGACAGCTTTTCGGACGGGGCAGGACGCGCGAGCGGGACCCGCGACCTCGGCTGAAGCTCGACCTGAGCGGCACGGCCGTCTATGCGGTCGGTGACGTGCATGGCTGCCTTGACGAGCTGCTGGCGCTCGAAAGGAACATCGCCGAAGACGCCTCGACATTGCCCGTGGCCAAGCTGATCCTGATGCTCGGCGACTATGTCGACAGGGGCCCCGCCTCGGCGCAGGTCCTCGACCATCTGGTCGCGCCGCCGCCGCCAGGCTTCGAACGAATCTGCCTGGCCGGCAATCACGAGATCGCCATGCTGGACTATCTGGATGGGCGAACCAGCCTGCAATCATGGCTTCGTATCGGCGGCGAGCCGACATTGCTCTCCTATGGCATCGACCACCGGCGGCTGCTCGACCTCTACCGGGACGAGCGGCAGATCGACGAGGCGATCCGCGACGCGATCCCGCCGGACCATGTCGCCTTCCTGCGTTCCCTGCCGGTGCTCGTGGAAGCGGGAAGATATGTTTTCGTCCATGCCGGCATCCGGCCCGGCGTCGCGCTCGACAGGCAGACGGACACGGACCTGGTGTTCATCCGCTCCGCCTTTTTCGAACGCGCCCACCTGCTGACCCATTATGTCGTGCATGGCCACACCCCCATCGAGGAGGCGAGGCGCGACGGCATGAGGGTCAACCTCGACACCGGCGCGTTCTTCACCGGTCGCCTGACCGGCCTGCGCATCTGGCAGGACAAGGGCCGATATCTCGGCAACTGAAGCCTGCGCGGTAAAGCCGTGCGTGCCTGGAATCACGCCGTCTCCATGCGGTTGGCCTTCCCGCCCGCCGCGGTCTCTTCGATATAATAGGAACCGTAACGGTCGAGATATTTCTCGGCGCCGCCGAGCTGGCCGTAGCGGTCGAGCTTCTTCATATCGGTCTTGTTGAGCACCATGCCGAGCGTCTTGGCGGCGATCTGGCGTTCCGTCTGCAGCACCGAGCGCACGAGAACGCGCGGCGTCGCGCCCCACTCGGCCACCAGCACGAAACCGTCGGCCAGAGGCGCGAAGGCCTTGGCGTCCACGACCGGGCCGAGCGGCGGCAGGTCCACCACGATGTAGTCGAAGGAATTGCGCATGTCTTCGAGCAGGCTGGCCATGCCCTGCCCGGAGATCAGCTCGCTGGTGTGCGACAGCCTGCGGCGCCCGACCGTGGGCAGGATGGTCAGCCTCGTCTTACGGTCGGTCAGGCAGGCGTTCTGCCAGCGGATTTCGCCGACGATCGCTTCCACCAGCCCCCGCTCGGGCAGCAGGGGCAGGCTGCGGCTGAGGCCCGGATTGCGCAGGTCGGCATCGATCAGCAAAGTGCGCGCGCCGTTCGCGGCCAGCAGGCCGGCGAAATTCGCGGCCGCCGTGGTCTTGCCCTCGCGCGGCAGCACCGAAGCGAAACCGATCACCTTGCACGGATTGTGGTGCAGCACGACGTCGCTTGCCAGTTTCACATTGCGCAAGGTTTCGGCGAAGGACGAGCTTGGCGCGTTGATCGCCACCCGCAGCATGCGCGGCGTGACCGTTTCCGGGCTAGGCTGCCTGCCCGCGTTCTCGGCGTCGGACGCGGTCTTGCGGCCGGCTTCGACCAGCCGGTTGCCGATCATGGGCAGGTAGCCGAGGAAGTTCATGTCGAGCGAATCGCGCACGTCGTCGCCTGTGCGGAAGAAGCGCTCGCGGAATTCCTGGATCGCGCCGCCGGCGATGCCCGCGAAAATGCCGAGCACCAGCGAAAGGCCCAGAACCATGGTCTTGCGCGGGCTCGACGGCGAGACCGGATCGTCCGCCTGTGAAATGATCCGCGCTTCGGCGATCGGGAAGGAGCGCTGCTGCGAGGCCTGCTCGTAGCGCGCCAGGAAGGCCTGGTAGAGTGTCGAGAGCGCCTGCGACTTCTGCTCCAGGTTGCTCAGTTCCACCTGGTCCTTGCCGGTCTTGGAGTTCTTGCCGGAAAGATCGGCGACATTGGTCCGCAGCGAGTCCTCGCGCGACTTGGCCACCTCATATTCGTTGCGGTAGCTCTCGGTCAGGCGCTGCAGTTCGGCGAAGATCTGCTTGGTCAGGTCCGCCTCTTCGCGGCGCAAGGCCACCGCCTGCGGATGGTCCTCGCCGAAGCGGCTCGAAATGTCCTGCTCCCGCTTGGACATGCCGAGATAACGGGACTTCATGTCGTTGATGACGGTGGTGTTGTTGCCGTTCGTGCCCTTTTCCGGCGGGATCGTGGCGTTCTTGACCGCGTTGTCCGGACCGCTGTCCAGGATGGCCTTGAACTGGTTGTAGCGGGCGAAGGCGTTGGCCGTGTCGGCCTGTGCAAGGATGAGCTGGCTGTTCAGGTCCGAAAGCTGCTGCTCCGACATCAGCTCGCCGCGCGCCGCCGTCAGGCCGGTCTTGGCCCTGAACTGCGCGACTTCGAGCGCCGCCTTCTGGGAACTGTCGCGCAGATCGTTCAAGCGCCCCTGCAGCCACACGGTGGCGCGCTCGGTCGCGTCGAAATTGGCGTCGAGATGGTCGGACAGATACGCATCCGCATAGGCGCGCGTGATCGCGCCGGCGAGCTTGGGATCATGGTCCTCGAAGGACAGCTCGATGACGAGGCTTCGGCCGACGCGCTCGGCCGTCAGCCCGGCCTGCAGCAACGCCGCCGCCTTGCCTATCTTGGCATTCTCGACCGAGCCGGCCGATTGCGGCGGGGGCGAAGAGAACAGACCGGCGACGGATTTCACCGCCCCCTTCAGCCAGGCAATCGGCGAACGCGGCGGATCGAGGAATTCCTCGTTGTCCTGAAGCTTCTGCGACATCACCACGGCGCGGGCGAGACGGCTGGACTTCAGGATCTCGACCTCGCTCAGCACCATGGCGTCGGCCTGCGCGCCTGCCGCCGGCGGCTGCTTGTCCTCGGCGAATTTGGTCAGGCTGTCGTCCAGCAGGATACGGGTGGAGGCCGTGTAGATGGCCGGCGTGAACACCAGGTAGAGCGCGCCCAGGATCAGGCCCAGCACCGCGAACAGGCCGACGAGCCGCATCCGCCGCCGCGCCGCCGCGACGAGCATGTCCAGATCGAGGAACTCGTCCGTGCCCGCAGCAGGCATCATGCCCCGGTTCTTCAATGGGAAACTTCCATGGTTCATGAGCTTGCCTGTCAGCGTCGCTTTCATTGAAATGCCGGACGCGGCGGCTGGCGCCGCGGCCGTGTCGTCCGTCCGTTGTTCAGGCCGCCTGGATGCGGCGTCTGCGGGAAACGATCATCTCCTCGATCGGTTCAAGCACCATGCCGCGAATGTCGTCGCGGGCGAGCGCGAAGGCGACGTTGGCCTGGATGAAGCCGTCCTTGGAGCCGCAGTCGAACATGCGCCCCTCGAACGGCGAGGCGAAGAATTCCTGGCTGGTCGCCAGCCGCACCATGGCGTCGGTGAGCTGGATCTCGTTGCCGGCGCCGCGCTCCTGCGTGTCCAGCAGGTCGAAGATGTCGGGCTGAAGCACGTAGCGGCCGTTGATGTAGTAGTTCGAGGGCGCCGCCTCCGGCGCCGGCTTTTCGACCATTCCGGTGATGGCGAAGCCCGGTCCCACCCTGGCGCCCTTGCCGACGATGCCGTAGCTGCCCGTCTCCATCGGATCGCACTGCTCGACGGCGACGACGTTGCCGCCGGTCTGCTCGTAGAGGTCCATCACGCCCGACAGGCACCCCTTCTCGCCGAAGGAAACCATGTCCGGCAGCAGGAGCGCGAAGGGTTCGTCGCCGACGATGTCGCGGGCGCACCACACCGCATGGCCAAGGCCGTGCGGCGCCTGCTGGCGGGTGAAGGAGATGGTGCCGGGCTGCGGCTGCAGCCGGTTCAGCGAGGCGAGCTGCTCGTGCTTGCCGGAGCGGGTCAGCGTGTCGAGCAGTTCCGGCTGGATGTCGAAATAGTCCTCGATGACATGCTTGTTGCGCCCGGTAACGAACACGATGTGCTCGATGCCGGCTTCCAGCGCCTCGTCGACCGCATATTGCACGACCGGGCGGTCCACCACGGTCAGCATCTCCTTGGGCATGGCCTTGGTCGCCGGAAGGAACCGCGTGCCGAGCCCCGCGACCGGAATCACCGCCTTTTTGACTTTTCTCATTCCCATCTTTCCTCGTTGAATCGGATCCCCGCCGAATTCGGATCGTTGCGCGTCAGGCTTCCGACGCGGCCTTGGCCGGCCGCAAGGACGATGCCAGCCGCTGAAGCCGTGCCGCGATGGGCATCCTGAGATGCCGCAGCGCCGCCGGATCGCGCAGTGCCGTGCCTGCCGCCCGCAACGGCGTGCCTTCCTTCAACTGGCGCACCAGCAACAGGAAGGACGCCGCCTGCCGAAGGCTCCTGGTACGCCGCGCCTGCGCGGCGGCCGCTTGCGGATCGAGCCGGTGCGTACGCACGAACTCGGCATCGGCCCGCAACATCGCCTCCACGTGATGTAGTTCCAGCACGCGCGAGATCGACCCGCCGCGGATGTGGTAGCTGTAGCCGGCGCGCGGCTCGACCACGCAATGGCCGCCGCGCCCGAGGGCCGAAGCCAGGAGAACGTAGTCCTCGCCGATGCGCAGCGTCTCGTCGTAGCGCAGCCCCTGGCGCTTCAGGAACGTGCGTTCGAAGACCGGTTTCACATAGCCGAAGGAGAACCTGCCCTCGAACATGATGTTGCCGGCGATGAAGTCGGCGAGGCCGAGCGTGGGGCAGGCTTCGAGGAAATCCGTGTCGAACATGGCCTGCCGCCCGTCCGGTTCTTCGACCACTTCGATATTGTCCACGACGATCTGGGCATCCGCCGCCTCGGCGCGGTCGATCAAGCACCGCAGCCTGCCGGGATGCACGGTGTCGTCCGAATCGAGCACAGCGATCCAGCGTCCGGTGGCGGCATCGAACCCCGCATTGCGCGCGCCGCCCGGCCCGCGATTTTCGTCGAGCGCGATCACTCTGACCTGTTCCGGCGGGAAAGCCCGGGCGATCTCGACCGTGCGATCGCGCGAGCAATCGTCCACCACGACGACCTCGACCGTGACGTCCCGCTGCGCCAGCGCGCTTTCGACAGCCCGTGCGATACCGTTTTCGGCGTTGTAGGCCGCGATCACGAAGGAGACGTCAGGCTGCATGGGTCTGCCCTTTCGCCGGATCGTCGCCATAGAGGCGGATTTCGCGCAGGCCGAGCAGGCCGCTGACCACGCCCGCATGCATGACGCCCCGCAGCGCCTGCCTGTTGCGCCGGTGCGCAATGGCCGCGAAGACGACAGCCGCGCCGAAACTGAAAGCCGCCTTGGCCGCGGCCAGGCAGGCCTGCGGCAGGGCGCGATGCCGGCTCGCCAGCAACCGGCCATGGGTCTGGCCCGAAC
This sequence comes from Mesorhizobium sp. SP-1A, assembly GCF_032460275.1. NCBI lineage: Bacteria > Pseudomonadati > Pseudomonadota > Alphaproteobacteria > Hyphomicrobiales > Phyllobacteriaceae > Mesorhizobium > Mesorhizobium sp. SP-1A. The sequence continues at coordinate 28,290 of NZ_JAVXZD010000004.1, read as the reverse complement.
GGAAGCGCCGCTTCGCCAGCCATGAAAAGCGCGCCCGTTCGTCCGTGACCGGCTCATAGGCCACGGCGTCCGGCGCATAGGCGATCTTGCCGCCTGAACGGTGGAGCTGGGAGAAATATTCCGTGTCCTCGCCGCCGCTGCGCCCGAGCGCCAGATTGAAGCGCCGGCCCTTCACATGGGCGGAGGCCCGGGCAAGCAGCACGTTGCCGCTGTAGCCGGTGCGGATTTCGCCGCCGACCCGCACGGGCCCGGTCGAGTGGAAATCGCCGCGCCGCATCCAGGCCGGCGCGGATGGCGGATAGGCCGCGCGCACAGGGCCGAGCACCGCGTCGGCGCCGGAGTCCGTCGCCATTTCGACCAGGCGGGCCAGCCACTGCGGCGAGACGGTGGAATCGTCGTCGATGAAGGCCAGGAAATCCCCCTCCGCGGCATCGAGGCAGGCGTTGCGGGCAAGCGAGATGTTCGATGCGGGGCAATGGACATAGCGAAGCTCGAACGGCAGTTCCTTGGCCATCGCCTCGACCAGTTCGCGCGCGCTCGGCCCGCTGTCGTTGTCGGCCACGATCACCCGCGCCCGAAGCGCCGCCGGCAGTTCGAGGGCGGCAAGCGAGCGCAGCGTCTGCTCAAGATAGGGCCGGCGATAGGTGCATACGCAGATATCGACCGCCGTCATGCCGGGGCTTGCGGGACGGTTGGTCATGCGGCCGGCGCCTCCCGCTTCTTCCAGGGCTGCTGCCGCCACGCCTTGAGATATTCCAGCCAGAAGCCGGTCGACCACGCCAGATGCATGACCATGGCCGACACGCCGGCCAGCGGCCCGTAGGGATTGCGCTGGCTCACCGCCATCCACGTGCCATAGCCCAGGCAGGCGGCCGCCCACAGCGCCGCCGGAATGAGCGCGGTCGTGGACAGCACGGCGAGCGACGTGCCGGCCACCGCCGGCAGCACAAGGAGCGGGATCGCCTGGCGGGTCTTGAGCTGGGTGCCGTGCTTGATGATGTTCCTGGCCCTGCCCCGGCCGTAGCCGAGATATTGCCTGAACAGCGCGCCCGCCGTAGCGCGCGGATAATAGGTCATGAAGGTCTTGTCGGTCATCCAGATGCGATACCCGGCAGCGGCGAGCCGGTGGTCGAGTTCCGCGTCCTCGTTGTGGCTGAAGCTTTCATCGTAGCCGCCGACGGCGCGGAAAGCCTCGACCCGCATCAGGGCGTGATGGCCATGATCGGTCCAGTGGCCGGGCACGCCTTCGCGATGCGGCGAGCCGCCATTGCCGAGCTTGGAGTTCTGCGCCGCCGCCGTCGCTTTCTGGAACGGGCCGAACCCCATCGTCGCCATGGAAACCACGACCGAATCGGCCCCGGTTTCGAGCGCCTCTTCCAGAAGCCGCTCGCAATAATCGTCCGGATAGCCGCCATGCGCGTCGATGCGGATGAGATAGTCGGCTTCATGGCCGAATTCGGCGACCGCCAGATTGAGCGCAGCACTTTGCAGGCGACGCGGATTCTCCAGCAGTACGACGCGCGGCTCGGTCTCGGTGATCTCGCGCACCGTCGAGCGCGTCCCGTCCGTGCTGCCGCCGTCGGCCACCACGATCTTCATGCCGAGCCGCTCGGCCGGCTCAAGAAGCTGGTCGATGAGGTCGCCGATGTGATCCACCTCGTTGAGGCAGGGGATCACCACCATGCAGCGGCCGAGATTGGCCGGCCGCACCTCGATTTCCGGTCTTTCGAGGATTTCGCTGCTCATGCCGCGACCTCCGCGAAGCTTTCGCCGTACACGCCGCCCGCAACGCGGCCCAACCGTTCCACCAGCCTGCGGCAATCGGCAGGGCCGCAAATCCATGTGCCCGGATCCTGCGCCGCCACCGCGTCGCGCAGCGCGACGTAACTTTCGGCATCCATGTTTCCGAGCAAGGCAGAGAGCCTCTCGGCCTTCGGCTCGTCGAGCGACAGTCCGAGGCGGCGCTCGGCGAGGAAACGGGCCGTCTCCGTGCCTTCCATCGCGATCGGAACCGCGCCGAAGCGGCAGCCCTCATAGAGCCGGTTGGGCAGCAGCCAGTTGGAATTCATGCCTTCCTCGAAGAAATCGATGGCCCAGGAAAAATGCACCTCGCCATAGATCGCGGGCAGGTCGTCGGGATTGCGATAGGCGCCCTCGAACCGCAGATAGGGCTCATCCCGGACGAAACCATCGAAATTTTCGAACTCGACATGGGCTGGCCGGCCGCGCAGCACCACCTCGAACCGGCCTTCCATGGCGCGCGTGAAGGCCGCGAGCAGTTTCAGCGATTTGGCGCAGCGCAGCGCACCGAACCAGCCGATCCGCCACGGCTCGCCATCTTTCGGCAACGATGCCGGCCGCGCCGCCTCCAAAGCGGCGCCGGACAGATCCAGCGTCTTGTTCTGGAGCAGCATGACCGGCGCCCCCGACTGGCCGTAGGCTTCGAAATAGTCGCGCACGAAGGCCGGCGAACTGGTCATGAGAAGCGCTGCATTGCGGCCGAAGAACCTTTCCGCGCCGCGCATTGCCCTGGACACGCCGCCCTGCCCCAGCAGCAGCCGGTGGATGTCGAGGCATTCGTAGACGACGGGCACGTCCGCCCCGAAGATCGCCCGCGCCCGGTTGGCCAGCGCCAGCATTTCGAGATTGCGGCCGATGATGACGTCCGGCCTTGCCACGCCCTTGAGCTTCGCGCCGAGCGTCAGCGCGGCCTTGCCCACCGCGACGAGGCGCTGGCCGAAGGCGCGGTCGCCCGTCATGCCGAGGTCGAGCGGGGTTATGCCGCCGAAATCGGGCAAGGTTTCGCGCCGCCGGAATCCGGCCAGCGTGACGCGCGCGCCGCCGGCCTCCAGCATGGCGACACGCCGGCTGGTAGCCGGGTCGCAGAGATCATGGACCAGGTACAAAACATGCAGCATGGGATGCTTCACCGACTAAAGTTTCGTCGGTCCGATGCCGATTGCCGACAGGTTACGGTTTTCATTGCGTGCCCTGTTTCAGCTTGCAGACGATCGATTCGGGGAACTGGCAGGCCTCGCCCGGCGCCGTATAGGCGACGCGCTCCACCTCGGCCGCAATGGGCTGGCCCGGATCGGAAAACGCGCCCATCCAGGACGTCAGCGTATCGCTGCCCCACACGCTCAGGAAAATCTTCGAAGCATGGCTCGGCAGCTTCGCGGGATCGGTCGCCTCGTCGACCAGCTTGCCGTCGACATACCAGGCGATCCGGTCCTTTTCCCATACGAAGGCGTAATCGTGGAAATCCTTGTCGGCGCCGCCGGAGACTTCCGCCAGCTTGGCGCTGCCCACGCTCTTGCCGTTGACATACTGGTTGACCTGCACCTTCGAGGGGTCCTTGCCCAGCACCTCGAAATCGATCTCGTCATGCGGCTGCTTGTCGACCGGGCCGATATAGCTGAAGAAGCCGCTGTTCAGGCCGGAGCCGGAAACAGCCTTCATCCGCACCTCGAAGGTGCCGTAGCCGAATCGTTCCTTGGTCTGCACCTCGCCGCAGACATAATGACGCTGCTTGTAGTCCTGCTTGGCGAAACCGAGCTTGAGCTTGCCGTCCTCGACGCGCACCTGCTTGGCGGACCACGTGCAGTTCTGGTGGTCGCCGTTCGACCAGCCGTCGGATATGTACCAGCGGTTCTTGTCGAGACGATCGAACGTCTCCACGAAGGATTTGCCGTCCGCCTGGCCTGCGTCCACCGCGTGCGCGGGCAGAGCCGACGCCGACAGTGCGAAAGCGCCCAACAAGAGGTACGCCAAGGGGTCTCGCACCTGCATTCTCAACATAGCAGCCGTCCTACTTTCTGTTCGGGTCCCCAATTCGGGGCCGCTTCAATTTCGAGCGTATGTTGCAATGCACATATGACGGCCACGGGATGGTATTGTGGCGCGCGGCCGAATTACCGGCTTCCGGCCGGTAACTTTTTATGATCGCGAGTTAAGGCTTCAATTGCCGGCAATTTTTCCGGGCGCGCCGACCTCTTCGTTTTCAAGGGGGAACCGGTCCACCTGCGCGCGCATCTCGGTAACGAAATCGATCTGCCGCTCCAGCGCCCTGAGCCTGACGTCGTAGCGCATCATGGCGTCCGTCAGCCGGTCCACCGCCGTCGACATGGCCGCGTCCGGCTGGTCCTCCTCCAGCGACTGCTGCGAGAATGCGGCGCGGTCGGCCACGCTTTGCTGGCGCGCGCGCAATCCGTCGCGTTCCTGCACGATCGCGGCGCGGAAATCATCGAGAAAACGGCACAAGTCGGCCAGCCGTCCCGAATCGGTCTCGCTGTCCCGCTGCAGGCTTCTGACCCGGAACGGCCGGGACCGGAAATTGAACAAGGCCATGGCGGGAATCCCTCCCTGCGTGATTCGCCGCTCTATTCTGCGGCTTTCGAGCCCGTTTGCGAACGCCGCCTTCCGGTGAATATCCGCGCTCAAGCCACCCGCGCCTTCCTTTCCTGCACCAGCTCCAGCAGCTTGCGCAGCAGATCGCGCTCGGTGAGAAGCAGCAGCAGCCCGTAGATGGCGGCTCCGGCCGCAGCCCCCACCGCCACCTGCGCCACCGCATTCCACCAGACGCCGCCCGGCAGCCCGGCCTTGACGTGCTCCAGCAGGAAGCGCACCGCCATGGCCATGATGACCGAGGCGATCATCGGCCGCGTCGTCACGTAGAAGCTGGACAGGAACGCGGTGTTGTTGGTGCGGAACACGGCCCACGAATAGAACACCAGCGTCACGGCGTTGGCCACGCACAGCCAGACCATCGCGGCGACGAGACCGCCGGTCATCACGCCGTAGCTGACGAAGCCATAGACCAGCGCGGCGCGCAGCATGGCCACCCACCACAGCACGTTCGAGCGCCCTGCTCCCTTCAGGAACGGCACATAGGTGCTGCATGGCGACATGATGCCCTTGGAGATGGCGAGCAGGCCGAGCACCGGCCAGGCATGCGCCCATTGCGACCCGAAGATCAGGAACATGCCGGGTTCCGCCACCGCCCACAGGCCGAACATCAGCGGCGCCAGCACGACGGTGGTGACCTGCGTGCTCAGCATCAGCGCGTCCGAGCGCCGGCGCGCATCGTCGCTCATATGGCTGAAGACCGGGAACAGCACGCCCATCAGCCCGGCCAGCAGCACCTGATTCGGGATGCTGGAAAAGCGGTTGGCCGCCGAATAGGCGCCGGCGTCCGCAAGCCCGAGATAGCGCGACACCACCACCAGCGGCGACTGGAAGGTGATGAAATTGAAGATTTCCGAGCCCATGATGCCGAGGCTGTATTTGGTCAGCGCGCCGACCTTGGCGAACGACAGCATCGGCTTCGGCCGATAGCCGGTGGCGTAGAACAGGCCGCCCAGCCGCACCAGGGCGGAGACGAACAGCTGCGCCACCAGCGACCAGACGCCGAAGCCGAGCAGGGCCAGGACCACGGCCGTGACCGCGCCGACCGATTCGGAAAACACGCTCCAGGCCGCGTCCTTGCTGAAGGCCATGCGCCGCGCCAGCAGCGAATAGGCGACGTCGCCGCACAGTTGCAGCGGCACCAGGAAGGCCATGACCCGCAGGAGATAGGCCGCCTCCTCCGCGCCCAGCCAGCCGGCGAAAGGCAGCGCCCATATATAGATGCAGGCCGACATCGCCACCGCGACGGCGAGATTGACCCAGAACACGGAGTGCACCGTCTCCTCGTCCTCCTCCTTCTCGAGCACGAGGGAGGCGGAAAGGCCGGCGCTGCCGATCATGGAGAGAAACATCACCACGGTCTGCGCGACCGCCACCACGCCGAATTCCTGCGGCGACAGGATACGCGCCAGGATCGGGACGGTGACAAACTTCAGCCCGAATGTGCTGGTCTTGGAGAGCACGCTCCAGCCGACATTGTTTGTCACGGTTTTGAGATTAACTGCTGTCGGCATGGACGGGCGCCGTTCCTTTCGAGATCGGACTCTGTTCGTCAGCGAGCCCTGCGGGGGGCACCGACCGGATTTCATCGGGCCCTTGGCGGCCCCCTAGACTCCTGAAGGCGCGAAAAAATGACGAAGTGCACAGTCATCATTCCTTATTACCAGCGAGAGCCCGGAATCCTGGCCCGCGCGCTCCGCTCCGTGTTTGCCCAAACCCATCCGGATTTCGGGATCGTCGTCGTCGACGACAGTTCGCCTTTGCCCGCCGAAAACGATCTCCAGGATTTTTCCGCCGAAGAACGGGCGCGGATTACGCTTATAAAACAACCGAATGCAGGTCCCGGCGGGGCGCGCAACATGGGATTGGACCATGTGCCGGCCGACAGCGCCTATGCGGCCTTCCTCGATTCCGACGACGAGTGGACGCCCCATCATCTCGCCAACGCGGTGACCGCCCTGTCACTTTTTGATGCAGACTGTTATTGGGCGTCGATCAAGGGGGGCGAAGCGTTCTACTACCATTTCGGCGTCGCCGATCTCGCGGCCACCACCGAGACGGTCCGCCTTGCCGACGACCCGCCCCTGGTCGAGATACCGGACCTTGCCGGCACGATGCTCAGGAACTGGAGCTTCATGCACCTGTCCTGCATGGTCATCGGCGAGGCGCTGTTCCGCAGGATCCGCTTCGAGGCCGCGCTGCGGCTGGCGGCCGAGGACGTGCTGTTCTTCTACGATTGCGTGCGCAATGCGCGCCGCACTGTGCTTTCCGAAGCGATCGGCGCGGTGCGCGGCGAAGGCATCAACATCTTCCACGGCATGGGCGCCGATTCGCCTCTGTTCCTGAAGCAGCAGTTCAACACCTGGGTCGCGCTGGACCATCTCGAGAGCCGCTTCCCGCACAAGGCGGCCGACCGCGCTTCGATAGAGGCCTACAAGCAGACGGCGCGCAACCAGGCGCTGTGGGGACAGGCGCGTCTGGTGAAGGCGCGCAAGGCGCCGCAGTTCAGGCAACTGGCGCAATGGGCATGGCGAGACCCTAAGATATTGCGCAGCGCGGTCCAGCTCGCCGTCGGCAAGATCTCCAGATAGGAGGAGCGACATGCAACCTTTCTACTGGGAATCCGCGCACGGCAATTTCGGCGACGACCTCAATCTCTGGCTTTGGGATTTCCTCCTGCCGGGGTTGCGGGAAGTCCGCAGCGACGTGCTGCTGGTCGGCGTCGGCACAGTGCTGAACACCGCGCTTTTGCCGGATGGCGGGAAAAAACTCGTCATCGGCAGCGGATTCGGCTACGGCAGCGCGCCCGACCTTTCCGACGCCGGCGAATGGGACGTGCGGGCTTTGCGCGGACCGCTGACGGCACGCAAACTCGGTTTCGACGAGAAGAAGTTCGGCATCGTCGATCCCGCCGTGATGGTGGCCGACATGCCGGAATTCCGGAACCTGCCGAAGAACGGCGGCGCTGTGTTCGTGCCGCATTGGGAATCGACGGTCGGCGGCATCTGGCCGACGGTGTGCCAGGACGCGGGCCTCGGCTATGTCGACCCTTGCGGGGAGGCCAAGGCGGTGATCCGGGCGATCGCGCAGGCCGAACTGGTGGTCGCCGAATCGATGCACGCCGCTATCCTCGCCGACGCCTTCCGCGTGCCCTGGGTCGCGGTGACGACCTCGCAAAGCATCAACAGCTTCAAATGGCAGGACTGGGCGGCCTCGCTCGGCGTGCACTACCGGCCCCGGCAGATTCCGATCTCGTCGCGCGCCGAGGCGATCACCAAGGGCGGCCGCTTCTGGGGCATCAGCTTCGAGGCCCGCCGGCTTGAAGCGAACGGCCCGGACAGCAGCGAACCGGCGGACACGCTGGTGATGGCCAGGCCGGAGCCAAGGTCTGCGCTGCGCTCGGCAGCGAAGAAGGTTCTGGCCGCGCCCTCCATCCTGGCGCTGCGGCAGGCGCGCAAGGCTGCGCCGCAGCTCAGCGCCGACAGCGCGCTGGGCGAAAAGAAGGATCGTCTGCGCGACGTGCTTGCCGGCGTGCGCCGGGATTATTTCTGAGCGCCGACCCGGGCCGCGAGCAGGTAGCGGGGCGGCATCGGACCTGGTTCGGCCTTGGCGCCTCGCTTGTTGCGGAAGGCTTCCAGCTTGTCCGCGCCGATCCCGCAGGCGATGGCCGGCAGGGCGGCCGGGCGCATCAGCGCCCCGAACCCGGCGCGGATGAACCCGGCTTCGGCCTTGCGGTCGAGGAAATGGCGAAGCTCGTAGCGGGCGCGCACATGGCTTTCATGGCGGCGCAGCACGGCTTTCGCCTGCGGCGGCACCTCGCCCGAGGCCAGCATCGCCCGGTCGGCCTCGTAGAGGCGCTTCAAATCCTGCGTCCGGTGGCGGCCGCTCAGCGAATTCGCGCGCACCACCGCGCCATAGCCGCAGCCATGGACGATCTTGTAGCGCGCGCCTTTCAGCAGCGCCCGCGCATAGAGATCGTAGTCCTCACCCAGGCGCAGGCCTTCGTCGTAGCGCAGGCCGTGCCGGTCGAGAAAGGCGCGCCGCATGACCGGCTTCAGGAAACCGATCTCCCCGCGTGAAGCGCCGCGCCGGGAGATGTTGCCTTCGACGAAGCCTGCCATGTCGAGGAAGCGGGGCGCGGCCTCGAAGCGCGGCACGGCCGGTTCGGCGTGCGATGCGATGCGCTCGTCTATGAAGACGATGTTGTCGGCGACGAAATCCCAGTCCTCGCCGTCGAGCAGGGTGTCGAAGCGGCCGCGCAGGTAGAAATCGTCGGCGTCCAGAATGGCGATGAGCGGCGCTTTCGTGCCGGCGATGGCCCTGTTTCGCGCATGGGCGGGGCCCTGGTTGCGGTCCAGCCTGACGATGGCGAGGCGTCCGCTGCCGTCGTCGGCGGCAAGCGACCTTTCGCAGGTGGCATCGCTCGATTCGTCGTCGACGACGACGACTTCGCTGACGCGCGCCTCGCGCAAGGCCGAACCGACCGCCCTGCCGATCGTGGCCTCGGCGTTCCTGGCAGCGATGATGACGCAGACTGTGGGCGATTCCATACCGGGTTCCGCTTGCTGGATTCCAAATCGGCCGCTCTTTTGCGACCAAGGCTCTGCCCCATGATGCCCATGTTGCCGGCCGCAAGCCGCGACCGGCCCCCGCGCTTTGTCAGCTTCGGAAGGCGATTTGATGACAGGGAGTGTTCCGCAACGCGGGCCGCCGGTCTGGCCGGTCAGGGCAGCGTCGAGCGACCCACGCCGGGCAAGGGCGCGGCCTTGCCCTCGGCCTTGGCATCCTCCGCAACGGCTCCGCCGTCGTTGCGGGTCGTCGCGCCGCTCCGCTTTCCGGGCGCGCCGGAACGCCAGACCAGGAAAAGAATCGCCACAAAATAGCCGAGTTGGATCAGCACGGCGCAAATCACGGTATTGACGAAAGTCGTCCAGAACGATTGCGTAATCGCATAGGTCGCTATGGCAAAAGCGGCCAGCGCGATCACAAAGCCCCTGAGGAACAGCAGGAAGGACATCCTATTCCTTCGCGCTGTTCATATGTCGCGTGGTTCGAAATCCCTCACGCAAGATCAGACTCCCGCCAAAGCGGGCATAGATTACATCCATGTCCCGACGCTTCCGGACTCTCCATTTTCAGAGCCTGAAGCCTCGGTTCCGCAATCGCCCGCACACCACCAAATATAAGAATTTAGGCAACACTGCGCAACACGGCCTTAAGCGTGATGCGACTGCCGCTTTAACCATGCACAGGCTGCGGATAGACCTGTCCACAGGTTCCGAAAACACTTGGCGACGCTCGCGCTCAAAGTGACCGCATGGTTTTCGAGGATTTCTACTGAAATGCAGTTCTCCGCATATTTTTGAATTCAATAATTCAAATTTTGCTCTTACTAAATCTAGACAGAGGCTGTTGCAGTTAAATCACACATGTAAAATGTATAATTGATTTATGTTACAGAATAGTACTCGCATATACGCTTGCAAAAACTCGAATTATTTCTAATTGTTACAAAATATGACCAAGTCGCGATTGGCGCGACCGATTTTCATCACAGACGTGACATATCCAGCACCCTATTGTTCGCGTGCTGCATTGCAGCATCAAATCACGAGACTATTTTGCGGAGCAGCATGAAATGAGGTACGCCGCCAGATTGGCCAACAGATTCTCGGCCCGATCGCAGAACGAGGCCCCCCCTGCGATAGGAGGTTCGTTCAAGCGTGGCTTCGACATCGCCAGTGCGCTCGCCGGCATTGTGGTGCTCAGCCCGCTGCTGCTTATGCTCGCGGCGCTGGTGAAGCTCTCCGACGGCGGCAGCGTGATCTACGGGCACCGCCGCGTCGGCCGGAACGGCAATGTGTTCCGGTGCTGGAAATTCCGCACCATGGTCGAGAACGGCGATGAGGTCCTGGCCGCGTATCTGGCGGCCAACCCCTCCGAGCGCGAGGAATGGAACGCCACCCGCAAGCTGCAGAACGATCCGCGCGTCACCCGCGTGGGAGCGGTGCTGCGCAAGCTTTCGCTGGACGAGCTGCCGCAGATCGTCAACATCCTGCGCGGCGAGATGAGCTTTGTCGGCCCGCGCCCCGTGGTGAAGGACGAACTCGAGCTTTACGGCAATGCGGCGCCTTTTTATCTGCGTTCCCGCCCCGGTCTTACCGGCCTGTGGCAGGTCAGCGGCCGTAACGACGTGTCCTATGGCACCCGCGTCGCCTTCGACCGCTACTATGTCGAGAACTGGTCGTTCACATCCGACATCAAGATCCTGGTGCTGACCGTTCCGGCCGTGTTCTCCTCGCGCGGCAGCTACTGACCGGCTGCGCCCGCCCGCGTCCGCGTGTCGAAAAAGGATGGCAGACATTTGAAGACCTCCCTCGCAATCGGTCCCGCCCCGATCTTCGTCCGCTCCCTTCTGGGCGCGGTTTTGCTCCTGATGGCGACGTTCGTGGCGGCAGCCCAGGCAAGCGACTACCAGCTCGACACGATGGACAAGCTGCGCATCCGCGTCGCCGAATGGCAGAGCGCCGAAGGCGCGGTGCGCGACTGGGCGACGCTCAACGGCGACTACGTCGTCGGCCCTTCGGGCGACATCTCCATGCCCTTTGCCGGCCAGCTCGTCGCCCGCGGCAAGACCGCCGCGGAACTGGCTGCCGAGATCGGCGAGCAGCTCCAGCAGAAGCTCGGCCTGCCCGACCGTCCCGAAGCGTCGGTCGAGATCGCCGAGTTCCGTCCGGTCTTCATTGCCGGCGACGTCCAGAATCCCGGTAAATATCCCTACGATCCCCAGCTCACGGTCCTGAAGGCCTTCAGCCTCGCCGGCGGCTTGCGCCGGTCCGAGGGCGCCGGAGCCGGCGCGCCGCGCGACTTCATCAACGCGCAAGGCAATTACGACGTCCTGGTGGCGCAGCGGAACGGCCTTTTGGCGCGGCGCGCGCGCCTGGTCGCGGAAGCCGAGAACAAGCCCGAGATCGAGTTCCCGGACGAATTGCGCAAGACGGACGCCGGACGCAAGCTGATCACCGACGAGACGGCGTTGATGGCGGCGCGCGAAAAGCGGCTGCGGCTGCAGCTTTCCGGCCTCGACGACCTGAAGAAGCTGCTGCAATCCGAGATCGAATCGCTGCAGCAGAAGATCGCTACCCAGAACCGGCAGCTCGACCTTTCGCGCACGGAATTGAAGAGCCTCGGCAATCTTCAGGAGAAGGGCCTTGTCGTGAATCAGCGTATCCTGACGCTGGAGCAGAGCAATGCCGAGCTCGAGGGCAAGATCCTCGACATGGAGACGGCGAGCCTGCGCGCCAAGCAGGACATCGCCAAGGCCACGCAGGACGCGACCAGCCTGCAGAACGACCGCGACACCGAGGTCGCGCAGACCCGCCAGCAGACCGAGTCCGACCTCAACGAACTCAACGTCAAGATGGGCATGTATTCCGGCCTGATGACGGAGGCGCTGGACCGGGCGCCGGAGGCGGCGGCAAGCGCGAACTCCGGCTCAGCGCCGGCAGTGCATTTCAAGATCGTGCGCAGCGCAGACGGTAAGTCCTCGGAAATGGATGCCGAGGAAGGCACCGCCGTGCTTCCCGGCGACGTGGTCAAGGTCGAGGTCGCCGCGCCCGCAGCGCGCGTGAACTCCAACTGAGGCACACGCGGTGAAGGGGTCCGGCCTGGCCGCGCCCCTTCGTCGAGAGCGACGAGATGAAGATCCCCAAGGCCCTCCTGGTCGATCCCGACCGCAATTTCTGGTACGGCTCAGCCGCCGTCGCGCTCTCCATCTTCGTCTTCGCCTATTCCACCCGCTTCGGTCAGGTTTCGATCCTCGCCTACTATGCCTGCTGGCTGCCGCTCGTGCTGGTCGACCACCGGCGCGTCCTGGATCGCTACTGGCGTTTTCTCTGGGTGATCGCCTTCGCCGTCTTCGCCTGCCTGTCGGTCTTCTGGTCGGCCGCGCCGTCCATCACGTTGCGCGCCGCGATCCAGCTCCTGTCGCATGTGATCTGCGCCCTGATCGCCGCGCGCACGGTCGGCATCCGCACGATGAGCGTCGGCGCCATGGCCGGCATCCTCGTCGTCCTGCTCTATTCGCTGATGGTCGGGCAGTACGACTTCGACCCGCTCGACGGAACCTACAGCTTCGTCGGCGCCTTTTCCTCCAAGAACCAGGTCGGTCTGTTTTCCTCGCTCGGCATCTTCTTCGGCTTCGCAGCGCTTTTTGCCCTGCGTGAACGCGGGCTGGTGCGGATTCTGGCCGCGGTCTGCGCCACCTTGTCCGCGGTAACGCTGGTCAAGGCGCAGTCCGCCACCTCGGTGCTGGCGCTGGTGGCCACGCTCGCCGTGCTCTTCTGTCTCAAATTCGCCATGTGGTTCTCGCCGTCCACCCGCAAGGGCGCCCTGATAGCCGGCTTCATGGTGACGCTGGTGCTGGTCTTCGCAGCCGCCAATATGGGCGCCTTCGATCTCGTGCTTGGCGCCTTCGGCAAGGATTCCACCCTCACCGGGCGAACCTATCTGTGGAGCCAGGGCCTGGCGGCCTCGGCCGACGCGCCCGTCTTCGGCGTCGGCTACCAGGCCTATTGGGTGCAGGGGTTTTCCGAAGCCGAGCGGTTGTGGGACGAATTCTACATCGGCTCGCGCGCCGGCTTCCACTTCCACAACACCTATATCGAGGTGCTGGTGGAGCTGGGCGTCGTGGGCGTCCTGCTGATCGCGCTGCTGATGATCCGCATCCCCTTCGGCCTGCTGCGGCGCTTCGCAGGTGCCCGGAAAGACCCGGCATCCCTCATCGCCTTCGGCATCGCCACGATGTTTTTGGTACGGTCCTTCGTGGAGGTGGACGTCATCACGCCCTACGTCGTCGGCAGCTTCCTGTTTTATTACGTCGCCGGGCTGCTGGCCGTGCCGCAGCGCGACCGCCAACCTGCGGAACCGTACCTGGCGCGATGGCGCCGCGTGGCGCAAAACGGAGCCGGCGGCATGGAGGGGTCGGCCTTTTACCGTCCGTAGGCCGGCCTTCTGCCCTTCGGGCGTTCAAGTCCTTCGAAACGTCCACCGGACGTTCCGATTTGCCCGAAGGCAAACCGGACTTTCACCGTTCGTCGTTCCACTCCTGCCCTCGGCTATGGCCTCGGGCGTTCGTCGTTCGAAAAGCCCATTCAGGGGCTTTTCGTCGGCCACAGGCCGACCACTCCTCACCCCTCCAGCTCTTCCCTAAGCATCTCCAGCTCCAGCCATTCCTCCTCGAGCGCAGCCAGCGTCACCCGTTCCCTGTCGAGCGCGGCGATGGTCTTCTGAAAACCCGCGGGGTCGCGCTCGTAATAGGCGGGATCGGCGATCGCGTCCTCCAGCCGCGCGATGGAGGCCGTCACCGCCTCGATCTTCTTCGGCAGCGCCTCCAGCGCGAATTTCTGCTTGTAGGAGAGTTTTTTCGACGGCTCCTTCGGCCGCGAGGCCGGCGCCGCCGGGCCCTCGGAACCGGCCGCCTTGTCGCGGGTCTTGCGCTCCTCCAGCCGCTTGCCGCCTCGCTGGGCCAGCATGTCGGAATAGCCGCCGGCATATTCCACCCAGCGCCCGCCTCCGTCCGGCGCGATCACGCTGGTCACGGTGCGGTCGAGGAAATCACGGTCGTGGCTGACCAGCAGCACGGTGCCGGCGAAGCCCGCGACCAGTTCCTGCAACAGGTCCAGCGTCTCCATGTCGAGATCGTTGGTCGGCTCGTCCAGCACCAGCAGGTTCGCCGGCCGGGCCAGCACGCGCGCCAGCAGCAGCCTGGCCCGCTCCCCGCCGGAAAGCTCGCGCACCGGCGTGCGCGCCTGCTCCGGCTTGAACAGGAAGTCCTTCATATACGAGACGACATGGCGCTGCTCGCCGTTGATGACCAGGTTCTCGCCGCGCCCGTCGGTGAGATAGTGCGCCAGCGTCTCGTCGGGATGGGCCGCCTCGCGCTTCTGGTCGAGCGTGGCGATTTCCAGGTTGACGCCGAGCCGCACCGTGCCCGCATCCGGCGCCAGCTCACCTGTCAGCATCTTGAGCAATGTCGTCTTGCCGGCGCCATTCGGGCCCACCAGGCCGACACGGTCGCCGCGCTGGATGCGCGTGGAAAAACCCTTCACGATAGAATTGTCGCCGAAGCTCCTGTCGATCGCCTTGGCCTCGATCACCAGCTTTCCGGACTCCGCGGCATCGCTTGCCACCAGACTGGCGGTGCCCTCCGCGCCGCGGTGGCTACGGAAGCGCTGGCGCATGGCCTGCAATTCGCCCAGCCTCCGCATGTTGCGCTTGCGCCGCGCGGTGACGCCGTAGCGCAGCCAATGCTCCTCGCGTACGATCTGGCGGCCGAGCTTGTGCTGCTCGCGCTCCTCCTCCTCCAGCACCTGGTCGCGCCATTCCTCGAAATGCGCGAAGCCCCTGTCCAGCCGCCGCGTGCGGCCCCGGTCCAGCCACACCGTCGAACGCGAGACGCGTTCCAGGAAGCGGCGGTCGTGCGAGATGACGACGAGCGCCGACGAGGTGCGGATCAGCTCCTCCTCCAGCCATTCGATGACGGAGAGGTCGAGGTGGTTGGTGGGCTCGTCGAGCAGCAATATATCAGGCTCCGGCGCCATCACGCGGGCAAGCGCGGCCCGCCGCGCCTCGCCGCCGGAAAGGTCCGTCGGACGCTCCTCCCCCGTCAGTTCCAGATGCTCCAGCAGATAGGTGGCGCGGTGCGGATCGTCCGCCGGCCCAAGCCCGGCCTCGACATAGGCGCGCACGCTGTCGAAGCCTTCCATGTCCGGCATCTGCGGCAGGTAGCGCACCGTGGCCGAAGGCTGGCGGAACATCTCGCCGTCCTGCGGCTCGACCAGACCGGCGGCGATCTTGAGCAGCGTCGACTTGCCGGAGCCGTTGCGGCCGACCAGCGCGATCTTGTCGCCCGGCCCGGCGGCCAGATCGGCACCGTCGAGCAACGGCGTGCCGCCGAAGGTCAGCTTGATGCCGGCAAGGTTGAGGAGCGGAGGGGCCATGTCAGTTACGCGTTTCCCGGTGACTTATGATAGGCGTTCGTTTTCATTTGATATATCAATTGATATATCAGATTGTACGCGGCACTCATGCTCGCGAGGGATGGGCAAGCAGCAAGGCCCGGCCATGGCCGAGCCCGATCTCCAGCCGGCCGCGCACCTCGTTGGAAAGGGTGAGCGAGGAGCCGAACGGGACTTCGACGTTCGCGAGCGGCCACTTCGCCCCCTGAACGGTGAGGCCGGAAAGCCCGGAAAACGCCAGCACGGAAAACAGCGTCCCGTCTTCATAGTCGAAGGCGGCCCGGCCCGGCAGCAGCGGCACGCCCTCCTGCGCGCCGCTGGTCAGCAGCACCGTGGTTCCGGCCTCGGCAAGCCGCAGCGCCAGCGCCATGTGCAGAAAGGCATGGTCCGCCCGCGCGCCGCCGAAGGCACCCGCCAACACCAGCGAGGTCGCGCCCTGCTCCAGCGCGGCGGTCACGGCCAGTTCGCCGTCGGTCATGTCCTTCTCCGCCGGGAATTTCCGCTGCGGGACGATGGCGAGGCTGGCCGGAAGATCCGGCGGCGCGGAATCGAAATCGCCCACCCAGAGCTCCGGCGTCACGCCGAACTGCAAGGCATGGAGGATGCCGGAATCGGCGGCGATGACGCGGCTGCCGGCGATCTGGCGGTCGAGGCGGGGCGTGCGCGCGAGGTCGCCGCCGAGCAGGAGGGTGAAACGGCTCATGGCCTCGCCTTACCAGTCCGGTCGGCCAAACGGAAGGCCGCGCCTCGGGCGCGGCCCGCTCGCCTGCGCAAAGGCTGCCTTGCAGGCCCTGCAGCGCGCCCGCGCCGCAAACTTAGCTTGCGCGGCACCGCGGCCCGCCCTATGTGTCCGGATGCTCTAACGGGGTGCCGGACGCTGCGCGCGGACCGGCTGAGAGGCGTGATCGCCAACCCGCTGAACCTGATCCGGTTTGTACCGGCGGAGGGATTAGACGTTCGGAAACCCGGCGCCTCAATTCCCGCAACACCTGCAAGGAGGCGCCGATGCGCAAGATACTGTCGTTCCTGCTTCCCGCCCTGGCGCTGGCCGCCACGGCCCTGCCGGCCGCGGCGAAGGACAAACTCACCGTCTACACCTATGAAAGCTTCACCGCCGACTGGGGCCCCGGCCCGGTGGTGAAGAAGAATTTCGAGGCTGCGTGCGACTGCGAGGTCGATTTCGTCTCCGTCGCCGATGGCGTCGCGCTGCTCAACCGCGTCAAGCTCGAGGGCAAGGCGACCAAGGCCGACGTGGTGCTCGGCCTCGACACCAACCTGACCGCCGACGCCAGGGCGAGCGGCCTTTTCGTGCCGCATGGCAAGGTTGGAGAGGTCAACGTGCCCGGCGGGTGGAACGACGCCATCTTCGTGCCTTTCGACTACGGTTATTTCGCCGTCGTCTACGACACCGAGAAGCTCAAGAACCCGCCGAAAAGCCTGAAGGAACTGGTCGAGGGCGACCCGAGCCAGAAGATCGCCATCCAGGACCCGCGCACCTCCACGCCGGGCCTCGGCCTGCTCCTGTGGGTCAAGTCGGTCTATGGCGACAAGGCCGCGGACGCCTGGGCCAAGCTCAAGGGCCGGGTGCTCACCGTCACGCCCGGCTGGAGCGAGGCCTACGGCCTGTTCACCAAGGGCGAGGCGCCGATGGTGCTGTCCTACACCACCTCGCCGGCCTACCACATGGTCGAGGAAAAGACCGATCGCTACCAGGCCGCCTCCTTCGAGGAAGGCCACTATCTTCAGGTCGAGGTCGCCGGCATCACCACCACCGGCGCGAAGAACCCGCTGGCGCAGAAGTTCCTGGCCTTCATGACCGGGCCCGACTTCCAGGACGCCGTTCCCGAAACCAACTGGATGTTCCCCGCCGGCAAGACCGACAAGCCGCTCAATCCGGCCTTCGACAAGCTCGTGAAGCCCGCCAAGACGCTCATCTTCAGCCCCGAGGAGGTCGAGAAGAACCGCAAGGCCTGGGTGGACGAATGGCTGTCCGTCATGAGCAAATAGAAGGATTGCCAGGGTGATCGCCGGCCTTGACCCCGCTCTGGCCTACCGGCCAACGGCCGCACGGCTTCCGCCAATCACCGGAGCAGTGGGATGGGTAGCGGCCGCGAAGCTGCCGATCTCCCCCCTTGAGGGGGAGATGGCCGGCAGGCCAGAGGGGGGTGCCCGGTAGTGATGGCCTCTCCCGATTTCCGCATCTTTGCCGGCATCCTTGCCCTCGCCTTCATCGGCCTGCTGATCGGCGGCGCCTTCGCCGGCCTCGCCGCCGAAGGAGCAGGAGATTTCGGCAGCGCGGCGCTTGCCTTCGACGCCTATCTGTTGCGTGTCGCGCGCTTCACGCTGTGGCAGGCGGCGCTTTCCACCATACTGTCGGTCCTGCCCGCACTGCTGGTGGCGCGGGCGCTGTCGCGCCACCCGCGCTTTCCCGGCCGCGAGTTCGTGCTTCAGCTCTTCGCCGTGCCGCTGGCCCTGCCCGCCATCGTCGCGGCGCTCGGCGTCCTGGCGCTCTATGGCAACGCCGGCTACTTCACCGGCATTTTCGGTAGCCTGTCGGGCGGCGCCTGGCCCGGCATCTATGGCCTGTCGGGCATCCTCATCGCGCATGTCTTCTTCAACATGCCGCTGGCCACGCGCCTGTTCCTGGAAGCCCTGCAGACCATCCCGGCCGACCAGTGGCGGTTGGCCAGCCAGCTTGGCATGGACGCCCGCTCGGCTTTCCGGCTGGTCGAATGGCCGGCGCTGCGGCAGTCCCTGCCGGGCGTCGCCGGGCTGGTGTTCATGCTGTGCATCACCTCCTTCACCATCGTGCTGACGCTGGGAGGGGGCCCCGCCGCCTCGACGCTGGAAGTGGCCATCTACCAGGCCCTGCGCTTCGACTTCGACCCCGCGCGGGCAGTGACGCTGACCCTGCTTCAGGTGGCACTCACCGCCGTCGTCGTCATCGCGCTCGCCAGGCTCGGCGCCAACACGACCGGCGACGCCAACCTGCCGGTGGCGCCGCGCCGATATCTGTCGCCCGGCCGCGCCGAAACCATCATGAACGCGGTCCTCATCATGCTGGCGCTGGTCTTCGTCGCGGGTCCGATGGCGGCGACCGTCGCGGCCGGCCTCCAGGCAGACCTCGCACGGCTGGCGGCGGAGAGTTCGGTCCGGCAGGCGACCCTCACCAGCATCGTGCTGGCCTTCCTGTCGGCCCTGCTGGCGGCCGCCCTTGCGCTCTCCCTGGCAATGGCGCGCCGCGCCCTTGCGCTCGGCCGGGGTCTTCGCCGCAGGACGCTTCTGGAAACGCTGACCGACACCGGCGCGGGCTTCGTGCTGGTGGTGCCTCCCATCGTCGTCGGCGCGGGCTGGTTCATGCTTCTGCGCCATTTCGGCGACGTCTTTGCGGTTGCCCCCGTCATGGTCGTGGCCGTCAATGCCGTGATGGCCGTGCCCTTCGCCATCCGGGCCGTACGCCCTGCCTATGACGCGTCCAGCGAGCGGCACGAGCGGTTGTGCGCGCAACTCGGCATTGCCGGCTGGACGCGGCTGCGCCTGATCGACTGGCCGGGGCTGAAACGCCCGCTCGCCACCGCCTTCGCCTTCGCCATGGCACTCTCGCTCGGCGATCTCGGCGTCATCGCGCTGTTCGGCAGCGATTCCGTGCAGACATTGCCCTATCTGCTGTTGGCGCGCATGGGCAGCTATCGCACGGCCGACGCCGCCGGGCTGGCGCTGCTGCTCGGCGCCGTGTGTCTGGCGCTGACGCTCGCCGCCGGGCGGCTGGGAAGGGAACGGCCCGCATGAACGACCTGCAAGCCAGCGGCATTGCGAGGAATACGGCAGGACTGCCGGTCCGGCTGGACGACGTGCGCTTCCGCTATGGCGACGCCGAATTCGTCTACGACGCCGACTTCCCGGCCGCAGAGATCACGGCGGTGATGGGCGCCAGCGGCTCCGGCAAATCCACGCTGCTCAACCTCGTCGCCGGTTTCGAAGCGCCGGCCGCCGGCCGCGTCCTGATCGGCGGCGCCGACGTCACCGCCACGCCGCCCGCGCAACGGCCGGTGTCGATGGTGTTCCAGGAAAACAACCTGTTCGCGCACCTGACGCTGGCGCAGAATGTCGGCCTCGGCCGTTCTCCTTCGCTGAAATTGTCGCACGAGGACCGCAGGGCGATAGCCGATGCGCTCGCCCGCACCGGCCTCGGCGGCAAGGAGCAGCGCCTGCCGCGCGAACTCTCCGGCGGCGAGCGCCAGCGCGTGGCGCTTGCCCGCGTGCTGGTGCGCGAGCGGCCGGTGCTGCTGCTGGACGAGCCCTTCGCCTCGCTCGGCCCGGCCTTGCGCGACGATATGCTGGACCTGCTGGACAATTTGCAGGCCGAGCGGCGCATGACGGTGCTTTTCGTCACCCACCAGCCACGGGATGCCCGCCGCATCGCCCATCGCGTCGTGTTCCTCGAGGACGGCAAGGTGGCGGCTTCCGGCTCGGCCGCCGACTTCTTCACCGGCACTGGACCCGAGGCATTCCGGCGCTATATCGGCAACAATGAGGACGTATCACGCGATGTTGCCCGCAAGCGGACATAATTTACGGTCAAACCCCCATCCCGGATCGGGGCGCTTGCTTGCCATGCAGGGTTGAGTGTGGCTGCTTTCGATTTGAAAAGCGCGAGATCGACTCAACCGCCGGCTGATTCGCCGCAACGACGCTGAAAGGAAGCCGACCTGTCGACGGCCCGCAACACCGCCGCACTGAAGACGCTGGCGCGCGCTTTCGCGCTGGCGGCGCTCGCCCTGTCGCTTGCCGCCTGCCAGTCGA
Source organism: Mesorhizobium sp. SP-1A (assembly GCF_032460275.1). Taxonomy (NCBI): domain Bacteria; kingdom Pseudomonadati; phylum Pseudomonadota; class Alphaproteobacteria; order Hyphomicrobiales; family Phyllobacteriaceae; genus Mesorhizobium; species Mesorhizobium sp. SP-1A. The sequence goes on along the minus strand of NZ_JAVXZD010000004.1, from coordinate 8,065 downwards.
TGCTGCCCGGCAGCCTTGAGGAATCCAGCTTCCAGCCTTCCGACAAGCCGGTGACGGTGGACAGCGTCACCGCCAACAACAAGCTGGCCGAACTGGCCCGCGCGCAGCACCCGCGCATCCTCGCCACCTATGGCGGCGAATATTCCGATCCCAAGCTGGAGCGCATGGTCGCCAAGGTGGTCGGCAACCTGACCACGGTCTCGGCCAATCCCACGCAGGCCTACCGCATCACCATCCTGAACTCGCCCAACGTCAACGCCTTCGCGCTGCCGGGCGGCTATCTCTACATCACCCGCGGGCTTTTGGCTCTGGCCAACGATTCCTCCGAGGTGGCGGCCGTCATCGCGCACGAGATGGGCCATGTCACCGCCAATCACGGACTGGCCAGGCAGAAGCTGGAGGCCGAGGAAGGGCTCGCCACCAAGGTTGTCTCCGACATCCTCGGCGACAGTCCGACGGCGCGGGCGGCCTTGATCCGCAACAAGCTGCGGCTGGCGCAGTTCTCCCGCAACCAGGAACTGGAAGCCGACGCCATCGGCATCAAGTCGGTCGGTGAAGCCGGCTACGATCCCTATGCCGCCGCGCGTTTCCTGCAATCCATGTCGGCCTATACCGATTTCCGTTCCATCAGCGGCGCCACCGACGCCAGCCTGGACTTCCTCGCCACGCATCCCAACACGCCGCAGCGCATCGAGTTGGCCCAGCGCCACGCGCGCCAGTTCGGCCAGCCCGGCGTCGGCACCCGCGACCGCGATTCCTTCCTGGCCGGCATCGACGGCATTCTCTACGGCGACACCGCCGAGGAAGGCTATGTGCGCGGCAACGTCTTCCTGCATCCGAGGCTCGGCATCACCTTCTCCGTGCCCGAGGGCTTCGTGATCGACAATTCCGCCGCCGCCGTCACGGCGGCCGGGCCGGGCGACATGGCCGTGCGCTTCGACGGCGTCTCGCTCGACAAGGGCCGCTCGCTGACCGACTACATCCGCAGCGGCTGGGTGACCGGGCTGGACGACGCCAGCGTGCGCCAGGAGACGATCAACGGCAACGAGGCCGCCGTCGCCAGCGCCCGCGCCGACAACTGGCAGTTCGACATCACCGTCATCCGCGCCGGCGACCAGGTCTACCGGCTGCTCACCGCGGCGCCCGCATCCAGCACCGCGCTGGCTTCCGTGGCGCGCGCCGTCAGCGGCTCCTTCCACGTTCTCACGCCCCAGGAAAAGGCGGCGCTGAAGCCGCTGCGCATCCGCGTCGTCACCGTCAAACCCGGCCAGAACATCGGCACGCTGTCGGCCATGATGGTGGGCGTGGACCGCAAGCTCGACCTGTTCCGCGTGCTGAACGCGCTTGCCCCCGGCGCGACGGTATCGGCCGGCGACAAGGTCAAGATCATCACGGACAAATAGGGCGTTGCCGGCCGCTCAATCGGCCAGCGCCACCAGCGCGTCGGGATCGTAGGCCAGCCGGATCGGCGCGCCGACCGGGATGTCGTCGGCGCCGAAATCGTTGGTCTCGGTCACCGACAGCGGCTTTTCCAGCCCCGGTATGTCGACGATCAGATGGGTGATCTCGCCGAAATAGTGGCGCTCCATGACCTTGCCGGCCACCTGGAACTCCGACGTCTCGTCGTCCCAGAGCAGGCGCAGGCGTTCGGGCCGGATGCCGAGCGTCGCTGCCGGCCCGCCGCGGGCGAAACCGGCCGGCTTCCGGGTCCGCACCCGGCCGAAGCCGAGCGTGTCGACGGTGAGCGTCGAGCCGTTCTCCTCCACGATCTCGGCACGGACGAAATTCATGCCGCCGAGGAAGTCGGCCACCTGCCGGTTGACCGGGCGCTGGTAGATCTCCTTCGGCGACGCCACCTGCGCGATGCGGCCGCCGAACATGACGGCGATGCGGTCGGACATGGCCAGCGCCTCATACTGGTCGTGCGTGACCAGGATGAAGGTGATGCCGACGGCCTGCTGCAGCCGGCGCAGTTCCACCTGCATCTGCTCGCGCAGCTTCTTGTCCAGCGCCGACAGCGGCTCGTCCAGCAAAAGCACCTTCGGCCGCATGACCAGCGCGCGCGCCAGCGCCACGCGTTGCCGTTGCCCGCCGGAAAGCTCGGTCGCGCCGCGCTTGCCCAGACCGGACAGCGACACCTGCGCCAGCGCCTCCTCGACCCTGCGCTTCTCCTCCGTGGCGCCGAGCTTCAGCCGCTTCAGCCCATAGGCGACGTTCTGCTCGACATTGAGATGCGGGAAGATGGCGTAGCTCTGGAACACCATGTTGGTGGGGCGCCGGTTGGCCGGGATGCCGTCCATCGGCTGTCCGTCGACGGTGATCGAGCCGCTGGTCGGCGTGTCGAAGCCGGCGATCATGCGCAGCAAGGTGGTCTTGCCGCAGCCGGACGGCCCGAGCAGCGAGAAGAATTCGCCTTCGTTGATGGTCAGGTTGGCGTCGTCCAGCGCCTTGAAGGCACCGTAGCTGCGCGTCACCTCGCGGATCTCGATCATCGGCCGGCCGGACCGGCCAGGTCCGGCGTGTCCAACATGATCGGGCCCGGCACGGTCAGCCATGGAGGACTCCTTCGGATTGCGTGCGCCGGGCGGCGCGGCGGCGCAGGATTTCGGCGATCGACAAGAGCAGGAACGAACCGATCAGCAGCAGCGTGCCGAGCGCCAGCACGCCGGGCAGCTTCGCGGCGAAGCGCAACTGCCCCCAGATGTAGATCGGCAGCGTCGCTTCCGTGCCGGTGAGGAAGAAGGCGATGATGAATTCGTCCAGCGAGATGGTGAAGGACACCAGCAGGCTGGAGATGATGGCCGGCGCCACCATCGGCAGCGTCACCCGCCGAAAGGTTCCGAAGGCGCTTTCGCCGAGATCGGCGGAGGCTTCCTCCAGGCTGCGGTCGAAGCCTTCGAAGCCGGAGGTCAGCACCGTCATCGAATAGGGGATGCAGACCAGCACATGGCCGAGCACGACGGTGAACAGCGACAGGCTGAGCCCCAGTTGCAGCAACACCAGCAGCATGGAGATGGCCACGATCACCTCCGGCAGCACCAGCGGCGCCATGATCAGGCCGGCGATCGGCCGGCGCCCGGGGAAGCGGTAGCGTGTGATCGCCCGCGCCGCCAATATGCCGAACACGGTGGACAGGACGGAGGCGGAGACGCCGACGATCAGGCTGTTCCAGGCCGCATCGAGCAGTTCGGGCGTATGCGGCAGGCCCTCGTACCATTTGAACGTATAGCCGGAGAGCGGGAATTTCGGCGTCGCCGCGGTGTTGATCGAGAAGATCGGCAGGAACAGCACCGGCAGGTAGAGGAAGACGACATAGGCCAGCGCGTAAGCGGACAGCCAGCTTCCGCCGGGCAGCAGGCGTTTGAGGCCGCGGCCGCGCGCGCTCATCTTGCCAGCCTCGCGGCGGAGCGGATGATGAAGACGGCCGCGCCCGCCATCAGGCTGACCACGATCATGGTGGTCACCGAAAGCGCCGCGCCGAGCGGCCAGTTGGCCGCCTTGCCGAACTGCGCCTGAATGGCGTTGGCGATCATCACGCCGTCCTTGCCGCCGACCAGCTTGGGCGTGACGTAGTCGCCCACGGTCGGAATCATGACGATGAGCAGCGCCGAGACGATTCCGGGCGCCGAAAGCGGCAGCGTCACGCGCAGGAAGGAACGCAGCGGCCCGTCGCCGAGATCGGTCGCCGCCTCGACCAGCGTGCGGTCGACCTTCTCCAGCGACACGAAGATCGGCAGGATGGCGAACGCCGCCCAGGCATGGGTGAGCGTGATGATGACGGCGCTTGAATTATAGAGCAGCGCCGTGGACGGTTCGCTGGTGATGCCGAGCCCCATCAGCGCCGAATTGAGCACGCCGTTGTAGCCGAGGATCACCTTCCACGACATGACCCTGAGCAGGTAGCTGGTCCAGAACGGGATGGTGATGAGGAACAGCCACAGCCCCTTGTGGCGTCCGCCGTGGAAGGAAATGAAATAGGCGATCGGATAGGCCAGCACCACCGTGAACAGGCTGACCGTCAGCGAGATGTAGAGCGAACGCCAGAGCAGGTCGCGGTAGATCGGTTCGGTCAGCGCGGCGCGGTAATTGTCCAGCGTGAAGCTGTGGTCGACGGTGAGATAGTGCTGGCTCCAGAAGGAATAGGCGATCACCACCAGGATCGGCGCCACCAGAAGCACCAGCGCATAGAGGAGAGTGGGGCTGATCAGAGCCAGGCCCTGGAAGGATTCCGATTGCAGAAAAGCCTGTCTGCTGCGGCCGCGGCCGGCGGCGAGAGCGGGAGACCGTTCCGCAGCGGCCGTCATTGTTCGAACCCGCGCCGCCCTGAACCCCGCAGCGGGGTCCCGGATCTCGGTTCGGTCGCTGGCCCGGGTCGTCCCGCCATGCTGCCTTCCCATTTTGAGGCCGCGCCGGTCCCCAGGCGTGCCCTCGCGCCGGAGCCGCCCGGCTGCGGCGGCCGCCGGCACCCGGAGGGTGCGAAAGACCGCAGGTTCCTGCCGGCGTTCTGGCTTGCCGGCTTTCTGCATGATGAGCGCATTCACGGATTGAAATCAAGCGCTATTTCTGAGATATTGATTGAACAGACATTCAATATGATGTGAGAAATGCTCGCCGAAGAGCATGTTCCACAGCCGGCACGGGCAGGGTCGTCACGATCCAGAAGACATCCGGACCGGCGGAATTCGGACAGGAGATGCGAGCCATGGCGGCGGTAAAGAACCTGAAGGCGACGGAACAGGCGGCCGGACGCAGCGGCGGCGACGCCGTGTCGATGGCCGAGCGCCATCTGGTGCAGCCCTGGCCGGCCGCGGGCTCCGTCGGCGCGGAAGCCCGCACGCTGATCGGCGAAGGCGAAGGCATCTACATCATCGACGCCGACGGCAAGCGGCTCATCGACGGCCCCGCCGGCATGTGGTGCGTCAATGTCGGCCACCGCCGCAAGGAACTCGCCCAGGTCATGTACGACCAGGCGATGGAACTGTCCTACAACACGCCCTGGTATACGATGAGCACGCCTTCGGCGGAACTTGCCCGCCGTATCGCCGGGCACGCGCCGGGCGAACTCAGCCATGTGTTCCTCACCACCGGCGGCTCGTCGGCCGTCGAGACGGCGCTGCGCTTCATGCAGTTCTACAACAATGTGCGCGGCCGGCCGGAGAAGAAGCTGCTGCTGTCGCGCGGCGGCGCCTATCACGGCTCGACCTATCTGTCGGCCTCGCTGAACGGCCGCCCGCGCGACCGCGACTGGATGGACGGCGCCGACGCGCTGGTCGTCAAGCTCGGCTCGCCCGATCCCTTCCGCCGGCCGAATGGCATGAGCGTGGAAGCCTTCGGCGATGCACTGGTGGAGGAATTCCGCGCCACGGTGGAACGGGTCGGCGCCGACCGGATCGGCGCCTTCGTCGGCGAGCCGGTGCAGGCTTCCGGCGGCGTCGTTGTGCCGCCCGACGGCTATCTGAAGCGCATCCGCGAGATCTGCCGCGAAAACGATATCCTCTACATCTCCGACGAGGTCGTCACCGCCTTCGGGCGGCTGGGCCATGTCTTCGCCTCCGGCGACGTCTTCGGCATCGATCCGGACATGATCACCTTCGCCAAAGGCGTCACCTCGGGTTATTTCCCGCTCGGCGGCGTGGTCATCGCCGGCCGCCTGATGGAGGAACTGCGGCGCTCCAACCATCCCGACGCGGTGTTCTCGCACGGGTTGACCTACAGCAGCCATCCCGTCGGCTGCGCGGTGGCGCTGAAGAATCTCGACCTTCTGGAAGAAGGCGTGCTGGACCATGTGCGTACCGTCGCACCCTATTTCCAGGCCCGGCTGAAGACGCTGGAGGAACTGCCGCTGGTCGGCGAAGTGCGCGGTCTCGGCCTCATGGCCTGCGTGGAATGCGTCGCCGACCGCGAAAGCCGCAATCCCCTGCAACTGGACAAGGACGTCGGCAACCGCATCGACGCCCATTGCCAGGAACTCGGCCTGCTGGTGCGGCCGCTGATCAACATGTGCGTGATGTCGCCGCCGCTGACCATCACGAAAGAGCAGATCGACGAGATGGTGGCGATCCTGCGCGAGGGCATCTCGCGCACCATGGACGACCTGCGCCGGGAGGGCGTCTGGCAAGGCTGAGCGACAGCCGCCAGCCGGAAGGCCGGGTGCAACACGCCGCATTGGCCCCGGCATCGATCTGATCCAGTATCTCCTATACGAGCGTAGAGATTCACGGGAAGGATCGCATGGTCTCGAACAGGCTTCGCATTGCCGTGCTCTATGGCGGACGTTCCGCCGAGCATGACGTCTCGGTGCTGTCGGCAACCAATGTCATGCGGGCGTTGGACCCGGCCAAATACGATGCGGTTCCCGTCTTCGTCACCCGCGAGGGGCGTTGGCTGCTGGGCGGCTTCGACGAAGGCGTGCTGGCGAAGCCCGCCAGCGGCACCGAAATCTGCCTCGTTCCGGGCGGACAAGGGCGGATGGTGGCGATCGCAGCCGACGGTTCGCCTCGCGAGGCGGCGAAGATCGACATCCTGTTCCCTGTCCTGCATGGCTTGCACGGCGAGGACGGCGCGGCGCAGGGCCTGGCCGAGGTGGCGCGGGTCCCGCTTGCCGGCTGCGGCGTTCTCGGCTCCGCCACCGCGCTCGACAAGGACATCGCCAAGCGCTTGCTGAACGAAGCCGGCCTGCCCGCCGCCCGCTCGGCCACCATCCGCCAAGACGCCGTCCCGCCATTCGCGGAGTTGGAGCGCGCGCTTGGGCTGCCGCTGTTCGTCAAGCCCGCACGCCAGGGCTCGTCCGTCGGCGTCAGCAAGGTCGCGACCGCAAGCGAATACGAGGCGGCGCTGGCCGAGGGATTCCGGCACGACAGCAAGCTCCTCGCCGAGGAGTTCATAAGCGGCCGCGAAATCGAATGCGGCGTGCTGGAGGACGCGGACGGCGGGCTTTTCGTGTCCCGGCCGGGCGAGATCGTGCCCGCCGAAAGCCACGGCTTCTACAGCTACGACGCCAAATATATCGATGAAGACGGAGCGGCCCTGAAAGTGCCGGCGCAACTGCCCGAAGAGGTCGAAGGCAAGCTCCGCGCGATGGCGGCAAGGGCCTTCCGACGGCATGGCGCGCGTCGATTTCTTCGTGACGTCGGACATGCGCATTCTCGTCAACGAGTTGAACACCATCCCCGGCTTCACCGACATCAGCATGTATTCCAAGGCGATGGCGGCAAGCGGCGTCAGCTATCCCGAAATCATCGATCGGCTGGTGGCGCACGGGCTGGCGCGGGCGAACCGGTCGTCCTGACGGCCGGCATGGCCAGCCGGAAGGCGCCGGCCCTGCCGCCTAGAGCATTTCATGTTTTGACGGAAGCGTATCCGGCGTTCTTGAAGTAGTTGGCGCATTCGCCTGGTTCGATGGTTGAGACGAGGTTGCCGACGTGTCGCCACGTCTCTTCGATGGTTCGCTTTTGAGCGGCTCGCATCCAGTGTTTGATCTTTGCGAAGGCCTGCTCGATCGGATTGAGGTCGGGCGAATAGGGCGGCAGATACCAGAGCCGTGCGCCGGCCGCGCAGATGATCTGGCGAATGGCGGCCGCCTTGTGGGAGCCGAGATTGTCCATGACGACGATGTCGCCCGGTTCGAGCAGCGGTACGAGTTGCTGTTCGACATAGGCGCGGAAGCATTGGCCGTTGATCGGCCCGTCGAAGACGCACGGCGCCGTCAGCCGGTCGCAGCGCAGCGCGCCGAGGAAGGTCAGGGTTCGCCAGTGGCCGTGTGGAGCGAAGCCGCGCAGGCGCTTGCCTTTCGGCCCCCAGCCTCGCAGCGGCGCCATGTTGGTCTTGATCCAGGTCTCGTCGATGAAGACCAGGCGTTGCGGATCAAGACCGGACTGCCAGGAGCGCCAGCGCTGGCGTCGCCGTGCGATATCGGTGCGGGCCTGCTCAAGGGCGAACAGCGTTTTATGGGATGGCCCGCCCCTCCTGAGAAGCATCGGCTAGGATGCTGGTGCTGATTTGAGAGGAAGGAGCGAGCCATGAACATTGTGATCCTGGGGATCGATCTGGGCAAGAACCTGTGCAG